>CAWBOA010000005.1:0-175568 GCA_963790255.1 uncultured Chloroflexia bacterium | reverse complement strand
CGAGAATCCGCCGAGGGTTCCGGACCATCATCTGCTCGATAAGCTCGCCGGAGACTCCGGCGTCGCGGAGCATCGGCAGGATTGACCGCGAGATCGTGTCCATTCGCCATCGTGGCGCCGCCTGTGCCCTCCACGACGGCGGCGTCACATGGCTGTAGAACGACGCGTCGTGTGAGATGACCATGCGATCGGCGTACCCCAACTCGAGCAACTAAACGAGCGTCCGCACCCGTCGCTCATCGGAGAGCACCTGCTCCATTCCGAATGGGTCCATCCCGATTGTCGATCCGTTGTCCATGAGGTCCCGGAGGTAGCCGAGGTCCTCGCTGTCCCCGCAATGGCCGATGACGACGCGGTCAGGCGCCACGCCGCGCTTGTCCAGGAATGCCTGCTGCAACAGGCCGTTGCGCGACGCGGGGTGAGAATGCGTCGCGATCGGCACTCCCGTCTCCTGGTGCGCTATCGCCGCTGCGGTCATGACTCGCGCGACGTCAGCGGTGATGCCATCCACGTCGGTCATGACCTTCATGATGCCTGCCCGCACATCGGTGCCGGAGATTCCCTCATTGATGTCTCGGACGAACAGCTCGATCAGCGGATCAGTGCGATCGATCTGGCGCCCCGGGCCGTGGAACTGGAAGAAGGTGGGGAGAACGTTGGGCGTGTACCAGCCGGTGGCGGCGACGAGGTTGACCGGCGCGCGCTCGGCGACCTGCGAAACGAGCGGAACATCGCGACCGAGTCCCGGGACGGTCAGGTCGACGATTGTGCGGATGCCGAGCCCGTGGAGCTCGGCCAGCCCTGACACAGCCGTCTCCACGGCCGTGTCAGGATCCCACTCGCCGTCCGGGAGATTCATCTCCAGCTCCGGATTGCGGACGAAGATGTGTTCGTGGAACAGTGTCGGGCCGAGGGCGTCGGGCGAAGTCTGGCCGCGGTATGTGTGCACCGCGCGCACGCGCGGGCTATCCACTGGCGTCGGTGACGCGCCGCTCCTCCGCCAGGCCCCGTCCGGTCAGGCGCGCGCGAACGGCATCCGTCGATGCGCCCAGAGGTTGGGCGAGCGCGGGGACGTGTCCAGGCGTGCGAGAGAGCTTGGGGACGACGCCAGGAACGAGCAGCGGACGATCCAGCCGGCGATCGGCGACCTCGACGATCATCTCCCGAGCCTTGAACTGGGCATCCGCAGCGATCTCGGCGATGCTGTTGATCCGGCTCACGGGTACCTTCCGCTCGCGCAGGATCCTCACGACCTCGTCGGCCGCCAGTGTTCTCGTCCACGCGGTGATCGCCAGGTCGAGCTCATCGGAGCGTTCAACGCGTCCCTCATTGGTCGCGAGGAATGCTTCCGCTACCAAATCGTCGCGTCCGATTGCTGCGAAAAGCCGCCGCGCCAAGCCGGTCGTGTTCGCGGCGATACAGACGAGCGACCCGTCAGAGCACGGGTATGCGTTGGTGGGCGCCGAGTTGTGAGCGATGCTGCCGGTCCGCGCGCGAATTCACCCAGGTAGCCGTACTCGGGCAGGATCCCCTCGAGCATCGCGAAGAGCGACTCGGTAAGGGCCACGTCCACGACTTGCCCACGACCCGACCGCTCGCGTTCATGGAGCGCGATCAGTGCGCCGATAACCGCGTGAAGTGACGCGATGGAGTCGCCCAGGCTCAGTCCGACACGTGCTGGCGGACGATCAGGCTCTCCGGTGATGAACCGCAGCCCACCGGCGGCCTCGGCGATCGCTCCAAATGAGGGTTGATCGCTCATCGGTCCCGACTGTCCATACCCCGAGATCCTCACGACCACGAGACGCGGATTGACGGCCAGGAGCGCTTCCGGGTCGAGATTCCACGCCTCAGCCGACCTGGACGAAAGTTCTCGATGAGCACATCGCTCTCGATGGCGAGCTGTCGCACGAAGACCTGGTCGTCCGGGTCGTGAAGGTCGGCCGCAACGGACAGCTTTCCTCGGGACTGCACCAAGTGCCATAGGGAGTCGATCCCGTCCCAAGCCATTCCCCAGCGGCGGAGCGGGTCCCCCTGCTCGGGATGCTCGATCTTGATGACCTCCGCGCCGAAGTCCGCGAACATGCGACCGGCGAATGGGCCGGCGATGAGCGTGCCGAGTTCGAGGACTCGGAGGTCACTCAGCGGGCCGAGCTGCATCGAATCCGCTGCGTCATGTCCCGCATTGTTGGACATCGGCCCAGCATATGGACCACTCTCCAGTAGGTCAAGATTGGCGAGAGCAGTCAATCCCCGCGTTCGACGAGATCGGGACGGGCAGCTGCCGATTCGATCAGGGCTCGGCGGCCGATGAACGCGATTAGCTGAACTGCACCATCCCGACGAGGTTGCCCTCCGGGTCCCTGAACCCGGCGGCCTTCCCGACCGGCACGTCCGCGATCCCGTCGATGGTCTGCGGCGCGGTGTACTCCTCAAACGTCACGCCGCGTGACGAGGAGTCCACGACCTCCTCCACGATGTTTTGCACGCGAAAGCCCATCTGCGTGTGCGTGCCGCTGGCACCGCCAGACTGCCGCGTGACGGCGAAGAAGGTGCCGTTTACAGGGCGCCGGAAGACCACCTGCCGGTGTCTCTTCGATTACCTCGAGCCAAGCGTGCCCTCGTAGAACGTTCTAAGCCGCCCGACGTCGGACGTCGGCATGGTTGCGTACACAGAGTGATCGTTCAGCATGGCTTCGCCTCCCTTTGGCCGGTCCGGGTCTTCCTGGTAGACGCTGAATAGGCGACCTATCTAGGTTACGGGGGGTATGAGGAGCGACCTGGCGCTAGCGCCCCTGTCCAGTTCGACCCTCGGCGCGAGCCTCCGGATCCGAAGCGGAAGGATCCCTCCCGCTGCGCCGAGAGCAGCATGTGAGGACGGGGATCGGAGAGCTCGGACAGCAGCCCGACCGCCACGACGAGGGTGAAGAGGAACCAGACGCCTGCCGCGACCTTCGCCGTCACAAACCGACTATGACGCCATCAGGGCTCGTAGCAGTCCTAGGCTCGGCTGTTATGGTGCGCTCATCTCCACCATTGGGGTTACGGCGGGGATGCCGGCACAGACGCGTGGCTTTCTGTTTAGCGACCTCCGGGGCTACTCGGCCTTCACCGAAAGCCACGGCGACCGCGCAGCCCGTGAACTCCTCACGGCCTACCGGGGGATCGTCCGCGACTCGATCGGCTCCTTCGGCGGTGCCGAGATCCGGACCGAAGGCGACTCTTTCTACGTCGTGTTCGGCTCGGTCAGTCAAGCGGTCGAGGCCGGACTCGCCATTCAGGCCGGCCTGGGTGCCAGCGAGGGCGAGCCAATCCGGGCGGGCATCGGCATCCACGCCGGCGAGGTCGAGGACGACGCCGAGCAGGGCATCGTCAGTAGCGCGGTCAACATCGCGGCACGCATCTGTGCGGCGGCCGAGCCGGGCGAGGTGCTTGTCAGCGAAACCGTCCGGAGCCTGACCCGCAGCTATCTGGACGTCTCGTTCGTCGCACGCGGGCGGCGACGCTTGAAGGGCATCGCGGACCCGATGCCCGTGTATCGCGTCGTGACGTCTGGCACGCCCGCCGTCCGCGCGGTCCGCGCCCAGTGGGGCATCGCATTCGTCGGCGGCATCCTCGTACTCGCTTTGGGTGGCGCCGCCTTGGCAACGCGGTTCGGGAATGCGAGCGTCGTCACGCCAAGCGCGTCCGAAGGCGACTCCCCCTCGATGCCGCCTCCCTCGGTCATTGCCTCCGTGGATGCCGACGTACTCGACGACGACCAGCGCGCAAATCTGGCGTACATCGCGCCGGGCAGGCACGAACAGTGTGGACCGGCGCTCCCGGAGGACGGGCCACAGTTTCGGGACGTCGGGGGTCTTGCGCATGGCGCCCCGGCCCCGATCGCCTTCATGGCTACCTCGGGTGGTATTCATTGCCAATTCTCGCGCTCGACGAGCGGTCCTTCATCCGTATGGATGTGGCGCATCAGCCAGACGACGAATCCGTCGGCGCCGGTCAACGCCGCTGAGTGGATGGCAAGCCATGGGGCGCAAGTGGGGGCGACCGAAGGAGTCTGCTCGTCGGATGAATTGCCGATACTTGAGATGTGGGCGTTCAGCGGGAGGAGCGGCCAGCTGCTGTGCTTCACGTCGGTGACGGGCGACGCGGTTCTGTACTGGACGTATGACGGTGCCAACGTTCTCGGTAAAGCGATTCGCGATGACAAGGACATGGCTGTACTGCTCGATTGGTGGCGTGCTGAGGCGCGTCTGGCTGGCCGGTAGTCCCGGGCTCCGTGCCGCGACCAGTCTCGATGTCGCGACGGGACGGCGCCTCGAAAGGGATCGGTAGCTCAGTGGTAGAGCAGGGGACTCATAGCCGCTCCCACTGAACGCTGTGCTTCGCCTCCTCGAGTCGTGAGCGTTTCACGCTCGGTTATGCCCTCGATCCGATCCGGTTAGCGGCCGGTTCGGCAGGCCAGCCCGCTGGGCGGATTCGCGCATGGCGAACACCGGCGGCACTAGACTTGTCACCGCTTGGAATACCGTTTCTCACGCACCACTTCCCGGCTTGCCGACGGACGTGAGCTCATCTACTTCGACGAGGGGCGCGTCCCGGATGGGCGACCGCCCGATGGCCGCGACCTGCCGGCGGTCCCGATGCGCTCCGAGGTGAGGATGGACCCGCTGACCGGGGAGCCGGTGATGATCGCCGCCCATCGGCAGCAGCGCACGCACCTTCCGGACGTCGACGAATGCCCGCTCTGTCCCAGCCGGCCCGGCCGGCCGACCGAGATTCCGGCGCAGGCATATGACGTGGTGTCCTTCGAAAATCGGTTTCCGGCGTTCGCTGGCCCCGGACGAAGTGAAGTGCTGTGCTTCACCGATAACCACGCATGCTCCTTCGGCATCCTGTCCATCGAGCGTGCTCGCCTGATCATCGAGGCGTGGGCGGATCGTACGACCGCGTTCTCCGAGGAACCGGGCATCGAACAGGTGTTCGTGTTCGAGAACCGGGGCGAGGCCATCGGCGTGACCCTGCATCATCCGCACGGCCAGGTCTACGGCTATCCCTTCATACCGCCGCGCACGGCGCGGGTTCTCGAGAGGGCGGGAGCGCATCGTGTGACCACCGGCCGCGACCTCTTCGCAGACGTGCTCGACACTGAGCGCCGTGGCAACCGCGTCGTCGTGGCGGGAGAGCGATGGACGGCGTTCGTGCCGGAGGCGGCGCGCTGGCCCATTGAGCTGCAGCTCTTCCCGCACCGCGCGGTCCCCGACCTCGCGGGCCTCGATGACGGGGAGCGCGACGAGCTCGCGGCGATCTATCTCGACCTGCTGCGGCGGTTCGAGCAGTTCCATCCGGGCGCGCAGCCGATGCCCTACGTCGCCGCCTGGCACCAGGCGCCGGTGAACAACGGGCGCGACCTAGTTCGTCTGCATCTCCAGCTCCTGTCGATCCAACGTGCGCCAGATCGGCTGAAGTACCTTGCAGGCTCGGAGGCGGCCATGGGTGCATTCATCAACGACCTCGTCCCCGAGGAGACCGCGCGTCGGCTGAGGGATGCCTGAGCTGCGACGGTTCTGGGCTCCCGGCCGCGTAAACCTCATCGGCGAACACACGGACTACACAGGGGGCCTCGTCCTTCCGGTCGCGATCGATCGCGGGATCACGCTGGAGGCTGTCCTCGGCGGCGACGAGATCTTGCTGAGCTCGGATGCGATGCCGGGCACGGTCACCATGCGAGCCAACGGCGGGAATCTTCCGGCTGCCGGTTGGGCTCGGTACGTGGCAGCCGTCGCGGCCGAGCTGACGGCTGCCAACGGTCGGTCGAACGGCCTGCGCGGCCACCTCTCATCGTCGCTACCCATTGGCACTGGCCTGTCCTCATCGGCCGCGCTGGAGGTTGTGGTCGCGCTCGCTCTGTGCGCCGCGTCCGGCGTGACGCCGGAGCCGCTGGCGCTGGCGGACCTGTGCCGGCGGGCGGAGCACCGCGCGGTGGGCGTTCCATCGGGCGTGATGGACCAGGCTGCGTCCCTGCTCGGCGCGGCGGATCGCGCGATCATGCTGGACTGCACGACCCTCGTGCACGAGCTCGTCCCGATACCGACCGACCACGTCATCGTCGTATTCGACTCTGGTGTCCGCCGGAGCCTGTCGGAGTCGGGGTATGACCAGCGGACGCGAGAGCTGGCAAGATCGCTTCAGGCGCTCGGGGGGCGGCGGCCAGCAGATGTCTCGCCCGATGAGCTGCCACACCTCGTTGCTGATCTCGACCCGGTGGCGTCGCGGCGCCTTCGACACGTCGTGACCGAGAACGAGCGCGTGCGGACCGCCGTGCGCTCGCTGCGGGCCGGCGACCTGGCGGAACTCGGGGCGATCATGGCTGAGGGTCATGCCAGCCTGCGAGTGGACTTCGAGGTCAGCACCCCCGAGCAGGATGCCCTCGTCCGCCTGGCCATGGCGCACGGAGCAGTCGCGGCCCGCATGACCGGCGGGGGGTTCGGCGGGTCAATCGTCGCGCTCGTGCCGCACGGCGATGCGACCAGCGCAGCGGCGCGCGTCCTGCGTGACTATCGCGCTCACTACGGCTCACGAGTCGGTCAGGCGTTCGCGACGTCGGCGAGTCGCGGCGCCGGCGAGATCGATTGACGAAACCCGGGCTCGCCTTCGGCCCGACGCCAATGCCACCAAAGCGGATCGCAGCACGCTGGCCACCGGGCCGCGGGGGCTCGCGACCTGCAGCGTGGTGACGGTCAGGCGCCCCCGTCCCTGGGGGAATGTCCAGATCAGTGCGGCGGGCGCGTGGACCCATCCCGCGAACATGCCCGCGGAGATCTCGTTGCGATGGATGGACGGTTGGTACCCGGTGAGGACGTGATCGGGAAGCACCTCAGCAAACGTGAAGTCGAGTGGCGCCCGGGCTGGAAGGTCCGTTGCCAGCCACGGTTCGATCCACGAGAAGGCGCTGATCCAGTCACCGCTCCATGTGAAGTCCGCTTCGGGATGAGGCTCTGGCCATCTGGCCTGCAGCCTCACGGGCCGATCCAGCCGGAGGTTTGACGGCAGCGCGTCGTCCGAAGTGGCAAGAAGGAGAACGCGAGCGCCCCCGTTCACCGCGTCCAGCCCGTCTGCGTCGAGGTCGGGCACGACGATCAGGCTGGCGTCGGACCCATCGGAGGTCGTCGGTCTCTCAGGGAGAACCGCGCAGGGGATTGTCGACAACGCCATTGGCGATCCGTCATGGCCTTCGAGCCGAACCTCCAGCTCGACGTCGGCCGTTGCCTCGACCAGGGGGACCCGGATCTGGATGCCCCCGAGCTCGGTGACCGTAGCCTCCGGCCATGGGGCAACCTCGCTCGATCCCGCTGACGACCCAAGCTGCCAGGTCAGCGTTCCTCCCGCGCCGGCGGCCTCGGACGAAAGGTAGATCTTGGCCACGACATCCTCGCCGGACCACAGGTCGTGACGGGGGAGGTCGACGATGAGCATGGACGGCCCGAAGATCTGGATCAGCCGATCCTGGAGGGGCTTCGGATGTCGTTCGAGATCGAGGAGGCCATTTGCCTCCCAGTTGGCATCGGTGAACTCGGTTGCCACCAAGCCGGCGATGGCGGGGTGGCGGCGGATCTCTCCAACCTGGTAGCGCAGCGCTTCGACCTGGAGTCGTCGGGTGCCCGCGCTCAGCTCGCGGAGGTCGGGCCAGATCCGGTCGAGGCCCTGGGCGATGAACCGCTGGTCGATTCCGGCAGGTCGCGCCACGCCGTCGCCAGTCTCGGTCCACCACGCGCCCGCCAGGCCGCCGGGCTGCGGTAGCGCCCACGTCCCGAATTCGCTGACCACGACTGGCTCGTCGCCTCGGCGCACCGCGTCCCCGTGTGGGCTCCAGAGCCATGCCGGCCGCCTGGCCAGTTCCGCCATCACTTCGCGCCATCGTGGAGCGCCGTCGGGCATCGCGGCGTACTGGTGGAAGTCTGCGAGATCGGTATCGAGATGAAAATTCGGTCCACCCGGCGCGGCACACGCGGAGTTGTCGACCACCAGCCGCGTAGGATCCATCACTCGCAGGCGGTCCACCATTGCTCGCAGCCAGCGCCGATCGCGAGGCGAGTGACGCAAGTCCGTGCCCCAGTCCTCGTTGATGATCGTCCAGATGACCACCGACGGGTGGTCCGCGACCATGGCCACCAGCTCGGCCAGCAGCGTCTCCGCCCGTGCAGCCGACGCCGGCGTGAGCGTCAGCCAGTTGGGTAGCTCGCACCAGAGCAGCATGCCGGCTTCGTCCGCCGCGTCCAGGTACGCTGGATCGGGTGATTTGATATGGCAGCGCAAGAGGTTCAAGCCCATCTCGCGGGCCAGCGCGATCTGGCGATCGAGCAGCTCACGGCTCGGCGGCGTCGAGATGGTGCGCGCATACAGGTCCTGATCGAGCGCGCCCCGCAGGATGATGGGGCGGCCGTTGAACAGGATGCGGCCGTCTCGGGTCCGGATCTCTCGGAAGCCGAATCGCGTCTCCGACTCGTCCGCGAGGCGGCCCGAGGCCCACAACCGCGCAACCAGCCGGTAGAGGTAGGGCGTCTCCGGGTGCCATGGCTGGCGATCGGGTGTCTGCATCTCGACCGTGGCGAGTGCCTCGGCCGGCGTCGATGCACGGGCCACCTCGGTGCCGGACGGGTCTATGACGGCGAATTCGATGCGCCCGTCGGCCACGCCCGTCGTCCATGCCCGAGCCTCGACGCGACCGGAAGCCCAGTCGGCTTTCGCGCGAACCCGGTCGAGCCGGTGATGGGGCCGCCGCTCCACGCTGACCGAGCGCCACGGGCCGCTCTGGCTGGCGTACCACGTCTGTTTGCCGTGCGGGATCTCGCGGATCGGTAGCTCCGGAACTCGCGCCTCGGCGGCAGTGAGTCGCTGCCCCGACAGCGCCGGATACTGCTCGATTGCGTTCATCGGGTTGGTCACCTGAAGGACCAGCCGCTGTCGAGTGCCGGCGCGAAGGCCGTCGAGCGGCAGCTCGAAGGGGACATACCCGCCTTCATGTCCACCGATGGGGCGCCCGTCCAGCCACGCCGCACAGCGATACATCACCGCCTCGAAGCGGAGCACCACGTCGCCGTCCCCATCCCACGAAGGAGGCAACTCGATGTCTCGCCAGTACCAGCCGTGAACGATCCCGAACGGGTCAGGGATCTGCGCCTCCCAGCAGCCGGGCACGGTGATCGGCTCGCCGTCAGGCAGATCGGCCGCGGAGCGCTCCAGCTGCGGGTCGCGTACGAAACGCCACTCGCCATCCAATCGAATCGTCTGCCGCTGCCCCCCGGGCGTCACGCGGAATCCGATGCGTCAGCGGGGACCAGTTCGGCCGCCGACCGAGCGCCGTGCGCCACACCGTCGATGAACTCGGCGAGTCCGAACCGCGGGCGCCACGAGAGCTCCCGAGTCGCGCGCGAGCTGTCGTAGAGGGTGTTCACTGGCCCCCACGGCTTGGCTCCGATCGCCTCGAGCAGGCCAGTTGCCTGCGGCCAGTGCCGTTCGACCACGCTGAGGGGGTCAGGGCGGAGCCCCTCCAGGTCGCGGTCGTCGAAGGGCAACGCGGAGAAGATGTTGTACGCCGCGAATTCGACCGGAGACTCGCATCGACGAAGGGCGGCGACGTTGGCTGCCGCCACGTCACGCACGTCCACCCCGCCGTACAGGAGGCGGATGCCGTAGTGTGCGAACGGCTCCGGCACGAACATGCCGTAGCGGAGTGCGACGGCATGAAGGCCGTGCGTCCGGACGAAAAAGGCAACAAGTTGCTCGCTCATGACCTTGGACTGCCCGTAGATGTCGGTGGGGAGGAGGGAAACCGACTCGTCGACCCGGATCGCCGGGCCATGGGCTGACGGATGGGACGATGAGCCGTACACGCCCATCGTGCTCGACAGCACGAGCCGTCCGACACCGGCGGCGATCGCGGCCTCGAGGACGTTGTATGTGCCGTCGACGTTGAGTTCCCAGAAGTCGCGGGCCGGGTGATCGCGGAGGTGCATGCCGTGCCAGGCGGCAGCGTGGACGATGGCATCCACTCCTTCCACGGCTCTCTGCACTTCGTCGGCGCGGCGCAGGTCGGTCTTCAAGAACTCGGCGCCGCCGATCGATGTCGGCGCGAGATCGGCGACGCGAACGCTCCAGCCCTGGCTCGCGAGCAGCGGCGCCAGTTCCCGACCAAGCGTGCCGGATCCACCGGTGATCAGTACCGTCTGCGGCATGCTTTCACGTTCCTCTGCACTACGGTTCCCATGACCCACGACGGACCAAAGGCTCGCGTGCCTGGATCCGAGAGGACGCGCGACCGCGCCGCCCTGGTGTCGTGGGCCACCGGTGCATCATCCGGGTGAACGATATCGCGTCGGTGGAGGAGGCATGAAGCTCGGAGTCTTCGATCCAATCTTCGGCTCGCTGGAGCTCGGGCCGATGCTCGACCGGGTGCGTGAGCTTGGCCTGGAGGCCGTCGAGGTCGGCGCGGGGAACTATCCGGGGGACGCCCGCTGCAAGCCCGCTCAGCTGCTGACGGATTCCGCTTCGCGCGACCGGTTCGCGGAGGCGTTTGCATCGCGCGGCCTTACGATCAGTGCGCTCTCCTGCCACGGAAACCCCATCCATCCCGATGCTGGGCGCGCGGCGCACGACGACGGAGTGTTTCGCGACACCGTGCGACTGGCCGGGGAGCTCGGCATCGGCGTTGTCAACGTGTTCTCCGGCTGTCCTGGTGACGGCCGGCAGGCGACTCAGCCGAACTGGGTGACGTGCGCCTGGCCACCCGAGTTCAGCCAGATCGTCGCCTGGCAGTGGGATGAGGTGGTCCTGCCGTACTGGCGGGAAGCGGGAGCCTTCGCGTCCGAGCACGGCGTGCGCCTGGGGTTCGAAATGCATCCAGGCTTCGTGGTCTACAACCCCAAGACGCTCCTCCGCCTCCGAGGCGAGGTCGGCGAGGTGATCGGAGCGAACCTGGATCCCTCACACCTGTTCTGGCAGGGAATCGACCCGATCGCCGCCATCCGTGACCTCGGTGTTGCGATTTACCACGTTCACGCCAAGGACACCGCCCTGGACTCGTACAACGTGGCCCGCAACGGGGTGCTGGACCTCGAGCGGTACGATGACGTGGCCAACCGCTCATGGGTATTCCGGAGCGTCGGCGACGGGCACGATGTCCTGTTCTGGAGGCGCTTCGTGAGCTCGCTCCGACTGGTCGGCTATGACCACGTGCTGTCGATCGAGCATGAGGACAGCCTCGCCTCCAGCGGATGAGGGCCTGGCTCGCGCGATCGGCACCCTCAACCAGGCCATCATGCGGGAGCCCGCCGGTACCGCGCCGTGGACGTGAAGATGCCGAAGCTGGCGATCCAATCGCGACTCGTTCCCGGGAACTCTCTACGCGAAAAGCGAGACAACGCGCTGAGGTACGGCTTCGACGGGATCGAGCTCTCCCACTTCCCGATGATCGAGGCAGCTGAGGAGGCGGTCCGAGACGGGATCCCGGTCAGCGCCATGTGCTCCGGGCATCGTGGTTGGTTCATCGATCCCGATCAGGAGCAGATCCGGGCCTGCCTCGAGGACGTCAAACGCCTTCTCGAGCTGGGGGCCCAGCTCGGCGCTCCGCTGATTGTCGTCCCGATCTATGGGCGAACGGAAACGCTGCCGAACTGCGGGACCGGCCGTACTCCGCCGGAGGACGAGCGGCTGTGGCTGGACGGCCTGCGCGAGGCAACGGAGCACGCCGAGAAGGTGGGAGGGACGTTGGTGGTTGAGGGAATCAATCGGTACGAGAACAGTGTTTCGGTGACCGTCGCCGATGCCGTCCGCTGGGCGCGTGCCATGGAGAGCGCGAACGTGCGGGCGATGGGGGATGTTTTCCATATGAACATCGAGGAGCCTGACATCGGTGCCGCGTTGGCCGGCGCCGGAGACATGCTCGCGTATGTCCATCTCGCAGACTCCCAGCGCCTCGAGCCCGGTCGAGGCCATCTCGACTTCGCCAACGTCTTCGCCGGCCTTCACAGCATCGGCTATGACGGATGGGGGTCGATGGAGTGCAACCTGTCGGGCGACCCCGAACAGGTTCTGCCGCCCGCCGCTGCCTTCCTGCGCGGCCACATCGAGCGAGCGGCCGCGGTTCCTCGGGCGTGAGTGCCGCCGCTCCGGTACCCGACTCCCTACGTGAACTGGTCGAGCGCGGCGAAGTCGGCGGCCGAACGGTCCAGCTGACCGACACCGGAGAGGTGGAGTGCGTTCGCTACGAGCCGGCGCCCCTTCTCGACGGGCACGTTCGCGTTCGCACCGTGCGCTCGGCGATCAGCTCGGGTACGGAGATGACCTTCTACGGCAAGGCCGCGACGAACGTCTATCTCCACAAGCGCTGGAACGAGGATCTGCGGCTGTTCGAGCCGGGATCCGTTTCGGTCTCCTACCCGCTGGTCATCGGTTATCGGGCGGCCGGTGAGGTCGTGGAGAGCCGCGCGCCCGCTGTTCCGATGGGAGCGCGGGTCTACGGCAACTGGCGACACACCGAGCTCACCAGCCTCCCCGGCGATGCTGCCGCGGCTCAGCAGCTTCCCAAGGGCCTCAGCTGGGACGACGGGGTTGACATGGCCCAGATGGGCCCGATCTGCGCCAATGCGGTTGCGTTCGGGGAGGGCGAACATGCCGGTGCGCCGGCGGTGGTCTTCGGGGCCGGGGTCGTCGGCCTTCTCACCGCCCAGATGGTCCGTGCGACCGGTGCCGAACCGGTCCACCTGGTCGATCGCCTCCCGCAGCGTCTCGCGGTCGCCGCATCGCTCGGATTCGAGACCGTCGATGCGGCACGAGTCGACGACGTCGCGGCGGTCCTCAAGCGTCTGCACGGCCCCGAGGGGATCCCGGTAGCGTGGGAGTGCACCGGCTCGACGCGTGCGTTGCACGAGGCGATCCGCGTGCTCCGCCGACGGGGGACCGTCGTCGCGGTGGGCTTCTACCAAGGAGACGGGGTGGGCCTGGACCTCGGGAACGAGTTCCATCACAACGGCATCCGCATCGTGTGCGGACAGATCGGCAACATCCATCCGGGCCAGACCTGGCGGAGCCTTCGGTCGGGCAGCATCGGCATGGGTCTCACCGGGCAGGTCGTGTTCGGTGGCCTGCCACGGCTGACACTGCCGGTCGAGGATGCGGCGTCCGCCTTCGCTGCACTCCAGCAGCCGGGAGATGTCCTGCAGGTGGCACTCACCTATGAGCAGGTGGGCTGATGGCGGCCGGCGCCGTCGCGAGGACGCAACGGGTGCCTCACTTCCTGGGCGACGGCCGCATCGGATCACGCGAGCGCCCGGTCCCCGAGCCGGGGCTGGGAGAGCTGCTGCTCCGTGTCCGGGCGAATGCGTTGTGTGGCACCGACCGCGGCCAATTGCGCGACGGCTCGAGCGTCACGCCCGGGCACGAGGCCGCGGGCGAGGTCGTTGAGGTCGGGGAAGGAAGCTCGACGCCGATCGGCAGCCGGGGCGTGGTCTTCCTCATGGACTTCTGCGGCGCGTGTCGATCGTGCCTGGTCGGCGCGACCAACCAGTGTCTCGCCAAGCGGGGCGACATGGGCTTCACTCACGACGGTGGCCTGGGCCGCTTCGAGCTCGTGCATGAGTCGAACTTCTTTGCGACCGGCACGGAGCTCGAGCCGGCCGAGGCCACCCTGCTGCTCGACGTGATGGGGACGACCTCTCATGCGCTATCCCGCGCCATCGCGGTCCGGCCCGACGTGGAGTCGGTGCTGGTCGCCGGAGCCGGGCCGGTCGGCCTGGGCACCGTCGCCATGGCGCACCTGATGCTCGGTAGCGAGACCATCATCCTGGCAGCGGACGTTGCGCCATTCCGACTGGAACTGGCAAAGAGCCTGGGGGCGGTACCCGTTGATCTCCGCACGGCGACCATGTCCGGCGCGCTTCGCGGCGCGGGACTCGCGGACGGCGCCGACATCGCCATCGACACGTCCGGACGGGAATCGGGTCGCCAGATGCTGCTGGAGGGGCTCGGGCGTCGCGGGGTGCTGGTTTGCGTGGGCCATGGGGAGACGCTCGCCCTCTCGGTGAGTGAGGAACTGATCGGGCCCGAGCGGGCGGTGCTCGGCAGCGAGTATTTCCGCTACGACGCGCTTCACATCAATCTTGCGCTGCTGGTGCGCCATCGCGCGTATCTCGGGCAGATCATCACCCACCGGTATCCGGTTCGCGACCTCGAAGAGGCGTATCGCGGCTTCCTGTCAGGCGAGGCGGGAAAGGTGGTGATCGAGCAATGACGGAAACCGCTCCCGCCCCGCGCTTCGGCCTGTTCATCGGCCAAGTGGGAATGTCTTGGCCGGAGCTGGTCGAGCGCTTCGCGCTAGCCGACGAGCTCGGCTTCGACCACGCATGGTTGGTCGACCACCTCATGCCGACCGACCCACCCTACGATCGTCCGATGTTCGAGGCTTGGACGTCGCTGGCGGGAATTGCGAGCCTGACGCAGCGCATTCGAATCGGCGTCCTGGTGAGCAGCAACACGTTTCGCCATCCATCGGTCCTCGCGAAGCAAGCGACCACCGTCGACCACGTCAGTGGCGGGCGTCTCATTCTCGGAATCGGGACGGGCTGGTATCCGGACGAGCACCGTCGATTCGGACTGGACTTTCCCTCGGCGCCCGAGCGGGTAAGTCGTCTCGAGGAGGCATTGGAGGTGATCGAACGTCTCGGGCGGGCTGAGCCCGCGGCGTTCGAGGGCCGGCATTACCGGCTCGACGGCGCACTCGCGTTGCCGCAGCCCGTGCAGCGGCCCCGCATTCCGGTCCTGATTGCTGCCCACCGTCCGCGGATGCTGCGCCTTGCGGCCCGCTACGCGGACATCTGGGATACGTTCCCCACGATACGGGGGACCGCGACCGAGGCCGTGTCCTCGAGCCTCGCCGAGCGAGTCGCGGAATTCGAGCGTGCGTGCACGGCGGTCGGACGCGACCCGGTCGGCATCCGGCGATCGGTGTGGGTGGGGCCCGAACCCCTGGAGAGTCGGAGCGCGTTCCGGGCTTTCGTCCGGCGGCATCGGTCGCTAGGCTTCACGGACCTGATGACTGCGCTTCCCGGTCGAGATGCCTGGTCCACCGTGAGGGACATCGCCATGAGAGACATCCCACGCCTGCGCGAAAGGCAGGCAGGATCCCCGCAATCTGGCGTCGCGACCGGGCCGGTTGCAGGATCGTGAGTGCTCACCGCAAGAGGAGGGAAGTCGCAATGCGTGCTAACCGGCGAGTCCTGACGACAATGGCTCTGCTGAGCGCATCCGCATTGCTGGCGGGCTGCTTCGGTCGAGGGACCGACAACAGCGCCGACGCCAACTCCATCAGCGTCTGGATGTTTCCGCAGGGTGACGACGAAGTGGCGATCCGGGCGATGGAAGCGGCGTTCGAGGAGGGAAACCCCGGGAAGGATGTCGAGATCGTTGTCTACCCCGAGGAGGAGTACGTCACGAAGGTCAACACCGCCCTCGTGGCCGGAAACCCGCCCGACGTGGCGATCATCGAGAGCGACGACTGGATGAAAGCTGGCTACGTCGTCGAGCTGACGGATAGGCTGGCGGAATGGGGCGTGAGCGTCGACGACTTCAATGCCGGCGGGTTCTCCAGGGGTGCGCTCGAAAACGATCCGGCCAATGGCGTCTACGGTGTCGGGACGTTCCTTGGGGGAAACGTTCTCGTCTACAACAAGGCAATCTTCGACGAGGCGGGTGTACCGCATCCCCCGCTCGAGGACTCGATGACCTTCCAGGAATATGCCGACGTCTGTCGACAGCTCGCGCAGCCCAATGAAGACCCGGCCACGAACGTGTACGGCTGTTCGATGCCAGCAGACATCGCCTTCGGCTTCTACCCGATCTACGGAGAGGATGGCCGAACCGCCGAGGGGAACATGAACTCGCCGGAGCTTGCCGAGGCCTTCGAGATCGGCGCGGCGCTCATCAACGAGGGGCTCGCGCCCAGCTCGAGCGTCCTGGACACGATCGGCGAGTCCGATCTCTTTGCGCAGGGGCAGAGTGCCATGACGTGGAGTGACTTCACCGCGGTGGCCACGTACCAGGAGGCGGAGATCGACTTCGGGATGGCCCCCTTCTTCGTGGTGGAGGGCCAGGAGGACTTCGTCGACACCTGGACGGCGCCGTGGGGCACGTTCACGGAGAGTCCGCATCCCGAGGAGGCACTGGAGTTCCTGCAGTTCATGGCCACTGACGCGCAGGAGATCCAGATGACCGTGACGCCTGACCCGCCCCTCTCGACGGTCGTGGCCGAGGAGGCTGGCTATGGCCAGGACGATCCGATCCAGCAGGCGTTCCTGACTGCGCTCGCCAATGCGCGGCCGTTGCCGTTTGCGCCGCCGGGCGAAGAGAACTGGGATCCGGTTGAGGTGATGCGACTGCTGACGATCGAAGGCCAGACGGACGCTCAGGCGATCCTTGACGACATGGCCGCCGCCGCCCAGCAGCGGTTGGACGAGGTCTGGGCACGATGGGACACCTTCGACCAGGCCGACTTCGAGGACCAGGTCGAGGAGGAACAGGCAGAGGCCTCGGCAGAGCCCAGCGAGTGATCCGATGGGAATGCAGGTCGGCGAGCAAGGCGCTCCCGGCGAGCGGCTGAGCGAGGCGGGCGTCGCCGGCCCGCTCGCCGCCATCGCGAGCTTGCCCCGGCGTGGACGACCCGGCTCGAAATCCGAGGAGCGAGCGGCCTACCTCTTCCTCGCGCCGTGGATCTCCGGCTTCATCCTGTTCATGGTCATCCCGCTGGGTTGGGCTGTATGGCTGAGCTTCACTGACGAGCAGCTCCTTCGTCCCGGACAGTTCATCGGTCTGGAGAATTACGCTCGCGCCTTCACCGACGATCCGAGCTTCTACAAGGCCCTTCAGGTCACCATGACATGGATCGTGATCGCGGTGCCCCTGTTCCTCGTCTCGGGCCTCGTCGTGGCCCTGCTGCTGAACCAGAAGGTTCCGGGCATGGGATTCTTCCGGACCATCCTCTATGTCCCCGCGGTGCTCTCGGGCGTCGCCATCGCCGTCCTGTGGTTCACGCTGCTCAACAGCGACCTGGGCGCGGTGAACCAGTTCCTCCGTGGCATCGGGGTGGAGGATCCGCCGAATTGGTTCCAGGACCCCGACTTCGCGCTGTGGGGCGTGGCGATCATGGGGCTCTGGGGAGTCGGGACCAATGCGATCATCTATCTCGCCGGGCTGCAGAACATTCCACCCGACCTGTACGAGGCTGCCGGGATCGACGGAGCCGGTCCCTGGCAGAAATTCCGGCACATCACGCTCCCCATGCTCTCGCCCACCATGTTCTTCCTCTTCATCGGTGAGCTCACAGCGGCCTTGGTGATCATCGGTCCCGTTATCGTCATCTCTGGGGCGGGAGGGGCAGCCGGCCCGGCGGACTCGCTGCTGTTCTACATGCTGCTCCTGTATCGCAGGGGATTCGTCGAGGGCCAGATGGGATACGCCGCGGCGCTCGCCTGGATTCTTACCGTGATCGGGCTGCTGCTGGTGTGGCTCACGTTCAAGCTCGAAAAGCGCTTCGTCTTCTATCAGGCATGAGGGTGCGAGGGTGACATCGACCGCTGCTCCGGGGACTCGTGCCAGCACCGTCGCCAGGCTCACCACGCGCCGCACTGCGCACGCCGCGTTCGTCTACCTCTGTCTGCTGGCCCTGACCGCGTTCATCGTGCTGCCGCTGGGCTGGATGCTCACTGCGGCGCTGAAGCCCGACAACGTGCCCGTCTTCACCTTCCCCCCCGAGTGGTTCCCAACCCAGTACTTCAACGTCGGAACGTTCGTGGATGCGCTCACCCAGCCGAACGAGCCCTATGGGCGTTACGCCCTGAACAGCCTGCTGCTGGCGTCGCTGAACATTGTCGGCGCCGTGCTGAGCAACTCGTTGATCGCGTATGCCTTCGCGCGACTGGAGTTTCGCGGGAAGAACGTGCTGTTTGCCGTCGTGCTGGCGACGATGCTGCTGCCGGCGCCGGTGCTGCTCATTCCGCAGTTCCTGCTGTTCTTCAATATCGGCTGGTACGGGACGGTGGACGGCTTCCCGGCGGGCTATTTGCCGCTGATCGTGCCCGCCTTCACCGGCAACCCATTCTTCATCTTCCTGCTGCGCCAGTACATGCGGACGATCCCGAAGGACCTCGACGAGGCGGCGCGAATCGACGGCGCCGGATTCTGGATGATCTACTGGAAGATCATCTTGCCACTCACGATCCCGGCGCTCGTCGTGGTGGCCGTGTTCACGTTCCTCGGCGTGTGGAACGACTTTTTCGGCCCGCTCCTGTACCTCGACGACCCCGACTGGTTCACCGTGCCATTGGCCCTGGCTCGCGAGGTCACCACCGTCGGAACGGAGTGGAACATCGTGATGGCAGCCACGCTCGTGGCCATGCTTCCGCCCCTGATCATCTATGCCTTCAGTCAGAACCGGCTGATGGGCGGGATTGCGTCGGTCGGCATTCGTGGCTGAATCCAGCGGCGGCGCCGCAGCCGAGTGACCCGACGGCGGTTGCTCCTGTCGCTGTCCATTGTCTGCCTTATCGTCACAGCAGGGGCCTACGTCGGGCTATATGGCTCCCGCCCTGGGTTCGAGAATCCGGTGCTGGCCAACGACGCCCCGGATCCATCCGTGCTGCGCGCCGACGGCTCATATTTCGCGTATACGACGCAGGCGTACTTCGACGCGCGGTTCACGAACGTGCCGATCCTCCGCTCGGAGGATCTCGTCTCCTGGGAGCTGGTTGGTGACGCCTTCCCGGAGAATCCACCGTGGACCGTGCCCTCTCCCGGGGACATGTGGGCGCCGCATGTCGTGGCGTGGGACGACGGAACCTACCGCCTGTACTTCTCGGCCGCGCGCAGGGACACAGGAGAGATGGCGATCGGCGTCGCGACCGCCCCGGACCCGACTGGACCGTTCACGGACAGTGGCGGTCCACTCGTCACCGGGCGGACGTTCACGGCCATCGACCCGTTTGTGCTGGACGACGAAGATCGCTACCTCTTTTGGGGTTCGGCGGGTGGGCCGATCTGGGCGCAGGAGCTGGGTGCCGATGGGCTGACCCTGCTCGCGGAGCCGATTGAGGTCCTGCGACCGTCGGCCGGGGAGTACGAGAGCCTCATCGAGGCGGCGTGGGTCACCGTTCGCGACGGTCTCTACTACCTGTGGTACTCGGGCGACGCCTGCTGTGGATCGGAGGCGCACTACGCGATCCTGGTGGCGCGATCGGACTCGCCGTTCGGTCCGTATCGACGCAACCCGGACAACCCGGTTCTCGAGGGCAACGACCGCTTCGACGCCCCCGGCCATCACGCCGTGATCCGCGGTCCTGACGGCGACGACTGGATCCTCTACCACGCCATGGTCCGTCCCGAGACGACGTTCCGCTCGCTGTTCCTCGACCGGATCGAATGGGTCGACGGATGGCCGGTGATCAACGGCGGTCGTGGCCCGTCCGCCTGTGCCACCGATGCGCCGCACGACCCGTTGCCGCGGCTCCTGAGCTGCGATCGCTGAGGTGGAGAGTAGGAGACATGCGTGGAGGGTTCAGTTTGACCACGCTAGAATCGACGGCCGTGGCGGAGTAGCTCAGTGGTAGAGCAGGGGACTCATAAGCCGCCCGCACTGAGCGCTGTGGTTCTCTACGTCACGCAGTGAGCATTTGGCGCCCAGTTATGTGTTGAATTCACCGGGCTCTGACGTCCGTTCGGAACACCCGACGGTTAGCTGACGCGGACCATCCCACGTCAGCGGGTGTGTCGCAACGGACGACGCCCCGTCCTGAACGGCGTCGTCCCGCGCAACCTGGACTGGCTTCATGAAGGCGAGGCACGAAAAGGAGCCCGTCCGCCTCGTTGGCGAACGGGCTCCCCCAGAGGGTCGGGCCTCGGGGGCCCGAACACTCGGTCGTTGGTCAGATCGCCGCGCTGGCGGGGCGGAGGACCGGGACGGGGACCTTCTCGGCGCGGGTGGCCCAGACCAGTCCGGCTCCGGTCAGGATCAGCGTTCCGCCGAGTCCAGCGAACAGGCCCGCCAGGCCGAGTCCGAGCTGCAGCGCCTGCGCGGTGACGGTGCCGACACCCAGCTCGCCGATCAGAGCGTGGGCCACGCCGCTCCAGGCCTGAGCACGCGCCGGTCCTTCGATTGGATGCTCGCGGTCAAGTGCGCCCAGTACCGGCCGTCGACCGGGACCTCGTACGGTGCCGGCGGCGAACATCTCGCCGTTGTACTCGACCTCCTCTTCCAGCACTACCGTCTGCGTCGCCGTGCAGCGTGTGGTAGGCGACCGTCGCCATCTGGTACATGTACTCGCTGGCGGTGTTGACGATCGGGTCCGCTCGGATCGAGCTCGCCAGCCCACGACCGGGTAGCTCCCAGTCATCGGTCAGCAGGCGCCATGATGGCGTCTGCGCGCCCTCAGTCTCGCCGCGGTCCACCAGCTGGCCCTCCTCGTTGTAGGTGAGCTCGACGCCCTGCGCCGCGCTGAAGGCCTTGAGGGATGCCGTTCCCTCCTGGACCTTGAAGAACGCAAAGCCACCGGCCACGACAAACGCGATGCCCATGAGGCCGAGGACGATGCCGAGGCTCCTCAGTCGACTAATCATTTGAATACCCTCTCTCGACTCTCGTTGTGGTTGTTGCCATCTGCACCTTCGCCCATGCACCGACGCGAGCGCATGTGACAGACGGCCTGATCCGGGGGACTACATGGCCCTCAGCGAACGGGCGGCGGACAGCCCAGCCGCATCACCACCAGGCGGATGGCGCCTCGCCAGAGCGGATGCTTCGCGTGCGGCCGGCTCGCCTGACCGTGGTTAACCTCGAAGGTCAACAGCCTCGGTCGAGCACCAGCGATCCGCGCTGCGCTCGTCGGACACGTTCCCAAGGTGGCGGCAGGCGAGGCACTCATCGAGCGAAACGTCCGATCCGCTGAGCGGGCAGGCCACCGTGCCAGCAATCACGTCGTGGTGCTCACTGAAGCAAATGGCCCACCCTGATGTCGCGGACCTCTCTTCCGCGGCCATCAGACTCCCAGACCAAATGGCCGCCAGCCGGCGACGACAGCCCAAATCAGCGCTGCATCGATCGCGACTCCGAGGAGCAGCCACGGGTGGAAGTAGAGCGTCAGCGTCAGAAGCGAGCTGATCGCGCCTGACATCATCAGCGCCGGCCACCAGTCGGAAGGGATGATCCAGCCGACGGTGCCCAGGGCCGCGGCGACGAGAAGAGCCACTGTCACGGCGACCATGGCGGTGCCGATCGCGCGTGCCGCGCCAGGGTCCAGCCCGCCGGCCGTGACGAGCCACGAGCGGGCGATCTCGAACGGCCACTCGGGCCCGCCGGCGGTCTGCGGTGGCGCAGGGGCCAGGTACGAGGTGTGAATCAAGGCATGGGCCGTCAGGAATGCGGCGAGTAGGAGCTTCATGTCGACCTCGAAGTAGCTTCATGCGCTGGCCTAGCGTCTGACTCGTTCGGATGCTGCCGCCAGTGCCACAGGTCACCCTTGGGCGTGCCCTTCGGCTGCCAGCAGGGCCGTCAACGCGCCAATGGCACTTCACCGCCGGGGCGAGCCAGTGCCGACCGGCTCAACGGCAGTGCGCTTCGGACGGTTCTTCGACCAGGCGCGGGCCTGGAGGACGACGCCGAGCGCGAAGGCGCTGCCGCCGATGACGGGGATCCGGCGGCTGAACCAGTCGGGCAGGAAGATGTCGGCGATGGCTCCGCTTCCGGCGCCGAGCTGCACGGCAAGCGGGGTCAGCGGGCAGACCCGGTCGTTGCTGGCGTAGATGGCGGACTCCGCGAGGACGACGGTGCCGGCGAGGACCCCACGTCGCCCGGGTCGTCCCGAGATCCCGTCCCACAGCATCAGCACGATCATCCCGCCGACGGATACGAAGATCGCCGTATGGATTGCTTTCACCGCCACCAACGCCGCCGGGCGCCAGCGGGGCGGTACGGCGGCAGCGAGCGGAGTGGTGACCCGGTCGCTCCACATCATGTGGCCTCCGCCGTGCCCTCGAGCAGGGACTCGACAACGAGACCAACGATGCCGCCCGCGCTCGCTCCGAACACCAGGCCGAGGGGCAGATCGGTCGCCAGCAGCAATACCATGACCAGGCCCAGGCCGGCCCCGATGGCCGCTCCGAGTCCGATTCCGAGGCCAATGCCGTCGTCCGCCCGAATCGTCTTCAACGGGGATGACATGTCGCACCTCCACAAGGGGCGCGTGGAGGCCCGCCGCTCGGGGGCCGGCCTCCACGCGAATGAACGTCAGGGTCGGACCGCGACCTTCAGCACGCCGTCGAGCCGGTTGCTGAACACGCGATACGCCTCGCCGATCTCGTCGAGGGAGAACCGATGGGTGATGAGCGGGACCGGGTCGAATCGGCCGGTCTCGACCATGCGCATGAGGCGCTCCATCCGTTCCTTGCCCCCGGGGCACAGCGTGGTCACGATCGTGTGGTCACCGAGGCCGGCGGCAAAGGCGTCGTAGGGCACCTGCAGCTTGCCGGAGTAGACCCCAAGGCTGGACACCGTCCCGCCAGGTCGCACGCTGCGCAAGGCGTTTTCGAAGGTCACCTGGAGGCCGAGTGCCTCGATGGCGACGTCGGCACCGATGCCACCAGTGAGGCGCTTGACCTCAGCCACGACGTCGACCTTCTCCGGATCGAGCACGATGTCGGCGCCCATCCGAAGGGCCATCGCGGCCCGGCTCGGATCGCCATCGACGCCGATGACGCGAGCTGCTCCCATCAGCTTGGCGCCGGCCGTCGCGCAGAGGCCGATCGGGCCCTGGGCGAAGACGACGACCGTGTCGCCGATGCGAACGTGGCCGGACTCGGCGCCCGAGAAACCCGTCGACGCGATGTCGGCGAGCAGGACGACCTGCTCGTCGGTCAGCGCATCGGGGATCTTCGCCAGGTTGGCCTGGGCGTACGGCACGAGCAGGTACTCGGCCTGTGCGCCGTTGATCGTGTTGCCGAACCTCCAGCCCCCGATGGCCTCGAAGCCCGACCCGTGGCCGCACTGCGCCGGCTTGCCGCTGAGGCAGGCATGGCACTGACCGCAGGGCGTGATGGCGCCGACCAGCACTCGGTCGCCGACCTCGTAGCCGACGACACCAGGCCCGAGCTCATCGATGACGCCGACCGGCTCGTGGCCGACGATCAGCCCTGGCTCGACGGGATACTCGCCCTTGAGAATGTGGACGTCGGTCCCGCAGATCGTGGTCAGGGTGACGCGGACGACCGCCTCTCCGGGACCCGGCGTCGGGCGGGGAACAACGTCGACACGAATGTCATTCGGCGCGTGGAAGACGGCCGCGCGCATCGTGCCGGCCTGAGCTGTGATCTCCGCCTCGGGTGGAGATGTCGTGATGGTCATGTCAGTCTCCTGGCTGTTCCGCTCAACTCGCGGCGAGCTGTGCATTGGCAAATGGTTGGATCTGGTGGGCAAGGCCGGCGCCCCAGGCGCGCGCCCGGGTGAGCTCGCCGGCACGAACCTCGGGCACCATGCTCACGAAGAAGCTCTCCGGCCTGACGACGTTCCAGGCGTCCAGGCTCTCGACGCGACGCCCGATGTCGTCGGCGGCCGATCCCGACATCCAACGAGGCCAATCGAGGCGCGTGTCGAATGCTGCGACCCGGCGTCCCGTCAGCGCTCCTGCCGGCAGGCGGTTGAGGAACTCGTAGAGCTCGGGGATCACGTGATGCCCTTCGGTCGGCCCTCCGATGACGATCAGATCCTCGTCGGCGATCGTGGGTGACTCATCGACTGATCGGACGGCAGCAGAGCCGTCCGATCGAAGGCCGTTCGCAATGGCCTCCGCCACCCGACGCGTGTTGCCCTTATGTGTGGCGTAGATGACGAGCGCCTTCATGCCCGCACCGTCCTCGGGACGAGGACCTCGACGATCTCATCGGCCCAGGCGCGGATGAGCTCGAGGTTGCGATAGTCGCCCTCGGGCGCCCTGAGGGCACGTGTGATGCTTCGTTCAAGCAGGCCCAGCTGCCGCCGGATCAGGCGTCCAGCGAACGTCCGATGGCCCCGAGCACCGAGGCGCTCGACGAGCTCCAGCGCCTCAGGAATCTCGCCAGCGGGCATCGGCGGGTCACCGATCGGTCCACTCGAGAAGAGCCAGAGCGGGCGCGTCGCGAGCGCACCGCCGAACCGGCCCGCAAAGCCGCGTGCGGGCTCGAGCCAGCGTCCGGCGTAGACCGCGCTGCCGAGGATGATGGCGTCGAACCGGTCGACCGAGTCGACCGTCTCCGGCGGGTGCGTCTCGACGATGAGGCCCGCATCCCTCAGGACGTCAGCGACGATCTCGCCGATCTGGCCGGTGGCGCCGTGCTTCGACGCGACGGTCACGAGCACGTTCATGGAGTGCCTCCTGCGCGGGCATCCGTACGGGCGGCGGGCCCGCGGACCGACCCGCCCGTGATCTCTTCTGTGCCAGCGTGTGTGCCGCGATCAGCGCGCGACAGTGCCGGAGGTCCTCCTCCTCGGGCGCCGAACGGCAGGGTCGGCGGCTCGCATACGCTGGCCCCCCGACGCGGCAGCCATGGCCTGAGTGCGAGGGCGCCGAAGAGCCGCCGTCGCGTTCGACGGCGGCTCGGGAAGCGTGAGGTGATCGTCAGGCGGTCGCGTCGAGCCGACGAGCTTCGCCGTCCGGTCCGGCGATGACGTAGGCGATCATCGCGATGAGCCCGAAGCTGAGAGTGCCCAGCACGAGCAGGACGATGAACCACGTCTTGTCGTCGAGGTTGGCCGTGTTGAGCAGTGCGCCGATCCAGGCGACGAGGCCTCCGATCGCGCCCCCAACGACTGCGACGATCGCGAGCACGAATAGCCCGACCATCGTCCACGCAATTGCTGTTGGCTCGATGCCCGTGACGTCCGGCCCGGTCATGACGAGGCTGCCACTGCCAAAGGCGAAGAGAAGCGCCACGAGGCCTAGGACGAATCCCGCGACGATGGCGACGACGCTGCCGATGAAGACGCGGGTGATGGTTGGCTTCGACATCTGTCTGCCCTCCGTGAGGCGTGATCTGTATCGATCTGCGTCGACGGCGAGCCAGCGCTCGCACGATGAGGCAGCTTTACGCCCTTCACGCTGGACCGCCATCAGTCCCGATAGCAGTGCCGCCGGTCGTCCAGTCTCCCTGCCATCTGGCCTCCGGTCAGACGTGATAGAGCTGGCGGGCCTCTCGGGCGAGCTCGTCGCGGACGTCGGGATGGGCGATGCCGATGAGCGCCTCGACGCGCTCGCGGATGCTGCGCCCGAAGAGCTCGGCGACGCCGAACTCGGTCACCACCGTCCGGACGTGCGCCCGACTCGTCACCACGCCCGCCCCGGGCGCGAGGACGGCCGTGATCCGCGAGACCCGTCCGCCGGCCGCGAGTGAGGGAAGCGCGATGATGGCGCGGCCCTCGGGCGCGAGGGCGGCCCCGCGCATGAAGTCCATCTGTCCCCCGACGCCGGAGTAGAAGCGAGTGCCGATGGAGTCGGCGCTGACCTGTCCGGTGAGGTCGATCGAGAGGGCGGAGTTAATCGCGACCATTCGCCGGAAGCGCCGGATGACGGCGGTGTCGTTCGTGTAGTCGACCGGCCGCATCTCGATCATCGGGTTGTCATGGACAAAGGCGTAGAGCCTCTGGCTGCCCATGAGGAAGGCGGAGACGATCTTGCCGCGATTGATCTCCTTTGCCGCGCCGGTGACCGCCCCTGCCTCGACGAGGTCGAGGACCGGGTCGGTGAAGAGCTCGGTGTGGACGCCGAGGTCGCGCTTGTCGCGCAGCCCCATGGCAACGGCGGCGGGGATAGAGCCGATTCCCATCTGAATCGTGGCACGGTCGGGCACGAGCTCGGCCACGTACTCCCCGATCCGGCGTTCGACGTCCCCAATCTTCGCGCTTGCATGCTCGAACGGGGGCTGGTCGACCTCGATCGCCAGGTCGATGTGATCGACGTGAACGAACGAGTCGCCGAGCGTGCGTGGCATCGACGCATTCAGCTGCGCGATGACGGTCGCCCCCGACGCGACCGCCGCCAGGGTCGTGTCAATGCTTGTCCCGAGGGAGCAAAAGCCGTTGGCGTCCGGCCGCGACACGTTGAGGAACACCGCATCAAGCGGCAGTACGCCGGAGCTGAACAGCTCGGGGATGTCGGACAAAAAGATTGGCACGTAGTCCGCTCGCCCGTCGTTCACCGCTTCTCGGGCGTTCCCGCCGATGAACAGGGCGCGATGGCGAAAGCTGCGGGCCATCTCAGGCGCCAGATGCGGAGCCGGCCCTTCCGTGTGCAGATGGATCATCCCGACATCGCGGAGATCCTCACTCCGCCGGGTCAGAGCCTCCAGCAGGACCGCTGGCGTCGCCGCGCCGCCGTGCACGTAGATCTGGTGCCCCGACGCGATTCCGGAGACGGCTTCCTCGGCGGTGACGATTCGCATGGTCCAAGTCTGCACCCCTCTTCGTCGCCACCGCCGGGCCGTCGGTCACGGTCAGTCGGTCCGAACGGCTCTACGGACGGAGCCCTTGAGGGGCGACGATCGACACAACGGAGAGGTTCGGACGCATGAGCGCAATCGCTTCCCACGCGAGGTCGACGTTCCCCTGGCGGGAGCAGATTGATCGTGATCGCTGGGTGTCGATCCGCCCGATCGAGCGCACCGATGCGCCCGACCTCTCCGACTTCTATGCCCGCCTCTCGTCCGAGTCGCGCCGCATGCGCTTCATCAGCTGCGCGCAGGTTCCTCGACCATCGATCGATCGGCTCGCGGAGTCCACCGGCCTCGTCGGGATCTCGCGGGAGCCCGGCCGAACGACGGAGCGATCGTCGCGCATGCCTCCATTCAGCCCGATGGAGGTCGCGGAGGTGAGGTGGCATTCGCCGTCGCGGACGAGCTGCGCGGCCGAGGGCTCGGCCGACGTCTCGTCGCCATGGCGCTCGAGCGCGCGCCGTTAGTGGGTCCGACGACGGTTGAAGCGATCATGTGGGCAGATAACGGAGCAATGCGCCACCTCCTGCGAGATGCCGGCTTTCCCGTCGTCAGCGACCACATCGAGGCAGGCACCGAGGAGATCGAGCTCGACATCTCCTCTCGCCGCTGAGCGGCGGGCACGCCCCTCGCGCCGAAGCCAGGCTTCGTGCCCGCTCAGCCCTCGGCTGCCAGCGCGACGAAGTCCATTGAGGAGATCACACCGACCGGTCGCCCATGGTCGTCCACGACGACGAGACGGTGGAGGTGATCGTGTGCCATTCGAATCGCAGCGTCTCGCACGAGCGCTGCACTGTCGATGGTCACGGGTGGCGTGCTCATCACGTCTCCAATTCGGACGCCGCGGCGTCGATGGCGAATCAGCGCTCGGACCGATGGTCCACCCAGGAAGAGGAGGTCCGTCTGGCTGATCACCCCGACAAGGTGGCCGACCAGGTCGACGACCGGAAGGCCACTGATGTGATTGCGTCGCATCAGGTCCTCGGCATATTCGACTGGGGCCTCAACGGAGACCGTGATCGGATCGATGGTCATCAGCTCCGCGACGCGCAGGTCGGTCAGCCGGCTGCCGGTAATCGGCTCCATCATGTCGGGCTCCTCTCGCTTCGGGGTGACGCGATCCGTCTTTCGACCATCGTCACTGCCTTGGGAGGCGAGCGGCGACGGCCGTCCGGCCTGATGCTCAGTGCCGAAGGTCCCTCCGAGGGACCGATCAAGAACACATGGAAGGGCGGCAGCCCCAGCCGCCTGCCGCCCTTTACGCCCGGCCGGTCTCAGATCGGTCGCATCTCCGCGTCGTACGTGCCCTCGGTCCCGAAGCGAACCACGGCGTCCAGCATGCCACCAAGAACAACGGCCCCGATGATGGCCGGCACGATGTACAGGCCCTCGATCGCGGGACCCCACGTGCTCAGCCGCCGAAGCCTCACTGCCGAGTAGCCGCCCACGAGGCGGCCAAGCCGGTCGTCGCCCATTCGTAGCCGAACGTCATCTCACCGATGAGATAGGCCAACACGCCGATGATCAGCGCACCAACGACCAGAAGCACAGCGGCAAACGTGCTCATCCCGACATCCCAACCAATCAGCTCGAGCATCTCAAACCTCCTTCATGTTCAGTAGATCAACCACGCTCAGGATCCGCCACACAACGCTGTGTCGCTAGTGCCAATCGTCCTCATCATCCTGAGCCATCCGGCCCATCGATCACGCGACCCAGACACGGCGGCGGGTGCCCCGAGCTGCCTGAGCAACGAGCGCCGGTACCATCGCACGTCACCGCAACGAGCCATTCGGCAGCAGTGAGCGGGGTGGCGCGGAAGGCGCCAGAACCCCACGTATTTTCGGAATGGCAGCCTGAACGGCGACCGCCATGAGGCACGCCGCCATGGAAGCCGTTCGTCCGGAGTCGATGCAAGGGCTGGCCGAGGCTGCGGTTGGCATAGGCCCGCACCGCCTGGGCCACGACGAGGGCGGTGAACGCCACCCATCGGACATGCTCAACGGGCCCGGGTGGACCAGGATGATTGAAGGCGGCCCCGGCGCTGAACCCACCCGCACCGGCGATGCGGACCAGGATGCCCCGATCCAGCAACGGCAGTGCGAGGTCGCGGGGGCTTCTGCATGGCGCCCGGCTCTTCGGGCTCACTGTTCGAACGCTACCGAGGCGGAGATGTCGATGAACAGCTCGAGCCACAGGATCTGCAGCGGCAGCAGCGGCTGGCCGAAGCCCGCCAGCGTGGCGATGAGGATGAAACCCAGCAGGCCACGTGCGTGGACACCAGGAAGACGAGGCCCTTCTGGACGTTGGCGACGATTCGCCGGCCTTCCCGCAGTGCCGTCCATCATCGTCGCGAATGAGTCGTCGCCGAGGACGATGTCTGACGCTCCACGCGCCACTGCCGTCCCTTACTCCCATCGACACGGCGACTCGGCCGCCTCGAGCGCCGGAGCATCGTTCACACCGTCGCCGTTCACCGCAATCGATCCGGCCGTGAGCTCGGCCCATGCGAACCAGGCGCAGCTTGTGCTCCGTAGTTGCGCGGGCGACCAGGCGAATCGTACTCAGCCGCGATGCGAGGTCGTCGTCGCTCATCTTGTCGAGGTCCTCGCCCGAGAGGGCCGCGCCCGGCGGCAAGCCCGTCGCATTCGCGATCGCCGCGCTGTCGTCAAGGTGGTCCCCCGTCACGATCACCGTTTGGATGCCAGCGCTCGATCGCCACCCTGACCGCCCCTCGGAACCTCGGCACGGAGCCGATCACGCGAAGCGCGATCAGGGCTCTCAGGCGCCACGGCCCACCCTCGACCCGTGCCGGCGAGCAGCGAGGAGCCGACCCCCGGCCGCGCCGCTGGCCGGTCGAGGCGTCCTGCCATCTATCCCAGTCCGCTGAAGTCGTGCCGATCACGATCGTCGCAACACTTTCTCCGGCGCGCCCAGAGCCAGCTCACGCCATCCACCGTCGTCCTTGTGGCGGTCGAATCGCGTACGGCCGGCCCGTCTCCGGTGTTGCACCGACGAAATCACGCGCTCGGCCTTCAGCTCCGGGACGCGCCGCGCTCCTCGAGGGCCGCCTCGAGGGCCGTCGTGAAGGACCCACGACGTCGCGTGGCGGCCGTCGCCCATGCTCCTCCTCTGCGCGACAGTGCTTCGAGCGAGAAGGTCGGTCTCCTCCGCAGGTTCGATGGTCCTTTCCTGCTCGTAGTCACCTCCTCGACCACGAGGCGGTTCTCCGTGAGGTGCCGGTCTTGTCGGTGATGATCAGTCGACGCGCCGAGCGCCTCCTGAGCGGCTAGACGGCGGACGAGAACGCCTCGACGCATGAGCCGATAGGCACCCAGTCCCAGGATGACGGCCAACAGGATCGGGGGCTCCTCGGGAATGGCCGCCATCGCCGCGGAGATACCGGCGAGCACGTTGGCCCCCGCAGGTTGGCCCCGTACGAACCCCAGACCCACGGTGACGACGATCAGGGCCACTGCGGCAATGAGCAGGAATCTGACGAGCCGGTCGAGTTCCCGCTGCAGCGGCGATCGGCGCCGCTCCCTCCGCGCGAGGCGCCCGGCAATCGCGCCCAGCTCGGTCGCCGCGCCCGTGGCGACGGTCACGGGCCGCCCCGCGACCACCGACGATGCATGTCCCGGCATACACCATGGCGCGACGTTCCGCGAGCGCGGCGTCGTGGTCGTCCGGCGTTCGCCGTCGCCTGTTCCGGGACCGACTCGCCAGTGAGGACGCTTCGGTCGACCACCAGGCTGCCGCCGGGCATCACGCGCGCGTCGGCAGGTACAACTTCGCCCGCCCCCAGACGAGAACGTCGCCCCGGACCAGCTCGCTCGCCGGAACCTCCACCCGTCGCGCGTCCCTGAGGACGTGGGCGCGCGGTGCGACCGCGGTACCAAGCTCGGCGAGCGCACGATCGGAGCGGTAGGCGGTTACTACGTCGGCTCCGACGATGGGGATCAGGCCGCCGAGAACGAACAGGCCATCGCGACCTCTCCCAGTGCGACCGCGCCGATGCCAGCGGCGGCCAGCAGGATGACGAATGGCTCCGTCGCCGCTCGGACCACCGCGCGCCAGAGCGATGGAGCCTCCTCCTCCTGAAGCTCATTCGACCAAACCGCGCGAGGCGGAGCTTGCCTCCGCCCTGCCCAGGCCGGCGTCCGGAGAGACGCCGAGAATCCGCGCAACGTCGGCGACGGCGTGGGCATGCGGCGAAGACGGCGCCAGCTCAGGCACGCGTCGCACCCTCCCTACTCGCGCTTCTCGACCATGATCTCGTCAAAGCCGTCCCGTGTCTCGATGCCAACCAGATGGTGACCCGCCTCTTCGACCCATTTCGGGATGTCCAGACGGCAGCCTGGATCCGTCTACCACACGGCGATCACCGTGCCGATGGGCTCGTCGCGAATGGCGCGGACAAGTGCCATCAGCGGTCCGGGGCAAGAGCTGCGGCGCGCGTCGATCGACCTTCCGACGGGGACTTCGATCACCATCATTGGCGGGCTCCTTTCCGATGACGAGGTGCGAGGACACTCTCGCGAGCTTCTCGAGGACGATCGCCGGAGCGGTAACGGGCTCCTCGAGCCCGCTCACAAGTCGATTGCCTTGGCCAACGCTCGCATCTGCGGTGCGGGCATCGTCAGGGCCACGCGGCCCCTTCGAGCAAGCCATCCATCCTGCGCTCGAGCCGCTCGGCGCCTCGGGGCCAAATGGCCCGGACTCGCATGACCTCCGGAACTGTCCCGCACCACGTGCGTTGGCGATGGTGCTCGCGCGGCCCATGCATGCCGCGGTAGGTATGGAAATGCGAATCCTCGTCGGCGTGGATGGCTCAGAGGCAGCCACCATTGCCTGCCACTTCGTCGCGTCGCGAGCCTGGCCAGTTGGGGCTGCGGTCGAGCTCATCGCCGCCTATGAACTACCTATTGACCTGACCGGCCTTGCTCCATCCGCCGTGCAGAGCACCGGCCACGAGATCGAGGCACTCGCCATCATGCTCGAGGACCTGGCGGCTCCGGTGCGCGCGGCCGGGCTGCGCGTCCAGCGCTCGGTCGTCGAAGGACGGCCGGCCGACGTGCTGATCCGCAGGGCTTCGGAGGCCTTCGCCGACCTCATCGTGATCGGAACCGAGGCCTCGGTCCGATTACGTCCGCCGTCATCGGATCGGTCTCTGCGCACCTCGTCGACCATGCCCCGTGCCCAGTCCTCGTGGCGCGCTCGCCGGGGGCCAGCCGCATGCTCCTCGCGACCGACGGGACCGCAAGCTCACGTAACATCCCGTCGATCCTCGCCGCCTGGGGGAATGCCCTTCGCCGGCTGCCGTCGAAGTGGTGAGCGTCGCGCCTGAAGGGCGGATCGACGCTCATCGGCCTCCTCCGAATGCCTAGCCAGTCGAAGGGGTCGCCGACGCGGACTACCTGTTGCATGAACGAATCGCCGAGGAGGTCGCGGACGAGCTGATGGACCTCGGCTGGCATGCCGCAGCGGCTGCACTCACCGGCGATCCCGAGCGAGAGATCCTCGCTCAGGCGCGCGTCTGGAAGGCAGACCTCATCGTGACCGGCTCCCGTGGCCTCGGCACGATCCGGCGCCTCGTGCTCGCAGCCTCTCACACGATCTGCTAATGCACAGTCAGTCATCGCTGCTCGTGGTGCGCGGCCAGGTTCCCGCGCATCCCGCGGCCGATCGCCGTTGGCGGCATCGCGACACGCCGCGATGCGCATCGCGGTTCGTCGCGATGCGTGTCCGGCGCCGCGCGGCAAACTTGCGCAGGCCGCTAACCGGCTCCCCTCCATGTCTCCACGACCGGAGCAGCGAGTGGCTCCTTACCGAGAGCTGGATCGCGCCAGCCGCCCGGCGCGCAGTGCCCGCGGGCGGCTCCCCGAGGTCGTGCTTGGCCACGAAGGCGGCAGCCTGGTCCGCCGCTGAGGTTGAGCTTCGAGAGGATGCTGCTCACGTAGTTCTTGACAGTCTTGTCCGACAGGAATACCTCCGCCGCGACCTCCTTGTTCGTCTTTCCCTCGGCCACGAGCAGAAGGATCTTGCGCTCCTGCGCGGTCAGATCGGCAAGCTCGTCCGCTGCGCCACCGGTCGCGGCGGCGCGGACGCGCTGCAGGACGCGCTCGGTCACTGCGGTCCAAGAGTAGTCGCCGCGCGCCGACCAACTCCATTGCGGCGACGAGATCGCGGCCCCGGACCTGCTTCAGCAGGTAGCCGGAGGCGCCGGCGATGATCGCTGACAGCACGGCCTCCTCGTCGGGATAGCTCGTGAGCATCTACCACGCGCGTCTCAGGACGCTCGGCACGGATCTCGCGACAGGCTTCGATACCGGTGCCGTCAGGAAGCCGCACGTCCATGACGACCACGTCCGGCTCGAAGCGTCTTGCCTGCGCGATCGCCTCAGCGACGCTCCCGCCCTGGCCACGACCTCGAATCCTGACTTGCGGTCGAGGAGCGCCACGAGGCCCTGTCGGACGACCTCATGGTCATCCACGACGAGCAGTCGCAGCGGACGCGCAGCGGGATCATTCACGCCATGCCCTCCTCGGCACGATCGCGGCGGTGCGGGGCGCGGATCATGATAGCCGTGCCTTCATTGGGTACCGTCCGCAGGCGGACGGTACCGTCGATCGCAGCGATCCTCGCCCTGATGTTCGCGATGCCGTGATGGCCGCGGGCCGCCGCCTGCTCCTCCGTGAAGCCGCGGCCGTTATCGGTTATTTCGAGGCGAAGGTCACGAGCGCGCGCTCACCAGCCAACGTTGCACGAGTTGCCGATGCGTGGCGGGCTATGTTGGAGAGCGCCTCGCGCGTCACGGCCAGCAGCTCGGCCACGAGCTCGATCGGAAGGTCGGCCACCATGTTCCGGCGATCGCTCACCGTGACCTCGACCTCGACCCCGCCGTTGCGATGAAGCTCCGTCGCGAGGTAGCGAATCCCATCGGTCAGGGTCCCGGCCTCGAGGAGCACCGGCCGCAGTCCGAAGATGAAGTTTCGGATGTCGCGGATCACGGCGTGCAGGGCGTCGATCGCCTCGTCGACGCGACGGCGCGCCTCGTCCGCATCCTCCGCGATCAAGTCCGGCACGTCGTCGAGCGCCAGCGTCTGGGCATAGATGGACTGGATGACGCTGTCGTGGAGGTCACGGCTGATCCGGTCGCGTTCGTCGACGACGGCCAGCCGACGCACCTGGTCGTGGAGGCGCGCGCTGGAAATGGCGATCCCGGCGTGCAGCGCGAACATCTCCACCAGCGCCTCGTCCTCGGCGCTGAACTCGGCCGCACCGACCTTGTTCGTCAGGTACAGCCGGCCGACGGTCTCGCCACCCGCGGTGATCGGCATCCCGAGAAATGAGTGCATCTCGGGATGATGTGCCGGGAAGCCGTACCGCTCTGGATGGGTTCCGATGTCAGCGATCCGGTAGGTCCGGTTGTCCCGAATGATCAGGCCGAGCAGGCCGCGTCCGTGAGGCAAGTCGCCGATCCGCCGGCGTCCCTCGTCGCTGATCCCGCTGGTGATGAATCGTTCAATCGCCCCGTCCGCGTCCACGATGCCGATGGCGGCGTACTGGGCCGCAACCAGGTCGCGCACGCGATCGGTGATGAGCTGAAGGACTCGCTCCACGTCGAGGACACCGCTGATTCCTCTGACCGCCTGATCCATGGCTGTCAGCTGACGCGCGGCGCGACTCGCCTGGGCCCTCGCCCGCACCGCGACGATCGCCACCTCGACTCCCCGTGCGAGTGCGGCGGCACCGGCCGGGTCCCCGCCGATGCGGATCGATCCGACCGGCTGTGCGATGCCCGCCGCTCGCAGGACGATCTCCTGGCCGGTTATTCCTCCGCCCTCGAACCGGAGATCGAGATCGGGGAGCGGCGGCGCGGCGACGCGTACCGCGTCGACGGTCAAGCCCGAGCTCGATGGCCAGCGTTCCGAAGGCATCGCCCACCACCAGGCGTTTCGCCTCGGTAGGGTCGTCAGCGAATTGCTCGAGTGCCTCGAGCAAGGGCAGGAGGAGGAAGACAGGGCGGCCGCCGCGGCGCGCGGTGGCGCCCCCCTCATGTTGACCGGACATCGCAGCCGAAGGCTACCGCCCCGGTCGAGCCCCGTTGCGCCTTGGTCTGCGGGCCCTTCAACCTAGGCGAGCGCCTCGCGCGGCGCCACGGCCTCCTCGGTGATGTGCGGATCGCCAGAGAGGAACCAGCGCCGAATCGTGGGCGACACGCGGTCGCCGAACGATCGGTCAAGGCCGAATAGTTGCCGGCGCCGACGAGCCCCAGGAACGCTGTGACCAGGGCATAGGTGAGGTGCTGGTTGACGATCCCAACCCGAAGTCCCAGGCCACCAGAAAGAAGAACAGCATCATCAGCGTTCCCATTGCCGCACTGAAGCGGGTCAGCAGTCCGAGGATCAGCCCGACACCGATGCCCATCTGGCCATACGGCACGAGGACGTTGATCACCGACATCGCGCCGTCGTTGGCGGCCAAACCCGCCCAGAACGGATGGGTTCGGTTCAGGTACGGTCCCTTCCGCCACCTCACCGGTGACAAAGGGCCAACCGAGGCTGCCGCCCGTGGCGAACTCGAGGAAGCCTGCCGCGGAGAACGGCTCAGCGGCCATGACCTTCTCGAGGCCGGCCCACAGGAAGATGACCCCCACTCCGAATCGCAGGATCGCGATGCCGACCTAATGCGATGGCTGGACGATACGCATGGCCGTGGTCCTCCGTTTGGCCGCCGAATGCCCGTGCGGCGGCAGGCCTCAACGCTACACCCAGCCGGTTCGCTCGCTCAGTCGCCGAGCGCTCGGAAGGAAGGCCGATCCGCTTGGCCCGTCCGGTTGAGCCGAGTGGCAGGTCACCCTGACGGGCCACATCCCTACGGTGAAGTCGTTGACGGACGTACCCGGAGAGATAACGCCCATGCACCGATTCAGCTGGTACCTCGGCCTGACTGCCGGCGGCCTGTCGTTCTTCCTGACGCTTGTCGTGGTGGGATCGCTCGTCCTTGGTGGCGCGATGAGGGCAGAACCATCGTTGGCCCCCGCGGCCAGCGACGCGAGCCACGACCCGACGACCTCCGCGCCCGTCGAGGCCAACCCGGGGGCCCCTGAGTACGTGCTTCGCGACCCGACCGCGCCCGACCGCGCTCGAGGGCGACGGTCCACGACATCGAGCTCGTCATCGAGCGAGAAGCTAGATGACCGTCGCCGAGGGCTTCGAGCAGGCTGGTCTGGACGTTCGGCGACGACGGTCCCCGGGCCCGGTCATCCGGGTCAAGGTGGGCGATACTGATCCGCGTCCACTCTCGATCAACCCGGCAACCAACCCGCTGCCGCACTCGATCGACTTCCACGCCAGCCTCGTCGCCTGGAACGACGAGATGCGCTCGATCGAACCCGGGTGAGGAGTTCGTCTACGAGTTCGACGGCCGAGTACGCCGGGCGTCTGGATGTACCACTGCGGCACGGCGCCGGCGCTGCACCACATCGCCAACGGCATGTACGGCATGATCATCGTCGAGCCGGCGGAGGGCCTGCCGCCGGTCGACCACGAGTTCGCCCTCGTCCAGAGCGAGTGGTACCTCGGCGCCGCAGGGCGCAGCCGTCGAGCCTGACCAAGGCCGGCGTCGGCAGCGCCGCACCCGACTTCGTCGTGTTCAACGGCGTCGCGAACCAGTACGCCGACCACCCGATCGAGGTCGCCGACCGGCGAGACGGTTCGCGTCTTCGTGCTCAACGCCGGCCCGCAGCGTCGACAGCTCGCTTCCACGTCGTCGGGACGATCTTCGACGCGGTCATCAAGGAAGGCGTTCATCTCGCGAGGGCAACGCCGGCAACTGGGGCGCGCAGGCCGTCGACCTGTCGCCCGCCCAGGGCGGCATCGTCGAGTTGCACCTTCGCCGAGGACGGCCTGTACCCGATCGTCACCCACGCCTTCAACTTCGTCGGGCAGGGCGCGCCTCGGCCTGTTCCAGGCCGGCGACGGCGGAGAGGCGACGGATGGCGGCCACTGAGGCCCCAAGCAGCGCGAATGGGAGACCTGCCAGCGTCCTCGCTGCGCAGTGCCTTGTTGGTGGAGCGAATCGATCGGCCACGTTAGAATCGACGGCCGTGGCGGAGTAGCTCAGTGGTAGAGCAGGGGACTCATAAGCCCTTGGCCGGTGGTTCGAATCCGCCCTCCGCTACCACCCACCCCCTCGATGCGCTTGCTGCGGGCATCGCCGGCGCCGCGACGGCGCTCGGGATCCCGGACGACGCCGCGCTCGTCCTGGCCGTCTCCGGCGGCGCCGACTCGATGGCCCTACTGGCAGGTTCAGCCCGCCTGATCGAGACCGATGCGCGCCACTGGCACCTGACCGTGGCTCACCTCGACCACGGTCTCCGGCCAGAGAGCGCCGCCGATGTCGCGTTCGTGGGCGAGGCCGCAGCCGCCCGCAGCCTGCCGTTCGAGAGCCGCCGGGTCGACGTGCGCGCGCTGGCGCGAGACGAGAAGCGATCGGTCGAGGATGCCGGGCGCGAGGCTCGATACCGGTTCCTGGAGGAGGTGGCGCCGGACGGCGCGCTGATCGCGACGGCCCACACCGCCGACGACGCGGCCGAGACGGTGCTCCTCAACCTCATGCGCGGCAGCGGGCTCGCTGGTGCGCGCGGCATCCCGGGGCGTCGCGGGAGGATCGTGCGGCCGCTCCTGGGCGAGCGGCGCGCAACCCTGCGGTCACTGCTGGACGCGGGCGGCGTCGCCTACCGAGACGACCCGTCGAACGAGGATCCGGCCTACCTGCGGAACCGGGTGCGGGCGGAGCTGCTGCCCCTGCTCGAGTCGCTGCGGCCCGGTGCGGTCGACCGCATCGCCCAGTTCGCGCGGCTGGCGGCCGATGACGACGGCCTGCTCGACGAGATCGCCGCGGCCGAGCTCCATCGGCGGCGGACGGACGACGGCGCGATCGACTGGCACGAGCCGCCGAGCCCGGCGCTCGGCCGTCGGGTGCTGCGAATCGCGATCGGTGATCCGGCGCCGAGCGCCGAACGGGTGGAGGCGCTGCTCGAGGCGGCGGCCGGGGACCAGGGCGGGGTGCGGATCGAGCTGGGCGGCGGACGGGTCGCATCGGTCCGCGAGAGGCGCGTCAGGATCGACTGACCCAAAGTGGCCACGTAGTACGTATAGAAGGTATCGGGCGTCGGATCGGCTGTTTGTTCGGTTCGGAAGGCGCACCCTATACTTGCCGGGCCCGAGACGGACATCAGTCTCGAGTCGGCGACGGCCGAGGGCCGGGAGCCGAACGCACGGAGGCGAAAGCAGACCCATTTTGACCAGTCGCATCGTTCGCAACAGCGTCGTGCTCGTCGTCCTGGCCGTCTTCGGACTGGCCGTCCTGTGGACGTTCATGAGCAGCAACGAGGCTGGCGACACGTATACCTACAGCGAGCTCCTCGACGACGTCCGCGAAGGGACCATTACCTCGATCACCCAGGAGGGGACGACCCTGACGGTGACGAGGGGCGATGAAGAGCTCACCACCACCGTCGCATCGGCCGACATCAACTATCGGGCCGAGGTGTGCGAGGCCGCGGGCGCCAACTGCGGCGACATCACGCTACGACTATCTCCAGCCGAGCGCGGCCGGCGGCATCCTGACGCTGCTCATCACGGCACTCCTGCCGGTCCTACTCATCGGCGGGTTCATCTTCTTCATGATGCGGCAGGCCCAGGGCACGAATAACCAGGCCATGAGCTTCGGCAAGAGCCGGGCGCGCATGTTCCTCGGCAACAAGACCGTCGTCACGTTCAACGATGTGGCGGGCGTGGACGAGGCGAAGCAGGAGCTGACCGAGGTGGTCGAGTTCCTGAAGTACCCCGAGAAGTTCAACTCGCTCGGCGCCCGCATCCCGCGTGGCGTCCTGCTCGTTGGCCCGCCCGGCACCGGCAAGACCCTCCTGGCGCGGGCCGTGGCCGGCGAGGCTGGCGTGCCCTTCTTCTCGATCTCCGGCTCGGAGTTCGTGGAGATGTTCGTCGGCGTCGGCGCGTCGCGCGTGCGCGACCTGTTCGAGCAGGCGAAGCGCAACAGCCCGTGCATCGTGTTCGTTGACGAGATCGACGCCGTCGGGCGCCAACGTGGCGCCGGCCTGGGCGGCTCGCACGACGAGCGTGAGCAGACCCTGAACCAGATCCTCGTCGAGATGGACGGCTTCGACACGAACACCAACGTGATCGTCGTTGCCGCCACGAACCGACCTGACGTCCTCGACCCGGCGCTCCTGCGCCCCGGCCGATTCGACCGCCAGGTGGTCCTCGATCGGCCGGACATCCGCGGCCGCAAGGAGATCCTCAACGTCCACATCAAGGGCAAGCCGCTCGACAAGACGGTCGACATCGAGGCGCTGGCCCGACGCTCGCCCGGCTTCTCCGGCGCCGACCTGGCCAACCTCGTGAACGAGGCCGCCATCCTCGCCGCGCGGCGCAACAAGAAGAGCATCGGTGCGTCGGAGTTCAACGAGGCGATCGATCGCGTCATCGCGGGCCCCGAGCGACGGAGCCGGATCATCACCGAGGAGGAGAAGGAGATCATCGCCTACCACGAGGGCGGTCACGCCGTCGTGCAGCGGGTTCTCCCGAAGTGCGATCCGGTGACGAAGGTCACGATCGTCAGCCGTGGCATGGCCCTCGGCTACACGATGAGCCTCCCGGCGGAGGACCGATACCTCCACAGCAAGTCCGAGTTCGAGGACAAGATCGCCGGCATGCTCGGCGGGAACGTGGCCGAGACGATCGTCTTCGGCGACACGACCACGGGCTCCTCGAACGACATCGAGAAGGCGACGAGCCTCGCACGAGCGATGGTCACGCAGTACGGCATGAGCGAGAAGCTCGGGCCGCTCGCGTTCGGCAAGAAAGAGGAGATGGTCTTCCTCGGACGCGAGATCAGTGAGCAGCGCAACTACTCGGACGAGGTCGCCGCGAAGATCGACTCCGAGGTGCGCGAGATCATCGATCGCGCCTTCATTCGCGCCCGCGATGCGCTGTCGACCCATCGGGCGGTGCTGGACAAGCTCGCCGAGCTGCTCGTCGAGAAGGAGACGATCGAGTCGGAGGAGTTCGAGGCGCTCTTCGAGGGTGTCCTGCCACCGCGAACCGGCGGCCCGACCCCGAAGCGGATCGGCGCCAAGGCGGCTCCGGATGCCGTCGAACCGGACGTCGAGCCCGAGGCCGATGACGAGGGTGGCAAGCGTCGCCGCCCGGGACCGGCCCCGCAGCCGGCCTGAGCCCCACCCGACCTACACCCTGAGGCCCACCCGATGGTGGGCCTCAGTCGTTGTGGGCGGATCCGCCCTTCATCGCTGCGGTGGGATCGTCGCTGATCGATCGGTCCGGTCATGAAGTCGGCATCGTGGGCGGTTTGCTCGTGCCGATAACCAACGGGCACTGAACCGTCATCCACGGCCCGTTGGAGTCGCCGATTTGCCGATTCCGGTAACCGAAGTCACTCGGCCAGGTTCCCGGTGTCCGTTGGTTACCAACACCGGAAATCAGCCGACGTTGTCATCCTGCGCAGCCACTCCGACAGTCGAGACCGATAGTCCGATCGGGTCATTGGTTGAGTAGGAGGTGGGCCGTATACTCGCTCGCGTGTTGCGCGTAGGCACCCCTGCGGGCGCACGTCATCGAGCCTGAGCGAATGGAGCCTGCCACCCCATGATCAACGAGCCAGTCGCCGCACCGAAGAAGAAGGCCGACCACGACTGGAAGCTTGAGGCCGGCGAGGGGACGCTGAGGCCGCGCTCTGCCCTTGACGTCCTGACGAGCCTCAACGAGCGCGTCGCCAAGGGCAGCATCGACGACCTCGTGCCGATCGCGACCGGCTTCGTGCCGATGGACAAGACGATCGGCGGCGGCCTGCGACCCGGCGAGCTCATGCTCATCGGCGGCGCGCAGGGACAGGGCAAGACCACGATGGCGCTGCAGATGGCGCGCAACATGGCCGCATCGGGCCAGGCGACCGTCCTCTACGTCTGCTTCGAGCACGACGAGGAGTACCTGATCCAGCGCATGGTGGCGATGGAGTCGGCGCTGGCGCACCTTCCGAAGAAGACGGGTGCGGTGAAGATCCAGGACGTCAAGAAGGAGGTCGTCAGCTCGTACACGACCTCGGCCGAGACCGGAACCGCCGCGAAGCTCGGCGCGAACCCGCGCCTACGGCCCAGCCTGGAGCGCATCGCGCGCTACGGCTCGAACCTGTATCTCATGCGCGGCACGGCCACGGCGTCGACGATCGACAACCTGCGCGCGCTCGTGACCGAGCACAAGGGCTCGGCCGATGAGCGGCGGCTCGTCCTGTTCGTCGACTACCTCCAGAAGGTGCCGGTGCTGCCGGAGCCGCCGACGGAGGAGGAGAAGGTCACCCGGATCGTGTCGGGGCTCAAGGACATCGCGCTGGCGGAGTCGGTCCCGGTCGTGGCCATCGTCGCGGCGGACCGTGAGGGACTCAAGGCCAAGCGCCTGCGCAACCACCACCTGCGCGGCTCGTCGGCCATCAACTACGAGTCCGACATCATCCTGATCATGAACGACAAGTACCACATCGTCGCCAAGGTCAACATCGAGTTCAACCCGTACCAGGCGCAGCGCTACCGCGACTGGGTGATCGCCACGATCGAGAAGAATCGCGGCGGCCAGGACAACGTCGACCTCGAGTTCGAGAAGCTCTTCGAGTACAGCTGCTTTGATCCGACCGGTCGGATCACGGCCGAGAAGCTGATCGAGGAACGGCTCTACAACGACTGAGGGCGCCACACACCGATGACGTCCCGACCGGCGATCGACCCGTACGCCGTGCTCCAGGTCCTGCCGACCTGCGAGCAGGAGGTGGTGCACGCCGCCTTCAAGGCGCTGGCGCTGAAGTACCACCCCGACCACGACTCGACGCGCCGGGCGGCCCAGAAGATGGCCGAGCTGAACGCCGCCTACGCGCTGCTGCGGGACGATCGGGCGCGGTCGATGCACGATCGCAGCCGCCGCGCGGTCATTGCCGGCGTCTCGGTCGCGACCTCGGGCCGACCGACGGCGGTCGCGCCGCCAACATCGGCCTCACCGGGGAGCGTCCTGCACTTCGGTCGCTACACGGGCTGGAGCCTGCGCGACCTCGCGCGGCGCGACCCCGAGTACCTGCTGTGGCTGTCGCGCCACTCGTCGGGGATCCGCTACCGCACCGAGATCTACGGCATCCTTCGCACGATGGGTGTCTCGGCGGCCTGACCGGCGCGCGTCGCCGCGTGCGACTAGGCTAGCCATCCCATGAACGACGACGCCCGGCCGCTGCGCGCGGTCTTCCTCGACATCGGCGAGACGATCATGCGGCCGAACCCGTCCTGGGAGGCCGTCTACGCCATCGCGTTCCGCGAGTTCGGGGTCGAACTGGACCTGGCGGAGCTCGATGCGGCCCTTCGCGAAGCCTATCGGCACGGCGGTTACGGGATCGAGCACGGCTTCGATGCGACCGAGGAGGCGAGCTTCCGGCGGACAGTGGAGATCGATGCTTCCGCCATTGCGGCGCTGGGTCGGGATCCGATGCCCGAGGCGTTCTTTCGGCGCCTGGCGGAACTGTTCATGGTCACGAGCCATTGGCACGTCTATCCCGACGCGTACCCGGCGCTCGAGGGTCTGAAGGCACGCGGGCTGACGGTAGGAGCGGTCAGCAACTGGGTCTGGCAGCTACCCGAGCTGCTGCACGCCCTGGACCTCGTCCGCCACTTCGATTTCATCGCGACCTCGTCCCGCATCGGCTATCAGAAGCCGCACCGCGGGATCTTCGAGTGGGCGCTGAACGAGGCCGGGGTCGAGCCGAGGACGGTCATCCACGTCGGCGACCACGTCGGTGCCGACATCGAGGGCGCCCGATCGGTCGGGATCGACGGGGTGCTCATCGACCGCGGCCACCGTCACCACGACACCGAGGTCCCCGAGGGCACGCCGGTGATCGCCACACTTCTGGAGCTCCTGCCGATCGTTGATGCGAGGATGGGCCGATGAGCGACGCATGGCGGTGCTTCATCGCGGTCCCGCTCGATGACGTCATCGTCTCGGCCCTGTCCGCCTCGGTGGCCGCCTGGCGGCGAGACGCACCGGATGGCCTCCGCTGGGCAGATCCCGACGGCTGGCACCTTACCCTGGCCTTTCTCGGCGACGTCGACGCCGACCGGGTGCCCGAAATCGCAGAAACCGTTCGGGCGACGGCGGCGGCGCATGGACCGACCGCGGTGCCGACCGCGCGTCTCGGGGCGTTTCCACGGCCGAGCAGCGCCCGAGTGCTCTGGTACGGTGTCGCCGATGCCGACGGGTTGCTGGCCCGCCTCGCAGACGCCTTGGCGGCGAACCTCGAGCTGCCCACGGCCGAGCCGTTTCGCGCGCATATCACGCTCGCGCGGGCACGTCGGCGGCACGCGGACCTCCGCGGCTGGATCGAGCGTGCCTCGGCATCGGCGCCGGAGGCCCTCCTTCCGGTCACGTCGCTCGACTTGATCCGCAGCCACCTTGGCAGGGGGCCCGCTCGCTACGAGCGGCTGGCTACCGCAGCGCTGGGAGTACCCGCCCGTGTCTGACCCCGCTGTCTGGACGCGCCCGCCATACGTCGCCGTCATCGGCGATGGCGAGCCTCGCGGCCCAGACGCGCATCGCATCCTCGACTGGGCCGAGGAGATCGGCCAGCACCTGGCGAGAGGTGGGGCGGTCGTCGTCACCGGCGGGCTGGGCGGCGTCATGCGCGCGGCCTCGCGCGGCGCCGTCGGAGCGGGAGGCGAGACGATCGGCATCCTGCCCGGCGCCGAGGCGTCCGAGGCGAACGAGTTTGTTCGCGTTCCGATTGCGACCGGCCTCGGCGTGATGCGCAACCTGGTCGTGGTCACCTCGGTCGGACGCGGTCATCGCCGTCGGCGGGCGTCACGGGACCCTGTCGGAGATCGGCCTCGCGCTCCGCATGGGGCGCCACGTCGTCGCGCTCAGCTCGTGGCGCGTCGAGTCAGAGCATCGGCTCGGCGGCCCGCGCGTCCACCGGGCGCGCGACCCACGGGAGGCGGTCGCCCTCGCCCTGCGCCTGGCGAACGATGGCCCGGAGGCGCCGCACTCCGGCTAGTCGACGAGTCCTTGGGCTGGGAACTTGAAGAGGTCCGCGGGGTTGTAGGGCATACACAGATCGCCGGTCCCTCCGATATCCCACGTCCACGAGATGATCTGGACGGCCGCGCTCTGCGTCGGGTTGGTGTCGGCGCAGTTCGCACCGGGATTTCCCTCGATGTTCACGTGGGCCCGTGGCGCATAGATCGTTCCGGAGATGTCGAGGGTCGCCCCTCCCGAGATCGAGACGCACGCGGAGTTCCCGGAGCACGAGCTGCTTTCATTCGTCGGCTGGCTGCCGTTGCTGTCATACCAGATGACCATGCCGCCGAACGGGCACCCGCCGGACGTCGTGACCGGCGGGCATGGCTGATTCGCGCGCAGCGGTGCGAGCAGCAGGTCCGCGCCGGCGGTCAGGTCGATGGGATCCTGGCACTTCCGGCCGCCGGCCCCTGGGCAGGTCGCCGAGAACAGGGGGTCATCGGTGTTGTAGATCAGGACGGGTGCCGGTCCACCTCCGGCCGCCACCGACTCCAGCGCTCCGGTTGAGCCGATGCCGATGCCGCCGCCGGCGATCACATAGATTCCCGCGGTGAGCTTGACGACGGTCCTGTTGCCGATGTTCCAGCCTCCGTAGTACACCCCGGGGCTCAGCTCGATGCAGTCAAAGGATGGGTCCATGCCGGGGCAGGCAGAGTCCGGCGACACGGTCCACGGGATACGGCCGCCCGAGGGCCCGCAACCCTTGGCGTCCGCTGCCATCGTGGCCGGGCCGCCGATGCCGCAGCGGGCTCCGGGGAGAGACGTGTCCCACGGAGGGAACGAGATGCCTCCGAGCGGGTCGCCGATCTGTCGCGTGGCCTCGTTGAGTGGACCAGGGGGCGCGGTGCACGCGCCTGGCGGTGACGGGCAGGTTGGCTCGAAGCCCTTGCAGCCACCGAAGACGTTCACCTGCGGCGCCGAGAGCGTGGACGTCCCGCCGATGACCAGTGCCCCCGTCGACGATGTTTGGCAGTTGTCATCGGACGTGGTCGAGCCGCAGTTCGAGTTGACCTGGACGTATCCACCGTCTCCGGTGTACCCCGGCTCCGGATAGATCCGGATGGCGCCGGTGCCATGCGTACGCGCCGTCCCGCAATCGTCCGGCTTGAGGGAAATCAGCGAGCTGCTGTTCGTGTTGCCGCGCTGTCGTGCGGCGACCGCCCCCGTGGTGACCGTTGCGCGGTCCTGACCGAAGATTCGGCCGAAGAAGGAATCGTGCTGCGACGAAATGATGACCTGGACATGGCCGGCGATCGCCATGCCAGTAGTCACTCACCGTACCCTGGGGCGGCCAATTAACGACCATGCTCGTGCCATTTGGCTCCGCTGCACATGCCGTGTTGCCGGGCGCAAAGAATCCGTTGGCACGCGCGTAGTGGCACGCCGCCATCCAGCCGTCCCCTGCGTTGTAGGTTTGCAGTGGGTCACGGGGTCGGGATCGCTGATGAACCGTGCCGCGGCGAGCGATGCGGGGTCGGCCGCGTTCTGCTCTTGCCGGCGGAGCATCCACGAGAAGCCGAGGTCGACGACGATTGCGGCGATTGCGATGAGGACGATGAGGCTCACGGCGACGATGATGAGCACTTGGCCCCTCGGATCGGCCGTCTGGGTGCGGCGAATGTTCACTGCTGGTACTCCAGGGTCTCGGTCACGACTCCGACGATGTTGTGGGTGGGCGGGATCAACAAGAACCCGGCGAGAGGCGGATTCCATGCGTAGCAGGTCAGGACCGTGACCTGGTTGGCATTCGCGCCGTTGGACGCGGAATAGGCGCTCGCCATGTCATCCGCCGCGGTCGTCAGTGGGAATTGCCTCGTACAGTCGACGCGCACGTGCTGATCTGACCCTCCGCACGACGCGCTCTCCCCGCTGCGCGGGTTCATGACGTACATCGTTGAGGCGCCGCCCTGTCCGGGCACCAGCCGTAGACCCGCACCGTGCACTCCCGGAAGTCGTTCGCGGCGTACGGAGGATTCGGCTCGGAAGCGATCTGGTCGTGGGCGGCCCAGTTCCCGCTCGTGTCCTTCGTCCAGTAGCCAGACCAGCACGCGGTGACCTGCACGCCGGCTCGTATCGAGGCCGAACGGTAGATCGCGGGCATGCGCCGTCATCCGTGGCCAGCGCGTGGCGGGAGGATCACAGGTGAGGTTGTTGGTGTTCGGCAGCGGCAGAAGGGCCGGGTCAGGCTGGAGATTCGGGACGGTCGGGCAGCGCGACGTCGCACTGTGAATGGCCGCGTATCGGCGCCCCCTCGCGGGCCGCATTGGTGAGCTGCTGTTGGTAGAAGATCGCGATCCCGATGACGATGATCCCGCACAGGACCATGAAGAACAGCGGGGCGACGAGCGCGAACTCGACGAACGACTGCCCGCGAGAACGTCGAGAGAGCATGCGGCTCAGCATCCGGACACATCCCCTGGCGGGCAGTCAACGACAAACGTCCGCGTTCGCTGCAGGTAGACGTCGCCAAGCGAGAGGCCCCAGCCGAACGGCAGCCGCAGGTTGAGATTGATCAGCGTGGTGAACCGATAGCACATCCGCACTTCGATCGAATGGCTGGGGATCGCCCCTGGCGATCCGCTCGACCAAGCGCCGGCGATCTCGCTGCATTGCGGAGGGACCGCGCCCGTGAAGCCGCGGGCGAGGTTCCCGCAGAGTGGGTCCTGCCCGTCCTGCACGCAGACCGCGACGATTGGCCATTCGGCGCAAACGTCGTCATCGGGCATCGTCGTGAGCGGGATCGTCCGCCACGTAGGTCGTGTTGGCGAGATCACGGCTGTCCGAGCAGGCCGTCTGCGCGGCGAGGTCGTGGAGGTGCTGGTAGTAGTCGTCGAACGCCGGGTCCGAGCTCGGCGGTGGCTGGCTCCGCAGCCGCTCCAGCGCGGTGACCTCCGCGCCGTCGCGGGCGGCCGCCTCAGTCACGATGCCGGCCTGAAAGACCCTCGCGAAGTCTGCGATGCCGAGGAGGAATGACGATGAGCATCGGCAGGACGAGGGCGAACTCCATGTTCGCCTGTCCCCGGCGCGAGCGGCGCCGCGGCGTCCGAGGATCGATTCGAGACGGCTTCCGACATGGTGATGGGCACCGGTCGGGGAATCAGCCAGCGGGCGCAAGCCGGCGAAGTGGGCCCCCTAAGTGCTCGATTGCTCCCCTGCGTGAGGCGGTACATTAGTACTACGCAGCCCCCCTGACCACGGTTTCCGATAGCGATCGGTGACCGAGTGCACCGCTGTTCCGGGACGCCTGGGCGGTGCGGGCCGGACCGGTGCGGAACGGTGAGGACGGGATGCTAGATGCGCCACCTTGCCAATCACCTGACACCCGTCGCCGATAGACTCCGCACCATGCCCGAGCGCGTCCTCGTCATCCCGCGCCGCGACGTCCCGGGCGGTTGCGACTTCCACGGAATCCGGGTCGCCGACCCGGCGGCGCTGGAGCGGCTGCGGCTGGCGGTCGCCGAGCACGGCACCTACCTCGATCGGCCGCGGGCCGAGGAGGATCCGAGCTTCAAGCAGCTGATCCCGTACGTCGTCGTTCGCGACGGATCCCGCGTGTTCCTGATGCGGCGCACCGATGCCGGGGGCGACGCGCGGCTGCACGGCAAGGCGAGCATCGGCGTCGGCGGCCATCTCAACCCGGTCGACGCTGGCAGCGACGCCTTGCTGGCCGGGCTCCGCCGGGAGTGGCACGAGGAGCTCGACACCGACTGGGAGCCCGAGTTCGAGCTGGCGGGGCTGCTGAACGACGACACCAACCCGGTCGGCGCCGTGCACCTCGGGGTGGTCTTCGTCGTCGAGGCGGCAGGGCGGGCGCGTCTCCGTCCGCGAGCGCGAGAAGCTCACCGGCGCCTTCGCCGATCCCGCGGAGATCGCCGGCAGCTGGGATCGGCTCGAGACCTGGTCACGCCTGGTGGCCGATGCGCTGGGGATCGCGGACCTCGAGGCCGCGCCGACGGCGCGCTGACGGGCAGCTTGGCCGCCCTCCGAGCGATTCCGCGCGCCGCCGATATACTCGATCCATGCTGCGTCGCTCGCTGCTGGCGGTGAGCCTGGCGATCGGGATCGCCGGCCTGGCAGCGCCCGCGGCCGCCGATGGCGAGAGCGTCGCCCGCATCGAGCTGACCGGCGTCATCGACCAGGTCAACGCCGCCTACATCGAGGAGGCGCTTCGCGTCGCGGCCGATGACGGCGCCGCCGCCGCGCTCATCGTCATCGACTCGCCCGGCGGGCTGCTGTCGAGCATGGACCGGATCGTGAAGGCCATCCTCGGCAGTGACGTCCCGGTCATCGCCTGGGTCGCGCCCGAGGGCGCCCGGGCCGGATCCGCGGCGACGTTCGTCACCCTGGCGGCTGACGTGGCGGCCATGGCCCCGAACACGAACATCGGTGCCGCCTCGGTGGTGGGAAGCGGGGGAGAGGACCTGCCCGAGACGCTGAGCGCGAAGGTCACCAACGACGCTGTCGCGCGGATCCGGGCGCTGGCCACCGCCCACGGGCGCAATGCCGACTGGGCGGAGTCGGCCGTGCGTGAGGCGGCCGCGGTCGATGCCGCTGACGCGATCGTCGATGGAGCCGCCGGTCGTCGACCTCGTGGCGGCCTCCATCGACGACCTCTTCGCCGCGATCGACACCGGTTCGCGGGCCGACGGGCGCGAGCTCACGTTCGAAGGGCAGCCGCTGCCGGCGCTCTCGGGCCTCGAGATCCGCGATCTCGAGATGAACCCCGGCCAGGAGTTCATCCACCTGCTGAGCGACCCGAACATCGCGTTCCTGCTGTTCACCATCGGCTTCTACGGGATCCTCGCCGAGCTGTTCCATCCGAACTTCTTCTCGGGAATCCTCGGTGGCATTGCGATCGTGGTGGCCCTCATCGGCTCCGACGCGCTGCCGCTGAACGTTGGTGGCCTGCTGCTCGTGCTCGGTGGCATCGGCCTGCTGGCACTCGAGGCGGTCGTGGCGAGCTACGGGCTGCTCACGGTGGGGGGCGTCGTCGCCATCGTGCTCGGCGCCTTCGCGCTCTGGACCGGGGTGGAGCCGGGCCAGTTCGCCTTCGACGTCAGCGTCAGCCCGTGGGTCATCGGCGTCGTGGCCGCGGTCGGCGTGGCGTACGCATGGGTGCTCATCCGGGCGCTCATGCAGATGCGCAACGTGGGCGGCGTCAGCAACCGACCGGTTGCGGCACTGGTCGGCGGCGCCGCGACGGCCGAGACCGTCATTGCCCCGACGGGGATCGCCTATGCTGACGGCGAGAGCTGGTCGGCACGCAGCCGAAACGCCGAGATCAAGGCGGGAACGCCGCTCCGCGTCGTCGGCGTCGAGGGACTTCAGCTGATCGTCGAGCCGGCGCCCGCCGGCGACGGGGGACCAACGGAGGGATAGGACGCAACCATGGAAGACCTCGCCGGCCCGATCCTCATCGCCATCGCCGTTGCGATCGGCCTCTGGCTTCTCTTCAGCATCGTTCACATCGTCCGCGAGTACGAGCGCCTGGTGGTGTTCTTCTTCGGGCGCCTGCAGGGGGCGCGCGGCCCCGGGATCGTGCTGCTCATCCCGTTCGTGCAGCAGGCCGTGAAGGTCGACCTGCGAGAGCGCTTCCTCGAGGTGCCGCAGCAGACGTGCATCACGAAGGACAACGCGCCGATCAGCATCGACTTCCTCGTGTACTCGAAGGTCTTCCAGCCGGACGTCACGGTCACCGCGGTGACCGACTTCACCGGCGCCTCCCAGGCCCTGGCGGCCACGACCCTGCGTGCGGTCATCGGCGATATCCCGCTCGACGACGTGCTGGCCAAGCGCGAGGAGATCAACCACACCCTGCGCGCCAAGCTCGACGAGGTGACCGAACGCTGGGGCGTGAAGATCACCAGCGTCGAGATCCGCGAGATCGTGCCGCCGCGCGACATCCAGGACGCGATGAATCGCCAGATGTCCGCCGAGCGCAACCGGCGCGCGAACATCACCGAGTCCGAGGGCACCCGCCAGGCGACGATCAACGTGGCCGAGGGCGACAAGCAGTCGAACATCCTCCGGGCCGAGGGCGAGCGCCAGTCGCAGATCCTGAGGGCAGAGGGCTACGCCAACGCGCTGCAGACGATCTTCGGCGCCGCCAGCGGCATCGACGAGAAGACGATGGCGCTCCAGTACCTCGAGGCGCTCAAGGCGCTCGCCGCCGGCGACAGCACGAAGTGGATCGTGCCGATGGAGCTGAGTGAGCTGACCCGGCCGATCAGCGCGGTGATGCGCCAGGCTCGCCCGATCGACGACTCAGGGCCTGCCGCCGGCGGATGACCACCGCCGTCCTGCGCGCCATCGGCCGGGCGGTGGGCCTGCTCACCGGCGTCTACCTGGCCTACATCGCGGTGCGCGGGTCACGGCTCCTGGTCCGGCCGGAGGTACGCCCGTTCCTGCCCGATGCGGAGGGCGGTCCCGCGACGCCGGCGGACGTTGGCCTGGAATACGAGACTGTCCGGTTCACCACCGACGATGGCGTCACCCTCAGCGGTTGGCTGATCCCCGCCGGTCGCGACACGCGAACCGTGGTCGTCGTCATGCACGGCTTCTCGGGGCACCGGCTGCCCGAGCTGGCCGCGGTCGTGCCGTGGCTCGCCGAGCGCCACCAGGTGCTGCAGTTCGACTTTCGCGGCCACGGTGAGAGCGATCCGGGGGTCGTGACGATGGGGGCCTACGAACGGCGGGACGTGGCGGCCGCGGTCGCCTTCCTCCAGGGCCGGGGACTCGGTCCGATCGCGCTGCTCGGGATCAGCATGGGCGCGGCGATCGCGATCGTCTCGGCGCCGGGGCTGCCGGTCGCGGCCGTCGTGGCCGATGCCGCGTTCGCCGAGATGCATCACCCGATCGCGAACCGGATGCGCGAGGTCGGCTACCCGATGGCCGGGCTCGGATCGCGGGCGATCGTGGCGGCCGCATCGGTCCGGGCGCGATCCTGGCTCGCCGACCCGCTGCGGTCGGTCGCCCGGATCGCGCCGCGCGCGCTGCTCCTCATCGCCCCGAAGGCCGATCGGCTCATCAGCTGGCGCCAGAGCCTGCGCCTCTTCGAGGCCGCGGGCGAGCCGAAGGAGCTGTACGTCGTCGAGGGCGCCGGCCATGCCGAGGCGTACGCCGCCGACCCGGAGACCTACCGGCGGCGGGTGCTCGAATTCCTCGAGTTGCACCTCGGCTGACCCACCCGACTGGGACCATCGGTGCATGGTGGCACCGCTTCGTGCGAGCCTATAATCGGCCCGATCCCACCCACGTCCAAGGGTTGTGAATGGCTGCCACCAAGGTCCTGGTCGTCGACGACGACCTGAACATCCAGCGAGTCCTGGTCTTCACCCTCAAGCAGGAGGGGTACGAGGTGCACGTCGCCTCGGACGGCCAGGCGGGCGTGGAGATGGCGGCCGCGATCGAGCCCGACCTCATCCTCATGGACGTGGCGATGCCGAAGCTCGACGGCTACGCGGCAACCCAGCAGATCCGGGCCGCCCAGGGCAGCCGCAAGGTCCCGATCATCATGCTCACCGCCGAGGCGGACGTGGAGCAGCGGGTCAGGGGCCTGCGCGCGGGGGCCGACGACGACATCGTCAAGCCCTTCCACCCGCTGGAGCTGATCGCGCGCATCAAGGCGCTCCTGGCGCGCGCCGGCGGCGAGACGCAGCGCAGGACGACGGAGACGGTGACGCTCGGCCGCCTTGCCTGCTTCTACCCGGCCAAGGGGGGCGTGGGCACGACCACGATCGCGATCAACACGGCGATCGCCCTCGCCTCGCGCCTGAAGCGCAAGGTCGCGCTGATGGACGCCAACCTCCAGTTCGGCGACATGCGCGTCTTCCTGGACCTCAGCCTCGACTCTCCCTCGATGGTCAACGCGATCAGCGAGCCGGACCTCGACGGCGACCTGCTGAAGAAGCTGCTCGTGAAGCATCACTCAGGCATGGAGCTGCTCCTCGCCCCTCCGAACCCGGAGTCGGCCGACATCGTGGCCGAGCGCCAGCGCACCGATCCGGGGTCGCTGTCGAACATCCTGGCCCTGATGCGCAAGTCGCACGACTACACCCTGGTCGACATGGCCAAGACCATTGACGACTTCAACCTCCAGCTCTTCGACGAGGCCGACGTCATCTTCGTCGTCATGACCGCGGACCTGAGCTGCCTCAAGAACGTCCGGCTCGTCCTCGAGACGATGGACTCGCTCGGCTATGAGCGCGGCAAGATCCAGCTCGTCCTCAACCGATCGAACGCGTACACCGGCATCAACGTCGACAACGCCGAGTCCGCGCTCGGGCGGAAGATCGACTACCAGGTCATCAACGAGTATCGCGGCGCGATCAGCGCGCTGAACTCCGGCGAGCCGTTCATGTCGTCGCGCCCCGACGGCCCGCTCGGCCAGAGCGTCTCGACGTTCGCCCGTGAGATGGACGCGATCCTCGCCGAGGAGCCGGTCCCGGCGCGCGTCTGAGCCGTCGCCCCCAGCAGTAAGCGGCCCCGAATCGGCCGGTAATCGCCCGTTCCCTACGCTGGCCCCGCCGGTCGCCGCTGGTTAGTAGGGAGGCGAGCAGGCAGGCGGCCGGCACCTCCGATTCGATCCACCTCGCCTCCCTCTGGAGGGGCCGTGGTGCTCGCCAGTGCGATGAGCGCATCCATCGTCGGGGTGGATGGGCTGTCAGTGCGCGTCGAGGTCGACGTCTCGTTCGGCCTGCCGGGGCTCACGATCGTCGGGCTGGCGGGGAGCGCCGTCCTCGAGGCGCGTGAGCGGGTGCGCGCCGCCGTTCGGAACTCGGGCTTCGAGGTCCCGGCGCGGCGCATCACGGTCAACCTGGCGCCGGCGGACGTCCCGAAGGAGGGCACCGGGCACGACCTCGCCATCGCGACGGCCATCCTCGTGGCCTCCGGCCAGCTGGACGGAGAGCGCCTGGAGCGGACCGCGCTCATCGGTGAGCTGGCGCTCGACGGCAGCCTTCGTCCGATCCCCGGCGCCCTGGCGCTCGCCACCGCGGCGCGGGAGGCTGGCGCCAGCGACGTCATCCTCCCCCTGGACAATGGACCCGAGGCGGCCGTGGTCACGGGCCTGTGCGTCCGCCCCGCCCCCGACCTCCGGGCCGTGGCTCGGCACCTGGCGGGGCTGGATCGGATCGCAGCGCTGGCGGGGAAGCGTCCGGCTCGCCCGACCGGGCTGCCGGACGATGCTCCCGACCTGGCGTCCGTGATCGGCCAGGATGTCGCTCGTCGCGTCCTCGAGATCGCGGTGGCGGGCCGCCACAACCTGGCGATGAGCGGGCCGCCGGGCGTCGGCAAGACCCTCCTCGCGCGCGCCGCCGCGGGCCTCCTGCCGCCGCTGGACGAGCTCGAGAGCGTCGAGGTCAGCCGAATCCATTCGGTCGCCGGCGTCACGACCGGCACCGCGGAGCTCAGCCTGCGCCGGCCCTTCCGGGCTCCGCATCACACGATCTCGATGCAGGCGCTGGTGGGGGGTGGGCCGCGCGTCCGTCCCGGTGAGGCGAGCCTCGCGCACCGCGGCGCCCTCCTGCTCGACGAGACGCTTCAGTTTCGGGCCGATGCCCTGGACGCCCTGCGCGGTCCGCTCGACGCGGGGTTCGTGACGATCGCCCGGGTCGATGGCGTGATGGCGCTGCCGGCGAGGTTCATGCTCCTCGCCGGCTTCAACCCGTGTCCGTGCGGGTGGTATGGCGTCGAGGCCAGGGACTGCCGATGCGAGGACGGTGCCCGCCGCCGATACCAGGCCCGCCTCTCTGGCCCCATGCGCGACCGGCTCGACCTCTTCGTGCACCTCTCGCCATCGCGACCCCGGCGAACGGGGCGCGGTGGCTGAGACCACGACGACCGTCGCGGCGCGAGTCGCGGCCGCGGACGAGACGCAGCGACGACGCCAGCGACGCCCGAACGCCGAGCTCATGCCCTCCGAGCTGGGCGATCGCACCGGCTTCGGCCGCGACCTGCTCGACCTGCTCGAGACGCGCAGCCGCCAGATGGGGCTCACGCTCCGCCGCGTGCACCGCGCGGCACGGGTCGCGCGCACGATCGCCGACCTCGACGGCAGCGACGCGGTGGCTCGCCGTCACCTCGACGAGGCCCTCGCCCACCGGCCGCCAGAGGTGCAGCCGTGATCGGCGTCGGCTCGTCGACGCGCCGGCCCGCGCGGGAGGCGCGTGCATCTGAGCGGGACTGCTGGATCGCCCTGTCCAGCGTGCCGGGCATCGGCCCCGCGACGTTCGCGCGGCTGATCCACCGCCACGGGTCGGCTGCTGCGGCGTGGGAGGCCGGGCCGGGCGGCCTGGACGGCCTCGGCCGGATCGGGGCCGAGGCGCGCCCCGCCCTCGATGAGATGCGGGCGCGCGACCCCGCCGCTATCGCGCGGCAGCTTGCCGCTCGGACGGTGGCCGTCGGCGGGCGGATCATCACCGGGCTCGACGCCGACTATCCGCTCGCTCTGCGCACCCTCGATCCCCGGCCGGCGACGCTCTTCGTGGCCGGTGACGGGACCGCCTTCGAGCGTCGTGCCGTGGCGATCGTCGGGACCCGCCGTGCCTCGGGCTATGGCCTGGCGACCACGACCGAGATCGCCGACGACCTGGCGCGCGCCGGCCTCGTCATCGTCTCCGGCCTTGCGCTCGGCATCGACGGTGCGGCGCACCGCGCCGCCCTCGAGGCTGCCGAACCGACGATCGCCGTGCTGCCGTCACCGCTCGATCGCGTGTATCCGCCCCGCCACCGCGGCCTGGCGCGCCAGATCGTGCGCGGGGGCGGCGTCCTGGTGACCGAGGTGCCGACCGGTGCCGCCGTCGGACGTCCGGACTTCGCGCGCCGCAATCGGATCATCGCGGGGCTGTCTGAGGCGGTCATCGTGGTCGAGGCGCCGGATCGGTCGGGCGCCCTCCTGACCGCCGCGGCCGCGACCGCCACCGGTCGTGAGCTGTATGCCGTGCCCGGGCCGATCGATGCCATGGCGTCGCGCGGCTGCAACCGCCTGATCGCCGATCACGACGCGGTGATCGTGACATCCAGCACCGCGCTGCTGAGGCAGATCGGCTTTGCGCGAGGCGATCGACCACCGGCGGTGAACGACCTCTCCGAGGTCGAGGGTCAGTTGGTGCGACACCTCCTCGAGCGAAGTGGATCGATCGAGGAGCTCGTCGATCGGACCGGCCATCCTCCCGCGTCGGTGGCCAGCGGGCTGGCCCTTCTCGAGGCCCGCGGCCTGGCCAATCCGTTCGGTGGGGCGACCTTCCACCCGACCCTCGCGGCCAAGCGACTTGCGAGGGTCGTATGACACCACCAGTACCCATGGGCTATGCTTTCGGCGCCCTTCCTGCCGCCCACGTGCCCACAAGGGCGGCCCCGGAACCCCTATGGAGCGTTGTCTATTGCGTCCGATCCGAACCGTGAAAGCGGTTGCTGCCGCTGCCCCGTTCGAGTCGCTCGGCAAGATGCTGAGCAGCCACCGAGCCGCCACCCGCGTCTCACTGGCCGCCCTCTCGTTCACGATCCTCATCGCCGTCAGCCAGCAGGCCCCAGCCCAAGCGGGGCCCGAAGCGCCACCCCTCCCGATGCCGCATTCGCTGCTTCCCGAGAGCGTCGGCGCCGCCATCGACACCTCTTCGGCGATCACCATCCCGTTCGCCGCCTCGATGGACATCGATTCCGTGAACTCCGCCATCCAGCTCATGCCCGACCACGGGTTCGAGCTGGCGTGGAACACGGGACGAACGGCCCTCACCATCGCGCCCGAGCGCCTCTGGCGGACTGACGAGCAGTACCTCGTCGTGATCGGCGGCGACTTCTCGACGGCTGACGGAAGCGTGCTGAGCGGGGCGCGCCGATTCACGTTCACCACACAGACCGCGCCGGTGGTCTCCGACTTCCAGGTCCGCCTGGCCGCCGTCGATCTCCCGTCTGTGACGGCGGCGACGCCGCGCGGCCCGAGCACCCGGTCCCTCGAGGCCGACCTCACGACCGACGATGCGTTGGCCGCCGAGGCCCGCCCGATCGGTGCCGGCGCCACCTCGCAGCCCCCGACCCGCGTCGCGAAGGACGTGAGCGCGAGCAGCTTGATCTCGATCGGCTTCAGCGAGGACATGGATCGCGCCGACGTTGAGTCGCACTTCGCCATCGCACCCGAGGTTGCGGGAGAGCTCTCCTGGAGCGGCACGAATCTCGTCTTCACGCCAAAGGAACGGTTGGAAGCTGGCGCGCGCTACACGATCAGCATCGCCGGTGCCCACAGCACCTCGGGCAACGCGCTCGGCGGCAAGGAGAGCTTCAGCTTCCTCGTTCAGCCCGGCGCGCAGATGACCAAGGCGACCCCCACGACGGGTGCCCGCGACGTGCAGCCCGAGGCGGTCGAGCTGTGGTTCAGCCAGCCGATGGACGAGGACGCAACGAACGACGCCTTCTCGCTGGTGGATGTCGCTGACGGAATGCCGAAGGCCGGGATCCTGTCCTGGAACGAGGCGCGGACGCAGCTGACGTACGTCCCAGACGACGCATTCGCGGCGGGCCGCGAGTTCCGCGTCACCATCGGCGAGGGCGGACGCGACGCCGATGGCAATCGGGTCACCGCCGAGCTGGCGTTCACGACGAAGGCCGCGCCGGTTCAGGTGGCCGCGGCTCCGACCGTGCGGAGCGCCCCGACGATCCCGCCTCCGGGACCCGCGACGAGCCTGGCCGGGTACGCCCTGAACCAGGTCAACGCGGCTCGATCGGCCTATGGCTTCGCACCGCTGGTGCTCGACGCAAGCATCTCGGCGGTCGCCTCGGCGCACGCCTGGGACCAGGCGAACAACGGCTACTTCAGCCACTACGGGTTGGACGGCAGCTCGCGTGAGACGCGGCTCGCCCGTGGGGGCGTGAGCTTTGGCTGGTCGGGCGAGAACCAGTGCTACCTCGTCGGGAGGAGCCAGCAGGCGACGCTCGACTGGTGCCATGCCCAGTTCATGGCCGAGCCCTACCCGGGGTACTGGAACCACATCGCCAACATCCTCAACCCGAACGCACGCCGGATGGGTGTCGGCATCGCCACGGTCGGCGGCAAGACCGTCATCACCTGGAACTTCACGGACTGAGCCGATGCCGGCGCTTGCGCCGGCGGTCATCGGCGTCTCGTCCCGAGTCGTGTCGGCGGTCGCGAGCGCCTTCCCGGACACCCCGGGGGCCGGTGCTACACTCCCTGACCGAATGAGCCGGACCGTGGGAGGCTGACCGACGTCGAAGCCACTCGTCATTGTCGAGTCACCGGCCAAGGCCCGGACGCTCGCCCGCTTGCTGGGCAGCGACTACCGCGTCGAGGCCAGCGTCGGCCATGTCCGCGATCTTCCCGAGAACGCCAGCGAGGTCCCTGCGTCGATCAAGGACAAGCCATGGGGCCGCCTCGGCGTGGACATCGACAATGGGTTCCGCCCGTACTACGTCATCGCGCGAGAGAAGGCCGGAAGGATCCGTGACCTGAAGGCGGCCGTGAAGGATGCCGACGAGGTCCTGCTCGCGACTGACCCGGACCGCGAGGGCGAGTCGATCAGCTGGCACCTGCGCGAGGTGCTCAAGCCCCAGGTCCCGATCAGGCGGATCGAGTTCCACGAGATCACCGAGGAGGCCGTCCGTCGCGCCATCGACGAGGCGCGCGAGATCGACCTCAAGCTCGTCGACGCCCAGGAGAGCCGACGCATCGTCGACCGCCTCTACGGGTACCTCGTCTCGCCCGTGCTCTGGAAGAAGGTCCAGACCGGGCTCAGCGCTGGCCGCGTGCAGAGCGTGGCGGTGCGGCTCGTTGTCGAGCGTGAGGAGGAGCGGGGAGCGTTTCGGAAGAGCGCGTACTGGGACCTCGAGGCGCGGCTGCGGGCAGGCGACGTCGGCTTCGCAGCCAGGCTGGACCGCGTCGGCGACACCAGGCTGGCCTCGGGCCGGGACTTCAATGCGGCGGGTCAGCTCACCGGCACCGGCGTCCGCCTCCTCGACGAGCCCGCCGCGCGCGCACTCCGGGACGCCCTCGCCGATCGGTTGCCGTGGTCCGTCACGGCGGTGGACGAACGTCCCGCCACCCAGCGGCCCTCGCCGCCGTTCACGACCTCGACACTCCAGCAGGAGGCCAACCGCAAGCTCGGCTTCTCGGCGGATCGGACGATGTCGGCCGCGCAGCGCCTCTTCCAGGAAGGGATCATCTCGTACCACCGCACGGACTCGACCACGCTGAGCGAACGCGCGCTGCGCGAGGCCGATGGCGCGATTCGCGAGCTCTATGGCCCGACCTTCTACGACGGACCGCGCCAATACCGCACGAAGGTGAAGAACGCGCAGGAGGCGCACGAGGCCATCCGCCCGACGAGCTTCGGCGACACGCCGAGCACGCTCCAGCAACGGTTCGGGCCTGACGAGCAGCGCCTGTACGAGCTCATCTGGAAGCGCGCGGTCGCGTCACAGATGGCCGACGCGCGGCTCCTCCGGACGACCCTCGAGATCACCGCCGAAGGCGCGGACGGCCCCTGCGTCTTCGTCGCTTCGGGCAAGGCGATCCAGTTCGCCGGGTTCCTGCGCGCATACGTCGAGGGCTCCGACGATCCCGCCGCCGAGCTCGGCGACCAGGAGACGATGCTCCCGAAGCTGAGCGTGGGCGACCTCGTGGGAGGCGACGGCCCGATCGCGCTCGACTCGCTCGAGCCACTCGGCCATGAGACGACTCCGCCGCCGCGCTACACCGACGCGTCGCTGGTGAAGCGCCTCGAGGAGGACGGGATCGGCCGGCCGTCGACCTATGCCTCGATCATCTCCACCATCGAACGGCGCGGGTACGTCTGGCGGCAGGGCAAGGCGCTCGTGCCGAGCTACACGGCCTACGCCGTCACCCACCTGCTCAAGGAGCACTTCGCCGCGCTCGTCGAGCTCGGCTTCACCGGGCTGATCGAGGAGGGCCTCGACGAGATCTCGAAGGGAGAGCGCGATCGAGACGAGTTCCTGACGACCTTCTATCACGGTGGCGGTGGTCGGGAGTGGCCCGGCCTCCTTCCGCTCGTCGAGAACGAGACCCAGATCAATTACCCGGTCATCGCGCTGGGCGTGCACCCCGACACCGACGCCCCGGTCGTGGTGCGGATCGGTCGGTTCGGATCGTACGTGCAGGTCGGGGAGGGCGACGATGCCCGCACCGCGTCGATCCCTGACGACACGGCACCGGCCGACTTCACCGTCGAGCGGGCGATCGAGCTCGTCGAGACGCGCGCCAAGGGCCCGAGCAGCCTCGGCACGGATCCGGCCACGGACCTGCCGGTCTTCCTCATGACCGGCCGCTTCGGGCCGTACGTCCAGCTCGGCGAGACGCCGGAGCGGGGGAGCGCCCAGAAGCCCCGCCGGGCGTCGCTCACGAGTGCTGACGACCCATCGTCGCTCACGCTGGACCGAGCCCTCGTGCTCCTCTCGCTGCCGCGACTGGTCGGCCGGGATCCGGCGAGCGACGAGGAGATCGTCGCGAACTTCGGCCGATTCGGCCCCTACGTCAAGCGCGGCAGCGACTTCCGCTCGCTGGGCACCGATGCCGATGTCTTCAGCGTCACGCTCCACGAGGCGATCGAGCTGTTCAACCAGGAAAAGGCGCCGCGTCGGGCGGGCGGTCGCAAGGTGCTGCGTGAGCTCGGGCCGCACCCGACCACCGGCGCCGCGATCCAGCTCCTCGAGGGTCGCTACGGGCAGTACGTCAGCGACGGCACCACGAACGCGACGATCCCCAAGGACACCGAGGCCGAGGCCGTGACGCTCGGCACGGCCGTTGAGCTCCTCCGCGCCCGCGAGGGCGCGAAGCCGCGAGGCCGCGCGCGAGCGACCCGGCCGGCGCGACCCGCCCGCCGCAGTTCGGCGCGAAAGGCCTCCCCGCGAGCGCGTCCCGCCGACGATGTGTCCGATGCGGCGACCGGCGAGCGCGGTGACTGAGGCCGCTGGAGCCGCACCGCTGCCGGGGGAGGCGACCGACGCGCTCGAGGCCTTCCTGGAAGGGCTGGGTGCGCGCAACGCATCATCCGGCACGATCGTCGAATACCGCCGGCATGGCACCGAGTACCTCGCGTTCCTTGCCGGCCGCAGCGTCGACTGGAGGAGCCCCGATCGCGCCACGATTCGCAACTACCTCGCCGATCTCGCCGACCGCGGACTGTCGGCAAGCTCGGTCGGCGGCCGGCTCGCCGCGCTGCGCTCCTTCTACCGACATGCGCTGCGCAACGGGCGGATCGAGACGGATCCGCTGACCGGGGTGCGGGCACCGCGCCGGCCTTCCCGGCTGCCGCGCGTCCTCTCCGTCGATGAGGCGGAAACGCTCGTCACGGCGCCGGCGCGAACGGGCGCGCGCGGTGAGGCGCTGTCTCGGCGGGATGCCGCCATCCTCGAGCTGCTGTACGCGACCGGCATGCGGGTCAGCGAGCTCGCGGGGCTCACGCTCGATCGGGTGGACCTCGATCGGCGCCGGCTCCGCGTGGTCGGCAAGGGTCGGAAGGAGCGCCAGCTCCTCTTCGGGACACCCGCCGCGTCGGCGCTGCAGGCCTACCTGCGCACGGGACGCCCGGCGCTGGCCGCGCGGGGCTCGGCCTCCGGCGGCGCCGTCTTCCTCAACGCGCGGGGCGATGCGCTCAGCGCGCGCGGCGCCCGGGTCATCCTGCGCCGCTGGGTCGATGCCACCGGCGTGCCGAGCCGCACGTCGCCGCACACGCTGCGCCACAGCTTCGCCACCCACCTGCTCGAGGGCGGCGCCGACCTGCGCGTCGTCCAGGAGCTGCTGGGGCACGCGAACCTGCAGACCACCCAGATCTACACCCACCTCTCCGATGCCGCGCTGCGCAGCGCCTACCGCCAGGCGCACCCTCGCGCCCGGTCGGGCGGGCGGGCGGGACGGTGACGCAGGGCGAGCCGAGCCGCGGCCCGACTCCCTCGGTCGCGCCGGCCGACATGCCGACGCCGGAGGCGGGCGAGGGGATCTCCGCCGCCCGCGTGCTCCTCAACGCCAGCCTGATCCTGACGGTCGCCGCGCTCGCCAGCCGGATCCTCGGCTGGATTCGCCTGCTCGTCATCGGGTCTCAGTTCGGCACGTCGAGCGAGATGGATGCGTACTTCGCCGCCTTCCGCATTCCCGACGCGATCTTCCAGCTCGTCGTCGCCGGCGCGCTGAGCGCGGCGCTCATCCCGGTCTTCGCCAGCTATCGGGCGCGCGGCCAGGACGAGGAGGCATGGGCGCTCGCCAGCAGCGTCATCAACCTCGTGCTCATCGGCCTGGCGGCCATCAGCCTCGTCATGGCCATCCTGGCCCCTGTGCTCATGCCGATCATCGCGCCCTTCGATGATCCGGCCACCGCCGAGCTGAGCGTGCACCTGACCCGGATCATGCTCATCAGCCCCGTCCTCATCGGCATGGGCGCAGTGGTGTCGGGGATCCTCAACAGCCACCAGCAATTCACCGTACCGGCGGTCGCGCCGCTCCTCTATAACCTTGCGATCATCGGCGCCGCGATCTTCCTTGCGCCGATCATGGGAGTCGAGGGGCTGGCGATCGGCGTCGTCGTCGGGTCGCTCGCCCACGTCGCCGTCCAGCTCCCGAGCCTTGCCCGCGTTGGCCGGCGCTATCGACCGACGATCGGGCTCGGCCACCCCGGCGTGCGGAAGGTCGCGTGGCTGATGGGGCCGCGCACGCTCGGCCTGGCGGCCGGCCAGATCAACTTCGTCGTCAGCACCAGCCTCGCCTCGGGGCTCGTCGCCGGCAGCCTGACGGTCTACAACTTCGCCTTCCAGCTCAGCCAGATCCCCGTCGGCGTCATCGGCGTCAGCATCGCCGTCGCCCTCTTCCCGACGCTGAGCCAGGACGCCGCGCTGGGGCGCATCGGTGAGATCCGACGCCAGGTGGCGAACGCCGTTCGCGTGCTCGTCTTCGTGGCTGCGCCGCTTGGCCGCGCTGATGATCGTCCTGCGCGAGCCGCTGACGAGCGTCTTCTACCAGTACGGGGTCTTCAGCCAGGCCGCGACGGATCGGACCGCCAGCACCCTCGCCTTCTTCGCCGTGGGGCTGGTCGGACATATCGTCGTGCACGTGCTGACGCGCGCCTTCTACGCGATGCAGGACACCCGCACGCCGGTCACCTGGGCGATCGTGGCGGTCGCCATCAACGTCCCGCTGATGATCCTCCTGGTCGGGCCGATGGGCGTCGAGGGTCTCGCCCTCGCCCTGTCGATTGCCGCCGTGCTCGAGGTGCTCGGCCTGCTATGGAGCCTGGCCCGGCGCCTGGAGACGATCGACGAGGGGGCGATCGCACGATCGGTCGGCCGCGCCGGGCTCGCCGCGCTTGTGGCTGGCGCCGTGATGTTCGCGGGGCTGCTCACCGTCGAGGCGACCATCAGTGGGCTGCTCGAGAACGGCCTCGGCCGAGTCCTCGTGCTTCTGACGCTCGCCGCGGCCGGGGGCATCGCCTACCTCGCCGCGGCGAGCCTGCTCCGTTCGCCGGAGCTGGTCCAGCTTCGCGGCATCCTGCCCGGGCGGCGGGCATGATCCAGCTCCGACCGGCGACCGATGGCGACGCCGCCGCGTGGCAGTCACTGCTCGCAGCGATGCCATCCGGCGACTTCCTGCACGACTGGGCGTGGGCCGAGGTCGCGGCCTTCGACGGCCAGCCCCAGCGCCGGTACGTGCTGGAGGACGACGGCACGATCGTGGCGATTGTCGCCGCTCAGGAGCGGCCGTTGATGCGCGGCCGGACGTTCTGGTATGTGCCGCACGGGCCGGTCCTCGACTACGACCACCCGCGCGCGGCTGAGCGCGTGCGCGCGATCACCATCGGCCTTCGGGTCGCGGCTCGGGAGCGTCGCGTTATCGCCGTCAAGCTCGAGCCGCGCATCGAGGCGGGCCGGGACACCCTCGCCGCGCTGCGTGCCCGCGGCCTTCGCGAGCTCGGGGAGACGCTGCAGGTGGCACACACACGGATCGTCGAGCTCGCCGATGACGAGGCGATGCTGGCCGGATTCGACAAGGACACGCGGTACGCAGTGCGGCGGGCGGAGCGCGAGGGCGTCCGGGTCGGCCTCGTCGCCGACGGCACGGACGCGGCACCGATCGACGATCTCCACGCGCTCGTCGCCGAGACGCAGCGTCGGGCTGCCTTCCCGATGCCGTCGCTCGAACGCTACCGGATCGCGTGGCGCGGCCTGGCCGCCGCCGGGAGGGCCACCATCCACGAGGCGAGGCGCGAGGGCGAGCTGCTCGCGTCGGCGATGCTCGTCATCGAGGGCGATCGGTCCTTCTACCTGTTCAGCGGGTCCCGCCGCGAGGAGCGCGGCGCGCCGAAGCACTACGCCAGCTACGCCCTGCAGTGGGCGATGATGCGGCACGCGCGGGACCGGGGCGTTCGCCGGCACGACCTGTGGGGGATCGCTCCGCCCGGCGCGCCGGCCGACCATCCGTGGGCGGGGGTCGCCCTCTTCAAGAAGGGCTTCGGGGGACGCGAGGTGGCATGGGCCGGAAGCTTCGACCTCGTGGTCGAGCCGACCCTCTACCGGCTGCGGGCCGCGACCGGCATCCTGCGCGGCTGGCTGCGAGGATGGCGGCGATGAGCATGGGCCTCGGCGCCCTGACCGACGTCATCGCGCCCGATCGCGTCGCGGGCATCCCGGTCGGCGAGGTCGCCTCGCTCGCGTACGACTCCCGAGCGGTGACGGCTGGCACGCTCTTCTTCGCGGTCCCCGGCGTCCACGTCGACGGGCACGACTACGTCGGAGATGCCGTGGCCGCTGGGGCGCTCGCGGCCGTTGTCGAGCGTGAGCTGCCCGAACGTCGCCGTCCCGCAGCTCATCGTCGATCGCAGCCGGCGCGCGCTGGCCGATGCGGCGGACGCCTGGTTCGGGCGCCCCTCGGAGCAGCTGACCGTCGTTGGCGTGACCGGGACGGATGGCAAGTCGACGGTCACCGCGCTGGCCGCCGAGATGCTGTGGGGGTGCCGGCGCCATCCGGGCCAGATCGGGACGGTCTTCACCGGCATCGGCGACGACCTGGTCCTGAACGAGGATCGCAACACGACGCCGGAGGCGCTCGAGCTCCAGGCGCTCCTCGCCCGGATGGTCGCGGCCGGCAACGACTGCGTCGTGATGGAGGCGACCTCTCATGGGCTGGCCCTCGAGCGGACGCGCAACTGTCGGTTCGACGTCGGCGTCGTCACCACGGTCACCAGCGAGCATCTCGAGTTCCATGGCTCGCTCGATGCCTACCGGGCCGCGAAGGCACGCCTGATCGAGGAGGCACCGATCGCGGTGCTGAACGCCGATGACGCGAGCTACGGCTACTTCCGGGAGCGTGCCAGGGACCGCGTCATCAGCTACGGCATCGATGCCGAGAGCGACCTCCGCGCCGGCAACCTGGAGCCGGACCCATCAGGGACCAGCTTCCATCTCGAGTCGCCGCGCTGGCACGGCGACGTTCGGGTCGGGCTTCCCGGTCGCTTCAACGTCTCGAATGCCCTCGCCGCCCTCGCGATCGTCGAGGCACTCGGGCTCGACGTCAGCCACGCGTCCCTCGCTCTCCCCAACACGACCGGCGTCCCCGGACGCATGCAGACCGTCGACGGTGGCCAGCCGTTCGCGGTCGTCGTCGACTACGCCCACACCGCGGATTCCCTCCGCAAGGTCCTCGAGATGCTTCGTCCGATCACCAGGGGTCGGGTCATCGCCGTCTTCGGCTCGGCGGGGGAGCGGGACCCGACCAAGCGACCGGCGATGGGCCGCGTGAGCGCCGAGGCGGCCGACCTCATCGTCGTCACCGACGAGGATCCGCGCCTCGAGGACCCGCGCGTCATCAACGAGGAGATCGCGGACGGTGCGCGTGCCGTGGGCGCCCGCGACGGCGAGAACCTGTGGGTCATCGACGATCGGCGCGCGGCGATCGGCCATGCCATCGCGCTGGCCGCCCCGGGCGATGTGATCCTCCTTGCCGGCAAGGGCCACGAGACGAGCATCTTCTACGGGACCGAGAAGCGGCCTTGGGACGACGCCGGGGCGGCGCGCGAGGCGCTGGCCGCGGCGGGATGGGCGAAGCCGTGAGCTCCCGCGAGCTGCGCGCCTTCCGCGTCACCGACCCCCGAGCCTGGAACGCGTTCGTCGAGCGGTCGCCGTACCACGCCTTCCCGCAGCTGTGGGAGTGGGGAGAGGTGCGAGCCATGGGCGGGTGGCGACCGGTTCGCCTCGCCGTCGGACCGACGCCGGACGAGCCGGTTGCCGGTGCGCAGCTGCTCCTGCGCCGCATCCCGGTCGTCGGATGGCACCTTGCCTACGTGCCGCGCGGGCCGATCGGCGACCTCGACCGCCCCGACGTGCGACGGGCCATGGTCGACGCCCTCCGAGCCGCCGGCAGGGCGGAGCGGATCGCCACCGTCCGCGCCGACCCGGAGGCGACCGCGGCGTCGGCATATGGCGCCGGCCTGCTCGAGCCGCCATGGCGCGCCGCCCCGAAGGTCCAGCCCCCGACGACGCGAGTCATCGATCTCACGGCCGGCGAGGAGGCGCTGCGCGCCGGGCTGAAGCGAAAGCACCGCCAGTACGTGAACAAGGCCGAGCGCGCGGGGATCACCATCGAGCGCTTCGACGGGGCCACGCCCGCGGATCGCATCGGTCCGGCGCTCGAGGAGTTCAACCGCATCTATCAGTTCACCGCCGAGCGAGCCGGATTCGTGGCGCGTCAGTCCTTCTATTACGAGCGCGTGTGGTCGATCTTCGCCCACACCGGCCGGGTCCGACTCGAGCTTCGCCATCCGCGATGGCGAGCGCGTCGCCACCATCTTTCACTTCACCTGCGGCGATCGCGCCGTCGAGGCCTACGGCGGCATGACCGATCCGGGCGCCGAGGCCCGCGCGAACTACCTCCTCAAGTGGACGGCCATCAGCGACTTCGCGCGCGACGGCTTTGCGGCATACGACATGTGGGGCCTCGCCACCGGCGGCATCCGCCAGTTCAAGGAGGGCTTCGGCGGCGAGGAGGTCGAGTACGTCGGGGCGCGGGACCTGGGCCTGCGGGCACCGATCGACGCGGCCCTTCGCGTGGCGCTCCCGGCCTACGGCTGGGCGCAGCGCGCGCGGCTGCGCCTGCGGGGAGGCGGCCGCCCGCCCGAGCCCGCCGAGACGGCCTGACCGATGGCCGACGCCGGGCTCCTGCACCCCGCGGTGCGATCGTCCCTCGAAGGGCTGGCCGTGGGCTTCGAGGTGATGGAGTGCGACCCGGCGCTTGCCGACACCGCGGCCTTCGTGGCCGCGTACGGGATCCCTCCTGAGCGCAGCGCCAACACCATCCTCGTCGCCTCGAAGGGCGCCGAACCGACCTACGTGGCCTGCGTCCTCCTGGCGACGACGTCCCTCGACGTGAACACCGTGGTGCGGCGCGAGATGGGCGTGCGCAAGGCATCGTTCGCGCGCGCCGAGCCGGTGCGCGACCTGACCGGCATGGAGATCGGCGGCGTCACTCCCTTCGGGCTGCCCGACGCCATGCCGGTGCTGGTGGACGCCCGGGTCATGGAGCCCGACTGGATCGTCCTCGGCGGTGGCAACCGATCGTCGAAGCTGCGGGTTGCGCCCGATGCGCTTCGCGCGCTGCCCGCCGTGCGCGTCATTCCGGGCCTCGCGGTGACGCGATGAGGGCCGCCGTACACTGGTGACGTGCGCGCCTGCCCGAGCTGTGGGGAGTCGAATCCCGATCGTTTCAGCGCCTGCGCTTTCTGCGGCACCACGCTCGTCGAGAAGATGGCGCCGAAGGAGGAGCGCAAGGTCCTGACGGTCATCTTCTGCGACCTGAAGGACTCGACCGGGCTCGGTGAGCGGCTCGACCCGGAGGCGCTCGGCGAGGTTCTCGACCTCTACTTCACGACGATGACGCGCGTCCTCGAGCGCCACGGCGCGTCGATCCAGAAGTTCATCGGTGATGCCGTGGTGGCCGCCTTCGGCATCCCGCTGCTCCACGAGGATGATGCGCTCCGCGCCGTCCGGGCCGCCGTCGAGATGCGTGAGGCGCTGACGCGCCTCAACGGCCAGCTCGAGGGCGCATATGGGGTGACCCTCATGATCCGCATCGGCGTCCACACCGGCGAGGTCGTGGTGCGCACGGCCGTGAACGACCAACAGGTCCTGACCGGGGACACGCTCAACACGGCCGCGCGCCTGGAGCAGGCCGCCGGCGAGAACGAGATCTTCCTGGGAGAGCCGACCCTCCGGCTCGTCCGAGGCGCGGTCGAGTCCGAGCCGATGCCGCCGCTCGACCTCAAGGGCAAGGCCATGGCCGTCGTCGCGCACCGGCTGCTGCGCGTCTTCGGCGACGAGCAGTCCGATCGGCTCCACGACGCCCCGCTGGTCGGCCGCGAGCGCGAGCTCGCCGTCCTGCGTCGAGATGCTCGATCGCGTCGATCGGTGACCGCCGCTGCGGGCTCGCCACCGTGCTGGGCGAGGCCGGTGTGGGGAAGAGCCGGCTCGTGCGGGAGGTGCTCGCCGGCGCCGAGGACCGAGCCACCGTGCTCCGAGGTCGGTGTCTGCCGTACGGGGAGGGCATCACCTTCCGGCCGCTGGTGGAGATCGTTCGCGACGCCGCAGGAATCGGGCCGGAGGAGGCTCCGGACGCGGCGATGCGGCACCTCGAGATTCTGGCCGACGACGCCGAGGTCACCCGGCGCGTGGGCTCCGCGCTCGGCTGGAACGACGAACAGCTCCCGATGGCCGAGCTCTTCTGGGGCGTCCGGACGCTCCTGGAGACGGTGGCGCGACGCCGGCCGGTGATCGTGGTCATCGACGACGTTCATTGGGCCGCCGCGACCCTGCTCGAGCTGGTCGAGCATCTCGTCGACGGCATCGTCGACGCTCCCGTGCTCATCATCTGCACCGCGAGGCCCGACATGCTCGCCGACCGCCCGGAGTGGAGCGAGGGCCCCCGTGCCGCTCGACTGCTCCTGGAGGGTCTGCCCGGTGAGGCCACCGCGATCGTGCTCGAGAACCGGATCGGGGGCCTCGAGCTGCCGCCCGCCGCGAAGGATCGCATCCTCGACGCTGCCGACGGCAACCCGCTGTTCGTCGAGCAGCTCGTCTCGATGCTCATCGATACCGGCATCCTGCGGGAGGCCGATGGGCGCGTGGAGGTCACCGGAGAGATCGACGCGCTGGCCATGCCGCCGAGCATCCACGCCCTGCTCTCGGCGCGGCTCGACCTGCTCGAGCCCCACGAGCGGTCCGTCGTGGAGCCGGCGTCGGTCATCGGCCAGGCGTTTCCCTCCGTCGCCGTCCGGGACCTCGCGAGCCCGTCCGACCGTGACGAGGTGCCGGAGCACCTCTCCGCGGTCGTCCGCAAGCGCCTCGTGCGCGAGGAGCTGACGCCCGATGCCGACGGGTCGGACTATCGGTTCCAGCACGTCCTCGTCCGTGACGCGGCGTACCAGGGGATCCTCAAGCGAGGGCGCGCCGACCTGCACGAACGGTTCGCCGACTGGCTCGAGGAGCCCCACGGGCCGAGGGATGCCCAGGTCGAGATGGACGAGGTTGTCGGATACCACCTCGAGCGGGCCTACGCGTATCGGAGCCAGCTCGGGCCGATCGACGCGCACGTCCGGGTCCTCGGGTCGCGAGCTGCCGAGAAGCTCGGTGCCGCTGGCCGGCGTGCCTTCACCCGTGGCGACCTGCCGGCGGCAGCCGACCTTCTCGCCCGGGCCATGGGATGCCTGGCGGAGGTGGATCCGGCGCGGCTCGCCCTGGCGCCGGACCTGGGCGAGACCCTGATGGAGCGCGGCGATTTCGACGGCGCAGACGACGTGCTTCGCCAGGTCGAGGCGGCGAAGGACGATCCCGCCTGCGGGGCGACCATCGCCCGTGCCCGCCTCGTCGGCCTTCTCGTCGACCTCTACGCCGGACACGAGGACGGCTGGTCCGAACGAACCTACGCCGAGGTCGAGCGTTCGATCCCGGTCTTCGAGGCCGCCGAGGATCACGTCGGGCTCGCGACCGCGTGGCGCGTGCGCTGGAATGCCGACGTCCTCGCGCTGCGCTTCGACGCGGGATTCGAGGCGGCCGAGCGAATCATCAGTCATGCCGAGCTGGCCGGTGACGTCCGGCAGCAGCGGCGCGGGGCCGTCGCGTACGCGATCTGCGCGGTGCAGGGACCGACGCCGGTGGATCAGGCGATCGCCCGCTGCGAGGAGCTGATTGCGGCGGTCGAAGGGGACCGCCGCACGGAGGCCGTGGTGCAGGGAGCGCTTGCCCAGCTCCAGGCGATGCATGGGGCCGCCGAAGCGGCACGGGCGGCGTACGCGAGCGCTCGCGAGAAGCTCGACGCAGCTCGGCCAGAGCGTCGTCGCCTCGTCGACCTCGATCGACTCCGGCCCGGTCGAGATGGTCCTCGACGACCCGGTGGCCGCCGAGGCGTTGCTCCGTCGCGACTACGACGACCTCGAGGCGCTGGGCGAGACGTACCTGCGCTCGACCGTCGGTGGGCTGCTCGCCTACGTCCTCGTCACGCTCGACCAGCCCGCCGAGGCGGAGGAGATCGCCGTCGCCGTCCGTGACATGGCCGGCCCGGATGACTTCGACGCCCACGTCCTCTGGCGCCGGGCGCTCGCGCGCCGCCGTGCGGAGGAGGGACGGTTCGACGAGGCCATCGCGCTCGCGACGGAGGCCGTGGCGCTCACCAGCGACGCCGCGCCGGTGATGCGCGCCTACGCCCTCAGCGATCGAGCGGTGGTGCTCTCAGCCGCCGGCCAGGCCGATGCCGCCGCCGCCGACGCGAGCGCGGCGGCTGACCTGCACGAGGCGAAGGGCAATCGCGTCGGCCTCGACGCCATCAGGCGCCGGACGGCCGCCGCCGCCGGGATCCCGCTAGACGCCTCGGCCGCGCCCGTTGGCGGGCAGCTGCATCACGATCACGAGCTTCTTGTTGGATCCGTCGCCCTGCCAGAAGGCGTCGAAGCAGAATCCCTCGTTGTCGTCGCAGTCGCGCGGCGGGAACTCGCAGGTGACGTCATCGCGCTGGTGGACGACGCTGACCGTCCCGGGCGTCCGCCCCTCGGCGGCTGTCTTGGTGTAGATCATCTTGATCGGTGAGGTACGGGTCGACCTCGTCTCCGTTGGCGATCGACAGGAGGACCGTCTTGCCGAACCCGGCGATCGGGCTGCCGCCGCACACGATCGCGTCTCCGGTCTCGGCGAGGGTGGCCGGATAGTCGACCCCGACCGCCGGCACCTCGACGGAGGTCGACTGGCCGTTGCTCCCGCCAGACGCCGGCCGTCGCGAACGAGACCAATCCCGGATGCGCCACCTGCCAGCGACCGAAGAAGTCCGCATCGCTCCGCACGCCAAGCGCCCCGTCGGCGCGGAACGTGTCCCGCGATGACGCGGTCTGGTTGTTGTTGGCGGAATCGACGGTGAGCAGCCCGGCGAGCCCGAGCGACCCGGCTGAGCCCTGTGCGTTGGCGATGATGCGCACCGTGGCGACGTCGCCGGCAAAGAGCTTGGGCAGCTCAGCAGCGCGACGGTCCGGCCCGACCAGGTGCATCCCGCCGGCGCCCCCGCGATCGACCCGCTGGAGAGCGTGCCGTCGAAGGTGACGTGCGTGAACGTTCCCTGTCCGTCGTTGCGGACGAAGATCTCGAAGGCGCCGGGCTGGCCCGTCGAGACGGCAGCGATCAGTGGGGTGATGGTAAAGGTCGCCTTCGTGCCCCTCGGCGCCGCGGCGGCGGTGGTCGGGACGCTCAGCAGCGCCGCGATTGTCGCGAGCGCGATCAGGATACGAACGTGCTTCGGAGCTCGGGTAAACATTCTTGGCGGTCTCCTCCCAGGCTGAGCCGTCGGCACCAGGCTCGCCCGCCTAGAGTACTCCCCCCGTACCAGCCGTGGACCGTGCGGGTGCTGAACGTGGTGCGTGCTAGCATCACGCTCCCATGGCGCAGCTGGCTCGCTTCTCCCCGGCGGCCGTCGTTCAGCGCATCACGCGCGGCGGCGAGTCAGAACGCGAGCGGCCCGTGACGATCGACGACATCGTCGCCGAGGCCGCACGACATCGGCCGGCGATCAACGAGCCCCTCCTGCGACGCGCGTACGACACGGCGGTCGCCGCTCACGAAGGACAGCTGCGCAGCTCCGGTGAGGAGTACGTCACCCATCCGGTCGCGGTCACGCACTACCTCGCCACGCTCCAGATGGACGCCGAGACGCTTGCCGCCGCGCTGCTGCACGACGTCCCCGAGGACACCGACTTCACGGTCGCCGAGATCGAGAAGCGCTTCGGGCGCGAGGTCGCTCGGCTCGTCGACGGCGTGACGAAGCTGAGCAAGTTCGGCTCTGCGCGGACGATGGAGGAACAGCAGGCCGAGAACATCCGAAAGATGTTCATGGCGATGGCCGAGGACGTCCGGGTCGTCATCATCAAGCTGGCCGATCGGCTGCACAACATGCGCACCCTTGGCTTCCTGGCGCCGGAGAAGCAGCAGCGCATCGCGCGCCAGACGATGGAGATCTATGCGCCGCTGGCGCATCGGCTGGGGATGTGGCAGATCAAGTGGGAGCTCGAGGACCTCTCCTTCAAGTACCTCGAGCCGGACAAGTACCGCCAGCTGGTCCAGCTCCTCACCGATCGGCGACGCGCGCGCGAGGGCTTCGTCAACAAGAGCATCGGCATCCTGCGCAAGGAGCTCGACAAGGTCGGCATCGCGGCGGAGATCAGCGGACGCCCGAAGCACCTCTACTCGATCGCCAAGAAGATGGAGCGCAAGGGCGCCGAGTTCACCGAGATCTACGACCTCAACGCCATCCGCGTCCTCGTGGACGACGTCAAGGACTGCTACGCGGCCCTCGGCGTCGTCCATTCGCTGTGGCGGCCGGTGCCCGGGCCAGTTCGACGACTACATCGCCATGCCGAAGGCGAACATGTACCAGTCGCTGCACACCGCGGTCATCGGCCCCGAGGCGAAGCCGCTCGAGGTCCAGATCCGGACGTACCAGATGCACGAGGTGGCCGAGGCCGGCATCGCCGCCCACTGGCGCTACAAGGAGGGCTCGCGCGGCGACCGCCGCTACGACGAGAAGCTGGCCTGGGTGCGCAACCTCATGGACTGGCAGCGCGAGGTCAGCGACCCGACCGAATTCGTCGAGGGCCTGAAGCTCGACGTCTTCCAGGACCAGGTCTTCGTCTTCACGCCGAAGGGCGACGTCAAGGACCTGCCGCGCGACGCGACGCCCCTCGATTTCGCCTACCGCATCCACACCGACGTCGGACATCGCACCATCGGCGCGAAGGTCAACAACCGCCTCGTGCCGCTCGACTACCGTCTCCGCAACGGCGACATCGTCGAGATCGTGACGACCAAGGCGGCACACGGTCCAAGCCGTGACTGGCTGAACATCGTCCGCACCAGCCACGCGCGCGAGAAGATCCGCGCCTGGTTCAAGCGCCAGCAGCGCGACGAGAACATCACGCAGGGCAAGGAGCTGCTCGACCGCGAGCTGCGGCGCCTGGCGCACGAGACGCTCGCCTCGGTCGACGCGACCAAGCTCGCCGAGATCGCGAGCCAGTACAAGCTGCGGGAGCTCGACGACTTCTACGCGGCCATCGGCTACGGCGCCATCAGCTCGGCCGCCGTCGTCAGCAAGCTCGAGGTCCACGACGACGCCGCCATCACCCTGCCAGAGGAGGCGCCCCCCGCCGCCCCGACCACGACGGGCGTCCGGGTCAAGGGCGTCGGCGACCTGCTCGTTCGATTCGCGAACTGCTGCTCACCGATCCCCGGCGACGAGATCACGGGCTATGTGACGAGGGGCAAGGGCGTGACCGTCCACCGCGCGTCGTGTCCCTCGGTCCTCTCCGAGCGGGACATCGAGCGGCTCATCGATGTCGAGTGGGAGCTCGCCGCCCAGAACACGTACCCGATCACCGTGCGCATCAGCGCGCTCGACCGGCCGGGCCTCCTCAACGAGGTCACGAACGTGGTCGCCGAGCACAAGGTCAACATCGTCGCCGCCGCGGTCGCCACCCACGCCGACGGCACCGCCACGATCAACGCAACCTTCAAGGTCACCTCGCTCCAGCAGCTGGCCAAGGTGCTGTCGAAGATCGAGCGGCTGCGCGACGTCACCTCGGTGACGCGCGAGGCTCGCTGACCGATGAAGGGCGATCGGGTCGAGGCGGTCGTCGACACCGGGCAGGGCGGCACGCAGACATTCGACATCGTGGCCACCAAGGCCGGGCGCCGGATCGAGGTCACCACGGCGCGCGGCGTCGTCGAGGTTCAGCGAGGTGACGCGCTCTGGCACGCCCGTCCGCACCGGCCGCTTCATGCAGAGCCGGCTCATTGCCCTCGTGGAGCACCCCGCGCACGAGGAGTCGAGCGACCAGCCGGTCGAGGTCTCGACCCGTCGTCGCATGGGACGCGGCCCCGCTGAGTGACCGTCGCCCCGATCGAGCGCGTCAGGCGCTTCTGCCTGGCCTGGCCGGACGTCGAGGAACGGCTGAGCCATGGCGAGCCGACGTGGTTCCACCGCGGCAAGCGAAGCTTCGCCACCGGGGCGGATCGGCACCATGACGACCGCGTGGCCGTCTGGCTGGCCGCGCCACCCGGAGCGCGCGATCCGCTGGTCGAGGCCGACCCCGGCCGCTACTTCGTGCCGCCCTACGTCGGGCACCGGGGATGGATTGGGGCGTACCTCGACGTCGAGGTGGACTGGGGGCGGCTCGAGGAGCTGATCGGGAACGCGTACCACACCATCGCCGGGCGAGGCCGATAGACTCCGCCGCATGGCGAAGACGATCGGCGCCCCGCGAGGCACCCGGGACCTGCTGCCCGAGGAGACGCCGGCGTGGGATCGCATCGAGGCGGTCGCCCGCGACCTGAGCGCCCGCTACGGCTTCGAGCGGATCGAGATCCCGATGTTCGAGCGCGTCGAGCTCTTCGCGCGCGGGCTCGGCGAGTCGTCGGACGCCGTCGAGAAGGAGATGTTCCGGGTCGGCGGCGCTGCCGGCAGCGAGGAGGAGCGCGCCGAGTGGGCGCTGCGGCCGGAACCGACCGCCGGGATCGTTCGCGCCTTCGTCGAGCACGGCATGCATGTCCGGCCCGGGCCGCTCCGGCTGTGGACGATGGGCCCGATGTTCCGCTACGACCGGCCGCAGGCCGGCCGATATCGCCAGTTCAGCCAGTGGGACGTCGAGGTCATCGGCGATCCCGGGCCGGCCATCGACGCGGAGCTCGTCGAGCTCGCCCATCGGTTCTATGCCGAGCTTGGCGTCGCCGACGTCGTCGCGCACATCAACTCCATCGGCGATGCCGCCTGCCGCCCCGGCTACCGCGACGCGCTGGTCGCCTACTTCAGCCAGCACGCCGATCGCCTGACCGAGGATTCCCGGCGCCGTCTCGCGGTCAACCCCCTGCGCGTTCTCGACGACAAGCTCCTGGCGCCAGACCTCGCCGACGGCGCACCGAAGAGCGCCGATCACCTGTGCGACGAGTGTCGCGCCCACTTCCGTGCGGTCCTCGACCTGCTCGATGTCCTCGGCATGCGATACATCGTCGACCACCGCCTCGTTCGAGGGCTCGACTACTACACCCGCACGGCGTTCGAGTTCGTCATCGCCGGGCGCGCGGGCCAACAGCATGCCCTGGGCGGCGGGGGCCGCTACGACGGGCTGGCCGAGCTCCTCGGTGGTCGCCCGACGTCCGGGATCGGCTTCGGGGTCGGCCTCGATCGGACGGTGCAGGCGATGTCGGAGCAGGGGATCGAGCCGATGAGCCGTCCTCCGCTAGTCGCGGTCGTCGGTACGGGGGACGACCATGCGGCGCGCCTCCGCGTCGCCGGCCTGCTGCGCGATGCCGGGGTCGCCACCAGGCCCGACGGGAGCGCGCGCAAGCTCGGCAAGCAGCTGGAGGCCGCTTCGAAGGCCGGCGCACGCTGGGCCGTCATCGTCGGCGATGAGCTGGAGCGCGACGAGGTTGGCCTGAAGGACCTCGATTCCGGGGAGCAGCGAGCGGTACCGGTCGCGGAGCTCGCGGCCGCCGTCAGCGGATGATCGCGGCGGTGATCATCACCGCGATGCTGGCGACCAGGCTGATGATCAGCACGCTGAGGATCACGCCGGTCCGATACGGGAAGGCGTAGCGGCCGGGTCGGTCGCCGAGGTCGGGTCGGAGGGCCGCCAGCGGACCGATCGCGTCGCCGCCCCCGACTGCCGCGCGGCGCGCCTTGGCGGCGGCGAGCATGACCCGTGCAGGGAGCGACCGCTCGTCGCGCACTTCCGGCGCGGCCTCGGCCATCGGACCGAGGCGCTCGGGGCCGTTGCTCAGGAAGGAGACCCACTCCGCGAGCGCCGCCTGCTCGAAGCGCTGCCACGGCGTGTCGGTCGGCAGGGCCTCGAGGCGCTCCCACGCCTCGTCGAGCTCGCCCCGCGCCGCGAGCAGCTCGACCCGCAGCGGGCGCAGGCCCATCGTGTCGGGCAGGGCCTCGAGGAGCTGTGGCTCGGCGCGCGGCAGGGCGGGGAGGCGGCGGCCGACCTCGCGCTGCCAGCGCTCGGTCTCCCACCCGTTCAGCCACGTGAGGACCTCGATCGCATGACGCACCGATGCGCGCTGGACGGCGAGCCACACCGGCCCCGCCACGATCGCGAAGACCGCGGCGTCGATGAACTGGCGCCACGGCGTGACGATCGCCTCGTAGAGCAGCGCGTCGGCGACGAACGAAGCGATGAACCCGCTCCCGAGCCCCGCCAGAACGGGAATCGAGAAGGGGCCGAACGACTGCTGGCGCCGGATGGCGTCGCGGAGGGCGAGGAGGCGCTCGTCTCGGGTCAGGACGGTCACCGTCAAAGGATGCCATGCGGGGCTCCGGAAGGCTCGGGCGGCTGCCCGTACGCCATCGGCTACCATCACGCTCCCATGAGCACGGCCTTCCGCACCCACACCTGTGGCGAGCTGCGCGCCGCGAACGTCGGGGAGCGCGTCACGCTCGCCGGATGGGTGCATCGGCGGCGCGATCACGGCCACCTCGCCTTCTTCGACCTCCGCGATCGTCATGGGGTCACCCAGGTCGTCACGAACGCGGACGAGACGCCCGATGCGCACGCGGCGGCGGAGCCGGTCCGCGGCGAATGGGTCGTGCAGGTCGAGGGCGTGGTGCGCGCGCGGCCCGAGGGAACGGCCAATGCGGAGCTCGTGACCGGCGAGATCGAGGTCGCCGTCGACCGGTTCGCGGTCCTCAACCCGTCGAAGGTGCCGCCCTTCTACATCAACGAGGAGCAGCCGGGGCTCGACGAGTCGCTCAGGCTTCGACATCGGTACCTCGACCTGCGCCGGCCGGTGCTCCAGCGCCGCATCCTGCTGCGGGCACGCCTGGCGGGAGCGATCCGTCGCACGCTCGAGGCCGATGGGTTCGCGGATATCGAGACGCCGACGCTCATTCGCAGCACGCCAGAGGGTGCGCGTGACTTCGTGGTGCCGAGCCGCCTTCAGCCGGGCGAGTTCTACGCGCTGCCTCAGTCGCCGCAGCAGCTGAAGCAGCTGCTCATGGTCGCCGGCTACGACCGCTACTACCAGCTGGCGCGCTGCTATCGCGACGAGGACTCCCGCGGCGACCGTCAGCCCGAGTTCACTCAGCTCGACCTCGAGATGAGCTTCGTGGACGAGGGTGACGTGATGGCCGCGGTCGAGCGGGCCGTTGTGGCCGTGAGCCGTGAGGTCCTGCCCGACCGCCCCATCCTTCACGAGCCGTTCCCTCGCCTGACCTATGCGGAGGCGATGGCCCGCTACGGCTCCGACAAGCCCGACATCCGCTTCGGGATGGAGCTCGTGGACCTGACCGACGTCGTGCGAGCCGTCGACTTCCGGGTCTTCGCCGAGCCGATCGCAGCCGGAGGCGCGGTCGTCGCGATCGCCGCGGCGGGCTGTGGCGACTACTCGCGCAAGCAGCTCGACGAGCTCACGGACCTCGCGAAGCGCCACGGCGCGAAGGGGCTCGTCCACCTCATTGTCCAGGCCGATGGCGCCCTCCACGGGCCGGCCGCAAAGTTCCTCGAGGGCCACGAGGCAGAGCTGCTCGGCGCCACCGGCGCCGAACCCGGTGACCTGCTGCTCGTCGTGGCCGACGCGGATCGGATCGCGGCGGCCGAGGCGCTCGGCCATCTCCGCGTCGAGATGGGGCGGCGGCTGGGCCTGGCCGACGCCACCGTCCTGGCGTATGTGTGGGTCCACCGATTCCCGATGTTCACGTGGGATGCCGACGGCCAGCGCTGGGATGCCACGCACAACCCGTTCAGCGCGCCGGTCCCGGAGGACGCGGAGCGGATCGAGTCGGATCCGGCATCGGTGCGGGCGCAGCAATACGACCTGGGTCTCAATGGCTGGGAGCTCGGGCGGCGGATCGGTGCGGATCCACCAGCGCCCACTGCTCGAGCGGGCCTTCGCCCTGATGGGCCATAGCGTGGAGGGCATGCGCGACGAGTTCGGGGCGCTGCTCGACGCCCTCGAGTACGGCGCCCCGCCGCACGGTGGCATCGCGATCGGCCTGGACCGGTGGGCGGCCCTCTTCGCCGATGCGGAGAACATCCGCGAGGTGATGGCCTTCCCGAAGACGCAGTCGGGGACCGACCTGATGATGGCCGCCCCCTCGCCGATCGCCCCACATCAGCTCCGGGAGCTGCGCCTCCGCGTGGACGACCCCGACGAGGACGGCGCCGGCTCGTAGCTCCCGTCGGCGTCATGGGTCTCTCGCCCCGTCAGGGCGGGGTTGAAGACGCAGACGAGGCGCAGCGGCGCCAGGACGCGGACCGTGTGGCGATCGTTTCCCGGGGCGTAGGCGTCACCGGGACCGATGCGGTGGACGGCGCCGGTGTCACGCTCCGTGAGCTCGGCCTCGCCGTCGATGACGAAGCAGGCCTCCTGGTGATGCTTGTACCAGAGGTTCATCTCGCGCCCCCCGTCGACCGTCGTCTCGGACAGCGAGAAGCCCAGGCCGTCGGCCTGGACGAAGTGGCGTCGCGCGCGCCAGCCATCGCCACGCACGTCGCGCTCGGTGTCGGTGATCTCGTCCAGCGTTCGTACGATCAACTCCGTCCTCCGGTCGGTATCATCGGTCCATGGCGATCTACCTCGACCACGCGGCCACCTCGCCGCTGCGACCCGAGGTGCTCGAGGCCATGCTCCCGTATCTCTCGGAGCATCATGGCAACCCGTCGAGCATCCACGCCTCGGGTCGCCGCGCTCGCCAGGGACTTGACGAGGCGCGCGAGGAGATCGCCGCATTCCTCGGCGCGAAGCCGCGGGAGATCGTCTTCACGTCGAGTCGGCACCGAGGCGGACAACCTCGCCCTCAAGGGTGTCGCGTGGGCTGGCAGCGCCATCGGCCGGCATATCGTCACCACCAGCGTCGAGCACAAGGCGGTCATGAACAGCTGCGCCGTCCTCCACCGCCATGGCTTCGAGGTCACCTACCTCCCGGTGGACGGAGACGGGCGCGTCGACCCGGGTGACGTCGAAGCTGCCATCACCGATCGCACCGTGCTCGTGAGCGTCATGGCCGCGAACAACGAGGTCGGCACGATCCAGCCGATCGCCGAGATCGGCGCGATCTGCCGCGGGCGGCAGGTGCCCTTCCACACCGATGCCGTCCAAGCCGCCGCCTTCGGCCCGCCGGCGCCCGACGCCTGGCAGGCGACCCTCGTGAGCCTCTCGGCCCACAAGCTGGGGGGCCCGAAGGGCATCGGTGCCCTCTACGTGCGCCACGGCACGCCGATGATCCCGCAGATGCAGGGCGGCGCTCAGGAGCGTCAGCGCCGCGCCGGGACCGAGAACGTCGCCGGGGCCGTCGGCTTCGCCGCCGCGATGCGGGCGGCCTACGCGCGAGCCGCCTCGACCGCTGCGCTGCGCGACCGACTCATCGGTGGCCTCACGGCGCTGCCGGGGTCGACCCTGACGGGCCATCCGACCGAGCGCCTTCCCAACAGCGCCTCCGTCGTCTTCGAAAGCATCGAGGGCGGCGACCTCGTCGCGGCGCTCGACCTCGAGGGCATCGAGGCGAGCACCGGCAGCGCCTGCACGACCGGCAGCGTCGATCCGTCGCACGTGCTGCTGGCCATGGGGATCGACGAGACCCTGGCTCACGGGTCGCTGCGGCTCACCCTCGGCGAGGAGACGACGGAGGCGGACGTGGACCGCACGATCGACGTCGTGCGGACCTGCGTCGAGCGGCTGCGCGCCGCGCGCGAGATGGTCGCCACGGCGTGAGCCGCATCGTGGCCGCCATGAGCGGCGGCGTGGACTCATCCGTCGCCGCGGCGCTCCTCGCGAAGGAGGCGGCCGCCGACGAGGTCATCGGCGTCTGGATGCGCACGCACGGCGACATGCCCGAGGGCTATGAGCTGTCGCGCAGCTGCTGCTCGCCGGATGCGGCCGACGACGCCCGCCGTGTGGCGCAGATCATCGGCATCCCGTTCTTCATCCTCAACGTCGAGCGCGAGTTCGGCGCCCGCGTCATCGACGCCTTCGTCGACGCCTACCTCGACGGGGCGACGCCGAATCCGTGCCAGGCCTGCAACCAGTACATCAAGTTCGACGAGCTCCTCCATCGTGGGCTGGCCGCCTACGGCGCCGATGCGGTCGCCACCGGCCACTACGCCCGCCTCGATCACCGCGAGGGTCGCTGGCGCCTCCTGCGTGCCGCGGACGCCGACAAGGACCAGACGTACTTCCTGTGGGTGCTCGACCAGGAGCAGCTGTCGCGCACGCGCTTCCCGCTCGGCGACCTCACCAAGCCGGAGGTCCGTGCCATGGCGTCTGACCTGACGCTGCCGACGGCGCACAAGCCGGAGTCGCAGGAGATCTGCTTCGTGCCGCTCGGCGACTATCGCGCGCTCCTCGAGGAGCGCCGGGGCTATGCCGGCGACCCGGGTCCGATCGTCGATGCCGACGGGACCGAGGTCGGGACGCACACCGGCTACGCGCACTACACCGTCGGGCAGCGCCATGGGCTCGGCGTGGCGCTGGGGGAGGCCGTCTACGTCCGCGAGGTGCGCCCGGCGAGCAACACCGTGGTCATCGGGAGGCGCGACGAGGTCGCCCGGCGATCGTTCGAGGTCGACGGCGCGCGGTTCACCGCCGGTGACCCGCCGGCCGAGCGGTTCGAGGCTTCGGTCCGGATTCGCCACCGCGCCCCCGACGTGCCCGCCGAGGTCACCATGGTCGGCCGCGACCGGTTCGTGGTGGAGGCCGCCGACCCGGTCTGGGCGCCCGCGCCCGGACAGGCCGCCGTGCTGTACGACGGCGACGAGTGCCTGGGCGGAGGGCGCATCGCCCGCGCCGACGCCTGAGGCCGCCATGCCGCCATGGCTGCTGTGGGTGCCCCTGCTGGCGCTCATCAACTGGCTCGCGTTCGTGACCGTGCGCGGACGCTGGGGCCGGTCGGCGCTGGCGCTGGCGGCCGCCGCGGTGGCCGGCGTGGCGCTCGGCGACTTCGTCGGCGCCAGGATCGGCCTCGAGGTGCTCCGCATCGGCGACATGCACGTGCTGGCGGCCTCGGTTGCCGCCCAGCTGCTCATGCTCGCCGTGGTCCTGCTCGGCGCGCTCGGGCCGATCCGGATCGAGGACTAGTCGCCGGCCGTCAGCGTGTAGAGTCGGCCGCATGGACGTGGCGCTGGCCATCTTCAACATCGGCGCCGGGCTGGGCGTCCTGGCGGCTGGTGGCGCGCTGGCGTACCTCGCCTGGCAGGTGAGGCCGCTCATCCGCGAGTCCCGTGCCCTCACCGCCGACCTTCGCCGCTTGACGCGGGCCGCGGACGAGGAGCTGCGGCCGATCCTCGTCCACGCGCGGGAGCTCGCGAGCAACGTCGAGGTGCTCAGCGAGGACGTGGCGGTGAAGCTCGATCGGCTCACCGATCTGATGAACTCGCTCGAGGGAGGGCTCGAGTCCGGCCGCATCACGGTGGCCTCGGGACGGGTCGGAGCGGGGTCGGTAGAATCGTGGGAAACACGAGAGGACTCATCCGACTCATGAAGGACAGCGGATTCGGGAGCTTCCTGGCGGGCGTCGTCATCGGCGGCCTGATCGGGGCGGCGCTGGGCCTGATTCTCGCGCCCCAGACGGGCGATGAGCTGCGCGAGCAGGTCGGCGACTTCGTCGACGGCAAGCGCGCGGAGTGGGAGGAGGCGGTGAACGAGGGACGCGCTGCCGCGGAGCAGGCGCGCGCCGGCATGGTTGCCGAGCACGACGCCGCCGAGGGCCCCGCCCTGTAGCCGACACCGTCGACCCGAGTCCGTGGCATCTCGAGAGCCGGTGGGGTCGCCGGCTTTCTTCGTGAATGACCAGTGGTGAACCAATGCAGTCGATGAGCGCGGCCGAGATCCGCGAGCGCTTCCAGCGCTTCTTCGAGGAGCGTGGGCACACGCGCGTGCCATCGGCGCCACTGCTCGCTTCCGATGACCCGACGCTCCTCTTCGTGAACTCGGGCATGGCGCCCTTCAAGCGCGTCCTGACCGGTGAGGAGAAACGCGATTACGTGCGCGCCGTCGACAGCCAGGTCTGCCTGCGCGTCGCCGGCAAGCACAACGACTTCGAGGAGGTCGGTCGTACGCCCCGCCACAACACCCTGTTCGAGATGCTGGGCAACTGGAGCTTCGGCGACTACTTCAAGCGCGAGGCGATTCACTGGCACTGGGAGTTCCTGACCGACGTCCTCGGCATCGATCCGGAGCGGCTGGCCGCGACGGTCTACACCGATGACGACGAGGCACACGACATCTGGTCGAGCGAGATCGGCCTGCCGGCCGATCGGATCGTGCGGTGGGGAAACATCGCCGTCGGTGACGAGAAGAACTTCTGGCAGATGGGCGATACCGGGCCATGCGGCCCGTGCAGTGAGTTCCACTTCGATCGCGGCGCTCACCTCTCAGAGGGCCCGGAGTGCATCCCGGACCACTCCGAGCACTGCCCGCGCTGGCTCGAGGTCGGCAACCTCGTCTTCATGCAGTACGACCGCGCGGCTGACGGAACGCTCACGCCGCTCCCGTTCAAGAGCGTCGACACCGGGACCGGGCTCGAGCGGCTCGCCTCCGTCGTCCAGGGGGTCGACTCGAACTACCGGACCGACCTCTTCGTGCCGGTCATCGAGCGCCTTGCCGACTTCATCGGCCACGACCCGGACACCGTCGAGAGCGAGCGGTTCAGCTACCAGGTCGTGGCCGACCACTCGCGGGCGATGACCTTCCTCCTGGCCGAGGGCGTGACGCCCTCCAATGAGGGCCCCGGCTACGTCCTGCGGCGGATCATGCGACGCGCGGTGCGGCACGGGCGCCTGCTCGGGATCCAGGGTCCCTTCCTGCGCGAGACCTGCGCGGTCGTGATCGACCTCATGGCCGAGGCGTATCCAGCGCTTCGCGAGCGGTCTGCCGAGATCCTGGACGGCGTCGAGGCCGAGGAGGAGAAGTTCGCCCGGACGTTGGAGGCTGGCTCGGCTCGGCTGGCCGAGCTCATCGCCGGCGGCGGTGAGATCAGCGGCGCGGATGCGTTCCGGCTGCACGACACCTTCGGCTTCCCGATCGACCTGACCATCGAGATCGCCTCCGAGCGCGGCGCGACCGTCGACCGCGCGGGATTCGACGCGGCCATGGCCGAGCAGCGCGAGCGATCGCGCGGCGAGAAGCGGGCGGGGCTGGCGCTCGACCCCGAGGTGGCCGCGCTCCATAGCGAGTTCATCGGTTATCCGAACGTAACGACTGGCGACGAGCTCCGCGTCCTGGCGGTGGTGCCGGGCGAGCCGACCGCCGTCGTGCTGGATCGCACGCCCTTCTATGCTGAGGGTGGCGGGCAGATTGGCGATCGTGGCGAGCTGGTCGGACCGGCCGGCCGGCTGCGAGTGAGCGACACCCAGCGCAGCGGGGACGCGATCGTCCACCTGGGGACGCTCGATGGCACCCTCGCGGTTGAGGAGGCCGTCCGGGCCGAGGTCGACGAGGGCCGTCGCTGGGGCGCGGCACGCAACCACACGGCGACGCACCTGCTGCACCGCGCGCTGCGGGACGTCCTCGGCGAGCGGGCGAAGCAGGCCGGCTCATGGGTCGGCCCGGACGGGCTGCGCTTCGACTTCCCGGGGCAGTCGGCGACGGCGCGTGAGGCGCTGCGCGAGGTCGAGCGCCTCGTCAACGACCAGGTCCGGAGAAACGCGACGGTGACGCCGACCTTCATGCCGATCGCCGAGGCACAGGCACTCGGCGCGGACATGTTCTTCGGCGAGAAGTACGTGCCCGAGTCGGTGCGCGTCGTCCAGGTCGACGGCTACTCGAAGGAGCTCTGCGGCGGGACCCACTGCGCGGCCACGGGGCAGATCGGCGCCTTCGTCATCACTGGCGAGTCGAGCATCGGTGCCGGGCTACGGCGGATCGAGGCGGTGACCGGCGAGGGCGCCACGGCGCTCATCGGCGAGCGCCTCGAGGCCCTGCGCGCAACGGCGCAGCTCCTCGGCGAGCGCGACGAGCTCGTGCCGCAGCGTGTCGAGGCGCTCCTCGCGCGGCTGCGGGAGGCGGAGAAGGCGGCGAAGGCGCCGCGGGGCTCGGGATCGCGGCTCGACGCCGCGGCCGCGCTCCACGGTGCCCAGCAGGCCGGCAACACGAAGGTGATCATCGACCGCTTCGGCGAGGCCGATGCGAACGCGCTGCGCGGCCTGGCGGACGACCTCCGCGGGATGATCGGGCGGTTCGTCGTCGTCGCGGCGGGCGCGAGCGACGGGCGGCCGGCGCTGCTCGTGGCCGCCAGTCACGACCTCGCCGCCGAGGGATTCGACGCCGGCGCGATCGTGCGCGAGGCCGCGCCGATCATGGGCGGCGGTGGAGGCGGGCGCGCCGACCTGGCGCAGGCCGGCGGCAAGGATGCCGAGCGGCTCGACGAGGCGCTGCGCGAGGCCGGCGCCTGGCGCTCGAAGCGCTGAAGCGGATCGAGACGGCCTGACCGGGCATCGTGACCGCCGTCGGGCAGCTCTGGGGTCGCCTCTCGGATCGGGTCCGCGGTGCGACGAGGCGGGGCGGCGTGCCGCCGACGATCGCGGCGCTCGACATCGGCACCGAGTTCGCCAAGGCGCTGGTCATGCGCGTCGAGCGCGACGCCGAGGGGCGCCTGGTCGGCATGATCCAGGGCAGTGGCCGCCAGCGTCAGGGCCTGGCCCACATGCAGTCGGGCACGGTCAGCGACATCGACGCGGTCGTCGCCAACTGCCGCGCGGCGATGGACGAGGCGCGGCGATCAGCCGGGTCCCGACCGATGGCGGCGGTCATCGGCATCGCCGGCGAGCTGGTGAAGGGCGCGACCTCGAGCCTCACCACGCGTCGGCGACGACCCGCGTCGCCCGCTCGATGAGCCGGAGCTCGAGCGGCTCGTCACGTCGCGCGCAGGACCGCGCCCTTCGCGAGGCCGAGGAGCGCATCCGCTGGGAGTCGGGCGTCGACCGGCTCGACGTGCGGCTGGTGCATGCCGCGATCGTCGAGATGACCATCGACGGCTATCCGGTCAGCAACCCGATCGGCTTCACCGGCGCCCAGGTCGACCTCCACCTCTTCAACGCCTTCGCGCCGATGGTCCACCTCGGCGCGCTCCAGTCGGTGGCCGATGCGCTCGGGCTCCAGCTGCTCGGCGTGATCGCCGAGCCGTACGCGGTCGCCACCTGCCTCGATCCGGGCGAGCTTGGCGACGCCGGGGCGGTCTTCGTCGACATCGGCGGCGGCACGACCGACGTGGCCCTCGTGCGCGGCGGCGGCATCGTCGGCACGAAGATGCTGGCGCTCGGTGGCCGCGCCTTCACGAAGGGCCTCGTCGAGCGCCTCGGCCTCTCCTTCGCCGATGCGGAGCGCGCCAAGCTGGCCGTCGGCGACGACCGCCCGGCCGAGGCCTCCGAGCGCGCTCCTCGAGGACGCCGCGGACCTGGCGCGAGCGGCGTCGAGCTGATGATCGGCGACCTCGCCGGTGGCGACCTGCTTCCCGGCCGCGTGCTGCTGTGCGGCGGCGGCGCCGACCTGCCGCAGATCGCGAGGTCCTCGCCGAGGACGGCTGGTGGCAGCGGCTGCCGTTCGCGCGCCGCCCGACAGGTCCGCGCGCTGCGCCGGACGAGGTGATCGGCCTGCGCGATGCGACCGGCAGCCTCGGCACGCGGCAGGACGTCACGCCCATGGCCCTCGCGCACCAGGCGCTCATCCTCGATGCCGGCGCCTCGGCCGTCGATCGCGCCATGCGCGGCGTCGTGCGGGAGATGGAGCTGTGAGCGACGCCCCGACGCTTCTGTCTACCTCGAGGCCGATGACGAGATCACGACCGTCGTCCGTCGCCTGCGCGACGCCGAGCCTGGCCGCGTCGTATCGTCGCGCCAGGTCGCTCGCGCGCGACCTCGAGCGCGGTCGCGCTTCGCCTCCTGGCGCGCGCGGGCGAGGACGACGGCCGCGAGCTGGCGATCGTCGGGGATCCGCTCACGCGCTCACTGGCGGCCGAGGCCGGCCTCACCGCCTACGCGACGGTCGACGATGCGCGACGAGGCCGAGCCAGCTGCCGCGCCCCGACCCGGTCGAGCCGCGCCATGCCGCGATCCACGTGTGCGCGGCCCGACCGCCGAGGAGACGGCACCGACCATGGCCGCCGCGATGGCGGCCGTGCCCGAGGACGAGACACGGCTGGTGCCCGTTGCGCGACCGCAGCCCGCACCTCGGGCGCGCGTCAGGCGACTCCCGGCGGCCCTGGCGATCGCCCTGGCCGCGCTCGCGGTCGGAACCATCGTTGCCGGCGCCGTCGTCCTGCCGGCGGCGACGATCACGCATCGCGCCCGCCACCGCCGACGTTGGCCCGGTCGCCTACGACCTCGAGATCGAAGATGCCGAGCGGCTGCGCCGGCGACGCCGAGGCCTCTGCCACGGTCACCGCATCCGGCACGTATCGACATCCTCGAGCCGGCAACCGGGACCGTCGTGCTCTTCAACTGGAACGTCGTCCCGGTCGAGGTCCCGGTCGGGACGCTCGTCGCCGCCGGCGAGCAGGCGTTCGCCACCGTTGAGGGCATCGTCGTCCCGGCCGGTAGCCTGACCTCGGATGGCCGCATCGCGGCCGGCGACGCCTCGATCGGCGTCGTCGCGGTCGGCCCCCGGCCCGGCGGCCAACGTCGCGGCCGAGGCGATCGACACCGTGCTGAACAGCGGCACCGCCGCCCGCCTGCGCGGGTTCCCGAACAATCCCGAACGGCTCGTCATCAACCCGGAGGCAACGGCGGGCGGCCTGGACGAGGACGGCACCGAGATCACCCAGGCCGATGTCGACGCCGCGCTCGCCGCGCTCGACGAGGCGCTCCGCGGCGCGGTGGCCGACGAGCTGGGCGGTGCGGCCGACGGCCCGTTCGCGGATCCCGCCGAGCCCCCGCGAGCCGGTCATCGAGGGGCTCGACGAGCTCGTCGGCACGCGTGACCAGGAAGAGGTCGAGATCCGCGGGACGCTCGCGTACGACCGTCTCGTCGCGTCGGCGGAATCGGTGCGACTCCAGGCCGTCGAGCGATTCGGCCAGGACGTGGAGCTGGGACCGGGCCAGGAGCTCATCGCCGATGCGACGACCGTGACGATCGGCGCGGCGACGCGCGAGGGCGACGCGCTGGTCGTCGCCGTGACCGTGACCGGTCGCTCGGCGGCGCACATCGAGCGCGACGACGTGATCGAGATCGCGGTCGGCCGCACGCCGGACGAGGCCGCAGCGGCTCTTGCCGAGCTCGGTCGAGCCACCGTCGAGCTGTGGCCGGGCTGGGTCGGCACGGTGCCCGATTCCGACTGGCGGATCTCCGTTGAGACGGTCGTCGACGACGCGCCAGGCGAGACTGGCTCGTGACGCGCCTCATCGGCCTTGATCACGGCGAGCGGAGGATCGGCGTGGCGGTCGGGGACGACGAAACGGCATGGCCTTTGCCCGTGCGGCCATCCGGCGACGCAACCTGGATCACGATGCGGCGCTCGTGGGTGAGCTGTGCACGCTCGAGGGGGCGGACCGCGTCGTGATCGGGTTGCCGCTCAACATCGACGGGAGCGAGGGCGCCGAGGCGGGGCGAGCGCGCGCGTTCGGGGACCGGCTGGAGCTCATCGGGATCGAGGTCGCCTACGAGGACGAGAGGCTGACGTCGTGGGAGGCGGGGGAGCGACTCGCGGCGGAGGGCCGGCGGCCGCATCGGCGCAGCGGGGAGCTGGACTCAGCGGCGGCCCGCCTCATCCTGCAACAATATCTCGACGCCCGGCGCTCGCCCGCCGACTCCACTCCGGCCCCCGACCTGACTGAGGAGACCGAATGAGCCGACGCCCCAGCTCCTCGGAGTACGAGGAGCGGCGGAACGCCCGCATCCGGCAGCTGCGCGAGCAGCGCGAGGGACCGGTCCGTCGCCGGCGTCGGGTCGAGCCGGTCCTCCTCCTCGCCTGGATCGCGGGGTCGATCGCGCTCCTCGTCGTGGCCATCGTGCTCGGCTTCAACCTCTTCTTCGCGCCGCGCGTGATGGCCTGGGTCGAGGAGAACCCCGGAGCCATCGAGCACGGCCTGGTCCAGGACTTCGTCCGCTGGTATCAGCCCGACCTCCTGACCGACGAGCCGGCGTCCGACGAGCAGCGGCGCGTCACCGTCGAGGTCGTCCAGGGCGCGACGGACACGGCCATCGGCCAGCTGCTCTTCGAGGAGGGGCTGATCAAGAGCCAGGTGGCGTTCCAATACGCCGTCATCACCTCGAACCGGGAGGGCACGCTGGCATTCGGCGTCTTCGACCTCTTCCCGACGATGCGGCCGTCGGAGATCGTCGCCACGCTCCAGGGCCAGCCGTTCGGCGAGGTGACGACCGTGACGATCCGCGAGGGCCTGCGGCTCGAGGAGATCGTCGCGGCGTTCGCGGAGAGCAACATGACGATGAACATGGAGGAGTTCGCCGCGATCCTCCAGGCCCCGCCGGTCGAGCTGCTCAACGAGTTCGACTTCCTCGCCGACCTCCCCGACGGGCGGTCGCTGGAGGGCTACATCCCGCCCGAGACCATCGAGTTCGAGGTTGGGGCCGAGGCGATCGACGTCGTGCGCGCGCTCCTCACCCAGTTCGACGAGGGGCTGACCGACGAGATCATGGCCGGGCTGGCCGAGCGCAAGCCTGACCCTCGACCAGGCGGTCATCATCGCCAGCATTGTCGAGCGCGAGGCGGTCATCCCCGAGGAGCGGCCGCTCATCGCGGCGGTCTACACCGAGCGCCTCCAGAACCCAGACAACGGGATCACGAACGGCCTCCTCAACGCGGACCCGACGCTCCAGTACGGCCTCACCACCGGCGAGCTCCGACCCGCGGGGCACCCCCTCCTCGGCGGAACCGAGGGCGCGTCCCTCCCCGTGGACCAGTGGGTGGTGGACCTCGAGTGGTGGCCGCAGCTCCAGGTGAGCGGCGGCGAGGTCGCACTCGACGAGGTGCTCCTCGGCTACCAGACCTACACGCGGCCCGGGCTGCCTCCCACGCCGATCGCCGCCCCCCGCATCGACTCGCTGGCCGCCGTGGCCAGCGCGCCGGTCGGAGACGGCTACCTCTTCTTCGTGGCCGGTTGCCCGGACGGCAACCGCGACGGATCGCACTACTTCGCGCGGACCCTGCCGGAGCACACCGCGAACGTCGAGCGCGCTCGCACCGAGTGCGCCGGCCTGTGACGGCAACGCTGGGCTCGAGGACCGATACGCGTCTCGCCGCGCTCCGCCAGCTCCTGTCCGCGCACCGGCTGGATGCCGCCCTCATCTCGCGCTCCGCGAACAAGCGCTGGTTCAGCGGCTTCCGGCTGAGCGACGCCGAGGGCCCGACATCCGGTTGGGCGGGGACGCTGCTCGTCACCGACGACGCCAGCATCATCCTGGCCGACTCGCGCTACACCGAGCAGGCCGCAAACGAGGCGCCCGCGTGGTCGCTGGTGTCGACGGCGGGCGCGATGCGAGACGAGCTGCCCCGGCTCCTGCTCGAGCACGAGGTCGAGTCGCTCGGCATGGAGGCGTCCGTCGTCTCGCATGCCGACTGGGCCGCCCTGGCGGAGGCGGCGCCCGGAGTCGAGCTCCACGCCATCGACGACGAGCTCGCCCCGCTCCGGCTCATCAAATCCGCCGACGAGGTCGATGCCATCGGTCGCGCCTGCGCCCTGACCGACGCGTGCTTCTCGCACCTCCTCGAGTTCGTCCGCGCCGGGATGACCGAGTCGGAGGTTGCATGGGAGATCGAGGGGTTCTTCCGGGCTAACGGCGCCGAGGGCGTCGCCTTCGACACGATCGTGCTGGCCGGCCCGCGCGCCGCGATGCCGCATGGCCGGCCGACGGACGCCGTCGTGGCGCCCGGCAACGTCCTGCTCATCGACTTCGGCTGCATCGTGGACGGCTATCGCTCCGACATGACGCGCACCCTCTTCGTGGGTGACGTGCCGAACGAGATCCAGCGCTGGCACGATGCCGTGCGCGAGGCGCAAGCCGCCGCGATCGACGCACTGGCGGTTGGCGCGGACGGGCAGGAGATCGATGCCATCGCCCGCGAGCGTATCGCGCGGGAGGGGGTCGAGCCCTATGGGCACGGCCTCGGGCATGGGATCGGGATGGAGACGCACGAGCGGCCGAGCCTGCGGCGCTCGGTGTCCGCGACCCTCGAGGCAGGCATGGTCTTCAGCGTCGAGCCCGGGATCTACCTCCCTGGCGTCACCGGGATCCGGATCGAGGACATCGTGGCGCTCGAGGAGTCGGGGCCGCGCCTGCTCATGACCTCGCCGCGCGAACCTCTCGTCATCAGTTGACGGCGGGGTCGCCGGATCGACACCGTTGTGAAGTTGCCTCACGCAATGGGCATCCAACGGCGCGGGGGTGGCCATCGCGTGACGCCGGTTCACGGATCGCGAATGGGGTGAGTCGATGGGGCGACAGATCGGACCCTCCGTGTCCGTTGGGTGAGTGAGCGTCACGTTCAGCCACCGGCCGTGGTCGTCCCTGACGGAGCGTCACGATCCCGACCGTGAGCCGCGGAGCGCTATCCTGACGGGCGCAGCGCATCGGTCAGAACGCATCGGGAGCGGCGATTGATCAGCACCGGCGACGTCAAGAAGGGCATCATCATCGAGCTCGACGGGCAGCTCATGAAGGTCCTGGACTGGACCCACATCAAGATGGCCCGCGGCTCTGCGCAGGTCCGCATGAAGCTGCAGAACGTGCGCAAGGGCGACATCGTCGAGCGCACGTTCCAGGCGGGGACTCGCTGGCCCCGGGCGAGGGTCGAGCAGCGCAAGGCGCAGTACCTCTACAACGACGGCAGCTCGTATCACTTCATGGACACCGAGACGTACGACCAGTTCGCCATCGGCGACGCGCTGCTCGGTGACGACGCGCGATTCCTGCTCGAGAACACCGAGGTGTTCGTCAGCACCCATGACAGCGAGGTGCTCGGGGTCGACCTGCCAGTGACGGTGGACCTGCGCGTGACGGCAACCGAGCCAGGGTTTGCGGGCGACACCGCGACCGGAGCGAAGAAGGCGGCCACGGTCGAGACCGGGCTCGTCGTGCAGGTGCCGCTGTTCGTGAGCGAGGGCGACCTGCTGCGGGTCGACACGCGCACCGGCGAGTACGTCACCCGGGTTCAGTAGGGAAGCCGCTGATGGCGGAGCGGCAGTTCTCCCTCTGGGACCAGGCACCGGAACCTGAGCCCGAGCCGGACGCGCCCCCACCGCCGCCGGTCAAGGCGTCGCCGCGGATCATGCGCGTCACCGATCTGAATCGGCGGGTGCGATCCCTGCTCGATGCCGATGCGGTCCTCGCCGACGTGTGGGTCGAGGGGGAGGTGAGCCAGCCCTCATTCCCGCCGTCCGGCCACTGCTTCTTCACCCTCAAGGACTCGAGCAGCCAGATTCGCGCGGCGTTGTTTCGCGAGGAGCTGGGACGCGTCACCGTCCGGCCGGCCCATGGAATGAACGTCATCGTGCACGGCCGGGTGCGAGCCTACGAGCCGCAGGGCGTCTATCAGCTCTACGTCGAGTCGCTCACGCCGGCCGGCGCCGGAGACCTTCACGCCCGATACGAGGAGCTCCGCGCCAAGCTCACTGCCGAGGGGCTGTTCGATGATGCCCGCAAGCGCACGGTGCCGCGCTGGCCTCGCCGCATCGGCGTCGTCACATCGCCGGTCGGGGCCGTCTGGCGCGATATCAACAACGTCCTCCGGCGCCGCTATCCGCTGGTCGAGCTGGTCCTCAGCCCCTGCAGCGTCCAGGGCGACAACGCCGCGGCCGGAATCGTCGTGGCGCTGAAGCGCATCTACGCCCAGAAGGGGATCGACACGATCATCCTGGCGCGCGGCGGCGGCTCGCTCGAGGACCTGTGGAGCTTCAACGACGAGCGCGTCGTGCGTGCCGTTCGGAGTGCGCCGGTCCCGATCATCGTGGGGGTCGGCCACGAGTCGGACGTCACGCTGGCGGACTTCGCGGCCGACCTCAGGGCGCCGACGCCGAGCGCGGCCGCGGAGCTTGCGACGCCAGACGGCACCCAGCTGCCGACGATCCTGGGCCGGCTGCGGGACCGAGCCGGTGCGGCGCTCGTGGGGAGGGCGGAGGAGCGCCGTCGCCTCGTCGACAGCGAGGGTCGCGCGCTGGCTCGCCTTGCGCCGGACATCGACGCCGCACGTCAGCGCGTCGGCGACGCCCTCGACCGCGGGGCACGGGCCCTCGGCGACCGCCTGGAGCGCCGGCGCCTCCTCGTCACCGCGATCCACGACTCGCTTCGGACCCTCTCGCCGGCCGCGACGCTCGAGCGTGGCTACGCCGTCGCTCGAGGTCCCGGTGGCAGGATCCTGCGCGACGCGGGCGCGGCCCACGTCGGCGACGAGCTCCAGGTGATCCTGGCACGGGGTACCGTTGAGGCCCGCGTCGAGGGCACGCGGTCCGAAGGCACCGAGGAGCTGCTCGCATGATCGACGACGCCAAGCTCGCGGTCCTCACCGACGAGGAGCTTGCCCGGCACCCGTTCGACGAGCTCGTGGTGGCGCTGCAGCGAACCGTCCAGGGGCTGGAGGCCGGCAACGTCGGCCTCGAGGAGAGCATCGAGCTCTACAAGCAGGGGCTTCGCCTGCATGCCGCGTGCGAGACGCGCCTGCGGGACGCCGAGCTGACGATCACCGAGCTCGGGCGCCGAGGCGCGGCAGCGGCCACCGAGAAGCCCGAGCCCGAGTGACGCCGATCAGGCCGATGGTTCCCGCCGATGCGGACGCCATCGCGGACCTGACCACCCAGCTCGGCTACCCGTCATCGCGGGACGACATCGCGGAGCGCTTTGCCAAGGTGGCGGCCCGGGACGATTCCGCCATCCTGGTCGCCACCGACGCCGGCGGGAGCCCGATCGGCTGGGTGCACGTGGTGCGCCTGGCGCAGCTCGAGGCGACCGACGTCGCGATGATCGCCGGCCTCGTCGTCGGCGACGGTCACCGATCGGCGGGCATCGGCGCGGAGCTGCTGGATGCGGCCGAGGTCTGGGCCAGCGAGCATGGAGCGCGCACGATGTCGGTGCGGTCGCGAACGACGCGCGAGGCGGCGCACCGGTTCTACGAGCGGCATGGATACGTGCGGATCAAGGTCAGCCACGTATTCGAGAAGCCGCTCGGCAAGGGGTGAGATCGGCCTGCCAACGGGATCGGTCATATACTTCGCCCGTTTCACCTGAGGACACGTCGAACCCGTGACTCTGCTCGACACGATTCGCGATCCGACCCAGGTCCGCGAGCTCTCGGACACAGAGCTCGAGACGCTGGCGACCGAGCTTCGCGAGAAGATGATCCGCACCGTCAAGCTGACCGGCGGCCACCTCGCCAGCTCGCTCGGCGCGGTCGAGCTGACCCTCGCCCTCCACCGCGTCATGGACTCGCCGCGGGATCGGATCGTGTGGGACACCGGCCACCAGGCCTACGCGCACAAGCTCCTCACCGGACGTGGGGATCGGTTCGAGACCCTCCGGCAGGTCGGTGGGGTCGGTGGCTTCCCCCGACGAAGTGAGAGCGAGCACGACGTCTTCGACGGCGGCCACGCGGGCACGGGGGTGAGCATCGGGGTCGGATTGGCGCTGGCGCGGGACCTCAAGCCGAAGGCCGATCCGGCGCGGCACCAGCGGATCGCGGTCTGCGTCGGCGATGCCGCGATCGGCTCCGGACTGACGATGGAGGCGCTCAACCACCTCGGCCACGTGCGCCATCCACTGCTCATCGTGCTCAACGACAACGAGATGAGCATCAGCCCGTCGGTCGGCGGGCTGTCGACGCGACTCAACAAGATGCGGCTGTCGCGCGCCTACCAGGAGACGAAGTCGGCCACCCAGCGCGCGCTGCCGCGCATCCCGGTCATCGGCGAGCCGGCGTTCCGGTTCCTTGCCTGGGCGAAGGAGGGCTTCAAGCGCTCCTGGGCCAAGGTCGGCTTCTTCGAGGACATGGGGATCACGTACATCGGCGTGCTCGACGGCCACGACCTCCACGAGCTGGAGAAGGCATTCGAGGCGGCATTCAAGATCCCGGCGCCGGTCCTCGTCCATGTGAAGACGATCAAGGGTCGCGGCTATGGACCGGCCGAGATGGACTCGATGAACTTCCACGGCGCGTCGCTGCCGCCGATCGACCTCGCCGTGATCGACCCGACCGAGGAGCCGCTGCCGCCGGAGTCCGCGCCGAAGCGCAAGCCGAAGACCTACACGCAGACCTTCGTCGAGGAGCTCGTCCGCCTCGGCGAGGCCGATGCGCGGATCTGCGCGATCACCGCCGGCATGCCGACCGGAACCGGCCTTCAGCGCTTCAGCGACCACTTCCCGACGCGATTCCACGACGTCGGCATCGCCGAGCAGCACTCGGTGGCCCTTGCCACCGGGCTGGCGCTCGCCGGCCTGCGGCCGGTGGTGGCGCTGTACTCGACCTTCAGCCAGCGCGCGTTCGACCAGCTCGTCCACGACGTGTGCCAGAACGACGTGCCGGTGCTCCTCGCGCTCGATCGGTCCGGCCTCGTCGGCGAGGACGGCACGAGCCACCAGGGCATGTTCATGCTGCCGGCCATGCGCGCGCTGCCGAACCTCGTCATCGGGTCGCCAAAGGACGAGCAGGAGCTGCGTGATCTCGTCGCCACCGGACTGGCCAGCGATGGGCCGATGGCCTTGCTCTACCCGCGCGACGCGGGGGAGGACCTCGCCGACCGCCCGGGGACGCCGCTCGAGGTCGGCCGCGGCGAGGTCCTCCGTACCGGCGACGACATCCTCATGATCGGGTTCGGCCCCATCGTGCAGCGCCTGAACGCGGTGGCCGATGCGCTGGCGGCGGATGGCGTGAGCGCCACGGTGATCAACGCCCGCTGGGCGAAGCCGCTCGACGAGGCGCTGATCGCGGAGCACGCCGCCCGCAAGCGGCTCGTCGTCACCGCCGAGGAGTCGGCCGCCATGGGCGGCTTCGGTGACGGGGTGCTTGACGCCCTGAACCGGGCTGGCGTCCACGGGCCGCTGCTCAAGGTCGCGCTGGCCGAGGGCTTCGTCCACCACGGCGCGGTGGACGACCTGCGGGCGCAGCAGCGCATCGACGCGGCCGGCATCGGCGCTCAGGTGCGGGAGGCGCTCGGCCTGCCCGAGTCCGGTCGACGCTCGAAGGTGTCCGCCGCGTAAGGGCACCCTTCGTCGCTCGTCCAGCGCCTGGGACTGACCCTCGGCCTACCATCGGGGCGTGGCACGCATCCGCCTCGATCAGCTCCTGACTGACCTGGGTCTCGCGCGCTCCCGCGCCGAGGCCCAGGCCCTCGTTCACGCCGGCTCGGTCGAGCTCGACGGGAACCGCCGCCTCAAGCCGGGCCAGCTCGTCGCGCGTGACGCATCGGTCTCGGTCGTCGAGAGGCCGCGGTGGGCGAGTCGCGCCGGGGCCAAGCTCGAGCATGCGCTGGAGTCCTTCGGGATCGATCCGAGCGGGCTCGCCTGCCTCGATGCGGGGGCCTCGACCGGCGGCTTCACCGACGTGCTCCTGGCCGGTGGCGCGCGGATCGTGTATGCCGTCGACGTCGGCCGCGCCCAGCTCATCCAGCGCCTGCGCGACGATCCGCGCGTGGTGAGCATGGAGCGCACAAACCTGCGGGGCCTTCGCGAGCTGCCCGAGGCGATCGACCTCGCCACGCTCGACCTGAGCTTCATCAGTCTCGGCCTCGTCCTGCCCGCCGTCCGTGACCTCCTGACCGATGCGGGTCGCATCGTGGCCCTCGTCAAGCCGCAGTTCGAGGCTGGTCGCGAGGACGTTCCCCGCGGCGGGGTGGTCACCGATCCGCACACGTGGGAGCGGGTGCTGACCGACGTGATGTCGGCCCTCGAGGGTGAGGGCGCCGGCCTCCACGCGCTGCGGGCCATCCGATCGCCGATCCTGGGTACTGATGGCAACGTCGAGTTTCTCGTCGACATCCGCCGCCAGAAGGCAGACGAGACGGCGAGCTACATCGAGAGCGTCCGGGAGGCGGTCTGGCGGCCTGAGCCGCCGACTTCGAGCGAGGTGTGATCCTCTCAGCGCTTATATCAGAAGTGATATATCGGCTGACAGCGGCGAGGGATGCACCTCGAAAGGGCAGCCGGCGTACCACGGGCGTATTACGATCAGCCCCGATGAAGCGCAGGGCGGCCACGGCGCCGCAGGTCGAGCAGCTCGGGATCGGCTTCGAGGGCCTCGAGGTCATCGAGCCCGAGGCGCACGAGCCGTCGCCCGACACCATGCGCCAGATCGTCAGCCTGCGCATGCCGGACGCCCTCCTGGCGCGGGTGGAGGCGGCCGCACAGTCGCGCGGCGTCTCACCGTCGAGCCTGATGCGCGCGCTCATCGCCGCGGGTCTGGACCGCTCCTACGCCGCGGTCCGCGAGCCGAGCGAGCTGGCGGCCGAGCTGGCCGAGCTTCGGCGCAGCGTGGACCGCATCGCGGCGCGGCTGGCGGCGGGTGAGACCGAGCGCGGATGAAGCGCATCGGATTCGCCCTCAACCCGTACAACGATCGTGCGCCAGCCCTCCTCGAGCGAGGACGGACGTGGTGCCGGGACCATGGGATCGATGCCTGGGACGCGGCCGGCGATGCCCAGGAGCGGATCGGCGAGGAGCTGGGCACCACCGATCTGCTGTGCGTGCTCGGCGGCGACGGCACCTTCCTGCGCACGGCGCGGGCGATCGGCGGTTCGGGCGTCCCGACGCTCGGCATCAACCTCGGGCGCGTCGGCTTCCTGGCGAAGGTCGAGTCGGATGGGTTGGAGCATGCGCTCGACCAGGTGCTGGCGGGCGACTACCAGGTCGAGGATCGATTTCGGATCGCCGCGCGCCTCGTGCGCGCCGACGGGACCAGGGAGGAGCATGCCTGCCTCAACGAGGTGGTCGTCGCTCGGGGAATGCGCGTCCGGATGATCCGCCTGGAGGTGGAGGTGTCCGGGTCGCACCTGGCCACGTACGTGGCCGACGCGGTCGTCGTCGCGACCCCGACCGGCTCGACCGCCTACAGCTTCAGCGCGGGCGGCTCCATCCTCGATCCGCGGCTGCGCAACATGGTGATCACGCCCGTGGCCGCCTACCTGTCGCCGCTGCACAGCGTCGTGGCCGGCGAGGATCACGAGGTCGACCTCACCCTGCGCGAGGCGCAGGAGGGCGCCCTCGTCAGCCTTGACGGACAGGTCGACCTGCCGATGCGGGTCGGGGACCGGGTCGAGGTCCGTGCCCTGGCCGAGCCGATGCGGATGGTCGAGCCCACCGGCAGCACGCCGTTCTACGACCTGCTCCGCACGAAGGCCTCGCTCCTTCCGTACTAGGTGCCACGCAACCCCATGCCCCTCCGTGAGCTGACCGTCGAGAACCTTGCCGTCGTCGAGTCGGTCCGGTTGACCCTCGGGAACGGCTTCACCGTCCTCACCGGCGAGACCGGTGCCGGCAAGTCGCTCGTCGTCGACGCGCTGGCCCTTGCCCTCGGCGCGCGGGCAAGCACGGACCAGGTGAGGACCGGTACCGATGCCGCCCGCGTCGAGGCGATCTTCGACGCGCCGCCCGTCGTTGACGCCGATCCAATGGCCGAGGTCGTCGCCGCCGGCGACGGGACGCTGATCGTCCGACGCGAGATCGGGGCCGATGGACGCTCCCTGGCCCGCGTCAACGACCGGGCGGTGACGGTCGGCGGGCTGTCGTCGCTCGGGTCGCGCCTGGCGGAGATCCACGGCCAGCACGACCAGCAGCGGCTCCTCGAGCCCACCCGGCAGCTCATCCTCCTCGACGGTTTCGGCGGGCACGCGCCGCTGGTGGCATCGGTCGTCGATGCGCATCGGGCGTGGCGCGCCACGGTCGCCGCCGCGGCGGAGCTGCTGACCGACGAGCACGAGCTGGCGCGCCGCACCGAGCTCCTGCGCCACCAGGTTGACGAGATCGCCTCCGCCGCGCCGCGCCCCGGGGAGGATCTCGAGCTCGAGACCCTGCTACGGGCCGCGCAGCACGCGGAGACCATCGCGCGCTCGGCAAATGAGGCGGCGGCCGCGCTGCGTGACGAGGGCGGGGCCGCGGAGGCGCTGGCGATGGCCGAGCGGAGCCTGGCGACCGCGGCGCAGAGCGACGAGCGATTCGCACCCCTCGCGGATCGAGCCGCCTCCCTGGCGGCCGAGGCCGCGGAGCTGGCACGGGACGCGAGCGCCGCCTCGGAGGGGGTCGACCTCGATCCGGCCAGCCGCGCCGCGGCCGAGGAGCGGCTGGCCCTCCTCTACGACCTGCGCCGCAAGTACGGCGACTCGATCGAGGCGGTCGTGGCCTTCGGCGAGGCGGCGACCACCGAGCTCGATCGCCTCGAGAACCAGGAGGGTGAACGGGACCGCCTCCGCGCGCGCGAGGCGGGGGAGCGCCGGGCGGCTCGACGCGGCCGCCGCATCGCTGGGCGCCGCCCGTCGCGCGGCCGCGGACCGGCTGGCGAAGCGCGTCAACGCCGAGCTGCCGCCGCTCGGCCTGCCGGCCGGCTCGTTCGACGTCCAGCTCGAGACGGTCGAGGCCGGTCCCACCGGCGCCGATCGCGTCACCTTCACCTTTGCCCCGAACCCGGGCGAGGCGCCACGGCCGCTGGGGCGCATCGCATCGGGCGGCGAGGCCAGCCGGGTGTCGCTCGCGCTGAAGGTCGTGCTGGCAGGGGCCGACGAGACCCCGGTCCTCGTCTTCGACGAGGTCGACGCGGGCGTCGGCGGGCGGAACGCATCGGCCCTCGGTGAACGGCTCAAGCTGCTGAGCGCGCACCACCAGGTCCTGTGCGTGACGCACCTGCCGCAGCTCGCGGCGCACGCCGACGCGCACCTCGTCGTCGGCAAGCGGGTCGTTCGGGGTCGCACCGTGACCGAGGTGCGAGCCCTGACCGCCGAGGAGCGGGCGGACGAGCTCGCCGCCATGCTCGCCGGGGAGGGAGCGGGGGACGAGGCGCTGGCCGCCGCCGAGGCACTCCTGCGCGCTGCGTCCGACGCCTGAGCCACATAGCCCAAGACGTGACGGACCTTCACCGTTCCGACACGAGGGCCGACCAGGCGGCCGCGAATGTGAGGCACGCTCATCCAATGGCCAACGATCGGTGCGGGCGCACGCTGGTGGGACACCTCATTGGCTGGCATGTGAGTGAGCGTCATGCGGGCGACACCTTCCGAGTGGGAATCGAGGCATCGTTGGTCGATGGGTGAGGCACGTTCAAAGGCAACGGCGACGTCGCTCCTGACTGCCGGGCGCGATCCCGCGCTCGCCGAGGCGATCGAGTCCTTCCTGCTCGAGCTGCGCGTCGAGCGCGGCCTCTCGCCGTTGACGATCACGGCCTATCGGCGAGACCTGGCCCAGTTTGCCGACGTCGCCGGCACGCGGTGGCGCGATGATCCGCAGGCCCTCATCGACTTCGTGACCGGCCTCCAGCGGGCCGGCGCGCGCGGAAGCACGCAGGCGCGAAAGAGCGCGGCCGTGCGCAGCTTCTACGGCTTCGCCGTGCGCGAGGGCCTCGCCACGCGCGACGTGCCGGCACTCGTCGACGCTCCGCGGCCGGGCACCTACCTGCCCGACGTCCTCGCGCCGGACGACGTCGGGCGCATCCTCGACGCGCCGCCGGCCGACACCCCGATCGGCGCCCGGGATCGCGCGATCCTCGAGCTGCTGTACGGCTGCGGGCTGCGCGTCAGCGAGCTCGTCGGGCTCGACACCGACCGCGTCGACCTGCCCAACCAGCAGGTGCGAGTCATCGGCAAGGGCAACAAGGAGCGTCGGGTGCCGATGGGCGACGAGGCGCGAGAGCGCCTGCATCGCTACCGAATCGGCCCGCGCGAGGCGTGGACCGCGGGCAAGCCAACGCCGGCGGTTTTCGTGGGGCAGCGCGGGAACCGGATGTCGAGGGAGGCGGTGTGGCGCCTGGTGAAGCGCTGGACCGAGGTCGCCGGTGTCCGGGATCGCGTCACGCCGCACACGTTCCGGCACAGCTTTGCGACGCATCTGCTCGAGGGCGGCGCCGATCTGCGGGTGGTCCAGGCCCTGCTCGGCCATGCTAGCATCAGCACCACCCAGCTCTACACCCACCTGACCGGCGAGCGCGTCCGCGAGGTCTACGCGCGGGCGCACCCGAGAGCCTGAAGCGGAGCGCGATGAGCCGATGAGTTATGCGCGGAACCTCCTGAGCCGCGGCGAGGAGGTCGTCTACGAGAGCCGGCAGCACTGGTTCGCCATCGTGGCGCGGACGTGGGTCTGGATCCTGGTCGCCATCGTGGCGCTGGCGCTCTCCCTCTGGATCGGCACGAACAGCGCCGTCCTCGACAACCCGACGATCGACGGCGTCCTCACCGTGCTGGCGGTCGCCGGCCTGCTGGCCGCCATCGGTTACGTCGGGTTCGTCCTCTGGGACTGGCGCAACCAGGAGTGGCTGATCACCACCCGGCGCGTCATGCGTGCCGAGGGCGTCCTCAACAAGAGCGTCTCGGACACGAGCCTCGAGAAGATCAACGACGCCCGCCTTGACCAGAGCCTGTTCGGGCGCATCTTCGGCTTCGGGACGCTCGACATCCTGACGGCCGCCGAGGAGGCGGGCGGAACGAACACGGCCGACTTCCCGATGATCGCCGACCCGGTCGAGTTCAAGAAGGCCATGTTCGACCAGAAGCAGATGCTCGAGAACCCGGAGCTGGCTCCGCCGCGCTACCAGCGCGCCGCTGCGCAGCAGCCGATGGAACGCGCTGAGCCGATGCCGCCGCGAGCCGGATCGGACCGGGTCGCCATCGCTCCGGAGACGGGAGCGTCGGTCGCTCCGGCCCCGCCGATGCCCGCGCCAGAACCCGTCGCGTCACCCGCGCCACCGGCCGAGTCGCGTCCTGCGGGTGAGGACCTCGGCTCCACCCTCGAGCGCCTGGCTGGGCTGCGCGACAAGGGCCTCATCACCCCCGAGGAGTACGAGGCGAAGAAGCGGGACCTCCTGGAGCGGATGTAGGTGCTCGACCGGTCCCTCGGCGCCCTCCCCGACGGCGCGTACGGGGCGGAGCTGGATCGACGCATCTCCGAGGCGGCCGAGGCCATTCGCGACCGGCTCGGTGGCGACCGACCCCTCGCGCACCCGCGTCTGGCCGCGATCCTCGGCTCGGGGCTGGGCGACGTCGTGCGGCTGCTGGATGGCGAACCGCGGGTCACGATCGACTACGACGACATCCCGCACGTGCCCGGATCGGCGGTGGAGGGCCACGCGAGCGCGCTGGTCGCCGGCCTCGTGCGAGGGACGCCGGCAGTGATCCTGTCGGGCCGGGCACATCCATATGAAGGTTGGACGCACCGCGAAGCCACCCTCCTCCTGCGAGCGGTCATCTCCCTCGGAGTCGAGACGCTGATCGTCACGAACGCCGCGGGCGGTCTCAATCCCGACTTCGAGCCCGGCGACGTCATGCTGATCAACGACCACATCAACCTCTCCGGCGACAATCCGTTGCTCGGGCCGAACCTCGACCGCTTCGGTGACCGGTTCCCGTCGCTCACCGATGCCTACGACCCGGAGCTGCGCACCGCCGCGCGATCCGCCGCTGAGCGGACCGGGATCGAGCTCCGCGAAGGGGTCTACGTCATGCTCGCAGGGCCGTCGTACGAGACGCGGGCCGAGATCCGGATGCTGCGTGCGCATGGGCGGCGACGCCGTTGGCATGAGCACCGCGTACGAGACGATCGTGGCGCGCCACGCCGGCGTCAGGGTGCTCGGCTTCAGCCTCATCACGAACGAGGCGACCGGCGATGACGCGGCGAGCGCGACGCATGAGGAGGTCATCGAGATGGGTCAGGTCGGTGCGGCCCGCCTGGTGACCCTGCTGGGAGAGCTGCTCCCCCAGCTGGCCTGAGGGACTCCCGATGCTTTTCTTCGACCTCACTCCGGCGCAGATCGCCGGCATCGCGGTGGCGCTGGTCGTTGGGATCACCTTCCACGAGTTCAGCCACGCCTTCATCGCCGATCAGCTCGGCGACCATCGGCCCCGCGCGCTCGGTCGGGTGACCTTGAACCCGGTGGCGCACATCGATCCGGTCGGCGCCCTCGTCTTCGTCATCGCCGGCTTCGGATGGGGGAAGCCGGTCCCGGTGAACGTGTACGCGCTGCGGCCGGGGCGGGTCGGGATGGCCTACGTGGCCGCCGGCGGGCCGATCGCGAACGTCGTCGTGGCCGTCGCCGCCGCGGTGATCTCCCGCGTCCTCGACATGGCCGGTGTCGGCGGCCTCGGCCCTCGAGATCACCTACTGGATCGTCTTCTTCAACCTCGTCCTGGCGATCTTCAACCTCATCCCCATCCCGCCGCTGGACGGCTACAACGTGCTCCTGGCGTTCCTGCCTCCGCGGGCGGCGATCACGGTGCAGCGCTACGCGCCGTACGGGGTCATCGCCCTGCTGATCCTCGTGATCATCCCGAACAGCCCCCTCGACCCGCTCCTCGGGCTGGCGGCGCCGCTGACGCGAGCGTTGACCGGTGCATAGGGTCGGCCAGTTCGTGGCCCACGTCAGGGCTCGAGTGGGCCCGGACGAGGACGCCTTCGCGGAGGGACTGCTGCCGACGGCGGCGATCGCCCTGTTCCGCGGCATGCCGACCGCCGATCGACGGCATGGCATCGACGTCGCCGAACGGCTCGTCTGCCGGTGGGCTGGATGACCGGGACCTGCTGGCCGCCGCGCTCCTGCACGACGCCGCCAAGGGTCATCGAATGCGGCTCTGGCACCGGGTGGCGGGAGTCCTGCTCGAGGGGGTGGCGCCGTCGGTGCTGCGCCGGCTGGCGAGCCGGGATCCGGGCTCGTGGCGACACCCGTTCCACCTCTACCTCCACCACGCTCAGATCTCGGCCGAGATGGCCGTCGCGGCCGGCTGCGCGGCACGCACCGGGGCGTTCATCCGCGGCGAGGCCGCGGGGGACGACGCGCACCTCCAGCGAGTGTTGACGGCGGCCGATGACGCAAGCTGACGGCATGGAGCCGATCGCGGTCACGGTCGACGCCGGCCATCCCGCTGCCCGTCGGCGACGACTCGTTCACGGTGGCGCTCCCGGTCTTCGAGGGCCCGCTCCAGCTGCTGATGCACCTCATCGAGTCGCGCCAGCTCGACGTCCTGACGGTGCCGCTGGCCGACGTTGCCGACGCCTACGTCGAACACCTCGCACGGCACCCGGTCGACGTCGTGCAGCTCTCCGAGTTCGTTGCCATCGCCGCGCAGCTGATCTTCCTGAAGTCGAAGCGGATGCTCCCGACGGAGCCCCTGCCGCCGCTGCCGGACGGCGTCGATGAGCCCGACGAGGAGGAGCTCCGGCGGCGGCTCATCGAGTACCGGATCCTGCGCGACGCCTCGGTCGAGCTGGGCAGGCGCGACGGGACGTCCCCGGTGCTCCGCCGTGAGCCGCGCGAGTCGGACCTGCCCGAGGCGCCGGTCGAGCCTCTGCCGGCAATGCTGCTGGCCGCCGCGCTCGACACGCTGGCGGCCATCCCGGAACCCGAGCCACCGCCGCCCGGGGTCGTGGCACGCGAGATCACCATCGGCCAGCAGATCGCCGTCCTGCGCGGCGCCCTCGCGCGCGGTGGTCGCGTGCTGCTGCAGACGATCCTCGACCGATGCACGACCCGGACGGAGGCCGCCGTGACCTTCCTCGCCACCCTCGAGCTCGTGCGGCGCCGCCAGGTCACGGCCGTCCAGGACGAGATCTTCGGCCCGATCCTCATCGAGGCCGTGCCGGAGCCGGGCGCGTGACCGATGAGCTCGACGTCTACTACGAGGCGCTGCTGTTCATCGCCGAGCGGCCGCTGACGATCTCGGAGCTCGCCGAGCTCGGCGGGGTGCCCCGGGTGCAGGCGGAGGCCACCCTGGTGTCGCTCGGCGAGCGGCTCGACGAGGATCGGCGCGGCCTGCGACTGCAGCGCAACGACGATGCCTGGCAGCTCGTCACCGCGCCTGAGGTGGGTGCGCGCCTGGCCGAGTACGCGGCTCGCGAAGAGGGTCGCCTCTCGCCGGCATCGCTCGAGGCGCTCGCCGTCATCGCGTATCGCCAGCCGTGCACGCGGGGTGACGTCGAGCGGGTCCGCGGCGTCGACTCCGACTACGTCATCCGATCGCTGCTCCATCGGCGCCTCATCACCGAGGTCGGGCGCCGCGACACGCCCGGGCGCCCGATCCTCTTCTCGACGACCTTCACCTTCCTCGAGCGCTTCGGCCTCACCTCGCTCGAGGACCTGCCGCCGCTCTCGAGCGACGCCGCCCAGCTGACGGCGCTGACCGAGGCATCGGCCGCGGCCGATGGCGAGTGAGCGGCTGCAGAAGATCATCGCCCGTGCCGGGCTCGCGTCGCGGCGCGCGGCCGAGGACGCTCATCGTCGACGGCCGGGTCCGCGTCAACGGATCCGTCGCCCGGCTCGGCGAGTCGGCCGACCCCGATCACGACCGGATCGAGGTCGACGGCCGACCGCTCGCGGCGGCGGCGCCGGCGATCCACCTCGCGATCCACAAGCCGCGCGGGTTCCTCAGCTCGGCACGCGACGAGCGCGGCCGCCGATCGATCGTCGGCCTCGTCGAAGCCGGCGGCGCGCGCCTCTGGCCGGCGGGCCGCCTCGACGTCGAGTCCGAGGGCTTGATGCTGCTCACCAATGACGGCGAGTGGGCGAACTCCGTGCTCCATCCCGCGGTTCGGGATCGAGCGCGAGTACGCCGCATTGGTGGCGCCGTCGCCCTCACGCGGCCGCGCTGCGCCAGCTTCGCGATGGCGTCGTGCTCGAGGATGGCCCGGCTCGGCTGTTGGCCGTGCGTCCGGCGCCGCCGCCGCCCGAGATCGCGCGCGCGCGGTCCGAGGACCGGCACGTGGCTGCGCGTTCGCATCGGTGAGGGCCGGAAGCGAGAGGTGCGGCGGCTCTTCGACGCCGTGGACGTCGACGTCGAGCGGCTCGTCCGGACGCGGATCGGATCGATCACCCTGGCCGGCCTGCGCGAGGGCGAGTGGCGGCATCTGCGCCGTGCGGAGGTCGTCGGCCTGGCAGGCGGCAGCCGCCGATGAGCCGGACGATCGCCATCGACGGGCCATCGGGCGCCGGGAAGAGCACCATCGGACATGCCCTGGCCGGTCGGATCGACGCGACGTTCGTCGACACCGGGCTCATGTACCGCGCTCTCACGCTGGCGGCACTCGAGCGCGGCATCGACACTGACGACGGTCCCGCGCTCGGAGCGCTGGCCACCGAGCACCTGATCGAGGTCGAGCGCCCGCGTCCCGAGCAGACCGATCGGCTCGAGACGGTGCGCCTGGATGGGCGCGACGTGACGGTCGAGGTACGGGCGCCGGAGGTCGATCGGGCGGTCAGCTCGGTCAGCCGCCACGCCGACGTGCGCGACGCCATGCTCCTCGTCCAGCGCGCGGCCGCCATGCGCGGGGACACCGTCATGGTCGGGCGCGACATCGGGACCGTGGTGCTGCCCGACGCGACGCTCAAGGTCTACCTCGTGGCCGACGCCCAGGTGAGGGCGGCGCGCCGCGCGGCCGAGATGGGCGCGCCGGAGCGCTATGGCGAGTACCTCGCCGAGATCGAGCGCCGGGATGCGGCCGACTCGGGTCGCGCCATCGCGCCACTGCGGCAGGCGGAGGGCGCACTCGTGCTCGACACCGGGCTGATCGGGGTCGGCGAATGCGTCGAGCACATCGTGCGGCGACTGGACGAGATCGGTGCGTAGCTGGTTCTACCACCCCGGTGCGGCGATCTGCGGCTTCCTCGCCCGCGTCCTGTTCGCGGCCAAGATCGAGGGCGTCGCGAACGTGCCGCGCGAGGGCGAATTCATCGTGGTCTGCAACCACTGTTCGAACCTCGACCCGCCGATCATCGGCTGGGCGACCGGGCACCAGGTCGGGCGAATCGTCCACTTCATGGCCAAGATCGAGATGAGCCGATGGCCGATCGTCGGCTGGCTGGCGCGCCAATCGGGGGTGTACTTCGTGCGGCGCGGCGAGGGAGACCGTGCCGCGCAGCGCTTCTCGCTCGAGGCGTTGGCCGACGGGCGGCCGATCGCGATCTTTCCGGAGGGCACCCGGTCGCGCAACGGCCACCTCAAGACGGGCAAATCCGGCGCCGCCTTCCTGGCGATGCGCTCCGGCGCGCCGCTGCTCCCGGTCGCGATCTCGGGCACGCACCGGATCTTCCCGGGCCGATCGCGCTGGCCGCATCGCGACCCGTATCCTCGTGCGGATCGGGGAGCCGTTCTCCCTGGAGCACGAGCCCGACGGTCGAATCGACCGAGCTGCGCTCGAGGCCAATTCGCAGCGGATCATGGCGGTCATCGCCGACCTGCTGCCCGAGGACCAGCGTCCGCTCGGCTGAGGCGGTGCGCTCAGCCTGTCACCGTTCATATCATTGGTGATATATCCGCTGACAGCCGCGAAATGCTCCGCCGATCGGCGTATATACGGGCCAGACGGCGCTTCGCCCTAGAATGAAGGCGATGACCACCGCAACCCGACCCGACGTCCGCATCGCCGAGCGCGCCGGCTTCTGCTACGGCGTACGCCTCGCAATCGACAAGGCGAAGCACGCGCGATCCGAGGGCAAGGAGGTCACCACCCTCGGCCAGCTGGTGCACAACCCGGGCATCAAGGCCGACCTGTCAGATCGCGGCATTCGCACCGCAGACCTGGCCGACCAGGTCGAGGGCGGCACGCTCGTCATCCGTGCCCATGGCGTCCCACGCGACGAGTTTGAGAAGGTCGCCGGTGCCGAGGGCCTCGAGGTCATCGACGCCACCTGTACCTGGGTCCTCCAGTCACAGAAGGCCGCGCGTGAGCTCGCCGAGGCGGGCTACACCGTCTGCATCATCGGCCACGAGGACCATCCCGAGGTCAAGGGCGTTCGTTCGTATGCCGGCGAGAAGCACGTCGTCGTTGACGACATGGACCGATCCACCTGGGAGCGCGTGCCGCGCACGAAGAAGATCGGCGTGCTCTCGCAGAGCACGATCCTGCCGAACAAGCTCGAAGAGTTCGCCGCCTTCTGCCTGCGGCGCGCCCACGACCTTCGCGTCGTCAACACGGTCTGCCCGGTCACGCTGACCCGCCAGGACGACTCGGTCGCTCTGGCGCGCGACGTGGACGCCATGATCGTCGTCGGCGGCAAGAACAGCTCGAACACGAAGGAGCTGGCCGTCAAGTGCGCCCAGATCCAGCCGGAGACGGTCCACGTCGCCGATGCCGACGAGCTCGCCACGGAGCACGCCGCCTGGCTGGCCGGCAAGGCCCGCATCGGCATCACGGGCGGAACCTCGACTCCCGAGGTGGACCTCGAGGAGGTTCGCGATCGGGTCTACGCGCTGACCGCTGCGTAGACTGGCGACGTGGGCGCCTGTCCGAGCTGCAGCCGCGATCTCGCGCCGGGGTTCGCCTTCTGCCCTCACTGTGGCGCGGGCCTTGCGACCGCGGACGCCATCGAGGAGCGGAAGCTCGTCACCGTGCTCTTCGCGGACGTCACCGGCTCGACCCGGCTGGCCGAGGACCTCGATGCGGAGGAGGTCAGGGAGCTCATGGCCGCGTACTTCTCGCTGGCGCGCGAGGAGATCGAGGCTCGCGGCGGAACGGTGGAGAAGTTCATCGGCGATGCCGTCATGGCCGTGTTCGGCGTGCCGGTCGCACATGAGGACGATCCGTCGCGAGCCATGCGCGCGGCGCTCGCCGTGCGCGCCCGCCTGGCGGCGCTGAACGAACGGCACCAGTCCGAGGGCCGACGCGCACTCGAGATCCGTATCGGCATCAACACCGGTGAGGTGATCGCGACGACGACGCCGCGCGCCGGCGAGGGCATGGTCACCGGAGACGCCGTCAATGTGGCCGCCCGCCTGCAGCAGCAGGCCGGCCCGGGACAGATCGTCGTCGGCCGCCGGGCGGCCGCGGCGGCCCCGGCCTTCAGCTACCGATCCCTTGGCTCGCAGACCGTGCGCGGCAAGGCTGAGCAGGTCGACGTCCGGGAGCTCGTCGGCGAGGAAGCCGGCACGCCCGATCCGCATTCGACGGTCCTGCGCGCCCCGCTCGTCGGACGCGACGGAGAGCTGGCTCTCCTCACGTCCCTGTACGACCGCGTGGCTTCCGACGGCCAGCCGCATCTCGTGACGCTGTATGGCCAGGCCGGCGTTGGAAAGAGCCGGCTGACGGCCGACTTCCTGGCGGGTCTCGCCCGTCGGACTCCCGCGCCGCGAGTCGTGCGCGGCCGCTGCCTCCCCTATGGCTCGGGCGTGACCTTCTGGGCCCTGGCCGAGATCCTGAAGTCGGAGGCCGGGATCCTCGACAGTGACGCCCCGGCCGACGCCGTCACGAAGCTCGAGCAGCTCGGCGAGCGCCTGATCGGCCGCGATCTCGCCGCTGATCCACGGCGCACGACCGCGCTCCTCGCGTTCACGGTGGGCATCGCGATCCCCGGCTTCGACGTCGAGCGGATCGATCGCGACCAGCTGCGATCGGACATCCACGCGGCCTGGCGGGTCTACTTCAGCGCGCTGGCGGCCACCGCTCCCGTGGTGGCGGTGATCGAGGATATCCATTGGGCTGACGCGCCGCTCCTCGACCTGCTGGAAGAGCTGTCAGAGCGGACCGAAGGGCCCGTGCTGGTCCTCTGCCCAGCCCGTCCGGAGCTCCTCAATCGGCGGCCGGGCTGGGGCGGGGGCCGGCGGCGGTTCACCGGCATCAACATCGATCCATTGACGCCCCAGGACACGGGTCGACTGGTGCGGCTGCTGCTCACCATCGAGAACCTGCCCATCTCCCTCCACGAGCGGATCGTCGAGCGCGCCGGTGGCAATCCGTTCTTCATCGAGGAGATCCTGCGACACCAGATCGACGAGGGTCGGGTCACCCGCAGTCCAGATGGCTGGAGGGCGACCGATTCCGATCTCGCCACGATCGCGATCCCGGACACCGTCCAGGCGGTGCTCGCCGCCCGCATCGACCTGCTCGGGCCGGAGGCGAAGCGGGTGCTCCAGGCCGCGGCCGTCGTCGGCCGCATCTTCTGGCCGGAGCCGATCGCGCAGTTCACCGAGGCCGATGCGGGTCGGGTGAAGGAGCTCCTGGGCGAGCTGGAGTCCCGCGACTTCGTCCTCTCGCGGATTGCGTCCTCGATGGCGGGACAGCCGGAGTTCATCTTCAAGCACGCGCTCGTCCGCGACGTTGCGTACGAGAGCATCCCGAAGCGAGAGCGCGCCGCCGCGCACCTGCGGGTGGCGGACTGGATCGAGGCGGTCGTAGGTGATCGGCGCCTGGAGGTCATCGAGTTCCTCGCCCATCACTACACCGAGGCCGAGCGCGCGGCGAGCTGGGCCCGCGTCGCCCCCGATCGGCACGAGGAGATCCGTGCCCGCGCCGTCGCCCTGCTCTACGAGGCCGCCACCGAGGCGACGCGGCATGTTGCCCGCGAGCGCGCGCGCGAGCGGATCGACGTCGGCCTGACCCTGGCTCGGGGACCGCTGGAGCAGGCCCGCGGGCTCGAGATCAAGACGCCTATCCTCCTCTGGGGTGCGGAGGCGGATGAGGCGTGGCGATGCGCGCGGAAGGCGGTCGACCTCCGCATCGAGACCTCTCCAACGGACCGCGACGACCGCCGCGCGGTCGCCCGCGTGTGCGGTGTGCTGCTCGCGATTCCGACGCGGTGGCCGGGGCTGATGCGCGAGCTGCCCACCCGCGACGAGGCGGAACGCTACGCCCGCATCGGCCTCGACATGCTCGAGCCGGGTGACAGCGAAGAGCGCGTGATGCTCCTCATGGCGCGCGGCGCGTGGGGATGGGGATTCGCCTCGGCCGATGACGATCCCCAGCGCACGGACGCGTACATGGAGGCCGCGCGCGAGGCCGTCGCAATGGCACGTCGCCTTGGCCGGCCCGATCTCATCTCCGCCGCGCTGGACGTCGCCGGGGCTGCCGTGAGCGTCACCGGCGGGTACGGAGCGGCGCATCCGTACCAGGAGGAGCGGCTCGCCCTCGTGCCCGCGCTGGAGGACATGATGGAGGTCACCGACATCCACGGCACGAACGCCTGGCAGCTCACCCATATCGGCGAGTACCGGCGCGCCGCGGAGCAGGGCGCCGCGGGCATCGTGACCAGCCGCGGGCTGACGGTGTGGAACACCACCCCGTACGCCTTCCAGGCGGTTGCGCAGTTCCGACTCGGGGACTGGGATGGGTTCTGGTCGACCCTGGGCACGATCGAAGCGATCGAGGGCCCCGAACGCGTGCTCCGCTATCACCTCACCCGCATCTATTCCGTTGCCGGCTACCTGAAGGAGGTGGCAGGGGATTCACTCGAGGCGGACCGATATTTCGCTCGACTCGACCGCTCGCAGGCGAGCCTCGGGCCGGTCGGCATCTCGGGCGCGCGACCGTGGATCGTGATGGCGCTTGCCCGGCGAGGGGCATTCGCCGAGGCGCGCGAGCGGCTCGCCGTCGTCGACCCCGTGCGCGACTCGCAGAATCGGGACTTCACCCTCGAGGCCTGGGCCGACCTCATCGCGGCGGAGGGCGCCTTCGCCGAGGCGCCGGCCGTCATCCACCAGGCCCGCGAGTGGGCGGAGAGCACCGGGCTCCGGGCCCTTCCCGCGTTCGCCGATCGACTGGAGGGGACGGCGGCAATCGCAGCCGGAGATCTCGAGGCGGGAATCGACCACCTGACGCGCGCGCGGGAGACGTTCTCGCGGCTCGAAGCGGCGTGGGAACGAGCCCGAACGGAGATCGTCCTCGCCGACGCACTCATGGCCTCCGACCGGATGCCGGAAGCCACCGCGGTCGCGAGCGGGGCGCTGGAGACCGTGTCGGGCCTGGCCGCCCCGCGCGAGATCGAGCGCGCCACCGAGCTCGCGCGCGGCATTCCGGCCACAGCCCGCGAGCCGACCTAGGGCGGCTCAGTCTGCGGCGGCAGCCGGATTGAGCTCCCTGAGGAGGCGCTTCAGTCGTCGCCTCAGCACCCCGTAGCCGAGGTGCTGGCGCGCAATGTCGAAGTTGTGGCGAGCGATCGCCCGCACGCGCGCCGGGTTGGCGAGCAGTGAACGCACCTCGGCGACCGTCGCATCGGTGATGGCGCCGTCGATCTCGACGAGCTTGAGGCCGAGCGGCGCGATGTCCGACACGTACACCGGGTAGCGGTTCACGAGGACCGGGACGCCGTAATAGAGGGCCTCGAGGAGCGCGTTGCCGAAGCCCTCATAGAGACTCGGGTAGGTGATGAGGTCCGCGGCGAGGTAGGCGTCGTGGAGCGAGTGTGCTGGACGGAGTGGCTTTCCCTCGTGGTCGGGCGCGAACCGATCCGCCGCGTACGCCAGGCGGACGTGGTGCTTCTCGGCCAACCGCTCGAGCTTGACGAGGTAGTCGAGGCCCTCGTCGCCGGCGGGTGAGGTGATGAGGAGGACGGCATCCGGGTCCTCGAGCCGGCCGACGAGCTCGATCGCCAGCTCGATGCCCTTGCGCGGGACGACGCGGGTGGGCTGGACGACGAGCAGTCCGCGCTCGTTCATGCCGAGCTCGTGACGCAGGCGCCTTCGCACGCCGGGGTGGCGCCGTGGCCGCACCTGGTCGAAGTCGAAGACGTTCGGGATGACGGTCGATGCGATCCCCCGGCGCTCCTTCAGCTCCGCGGCCGCGAGGCTGTTGATGCTGACGTGGCGCACCCACGGCAAGTCGGGCGGGAACGAGTCGTCGAGCAGCTCCGGGACGACACAGGTGGCGAAGCGGTCCCGCTCCCACCAGTAGTCGTGATGGTGGCCGATCGTGGGCAGCTGGAGCTCGTTGACGAGCCGCCGCAGCGCCACGCCGAGGGGCAGCTGCATCGGGATGGCCCACGCGTTCTCGATGACCAGCGCGTCGAGGCTGTTCGCCCTCGCCCAATCGTGCAGCACCGGCAGGAGCAGCGCGGCGAGGCGCTCCACCTCGGCCCGCACGGCGATCGGATCGCTGTCCGGGTCGAAGGCCGCCTCCGTCACGCGCGCGGCCGGCGGCCACGTGAAGTGCATCGGCGGCACGAGGCGAGCCTGGTAGCGGAGCGCGTCGACCTCACCGGCGCAGAGGCGAAGGTCGTGGCCCATCGCGTCGAGCACGGCCTCCCACTTTGCCGTCTCGAAGGTCACGCCGTCGACGCCGGCCAGGCGCGTCGCCGCGATGCCGATCTTCATACGTCCGATGCTATCGGCGCGGGAGGTGACTGCGTGCGCCGTCAGCGCACGCCATCAGAGCCATCCGGGACCCCGCCGCTAGACTGCGCCCATGTCCTCCCTCCCCGTGGTTGCCATCGTCGGCCGCCCGAACGTCGGCAAGAGCACGCTCTTCAACCGGCTCATCGGCGAGCGACTGGCGATCATCTCCGACGTCGCCGGCACGACCCGCGACCGCGTCTACGGCACCAGCGAGTGGAACGGTCGCACCTTCACCGTGGTCGACACCGGCGGGCTGGAGCTCGATCCGGGGACCGACATCGAGGAGCGCGTCCAGGAGCAGGCGCGGGTGGCGGTCGAAGAGGCGGACCTCATCCTCTTCGTCGTCGACGCGCATGCCGGCCTGGCGCCGCTCGACTACGAGGTGGCCGATCGGCTGCGCCGCTCCGACGCCCCGGTGATCCTCGTCGTCAACAAGGGCGACAACCCCGCGCGCGAGGCCGATGCGGTCGAGTTCTACGCGCTCGGCATGGACCCGGCGATCACGATTTCCGCGCAGCACGGCCGCAACACCGGTGACCTGGCCGACCTCATCGTCGACCACCTGCCGCCCCCGAGCGAGGCGGAGGCGGCGGCATCGGCCTCACCCGAGGACATGACCGAGGAGGAGCTGGCGGAGCTGGCCGAGACCGAATTGGGCCCTCCACGCGTCGCGATCGTCGGCCGCCCGAACACGGGAAAGTCGACCTTCGTGAACCGGGTCTTCGGCTCCGATCGGATGATCGTGTCCGAAACGCCCGGTACGACGCGCGACCCGATCGACACCGCCGTCGAGCTGGACGGGCAGCCGCTCGTGCTCGTCGACACGGCGGGCATCCGGCGGCGCGGGAGCATCGAGAAGGGGATCGAGCGCTACAGCGTCCTGCGATCGATGAAGGCGATCGACTCGGCCGACGTCGCCGTCGTCATGACCGATGCGGTCGAGGGCTACACGGCCCAGGACGCCCACGTCGTCGGCTACGTGCTCGAGGCGGGCAAGGGCATCGTGCTCGTCCTGAACAAGTGGGACGCGGTCGAGAAGGACGAGCACACCGCCGACCAGTGGCTGAAGCGGCTGCGCCGCGACGCGCCGTACCTGGCCTGGGCCGACATCGTGTTCGCCTCGGCGCTCACCGGTCAGCGCGCAGAGCGCATCCTGGCCGAGGCGCTGCGCGTCGCGGAGGAGCGCTACCGTCGCGTGCCGACCGGCGAGCTGAACCGCCTCGTGATGGACGCCGTGCGCGCCCACCCGCCGTCCCACGTCCGCAACCGGCTGCCGAAGATCCTGTACGCGACCCAGGTCGGGGTTGCCCCGCCCACGTTCGTCGTGTTCGTGAACGACCCCGCGCTCGTCCACTTCAGCTACCGGCGCTACCTCGAGAACCGGATCCGCGACGAGTACGGGTTTCTCGGCACGCCCATCAAGCTCATCCTCCGCCAGCGCGAGTCGGAGGAGGCCGCGCGTCGCTCCGCTCGCCCGCGACGGGCCGCCCGCGCGACGGCGCGAAAGCGCTAGCGCGGCCGAGTCGTGCCGATGTGAATGTGCCTCATCCATCGGCCACCGGGGACTCTCAGGAGGCTCCAGCCTCCCGAATCTGTGAATCTGGCTCAGCAGGCGGCCACGCAGGTGCCCCCCACGACGCCTCCATGGCCGATGCGTGAATGTGGCTTGCGGCATCGGCACGCCCGATGGCTGCCGGGGGCCGAGTAGCATCCGCGCATGAGTGATCAGGTGGGGGTGATCGGCGCGGGTGCCTGGGGCACCACATTGGCCGTCCTCCTCGCCGATGCCCAGCGACCGGTGAGCCTGTGGACCCATACGTCGCAGGAGGCGGAGCGCCTCGCGCACGCCCGCAGCAACGACCGATACCTGCCGGGCGTCGTCTTTCCGCCGAACCTGCGCGTCGTCACCGACGACAGCTACCTGGAAGAGCCGCATCGGTTCTACCTCCTGGCGGTGCCGTCAGCCCACGTGCGGACGGCCCTTCGCGCGGTCGGTTCGCGGCTGCATCCCGACGCCCCGATCCTCAGCGTGGTGAAGGGGATCGAGGAGGGCACCCACCTGCGGATGAGCGAGGTCATCGGCCAGGAGCTTCCGGGACGCCGTGTCGCGGCCCTTTCCGGGCCGAACCTGGCGCGCGAGATCGCGGCCGGCAAGCCGGCGGGATCGGTCATCGCGTCGGAGGACGCGGACCTGGCGGCGGAGCTCGCATCGGTCCTGTCGTCCGAGCGCTTCCGGGTCTACACGAACGCCGACCTGGTGGGCGTCGAGCTGGCCGGCGCGCTGAAGAACGTCGTGGCGCTGGCCGCCGGCATGGTCGATGGGCTCGGGTTCGGCGACTCTGCCAAGGCCGGGATCATCACCCGCGGCCTGGCGGAGATGACCCGGCTGGGCGTTGCGGCCGGCGCGCACCCGCTGACCTTCGCGGGCCTCGCCGGTGTGGGCGACCTCATCGCGACCTGCATGTCGCCGCTGTCGCGGAACCGGAAGGCGGGGGAGCTCATTGCCTCCGGCATTCCGTGGCCGGAGGCGGGGGAGAAGTTGGCCGGCGTCGCGGAGGGCGTCAGCACCGTCACCGGTGCGCTCGAGCTTGCCGCCGAGCATCGGGTCGAGATGCCGATCGCCGACCAGGTCCGCGCCGTCGTCTTCGATCGGCTGCCGCCCATGGCCGCCGTCGCCGAGCTCATGTCGCGCAGCACCAAGGACGAGCTGGAGCACGCCGCTCACTGAAGCGAGAATGAGCGCCCGACCGGGCGCCCATCCGTCGCGTCGAGAGCCTTCGGACTACATCAGGCCGACGACGTGGCCCTCCGGATCGGCGAACAGCGCGATCGTGGTCTCCGGCGCCACCTCGGTCGGCGGCATGATGATCCGGCCGCCCGCAGCCTCGACCTTGCGCAGCGTCTCGGCCGCGTCCGCGGTGTCGACGTAGAAGGTGACGTGTCCGGCGCCGCCGTCCTGGGCCGGGCCGATGCCTGCGCTCAGCTCACCCTGGCGCAGCATGCCGTAGCCACCCGGGTTGTTCGTGTCGAGCTCCCAGCCGAAGACGTCGCTGTAGAAGCGCTGGAGCTTTGGGCCGTCCTTGCCGGCCACCTCGACGTGAATGATCTTGTCGCCCATGGTTGGTCTCCTCTCGAGTCCGTTCGTCGGGACCGATGGCGTCATCGGTCGCTCGTCAACTCGACGCTCGGAGACCGCGAAAATCGACACCCCGCCTCAAAGACGGGGTGGGCGGGCGCCCGTATACTGGCCGCGATCAGCGCTCGGTCGGGGCGTGGCGCAGTCTGGCAGCGCACTTGGCTGGGGGCCAAGGGGTCGGAGGTTCGAATCCTCTCGCCCCGACCATAACCACCGCTAGAACCCCGCTCGCCGGCGGGGTCATCGTGAAGGCCAGGCGCCGTGCGCCAAGCGCATCGACTGACTCGAATGACGCTTCGGCCAGCGCACGCCGATCCTCTGGCCTGGTGTCCGGCTCCGCGAGCGATTGTGTGGCTTAGACTCGCCGCATGGGGCTCTTGACCTTCAGCATCAACGTCACCCTGGACGGCTGCGTCGACCACCAGGAGGGAATCGCCGACGACGAGACACACGCCTTCTTCACCCGCCTCATGGACGAGGGCGGGGCGATGCTGTGGGGCCGCGTCACCTACGAGATGATGGAGAGCTACTGGCCTGCGGTCGCCCGCGGCGACGAGGAGGCGCCGCCGGCCTTACGCGAGTGGGCGGTCAAGCTGGAGGCCAAGCCGAAGTACGTGGTGTCGTCGACGCGAACGGACTTCCCGTGGACCAACAGCCACCACATCGCCGGCGACCTGCGCACGGGCGTGCAGGAGCTCAAGGACGCGACCCCGGCCGGCGTGCTCCTCGGTAGCGGCAAGCTCGCGACCGAGCTCGACCGGCTGGATCTGATCGACGAGTACAAGTTCCTCGTCCACCCCAGGATCGCCGGCCACGGCCCGACCCTGTACCAGAGCGGGCTGCCCAGCACGCGACGGCTCGAGCTGGTCTCGGTGAAGCCGCTCCGCAGCGGCGCGGTCGCCATGCACTACCGGCGCGCGCCCTGACTCAGAACACGCTGGCAAGTCAATTCGTTGCGAGTGGAGAGACACAGTGGGTAGCGTGACTGCCGGCACGACGATGTCGCTCGACGGCTTCGTCGCGGACCGATCCGGGAGCGTCGGGCCCCTCTACCCGGACTTCGAGGCCATGCACGACACCCAGGCGATGCGGTCGGCGGTGGCCAACACCGGAGCGGTGGTCATGGGCCGGCGAACTTTCGCCATGGCCGACCCTGATTCCTACGTCGGCACGTACGAGTTCCAGGTCCCGATCTTCGTGCTGACGCACGCCCCGCCGGCGGTTGCCCCCAAACAGGACGAGCGCATGACGTTCACCTTCGTGACCGATGGCGTCGAGTCGGCCATCCGCCAGGCAACGGCCGCAGCGGGGGAGAAGGACGTACAGGTCGTCGGTGGCCCGAACGTGATCGGCCAGCTGCTGCGGGCCGGGCTGGTCGACGAGCTGTCGATCGACCTCATGCCGGTGCTGCTCGGTGACGGGCTCCGCCTGTTCAACGACGAATCGCTCGAGCGAGTGACGATCGAGAAGATCGGTCTCGAGGAATCGGGACCGCGGACCGGCTTTCGCTTCCGCGTCAAGCGCTAGCCGGCTCGAGCACGAACAGCGGGATCGTCCGCTTCGTCCGCCGCTGGTACGTGGCGTAGAGCGGGAAGGCGGCGCAGACGAGCTCCCAGAGCCGCTCACGCTCCGGCCCATCGACCTCGCGCGCCACGACCTCTCGCTTCTCACGCTCCGACCTTCACGGTCGCCCCGGGATGCGCCCGGAGGTTCAATGCCCACGCAGGATGACGGGCTGAGCCACCCCATGAGCCGACGACGACGAGCCGATCCCCATCGGGCCACGCGTAGAGGGGCACGGCGCGAGGCGTGCCTGAGCGACGGCCAGTCGTCGCGAGGACGACGTTCATGACCCGCTCCGCTCCACCCGGATGATCCGGTCGTCCGAGCCATTCGTGGTCGACACGTAGAGCGCGCCATCCGGGCCGATGACGACCGCGCGCAGTCGCCCGAAGCGGCCGTCGAGGAGGGTCTCCTCGAAGGTCACCGCGCCGGCGGACGAAACCGAGAATCGGCGCAGGTCCTCCTCCTTGAGCGTGCTGACGATGAGGTCACCCTCCCAGTCGCCCCAGGACGAGCCGACGAGGAAGACCGCCCCCGACGTCGCCAGGGTGGGCGCCCCCGATGCCCAGGCGGGCGCTAGGAAGTCCGAGGCCGGTCCGCAGCCGTCAGGGATCGGTCCCGGCGTCGACGCGCCGGTGAAGCACGGATAGCCGTAGTTCCCGCCGTTGACGATGACGTTGAGCTCGTCGTCGACATCGGTACCGTGCTCGGCCGCGATGACGAGGCCGTCCGACGCGAATCGCGATGCCCTGCGGGTTGCGGTGCCCGAGCGAGTACACGACCGTCCCGAAGGGGTTGTCGGCGGCAGCGTCGCCATCGGTCGCGAGGTGCAGGATCTTGCCGTTGAGCGCCTCCGGATCCTGGGCGGGGTTGGCGTCACCGGGCTGGTTGGCTTCGCCGATGCTGACCCAGAGGAGCCCCGCGTCGTCGGCCTCGACGGCACAGCCCTGGTGGCGGGGCCCGCCGATCGTCTCGCCCAGCGGAATGGGCTCGAAGGCGCCCAGGCTCCCGCCCGCACCGAGGGTGGCGCTGAGCAGCTCCACGCGCCATGGCTCATCCCCGTCCCCGCCGGGGTCGCGGGATGCGCACACGACGACCTCGTCTCCGATGATGGCGATGCCCATGAGCCCCGACTCGAGCTCGGCGCGCACGTCCGGGATCTCGACGCGGCTCAAACGCTCCGCCCCTGGCTGGCCATTGGCGAAGACGTCCACCCAGCCTGAGCGCTCGGTGACGACCATCCGCCCGTCATCGGTGAAGGCGATGTCCCATGGATGGTCGAGCTCCGACTGCACGACTTCGGCGCGGAGCGGATCGCGACGGCCGCAGGATCAATCGCACTGACGGCGACGCGCGACACGACGACCGCCGCGATCAGCCCGAGCACGAAGAAGCGGCCGCCGAGTGTCCATCTGGACATCGACGACCGCCGCTTCGTTTGGCGACGCGAGGGCTAGGCCCCCTCGTCCGCCTTCACGTTCGCGGCGCGCGGGCCGCGGGGGTTGGACTCGACATCGAAGGTCACGCGCTCACCCCCGACGAGGCGATCAAAGTCGATCGACTCGCTCAGGCCGTCTCGATGGAAGAAGTAATCCTTGCCATCTTCGCCGGTGATGAAGCCGAAGCCACGATCGGCGACGACCTTCTTGATGCTGCCATTGGCCATGAGAGGCCTCCTAACGGTAGAAGCCAAAGGGTACTCCCTCTTGGCATGTAGCATCGGCGCCGATGGCCGAGCTTCCCGGCAGCGGTCCCTTCGCGTTCCGAGCGCGGCTCCTCTCGCCCCTCGACGACGGCGGCCTCCTGGACGAGCCCGATGGACTCCTGGAGGTCGATTCAGGCGGGCGAATCACGCGCTGCCGGCCCGTGGCCGGTCGAGGGTGTGACGCCATCGGCGCTGGATCTCCGCCCGTTGCTGGTCATGCCCGGCCTGGTCGACCTCCACGCCCACCTGCCTCAGCTGCCGAACGCCGGCCTCGGCAGCGGGCTCGACCTGCTGACCTGGCTGGACCGCTACATCTTCCCGCTCGAGCGCTCCTATGACCGATCGGTCGCCGAACGCCAGGCGCCGGCGGCGTTCCGCGCGTTCGCCGCGGCCGGCACGACGACGGTGGTCGCCTACGCCGCGCGTGTGGGAGGACTCGACCGACGCGGCGTTCGCCGCCGCCGAGGCGCACGGCATCCGGGCCGTCATCGGGAAGGTGATGATGGATCGGCTCACCTACGACACCGACATCGAGCCGGGCGAGATCCTCGAGACGAGCCTGCGACAGTCCGACGAGCTCGCCACGCGCTGGCACGGCCGGGACGATGGCCGGCTCTCGTACGCCTTCACGCCGCGCTTCGCGATCAGCTGCACGCCGGAGATGCTGCGTGAGTCGGCGACCCTGCGCGCGCCAGCACGGCGCGTACTGGCAGACGCACCTGTCGGAGGACGGCGGGGAGATGGAGGAGGTGATGCGGCTCTTCCCGCGACGCCCACGACTATCTCGACGTCTACGACGCGGCCGGCGGCCTCGGCGCGCGGACCATCCTCGCGCACGCCATCCACCTGTCGGACCGCGAGGTCGCGCGGCTCGTGGAGAGCGGCTCCCGGGTCGCGCACTGCCCGGCGTCGAACCTGTTCCTGTCCAGCGGGATGATGCCCCTCGGCGCGTACCGGGCGGCGGGCATGACGGTCGGGCTGGGGAGCGACGTCGCCGCCGGTCCGGAGGTCTCGATCTTCGGCGCCATGCGGGCCGGCGCCGTCACGCAGCGCGTCGCTGGAGCTCACCGGCCGCGCCGATCGCGCGACGGTGCGCTGGGTCCCCTCGACTGGCTGCGGATGGGCGACGCTCGACGGAGCGCGGGCCCTGGGCCTCGAGGGGCGCATCGGCTCACTGGAGGTGGGCAAGGAGGCCGACCTCATCGCCGTCGACCCGCGGCTCACGACGCCGCTTCCGCACGACGATCCGCCTGGCGGCGCGGACGACCTCGCCAGCCGGCTCATCTTCCGGCCGCACCCGAACATGGTGCGCGGCGGCGTGGGTCCGCGGCCGCTTGCTCGCCGGGCCGCCGGGGCTGGACGGCATCGGCTAGGCTACGCGCATGGATCGGATCGTCCAGCTGCTCATCAACGCCGCGGCGCCTGTACGTGGCCGTCTTCCTGGTGCCGAACCTCGACTTCGACTTCGCGCCGGACGGCGCGTGGTTGAAGTTCCTGCTCGTCGCGTTCATCTTCGGCCTCGTCAACACCTTCCTGCGGCCGATCCTCCGGATCCTCACCCTGCCGATCACGCTCATGACGCTGGGCCTCTTCCTGCTCGTCATCAACGCGCTGCATGCTGCTGCTGACCGGCGCCATCTCGACCGAGCTGGACCTCGGCCTGACCGTGGGCGACTTCCTCGCCGCCCTCCTCGGTGCGATCGTCATCAGCATCGTCGGGGCGATCCTCTCCATGGTGATCGGCACCTCGCGGATGGCCGGACGCGTCGCTCTGACGCGACCCGGTCGATCGATGCAGCGCGCTCCCTGGCCCATCGGCCGCTGTCCTCGGCTTGGCCGTGGCCGTCCTGATCCTGCTCGTCGGCCCGCTCCTCCTCTTCAACCCGGCCTTCACGTCGCTGCTGCAGGGGCGTCATGACGTGGCGGGCGCCTTCGACACCACGCCCGACGAGGTCGAGCGCGTGACGGGCGACCTCCTCGGTGACATCTGGACCGATGGCGCCTTCGACGCCGGATTCCCGGGTGCCGGACCGCTGCTCGACGGAGATGAGCGCTCGCACATGCACGACGTCGCGGTCCTGGTCGGATCCTCGGAGTCGTCACCCTCGGCGCAGCCGCGGTCGCCGTCGTCGCATGGCTCCTCCTGCGCGAGCGCAGACGCCGAGGACGGGCGCTCCTCGTCGCCGCTGGAAGCATCGGCGCGGTGGCGTTGGCCCTCGCGCTCGTGTTCGCCGTCGCCTTCGAGCCGGCCTTCCTCGCCTTCCACCAGCTCTTCTTCCCGCCGGGGACGTACCTGTTCGAGCCGGGATCCGACCTCATCACCCTCTTCCCGCGAGCCGTTCTGGTTCGACGCGTCGCTGGCGGCCGGTGCGGCCGTCGTTCTCATCGCGGCGGTGGTGGGCATCGTCGGCATGGCGCCTCTCGAAGGGCGGCGATCCGTCGCCCGCGGCGCCCTGATCTAGACTCCGCCGCATGGGACACGGTTGGAGGGTCGGCCGGCTGGCCGGCATCGACCTCGCGATCCATCCCAGCTGGCTGGTGATCGCCTTCCTCATCACCTACACGCTGGCCGAGGTCCAGTTCCCGCGCCAGTTCCGCGGCTGGTCCGACGCCCAGTACTGGGTCGTGGCGGGAGCCACCGCGCGTCCTCTTCTTCGCGTCGGTCGCTGGCGCATGAGCTGTCGCACGCGCTCGTCGCGCGCGCGCTTCGGGCTGAAGGTCGAGGGCATCACCCTCTTCATCTTCGGCGGCGCCACGACCATCGACTCCGACTCGCGGACGCCGCGCGAGGAGGCGCTCATCGCGCTGGCCGGACCGGTCACGAGCATCGCTCATCGGCCTCGCGCTTCATCGGGGCCGACCTCGTCGTCAGCCAGGAGCAGCTCGCGGCCCTCTCGGGCTGGCTGGGCTTCATCAACGTCGTGCTCGGGGTCTTCAACCTCATCCCGGGCTTCCCGATGGACGGCGGACGCGTCCTCCGCGCCCTCCTGTGGCGGATGCGCGGCGATCGCCTGGTCGCGACGCGCAGCGCGGCGATCGTGGGACGGCTGTTCGCCTACCTGCTGATCGGGTTCGGCGTCTACGTCGCCCTCCAGCGCGCCGTTCCTCGTCAGCGGGATCTGGCTGGCCCTCATCGGCTGGTTCCTCTCGAACGCGGCCGAGGCGACCCTTGCCCAGGCCGGCGTCGAGCGTGCCCTGCGCGGCGTCCGCGTGCGGGACGCGATGGATCGAGACGCCGCCGGCGGTCTCGCCGAACGAGCCGGTCGCCGACCTCGTCAACGAGCGGATGCTGCGCGGGGAGGATCGCTCGTTCCTCGTCCGCCACGACGACGGCGGGCTGGCGGGCATGGTCACCCTGAAGGACGTGCGGCGGCTGCCGCGCGACGCTGTGGCGAGTCGGCCAGGGTCACCGACATCATGACCCGCTACGCGGACCTCGCCACCATCGGCCCCGACGCCCCGCTCGCCGACGCGCTGCGCCTCATCCAGGAGCGCGAGGTCGGCCAGCTGCCGGTCGTCGACGGGGACGGGCGCAACCCGATCGGGATGGTCTCGCGGCGGGGGATCCTGCGCCTCATCGACGCCCGCATGAAGCTCGGGCTCTGAGCCGGACCATGCTGACGCTGGACGAGGCGTATCGGCGCCTCATGGCTCGCGCGACGCCGACCCCCGGCGAAGTCGTTGACCTGGCCGATGCCGTCGGTCGGGTCCTGCTGGAGCCGCACGTCGTTGCCGCCGTCGACGTGCCGCCGTTCGCCAACTCAGCGATGGACGGCTTCGCCATTCGCGCCGCCGATGCGCCCGGGCCACTGCGCGTGACGGGGGAGGTCGCCGCCGGGGCCGCGGCGGCTCCCGACGGTTGAGCCGGGCACGGCCATGCGCATCATGACCGGGGCGCCGCTGCCTCCGGGTGCCGATGCCGTGGTGCCGATCGAGGACGCCGGCGAGGCCGACGGCGCGGTCACGGTGCCCGACGGCGGTGCGCGGGCGGCGCCACGTCCGGTCGGCCGCCCACGACACGCGGGCCGGCGACGAGATCTGCCTGCCCGATGCGCTCGACTCCCGCCAAGCTCGCCGTGCTCGCCTCGCTTGGCCTCGGCTCGATCGAGGTGCATCGGCGTCCGGTGGTCGCGATCCTCTCGACTGGCGACGAGCTCGTCGGGCCGGGCGAGCCGCTCGGGCCCGGCCAGATCCACGACGCGAACTCCGCCGCCCTGGCGGCGGCGGTCGTCGACGCCGGCGGCGTAGCCGCTCATGCTCGCCGCGCTCGCTGACGACGCGGCCGCCGATCGAGGCTGCGCTCGACAAGGCAGCCGCCAGCGCGGACCTCGTGGTGACCTCCGGCGGCGTGAGCGTCGGCCGGCACGACTACGTGCGCGCGGTGCTCGAGCGGCGCGGCAGCCTCGACTTCTGGCGGATCGCCGTCCAGCCCGGCAAGCCGCTGGCGGTCGGCGAGCTGGACGGGACGACCGTCATCGGCCTGCCCGGCAACCCGGTCAGCGCGCTTGTCACGTTCGAGCTCTTCGTGCGGCCCGTTCATCCGCGCCATGCAGTCGACCTCGCCGGCGACGGGCGGCTGCACGTGCGGGCCGACCCCGACCGCGCGGATCGAGAAGGACCCCGCCCGTCGCGCGTTCCTGCGCGTCGTCGTCTGGCAGGAGGACGGCGAGATCCACGCCCGGCCGGCCGGCGGCCAGGCCTCGTCGCAGCTGCGTCCGATGGCCGAGGCGAACGCGCTGCTCGTCGTGCCCGAGGGCGCCGAGGCGGCCGAGCCGGCCGCGCGCGTACGAGGCGATCGTGTTCGAGCCGCTCCTCCTGACCGGCCGATGAAGACCGAGCCACCTCGACGACGACGGCGCGCCGCGCATGGTCGACGTCGGCGACAAGCCGGTCACGGCGCGCCGCGCGGTCGCCGCGGCGACGGTCCGCATGCGCCCGGACGTGCTTGCCACGCTGCTCGACGCGGGTGGGCCGAAGGGCGACGCGCTTCGTCACCGCGCGGCTGGCCGGCATCGGCGCCGCGAAGCGGACCGTCTGAGCTCATCCCGCTCTGCCATCCGCTGCCGCTCGACCACGTGGATGTCGAGCTCATCGCCGGATCGCGAGGCGGGCACCGTCCGCATCCGCGCCGAGGCTCGCGCCACCGCGCGCACCGGGGTCGAGATGGAGGCGCTCACCGCCGCCTCGGTCGCCGCGCTGACGCTGTACGACATGGCCAAGGCGCTCCAGCGCGACATCGTCATCGAGCGCGTCGAGCTGCTCGAGAAGTCCGGCGGCCGCGTCCGGCGACGTACGCACTGCGAGCCGCTCGCACGGGCCGAGCACGAGGCCGTGGTCGTCACCTGCTCGAACCGATCCGCGGCGGGGGAGCGGGAGGATGCCTCCGGGCCGCGCTCGTGGCGGCGCTGCGCGACGCGGGGTTCGACGTCGCGCCCGACGCGCTCGTCGTCGCCGACGACGAGGACGAGATCGCCGCCACTGCTGGCGCGCCTGGCCGACGCCGGTCATCGGCTCATCCTCACCACCGGCGGCACCGGCCTGACGCCGACCGACGTGACGCCGGCCGCCACGCGCCGCGTGATCGATCGCGAGGCTCCCGGCCTGGCCGAGCTCATGCGCGCCGCCGGGATCGCTTCGACGCCGATGGCGGCCCTGTCGCGCGGCGTGGTCGGGACGCGCGGCTCCACGCTCATCGCCAACCTGCCCGGGTCGCCAAAGGGCGCCGCCGAGTCACTCGCCGCCCTGCTGCCGGTGCTGCGGCACGCCCTCGACCAGCTGGCCGGCGGAGACCACTGACTACCGGCGGCGCGTGAGGGAGCTTCATCCAACGGCGTAGATGGGCGCGTTGCGGCCCCAGGACCGCTGGTTCGATGCCCAGGAAGTGAGCGGGCCGAATGGAACGGCCAACCAGATGGTCGAGAGGACGCCCTGCGTCTCCGATGGATGAGGCTGCGTCACACCGCAACGCGGAACCGTGACGATGGCACCTCGTGCGAGCGCGCGACGGCCCGACAGGTGCCCGCGGCTACCATGCGCGCACGCATGGAAGCCACCATTCCGCTCTATCCCCTTGTCGTCGTGCCCATCGCGGCGGCGATCGTGCTGTTCTGGCGGCGCGCGCGATGGCACCTGGCGGTCCTGCGCAGCGGGCAGGCCCCTTGACCGCTCCGATCGCGTCGGTCAGCGGATCGCGGTCGCTCGGCGTCTTCGTCTTCGGTCAGCGACGCCTGCTCCAGGATCTCGGCCCGGGCCTGACCCACGCCTTCGTCTTCTGGGGCTTCATCGTCCTGCTGGCGACGACCGGCAACTACATCACGAACGGGCTGGTCGAGACGATCCTCGGCTGGCCGCTCGGCGGGCTTCGCTGTGGAGCGTCGATCGTCTTCTTCGCGAACGTCTTCGTCGGCGCTCGTGCTGGCATCGGTCATCTACTACGTCGTCCGGCGCACGATCGTTCGGCCGGCACGGCTGGCCCTCACGCGCGACGCCTTCATCATCCTGGGCCTGATCTTCAGCATCGTGCTGACCGAGTGGCTCGGTGACGCGTTCGCCTACGTCGTCGAGCCCGAGCATCACGTCCCGCACGTGGGCCGTCCTCGCCGGGCCGCTGAGCCTGGCGCTGGAGCCGATCGGGGCCGAGGCGGCGGCCATCGGCTACGGCGTCGATGGGCTGGGCGCACATCCTCCTCGTGCTCGGCTTCGGCGCCTACCTGCCGTACAGCAAGCACCTCCACATCATCAGCAGCGAGCCGAACGTCTACTTCCGCAACCTCGAGCCGCGCGGCGCGCTGCGCAAGATGGACCTCGAGGCCGAGCCGGAGGAGGGCGAGGAGCTCCGGTCTTCGGCGCGAAGGGGCTGAAGGACCTCACCTGGCGCCATCTGCTCGACCCGCTGGCCTGCACCGAGTGCGGCCGATGCATGGAGTTCTGCCCGGCATCGGTGACCGGCAAGACGCTGTCAGCCCGAAGCACCTCATGGAGGGCCTGCGCGACCAGATCCTGGCGGCGGAGACCGCGCTGGCGGCGGCGGCATCGGCGCAGCGCGCCTGGAAGGGCGGAGCGAGCGGGGGAGCCGCGGCGTCCGAGGATGCGCTCGAGCTGGCGCGCACCCGCGGCCGAGGAGGCGCTCAGCCTGCCGCTCATCGACAACGCCATCCCGGAGGAGGCGGTCTGGCAGTGCACGACCTGCGGCTGGTGCGTCGAGGGCTGCCCGGTGCTCATCGAGCACGTCGACACGATCGTCGAGATCCGCCGCAATGCGGTCCTCGAGGAGTCGCGCTTCCCGAAGGAGCTCAACGCCGCGTTCCGCAACATGGAGAACGCCGGCAACCCATGGGGCCAGCCGAAGTCGTCGCGCCTCGACTGGGCCAAGGGGCTGGACGTGCCGGTGCTCGGCTCAGCGGAGGCGCCTCGCGCCGACGCGACAGGCCGACGGCGCGCGCGTGGCGCACGATCCTCGAGTCGCGGCCGATCGGCGATCGCGCTGGCCGGCCGGATCCTCTTCTGGGTCGGCTGCGCCGGCGCCTTCGACGACCGCAACCGCAAGGTCGTGCGCGCCATGGCCCAGCTGCTGCGCCAGGCCGACGTGCCGTTCGCGGTGCTCGGCCCGCGGGAGACCTGCAGCGGCGACCCGGCCCGGCGCGCCGGCAACGAGTACCTCTACCAGATGCTGGCCGAGGAGAACGTCGCCACGCTGTCGGCCGCCCACGCCGAGCACGGCATCTGCGACGATCGTGGCCACCTGCCCGCACTGCTTCAACACGATCCGCAACGAGTACCCGCAGTTCGGCCTGCGCGGCGTCCAGGTCATCCACCACACGCAGCTGCTGGACCGGCTGGTGGCCGATGGCCGGCTGGTGCCGTCGGAGCACCACGAGGCGGTCGTCGCCTACCACGACGCCTGCTACCTCGGCCGATACAACGAGGTCTATGACGAGGGCCGGCGGGTGGTCGAGTCCGTCCCCGGCCAGAGCGTGGTCGAGATGGACCTCCACCATCGCAAGGGGATGTGCTGCGGCGCCGGTGGCGCGCGGATGTGGATGGAGGAGCGCGAGGGCACGCGCATCAACCACAAGCGCGTCGAGCAGGCGCTCGAGAAGTCGCCGGACGAGATCGCCACGGCCTGCCCGTTCTGCCTGATCATGCTGCGCGACGGCACGACCGACCTGGATCGGACCGATGTCGCCGTCCGCGACGTCGCCGAGCTGCTGGCCGATGCGACCGGCGCCTGGCAGCGCGACGTCGGGGGGCCACCTGACTGACCTCGCGCCCCGCCCGAGATCCATCGGCGAATATATCAATAGTGATATATTCCGTGAGCACCCCGGCTGTCGCCATCGATCGAGTCCCCGCCGCACCCACCGAATCCGCCACGTTGCGCGGATTCCGCAGAATGAGCGGGGCAATTCTGCGGAAAGTTGACCCACCGGACGCCCCCGGCTACGCTTCGCCACATGGCGATGCGCACGATTCCAGCAGCCCGGTCGGCGTCCGGTCCTCGACGACCTCGACAAGTCCATCATCAATGCCTCCAGCTCGACGGCCGGCGGCCGTACGCCCAGATCGGGCGACAGCTGAAGGTTCCCGAGGCAACCGTCCGGCAACGCGCCGAGCGGCTCATCAGCCGCGGCGTCGTGCAGGTCGTCGGAGTCACCGACCCGCTGGCGATGGGATTCCAGCAGCCGGCGCTCATCGGCCTCAAGGTCGAGGCCGGCAAGCTGGACCAGATCGCCGAGCAGATCGCCGAGCTGGACGAGGTCACGTACCTCGTCGTCACCGCCGGACGCTACGACCTCGTGTGCGAGGTCGTGTGCGAGGACAACGACCACCTGCTGCGGGTCCTGACCGAACGGTTCGCCGACATCAAGGGCATCCGCTCGACCGAGACCCTCGTCGAGCTGCGCTTCGTCAAGGAGAGCTACCAGTGGGGCACGCGCTAGGAGGGCGACCGTGACGGTCACCGGGAAGGGGATCAATCGGGCGCGCATCGCCGAGATCGGCGCGCGCGAGGAGGCCGAGTACCGGCACCGCACGCCGAAGAGCGCGGCGCTCTTCGATCGTGCGCGCCAGTCGATGCCCCTCGGCGTCGCGAGCTCGTTCCAGGCCTACGACCCGTACCCGCTGTTCATGACCGATGCGCGCGGCAGCCGCATCTGGGACGCGGACGGCAACGAGTACATCGACTTCGACATGGCCTTCGGCGTGCTCGCCGCCGGCCACTCGCACCCGATCCTGGCCGAGGCGCTCCAGCACCGCGTCGCGAACGGCACGTGCTACACGTTCCCGGTCGAGGACGGCATCGCCCTGGCGGAGGAGATCAAGGACCGATTCGGCGCCGACTTCGTGCGCTTCAGCAACTCGGGGACCGAGGCGACGATGGACGCCATCCGCGTCGCCCGCGGCTACACCGGGCGCGAGAAGATCATCAAGATCGAGGGCGGCTACCACGGCCACCACGACGACGTGCTGGTCAGCATCCAGCCGCCGCGCGACGCCATGGGGCCCGATCGAGTCGCCCACCACGGTCCCGGCCAGCGCCGGCATCCCGCGCAGCCGGATCGCCGAGACGGTGGTCGCACCGTACAACGAGCCGGACATGCTGAAGGCCATCCTCGAGGCGCATCGCGAGGAGATCGCGGCGATCATCGTCGAGCCGGTCCAGTTCAACATCGGCGTCGTGCCGCCCAAGCCCGGTTACCTCGAGCGGGTCCGCGAGCTGGCGACCGAGCACGGCGTGGTCCTCATCTTCGACGAGGTCAAGACCGGGGTCGTGCTCGCCTGGGGTGGCGCCTACGAGTACTTCGGCGTCAAGCCCGACCTCTTCTGCCTGGCCAAGAGCATCGGCGGCGGGATCCCGATCGGCGCCTTCGGCGGGCGTCGCGAGGTGATGGCCGTCATCGAGACGCTGGAGGGCAGCCAGCACTACGGGGGGATGGGCGGTGCGACCGGCGCGAGCATCGAGCGCTCGACGATTCCCGGCAGCGCGACGCGCGTGGCCCACCTCGGGACCTTCAACGGCAACCCGCTGTCGATGACGGCCGGGCTCGTGACGCTGACCCGGATCCTGACGAAGGACGCCTACCCGGGACTGCACGCCCTCGCCGACCGGCTGACCGCCGGCTGCCAGGCGGTGATCGACGAGTTCGAGCTCCCCGGCCTACGCGATCAACGTCGGCCCGAAGGGCTGCGTCATGTTCACCCCGGATCGCGTGACGAACTACCGCGACTTCATCGGGCTCGACGCGGAGCTGTGGGGCGCCGGCTTCTTCTTCCTGGCGAACCGCGGGATCCTCCTGCCGCCGGGGCCGGACGACCAGTGGACGCTGTCCGTGCAGCACAGCGAGGCCGAGATCGAGCGGCACGTCGCTGTCTTCCGCGACTTCGCCGTCGAGCTCACCGGCTGACCGCGCACGCTGCGTGACGCTGATTCGGAGGGGAACGCCGAGCGTATTGGTGGGGAGGAGGTAGGGACATGCTCGAAGGCATGGCGCGCCCACTGCGGGGCCTGTCGAACGGCATCGCATCGGTCATGCGGGGGTTCTACGGGGCACTGGGCGGCCCGGGGCGGCTGCTCCAGTCGTTCCTGAACGGCACGTGGCTCGGACATTCGCTGCATGCCGTCGTCGTTGACGTCGTCATCGGCGCCGCGACGGTGGCCGTCTTCCTCGACGTGCTCCGGATCTTCTTCAGCGTCGAGGGCCTCGAGGACGCCGCCTTCTGGACGCTCCTGCTGGCCGTCCTGACCGCGCTGAGCGCGATCGTCACCGGGCTGACCGACTACAAGGACACGGACCACGACACGACGACGCGCGACGTGGCGGGGCTCCACGGACTCATCAACATCGTCGCCACCATCGGCTTCGCGATCTCGCTCGTCCAGCGCGCCGGCGGCGCCCACGACGCTGCCTTCTGGGTCCTGCTCGTGTCCTACCTGGTCGTGAGCGCGGGTGGCTATGTGGGCGGCCACCTCGTCTACAAGTACGGCTACATGGTCAACTACAACGCCTTCGCGCGCGGCAAGCGCGCCGACGACTTCACCGCGGTGACGGCCGTGGTCGATCTGCCGGAGGAGACGCCGACGAAGGTGACCTTCGGCGCGACCTCGTTGATGCTCGTCCGCCGCGGCGACGTCGTGCACGTGCTGAAAGAGAGCTGCTCGCACCTCGGCGGGCCGCTGTCGAAGGGGGAGCTCAAGGGCGACACGATCACGTGCCCGTGGCACTTCTCGACCTTCAGGATCACCGATGGGAGCGTCGTCAACGGGCCCGCATCGTCGCGGCAGATCTCCTATCGGGCCCGGATCAATGAGGGCCAGGTCGAGGTGCAGGGTCCGCACGACTGATGGAACCACGAAGAGGCCAACACCTCGCGGTCATGATCCTCGCCGGATCGGCGGCCCTCGCTGCGTGCACGCCGGGAAGTGGCGCGTCGAGCTCCCCATCAGCCGGTCCATCCACGCCCGGATCGGAGCCCTCGGCGAGCGCGAGCGCCGCATCATCGGATCCCGGTGCGGCCCTCGATCCCGAGTGCCAGGCGGCCTTCGTCGCCGGCCTCGAGGCACGGGATGCGGACCCGGTCACGTACCTGGATCCGGCACTGTTCGCGTGCGAGACGCAGGCCGACTTCGTCGCGGCCTCGCGCGTCTACCCGGACGCGATCGACGGCCTCCTGGCCGCCTTCCTCAGCGCGCGCTGCCTGGCCAGCGAGGAGAACCTTGCCACGCCCTTGTGCTCGGAGGTCAACCCACACGACTGAAGCCGACGGGCACATGGGCTAGACTCCTCACCCCGTGCCAAGTGCCACCGACACCTCGCTTCGAGGAGCCCGCGTGACCTATCTGCCCACGGCCGAGCATGACGAGCTGCGTGCCCTCGTGCGCGAGCTGGCCGAGGAGCGCATCGCCCCACGTGCCGCCGAGATCGACGCCACGGCTGAGTTCCCGTGGGACCTCAAGGAGCTCCTGGCCCAGCAGGATCTGCTCGGCACCTGCTTCGAGGAGCGGCATGGCGGGACCAACCTCGACTCGATCGCCCAGACCATCGTCATCGAGGAGATCGCGCGGGCCGACGCAACGACGCAGCCTGATTCCGACCGTCCAGAAGCTCGGCGCCCTGCCGATCATGCTGGCCGGGACGGACGACCAGAAGGACCGATACCTCCCGCGCATCGCCTCCGGCGAGTGGCTTGCCGCCTTCGCCCTGACCGAGGCGGCCGCCGGGAGTGACGTTGCAAGCAACCGGATGCGCGCCACCCGCGACGGCGACGCCTACGTGCTCAATGGCAGCAAGCGCTTCATCACCCACGGCTCGGTCGCCAAGGTCGTCACCGTCTTCGCGCTGACCGACCCGGAGGCCGGCGGTCGCAAGGGGATGAGCGCCTTCATCGTGGAGACCGACACGCCCGGCTTCGCCGCGCCGCGGGTCGAGCACAAGATGGGCATCCGCGGCTCGCCGACCGCCGAGCTGACCTTCGACGATGTCCGCGTGCCGCTCGAGAACCGCATCGGCGACGAGGGCGAGGGATTCAGGATCGCCATGGAGTCGCTCGACCGCTCGCGGCTCGGGCATCGCGGCACAGGCGGTCGGGATCGCGCAGGGAGCCCTCGACGCCGCCGTCGCCTATGCCGTCGATCGAAAGCAGTTCGGCCAGTCGGTGGCCGAGTTCCAGGGCATCCAGTTGATGCTGGCCGACATGGCCTCGCAGACCGAGGCCGCCCGGCAGCTCACCTATGCCGCGGCCGCGCGCGTCGACGCATCGGCACCGGACCTGCCGTACTGGACCTCGAGCGCCAAGCTCGTCGCCGGCGACACCGCCATGCGGGTGACGACCGATGCGGTCCAGGTGCTCGGCGGCTACGGCTATATCACCGAGTACCCCGTGGAACGGATGATGCGTGATGCGAAGATCACCCAGCTCTACGAGGGGACCCAGCAGATCCAGCGCCTCATCATCGCGCGCCAGCTCCTCCAGCGGGCCGGCGTCGGAAAGCGAGGCTGAGCCATCACAGGAGCGAGAGCAAGCGGATCGTGAAGATCGTCGTCTGCATCAAGCAGGTCCCGGCCACCGGCGCCGACAAGCGCTACACCGATGACCTGCGCCTCGACCGCGCCAGCGTCGAGGCCATCATCAACCCGCTCGACGAGTACGCCATCGAACAGGCCCTGCGCCTGGTCGACGACGGCACGGCCGACACGGTGACCTACCTGTCGATGGGGCCCGAGCAGGCCGCCGAGGCGCTGCGCCGAGCCCTGGCCATGGGCGGCGACGACGCCGTCCTCGTCACCGACCCGGCCCTGGCCGGCGCCGACGAGTGGGGCACCGCCAGGTCCTCGCGGCCGCGCTCGACAAGCTGGCGCCGGACGTCGCGCTGATGGGCATGGCATCCGACGACGCCCGCGGCTCGCTCGTGCCGGGCGCCGTCGCCGCGATGCGCGACGTGCCCGCTGCTGTCGTACGGCTCGGAGCTGAAGCTCGGCGATGGCGAGGCGCGCGTTCGACGCCTGTCCGCCACCGGCTTCGACTGGATCAGCGCGCCGCTGCCGGTCGTGGCGACCGTCACCGACCAGGTCGGCGAGCCGCGCTACGCCAGCCTGAAGGGGATCATGGCCGCCAAGCGCAAGCCGCTCGAGACGTGGTCGCTGGCCGACCTCGGCCTCTCGGCCGATGAGCTGTCACGGCGCCGCGCTGACGCAAGGTCACCGACGCGCGCGCGCCCGAGGCCAAGCCGCCGACCGAGCGCATCGAGAACCTCCCCGCCGCCGAGGCCGCGACGAAGATCGCGGACTGGCTCGCCGCACGGAAGCTGATCTGAGACCGATGAGCACCGACATCCTCTTCCTGGCCGAGTTCAGCGGCGGCACGCCGGCACGCTCGGCCCTCGAGCTCGCCACGGGCGCCGCAGAGCTGGCCGCAGCAGTCCGGCGGATCGGCCGTGGCGCTGGCGTACGGGGCGGGAGCCGCCGACGGGCGCCGCGGCCCTCGGCGCGCCACGGCGCCGCGCGCGCCATCGTCCTCGGCGACGACGACCGGCCGGCCATCACCTATGCGCCGGCGGCGGTTGCCGCGGCCCGCGATGCCGGCCTCGCGCTCCTCGCCCCGGCGACGCCCAACGGCCGCGACCTGGCCGCGGCGCTGGTCGGCAGCCTCCACCTGCCCGCCTTCGGGCCCGTCCGGGCCGCGCGCATCACCGACGGCATGCTCGAGACTCGAGCAGGCCACGCTCCAGGGCAGCCGTGATCACCACCGTCGCGGCCGGCCGACGGCGCGCCGTCGCCGGCGGTCGTCCTCGTCCTGGCCAACACCTTCACGCCCTGCCGAGGGCGGGTACCGGCACCGCCGAGGTCGCTGAGGCGCCGGCGGCGTGCCGAATCGGCGCTCACGAAGGCGACGGTGGCCGAGAGCCACCCCGCCGACGCGAAGGTCGTCAACCTCGAGGAGGCGATCGATCATCGTGGCCGGCGGCCGCGGCGTCGGCGAGCGAGGATGGCTTCGGCCCGCTGCGCGAGCTGGCGGCGGCGCTCGGCGGCGCGGTCGGCGCGTCACGCGCCGCGGCCGACGCGGGCTGGATCCCGTATCAGCTCCAGATCGGCCAGACCGGCAAGGTCGTCAAGCCCGCGCTCTACATCGGCGCCGGGATCAGCGGCGCCATCCAGCACCGGGTCGGCATGCAGACCGCCGAGCACGTGATCGCCATCAACGAGATCCCGACGCTCCGATCGGCGAGTTCGCCGACCTGTTCGTGGTCGGCGACCTGTTCCAGATCGTGCCCGGCGCTGACCGACGAGATCCGTCGGCGCAAGGGTTCGTAGGGTAGGATCGCGGCGATGCGCGCACTCTTCGGCGGCCGCGACGGAGCGTCTTCGGGCAGGGCAGTGAGCTCGGCGTCTATCGCAACGAGCTGTTCGAGCGAACGACGCGGATCGACGCTCGGCTCGCCGCAGGTCGCCGACGAGATCGAGCAGCTGCGCCGCCGGGACCTCGACCCCGACGACGCCGTCGGCGCGGCTCGGCGCGCACGAGGATGCGCTCGACGTCGAGGTCGGACGGGCCTGCAGGAGATGATGGCGCCCGAGGAGCTCCACGGGCTCCACATGGAGTACGAGGCCAACCTCGAGCGCGCGCTGCGCGGCATCGTCACCGTCGAGCGCGGCTGCGCCATCACCCGGCTGCCGCATCGCCCGCCGGACGACGAGGAGCCGCACATCTACTACAAGCGCGGCCACGGCAACGTGACCCACGCCCGGATGCGGATGGCCGAGATCGTCGAGGTCCTGCTGAACTGGGAGCCCGGCAAGCCGGCCGAGGCGACCGTCGCGGCGCGCCTGGAGCGCGTCCGCCAGCAGTGACGCCGGAGCTCAGCGCGTCAGCGTCACCTTGCCGAGGCCCGATCGGCGCATCCGGGCTGATCCCTCGCGCGCAGTGCGGTGGCCTCCACCAGCAGCTGCCCCGGCACGACGAGAGCAGCGGCGTGAGCGCCTCCGGCAGCGCCGCCGGGCAGCGACAGCGCACCCGGTATCGAGGCCGCCTCCGGGCCGCCGATGACGGTCGCGCGCCCGCCCCGCGACATCACGCCGGCGAGGGTCTCGTCCACCAGCGCACCCATCGGCCCGTCGGGCCGGATGGCGAGGACCGGAACCTCGGCCTGGGCCAGCACCATCGGCCCATGGGCGAAGTCCGCGGTCGAGTACGCCTCGGCGAAGAGGCCGCAGGTCTCCTTCAGCTTCAGGCCGAGCTCGAGCGCGGTCGCGAGGTTGTAGCCACGCGAGACGAGCAGCGCGCGGTCGGCGTCCGCGAACGCCTCGACCGCGCCGGCCGCCGGGCCCTCGAGCCACGCGCGCGTCTGGCCGAGGGCCGCGCGAAGGGCGTCGGGCAGTGCGGCCAGGCCGTCGTTGAGGCGGCTCGACGGCGCGAGCTCGGCGACGAGCGCGGCGATGACGGCGAGCTCCGCGACGTAGGTCTTCGTGGCCGGCACCGCGAGCTCGCGGCCCGCGCGGCAGGCGAGGTTGAGCTGCGCCGCGCCCGCCAGGGGCGAGTCGGGCTCGTTGGTGATGGCGAGCGTGAGCGCACTCGATCGCCGCGCGGCCTCGAGCACGGCGACGATGTCCGGGCTGCGGCCGGACTGCGAGATCGCGACGACGAGGCCGCCCGACCAGTCGAGCGATGCGCCGTAGATCGTGGTGACCGATGGCTTGGCCAGCCCGGTGGGCAGGCCAAGGTGGGTCTCGAACAGGTACTGCGCGTACACGGCGGCGTGGTCCGACGTTCCGCGCGCCGCGATCATGATCCAGCGTGGCTTCGCCTCGATGATGGCCCGGGCCGCGGCCCGCAGGTCGCCCGGCGCGGCCAGGATCCGCAGGACGGCCGCCGGGACTTGCCCGATCTCGCGGCGCATCCGCGTCTCAGGGCGGGGGATCACCGCACGGCGCCGAAGCGAGGCAGGTACGGCCGGTTCGCCTCCAGGAGGGCGTCGAGGAGCGGCCCGACGTCGCCGATGCGGCTGCCGACGAGCGGGTGGGCCTCGAGCGCGGCCCGCACGTCGTCACGCTCGCCGCTGAGCGCAGCGCGGATGGCGAGGCGCTCGAAGGCCTTCACCTCGCGCACGAGGTCGCGCATGGCCGGAGGCATCGGCGGCTGCGGGATGGGGTGGGCGCCCTCGCGGTCGATGCGGGCGGGAACCTCGACCACGTCGTCCGGATCGAGGTCGGGCATGGCGTCGCCATTGCGGACGTCGACCACCTGGACGTCCCCGGCGTCGTCGTGCAGGGACGCGAGGAGCTGGGCCGCGGCCTCGCTGTACCAGGCGCCACCGCGGTCGTCGAGGAGGCTCGGTTTCGTGTCGAGGTTCGGGTCGGCGTACATCTCGAGGAGGCGCCGCTCGAGATCCATGACCGTCTCAGCGCGCCGGTAGCCGCCGCGCTGCTCGGCCATCACCTCGTCGAAGCGATAGTAGTAGCGCAGGTAGTACGACGGCACGGCGCCGAGCTCCCGGACGAGGTCGACCGGGCAGCTGGAGCTCCTCCGCGATCGTCGCCGCGTGCGCTCGTCGAGCAGCTCGGGCAAGCCGGTCGCGTCCGTCCTCGCGGACGTCGGTGATCCAGCTCAGGTGGTTCAGGCCGACGTGCTGGAGCTCCAGCCCGTCCGGATCGGTCTCCAGCCGTCGCGCCAGGCTGCGCTGGAGCGAGATGGCGACGTTGCAGAGGCCGAGGGCGCGATGGCCGGCGTCGATGAGTGCCTGCGTGACGATTCCGACCGGGTTCGTGAAGTCCACGATCCAGGCACCCGGCGCGGCCCGACGGCGGACGAGCTCGGCGAGATCAAGGACGACCGGCACGGTGCGCAGCGCCTTGGCCAGGCCGCCGGCGCCCGTCGTCTCCTGCCCGATGGTGCCGAACTCGAGCGGCAGGGTCTCGTCCAGGAGGCGAGCCGCCTGGCCGCCGATGCGGAGCTGGACGAGGACGAAGTCCGCACCGTCCACCGCGGCCTCGAGGTCGCCGGTCAGCGTCAGGGTGCCGGGCCAGCCGAGGCGGGTGAGCATGCGCCCGGCAAGGCCCCCGACGATGGAGCGGCGCTCATCGTCGATGTCATGGAGGACGAGCTCATCGATCGGCAGCCGGTCGCGACGGTTCGAGAGCCCCTCGATCAGCTCGGGCGTGTAGGTGCTTCCGCCCCCGATGACCGCGACCTTGGTCCCCATCTCGCCTCGCAGGGTATTGACACATTGCTTATAACGTTATGAGCAGCCAATGGTCAAGACCATGGCGCACCGACCACGGCCGAGCACGAGGTCTGCATGGCGCGGTTCCAACTCGAGCGGGGGCCGATCCCGCTTCATCACCAGGTCTTCAGCCACCTGAAGGCGTCGCTCGACGCGAGCGAGTGGCGTCCCGGCGATCGCATGCCGACCGAACGGGAGCTGGCCGAGCGCTACGGCTGCAGCCTCATCACCGTCCGCCACGCCCTCGGCGAGCTCGTGCGCGAGGGGCGGATCGAGCGGACGAGGGGCCGAGGCACCTTCGTCCTCCAGCCGCGGATCGACCGCGACATCGCCGGCACGATGAGCTTCGCCGAGGAGATGCGTCGCCGCGGCCTCGACCCGGCCACCCGCGTCGTCACCGCGCGCATCGAGCCGGCGGGCGAGGCGGTGGCCTCGCCTCTTGGACATCGACGCAGGACGCCCCGGTCGTCGTACCTCGAGCGCGTTCGCCTCGGCGGCGGCGAGCCGCTCATCCTCGAGCAGGCGCGACTTCCCGCAGAGCGCTTCCCCGGGCTGCTCGCCTTCGACTTCGAGCATCGGTCGCTCTACGACATTCTCTCGGAGCGCTACGGGACGCGAATCGTCCGCGCGCGGGAGACCGTCGAGCCGGTCATGCTCCGCAGCCGCGAGGCGTCCCTGCTCGAGTTGCCGACGCGCGCGCTGGCGCTGCAGATCGACGGCGTGGCGCATGCGGCCGACGGGACGGCGGTCGAGGCCGCGCGCAGCTTCGTGCGCGGCGACCGCACCCGTTACTACCTCGAGCGCGACGTCATCCGCGCCCATTGGATCGAGACCGCGACCCCTGAACGCATGCGCGTCGCCGTGGCCGGCGTAGGCCGCCGCGAGCCGGATTCCTCACTCGGGGGAGAGGAGGGGAGCGGCTGAAACGAACGACGCAGACGGTGTGGAGGAAATCGGCTTGGAGGTTAGAAATGCGGAGCACCCAGTTTAGGTTCGGCACGTTCCTGTTCATCCTGGGGTTTGTCCTCGCCGCCTGCGGCGGCGGTGGCACTGAGTCCCAGGAGCCGTCCGGGAGCGGACCGGCGACCAGCGATGGGCCCACCGGTGAGGTGGTCGAGATTCGCTGGTTCTGCTGCCTGGGCACCGGCGACGACCCGGCCCAGGTGGAGGTCGAGCAGGCGGTCGCCGACGCGTTCAACGAGTCCCAGGACGGGATCCATGTCACGCTCGAGGTGGTCGAGTACGAGCAGGCGTACGACGATCTCAACCTCCAGATCAACTCTCCGAATCCGCCCGACGTGGTCGGACCCGCCGGCATCACCGGGCAGACAGCGTTCGCCGGCCAATGGCTGGACCTCCAGCCCCTCGTCGACGCGACGGGATACGACCTGTCGCAGTTCGACGAACAGCTCGGTCGAGTTCTATCGAAGCGAGGAGTTCGGCCTCGAGGGCCTGCCCTTCGCCATCTTCCCGTCGATGCTCTACTACCAGCGCGACATGTTCGACGAGGCCGATCTCGATTACCCGCCGCACGCATACGGCGACCCGTACGTGCTCGACGGCGAGGACCGTCGAGTGGAACTTCGACACGCTGCGCGAGCTCGCCCTGCGCCTGACGGTCGACGAGAACGGCAACGACGCCACCTCGGCCGACTTCGACCCCGAGGCGATCGTGCAGTGGGGCTACGAGCCGCAGTTCCAGGACCTGCGAGCGCAGGGCTCCTACTGGGGCGCCGGCAGCCTCGTCGCCGATGACGGCACGACCGCCCAGGTCCCCGAGCAGTGGGGAGATGCCTGGAAGTGGTTCTACGACGGCGTCTGGACCGACCACTTCATCATGAACGAGGCCCAGCAGCAGGACCCGACGATCGGTGCGACCGGCAATCCGTTCCAGTCGGGCAACGTGGCGATGGGGCTCTCGCACCTGTGGTACACGTGCTGCGCCAGTGCCACTGACGAGGACGGCAACTTCGTCGAGGAGCCGAACTGGGACGTCGCGGCCGTGCCCGCGAACGCCGACGGCGACGTGACGGCGAACTTCAACGCCGATACGTTCCGCATCCTCGAGGCGAGCAACCATCCCGAGGAGGCATTCACGTTCCTCACCTACCTGCTCGGCGATGCGTCGGAACAGCTGCTCCAGCTCTATGGCGGCCTGCCCGGCCGTCCCGAGGAACAGGAGGCGTTCTTCGCCGGTCTTGACGAGCGGTTCGCCCCAGGGTGTCGACTGGCAGGTGGCCCGTGACGGCCTCAATCCTGATCTGTTGGACGACCCGAGCTTCGAGGGCTACGTGCCGAACTACCCGGAGGCGTTCAGCGCCATCCAGGCGGAGCTGACCGAGCTGAGAAGCACGCCAAACATCGACATGGACGCGGAGATCGCTGCCTTCACCGAGGAGCTGCAGGCCATCTTCGACAGAGCCCCCGAATAGGTCGACCAACCCACGTGTCCGGCCGCCGTCCGCGGCGGCCGGACCACGTCACACTCGGAGGAAGCATGGCGATCGTCGAGCTGGCGAGCGAGGAGCCGCCGAAGAGGGACTCGAGGTTCTCCCTGGCGCAGCGAGAGGCGGGATGGGGCTACCTATTCATCACCCCGTGGATCGTTGGCTTCCTGACGCTGACGCTGGCGCCGGTCATCGCCACGTTCGTCTTCACGTTCTTCAACATGCGGCTGAACCAGCAGACTCCGGTCCGCTTCGTCGGCCTCGACAACTACGCCGATCTGCTCGGCGACCCCCAGATGTGGGACGCGCTCTTCGTGACGCTGCGCTTCGCCGCCATCGCGCTCCCCGTCGGCCTGGTCCTGCCCTTCGCCCTCGCCATGCTGCTCAACAGCCGCTACGTGCGCGGGTCGCGCTACTTCCAGACGTTCTTCTTCATGCCCTACATCATCCCGTTCGTGGCCGCCCTCTTCGCGTGGGGCAGCATGCTCAACGCCGAGGCCGGCTGGCTGAACGGCATCCTCGGCTGGTTTGGCGTCGAGGGGCCCGACTGGCTCAACGACACCGGCTGGGTCTTTCCCGGGCTGGTCGTCATTGGCCTGTGGGGCATCGGCAGCGCGATGATCATCAACATGGCCGGGCTCCAGAACGTCCCGACCGAGCTGCTACGACGCCGCCCGCGTCGACGGGGCCGGCTTTTGGAGCCAGCTGCGGCACGTGACGCTGCCGATGATGTCTCCCGTCTTCTTCTACAGCATCACGCTCGGACTGGTCGGCGTGCTCCAGTACTTCCTCGTTCCGCTCGTCCTCAACAGCGGCGACGGGACGGCCGGCCGGCGCGACGTACTTCTTCAACATCTACGTCTACAACACGTTCTGGAGCTTCGGGAACATGTCGTACGGCGCGACGCTGGCGTGGTTCCTGTTCGTCGTCATCCTGCTGGCCACGCTCATCCTGTTCTGGAGCGCGCGGTACTGGGTCTACTACGCCGGGGAGAACAAGTAGATGGCGCGAGAGGCGCAGCTGGTCGGAGCTCCGGACCTCCCGGCGATCGGCGCGCAGCGACGAGATTGAGCGCCAGCCGAAGCATCGCACGTGGGATGGCCGGTCGCTGCTGGCCACCTCGTTCGCCGTCATGCTGCTGGCCCTCTTCCTGTCTCCCCTGCTGCGCACGCTGAGCCTGTCGCTGAAGTCCGCCGACCAGATCACCAGCGATCGGCGCTCCGATCTGGCCGGCCGACCCGGGCACATTCGAGTACGAGGGGGATACGCTCGACGTCTACCTCGTTCCGCTCCCGGACGGAACCACCAGGGAGCTCGCGCTGTTCGATGCCGGCCGCCAGGAGAGCGGGTTCATCGACCCGGCGAATCCGGACGGCGAGGTGATCAGGTGGGAGGGGTCGTGGCGCGCGCTGGAGCAGCCGTGGGAGTTCGCGCCGCAGTGGGGCAACTTCGTGGAGGTCTGGACGCGGATCAACTTCCCGCGCCTGCTGCTGAACACGATCCTGCTCGCGCTGATCGGCGGGATCGGCACGATCGTCTCGTGCACGCTGGTCGCCTATGGCTTCGCGCGCTTCCGATTCCCGGGCCGGAACGTCCTGTTCCTCCTCTTGCTGTCGACGATCTTCCTGCCGGCGGCGGTGACGCTCATTCCGACCTACACGATCTTCGTGAACCTCGGGTGGGTCGGCACCTGGCTCCCGCTCCTCGTGCCGGCATTCTTCGCGAACGCATATGACGTGTTCCTGCTGCGCCAGTACTTCATGACGATCCCGCGCGAGCTCGACGACGCCGCCAAGATCGACGGGGCCGGGCCGCTGCGCATCCTCCTGTCGGTGATCGTTCCCCAGGCGTGGCCGGTCATCATCGCGGTCGCCGTCTTCCACCTCGTCTACTCGTGGAACCTGTACTTCGAGCCGCTCATCTACCTGTCCACCGCTCCCGACCTGCACCCGCTGTCGCTGGGCCTCTCGAAGTTCAACGACATCTACGGCTCGGAGCCGCAGTACATCCAGGCAGCGACGCTCATGACGATCGTGATCCCGGTGGTCATCTTCTTCTTCGCGCAGCGCGCGTTCATGCGCGGCATCGTCATCACCGGGGTCGAGAAGTGAGCGACGCAGCCCGCGTCGCCCTCACCTTCGACGCCGAGCACCCGGATCGGCCGCACCACGGCCAGCACGCCGGCTGGGTGCTCGACGAGCTCAGCCGCCTCGAGGTGCGGGCCTCGGTCTTCCTTCAGGGCCGATGGGTCGAGGCGTTTCCCGACCTCGCGCGGCGCGTGGCGGCGGAGGGCCATCTCATCGGCAACCATTCCTTCTATCACGCCCGCATGCCGCTCCTGAGCGCGGACGGCTTCGAGGAGGACGTGCGGGAGGCGGAGCGGGTCATCCGCGAGGTCACCGGCGTCGGACCCGCGGCCCTGGCTGCGGTTCCCGTTCGGCGCGGGTGCCGATGCCGCCGAGGTCGTCGGCCGCGTGCCCGCGCTGGGCTACCGGCACATCGGATGGGACGTCGAGGTGTACGAGTGGGAGCCGGGCCGGACGGCCGAGGAGATCGCGGACCGCGCGGTGGCCGGGGTCGAGGCGCATGGCGACGGCGCCATCGTCCTGCTCCACACCTGGCCCGATCCGGTGGCACCGGCCCTCAGCCAGCTGGTCGCGTCGCCTGCGTGATGGCGGGTCGCGCTTCGTCGGCGTCGACGAGCTCGACCTGCCGGACGGGCTGACCCAGGTCGCATCGCCTCGTCCGGCGGTCGCGGCTCCGACCGGGTGAGCCGCGGACGCCCAGCCGTCCTGGCCGTCGACGGGGGCAACTCGAAGATCGACCTCGCCCTCGTAGCGCGGAGCGGCGCGCCTGCTCGCGCTCGTCAACGGCCCCACCATCTCGCACCAGCAGGTGCCGATATCGGTCGCGGTCGAGCGCCTCCGCGCCCTCACCGATGAGGCGGTGCGCCAGGCCGGCGTCCGGGCACCGGCCGAGGTCGGCGCGTTCTGCGTTGCCGGCGCCGACTTCCGGGCCGATGTCAACGCCCTGACCCGCGCGTTTGGCGAGGCAGGCGTGGCCGATCGGGTCTCGGTGCGCAACGATGCGTTCGCCGCCCTGCGGGCCGGCGCACCGCGTGGCTGGGGCGTCGTCGTCATCTGCGGCGCGGGGGTCAATGCCGTCGGCGTCGGGCCGGACGGGCGCACGGCGCGCCTGGCCGCCATCGGCGACTTCTCGGGCGACTGGGGTGGTGGCTATGGCGTCGGCAAGGAGGCGCTCGGATCCGCCATGCGGGCCCGCGATGGTCGCGGCGCGCCAACCTCGCTCGCGCGGCTGGTGCCGGCCCGCCTGGGATTCAAGCGGCCGATCGACGTCATCCGGGCGCTGTACGACGGCCGGATGAACGCGCGCCGCCTGGAGGAGCTCGCCCCGCTGACGTTCGAGCAGGCGACGGCGGGGGATGCCGTGGCGCGGGCGATCATCGACCGCCTGGCCGATGAGCTCGGAACGATGGCCGTTGCGATCGCCCGACAGCTGCGCGTCGTGCGCCTGGATCCCGACGTCGTGCTCACTGGCGGCGTCTTCCGCGCCACCGACGCTGCCTTCTACCGGCGCATCGAGGACGGCATCCACGCGCACATCCCGGACGCGCGAGTGCGGCCGCTGGGGATGCGGCCGGTTGTGGGGGCCGCGCTCCTCGGCCTCGACCAGCTTGGCGTCGCGCGCGGACGGCCCGGCCGAGCATCGGCTGCGACGTGAGTTCCTCGCGCGGGCCTGACCGGCGTCGGCGCGGAATGGGCTAGGCTCGTTCCGGTGCCGAAGACAACCTCGCAGGAAGAGCGCGACGGCGTTCCGCTGACGAACCTCGACCAGCCGCTCTTCGACGGGGCGGGAGCGACGAAGCGCGACCTGGTGGAGTACCTCGACGCGGTCCGTGGCCGGATCCTGCCCGAGCTGGACGAGCGTCCGCTATCGGTGATTCGGGTGCATCGGGGCCAGGAGGCCTTCATGCAGAAGAACGTCCCGCGCTACACGCCGGAGTGGGTGCGCACCGTTCGCCTCTGGTCGGAGAGCTCGAAGCGCGACGTGGACTATGCCCTGTGCAACGACCGGCGCACGCTGATCTGGTTCGCCAACCAGCGGGCCGTCGAATACCACCCGACCCTCGTCCGAGCGGACCGCCTCGAGAGCCCGACGCACCTCGTCGATCGACCTGGACCCGCCGGACGCGGACGCCTTCGACATGGCGGTGCGCGCCGCCCTGCTCGTGCGCGCGGCCCTTGCCGAGCTGGACCTCGCGGGTGCGGTGAAGACGAGCGGATCAAAGGGCGTGCACGTCTTCGTGCCGATCGACGGCAAGCCGTCGATGGCCGACGCTGCCGCCGCCACGCGCGCGATCGCCGAGCGGGCGACCCGCCTCGACCCGAAGGTCGCCACGACGGCCTTCATGAAGGAGGACCGCGGCGGAAAGGTCTTCATCGACGCGACGCGCGTCGGCTGGGCGTCCGTGGTCGCCGCGTACAGCCCTCGCGTGCGGCCCGGCACGCCCGTGTCCTTCCCCGTGGCCTGGGAGGACCTCGACGCCGTCGCCCCGGGCGAGTTCACGATTCTCACCGCCATCGAGCTCCTGGGCGATCGCGACCCGTGGGCCGATCACATGCCGCCCCCGCAGGCGTTGAGCGCCTCCTTGATCGCGGAGGGCGCCTCCATCCCCGGTGGCCGCGTGCAGGCGATGCAGGAGGGCCGCCGCCGCGCCCGCGCCGCCAAACCTCGGCAGTAGGCTCGACGGCCTATATGTTGTGGTATCGTTCGCCGGGATACCACCACTGGTATAGGAGCGCCGAAGATCCATGCGATGTCCACGCTGCGAGCAGACCGGGACGCGCGTCATCGACTCACGTGACCTCGAGGGCGGCAGCACGATCCGACGCCGTCGCGAGTGCGAGGCCTGCACGTACCGGTTCACGACGTACGAGCGGCCGGAAGGCGCGCGGCTCATCGTCGTCAAGCGCGACGGCAGCCGCCAGGACTTCGACCGCGAGAAGCTGCGCGCGGGGCTGCTCAAGGCGCTGCAGAAGCGGCCCGTCACCATCGACCGGGTCGAGGATGCGGTCGACGCGATCGAGGCCGACCTGCGCGTCCGCGGCGACGCCGATGTGCCGTCGACCGAGATCGGCCGGCGCGCGACCGACGCGCTGCGCGAGCTCGATCAGCTTGCCTACATCCGGTTCGCATCGGTCTATCACGCGTACGACGACATCGAGACCCTCCAGCGCGAGGTGGATCGGCTCATCCGAGGGCGCCCCGAGTAAGATCAGCGCCGCATGATCCTGTCCGACCGCGACATCCGGGGCGAGATCGACGCCGGCCGGATCGTCATCGATCCGTACATCCCCGACGCGGTCCAGCCGTCGAGCGTCGACCTGCACCTCGGCAACCGGTTCCGCGTGTTCCGGAACAACCGCACGGCGGTGATCGACCCGCGCGAGGACCAGCCCGAGCTCACCGAGCTGGTCGAGATCATCGGTGACGAGCCGTTCATCCTCCACCCGGGTGAGTTCGTGCTCGGCGCCACCTTCGAGCGCGTGGCGCTGCCCGACGACCTCGTCGCGCGCCTCGAGGGAAAGAGCTCGCTTGGGCGCCTTGGCCTGCTCATCCACTCGACCGCCGGCTACGTCGACCCGGGCTGGGAGGGAACGCTGACCCTCGAGCTGAGCAACGTCGCCAACCTGCCGATCAAGCTGTACGACGGCATGAAGATCGGGCAGATCAGCTTCCAGCGCCTCTCCTCCGCGGTCGAGGTCGGGTACGGCGACGCGCGCATCGGCAGCAAATACCGAGGGCAGACCGATCCGACCGCGAGCCGCTACCACGCCGACTTCGAACGCGGCCGGGTGAGCCGATGACGGCGGGGGAGCCACTGCACGTCATCTCGGCCCCACGTCAGTTCGCGGGGGCGGTCACGGTCCGGGTCGTTCGCGCGGGATGGTTCCGGCCGGATGCGGGCGGCTTCTTCGGCGTCGTGCCGCAGCCGCTGTGGCGACGCTTCGTCGAGCCCGATGAGCGCGGACGGATCCTCTGCCGCCTCAACCTGCTGCTCATCGAAGTCGGCGGCAAGCGGATCCTGGTCGAGACGGGGACCGGCGTCCGCATGACCGAGAAGGACCGCGACATCAAGGGCGTCGAGGGCGGGGACCCTGCGGAGGCGCTCCGCGCGGTGGGGGAGGACCCCGCTGCGATCGACTTCGTCGTCGTGACGCATCTCCACTACGACCACGCCGGCGGGATGGTGGACGCCTCCGACCGACCGCTATTCCCGAACGCGCGATACGTCGTGCAGCGCGACGAGACCGAGGCGGCCCACGGCGATGAGCTCCGCGTCCAGGGCATCATGGAGGTCGACCAGCTCGACGCGGTGCGGGCGGCCGGGCAGCTGGCGGAGGTGAACGGCGAGGTCGAGCTCGTCCCCGGTGTTCGCGTCCTGCGCACGGGAGGCCATACTCGTGGCTCGCAGGCGGTGCTCATCGGTCTCGAGCGCCCGGGTGGTCGAGCTGGCGACCCGACCGATCGCGCCATCCTGTGGGGCGACCTCATCCCGACGCGCTGGCAGATCCCGGTGCGCTGGACGAGCGCCTACGACGACTACCCGATCGACGCCATCGAGACGCGCAACGAGCTCGTGGCCCGCGCCGCCGCCGAGGGCTGGTGGTGCTACTTCACCCACGATCCGGGGGAGATGCCGCTCCGGATCGAGGCCACTGACAAGGGCGGATACCGGGCCGCCGAGTAGCTCCTCCGGCGCCTGCCACTGGACCTCCCTCGCCTTCGCCTGGCTCGCCGGGCCCCCCGAACGGCCCGTTTCTTCACCCGATGAACGTTATGCGGGCGAATGGCCCGCAAACCGTTCGTATCTTCACCCGGTGAACGCCGGATGTCAGTTTTGACCGTTCGGGCGCCAGACTCGGCGATTACCGGTCACCCGGTGAACATCCGAACGGTTCGAAGCGAGGCCTCGTCGTTCGACGCCAGCGGAGCGCGCCCGTATCATGGGAATCGCCACTTCCGACGCCCATCCGATTCGTCGAAAGGACGCTCACGAATGACCACATCGCATGCCGCGCTGCGCCGCGGCACGCCGCTCCTCCTCAGCCTTGCGCTCACCTTCGCTCTTGCGGCCTGCTCATCGGCCGATCCCAGCGTGTCGGAGGGCCCAAACACCGGCGGTGGCACGATCGCCGTCGTCGACGGCGAGGTGGCGCTGAGCGCGAACGATCTCGCGTTCGACGCCAGCACAATCCAGGCGCAGGCCGGCGAGGACTTCACGATCACGTTCACGAACAACGAGTCCGACCAGCACAACGTCGCGGTGTACACGGAGGAGGGCGGTGACCTCATCGGCGCCACCGATGTCATCGGCGGGCCGGATGCAACGTCCGAAGTCGTCATCGAGGGCCTCGAGCCCGGCACGTACTACTTCCGGTGCGACATCCACCCTGACATGGAGGGGACGATCGTCGTCGAGGGCTGAACGGCTCCGGCTCGCATCGGCATGAGTGGATTCACCCGACGGGTGTCGGGCGTGACGTTCCCGCACTGAATTGCGTGTGGCCACGCACGAGGTTCATCAGGGCGCGACGCTCGTGCTGACCGGGCCTCAGTGGAGTCCGGGAACGTCACCTGCCACCCGGCTCCGGTGAAATCCGCTCATCACATTGGGGATCAAGCTGCGAGCAGCTCCTCGAGGATCTCGACCATCCGAGCCGGCTCCAGCGGGCCGATGACCTCGCGCAGGACGGTTCCTGCCTCGCCGATGAAATAGTGGCGCGGCAGGCCGTCGCTGCCCGGCCCATTGGTAGTAGGTCTCGAGGCCCGGGTCGAGCAGGATCGGGTAGGTGACGCCGTAGCGATCGACGAAGTCGACGACGCTGCCGCGTTCCTCGCCCCAGTCGACGCCGAGGATGAGCAGCTCGTCGGGATACGCCTCGGCGAGGCGCTGCATGGCCGGCATCTCTGTCCGGCACGGCTCGCAGCTCGTCGCCCAGAAGTTCACCCAGACCAGGCGCCCGTCCGCCTCCGTCGATCGATCGCTCCCGCCCGTCGAGGTCGGCGAGCCGCAGCTCCGGCGCCGCCTGCCCGATCAGCGCCCCGGCTCGACCGTCAATCGGGCTCCGGAGCAGCGGGATGGTGGCCAGCCAGGCCAGGATGGCGGCAAGCGCGACGATGAGCGCGAGCCAGGCGAGGCTCGCCCGGCGACGCCCGCGGGACGCTCGGATCATCGGTCGGCGAGGATCGCGTCGAGGTCGGGGCGGGTGATGATCAGCTCCAGGCGCTCCCGCCCATCCACGAGCAGCACCGGAATGCGGTGCGCGTATCGCACGAGGAGGTCGTCATCGTCGCCGATGTCAACCGCGTCCCAGCCATCGGTTCCGAGCATCTCGTCGAGCAGGACGCCGGCGTCCTCGCAGAGGTGGCATCCCTCGCGGACGAAGAGCGTCGGACGGGGCATGGCGCTCGATCATACGGTAGGATCGGCCGAGCGCCGCCCGCGTAGCTCAGTGGATAGAGCGCCGCCGTCCTAAGGCGGGCGTCGGGGGTTCGAGTCCCTCCGCGGGCGCCACGAACCGAGGTCGGCGATGCCGAGAGCCCTTCTCATCACGATCGCGGTCGTCCGTCGCGGGCGAAACGCCGGCTGACTTCGGCGTAGGATTTCGGGCGCCAGCTGGCTCGGATTCGAAGGAGGCCCCATGCGGACACCGGCGCTTACGTCTGTCCTCGTCGCCGAGGCGCTCGGCACGTTTCTCTTCTTCTTCGTCGGCGCGGGAGCGGTCGTGCTTACCGCGACGGAGGGCGGGGGCGGGGGGCTGGTTGGTGTCGCCCTCGCACACGGCCTCGCACTGGCCGTGCTCGTGTCTGCCCTCGGACCGGTCTCGGGAGGCCATTTCAACCCGGCCGTGACGTTCGCCATCTGGATCACGGGCCGAATCGATCCGGCTCGAGCGGGAATGTACGTGGCGGCCCAGCTGATTGGGGCGGTCGCTGCGGGACTCGCGCTGCGCACCGTCTTCGACGAGGCGGCCTGGCAGCCGGTGGTGCTCGGGACGCCGGCACTTGGAGCAGGCACCGATGCGATCGCCGGGATCCTCATCGAGGCGATCCTCACCCTCGTCCTGGTGGTGACAGTGTTTGGAACCGCCATCGACCCGCGGGCGCCGAAGATCGGCGGGCTGGCGATCGGCCTGGCCGTCGCCGCTGACATCTTCATGGGCGGCCCGCTCACCGGCGCGGCCATGAACCCGGCGCGCTGGTTCGGCCCGGCCGTGGCGTCGGGCACCTTCGCCGACTGGTACGTGTGGTGGATCGGTCCGCTGCTCGGTGCGGCCGCGGCGGCCCTCATCTATCGATACGCGCTCGAGGATCGCGGCGATCCGTCGGTGACGCCCGCCAACCCTCCGAGCTAGAGGGCGAACGTGAACAGGGTCGCCAGCCGGGCGAACGCGTTCATGAAGATGAGCACGCCGATGGCGACGATGAGGAGCCCGGTCGCGACCTGCACCGCGCGGTGGTGCCGCCGCAGCCACTCCACGAGCGGCCGCAGCCTCGGAAGGGCGAGGGCCGCGACCAGGAACGGGATGGCGAGGCCGATCGAGTAGGCCGTCAGCAGGAGCGCCACCACCGGCGCCGATCCGCTCGATGCACCCATCGTGAGGATCGCGCCGAGCACGGGACCGATGCAGGGGGTCCAGCCGATGGCGACCAGCGCCCCGAGGGCGAGCGCGCGCGATGATCGCGCGGCGGGCAGCCACTCCGGATCGACGCCGATCCGGAGGCGATCCAGCACCGGGCCGAAGACGCCGGTCGTCACGATCCCCAGCGCGATGACGGCGACGCCCGCCACCTGCCGCACCTCGGGGATCCGGAAGAGCGGCCCTCCGAGGAGGCCGATCGAGGTGCCGAGCACGACGAACAGGATGCTGAAGCCGGCGACGAAGAGGAGCGCCTGACCGAGCACCGCGCTCCTGGCCATGGTGGTCGTGCCACCCCCATCGGCCACCGCCGCGTTGCCGAGGAAGGCGAGGTAGACGGGCAGCAGCGCCAGCACGCAGGGCGAGAGGAAGCTGAGTGCACCGGCGGCGACGGCGACGGCGATGCTGACCTCGGTCACGCGGCGAGCCTAGCGGATGGCGGCCGGGGTCACTCCGGGCTCGACCACGATCGGCTGGGCGATGATCCAGAGGCTGAGAATGGTGTAGCCGATCATGAGCGCCACCATCGGCAGGCCGGCAATCGTGGCTCGGCGCCCGGCGTCGCGCCGCGCGAGCCGATGGGAAAGCACGATGCCCGCGATGTGGCCCCCGACGATGGCCGCGACGCTCGCGTACCAGATGAGGCCGGTCGGAATCCAGTCCAGCTGAGGAGCGAGGCTGTTCAGAGGATCCCGGACGAGCGCGGGCAGCCAGACGGCGCCCTGGATGACGAGCGTCAGGTAGTGCGCGATCAGGTAGCCGGCGGCGATCGGCAGCAGGGTCGAGGCGGAGGCGCCCGGAGCCGAGCGGGACCTGCCGCCGAGGATGCCGCCAACGTGCCGTGCGGCGGCGAACACCGCCAGGAACGCAGCGAACAGGGCCGCGAAGGCGACCGTCTCCGTGACGAGGAATGCGAGCTGGGTGACGCCGAACGCCGAGATCATCGGCGGCAGGAGGATGTCGAGGACTCTCGCGCCGAAGGCGGTCTCCCGCATCCCGTCGTAGGACACCCCCGCCAGGAGCATCACGATGAAGGCGGCGTCTGACCAGCCGGCGCGGACGACGTCCGTGAGCCCGGCGAACCACGGCCGCAGGATGGGCCTCCGCTCGGCGTCGTCCGCCGCGGTGGAGCACTCCGGGCAGTCGATGCAGCGCGCGATGGCGCAGCGCTCGCGGCAGCCCTCGCACAGGTCCGCGTCCACCGCGCGGCGGCCGATCGGCCCGATCCGCCCGAGCCAGGCCAGGAGCACCTCGAACAGCTCGACGTTGCGGAGCCAGGAGATCTGCCCGAAGGCGATCATCCCCGCCATCGTGAAGGCGGTATAGGCCGACATCAGGACGGCAACGCTCAGCGCCGTCGGACTGTCCGGGAGGAGGACGCGGAGCTCGGTCAGGACCCCCAGGGCAAGCAGTGCCACAGCCGGCCAGCGCGCGAGTCCCTCCGGATAGGCCAGCCCGACGTCGGCGCGCTCAACACCGAGGCGCCGCGCAAGCCACTCGACGCCCGCGAAGGTCGTTCGGAACGGGCTGAGCGCCGGCCACGGGTTGCCGATGAGCGCCGACGCGATCGGGACGCCGACCCAGATGCCGATCCACAGGAGCACGCCCGGCAGAGGAGAGATGTCGCCGACCACGAACCCGACGCCGATGGCGCCGTACCACCAGACCAGCCCAAGGACGCGCAGGACGGTTCGCGCGACCCCGGCCGGGCCCGGAGAGATGGCGCGAGCGGCGTACGGGACCCCCTCCTCGCCTCGATCGAGGACGGCAGTGACCACGAAGGAGGCGCCCACCGCGGCCGCCGCCCCGACGAGGTAAAGCCACAGCGGAACCGGCAGCTGATAGGTCCCGCCCAGAGCGTGCGCCGAGACGACGCCGGGGACGACGCCAAGCGCCGCCGCGGCTCCGGCCGCGATCGCCAGGCGGCGAAGCCTAGGGCTCATGGACGGTGAAGAGGCCGATGCCGATGCCGGTCGGGTCGTCGGCCGGGTGGAGCTCGATCGGGAACTGACCGCTCCGGACGGCGGTGAAGTCGAGCGTGAGCTCCTCACCCGATCGCACCTCGGTGGCGGGCACCTCGGCGTCGTAGCCGTGGATGTGGACGATCCCATCGACCTCCGGGGTGATGATCATGGTCACCTCCTGGTCGCGGCAGGCCGCGGGGTTGTTCGGCGCGAGCGCCGTCGCCGTCAGGTGCAGCTCGATCGTCGTCGCCGCGGCATCGCACGTCGCCGGACGGGTGTCCGGGATGCACGCGACGAGCGTGAAGGCGACGGCGACGAGGACGGCTCGAGTCCGCCGATGGTGTCTCCGAGCTCCCGGCATGCTGGCGAGTCCTCTGCGCTGGCTCATTGGTCGCCCCAGCGCTCGCGCAGGAAGGCGATGAGGTCGGATCGTTCGTCCGGCGTGAGCAGCCCGGCGAACGCCGGCATCGGCGTGCCGGCCACGCCGGTGGAGATACGGTACGACAGCTCGGTGCCGGTGGCGCCGGAGATCACGTCCCCGAGCGGCCGTGGAACCGGGAGGATGGCGATCGTGCCGTGACCGCTGCCGTCGGCGCCGTGACAGCTCGCGCAGTTGGCGAGGTACACCGCGGCCCCGGCCTCGGCGCTGCCGGCCGTGATCGGCGGCGCGCGCTCCAGATCGTCCGCGCTCGGCGCGCTGGCGAGGCCGACGAGGTCCCGCGTGCCCGGCGTCGCGACGGCCAATACCAGCACGGCGCCCATCAGGCCCCGCGCGACCGCACGAGCCCGCGATGGGCGAAGCAGGCCAAGGCCGAGCACCACCGCTCCGGCGAGGAACGCTGGCAGCCAGCCGACGGCGCCCGACGGCAGCAGCCCCCAGGCGAGGGCGATTGGCGCCGGGAGGCCGATGCCGGTGTCGGGCGACGGCACCGACTCGACCGGTCCGGGGTCGGCGACGAGGAGGTCGTACGCGAGGCGGCCATCGGGTCCTTCCGCGCGGTCAACCACGATTTCGACGCCCCACGTCCCCGCCACCGGGGTGTGCGTGCCGGCAGCTGCCCAGACGGCGGTCGCCGGATCCACGTCGAGCGGGACGCGCTCGGGGGCCAGGTCCGTGCCGGCCGGGGGAGTGAAGGCCAGCTCGACCGCTTCCAGGTCGTCCGGCAGGCCGCCACTGCCGTCACGAATGGTGACGCGGTACGCCTGCCGTCCAGGGGCCGGCAGGCTCACGGCGAGATGGACGCGGAACCCGCCGACCTCGTCGAAGAAGTGCGCCGGTCGGACAGCTGAGGTGGTCAGCGTGTCCCGACGCGCGGATGCCGGCTGGATCGTGACCATCGTGGCCGCGGTGAGGACGGCTAGCACAGCGACGGCGAGCTCGGCGCCGATGAGCCCAACGGTGGTGGATCGGCGCCGTCCGCGGAGGGCGAGGTGGTTCACCGCGCCGATCCCGAGCGCTACGCTCACGAGCAGCGCCTTCGCCAGCAGGAGGTTGCCGTAGTCGCTGGCCACCAGGTCCCGGCTCCGCCCGAGGACGAGCGGCGAGTTGGCCAGTCCGGTCACGACGACGATCGGAGCGGCGACGAGCGCGAGCCGACCGTGTCGTCGCAGGACGTCACCGAGCGTCCGCCAGGACTGGGCGCCCGCCCGGCGCGCGAGGGCCACGGCCGCCGGCAACGCGCCGAGCCAAGCGGCCACGGCGAGGAGGTGCAGCAGGTCGATCGCGGCGAACGCCGGCCCACCGATCGCGGCGGCGTGCCCGGCAACGCTGGATCCGGCGAGCGCGAAGACGAGCAGCGCGCCGGCCGCGATGGGGAAGCCCCCGCCGGTCCACCGGCCGCGTTCCGCCAGGGTCGCCACCACGCCCGCACCGAGGGCGGCGATGAGGGTGACCCGCATCGCGATCGCGAATGGCGTCCAGCCGAAGGCGGCACCGATGTCGAGCAACATGCCGGGAGCCGCGCCCGCCATCGGCCGCGCCGTCAGGAGGAGATAGGCGAGGGTGCCGACCCCTCCCAGCGTTGCCGCGACCCCGACGAGCACCCACGGCGGTCGCCGCTCGTGCTCGGGCAGCCCCGCGAGGGCTGCCCGCCCCGACGACGCCCAGATGACGAGGCCGCCGAGCGCAACCAGCAGGCCGGCCAGGGCGATCCATCGGGCCATGACACTGAGCGCGTTGACGGAGGGCGAGCTCTCGCGCGCCGTATCGGCCGGTGGTGGAGCGGCACCGGTGGGGTCGACGAGGAAGGCGTACTCACCCTCCGTGACGTGACCATCGACCGTCGAGGCGACCCGATAGGAGACGGTGTAGATGCCGGGGGCCAGCTCAGGAAGGTCTGCGGTCGCCGTGCCACCGTCCGCGATCGAGAGCCCGCCGAGATCGACCGGGCTGTCCTGAGCGTCGACTACCTCGACGAACGCGGTGGTCGCGTCCACGGGCTCGCTGAACGTGAGGACCAGCCGCTCGGGCGCGACTGCCACTGACGAGTTCGGCGCGGGCGTCGCGCCGACGAGGTCCGCGTGGCCAAGCACCGGCTGCGGCAAGCCACCGAGGGCGGCCATCGCCACGACGAGCGCCAGCAGAGGGCGGGACGAGGATCGGGACACGCAACCTCCGCGAGCGCGACGAGACCATCGGTCGGTGACGGGGCCGTCCGAAAGTATAGGGAGGCCCGCTCCGCGGTCTTCGCAACGCTCACGACGCCGTGGCGCGCCGCTTGCATCCTCGGTGAGGAGACCATTGAGTGAAATTGGAGGGATTCCCCATGGCTTCCGTTGTCGAGAGCATCGATGTCAGTGTGCCGGTGAGCACCGCATACAATCAGTGGACGCAGTTCGAGGCGTTCCCGGCCTTCATGGAAGGGGTCAAGACGGTCTCGCAGATCGACGACACCCACCTCCACTGGGTCGCGGAGATCGCCGGCGTCGAGAAGGAGTGGGATGCGGAGATCACCGAGCAGCGCCCCGACGAGCGGGTCGCCTGGCGTGCCACCTCGGGCGCCGAGAACGCCGGCGTCGTCACCTTCCATCGGATCGATGACGAGACGACGCGCGTGACGCTGCAGATGGACGCGGACCCGGAGGGGATCGTCGAGAACGTCGGGACGGCGCTCGGGTTCCTCGATCGTCGCGTGACCGGTGACCTCGAGCGCTTCAAGGCCTTCATCGAATCGCGGGGCACGGAGACCGGCGCCTGGCGCGGCGAAGTCGAGGCGTCGGCTCAGCGATGACCGATCGGAACGCGTCGGGCGGCGGCCTGACGGGAGCCACGGGCGAGCTCACCCCTGACGAAGTCCAGCGCGACTTCGAGCCGGGCGAGCTCCGCGAGGTGTCGGATCCCCTTCATCGGGGCGACGTCACCCAGGCGCAGGCGACCCACGCGCCCGAGCACGCGGACGTGACCGGCACGCACGGCGGGCCGGATCGCGACGCTCGCATCGGTGGCGACGAGCGCGCCGAAGGCGAGGACCGCCTCTAGGCTGCGCCCGCCGCTGCTGGGCCGGGGAGCCGATCAGCCGACCGGCTGCTTGACGTTGCTGTCCTCGTCGACCTCGATGCCGAACTTCTCAGCGGCACGCAGGATCTTGCGCCGTGCCTCGTCCTTCGCCGAGTCACTCTGGAACTCGGTCTGGTTGAAGCGCGCGATGGCGTTGCGGACGTGTGACTCGTCGTGGATGGGGAGATGCTCTCCACCCTCGCGGTCCACGTAGGCGAACTGGTCCTTGCGAAGGTCGTCTCGATCCTGTGCGTCGAGCTCGCTCATGTCGTGCCTCAATGTGCGGATGTCGCCGGCTCACGTCGCACATCGCGTGCCGGGCGATGCGCATCGCGCCCAACCGGTAGGCAGGCGGCATGGCACTTGCGTTGAGCGCGCGCAGTGACCACCCCAACGACCGGCCCGATCATCACGGCGCGCGACGTGAGCCGCGCGTTCGACGATCGCATCGTCGTCGACGACGTCTCCTTCGACGTGCACCCCGGGACGATCCTGGGCCTGGTCGGACCGAGCGGATCGGGGAAGACCACGACGGTGCGCATGTTGACCGGGACCCTTGGACTCACCTCCGGGCTCATCCGCGTCCTCGACGAGGACCCGATGCGGTTCAGCCGGCGTGCGCGTCAGCGCATCGCCTACATGCCGCAGCTCTTCAGCCTGTACGAGGACCTCTCGGCGCAGGAAAACGTCGGGTTCGTGGCTGCCCTCTACGGGATCGGGCCATTCGCGCGCCGCAAGCGCATCCGACGCGCCCTCGAAGTGGTCGATCTCCACGACGCGCGCCACCGGCTGGCCCGCGATCTCTCAGGCGGCATGCAGCGCCGGCTCGAGCTTGCCTGTGCGCTCGTTCACGACCCCGAAGTGCTCTTCGTCGACGAGCCGACCGCCGGTATCGATCCGCTCCTGCGCCAGACGATCTGGGACGAGCTCCGCCGTCTCCGCGACGAGGGCAGAACCCTGCTCGTGACGACGCAGTACGTGGCCGAGGCCGAGTACTGCGACCAGGTGGCGCTCATCGTGGACGGCGAGCTGGTGGCGATCGATTCGCCCGAGCGCCTGCGCCAGATGGTGTTCGGCGGCGACGTCGTCCAGATCGACACGACCCGCGCGGTCGATCCCGAGATGCTGGCCGGCGTCCCGGGCGTCGAGAACGTCCGCCAGACGTCACCGCGCCAGCTGATGGTGACGGCGGCGGACGCGCAGACCCAGACGACGGGGATCATCGACGCGCTCAGGGCCGCCGGGGTCGAAGTCGCCGGCATCGAGGAGCACCAGCCGACCTTCGACGAAGTCTTCACGAGCCTCGTCGAGCGCCGCCGCGCGGAGCGCGGCATCGACCCCGACCAGTCCGACCGCCCGAGCCGGACCGATGCATAGCCTCATCCGCATCTTCTCGTTCACGGGCAAGGAGCTGCGGGAGGTGCTCCGCCGCCCCGGCGTGCTCATCAGCCTCATCGTCGGCCCGTTCCTGGTCATGCTCGTCTTCGGGATGGGCTACTCCGGCTACCGCGACGCGTTCCAGACCGCGATCGTCATCCCCGAGGGCAGCGGGCTGCCGCAGGATCCCGAGTTTTACGACGACCTCGCGCCGGGCCGCGTCGACGTGGTCGACGTCGGAACCGACGCGGCAGCGGCCGAGGAGCAGCTGCGAAGCCGTGAGATCGAGCTGGTCGTGATCGCGCCCGAGAACCCCAGCGAGGAGCTCCGCGCCGGTGAGCACACGGTCGTCCGGGTCCTGTGGAACACGGTCGACCCCGTCTACGACCAACTGGCGGGGCTGGCGACGTCGATCCTGGTGAGCTCCCTCAACGCGGAGATCATCGAGCGCGCCGCGGCGGAGGGAATCTCGATCGCTGCCGGCGAGCTCGGCCCCGCCGTCGAGAACGTGCCGCCCGACGTCATCGCGCGACCGACGACCGCCGAGACCGAGAACGTGGCCCCGACCGAGCCCGCCGTCATCAGCTTCTTCGGCCCCGCCGTCTTTGCCCTCGTCCTCCAGCACCTGGCCATCACCCTGACCGCGCTGTCGATGGTGCGCGAGCGGCTCAGCGGCCAGATGGACCGCTTCCGCGTGGCGCCGGTGACCTCGATGGAGCTCCTGCTCGGCAAGTACGTGGCATACGCGGTCCTCAGCCTCGTGGTGGCGGGCGCCGTTGGCGCGTTGCTGGTCGGCGCGCTCGGCGTCCCCTTGCTCGGCGGGTGGCTGCCCTTCGTCGGCATCGTCCTGCTGCTGACATTCGCCGCGCTCGGCGTTGGGCTGCTCATCTCGCTCATCGCCGATTCGGAGCGCCAGGCGGTCCAGCTATCGATGCTCGTCCTGCTGGCCAGCGTCTTCTTCTCGGGCTTCGTGCTCCCGGTCAGCGACTTCGCGACGTGGACGCAGTACCTCGCCTACAGCCTCCCCGTGACGCACGGCATCGGCCTCCTCCAGGACCAGATGCTGCGCGGCGAGCTGCGCGAGACCTGGATGATGGGCGTGCTCGCGGGGATCGGCCTCGTGCTGTACGTCGGCTCGCTCATCCGTCTTCGTCGGGTCCTCCGTCGCGCCGACTGAGCTGCCTCAGGTCGCGCGGGGGCCCGCCCGGGTGAGAAGGATCGTGAGCCCGAGGATGAGGCCGCCGACGGCCGGCACGGCGATCCATGCCAGCAGCAGGATGACGAAGAGCCGCAGCTGTGGACCGCCGGCAGGCGAGGCGGCATCCGCCTGGAGCGCTTCCAGCTCGTCGCTCAACGCGCGGAGCTCGACCCCGATCTCGCCGGCATCGGAGCGCGTCCCGTCGAGCGAGGAGGCCACGGAATCCAGCGACTCGGAGAGGGCCGCGGCCTGGTCCGCGCTCGCCGCGAACTCCGACGGCGAGCGGGAGGAGCGGCTGAGCGCCGAAGATCGAGATCTCCATCGCCGCGGCGAGCTGGTCGAGCGTGTTGCTCGTCTCCGTCGCGAGGGTCGATGCCTCGCGCGCGGCAGCCTGGCCCTCCTCGAGGCTGGTGTCGATGCTGTCGAACGAGGTCGCGGCCGCTCGCGTGCTGCGCGTGGCGGCCGTGATCGTTCCGTCGGCCGTGGCGGCGAGGCGCTCGATGCGGCCGGCGATCCCGAGGCCGATCGCGGCGCCGCGAGATGACGAGCGCGATCCCGAGGACCCCGTACACGACGAGCCCCCAACCCAGCGACCGCCTGCGCAGCACCCTCAGGCCTCGGCGAAGAACGGATCGTCGCCGTAGAGCTCCAGCCATCGCCGGCGCATGTGGCGGATGGTGGCCGCCACCGCCGCGTCGGTCGTGCCCGGCGGGCAGCAGCGTCGCGATCGCCGCACGGACGCGCTCGTTGTTCTCCATCCCCAGTAGGGCGAGGTAGTCGGCGACGCGCCGCGCCGGTCCCTTGCCATGGGCACGCTCCCTGACGAGAACGTCGGCCTCGTGCTCGAGCGCGCCGGCGTATTCCGCATCGGTCCGGTCGATCTCCGCGAGGAGCAGCGGAACCTCCTCGATTCGCGGGTCGGAATAGGCCCACCGCAGGAAGCTGTCGTGCGGCCCTGCCTGCCGGTCATGGTGTCCCGCATGGAACTGCTGGAGGTATTGCCGGCGTTCTGCCTCGGTGCGAGTGAGCGCGATCTGGACCAGCTGGCGCATCTCCGGCGTCCAGCGTCGAAGGGACTCGACGAACTGTCGGAGGGTCAGCGATCCGGCGGGCTGTGGGACGAATTTGTGTTCGTGGACGTGCTGCACGGCGCCCGTATACTAGCCGCCGTGCGCCGCCCCTCTCCCGGACTGCCCCTGGCGAGGGTGTCATGCGACGACTGACGCTGGCGGTCGCTGCTGGCCTCCTCGTGCTCTCGGCGAGCGCGTCCGGCGGACCGATCCAGGCAGCGGGGGAGCCTCTCCGCTACCTTGCCGGGCCCGCCGGAACGCTGGATCCCGCGTTCATCGCTGACGCCGCCGACGTCCAGCTCATCCTCCAGCTGTACGCCGGGCTGACCCGCCTCGACGAGCGCGGCGAGCCGTACCCGTCGCTCAGCTCCGGCTGGGAGATCAGCGACGACGGCCTGACGTATGAATTCGCGATTCGGGACGACCTCGCGTTCAGCGACGGCACCCCGCTGGTGGCCGAGGACGTGCGTCGGTCGTGGCTGCGCCTCCTCGATCCCGCGACCGGAGCGACGGCGCCCGACGTCCTGAGCGTGGTGGAGGGGGCCACGGCGCGGATGACCGGGCAGGTCGAGGACGACGGCGGCGTCGGCATCGAGGCCCCCGACGACGAGACCCTCGTCGTCACGCTCCGTCATCCCGCCGAGTACTTTCTCGACATCGTCGCGACACCCGCCACCTTCGTCGTCCCTCCGCGGGCGGATGCGACCGCGACCTGGCAGACCCCCGAAAGCTTCATCGGCTCCGGGCCCTACGTCGTCGACGGAGTCGCTGGGGGCGACCTCGTGCTCCGAGCGAACGATGAGTACGTGGCCGGGCCGCCGCCCATCGACGAGATCCGATGGGTGAGCGTCGTCGATGGGGATGGCGCCAGCGCTTTCGAGGCCGGCGAGGTCGACCTCGTCCAGGTGCCGGGGTGGGATGCGACCTGGATCGCGTATGACGCGGGGCTGGGCCCGAGCCTGCACGCGGCCGAGCCGCTGACGGTCAGCTACTTCGGCTTTGACGCGACCCGACCGCCGTTCGACGACGCGCGCGTGCGCAGGGCCTTCGCCCTCGCGCTCGACCGAGAGCGCCTGGTGCCGCTGGCGGAGGGCGCGTCGTCGACCGCGGCCGGGAGCCTCGTACCCCCGGCCATCTGGCCCGATGGCTTCATCCCCGACATCGAGCACGACCCCGCGGAAGCCGCTCGCCTCCTCGACGAGGCCGGATACGAGGACCGATCCGACCTCGGGACGGTCGTCGTCAACGGCACGGGCCTCGGCGTCGAGCCCGCCGTGGCGGTGTGGCGGGAGACGCTCGGGGTCGAGATCGAGATCGAGTCGATGGACTTCGGCGACTTCCTCTCGCTCCTCGTCACGCGACCGCCGCAGATCTTCACGATCAGCTGGATCGCCGACTACCCCTCGCCCAACTCGATCTACGGCCTGCTCCTGGACCCCGACGCGGCGAGCAACTACGGGCGCTGGCGGGATGACGAAGTCGTCGAACTGCTGGAGGTGGCGGCGCGCGCAACGGATGACGACGTGGGGGCGGCTTATGAGGCCGTCGAGGCGCGCGTCGCGGACCAGGCGCCGGTCATCCCGTGGGCATACGGCGAGACGTGGTGGCTGGTGGCCGACGGGCTGCGCGGGCTCGGCAACCTCACCATCGGCCTGATCGACTTCGGGAGGGTGTCGTGGGAGGGCTGACCCGGTGGCTCGCGGCCGGGCTGCTCGCCGCCGGCGTCACCCTCGTCGCGGCCGGTTCGGTGGCCGCATTTGACGGGTTCGGTGCGACGGAGGCCGACTCCACGTATGGCGACGAGATCTCGTTCTCCGTCGAGCTCGACGGCGCCGCGCCGGATCTGCTCGAGATCCTCATCCGGACGCCGGGGAGCGAGGTGTCATTCGTCGCACCCGTGACGGCCTCCGGAGACTCGGCCAGCTATCGGTGGAACACCGCGGCCGAGTACCTCACCCCGAACACGCTGGTGACCTACCGGTGGCGCGCGACCGACGGCGACCGCATCACCCTTTCTGATACCGCCGAGCTCCGATATGAGGACGACCGGCCCGGCCTCGACTGGCAGCGGGCGCAGCTGGGCGAGGCCACGGTGCACTGGTATGGCGGGGCGGAGGCGCAGGCCCGCCGCTTCGGCGAGCTCACCGCGGTCGGCGTCGACCAGGCCGAGGAGCTGCTCGGCACCGAGCTGGCGGGGCCGGTCGACATCTTCGTGTACGACTCACAGGAGGAGTTCTTCGGCGCGCTGGGCCCCGGTGCGCGAGAGTGGACCGGGGCGGCCGCGTATAGCGAGATCCGGACGATCTTCATGTGGCTCGGCGGCGGGTCCGCCGGCTACCTCGAGGTGGCGATGGTCCACGAGGTCACCCACATCGTCTTCCACGACGCGACCGACAACCCGTTCCACGAGCCGGCTCGATGGCTCAACGAGGGGATCGCCACCTGGTCGGAGCAACGCGACGCCGGCGAGGAGCGCTCCATCGTCGAGTTCGAGGCATCCGGCGGCGGCCTCTTCGCCTTCGACGCCATCACCGAGCAGTTCCCAATCGGCGAGCGGGGCGGCCGGCTCTCGTATGCGCAGGGCACGACCATGGTCGACCTCATCGTGGACCGATACGGTCCCGAGGCCATTGCCCGGATGGCGTCCGCCTATCGCGATGGCGCGTCGGACGCCGAGGCGATCGAGGCGGGGACCGGCATCTCGGCTGAGGATCTGTACGCCGACTTCTACGAGGAGTTCGGTGTCGAGGCGCCCGTCCCCGTCAGCGCCGAGCCGATCGGCGCCTCGACGGTCGACCGGCCGTCGGTGGGGACCATCGATCCCGGCGGGGTCGACCCGGGTGCCGAGCCCGAGCCCCCCGGAGAGGCGGCGCCGGGCGAAACTCGCGATGAGAGCCCCGTCCTCCCGATCGTGGTCGGCGCGGCGGCCGCGATTGCCGCGGTCGCGGCCGGGGTCGTCCTGATCCGCCGGCGGAGCCGCGGAGCGGCGGTCGAATGAGCCGACGGCTCCCCCCACCATCGCGCTTCCGACGCCCGCAGTGGGCGATCAGCATCGCCGCGGCCCTCGGGGTCATCGGCTTCGTCGGGGCGGCCCAGTGGAACAGCTCCCTGGGTCGGCAGGAGTTCATCACGTCGGCGCAGCGCGTCCTCATCACCGAGGCCGAACAGCTGCAGCGCGCGCAGGAGCAGCTGCGGGCCGAGATCCAGGACGCCGAGGCGCGGGTCCTCGGCTTCCAGGAGGCCGATGCCGGCTCGCAGGCGGCGCGTGACGAGCTGAACCAACGTCTGGTCGCCGCGCGGCTGGCAACCGGGCTCTCCGAGGTCAGAGGCCCGGGGATGGTGCTCGAGATCGCCGACAGCCAGCGCGAGGTGCCGCCCGGCGAGGCGCCAACCAATTACATCGTGCTCGTCGACGACCTGCGCGACCTCGTCTCCGCCCTCTGGGCGTCAGGGGCCGAGGCCATGACGATCGCCGGGGGAGGGGCCGCGGCCGAGGACGCCGAACGCCTGGTGGCGACCACCTCGATCTACGGCGTCGGTGCCTCCATCCTCGTCAACACCGCCTTCCTCTCTCCACCCTTCCGCATCGAGGCGATCGGGCCCGAGGGGCTGCATGACCGCTTCCTGGCGCACCCGAGCTTCATCGGCCGGGTCTCGCAGCGGATCGAGGCGTACGGCCTGCAGTTCGCCAGCGAGGCGCGTGACGAGCTGACCCTCCCCGAGTTCATCGGCAACACCCAGCTGCGCTGGGGCACGCCGTTCGAGAGCGACGACGACTGATGGCCGCTCGGATCGCACAGGCCAGCCTCTTCGTCGTCGCCCTCATCATCGGCGTCCTGCTCGTCGGGCAGCTCCGATCGCAGGCGCGGCCGATCGAGCTGTCGACGCTGTCCGCGCAGGAGCTGTCGACCCTGATCGAGACCCTCAGCGCCCGCAACGTCGAGCTCGGCGACGGTCTCGCCGTCCTCCGCGAGCAGATCCGCGATTACGAGCGGGCCGAGGTGCAGGGGCAGTCCGACCTGACGACCAGCGAGGAGATCCTGCGGCGCATCAGCGCGTTTGGCGGCCTCGTCGCGGTCGAGGGGCAGGGGATCCAGATCGACGTCGAGGGCTCCCTCGACCCGACGGCCGTGAACGACCTCATCTACGAGCTGCGCAACGCCGGCGCCGAGGCGATCGCCGTCGACAACATCCGCATCACCGCGTCGACGGTGGCCGTGCTCGGAACGAGCGCGATCGAGATCGACGGCGTCGCGATCGGCTCGCGCTTCACGATCCGGGCCATCGGGTCACCCGACGGCCTCCAGTCCGCGATCGAGCGACCTGGCGGCATCCTCCGCCTCCTCCAGCAGGCGATCAGCGCTCGCTTCACCCTGAGCCAGATGGACGACCTCCTCGTGCCCGCCAGCGGGCGCGATCTCCAGCCACAGGCCGCCCGCCCGGTCGAGTAGCCTGTCCGCTCCGGACCACCACATGACGAACGACACGAGGCTGCCGTGAAGGAACTCATCGACCGGGCCCTGGACGCGGCACAGCGCGGGGGCGCTGCGTATGCCGACATCCGAGTCGTCGAGCGGGAGAACGAGGGGCTGACCGTCAAGAACGGCGCGCTCGAGGCAGCCACCTCGAACACCAGCGCCGGCTTCGGCGTGCGGGTGCTGGTCGATGGCGCGTGGGGGTTCAGCTCCAGCGCCGTGCTCGACCCCGAGGAGGCCGAGCGCATCGCCCGCGAGGCGCTCGAGATCGCCCGCGCGTCGAGCGTCGCGCAGCGCGAGCCGGTTTCCCTTGACGACACCCCGCCAGTGACGGACACGTACCGGACGCCGCACGACGAGGATCCCTTCGCCGTCTCGCTGGACGAGAAGCTGCGCATCCTCGATGGAGGCCGACGCGGCGATGGCCGGCGTGCCGGGCGTGGCCATCCGCGAGGGGAACATGGTCGCGGGCCGAGAGCGAAAGACGTTCGCCTCGCTCACGGGCGCGCGGATCGAGCAGGAGATCGTCGAGGCCGGCGGCGGCATCGAGGTCACGGCGGTGAATGAGTCGGAGATGCAGCAGCGCAGCTATCCGAACTCGTTCGGTGGCCAGGTCGTGACGGGCGGCTTCGAGGCGGTGCGTGCGCTCGAGCTGCCGGCCCACGCCCAGGAGACGGCCGAGCTGGCCGTCGCGCTCCTCGACGCGCCGCAATGCCCGTCCGGGGAGATGGACCTGATCCTCGACTCGACGCAGGTGGCCCTGCAGATCCATGAGTCGTGCGGCCACCCCAGCGAGCTCGACCGCGTCTTCGGCACCGAGGCCAGCTTCGCCGGCACGAGCTTCCTGACGACCGACAAGCTCGACCAGCTGCGCTACGGCAGCGAGCTGGTGAGCATCGATGCCGATGCCACCGCTCCTGGCGGGCTCGGCACCTTCGGCTACGACGACGAGGGCGTGCCGGCCCAGAAGGCGCCGATCATCGACCGCGGGCATGCTGGTCGGGTATCTCACCAGCCGGGAGACGGCACCGCGCATCGGCCGGCGGAGCATGGGCAGCGCCCGCGCCTGGACCTGGAGCCACATCCCGCTGATCCGAATGACGAACGTCAACCTTCGCCCGGGCGATGCCGGCGGGCTCGAGGACCTCATCGCCGACACGCGCGACGGGATCTACATGAGCATCAACAAGAGCTGGTCCATCGACGACCGCCGCCTGAACTTCCAGTTCGGCGACCAGGCCGGGCTGGCTCATCAAGAACGGGAAGCGGACCCAGCTCGTGAAGAACCCGACCTACACCGGCATCACTCCTGAGTTCTGGGGCAGCTGCGACGCGATCTGCGGCCCGGAGGCGTGGACCCTGTGGGGCCTGCCGAACTGCGGCAAGGGCGAGCCGGTGCAGACCGGCCACGTCGGCCACGGCGCCGCACCGGCGCGCTTCCGCGGCGTCAAGGTGGGGGTGGGCCGATGGTAGCCACGCGCGACCGAGATCGATGCGCTCCTCGACCGGGCGCTCGCCCACTCGACCGCCGATCAGTCCGAGGCGCTCTATCTCGGGCAGGACTCGGCGCTGACCCGGTTCGCCACCAACCGGATCCACCAGAACGTGCGCGAGCACGACGCGCAGCTCCAGGTCCGGGTCATTCGACGGCGAGCGGATCGGCGTGGCCAGCACGAACCGGCTGGACGAGGGCGGCATCCGAGCGGTGGTGGAGCGCGCCGATGCCATCGCCGACCGCTCGGCGCCGAACCCGCGCGCGGCGATCCTGCCCGAGCCCGACGGCCGCGAGCACGACCCCGACCTTGGATTCGTGACGCGCGACCGCGGACGCCGGCGCCGACCAGCGGGCGGAGGGCGCTCGCGCCGTCATCGAGGCCGGGGAGGCCGCCGGCCTCCAGACCGCCGGCTCGTTCTCGACCTCGGTCACGACCATCGCCGTCGCGAACTCGCAAGGCATCCGAGCCGAGCACCGCGGGACGCGGGCGGCCCTGCTGACGGTGATGATGGATGGCTTCGCCTCCGGCGCGGCGTCCGGTTATGCCCAGGCCGGCTCGACCGACATCGGCGAGATCGACGCTGAGGCGCTCGGCGCGGAGGCCGCGTCGAAGGGCGACCGGATGCGCGGCGCGACGGCGCTCGAGGCGGGCGAGTACGAGGTCATCCTCGAGGAGTACGCCGTCGCCGGCCTGATCGAGTACCTCTCCTACATCGGCTTCTCGGGCCTGGCGCACGAGGAGGGCCGTTCGTTCATGGACCTCGGGCAGCGGGTGATGGGCGACAACGTCTCCATCTGGGACGATGGCGCGGATCCGTCCGGCCTGCCGGCGACCGATCGACTTCGAGGGCGTGGTCCGCAAGCGGGTCGACCTCATCGAGCGATGGCATCGCGCGCGCCGTGGTCCACGACGCGGCGACGGGCGCGCGGGCGGGGACCGGATCGACCGGCCATGGCCTTCCGGCGCCGAACCTGCATCGGGCCGATGGCGCTCAACCTCTTCATGGCGCCGGGCTCGACGCCGCGCGACGAGCTGATCGCCGGCGTCAAGCGCGGCGTGTGGGTGACGCGCTTCCACTACATCAACCCGGTCCACCCGAAGAAGGCGATCCTGACCGGCATGACGAAGGACGGCACCTTCCTCATCGAGGACGGCCGGCTGACCCGGCCGCTGCTGAACTTCCGCTTCACCCAGTCGATTCCGGAGGCGTTCAGCGACGTGCGCGCGGCAAGCCGCGAGACGAAGCTCCTGCCCGGCGAGTTCTTCGGCGCGGCACGCGTCCCGGCGCTCCACCTCGGCTCGTTCAACTTCACGGGAGTGACGGCGGCCGGAGGGCGACGGGTGACGATGGCGGCGCCGCTCGAGCTCCGCATCGGCGATCGGCTCCGCCTGCGCAAGGAGCACCCGTGCGGCAGCCGGGACTGGGGGTCGTGCGGCTCGGCGCCGACATCGGCCTGGTGTGCGAGGGCTGCGGCCATCGGATCCTGATGGACCGCCTCGACGTCGAGCGGCGATTCACCGAGTACCTGGCTCGCGGGCCGGAGGCGAGCGAGCTAGCCGATGGCGCACGTCGAGCTGCCGCCCGACGGCACCGGCGGATCCTGACCGGGGCCGGCACGCGTCTTCCGAAACCGGGCATTCGTCTACCTGTGGTCCGCCCAGACGCTGAGCCAGCTGGCGAGCAACATGGTGCTCGCCGCGCTCATGGCCACGGTCCGGCGCCACGACCGGCTCGGACACGGCCATGGCGGTCCTGATCCTCACCTTCCTCGTGCCGGCGGTGCTGTTCAGCACGCTCGGCGGCGTGCTGGTCGAGCGCAGCAACGCGAAGATCATCATGCTCGCCACGAACATCGTCCGGGCCGTCGGCATCGTCGCCTTCATCTTCGTCGCGCCAACGACCGAGTCGGCGCGAACGTGCCGCTCATCTACCTCATCAACTTCGGCATCGCCACGGCGACCGCCGTCTTCGCGCCGGCCGAGCTCACCGCCATCCCGCGCATCGTCGACCGCCGCCACCTCATGGCCGCGAACTCGATCTTCGTGCTGACGATCAACGCGACGTTCGCCATCGGCTTCGGCTTCCTCGGCCCGCTCGTGCTCAACGTGCTCGGACCGATCGCCGTGTACGTCCTCGTGGCCGTCATGTTCGGCGCTTCGGCGCTGGCCATCCTCCCGCTGCCGTCGGTCCGGCCCGACCAGTCGGCCGCGCCGGCCGGCGCCGCCGCCGGACGCGCCGCGCGCGAGCTGGTCGGACCAGCTCGCCGAGGGCGCGGCTTCATCCGTCGCCACCGCGCGATCGCCTGGAGCCTCGCCTACCTCGGCATCGCGCCAGCCTGATCGGCGTGCTCGGCGCCATCGGTCCGGGCTTCGCGATCGACATCCTGGGGCTCAGCGCGGACGAACTTCTTCTTCATCATGGGCCCGGCCGGCCTGGGCGCCGTCGTCGGCATCCTCTTCCTCAACTCGTACGGCAAGGGCCTGCCGAAGCGGCTCGTCATCGACATCGGTCTGGTCGCGATGGGCATCACGCTCGTCGCGCTGGCGATCGTCAAGCCGGTCTCGAGCGCCTTCGGCCCCGCCGCCGCGCCGATCGAGAACGCCATTCCGTCGATCGCGCCGTTCATCAGCCTGATCGCGGTCGTCGTGGTGATCGCCGTGTTCGCCGGGCTCGAGTACGCGTTCGTCGCCATCCCGTCCCAGACGGCGCTCCAGGAGGAGCTGCCGAACGAGGTGCGCGGCCGGATCTTCGGCATCCTCAACACGCTCCTGTCGGTCGCGTCGTTCCTGCCGGTCATCGCGGCGCCCGCCGGCGGCCGACGTCATCAACATCTTCTTCCGCGGCGCCGGCATCCCGATCGTGATGGCCGTCCTCGGCCTCGGGACGCTGTGGGCCGGCATCGCCTCGTGGCGGCGGAACTCGCGCGCCGGCCTGCACGAGCACGATCGGGGCATGCCGCCGGCCGACGTCGATCGACCGAGGCGCCCGCGCCCGGGACGCCCGAGGTCCGACCCGCCGGTGCAGCCGCCCGAGCCGCCGCACCGCCACCGCCGCCGGCGCCGCCCGGCCACCGATGGCGACTAGGGTCGTCGCCGCCGCCTTCCTCGCTCGCGTCGGTCGCTCGTCGCCTGGCTGACCATCACCGTGCCGTTCGCGGCGCGCGCGCTCCAGCTCCTCATCGCGGTCTCGATCGCGTACGTCGCCTGGCTGGCATGGCACGGCTCGCGGCGTCATGCGCCGCGCGCTGGCCGAGGGCCGCAGCGGCGCCGGCGAGCCGACCGGGCGCGCCGAGCGACCTGCCCTTCGTCTCGCTCGTCGTGCCGGCGCGCAACGAGGCGACGCGTCATCGGCGCGCACCGTGCGCGCGCTGGCGGGACCTGCGCTACCACGGCGCGGACGGCACGCCGGCCTACGAGGTCCTCGTCGTCGACGACGGCTCGACCGATGCCACCGGCGAGCGCGCGCGCGACGCGCGCCGGCGACGGCCGCGCACGTGCGCGTTCGGCGGCGCGAGCCGGAGCGCGGCCCGCGCGACGAAGGGCGCCGCCCTGGCCTTGGCGATGCCGTTCCTGCGCGGCGACGTGATCGGCGCCATCGACGCCGACACGCCCGTCGAGCCCGACTTCCTCGAGCGGGCCATGCGCGCCTGGCGCCGCGACCCGCGTGCCGACGCGCTGCAGGTGGCGCGGCGGCCGCGCAACGCATCGGTCTCGTGGCTCACGCGGGCGCAGGCCGAGGAGCAGCTGATGGACATGGCCAGCCAGTGCGGGCGCTGGGCGACCGACGGCACCGCCGAGCTGCGCGGCAACGGGATGTTCGTGCGGCGCGAGGCGCTCGAGGCGGTCGGTGGCTGGAGCGAGCGCGCGCTGACCGAGGACCTCGAGCTCTCGACCCGCCTGTCGGCGCACGGCCGCCACGTGACGCTGGCCCCGGAGGTCGCGGTCGCACGAGGAGGCGGTCGAGACGCTCGGCGCCCTGTGGCGCCAGCGGCTGCGCTGGGCCGAGGGCAGCCTGCGGCGGCTGCTCGAGCACGGTCCCGGCCTGCTGCTCGGCCCGCAGCCGCTGAGCCGCAAGGCCGACTTCCTGGCCTTCACCGGCGAGTTCCTCGTGCCGCCGCTGTTCGCCGCCACGATCGTCGCCAGCCTCGCTCACGATCCCGCTGCCGCGCCCGGCGGACTGGAGCGTGTCCCGCCGCGCTCTTCGTCGGCTACGGGCTCGGGATCTTCCTGCTGGCGCTGGGCGGCCTGTCCGCGGTCGGCGAGCGCGGGCTCGCGCCTGCTCGGCCGGGCGACGCGTGGCGCGCTGTTCCTGTCGCACTGGCTGCGTCGTCGTGCCGGTCGCGCTCGCTGCGGATCGCGTTCGGTCCGGAGCCGGCCGGCTTCGTCCAGACGCCGCGCTTCAGCCGGCCCGGACCGATGAGCGCGCCGCGCGCCGACGCTCGTCGATCCGCGGCCAGGTCGTCGTCGCCGCGGAGCCCGACGGCCTCGAGACCGCCGAGGCGGTCGGGATCGCCGACGGGCGCGTCGTCGCGCGTCGGGCTCGGCGACGAGGTCGACCGAGCGCGGCCGCGCCGGCGCACGCGATCGTCGACGCCGGCGACGCTGCCGTCATCCCGGGCCTGCACGACTTCCACATCCACCTCGTCGGCCTCGCGCGCAGCCGAGCCGCGCGTCGCGCTCGACGATGCGCCGACGGCGCCGAGGTGCGTCGACGCCTGCGGCCGCCGCACGGCGCATCGGCGCCCGACGCCTGGATCGACCGGCCGCGGCTGGTCGGAGGCGCAGCTGGCCGGCTGCCGCCGGGCGCGCTGGACGCGGCGGTCGGGGAGCGGCCCGCGTTCCTGACCAGCCACGACGGCCACTCGGCCTGGGCGTCGGCCGCGGCGCGACGCGCTGGCCGGCATGACGGCCGCGCACGCCCGACCCCGCCGGCGGCCGCATCGAGCGCGACGCCGACGGCGAGCCGACCGGGATCCTGCGCGAGACGGCGCTCGACCTCGTCGCGCCGCTCGTCACCCGCCTGCAGGGCCGAGCCCTGCGCCGGCCGCTGGACGCCACGCCTGCGCGAGCTCGCCGCGCTCGGGATCACCGGCGCCAGCGAGGCGGGGGACTACACCGATGAGAACGGCATCGGCGCCGATGCGGCGCTCGGCGACTCGTACTCCTCGCTGACCGATCTGGGCGACCTCGTCGACGGCCGGCTGCGCATGACGCTCGGCATCCCGGCCGACGCCATCGCTGCCGCCGCCGCGCGCGGGCCTCCGGACCGGCGACGCCGCTCGGTCGACCGCCGCACGCATGCGCTTCGGCTGGGCGAAGGACTACGCCGACGGCGCGCTCGGCTCCGGCACCGCCGCGCTCGTTCGAGCCGCGGACCTGCGGCGACGGCGGCGCCGGCATCCTGCGGCGTCACGCCCGACGAGCTCGACGCGCTCTTCGCCGCCGCGCGGGCGGCCGGCATCGGCCTGGCGGTGCACGCCATCGGCGACCGCGCCGCGGCCACGGTGCTCGACGCCGTCGAGCGCGCGCCGGCAGCGGCCCGCCGGCGTCGCCGCGCGACCGGATCGAGCACGCGCAGCTGCTGCGTCGCGTCCGACGCGCGCCGCTTCGCGCCGCTCGGGCGTCATCGCCAGCGTCCAGCCGATCCACGCGGCCGCCGACCGCGATCTCGTCGAGGCGTGCTGGGACGGCCGCCAGGAGGCGCCTACGCGTGGCGCTCGCTCGCTCGGCCGGCGCCCATCTGGCGGCCGGCTCGGACGCGCCGGTCGAATCGGTCAATCCGTGGCTCGGCATCTTCGCGGCCGTCCATCGCCGTCTCCCGTCCGACGCTCGCGAGGACTGGCGCCCGGCGCAGGCGCTCACGTTCGCCGAGGCGCTGCGCGCCTACACGCTCGGCCCGGCCCAGGCCATCGGCGTCGCGACGAGGGCCACCTGCGGGTCGGGGCGCGCGCCGACCTCGCCGTCCTGAGCTGCAGTCTCGCTGACCTGCAGGCGGCCGACGAGCGCCTGACTGCCGTGCGATCAGTGCGTACGTTTATGGACGGGATGAGTCGCACTCGGCCTGAAGCACCCATTGCGTCCGCGACGGAGGGTCCGATACCATGGCCGCCCAGCGAGCAAGCGCTGGGGCACCATCCAGGGCCTTGCAGGAAGATATCTGCGTTCAGCACGATGCAGAGTTTGCCTTCATTGAATAAGTTAGCCCTGGATTATTGATAGTAGGCCAGAACGCCTGAATTAATTAATTTTTGTGACATAAAATAAAAATCGAGTGGTACAAAAAAAAAATACATAAATAAATGTAAAAATAAATAAAGAATAATTAGAAAAATACCTACCCTGCAAGTGCTGGCTTGCGTACTGAAAGGCGTCCTTATACAGCATCCACCGCCCAAGGACGACCACCTTCAGCTTCTCGCGGATGATGGCCTTCTTGTCTTCCAGCGCATCGGGCACGCCCGCGTAAAAGTACGCCTTCTGCGCGTCGTTGTCCCAGTTGGTGACCCCGGGCTCGCTCGTCCCGAAGTTGAGGAAGGCGTTGTGCTCCACGAAGCGCGTGAACGGCGCCATGTCGGTCTCGCGCTCCACCAGCACCGTCACGCTGCCCACGTTGTCCTGGAAGATGTTGCGCAGCAGCGCGTCGCTGAACTCGTTCTGCCGCTGCTCGGCGGACGTGGGCATCCGCGGGTACTGCATCACCACGTGCACCTTCTCGTAGGCGGTGATGATCTTGTGTCGATGATGCGCTTTTGCGCTGCGCGCGCGGCACTACTTCATCGGGTGTGAAGAGTGGCGCTGGGGATGGGTAGGTGTGCGTTAGTGTGCGGATGTTGCGTTGCGTGGGGTGGGATCGTTGCTGCATTTTGGTATTTGTTCTTTATTCAGATTAATACCATTCAAACGTGAACGTTGAATTTAAATTCTGATATTTGTCGTGTCGAGTTTGCCCGGTTGTAGGTTGTGCTTTTTTCAGACATTGACAGATCTCGTGGTGGCTTTGCATTTGATTGATACTCGGGTTAATACCTGGCGGTGTGCTCTTGCGTGGGATATTTTCTCCTTTAACATTAGAGACGGGCGTTACGTTAACGCTTCTGAAACGTCCGAGAAGAGGACTCACCATAGAGTAGGGCACCATGATAGTACGGAAGGTAAATGAGAATACGCACTGAGCAGGCAGAGCGAAAAGATGAAAAACGCCAGAGTGACAATCGCATCCCTCTGTGCGGCAAGACTGTGTGGCGAGACTGTGCTGGTCAGACCACCGCACCGATCTTCGTAGCAACGTCGGGAAGGGAGACAGGTACCTCCGCGCCGACTACCCGACGACGTGGCGGGTGTTCTTCCTCCTCTTGCTGCCGTGTTAATTAGTAATTAATTGATTTCAGCACCACACAGAAATCTCCGCAGTACCGGATTTGACTTTTTGCTTCACGGGGGTCAAGAGAACCGAGGAGAGCACAGCTTCACACCCTCGAGAGGTATGTCGGCTCACCCTGTGGACTACTCTCAGTGCAATGTATATGTATGGGGCCTCCTGCTGCTTTTTCCTCGAATTTTTATTCCAAAGTTTTGTAACGATGCACGCAGGAGAAGGGCCGCGAGGCAGCGCGCCTTCTTCGATCGGGTTTCCTCCAGATGCGTTTGCAAGCCCGTACGGACTTCCACCGCCACTGCCGCCTCGGTCTTCGGGCGGTTCGCCGCTTAATCTTTCTTCACCGCCAACGACCACAACACCCTTATGGGATCCCTTTTGGAATCCTTGATTACCTATCCTCGCAGCCACCTCTTCTGCAACAGCCACAGGGATACTACACTCCACTTCTTCCTCAACGTGTGCGACAACCGTTTTCCCCTTCACCGCCAATACGATCGGCATTTAGCGATCCCGCCTCCACTTCCTGTACGAACGCATATTCCTAACCCTACCACAATATCCACAACAACAACCTACGTCGCCTCGCGGCTCTGCACCGCTATCCTCTGGCGCACCGTACCTCCGTCAGAGTGATCCTTCGTCGCGCTACGCTCAACAAATGGCTCCTTCTCGGCCAGTGTTCGGCGTCAATCCTTTGTCCCTTCCAAGCTGTCATGACCAAGGTGCATCCCACGCCCAATAAAAAAGACACAGCCAACTCACACGCGCCGCACCCCACAGCGCACCCACCAACACGATCACGCACGCAGAAACAACGGATCGACGCATTTCCATCTTCACTCGCTCAATCATCAAACAAAACGGAATCGGATATCAGGTCCCTGTTGTGTTGAGCGTGCTGAGACAAACCCTCTACCGACAAAACGGCATCGCGGTGGAGGGAATCTCCCGCTTGTCCGGCAACGAGACGCTGATGAAGCAGATACAGCGGTCACCGCCCATGTCCTAGATCCCTCCTTCCAACTCAATATCGACGTGCACTCAGCCGCAACCCTCATCAAGGTAGGAACGGTCTCCTTCTCTCTCTCTCTGCCCTGTTGCAGGCGTTCCTTAACGGAGTTTGGCCGCGCAGCGGTGGTTCTCCGAGCTGCCCTGCAGATTGTTCGGGCCGTCGGCAGTCTCTCCTTCAGATTTGGAAGGTACATTCCAATGACGGGACCCATGTCTCAATATCACCTTTTTTTTTTCAGCCTTTGCTTCTGCCGATGAGAAGGCGGTGGGGTCGGGCTTCCCTCAACGACTGAAGCAGCCATATCAGTCCCTCTTCCTCTGGCTTGCGGAGATTCTCTTGGAGGCAGCCCGCAGGGAACAGAGACCAAGATGGGTGTCAGCAACATCGGTATTCTCAACCCGCTCCCTTCCCCTTCGTATGCTGAGCCACCAATGCGCAGTGGTTGTATTTGCACGATTCTGGTTCCGAAGACCAACAACCCTTTCGAGGACATGGGCTTCGCCGCTAAGGCGGCAACCGTGTTGACGCGATACTTGCAGTACCGGCTGCGAACCTGAGATCAGGACGCAGTAGCGGAACACACGGGTTGGTATCGCCAGAGTGCAGACTGCTTGTATTTGGCCATTGAGCCTGATCCACCGCTTTCCTGTTCGTTTCGTCAATGTCGACAAAAAAAAAGCGCCCGGAGTTTGCGCAAATTTTTTCGCATCGGTGGGCTTGATGGAACAACGCGCGAGCAGGAAGGACAAGAGCAAGCAGCTCAGAGGGATCTCCCACTCGTGTCCACCTCCACCCGGTTCGGCGCGCAAAAAATCGAAACAGAAAAACGGTAAATATCTGGGCTGAGTCACGAGAAGGGGAAGCGAAAGCTCCTCGCGCGATCAAATCGGCTTGGATGGACGCGGCAGCTTGTAAATGTGTTTCCCCACAAGTTGGAGTCCTTCACGCCCACCTTGAAGCAGACTCTCCAGAACTTTCTTCTTGGATCGCGTATGCCTACGAAATATGTTCACGACATGCGCAGCAAAGGTAAAGTGACGCCCTACCTGTTAATCCCACGCAAACTCAACTCTGACGCACTCATGCACTCTTCACAATAACCTACCCGCGATCAATCAAAAACGAATTCGAAATGGGAATGTCCGTCTACGTATCAGGCAAGGAGCCCTTCATGGATCCGCTAAATCCGCTGAAGCCGAAACCTATCCGAGGCATCCCGCTGGGCGGCATCGGTGGCGGCGGCATCGCGGTAGGCCTGCTCGTCCCCTCCCTCCAAAAGTGCACAACAGAAGGCAAGGAGGGCTCGCCCTCCTAAATTAATTCCAATTTGGGTCATGGCACAGGGGTTGGCAAGGCGACTTCCCAGAGCTTCCAGTTCCGGCTGAGCCGGCCGACGTACGATACCGTCGCCGCCGACCAATTCTCGGTGCGGATCAGTCGCCCTGGCAACGGTGCGTCGCCCACATATGAGGATGATATTGCTAGCTTGCTCACCATGGATGAACACTCTCTCTCACTCAACTTACTTAACCAGAGCCGCAAGCGGTAGTACTCTATCCTCAACCAGCACCGCAGACGAAGAAGTGAGTCCCCCCTCTTAATTGATTAATTAATTTGTTGTTGACGCACGCGTGTGCAGCCTCAAGGCATGGGGGTGGAATCTGTCGGGGAAGCAGAGTACCTACACAGCGTTATTCCCTCGAGCGTGGACCACCTACCGTGAGGCCCCCGACCCGCACCTCGTGCTGACCTGCCGGCGGGTCTCGCCGGTCATCCCGCACAACTACAAGGACAGCTGCCTGCCCATGTCGGTGTTTGAGTGGACGGTGAGAATACTCATGCCACGGAGAGCGCGTCGGTGAGCATCATGTTCTCCTTCCAGAACGGCAACCGGACGGACAACGACCTTGCAGGCGGGCACCACAACATCAGCTGGACGCGCAACACACCCGCAGGTAATACTATCTGACGCACCCCCCCCCCCCAAAGAATATTCAATTCATTCTGGTTAAGGGGGGGTCTGGGAATTGAGATGCACCACAAGTTGCAACCCACGGTGTTGGACGCCGACGACGCCGCAGATGCGGCCACGCATCGGCTCAATGCCGACCCGCTCACCTTTTGCATCGCTGCCAAGGTGCCGGAGGACGATTCGGATTACGATATGACGCACAAGACAACCTTCCTCACATCGGGGAAGGGTGAATCGCTGTGGAAGGTACCTGACCTCTTGGACGCAGAGTCCTTCTCGCTCTCCGTCTTACATCTTCGGGCTCTACAGGAGTTTGCAAAGGATGGCTGTCTGGTCCCTGACCCGTCCACGGAGTCCATAAACTCCGAACGCGGCGAGACCATCGGCGGCGCGATCGCGGTGAAGGTGACCATACCCGCCGGGTCAGCGTCGGTCGATACCATTCGCATTGGTGTGGGATCATCCGATCGTCCGCTTTGGCTCAGGAAGGTAATGAAAGCCCTCTCATTAGATTCGAAGGCATGCATGAGTAACAGAGTTCACATTATGGCAGGGCGTACAACCGGCGGTACACAAAATATTACGGCAGAAAAGGGAAGAGTTCAACCACGATGGCTTGCGATGCTCTCAACAGGTACACTGCTTGGATCAGAGACATTGAGGTGCGTGGCCTTTACAGTGCCGTGGCGAAGGTCCGCTGACGTGGCATATTTCTACTACCCACAGCGATGGCAGTCGCCGGTCCTGAAGGACGCCTCGCTAGACGATTGGTACAAGTCGGCGTTATTCAACGAGCTCTATTATATCGTTGCCGGTGGTGCGTCTCTCTTCCCCTTCCTTCATCGTTATTCACTCCCTAACAAAGGAACCCTGTGGCTTGACGAAATGGGATATCCGGCTGATGACACTGCTGAGGAACAGAGCGACAAGAGTGTGCGCGAGGTCGTCTTGCAGGAGCACGAAGCGGGAGAAGAAGGACATCGAGATGGCGAAGAAGCGAGACAAGAAGGAGATGAAGCGGCTGAAAGAACGGTGGAAGCGCGAGATGAAGCAGGAGACGATCAGTACAAGCAGAAGAACGGCTCGAAAGCGAAGGACAACGAGAAATGCGAGAACGAAAAGGAGAAAGAGAAGGAGAAGGAGAAGGAGAGTGAGCGGAACGTTGAAAGTGAAGAAGAGGAGAAGAGGGTTTTATTGAAAGCCAGCGAGAATGTGAAGGCGCGAGGCATCGATGCCATCATTCTCACCAGAAGCCGATGACGGCCGCACCAATGGAAGTACCATGAACGGTACAGGGAACTTCCGACCACGAGAAGATCAGGGAGCCGCGAAGCAGCTGCTGTTTGACGGTGGAGAATTCGGACCTGCCGTCGCTGATCAGCGAAGACACCGAGGAGAAGGTGGACCGACACAATGTGGGCAAGTTTCTGTATCTCGAGGGCCTGGAGTATCTGATGTACAACACCTACGACGTGCACTTCTACGCCAGCTTCGCGCTGACGATGCTGTGGCCCTTCCTGGAACTGTCGCTCCAACAAGACGTCGCAGTCGCTACCCTTAAGGTGGGTTGCCGTAACACACAGAAGACGCTCCAAGCCAACAGAACCCTTCTTCCTGATGTAGGAGCATCCAGAAGTGGCAGGTGCTTGCAACAGGAAAGGAGGCAGTGCGGAAGGCTAAAGGCGCAGTGCCCCACGACATGGGTACCATAAATTGCAATACGCGATCATATGTGACTCATGGCTTTTATTGCCACTAAACAGGAACACCGAGCGAGTCTCCTTTGGTGCGGGTGAACAGCTACTGCATACAGGACACCACGCAGTGGCGCCGAGGACCTCAACCCCAAGTTCGTCTTACAGATCTACCGAGACTACATTGCAACGAAGGACAAGACGTTTCTCGAAGAGATGGGCCGGTGATTCTTGCTGCGATGGACTATCAAATGCAGTTCGACAAGGACGGCGATGGTACGTAATCAATTCCTGAATATAGTTAGCAAGCTCAACCGAAACCCTTAGGGATGATCGAAAACAGTGGCCTCCCCCGATCAGGTACAACACGTCGTTGGAATAATTACATGTCGAATTAATTGTAAATTGTATTCTCGAAGACCTACGACGCATGGCATGTGAAGGGGCCCTCCGCTTATCAGGAGGACTATGCTTGCTGCTCTCTCAGCCGCAGCACGAATGGCTGAAATTCTCGGCCACGGCGATACTGCATGCACATATAAGTGCAGATATACCCACTCGAGTTTAAAACGGACAACTCAATTGCTTCATACATTCAGGGACCTGTTCAGCCGCGGGCAAGCGGTGTACGAGAAGCTTTTATGGGACGAGACGGGAGGGTACTATCACTACGACAGCAGCGAATACCGACCATTCCGATAGCATCATGGCTGACCAGATGGCCGGCCAATGGTACGCTCTCTTCACACCTTGCAACGCGGCTGATCACAAT
>CAWBOA010000004.1:0-298415 GCA_963790255.1 uncultured Chloroflexia bacterium | reverse complement strand
CAAAGACGAAGAGAGGTAGGCCATGAACACGACGACGGCCCCGCAGCTCGCCGTGACGCGCATCTTTGACGCGCCCCGCGCGCGCCTGTACGAGGCGTTCACGGACCCCGACCGCCTGGCGGAGTGGTGGGGGCCGATCGGCAACTCACTCCCGCGCGATGAGATCGAGTTCGATGTCCGCCCCGGCGGCTACCAGCGATGGACGGAGGTATCCGCAGCCGATCCGACGTTCGGGTCCACATCCAGATTGATCTTGCGGAGGTCCTCGACAACGAGCTGCTCGACGGGATGATGCGCGTCAGCGGCCGGCTCCCCGAGGGCTTCGAGCCGTTCGAGACGCGAATGCGGCTCGAGTTCTACGACGAGGCCGACGGACGGACCCGACTCGAGGTTCGCCAGTGGCTTCCGGAGGACCTGGTGTCCCCGAGTGAGGACGGCTGGTCCGAGGCGTTTTCCAAGCTGGACGCCACCCTCGCTGCCTGAGCGAACGGCCTTCGCCTGACGGCGGGCGGGCGGATAATGCCGGCATGGCTCTCCCGCCGATGCGACGCTGGTCCACCGCCAGCCTGAGCGCCCTTGTGGCCATCCTCCTGCTCCCCGCCTCGACCGGGGCGGGCGGATGCAGGCCGATCGCGACGTCGGGTGGCGGCGCCGGCTTCGGTCGAAGTGGGGGATGTAGCGTCGATCGAGGGATTCGGCTTCGCGCTCGGCGACGTTGATCTCGTCATCACCGTCGACGGCGCTACGGTTCGCACCGAGACCGTCACTGCGGCCGACGCATTCGGCAGCGTCGGGTACTTCATTCTCGACTTCACGGTGGACGAGGACGGACTCTGGGAGATCGTGGCCACCGAGGTCGGCGGCACCTGCTCGGCGTCCGATGGCTTCCCGGTCGCTCTCGCGCCGACCCCCTCCGCATCGGCAGGTCCGCTCGTGCCAGACGTGGCCACCGCCGCCCCCCGAACCCCGCCGTCGTTGGCATGGGTTCTCGGCGCGGCGCTCCTCCTGCTCTCGGTCCTGACCGCGTTGAGGTCGCGCGCCACGACGCGCAAGCACTGAGACGCAACGGTGACCGACCCGATCGAGGACATCCTCGGCGACTACCGGGCCTTCTTCGCCGGCCAGAAGGATCGGCTGCGCGCGCGGGGAATCGATATCTCTCCGTATCCGTTGAGCCACCTGGCGTATCGGGTCGCGGAGTACGACCGGTACCTCCACGTCCGCGCCTGCTCGAGCGCCACGCCGCGGCGAACATCGAGAACGTCTGGAACGGTCGGCCGATTTCGAAGATCCTGCTGCGCGAGCCGCTGGCCGTGGAGCCGCACGTGACCGTCGACCTGATCGAGCTGATCCCACCTGTCCACCAGCGCGTCTACAAGATGGGGCTCGAACACGTCGGGGTCGTGGTCGGCGATGGGGTCGACGAGTTCGCCCGGACCCATCGGGCGGCCCTCACCGGCCAGCAGTTCCAGAGCGAACAGAACGAGCCGTACTACGTCCTGTTCGAGGACTTCACGCACGTGAAGTTCTACCGGCACTCGCTCCGCGCGAGTGTCGAGCGCGAGGTGGGGGTCGGTTCGTTCGACCGCTTCGTCCATGTCGACGACTGGATCCCGCCGGTCCTCCGCACCGCCACCAGGGGCGCGGACCCGCGCCGCACGTCATGACGAGCGGAGCTCGCGCCCTACCGGCCATTTCCCGAGTGGCTCAGCGCGCGCGTCGCCTCGTGCCGGCCGCGAATCCCTCCCACGGCGTGAGCCGCGGCCACCACGCTCGGACGGCGCGGCAGTAGGCGTCGTAGGTCGCGCCGTAGGTACGACGCAGGGTGGGCTCCTCGTACATCGTGACGAACGAGACCACGGCCACGGCGAACAGCCCTAGCCAGACCAGTACGCCAAGACTGGCGAACGCGACTGCCTGCCCGAGGATCAACGTACGCCGACGGCACGGACGAGTGGCGCTGCCGGAATGGAGCACCCTGCCTGCGTCGGGTCAAGTGGGCGAAGACTGCGGAACGATCCTTAGGGCCCACGACCTGACCTTACGGGGGCTGCGCCGCACCGCCTAGCACGACGAGCAGCGAGACCATCAGCAGAAGCCGCCAACAGTGTGCCACGCGCACCACTCATACGAAGCCGCCATGCCGATTCGCTCATCGTTGCGGAAAGCCCGCCGGGGAGGGAGTCCCGGCGGGCTTAACGCTTAATGCCTCAGACAGGGCCACTGCCCGTGCGGCTCCGACCCATCACCATGCTCCCGAGCAGGACGAGGACGACGGCGCCGACGACGGCAGTCAGGATCGTACTGACGTCGAAGACTCCGTCCATGGGGTCATTCCCGGTGAGCTGGCTGACGATAAAGCCGCCCAACAGAGCACCGACCAGGCCGAGCACGATATGCCCAATCACGCCCATGCCCTCGTCACCCTTGACGAGCAGTCCGGCGAGCCATCCGGCGATCGCCCCCACTACGAGCCACGCGAGCCATTCCACTGTCCTACCTCCTCTGTGTGCTCACGCGGGCATTGCCGCCCGCTGTGAGGTCAACGAGCCCGGCAATGCATTCCGCAGGCCAGACTTGCCCAGGGCTCCCGAAACGGATGGCATGGCCCACAACAGCGCTATTCCGATTCGCCGATCGCTCCGGGCCAGCCGGGCACGGTCATTGCACGTACAGGTTTGCCCCGGTCGGATGACTCTCGTGCCCTCGAGTTGATGTCGGCCCGGGGTCAACACGCCCGTCCACCGCTCGCGCCAGTGTCAATTTTCTCCCACGCTTGTGGCCGTTACGCGTTCGCCTCCCCCGGCGCCGGGGTTACGAGGCGCGAACGTCTTGGGGACTCCAGCGGGGCTCCGGGCCAAGCGTTATTGTCCCGTACCGGCGGGCGAGATCCGGGTCCTCGGGGGCTTCAGGCAGGTCGGCGGGCGGGTGTGTCGGGTCGGTGGCATCCACGCCCATCGCGGCGAAGAACCCTTCGAGGCCCGCCGGCGCGGTGATCACCAGCACATGCAGGTCGTCGGTGTCCGCGCTGAAGGCATGTGCGACGCCGTGCGGACCGTGCACGAAGTCGCCCGGACCGGCTTCGATCGTCTCGTCGCCGATAAACCACCGGCCACGACCGGCGATCACGAACCAGGATTGGTCGTCGACCTCATGGACGTGACGGCCGGGCGCGCGGCGATGTCGCGGCACGTGCTGCTCCATGACGAACACGCGTCCGGATGTCTGTTCAGCTGTCGCCTTCACGATCATCAGGTCCCCGAAGGCCCAGATCCGCCGCCCCTCCCCGGCCCGGAGGTGGAACGCCTGGTCATGTGCGTCGGTCAATCGATCCCTCCAATGGGTCGCCGCTGCGCGTCTCAACGGCGAGTCGGTGGTGGTCGCCGATTGCGGCCGCAGACTCGTAGATTGCTTCCATGGCAGCGAGCTTGAGAGTCACCCTAGTTGGCGTTTCAGTCCTTCTTCGCAGCCGACACGTCGACGGCTACCACTCCCGTGTTGCCGTCCTGGTCGGCGATCACGGTGAGTGCGGGCGCGTTGCTGTCGTCGACGACGGTCCCGCCCGCGGCGAGGGCGGTCGCGATCCGTTGCTCGGCTACCTCCGGCGCCACATAGACCTCGATGTGGAACCGCTCACGCGTGGTCTCGTGCTCGTCGGCGTCGCCGAACCACAGGTTGGGCACCCGTCCCGTGGCGTCCCGGATTTCGTCGCTGGGGGACCCGCGCCCCTGAGCCTCGGCGCTCCCGGTCAGCAGGGCGGCCCACACCGGGGCGATGGTCGCGGCGCGCGCCGTGTCGAGGCCCAGCTCGATGTGGCTGACCGAGGCCGGGTCGGCGTCGACCTTGTGGTTGGCGGCGATCTCGGTGATCCGTCGCGCGAGGTCGACGTCCAGCTGGGTCACCCATTCGACGACGTGTTCCGTGCCCGCGGCGTCGCGGTAGATGGCGTCGTCGCTGACCAGCTTGAGGTCGACATATCCCTTGCCGATCGAGGCGCGCGGGTGGTGGCCGAGCGCGTCGCCCGTCTCGCCTACCGCGGCGACGAACCGTGCAGCGGCGCCGAAATTGTCGACCACGTACCGGGCATGCAGCCCCTGGGCAAGCTTGCGCCAGTCGGTCAGGTTGGCCGCGGCGATCTGTTCGCCATTCAGCATGTCCACGGACGGGGAGTCTATCTCTGATTCCGACTTGGGTCCGTGTCACTCCCGTCAGGACGGTGCCACCGCACGTTGTGGGTCGCAATGTTGGCGGCAACCACATAGCCGCGCTCTAGACTATTCCGGCGTGCCCAACGTTCGGACAGGGAGGTGCGCTCTTGATTCGCCGAATGGTCTCCGCCTCAATGATCGCGATCGTGGCGATCGCTTTCAGTGCTGGCCCAACCTTCGCGTATCGGCTCTTCAACGGTGTCGACATTCCCGGTGAGCCGAACCGGTTCTTCAACACCAGCGCCATCGATACGAACCTCGACGGCAAGTTCGACCTCTCGGTCTGTTATGGGAGCTCTCTGACCGACCTGATCTATCTCAACCGTTCGGCCCTCTCCATTGGAATTCAAGAGTGGGCTAAGGCGTCACCCGGCTCGTTCTCGAGTAATGCCAATTGCAACAACGACAACTCCAACATCGAGATCCGCTGGGCGGATCTCGGAACCTGTTCGGTCGCTCAAGGTCTGCACCTTGGATTGACCCAACCCAAGGTCGGTGGATACAACTGGATCGTGATCTGGCTCAACACCACATGCCGAGATGCCAACATGTATGACTGGAGCGGGACGATCTCCGATGGCAAGGTCAGCGCCGTCTCCACCGTCCTGCATGAGGTCGGGCACGCCCTTCGCATTGGGCACAGCAACAAGAGCTTTGTAGCAATGTCGGAAGGCGGGCCTGGACACTGCTCACCGACTGGCCAGCGGTTCTCCCTTGCCCAGGACGACCTCCTAGCGTTCCGCGCGGCCTACCCGGGCCTCATCAATGAAGCGATCGTGCTCCCTACCAATGCGCCGTGTCATGCCTAGCGGCGTCACCCGCTGAGGTATCCGGTCCCAGCGATCGAGCGCATAACTGAGCGTGAAACGCTCGCGGCTCAGAGCGGCGTACCACAGCGTTCCGTGGGAGCGGCTCATGAGTCCCGTGCTCTCCCACTGAGCTACTCCGCCACGTTGTCTGGAGCCGATCCAGAGCTGCCGTTCCATCGTTTCGGTCGCGAGAGACCCCGCGAGCCAGGGTGTCTTGCTGCCCCCCGCCGAAACGGACGGCCCCGTTGGGCTCCTCCGGGAGCGCTGGCTACGGAGCGGCGGAGGGCGAAGCCGATGCGGACGTGGACGCGGACGGCGCAGCTGACCCTGACGGCTCGGCCGATCCGGATGCCTCAGGCGACCCAGAGGCCGATGGCGATGCGGTCTCGGATGGGACCGGGATGGAGGGGATCGGGATCGGTGTCGGCTCGGGGATGAATCGCGACGGAATGCCGGCGATCGCGAGCACGATGATGAGCACGAAGATCGCGAGGATGGTCAGGATCCACGGTCGCGCCAGGCGATCGTCGCGGGTCGGCAGGGCGCCGCGGTAGCCGGGCTCGCGTTTGGGCTCGTTGGTCGTCATCGGTCGAAGGGATCTCCCATCCAGGGTCTCGTGCGCTGCGCCATCTCGGCCAGGGTTCCGGCGACCCGTCCGGATGCGGCCCGGAAGCGCGCCTCAAGATCGGCGACGGATCGCCGCGAGTCCGCGACCTGCTCCCGACCTCGTTGCGTGGCGCGCACTGCGCTCACGGCAAGGGTCCAGACCAGGAGGGCCAGCGATCCGATCACCGCCGCAGCGAGCACGATGACCGCCACATCAAGGATCAGTCCCACGGCGCGGGAAGGCTAGCAGGTCCGCCTATCGGGCGTCGCGCATGGCGGGAATGGCGATGCCGATGAGCCCCGCGCCGGCGCAGATGGCGCCGCTGATGATGAGCACCGACGCCGGACCGATGATGCCGGCGAAATAGCCGGACAGGGCCATCGAAGCCGCGATCGCCCCGAACACGAGCGACTGCCGGCTCGAGACGACGCGGCCCATCAACCGTTGCGGGGTCCGCTCCTGGAACAGCGTCACGGTCGGGATGATGAAGATCATGTTCGAGGCGCCGGTGACGAAGAAGCAGAGCATGGCCAGCACCGGGTCGCGCACCAGGCCGGCGGCCACCAGCGACAGCCCCATGCCGATGTAGCCGGCGATCACCACGCGCCCCTTCGGAAGCCGATCGCCGATGGCGCCGACGAAGATGCCGGCCAGCACGCTGCCGACCGCGATGGCGGTCAGGAGCAGCGAGTACATCTGCTCGAAGCTCATCGAGCCGCGGTCGACCACGTCCTTGGCATACAGCAGGGAGACGACGATCTCGGCGCCGATGGCGACCTGGGCCAGGGTCGAAAGGAGCGTGTTGGCCAGCAGGGCCGACTCGCCCCACAGGAAGGCGAAGCCCTCGCGCATCTCGCGCCACACCGCGCCGATCGTCATCCGCTCGGTCAGCTCGTCCACCTGGCGCGGCAGGAGCATGGCCCAGATGAGGACGGCCGAGACGACGTACGTTCCCGCGTCGAGCACGAACGCCGCGCCGATGACGGCGCTCAGTGCCGTGACGATGACGCCGGCAATCGGATAGCCGAGCAGGTCGGCCGCCGTCTCGGGCACCGCCAACGCGGAGTTCGCGGCCACGAGGTCTCGATCGCCGGCGACGGTCGGGATGACCGCGGTCTTGGCCGGCCGGAAGAGGAGCGTCACGGTCGCGACGGCGAACGCCACCACGTACACGAGGACGATGCTGACCTCGAACGCGAAGGGCACGGCCAGCACGAGCAGGGCGCGGACGAGGTCGCAGGCGATCATCGTGCGGCGGCGGTCCCATCGGTCCACCAGCACCCCGGCGATCGGCCCGAAGATCACGCTGGGCACGGCGGTGGCGGCGAAGACGATGCCGACCTCCATGGCCGTCCCGCGCGTCGTGACCAGCGCGGCGAGGGCGATGACGTGGATCCGGTCACCGAGCAACGAGACGAGCTGCCCGGTCCACAGCAGGCTGAAGTTGCGGTTGCCGAACAGGCGCAGGTACGGCGACTGGCGACGCATGCCGGCCATCTCGGCGCCGGCCTCGGAGACCTCGGCCGGGATGGTGGACGCATCGGCGTAGGTGGCGCCGGCCGCACCCGGGGTGGAGATGGCGGGGCGGAGCATGTTCGGCGCGCCCAGCGCCAGGGCGGATCGCGACGGCGCCTCGGCCCGGGTCATGGAGTACACGATCGCCCAGAACACGCCGAGCGCCAGGAGCACGTCGCCGATGCTGACGACGTCGCGGATGATCGGCAGCGGCAGGGGGATGACGTCGCCGAACAGCCCGCCACTGCCGACGAAGTCCCTGACCGTATCGGCCTGCAGGAGGAAGTGGAACGGGTCGTTGGCGATGGTCGACTCGTCGAAGCCGGCGGCGAAGAAGGCGGCCGACCAGATCGGCATCTGCCCGCCGTTGAGGAGGACGGCGACCATGTTGGCGCCGATGCCAACCGCCGCGATCTGGAGCCCCGGCACGCGCCAGTTCCCCCACAGCCAGGCGAAGATGAGGACGTAGGCGCCGATGTAGGCCCAGCCGAGCGGGACGTCGACCGCGATGCCGGCATCCCGGCTCAGGTTGGCGGCCACCCGCAGCGCCAGGGCGCCGGCCAGCAGGTAGATCCAGCGCAGCTTGAGGTCGGCCAGGCGGGGCAGCCCACCACCGGCCAGCGCGCCGACGATGAGCGCGATGAGGATGGTGCTAAGAAACATCGTCCGAGGAGGCCAGTGCGGGGCGTGGTAGCTCCGCCTGCTCTCGGGGCACGTCCTTCAGGATGGGCGGATGGAGCATCGTCGGCAGCTCGTCCGGGCGGTCCGGCGGGCGGTCCAGGATGCTGCGGTCGAGGCCGATCAGGATGGGCACGATGTCCGGATCGAACTGGATGCCCGTGAACTTCACGAGCTGGTCGACGGCCTCCTCGTGGGTGAGGGGCGTCTTGCGGTACGGGCGGGAGCTGGTCATCGCCTCGTAGGCGTCGGCAATGGTCAGGATCCGCGCACCGAGCGGGATGTCCAGCGCCTCCACCCCATCGGGGTAGCCGGAGCCGTTGAACCACTCGTGGTGGGACTTGATGAGCGGCGCCTGCGGCGCCAGCTGGCTCGCCGGCGCCACGATCTCCGCGCCGATGGTCGGATGCTGGTTCATGAGGACGCGCTCGTTCTTGTCGAGCGGGCCCTCCTTGAGCAGCACGTTGTCGCGGATGCCGATCTTGCCGATGTCGTGCAGCAGCCCGGCCCACTTGATCTTCTCGATCTCGCCCTCCGACAGGCGCATCTCCCGGCACATCGCCTCCGCGATGTGACTCACCCGACTCGAGTGGTTCCGCGTGTACGGGTCCCGGGCGTCGACGGCCTTCGACAGCGCCTCGATTGTCTGTTCGAAGAGCTCGCGCGTTTCCACATACCGAGCGAACGCCAGTCGCGTTGTTAAGAACGGCACAACGAAAAGTGGCGTTGCCCACCAGCCGACCCCGTCACCGAGCTGAAAGGTGAGTGTCATCAGCCAGGCAAGCGGGGCAAGGCCGACCAGGCTTGTTGCCACTGCTCCGATGTCCTGGGCTAGGACAGTCTGGATCGCGACCTCGGTCCGGGCACTTACCGCCGGATCGCGAGGCCCGCGCTGACCAAAAGAAGACGACGCTAGCCAGAATCGCTGCGACGAACAGACCAAGGGGAGCAAGCGTCGCCTCTGACGGGACAACGGTGCGCAGAACGTCAAAAACGATGCCCCAGCGACAGCCGAATTGACGGCAGACGCGTGGTTGAATGCGGTCCCGTACCACGGGACCTTGCCGCGAACCTCCCGGCTGTCCGTCGTCCCGATGAGGGCGACTAGAGCTCCGGCGAGTGGGCCTCCGAGAATGAAGACGGCGATCATCGGAGCGGCGGCCACCGAAATGATCACTCCGCGGGGCAGGCGCACCGGAAGCGCGCTGGCGAGGATCGTGGCGCCGGTCCAGAACGTCAAGCCCGGCTAGGCCTCCGACCGGCTCTCTCGACCGGAAACAGTAAGTAAGCCGCCGCAATTGCAACAACTGCGGCGGCTACTGTTATTGAGACTAAGCGACGAACTCGCTTGTTCACCAGATCCGCACCGCTAGGTGTGCGATCGGGAGTTTAGCATGCGCTAATTACCAGCCTTGGACACCCCCGCCTCCGGCAATTGCCAGAGAAATGAGGGTACGCTAAGACGGCAGTCAACCCGAGCAGCCGACGCAGCCTCTCCCGCACGGTGAGTCTCTCGGGCTGGTTACCAGCCCTTGGTGAACTCTCTAGACATCAGAAGGTGCCCTCTTCTGAACGTGACCTAGACAACCGACACACTCCGTGACGGAACGGTCGGTTGCACTACCCGCTCCCCGGCTCCCTAAGTGCCCACATTCAGCGGCCGGATCATGGCGTCCCAGACTATTGGCCGAAAGTACCAAAGTACCAGCGGTTGCTAGTACTCTATGCGGCCCTAGGGGTGAAGTCAAGCACATAGTGCGGAGGACGGCGGCCAAGTCCATTCAGACTTGACCTCAGCTCAACCGCGTCAGGGCAGCAGTCACTTGCGCGGGAGGCTCTTCATCAAGATCGCGACGCACCTGGTCTGAGTACTGGGCGAGCAACCGACGAGCTGCGACCCGGCGACCTGAACGAGAGAGGCAATCCGCAAGGGCAAGAGTTGCCGCCTCGTCGAACTGGTCGAGACCGACGAGTGCTGCGGCTGCGTCCAGGGCGACCTGAAGGTCATATTGGCCGTCTGCCTGAACCGCTATCGGTAGGAGGCGAGACCGGATTTCATTGTGGATCGCCATCTGTAGCCGCGATGCCCAACCCTCATACCTCAAATCTGCCAAGAATTCGCCGGCGACCAGATCGATTGCTTTGGACGCGACCATCTGTCGCTGCGGCCAGCTGGCGGTCCGAAGCCTTTCGGGCAGCATGCGGATGACATGAAGATCGGTGTGGACTAGCTCCTCATTGAGACCGATCTGTTCCGAGGTGCTGAACACATAATCCGGGCTTTCACCCTGCTTGTAGTCCGGGTCGAGGTAGCGTCGTAGCTGAAAGACTGTCTGGTTGAGACTGTTGACGGCCGCGTCCCCATCCGCTTCGGGCCACAAGAGATCGATCGCCATGTCTCGAGTAAGGACCGTATGCGTGTGCGCAGCCAACACCGCTAGAAGTGCACGCACGCGGCGCTTCTCGATCGTGACAGCCGGGCCATTCCAGTTCCCGCGCCGGAGACTTACGCCTCCAAGCGTTCTGAGATAGAAACGCGTCGCCTGGGCGCGCTGGAGGTGACGACGCGCGTCGGCGACGTCGGTTCCCTCAATTGCCCGAAGAGCGTCGATGGTGGCCCGATTGGCATTCTGAACCACCGACACTAGAAGCTCGCTGCGCTCGCCTTCGTCGATCTTCCCGAGTGAGCTGACGACAGAAGACCGCCACCCCTCTGGATCCCAAATGACGAGGGCTGACAGAAGGCTTGGCCCGCTTGCCGAGTGAAGTGCGTACCGCACAAAAGGCGAGTAGCGGCGGACCCACATTCGGATCGGTGCTACGAAGCCGCGCTCATTCGCTCTCTCCAAGGCGGACCACGCGGCTCGCTTCGCGCGAAGGTGGCTGTGCTCGAACGCCAGAGACCCAATCTTGACGCGTCCAAGAACAGATGGCAGCACTGCCCCGGATGCCTCAGCCTGTATCAAGTCCTCGAAGCGCCGCTGGCACGCCCCGTCGCACCGTGGACTGATGTGATCGAGAATCGCGAACGCTGGAGCTGCCTCAGCGAGATACCGACTATCAACCGGCCGAGCCGCTAACTCATCACCGACGCGCTGGATCTCGGCGATGGGTCTTTCCGCGAGGTACAGGGCCTCGATTAGCTGGGCAAAGACGGTGATGTGGGCAGAACCGAGGCTTGAACCATTCGAGGCCGCCCTTTCCAGGGCATCGATCGCCTCTTCGATGTGACCCTCTGACATGAGTACAGCGCCCATGCCCAGAAGAGCGAGGGCGTTGGGTCGCCTCCAGGGCATCGTTTGACGAACCGCCTCGATCGCGAGGGCTCGCGCGCGATCCGTTTGGCCATCCAACACGAGGGCTGCCGTCAGGTTCTCGTTGTTGGCGAATGGAGATGTCGGCATTCCCGACCATACCTTGGCTGCGCGTTCCAAGTTTTCAACAGCTTCCGCTATGTCACCCATTCGGAGTTCCATCTCCCCGAGGTTGTGAAAGCCAATCGCCGCATAGTGCTCGAGGCCCCTCCCTTCGGCCTCGAGAGCCAAGCGGCGGCACTCGCGGACCACGAATGGAAGAGAACCGTCAAGCCACGTGCGCGTGACCGCCAAGTTCCCTTCCAGACGCAACCGGGTGATTGAGGCGTCGGGCGGCGCAAGATTGACCCCAGCCTCAGCAGCTTCCGCTGCCCTCTCGGCATCACCGAAGTTCGAGTAGACGGTGCTCAACTTCAGGCAGGCCAACGCTTCCATGCGGGCGTCGCCCTTCCGAGCGAAGTACTGTCGAGACCGCTCTAACGCATCGAGGGCTCGTGCCCACTCACCTTGGATGCCGAAAGCCTCTCCGTGTAACAGGCTGAGTCGCGCGTTCTGTCGGATCATCTCGGGAGGCAGGTCAGCCATCCATTGGTCAACCTGCCCGAGACGCCCGGATGACGCGACGTCTTCCCCGTGCTTCGCGATGAGACGACCCGCCTGCCTCTGGAGCCCGGATCTCAGGTAATGGTGGATAGCCTCGGGCCACTGTTCCGTGGTCTCGAAGTACGAGGCTGCGTGAATGTGTAGGCCGACGACCTCCGCCTCCGACCGCTCTGCTTGGAGCCTGCGTTCGAGAAATTCGCGGAACAAGTTGTGGTATCGGTATCGCTCCCCGTCGAGTTGGTGGGTAAACAGGCCCCGATGCTCAAGTCCGGTGAGTTCCCTCCGGGCATCGTGGACGCCCGTTAGGCGCCCTGCGACCTCGGCAGTGATCTGCTGAAGGATCGACGTGGACAGAAGGAAATTCTTGGCAGCCTCCGACTGCTGATCGAGCACCTCCTCAGCCAAGAAGTCAAACAGGCTGCTATCGGTTGTCGCTGTGATCGAATGGATGAATTGAGCCCGATCGTTCAAGGATTCTCGATCTCGGAGGCTCACCTCCAGGAGTTGCAGGGATGCTGCCCAGCCTTCGGTCCGCCGCTCCACCTCTTCGATCTCATTAGGTTGGAGCGGGTCGTCATAGACGTCGCGAAAGAGTTCGCCGATCTCCAACTCAGTGAAGCGAAGGGCGTTTGTCCGCAGTTCCGCGTACCCGGCGTGAGTCTTGAACCGTGCGAATTGGAGCTTCGGCTTCACGCGAGACGAGAAGATAAACCGGCATGTGGGCGGGGCATCCCGCAAGATCTGGTTCCAGAGCCCTCGGACCTCGGTCACCGAGTTGACGTACTGCCAGTCGTCGATGAAGAAGCTGCATGGCTCGGTGAGAGTCTCGTGCATCTCAGCCAAGAGGTACGCCGCAACGCCAGGTCGGGACGAACCCGGACCGCCCATCTGTTGGAGCATCGAGTTGGCGCGTTGGCCGAAGCCCCTGTGGCGCTTCCCAATGGCCTCGATCAAATAGCTGATGTGGAAGGTCCAGTCGCGGTCGGTGCGATCCAGCTTGTACCAGTAACAGGGAAAGTCGACCTCCTGCTCCCACTGGTAGAGCAGGGTGGTCTTTCCATAGCCGGCGTCGGCTGCGATCACTACGGCGCGACATGACGAGACTTCACTCAGCCACGTGAGGAGCCGAGAGCGCCGCAAGACCGGCGTCGCGTAATGCGGGGATGCGACCTTGTTGAGGATCAGTGGATACGCGACGTTGTTGTCCGACAAGCGAGCGAGCTCCAACAATTGGGGGCCCTGACCGTCCGCGAGTCGCTGGCTACTCGCTTCGCCGACTCTAGGGTGCGCGGATTATCGGCCGATTACCGCCGGTTCCGCCAGAATTCGTGGCGGTGCCAGATTTTCACGGGGTGAACGGTATGCGGCGTTGCGGCGGCTGAACGGTCAGATCGGGCCGCTGACGTTCACCCGGTGAAGATTCGAACGGTTCGACGGCCGTATCGGCGCATACGAGTCACCGGGTGAAAATCTGGACGCTTCGGGCGCCTTCGGCCAGGCAGGAACCTCGGCCGCGGCGACGCGGCGGATCCTGTCCTGCGAGTTCTCACACCCGCGAGCGGCTGCCCACTATTCCCCGATGAGGAGCTTGCGCAGGTCGGCCTCGTGGCCGGCAGACGTAACCGCGAGGACCTTGTCGCCGGCGCGCAGGCGGGTGTCCTGGCGCGGCGTCTGAGCACGGCCGTCGCGGATCAGCACTGCGACGGAGCTGCCCTCGGGGAGGTCGAGCTCGCGCAGCTCGCGACCGAGGACGGGTGAATCGGCGTCCAGCTGGGCCTCGACGATCTGGACCTCGCCGCCGCTCAGCTCGGCCAGGTGGAGCAGGTCGTGGACGGGGATCTCGTGCTCGATGACGCCGAGGATCGAACGGGTCGGGCTGACCGTCTCGTCGATCGAGAGCTGGCGGAAGAGCTTCTCGTTCTTCGGGTCGTTGACGCGCGCGATCGAGCGCGGGACGTTGAAGCGCATCTTCGCCACCTGGCTCGCGGCGAGATTGACCGCGTCGTCGCCGGTGACCGCGGCCACGACATCGGCGCGGCCCATGCCGGCCTCGGCCTGGTATCGGCCCTCGCAGCCGTCGTTGGCGATGACGATGCTGCCCAGCTCATCGGCGATCTGCCGGGCGCGCGCCGGGTCCTCCTCGATGACGACGACCTCGTGGCCCGCCGCGAGGAGCTCCTTGGTCAGGTAGTAGCCGACATTGCCGCCGCCGATGACCACGACGTACATCTACATGCCCCCTTCGCGGCCGTCGGCGGGCTGGACCATCGCGTCGCTGACACCCTGCTCCTCGTCACCAGAAGCCAGGGCAGCGCGGGCCTCTTCATCCGCGAGGGATCCGGGCGGTGGCGCGCCGCGCAGCGGCTGGGCGGTCGGCACCTCGACGAAGCCGTTCGTCGCCTCGGCACCCTCGGTCGCCGCGAGAACAAGCGCGTCGCCCAGGATGATGGTCCGGCAGATCGTCTCCAGGCCGAGCGCCCGATACGCCTCGCCGCGGAGCGGGTCGTTGATCTTGGCGATGACGCGCGGCACGCCGAATCGGTGCTTCGCGAGCTGGGCGGCCAGGGCGTTGCGGTTGTCGCCCTCGGTGAGCGCCATGACGAGATCGGCCTGCTCGGCGCCGGCGGTGCGCATGACGTCCTCGTCCGTACCGCTGCCGCGGACCGTCTCGCCGCCGAAGCCCTGGGGCAGGCGCGTGAAGGCGCGCGCGTTGACGTCGATCACGATGACCTTCTCACCGCGCTGGTCGAGCTCCGTCGCGACCCGCGCTCCGACGCGGCCGCAGCCGACGATGATCACCCTCATGGTGTGTGTGCGAGCTCCTTCGTCTCCGCGCGCAGGCACCAGACCGGCGCCGTGGAGTTGCGCATGACATAGGGGACGGTGCGTCCCGCGTCCCATTGTCCCCCGAATCGCTTCTTGTAGCGCAGGCCCATCACGATCAGGTCGGCGCCGAGCTCGTTGGCATCGTCGACGATGGCCGGGCCGGCGGCCCGCGCCTGGACGGTGGAGGTCCGGACCGGGATCTCCTTGGCCTTCAACAGCGCCTCGGCGCGCGACAGGACGCCGTCGGCCGCGGCCACGGCCGCCTCATCCTCGGCGTCGAGGTTCTTGTCGAACGGCACCTCGATGACGTGGAGCAGCGACACCTCGGCGTCCTCGCGCCCATGCAGCAGCATCGCGGCGACCTTGAGCGCCGGGTCGTCGACGCTCGCGTCGCCCACGAGGGGCACGAGCACGCGGGCGTGCTCAAAGCTGGGGTCCGCGCGCTTATCGCCGCGGCGGAAGAAGTCCATGCGACGGCTATCCTACGGCGCCCATCGGCGCATCGGCGTGCGGAGTCGGCGCGGCCGGATCAGCGTCCGTAGCTGAGCCGCTCCGCGAGGCGGCCGGGCAGGCCGATCTCACGCATGAGCCGCTGGGTGCGGTCGATGTCGTAGCGCACGCGCTTGAAGGTGAAGGCATCGGTGTCGCCGGTCCCGTTCATATCGAGGAGGGCGTACGAAGCATCCGGCATGCCGTCGCGCGGCTGGCCGACGCTGCCGGGGTTCAGCAGCCATCGGCCGCCGGTCAGCGGGACCGGCCGGTCCGGGATGCCGGACGTCACCTCCACCCCGCCATCGATGGCCTGGAAGGCAATCGGCAGGTGCGTGTGGCCGAAGAGGCAGACCCGCGTCTCGAAGGCGCCGAAGTTGGCGGCCGCGACCGATGGGCCGGTGATGTACTCCCAGATCGGGTCGCGCGGCGAGCCGTGCACCGCGGTGACCTGGCCGTCGCGCCGGATCTCCGGCAGCGTGGCGATGTAGCCGCGCGTGTTCGCGTCGATCGTTTCGGCGGTCCAGGTGATGGCGGCACGGGCGTCGGGGTTGAAGTCCGAGGGATCCACCGTGCCGATGGCGGCGCCGTCGTGGTTGCCGAGCACGCTGCGCGCGCCCATGGCCTGGAGGGTGGCGACGACCTCATTGGGCTGCGGGCCGTAGCCCACCGTGTCGCCGAGCACCCAGAGCTCGTCGATGGCTGGAAGGTCCGCGGCCACCGCCTCGAGGGCAGGCAGGTTGGCGTGAATGTCCGACAGGACGGCAATGCGCATGCGGGGGTCGAGTATACCGACGGTCCTGCGTCAGCCTTCGGGAGCGTTCGGTGTCCATGGCCCCTCGATGACCGTCGCTTCCTCGGCGCCAGGCCAGGGGGGCATGGTGATGCAGATGAACTGGAGTGGGTCGGCACCGTCGCAGCGGTACTGGAATGCTGTTCCAACCGGAATGTCGATGGAGACGCCTCTCTTCAGGACGGTCGTCTCCTCACCGGTGGCGTCTCGCCGCCAGATCCGCCCCTGGCCGGAGAGGACATGCCAGAACTCGCTCACCGTGGCGTGGACGGTCGCCCGATTCACCTGACCTACAGGGACGGTGGAGTGGATCATGCCGCCGGTCTCGCCCTCCATCAGGAACCGGATCTCGGCCCCGGCAGGCGAGCGGCCTTCCGGGCTGGCGGGGATCGAACGGGTCTGCATGGAACCTCCCACTGCGCTCAAGAAGTATCCGAAAGCGGTCGTCGCGCCGGCTCGCCGGGCCGGCGGGGATACCGGTCCGGGGTTGCGTCGACCTTCCGGACCAGCACGAACCGATGGTCGCCGAGCGCGTCGAACCCAGCGGGTACGACCTCGGGCTCAGCCCCTCCGAGCAGCGCCGATGCGGCGGCCCCGGCCCGAAGCTCCGCATCCGCGATCGGCCCCTTCCAGGCGAGCAGCGACCCACCGATGCGGAGGAGTGGCAGCGCGTACTCGGCGAGGACGGCGAGTGGCGCAACGGCCCGAGCCGTCACAAGGTCGTGGCCTTCCCGATGCGCCGGATCGCGAGCGAGGACCTCGGCCCGTTCCTCGACGACGGAGGCGTTCGTCATCCCCAGCTCATCGGCGAAGCCGCGCATCGCATCCGCCTTCTTGCGGACCGAGTCCAGCAGCGTCCAATGGATCTCGGGTCGGGCCAGGGCAAGCACGATCCCGGGAACCCCGCCGCCGGAGCCGAGGTCCAGGGCAAGGGCCGGCGACGAGCGATCGATGAGCGGGAGGGCCGCCAGCGAGTCGAGCAGGTGGAGCCGGGCGACGGCCTCGGGCTCGACGACGCGCGTCAGGTTCGTCTGGCGGTTCGCCGACAGCAGGAGGAGCACGAACGCCTCGAGGCGGTCGAACAGGCCGACGGGAAGGTCGATCGGCTCGTCGCCGAGCAGCCGTTCGAGCGCCAGGCGCGCGGCGCGCGCATCGGTCTCGCTGGAGTCGGTGGACAAGGAAAATGCTCCTTCGAGCGACCTTTCGGTCTTCCCGGCAGATGATCGGCGTCGCGGCCGGCTCTCGCATCGGCCCCGAATCATCCGCGGTTACCGTACTCGGTCGCTCGCAGAAGCAGGACGGTGACCGTAGCAGCGGTCGGGTGTGGATCACAAGCCAAGTTATCCACCATTCGCGCGGCCGAAGCCGTCCTGTGGATAACTCACCCCGATATACTCGCGTCGATGGCGTCCCGTGTGCCCGCGCAGGCTACGATCGAGGACAGGTGGCGGATCAGCTGACCTCGGATTCGCCGCCCCGTTTCGCCCACCAGAGCGAGGCGGAGCTGGCGAGAATCCTCGATTACTACGGTGTCGCGTGGCGATACGAACCCGACGTCTTCCCCATCTCCTGGAACGCCGACGGAGCGGTCGTCGAGTCGTTTTCGCCCGACTTCTATTTGCCGGGGATCGACCTCTACATCGAGCTGACGACGCTCAAGCAGTCGCTGGTGCGAAAGAAGAACCGCAAGCTCCGCAACATGCGGCTGCTCTATCCGGAGATCCGCGTGAAGCTGTTCTACGCCCGTGACTTCCGAGCGCTGATGGTGAAGTACGGACGCCTCGACTTCCTGACCGATATGGCCGTCGCCAACGGCGCATACGCCCACACTGGAGCAGGTAATGGCAACGGCGCCAGCGTCGGCTGAGGCGATGAGCCTGCACGATGACGTCGAGGAGGTCCTCCTCGACTCGCAGACGGTCGCCAACCGGGTGGCCGAGCTCGGCGCGCAGCTCTCCGCCGACTACGCCGGCCGCGAACCCGTGCTCGTCAGTGTCCTGAAGGGCGCGGTCGTCTTCCTCGCCGATCTCATGCGCGCCATGGAGCTGCCCACGAGCATCGACCTCATGGAGGTCTCGTCCTACGGCGCCGGGACCGAGACGACCGGCCAGGTGCGGATCCTCAAGGACCTGTCGAAGCCGATCGAGGGGCGCGACGTGATCGTCGTCGAGGACATCATCGACACCGGCCTGACCCTGAACTACCTGATGCACTACCTCGCCGACAAGCGGCCCGCGTCGATCAAGATCGTGTGCCTGCTCGACAAGCCGGCGCGACGCCTGGCCGACCTGTCGATCGACTACATCGGCTTCACCATCCCGGACCGATTCGTCATCGGCTATGGCCTCGACTTCGATGAGCGCTATCGGAACCTGCCGTACATCGGCGTGCTGAAGCCGTCGGTCTACGGCGCGACGCCGCCCGAGGGCTAGTCCCATGGACGGGGGCCCGCGCCGCTTCCGGTTCCTGATCCTGCTCGGGGCCCTGGCCATGATCGGCTCCGGCTTCCTGCCGTGGTGGCGTTCGGGCGGCGACTCCGTCTCCGGGGTCGAGGTTCCGGCGCAGCAGGGGATCGGCCTCGAGGGGCCGGGCGTCATCATCTACGGCGCCGCGATCCTCGCCCTCGTGCTGCTCGACATCGGCTACATGCGCGGCCGCTGGGGCTTCGCCCTCGACGCACCCTGGGCGTACCTCCTCCTCGGGCTGGTCGGCGCGGCGGCGGTCGCGTTCCGGGGGTGGGAGCTGTGGTCGGTCGGCTACGTGCCGCTGCCGCAGCAGTCTCCCGGCCTTGCGCTCGCGGCGGCGGGGGTGGCTCTGGTGCTCTACGGTGCCGGGATCGGCTTCGGGGCGCCGCGGCGGTACTGAGGTGCGGTTGCGTCGCTCAGCCTGGTGAGTGGATTTCACCCCGAGCAGCTCGGGTGTGCGGCTCCACTCGAACTGAGAGGTGAACGCTCAGTTGCGCGGTGCCGTCTTCGCGAAGGTGCCAGATTTTCACGGGGTGAACGGTATGCGGCGTGGCGGCGGCTGAACGGTCAGATCGGGCCGCTGACGTTCACCCGGTGAAGATTCGAACGGTTCGACGGCCGTATCGGCGCATACGAGTCACCGGGTGAAAATCCTGACGCTTCGGCGTACTGCGGGACCTCACGTGACATGGCCGCGCGTCGTCAGCGGGGCAGGATGATGGGCGAGAGGATGATCCACGCCACGACGACCGCGACCAGCAGGCCACCCAGGATGAGCATGGGGCGCAGGTCGGGCCGATAGTCGCGCGGGTCCTTGCGCGGCGGGCGCGGGGGATCGGCCACCCAGCGGCTCAGATCTCGCCGAGATACGCCTGGCGCACCTGCGGGTTGGCGGCGAGGTTGGCGGCCGTGTCGGCCAGGAGGATCTTGCCGGTCTGGATGACGTAGCCGCGATGTGCCGCGTTGAGGGCCATGAGGGCGTTCTGCTCGACCAGCAGGACGGTGGTGCCCTGGGCGTTGATCTCCCTGATGATGGTGAAGATCTGCTCGGTCAGGATCGGCGAAAGGCCCATCGATGGCTCGTCCAGCAGCAGGAGCGTGGGGCGGGCCATGAGCGCCCGACCCATCGCCAGCATCTGCTGCTCGCCGCCGGACATCGTCCCGGCCCTCTGGGTCCGGCGCTCCTTGAGGCGGGGGAAGAGGTCGTACACGCGGGCGAGGTCCTCGGCGATCGGCTGTCCGCGCCTTGCGTATGCCCCCAGCTCGAGGTTGTCATAGACCGTCATCCGACCGAAAACGTGCCGCCCCTCAGGCGACTGCGAGAGCCCCAGCTTCACGATGTCATGCGCCGGCATATGGTGAATGGGCTGACCGCGCAGCCGCACGGAGCCCTCGCGTGGCTTCAGCGTTCCGCTGATCGTCCGGAGGGTCGTCGACTTTCCAGCGCCGTTCGAGCCGATGAGGGTGACGATCTCGCCCTCGTTGACGTGCAGCGAGATGCCCTTGAGCGCCTCGATGTTGCCGTAGAACGTATGCACATCCTCGAGCTCGAGGAGCGGAGCGGCGTTGGCGTCCGTCGTCACGCTGACGCCTGCTTTCCGAGATAGGCCTCGATGACTTTCGGATCGGAGCGAATCTCCTCGGGCGTGCCCTCGGCGATCTTCTCGCCATAGTCCAGCACCGTGATCCGGTCCGAAACGCCCATGACGACCTTCATGTCGTGCTCGATGAGCAGCACGGTGAGGTTCAGCTCGCGGCGGAGCCGAGCGATGAGCTCCGTCATCCGTTGAGTCTCCCCGGGGTTCATGCCGGCAGTTGGCTCGTCGAGCAGGAGGAGGATCGGATCGCTCGCCAGCGCACGAGCGAGCTCCAATCGGCGCTGGTCCCCATAGGGCAGGTTCTTCGCCAGGTCCTGTTCATAGCGTCGCGAGAGACCGACCAGATCGATGATCTCGTGCGCCTTGGCTCGTGCGCTCTCCTCCTCAGCCTTCACCTTCGGCGTTCGGAGGATGGCCTCGTACCATTGCGACCGCATCCGCACGTGGCGGCCGACCATGACATTGGCCAGGACCGTCATGTTGCTGAAGAGCCGGATGTTCTGATATGTCCGACCGATGCCGAGCTCCGCAACGTCGTGCGGGCTCAAACCCACGATGTCGACATCGTTGAAGCGAATCGTTCCCTCGGTCGGCCGGTAGAGGCAGGTGATCTGGTTGAAGAACGTGGTCTTGCCAGCGCCGTTCGGACCGATGAGCGACACGATGCTGCGCTCGGGGATGTCGAAGTCGACATCGCGGTTGGCGGTCAGGCCGCCGAACTCCTTCGTCAGGCCGCGGACCTCGACGAGCGCGCGCGATTCGGGCGGCTCAGCAAGCTCGGCGACCACCGGTGCGGTCGCCCTCGATGGTCATCGGCCGGCTCCACCGGTGACCACCGGAGCGCCCGTGTCGGCGCCCGTGCGCTCAGAGAACTGGTCCTCCTCCGGCTCCTCCTCGTGCAGCTCGCTGCGGCGGGTCCGGCTTGGGATGAGGCCCTCGGGCCGCACGAGCATCATGGCCACGAGGACGCCCCCGTACACCAGCAGGCGATACTCGGCGAACTCACGCAGGAGCTCCGGCAGGCCGATCAGCACCACGGCGCCGACGATCACACCGCGGATGCTGCCCATGCCGCCCAGGATGATCACTGCCAATACCGTGATCGAGACGAGGACATTGAAGCTGCCCGGGAAGACCGAGCCGAGCTGGACCGCGAAGAGCGCGCCCGAAAGGCACCCGAATGTGGCGCCGAGTGCGAAGGCGAGGAGCTTGTAGTTGGTGACGTTGATCCCCGTCGCCTCCGCCACCTGCTCATCCTCCCGCATGGCGTTCCAGGCTCGGCCGACGCGGGAGTCGGCGAGCCGGTAGGCCACGAAGGCGGCGAGCACGCAGAACGCGAGGATCGGGTAGTAGAGCGCCTGAGCGCCGATGAACTCGACGTCGAAGAGCGAGATGTCGGGGATGTTCTGGATACCCTGGACGCCGCCGAGCCAGGGCTGCAACGCGTCCGAGAGGAAGAGGAGTCGGGCGATCTCGCCGAAGCCGAGCGTCACGATCGCCAGGTAGTCGCCACGCAGCCGGAGCACCGGCGCTCCGATCAGGACCCCGGTCGTCGCCGCCACGATCATGACCACGGGCAGCGAGATCCAGAACGAGAGCTCCAGACCGAGTGAGGACGACGGAGAGGTGAGCAGCGCCGTGACGTACGCGCCGACGGCATAGAACGCGACGTACCCGAGATCGAGGAGCCCCGCGTACCCGACGACGATGTTCAGCCCGAGCGCGAGCAGGAGAAACAGCCCGACAAAGACGAGCACCTGGCTGAAGAACGTTCCGGATAGGAGCGGGAGGACGACGAGGAAGGCCGCCATCGCGACGTAGGCGCCGATGCGCACGCCGCCGCGCGTTCCTGCCGGCATCGCGGCGTACGACGCCCGCATGGCGTCCCCCCGAGCGTCCGCCACGGCGGTGATCACGCCAGCGATCACCAGCGTCATCAGCGCCGCCGGAACGGTGATCGCCCCTCCCTGGTAGAGGAATCCGGCGATGGCGCGCAGCTCGAGCTGATTGAGCATCGGCCGCAGGAACGGCTCCATCATGCTCGCGAGCAGCACGGAGATCACCGAGAAGACGATCACCCGTCGCGCGGGCCTCGGAATGATGACGAGCGAGCTGCCGGCCGCGCCCAGGATCGTGCCGGCCGCGAGGATGAGCCCCGCACCGATCACCGGCTCGTTGTCGAGGGTCAGCAGGTCGACGAGGCGAGGGCCCATGCGCCCGAAGACGCCGCGCAGGTCGACCGCGCTCGCGAGGAGCACCAGCGCGGCGAGCATGAGGCCGGCAAGCGCCCCGGCCAGGGCACCGGCGACGAGGCTGAGCCATGCGGGGGGGCGCACGGGATCGCTGCCGGGGGTGCTCGGCGCGCTGCCGGCCCGATAGCCGGCAATGACCGGGACGACCATTGCCATGACGTAGCCGAGCGTGATGAGTCCCGTCACCACCTCGCGCTCGCCGAACTGCTCGACCAGGCCGACCATCGCGAGGTAGACGACGACCGCACCCGCAACGAGACCGATGGCTGTCGCGCGCCGGACATCGAGCTCGTCAGACCGGCCATGGTCAGCTTGCCTCCTCGCTGCGTCCGAGGATGCCGTAGGGCCGGAAGATGAGGACGAGCACGAGCACCGCAAATGCGATGACGTCGCGCAGCTGGTTGGTGGACGGAACGCCAACGCCGCTGAGCAGCAGGGCAGGCCCGACGGACTCGAGCACGCCGAGGCTCAGCCCGCCGAGCATGGCACCGAAGATGTTGCCGATGCCCCCCAGCACGGCGGCCGTGAACGCCTTGATTCCGGGCAGGAAGCCGATGAACCAGTGCACGGAGCCGAAGACAAGGGCATAGAGGACGCCCGCCGCGCCCGCCAACGCCCCGCCGATCGCGAACGTCGTCACGATGACGCGGTCGACGTTGATGCCCATGAGCGACGCGACGTCCTTGTCCTCGGAGACCGCTCGCATTGCCCGGCCGGTTCGCGTCCGCTCGACGAGATACCAGAGGCCGATCATGAGTACTACCGCCGCGAGGATCGCGACAGCCTGGGTCTTCAGGATCGAGATCCCGAAGAGATCCCAACGGCCCTGGAGGACGTCGATGCGGGGATACGCATGGACGCGCTCATCGATCAGCCCCCTGACGCTGTTCGAGATGAACAGCGATGCCCCGATGGCGGTGATGAGTGGGACCAGCCGAGGCGCCCTCCGGAGCGGCCGATAGGCGATCCGCTCCAGGAGGATGGCCAGCAGCATCGAGATGAGCGCTGCGACGGCCGTCGTGATGAGCAGGGCCAGGACCGGGTTGGCATCCATCATCCCGACGTCATCCAGCGCGTCGGCGATGAAGAAGCCGCTGAATGCGCCCACCATGAACACATCGCCGTGGGCAAAGTTGATCATGAAGAGCACGCCGTAGACGAGCGTGTATCCGAGGGCGATCAGGGCGTAGATCGAACCCTGTGCGATGCCGTAGACGATGAGGTTCTGCCAGTCGGCTGGGGAGAAGCGACCCTGAGATAACGTCGCGTAGCTGCCCCCAACGACGCCGATGACGATGGCGATGCGCAACCCCCACAGGACGAGAGCGACAAGGCTCAGACGCTGGGTGCCTCTCAGGCGCACTCCACTCTCCTCGGCTCAGGTTGGCGCACCACCCCGAAATGGGGAGCGAGGTGAGCCCCTTGTGGGCTCACCCCGCTTTCGAAATCCCTCCGATGGGCGAAGGTGGTTACTCCGGCTCGTCGGAGCTGAAGACCGCCACGTACTCCCCGCCCTGAACCTGAGCCACCTCGACGCTCGTGTCGCCGCAGTCGCCGTTCTCATCGCAGGTCAGGGTTCCGGAGATCCCGTCGTAGTCCGTCGTGCCACGCACCGCGTCGCGGAACGCCGTACGCGGGATGTGGATCGTGCCGTCGTCCTCCTCAATCGCGACCTCTTCGATCGCGTTGAAGTAGATCATCGTCGCGTCGTAGGCCTGGCTGTGATACGGGGCCAGCGCCACTTCCTCGCCGGTGATCTCAAAGTACGACTCGAGGAACGCCTCGTAGCGGTCGCCGGACGGCGGGAGAGGACCGGAGAAGTACATCCCAAGTTCCTCGGCGAGCTCGCCGCGGTTCTCTAGCGTGCCGGCGTCCTTCAGCCCGTCGGCGCTGAAGAGGACCATCTCCTCCAGCCCGGGGACTTCCTGAGCCTGGTCGATGATCAGGCCGCCCTCCGGATTGAAGATCGGGAAGAACAGGATATCGGGGGCAGCGCCATCATTCGAGCCGGCGACCTCGGTGAGGATCTGCCGGAAGTCGGTGTCCCCGATGTTGATGGAGCCCTGGAAGGTGGTCACGCCACCGCAGCGCTCCTCGAACTGGCGGACGAACACGTCCTGGAGCTCATCCGCGTACTGGCTCCCGTCATGGATCGTCGCGGCCGTCGTGAGGCCGAGCTCGTCGCAGACAAAGCGCGCATCCGCGTCGCCCTGGAAGAAGTCGCTGTACGCGGTCCGCGCGTACCAATCGACGCCGTCGGCCTGGAAGGCCGGGTGCTCGGGATCGGTAAGCGAGACGGCGGTGTTCGATGCCGAGATGAGGAAGTACCCCGCCTCCGCGAGCACCGGTCGAGCCGGAATGGCGGTGCGTGAGCACGTGGTGCCGATGACGGCGAGGATCGTGTCGTCAGCCGTAATGGAGACGGCGGCAGTCTGCCCATCCTCCGCCTCGGCGCACCCGGCGTCCTCCTCGACGATCTCGACGTCGTGGCCGAGCACCTGGCCCTTCTCCTCGACGGCGACCTGGATGCCGGCGTTGATGTCGTTGCCAAGGAAAGCGACTTCGCCGCTGATCGCGTTGGCGCTGGCGATCCGGATGGCTTCACCCGGCGCGTAGGTCACGCACCCAAACTCGTCCGCATCGCAGACGGCTGTCGGGTCTTCGCCACCGCCCTGGCTTTCGCCTGTGCTCGCGCCCGGCTCATCGCTGCCATCGCCGCCGGGGTCCGACGTGCATGCCGCGAGGACGAGCATCAGCACGACGAGGATGGCGCTCCATCGCATGTACTTCTGCATCAAATTCCTTCCTCCAGTGGGTTGCTCGGGAACGTCGCGCAAGCGCGGGCCCGGCGTGTCAAGTGCGCGGCATCATACCGGCGCCCCACCGCGCGGCGCAATACGCTTGCGCAGAGTGGTGAAAGCGGTACGGCCGATGGTCCCGGAGGGTTCACCTCGCATCCGTGGTATCCTCGTGAGGGTTGTCCTGCAGCTGTCGCTGCGAACCGCACTGGCCCTACCGATTTTGGGGCCTTCCTGATTTGGGGCCTCGTTGAAGGGGGCCTTCGTTGGAGGTTCACGTCCGCAGCGCCCGTCTGACCGATCTCGACGCCGCCGTTCGCCTGATTGCGCGCGACGACCGAGATCCCGGCGACGAGCGCAACGACGCCAACTACCTGCGCAGTCTCCTCTTCGTTCCCTCCGCGACGGTCATCGTCGCCGAGGCCGAACGACGCGTGGTCGGCGTGGGAGTCCTCGCCATCAGGCCATCGGTGCGGTCAGGGCCCTTCGTCGGAATCATCGACGAGGTGGGCCTGGGCAGTGGGCTGACGGACGCCGCCGACCGGCGACGGGCTGCCGACGAGATCGTCGAGCACCTCGCCACCTCGGCACGAAACAAGGGCTGCACGCGCATCGAGGTCGCCGAGCCGCTGGCATCCGCAGAACCGTCGCTATGGAAGCGACACAGGTTCGCGAGCCGCGGCCGCACGCTCGGCCGAAGCATCGGCTGAGCCGACCGGCGCGATCGGTCCACATCACACACCACAGGAGAAGAGCTCAACCGTGAGCAAGAACGTGGCGATGTTTGTTGACGTCGCCAACATGTACTACGCGGCTCGAGGCCAGGATGTCGACGTCGATTACGTCGCCCTCCTCAAGCACGCCACCAAGGGGCGCGACCTCATTCGCGCCTATGCCTATACCGGGCTCGACCCGGAAAACGAGAACCAGCGCAAGTTCATCGACTTCCTGGCCAAGAACGGCTACAAGCCCGTGGTCAAGGACATCCGCAAGTTCGGCGATGGCCGGATGAAGGCGAACCTCGACATCGAGCTGGTGGTCGACCTGTTCCGCCTGGCCGACCGCATGGACATCGCCGTCATCGTGTCCGGCGACGGCGACTTTGCGCCCGCCATCCGCGCCCTCCAGGACAAGGGAGTGCGCGCCGAGGTCATCAGCTTCAAGCCGAACACCTCGTCCGACCTCATCGCCGTGGCCGATGACTTCATGGACATCATGAAGGTCGCCTCCATCAGCCGGAAGGAGGGGCGAGCCGTGCGTGACAGCATGAGCGCGCCCGAGATGCCGGCCAAGGAAGTCACCCCGGAGTTCGGCTTCCGCGAGGCGTCGCCCTCCGTCGCCGCGGCGGCGCTTGCCGCCATCAAGGGCGGGCGTCCGACCGGCACGGCGGGACGTGGACGCGGGGGAACGCGGCGCGCCGCGACCCCGGCGGCCGCGGAGGAGGCACCCACCGCCGAGCAACCGGCAGCCGTCGCCACCGAGGCTGCCTCCGCCGAGGGCGGCGAGGAGGCGCGCCGTCGCCGCCGTCGCCGTGGCGGACGCGGCCGTGGCCGTTCGCGTCGCGAGGATGAGGCGGCCACGCCGGCGGCCTCGACCGGCGGCGAGGAGATCGGCTGGCAGGAGTTCGACGATCTCGCCCAGCTCGACGGCGCCGATGCGGACGCCGAGCGCGAGTACACGTTCGAGGAGGCCGACGCGGCCACGCTGGCCGAGCTCGGCATCAGCCCGGAAGACGCCGTGACGCCGGCAGCCACCGACGAGAAGCCGAAGCGAACGCGCGCTCCGCGTGCCCGCAAGGCCGATGCGGCGCCGGCCGATGCCGACGCCGACGAGAAGCCGAAGCGCCGCACCCGCAGCGCCTCGACCGATGCGGCTGAGGATAAGCCAAAGCGCCGCACCCGCAGCGCCTCGACCGATGCGGCCGCCGAGGACAAGCCCAAGCGGACCCGCGCACCGCGCGCGAAGGCCGCCGACGCCGGCGCGTCCGACGCGTCAGCGGGCAACGGTGAGTCCGCCGAGGGCGTCACCGGCGAGCCCGAGGGCATCTGGGGTCGCTTCCGTTCCGCTCGCCGACCCCGCACCGGCGCCGGCTGACCGGTACTCCATCTCCAACCGAAGAGCCGGCCCATACGGGCCGGCTCTTTGTCATGCGCGGGGATTTGCCTAGCTGTGTGACTCGCGGTCGACGGTGTCGTAGGACTCGTTGATCGCCTCGGCCACCTCGTCCGCGGCCTTGTCGGCCGCCACGGTGGTCTCTCCAGCCGCGTCCTCGAGCGTGGAGGCGGCGTCATCGGCGGTTGCCTCCGCCGTGTCGGCGACCGCCCCGGGCTCCGGGAGGCCGTTCGTCTCCTCGCGCTGGAAGATCGGAACCCACTCCTCCTTGGCCTTCGTGGCGAGCTCCTCGGCGCGTTCGCCGAGCTCGCGCCGCATCTCGTCGCCGCGGCGCGGGGCGGTCAGGAGCGCTGCGATGGCGCCGGCGGCGGCACCGATGATCAGGCCGAGGAAGAAGGCGCCCCAGTGCCGCTCCTCGCGCTCCTTCAGGCCGAGCCGGACCGCGGCGGAGTCGACCAGCTCGCGGCCGGCCGGCACGGCGGCACCGGCGGCGCCGATCGCGAGGGTGCGTCGCTTCCAGAGGTCACGGAGCGTGGGGGTCAGCGAGCGCCGCGACCACTTGGCGGCGTCGTCGCTGGCGCGCGCCAGGCGCTTCGCCGCGTCGCGCCGCACCGGTCGGGTGTCGCGCCACGCCTCGTTGGCGAGCGCCCCCATCTCGGTGCTTCGCTCGGCGAGGGCCGCCGCCACTTCCTGGCCGCGCTTGGCCATCTCCTGGGTGAACTTGGCGTCGATCATCCGGTCGACGAGCGAGCGGATGTTGTCGGTGATGTCGTCGGCCGTTCGTGCCGGGCCTGTCGGCATGGTGGTTCTCCTATGGTCTCGGCCGTGTGCTGGGGTGCACGAAGTATGCCACCGCCACCGTGAGCAGCCCATCGGCCGATCGGGCCCTCACCTATGGCCATCCGTATACTCGCCGCATGATCGCGACCGAGGCGGACGGCTTCCTCAGCCTCGGCCAGCCGACCGCCCGACGCATCGCCCGTCGGACCGGGGGGAGCGCCACGCTGCTCGTCCACGGGCCGCCGGGCGCGGGAAAGCAGGCGTTCGTCGACGACCTCCTGGCCCTCTCCTTCTGCACGGAACCCGACGCCGCGCGGCGTCCGTGCAACGCCTGCCGCGGGTGTCGCGGCGCGCGTGCGCGGGCCCACCCCGACCTCGTCATCGGCTCCCCCGACCTGTGGCGCGAGGACCGCGCGACGGGGGAGAGCATCGTCGCCGTTGCCCGTCGCTGGCTGCTCGCGGCCGCCGGGGCGCCGATCGTTGCGGCGCGTCGAATCGTCCTCATCGACCGGGCCGACCGCGCCAGCGAGCAGGTCCAGAACGCGCTGCTCAAGGCGCTCGAGGAGCCGACCGACCGTCACACCTTCATCCTCGTGGCGGACGAGCCGTCGCGCCTGCTGCCGACCATCCGGTCGCGCTGCCAGCCGCTGCGCATCGGCCCGGTGCCGCGCGCGGAGCTCGTGGCCTTCCTCATGGAACGACGCAACCTGCCGCTCGACCAGGCCGAGACCCTGGTGCGCCTGGCGAATGGGCTGACCGGCACGGCCGTCACCTACGCCGATCGCAGCGACCTGCTCGACTGGCGGCGACGCGTGCAGGCCGAGCTCCTCGCGCTGCTCGATCGTGGCCGCGCCGAACGATTTGGGGCGGTGGCCGACCTGCTCGCCGAGGCGGCGAAGCTCCACGCCCTCGCGCCGCCGGTCGAGGACGAGGAGGGCGAGGCGGTCAGGACGCCGGCGTCGGCCCAGCGCGCCGCGGCGACCCTCATCGTCGACGCGTGGCTGGCGCTGGCGCGCGACCTCCTCGTCGCGTCCGTCGGGCGGGCCGAGCTCGCTCCGGGCACGGAGCTCGGCGATGACCTCCTGCGCCAGGCCGGCCGCATCCGCCCCGCGGAGCTGACGGAGATGATCCGGCTCCTCGAGCGCCTCCACGACGGCCTGCGCGAGAACGCGGCGCCGCGGCTGGCGCTGGAGGCGGCGATGCTGGCCTGGCCTCGGCCGGATCGGTGAGCGGCGAGCGACTCACGGCGCGGATCAGCGGCCACGTCCAGGGGGTCGGCTTCCGCTGGTGGGTGCGCCGCCACGCCGACGAGCTGGGCCTTACGGGCTGGGTCATGAACAGCGATGACGAGCGGTCGGTGGAGCTCGTCGCCGAAGGCCCGGTGGAGGGAATTGCCGCGCTCGAGCGCCTCATCCAACGCGGTCCGCCCGGCGCCCGCGTCGACGCCGTCGACGGACGGCGCACCGCCCCGAGCGGCGAGTTCGACGGCTTCGGCATCGTGCGCCCGTGAACGTCCGCGCCATCGGCTGCGGCGCGCTGGCCGTGATCGTCTTCGTCGCCATCGGCGTCTTCGGCGTCCTGCGCGCCGGAGCGCCCGCCGAATGCCCTGACCTGCTGCCATACGATCCGGCGTCCTATGAGCCGGTCGGCGAGCCGACGGATGCCCCGCGCCTGGCCGGCATCGAGGACGAGCTCGTCGAGGCCGGTGACTTCAGCTTCGGCCTCGCCAGCTGGGGCATCTGGGTCGAGCCGGGGCGCGTGCCGGCGGCAAGCGGCGAGCTTCTCCCGCAGCGGATCGTCCTCGACTGCGGCGACGGAACGTTCCAGGCCTATCAGCGGGGGACCGGATGACGGATCGGCGGCCGATCCTGCTCCTCGTCAACCCGACCGCGGGTGGCAAGCCCGGCTCCGGCGAGGGCCTCTCCGACGACGCCGAGCGCCTCCGGCCCGAGGCCCTGGCGGGGGCGCTCCGCTCGCGCGGCCTCGAGGTGCGCCTCCACGAGCTTGCGGTCGACGACGAGCCAGGACGGCTCGCGCGAGACGCCGCTGATGCGGGCGCCGACATCGTCGTCAGCGGCGGCGACGGGACGGTCTCGGCGGTCGCCACCGAGCTCGTCGATCATGCGGCGGCCACGCTCGGGATCCTCGCCAGCGGGAGCTTCAACAACATGGCGCGCGGGTTCGGGGTGCCGGCGACGCTCGACGAGGCGGTCGACGCCATCGCCGGGGGTCGATCGATCGTCGTCGACTGTGGGTGGGTCCTCGGCGATGACGGCGGACGGCCATTCTTCGAGGCGGCCGGCGTCGGGCTCGACGCCATCGGCTTCCTGGCGGTCGAGGTCGCCGACCGGCATGGATGGTGGCGGGCCGCCCGAGCCCTGGTGCGCGGGCTGCGCATGCGTCGGACGCCGATGCGCATCACCATCGACGACCGGACCTATCGCACCGGCTCGCCGGCGGTGACCGTCAGCAACGGCCCGTATCACGGCCCCGGCTTTGCCGTGGCAGCCGACGCTGACCCGACCGATGGACTCTTCGACATCGTTATCTTCGGTGGCATGAGCCGCTGGGAGGTGTTCCGGCACTTCCTGGCCATCGCGCGACGGCGCCCGCGCCGCGAGCCACGGATCTCCGCCGAGCGCGGTCGCCGCGTTCGGATCGAGGGGGTCCGGCGGGCGTTGCTGGCCCATGCCGATGGCGTCAGCATCGGGACCACGCCGGTGACGCTGGAGGTCCGCCCGCGGGCCCTTCGCCTCTACCGCTGAGCGTTCGCCGGATCGACGGCGGGCCGGAAGAGGCGATCGTGCGTGGCGAGGGCGAATCGGTCCGTCATGCCGGCGACGTAGTCCGCGGCCTGGGTCTGCGGCGTGGCGTCGTCGCGGCGGAAGGTGGCCGGGATCTCCTCGGGATGCTCGAGGTGCCAGTCCATCAGATCGCGGATGACAGCCACCGCCCGTCGCTGCTGGCGCAGCTGCTCGGGCGCTTCATAGACGCGCTCGAACATGAAGTCGCGCAGCTCGTTCATGACCTCCAGGGTCGCCTCGTCCATGCGCACCGCGCCGGTTCGCACCGACTCGGCGATGACCGCGTTGATCATGCTGCCGATCCACTCGCGCCCCGGGTCGCCGAATCGCTCGATGACGGCGGCCGGGAAGGCGTCCGGCTCCAGGACGCCGGCGCGCAGCGCGTCGAGCGCATCGTGCGCCAGGTACGCGATCCGATCGGCGAAGCGGACGCAGAACGCCTCCGGCGTCGCCGGCGGCGGGTTGATCTTCCAGGAGTGGGCGCGAATCCCATCCCGCACCTCCCACGTGAGGTTCGCGTCCTCGAGCACCTCCCAGATGCGCACGCTCTGGGCGGCGTGGTGCCAGCCGTCCGGGTCGAAGTACGGGCTGAGGGCGTCCTCCCCGGTGTGGCCGAACGGCGAGTGGCCGACGTCGTGGCCGAGCGCGATCGCCTCGGCCAGCGGCTCGTTCAGGCTCAGCGCTCCCGACAGCGAGCGCGCCACCTGCATGACCTGCATGGTGTGCGTCAGGCGCGTGACGTAGTGGTCGCCCTCTGGGTTGAGGAAGACCTGGGTCTTGTGCTTCAGCCTCCGGAACGCCTTCGAATGGATGATCCGATCCCGGTCGCGCTCGAACGCGGTGCGGAACTCGTCGGGCTCCTCATCGCGCTCGCGACCGCGCGTCGCCGTCGACCGCGTCGCCGCGGGACTGAGCCGAGCTTCGTCCTCCTCGCGCGCGGGCCGGTCACGCCGACGCAGGCCGCCGGCGGAGCTGATCTCCTGCATCCGCCGATGATGCCACCGCGCGGATCAGGTCAGCTTGGGGTTCTCCTTCACCAGGAGCACCACCCACACGAGCAATGCCGTCACCACCCCGGCGACCAGCGTCGGCCAGCCTCCGCAGGGGACGGTCCACAAGAAGAACATCCCGTAGCACGTCGGGGGGTCGGTATCGACTCCGCCGCCCCATGGGAACTGAAGGACGAGGACGACCAGGCCCGCAAGCACCGCCGCCACGCCCAGCCGCATGACCGATGTCGGACGATCCATCGACTTCACGACAAACTCAGCAGGTTTGGTAAGTCGTTAGACCGAAGTCCCGAATAGCCACCATCGGTCAATGCTGACCGTCGGGCATGGTTTCGGATCCTCGATCTTGACTCCGGTGATTGGCCCGCTTTCGTCGCTGCCTTCTGCGACAAATCGCCAAATCCCTGTCGCAGTCTGTGGGCTCCATGCCATTGCAGTCGACGATGATGGTCTGGCGCGCCGGACAGGATTCGAACCTGCGACCTTCGGCTCCGGAGGCCGACGCTCTATCCACTGAGCTACCGGCGCGCGAATCTCATTCTGGCATCCCGCGCGGATCCGATTCCGGGCCAGTCAGCGTGCCCACGTAAACCATCAGCAGCGCCCTGCCCGCACGGACCCGTTCGAGGGGTCGGCCCCGTCCGACTGTGCTGCTCCTTGTCCTAGCAGCGCCCGCGACGGCGTATGTCCTTTGGGGCTTGCTCCGACACGAGCGCGATCGACACCAACCTTGATGGCCTAGCCGATCTCTCGATCTGCTACGACGTCTCGACAAATAGCCCTATCTACATCAATCGAGGGCAGGTTGCTGAGGAACTCGCGCAGTGGCACACGGCATCCGTTGGGGCGTTCTCATCGAACGCCATTTGCAATGACGACGGATCGAACATCACGATCTTCCAACAAGACCTTGGCGACTGCGAAGCGGAAGACCATTGGTTGCCAACGACTCTGGGCTTCACCCAGCCGGTCGCCGACACCGGCTACTCGTCCCGAACCATCTGGTACAACGCCGAATGCATGGATGACTTCGACTGGTATGACACGGACGGGATCGATGCGAACAAGTGGTCCGCGCTCGCCGTGGGGCTCCACGAGGTCGGGCACGCCCTTGGCACCAAGCACTCGGATGTGGACAACGCCGTGATGAATCTTCGCGGGCCGGACAACTGCGATTGGTTCGAGCATGACCTCCGGCTAGCCTTCGATGACGCCGACGCTTATCGAGACCGGTATACCGGCATCAACAATACGACGACAACTTCGCGCAGTGCGGGCTGCGATGGCTGAATCGGGCAGCGTTGGGCGCAGAAACCCGACGCGGAGCTTCGACCGTGTGCGACCTTGGCGAGTCGCCGCCGCAGCCGCCACCATTGCCGCAGCCATCGTCGGCGTGATGGCACTGGTGTCGTGGGTAGGAGGGCTCGATGCAGATTCGCGGTCTGGACAGACCTCGGTGGCCACACCAGTCGCATCGGACGCCAGCTCATCCGAAGCTGCTCCTACGTGGTCCCCAGCCGCTGGCGGGCTATCGGAGGAAGAGGCAGTCGGGGTCGCACGTGCGGCAGGTCCGCTTGCTGCCGCTGGCAGGCTGGCGAACGCCGAGGCAGGTCCGCTTGGGGAGGTATTCACAGCCAGGAACGAGTTCGATTGGTCTCGTGATCTTCCCCCTGACAAGTGGGTTTGGGTGATCTATTTGGTTGCGGAGAACGAAGAGGACGGCTCTCTTGTGTTCGTCGACTACATCGACGGCACCGTCTACGGCATCGTGGACGGCATCGTCAACTGAGACCTTTGGCGTAGACGAAGGCCCCCGCCGAAGCGGGGGCCTTCATTGCTGCCGGATTCGCTAATCGCAAGGGCATCTTTCACGCACGGTTTCCCGCACTACCCTAACCCAAACCTACCCATGGCCTTGCGACCAGTAGTGAATCGCTGTGCGAACAGCGCACTCAGAATAGCCCGCCGTTCCCTTTAGACAAGGGTTTCGGAGGTTTAGATTCCTTTACATTGCAAAGCGGTTCGCCGAGTCATGGCTGCACTCGGCTCGGATTCGCATCGAGGCTCCGGAGCACGCCGAGTCGACGATCGCGTCGATGGTCACCGGTGGCAGCGGGACGCCGACCCGCGGGTCGTTGACCGGGACCGCGGCGATGGCGTCCACGACCTCGGTCCCGCCGCTGTACTACGGCCGCCGAAGATCGTGTAGACAGCATCACGCGAGCTGGCTGCCGTCGAGGTCGGCGAGCGCCGATCGAACCACTGGCTGCCGTTCGTACGGCTCTCGTTCGCCATGGCCACCGTGTACGGGTCGTAGCGCAGGCCCTCCGGCCGGCAGGCTCGATCTCGAACTCGTAGCCCGGCCCGCCCGTGCCCAGCCCTTCGAAGTCGCCGTCGTTCGTCTTCGTGCTGCGGGTCGCCGGCCTGGATGACGAAGCCCGGCAGGACCCGATGGAACCTGATGCCGTCGTAGAAGCCGCAGCGCGCCAGCGCCACGAAGTTCGCCGTCGCGATCGGCGCCTGAGTCGCCGTCGAGCTCGATCGTGAACTCGCCCTTGTCCGCCCCGCGGACGCTCACAGTCGCGGCGCCGCGTCGCTCGAGCGTGGCCTGCGCCGAGATCGGCGCGGTCGGCGCCTCGGTCGGGCAGGCGGGCGCGGCGTCGGCGACGGCGATCGCCGGCGCAGGCGGCCGAGGACGAGCACGGCCAGACGGCCAGCCGGCGAGCGCGGCGCGCCTCATCGGCCGTTGCGCCTCGAACAGGCGCCGGGCGTAGCGTGACCGGCATGGTGCCGCCGTAGAGCAGCGTGTCGTGGAAGCGGCTTGAGGTCGAAGCCGGCGCCCTCGCGGGCCTGCGACCTCGGCCTTGAGCCCCTCGATCATGTGGCGCCCGTACAGGTACGACAGCTGGTAGGTGGGCGTGCAGGTGTAGCGCTTGACCTCCGCCAGCGCCGCGGGTCGCTCGAAGCCGGTCTCGGTCGACCAGCCGGTCGACCGCCTCGTCGAAGCCGATCTGCCCGCGATGGAGCTGGATGTCGAGGATGATCCGGGTCGCGCGCCAGATCGCATCGGTGTGGACGATGTACCAGCCCTTCGGGCGTGTCGTCGAAGCCGGCCTCCTTCATCATCCGCTCGCAGTAGAAGGCCCAGCCCTCGTCGAACTCGGGCGGCGCTCGGCGAAGAGCGCGCACGAGGCTCGGGTTGGTGATGGCCGCCGACAGCTGGAGGTGGTGGCCGGGATACGCCTCGTGGACGCTGGTGTTGCTGATCGAGGCGCGGTTGTGCTCGCGCATCATCTCCGGTGAGCTCGGCGGCGTGACGATGTACGTGCCGACCGGAGTCGGGTCGAACTTCGCCGGCTGGTAGTACGCGGCGAACGGGATGAGGTGGCGGATGAACGACGGCGTCTCGATGACCTTGAGGTGGTCCTCCTCCGGCGGCGTGGCGAGGTCGTGCTCGACGACGAACGCCCGCGCCCGGTCCATCGACGTCGCGGTACTCGTCCAGCGCCTCCGGCGAACGTGGCGGCGTGGTCGTCCTTGACCACGTCGGCCGACCTCGGCCGGCGACGCCGCCGGGTCGATCTCGGCGCAGCACCGCGTCGCGCGCCGCCTTCTCGCTCGCGAGCAGCTCCTCGCCGACGGCCAGGATCTCGTCGCCGTCCGCCTCCAGCTCGCGCAGCGCGGACCATCTCCTCGAAGCGCTCCGGCCCGGCCTTCCAGTCGCCGGTCGCCCGCGGCAGGGCGTCGTCGCGGAGCCAGGCGGCGTGCTCGGCCAGCGCGGCCTTGCGCGCGTCGGCCGCCGCCGTCAGCCGCTCCACGAGGGCGGCGTCGGCGCTCTCGGAGCGGGCCGCGGCCAGGATGGTGTCGATGAAGCCGGCAGCTGCTCGGTGGTCTCGATGTCGATCTCGACCCACAGCTGCACCGGATCGGTCGACCCGCTCCCGGGTCTCGGCCAGGTACGCGGGCGTTCGCTCGAGCCGCGCGGCGATGCTCTCGAGGCGCTCGGCCAGCGGCGCGAAGTCGCGGGTGAAGAGGGGGAAGAGCGCCTCGCCGATGCGCCGGCGCCGCCTCCGAGGACCCGGTCCAGGTGCGGTACTCGGTGAGCCAGAACTGCCCCGAGCCGCGCCTGGTGGATGGCCAGGTCGCGGTCGAGCGCACGCTCGGGGGTCAGCTCGTCGGCGTCGATCGCCGACAGCTCGTCGATGGTCGCGCCGGTAGAAGGTCAGCTCCTCGTCGATGGCGTCGCGGCCGCCGGATGGGAGCTCGCCGTCGTGCTCGTGGAGGCCGAAGAACGTCGCCGTCTCCGGGGCGATGGCGAGCTGGTCGCGGAACCAGCGGTCGACGGTGCGGTCGAACCGCGCGTCAGCGTCGCTGGGTGCCATCGTCACGGAAGCTCACCTCACGCTGTCGCCGCATCCGAGCGGCGAGGGAACGGGTCCGGGTCGAGCGTCAGCCGGCCGGTGCCAGGACGCGCTCGAGGAAGCCTAGCACCCAGGCTCGCGTACTCCTCGGCGCAGGCTTCGTCCGACTCGGCGTGGGCGGCCTCGGCACACACCTCAGGGCTGGCCGGCGAGCCGGCCTCGGTCGCGGCAGCCATGCAGCTCGTCGGCGTCGTTCGGCGCCGATCGAGCTCGTCCCGGCCGCCCGAGATGATGAGCACTGGCCGCTCGTCGAGCCGCTCGACGGCCTGCACCGGGTCGGCGGAGCTGATGTCCTCGCCGGTCCGCGCGAGCGTGCCGAGGAGGATCGCCCAGCTTCCCGGCACCGAGAGGGGTAGCCGCCGGCGTCGAGCCTGGCCTGGACCGCGCTGGCGATCGTGGCATGGGTCGACTCCACGATGACGGCGGCGATGCGGGGGTCACTGTCGGCCTCGTTCAGCACGCTGGCGCCGCCCATCGACACCCCGAAGAGCGCGATCCGCTCGGGCCCCTTGGCGGCCTCGAGCCAGTCGACCACCGCCTCCAGGTCCCCGGCCTCGCGCACGCCCTGGGTCGTGGGCGCCAGCTCGCTCTGGCCATGGTTGCGGAAGTCGAAGAGGACGAGGTTGTAGTCGTCATGGAGCAGGGCGGCGCGGTCGAGCATGTTGCTCTTGTTGCTGCTCCAGCCGTGGGCGAGGATCACGGTCGGGCCGGTCGGGCCGATGGCGGAGGAGGCGGGGATGTACCAACCGGCGAGGCGAATGTCGCCGGGCCCGGCGAGGAGGTCCCCGGGTGGGGCGCCCTGCGCGGCGCACGCCTCGGGATCCGGCTCCGACGCGAGGACGTCATCGGTCGCAATGTCGTAGTTGATCGCCTCGTAGTCCCAGTCGAATGCGGCCGGGGTCCGGCAGTCGGAGGTGTCCGTCGGCGCATCGGTGAGCTGACGCGATCCCTCGTAGCCGATGTAGGCGAAGTAGATGACAAGGCCGAGGAGCAGGAACGCAAACCCGAACGTGACCCACCGCGAGATGCGGGTGCGGCGTTCGGTCGCCGGATCCTGAGGCAGCTCGTAAGGCATCCGGCGCCGAGTATAGGGCCGGATGCGGGCCCGGCCGCCTTCCGCGTACAATCCCTCGCCGATGACCAGCCGACGACCGATCCGCGCCGCCTCCGCGGCGGGCGCGCGCCCGCGAGGCGCACACACGCTCGCCCCCGAGCATCTCGGTGAGGCGACCGCGGCGGCGACCGTCGCCGTCATCGTCGGCGGGGTCGCCACGGTCATCACCGGCATCGGCGTCATCGCGATGGCCCTCACCCTCGGCTCGCGCTTTGCCGGCGACCCTCCCCCGAACGCCGGTGGATTGAGCCTGCTGCCCATCCTGGGCGGGCTCGGGGCGCTCGTGCTCGGCGGCGCCCTCACGGCGGGCGGCATGGCCGTCCTGGCGGATGCCCCCCGCGCACGGCGGATCACCGGCGTCCTTGCCGCGATTGCCGCCGCGCTGACCGCGCTCGGGACCGTGGTGGCCGCGACCAACCCGCCCGCCGACCCGGTGATCGCGATCGCGTTGACGGCGGCCACGCTCGTGTTCGGCTGCGCCGGCATCCTGCTGCTCCGCCCGCGACGCTGATTCGGCCGCCGTGGCCCGTTCGATCCTCCTGGCCGCCGCCGTCGCCTGGCTCATCGCCGGCGCCGCGGCCGTCGCGATCGCCGCATTCGGCACGGGCTGGCTGCAGCGGATCCTCCCGCCGCTCGCCATCGACGCCGACGCGATCCGCGGGGCGGCGATCACGATCGCGGTGGGGGTCATTGGGGTCGGGCTCAGCCACCTCGCCGTGCTGGCCGGAATGCGGGGCGGCCATCGGTTGGCCTGGAGCGGCGGCATCCTCCTCGCCGGCTTCCTCGCCGCCGCACTGTTTGCGCTCGCCGCCGCGGCCGCGACGAGTGCGGTGGCGGTCCCAGCGAGCGCTGCCGCCTTCGTGGCCGTCGCAATCGGCACGGCAGTGGCATCGGCCGGCTACGGGCTGGTCGCCGTCCTCCTCATCGGGGAGCGGAGGTCGGAGTCGACCGTCTGAAGGGCCGTGACCGGTCTGGTATGCTCCGCCCCCGTCACCCCGCGGGCCCGTGGTGTAGTGGCCAAACATGCCAGCCTGTCACGCTGGAGATCGCCGGTTCGAATCCGGTCGGGCCCGCCAAACCACGCCGAGGTGACCGTGCGCGATGCGCTTTGAGCAATCCATCGACATCGATGCTCCGCCGCAACGCGTGTGGGATGTGCTCAGCGACATCGAAGCGTGGCCGCAGCGGATCGAGACGGTCGACGCCGCCGAGCTGCTCACACCCGCTCCCGTGGGCATGGGCAGCCGCGTGCGCCTGAAGCAACCCAAGCTGGGCGAGGGCACCTGGGAGGTCACTGCGTGGGATGGCCCGTCCTTCTTCGAGTTCCGCCAGCAGGCCAGCGGCGTCACCAGCGTCGCGGGCCATCGTGTCGAGGCGATGGAGGAGGGTCGCTCCCGCCTGACCCTGACACTGGAGATGAGCGGGCTGCTCGTCCCGATCTTCGGTCGGGTCTTCAAGGGCCTGACCAACCGCTACATGACCGATGAGGCGCAGGGCATCAAGCGCGAGTCCGAGTCCGATTGACGCGTCTGGTGATCGTCCCACTCACCCGGGAGCAGGTCTGATCGCTCGCCCGTGAAATGCCGGCCGCAGTGCGGCCGCAGTTCGAGATCGTAGGATGCCCTCAGGTTGCGCGAGGGGAATCCGTGGTGCACATCGCGTTCATTGCCATGAGCGGCGTCCGGGCAGCGAGCGAGGAGCTCAATGCGATCGGCATGACGATGCCTGGATTCGTGGAGCGAAGCAAGGTGATCGCTTCGCTGCCGAGCCTGTCGCTTCTGACCCTGGCCGGAATGACGCCCGATGCGTTCGAGGTCAGCTACCACGAGATCGCCGACCTGCGGAAGGTCGGCAAGCTCCCGGCATGCGACGTGGCTGCCATCGCGTCATTCTCGGCGCAGATCAAGGACGCCTATGAGCTCGCAGACCGATACCGCCGGCTGGGGGTGCGCACGGTGCTCGGTGGACTGCACGTGACGGCGCGCCCCCAGGAAGCGTCGAGGCACGCCGATGCCGTCGTGATCGGTGAGGGAGAGCTCGCCTGGCCCGAGCTCCTGGCGGACCTGTCCGTTGGCCGACTCAGGGCCGTGTACGGCCCGAGAGGTCGCGAGTTCAGCCTGGCCGATGCACCCATGCCTCGTTTCGATCTGCTCGACATCGAGCGCTACAACCGGATCACCGTGCAGACCCAGCGCGGTTGCCCGTGGCGCTGCGAGTTCTGCGCCGCGTCCATCCGCCTGACGCCGCTGTACAAGGTCAAGCCGGTCGAGAAGGTCATCGCCGAGATCCATGAGATCAAGAAGCTGTGGCCGAAGCCCTTCATCGAGTTCGCGGACGACAACTCGTTCGTCCATCGGCGCCATGCCAAGAAGCTGCTGCACGCGGTCGCCGACGAGGGCATTCGCTGGTTCACCGAGAGCGACGTCTCGATTGCCGACGACCCCGAGCTGCTGGCGCTCATGCGCGAGGCCGGCTGCGCCGAGGTGCTAATCGGCCTCGAGAGCCCGACGGCGGCGGGAGTGGACGGCGTCGAGCTGCGCCGCAACTGGAAGCGCGGGCGCTTCGACCGCTACCTTGCCGCCGTCGAACGGATTCAGTCCCACGGCATCGCCGTCAACGGTTGCTTCGTCCTGGGGCTCGATGGCGATGGGCCGGAAGTGTTCGACGCGGTGGCCGACTTCGTTCGCCAGAGCGGCCAGTTCGACGTCCAGATCACCGTCCTGACGCCGTTTCCCGGTACTCCGATGTACGACCGCATGCTGGCCGATGGGCGCCTGCTGGAGCCCGAGGCATGGGAGCGCTGCACCCTCTTCGACGTGAACTTCCGACCGAAGAACATGTCCCCCGAAGTTCTGCAGCGGAGCCTGATCGAGCTCGGTCGTCGCCTCTACACCGAGGATGAGCGCGTCCGGCGTCGCAGCGCCTTCCACGAACATCGCCGACGCTTCCTGCGAGAAGCGCGCACGAGGAGGATCAGCGCATGACGACGACGACGGCGAACACGGCACCGGCGGGCACGGCCTGGCGCACATTCTTTGGAACCGCGGCGCTGTACGACATCGTGCTCGGCATCGGTTTCTTCTTCCTCTTCGCCCCAGTCTTCGACCTGCTCGGCATCTCGCTGCCGAACAACACGTCCTACATCCATTTGACCGCGGGCTTTGTCTTCGTCCAGGGCCTGGGCTACTGGTTCGTGTTCCAGGACATGTCTGCCAACCTCGGGATCGTGAAGCAGGGCATCGTGTACAAGGCGGTCTTCGCCGGGCTCGGCTTCTACTACCTGGCCATCGGCGACCTGCTTCACCCGATCTTCCTGGTGTTCGCCGTCGCCGATCTGCTCTTTCTCGTTGGCTTCGTCGCCTTCCTGCGCAGGACAAGCGAGGAGCCGGTGACGCGGTGAGCGGGGCCGTTCGGCGCGTGCCGCCGATCGAGATCTCCGCGGATCCGCGCTTTGCCGGCCGCGTGCGCCGGCTTGCGGCCACGGCGGCCGTTGCGCTGGGGCTCATCTGGGCGCTCGCCGCTACCACGCTCGACGTGCCACCGCTCATCGTCGTCATGCTCGCGCTGGGGTGGATCACGATGCCCGCGATCCTCGTCGCGAGCCTGGCGCGCCCGTGGCTGCGCTACGCCCTTGTCATCCCCTCGACGCTGGTCGGCACCGGACTGCTTGCCATCTCGGCCGTGTGGCTGCCGGCGAATGTGATCGCGGCCGCGGGCTGGCTGCTTATGACGGCAGGCATTCTCCTCGGCGGGCTGCTTGGGCTGTGGTTCTGGTTCCGTCTCGTTCCCGTGCCACGCGTCCTCGACGACCCATTTGCGCCGGGACGCATGGCCCTCATCGGGGTCCACATCGCGCTGATCGTGGCCGGTCTGTCGCTCGCCACATTCGCGCTCATCGGATAGGAACGCGCTGTTCCCGACGCCGCGATCCGGCCACGGTCGGACCAGGTTCAGCGCCGGCCGCGGCCCTCGGCCGCATCGGTGACGGCGTCACGCGTCGCCTTCCGGCTTGCGGCCTCCTTCTGCCCCTGCTCGCGCGAGCGATAGTGCTTCGTGATCGCCTCGCTGGCCTCGTCGATGTCGCTCGTGATCGTCAGGAGGTCCAGGTCCTCCGGGCTGACCTTCTCCTCGTACAGCGGCTTCTCGCGGATCCACTGCATCATCCCATCCCAGTAGTCCTTGCCGTACAGGACGACGGGGAAGTGCTCGACCTTGCCGGTCTGGATGAGGGTGAGCGCCTCGAACAGCTCGTCCAGCGTCCCGAATCCGCCGGGGAAGATGACGAACCCCTCGGCGTACTTCACGAACATCACCTTGCGCACGAAGAAGTAGCGGAACTCCATGCCGAGGTCGACGTACTCGTTGAGGCCCTGCTCGAACGGGAGCTCGATGTTGCAGCCGATGGAGATCCCTCCGGCCTCCTTGGCGCCGCGGTTGGCGGCCTCCATGATGCCGGGGCCGCCGCCGGTGATGATCGCGAAGCCCTGCTTGGCGAGCGCCGCAGCGAGCCGCCGCGCGGCGCCGTAGTAGCGGTTGCGCCGGCCGACCCGCGCCGAGCCGAAGATGCTGACCGCCGGTCCGACCTCCGCGAGCGCGTCGAAGCCCTCGATGAACTCGCCGAGGATCCGCAGCGTGCGCCACGTGTCGGTGTCCTGGAAGCCCGGCGTCGGCTCATCTGAGCGGAGGAGCTTCTGGTCCTCCGTGCGCCGATCGTGGAGCGCCGGCTCTCGCACGACCACCGCGCCACGCCGCCGCTCCGGCTCTTTCTTCTTGCGTGCCATGGGCACCTCGTACGCTCGACAGTCGGCAGGTCCGCTGCTAGGGTGGCCCTTCGCCGGCACGGGTCGTGCTTCGCACGGACCATGCCGGCTGGACCACGTATCGGGACGAATTCTATTGCTGGACCTGCTGCGGCGCGTCGCCGCGCTGACCCTGCTGAGCGCGCTCGGTATCGCGCTCCTCGCGCCTCTCACCGCCCGCTCGGCGCTGCCTGAGCCCGCCGCGGACGTCGAGCCGCTGCTCTCCGGCAGCCGCGCCCCCGTCTCGATCCTCCAGCGCGGCGCCCTCGCGGACCGCGCCTCCATTGAATTCACCGCCCTCGGCGCCGCGGCCGCTGCCCCCGAAGCCGTCGCCCCGCCCGCGCTCGCCGGTCCGGCCTCCGTCCCGATGGAGGCGACGCTCGTCAGCATCGCCGCTCCGCAGGCCCGGCTGGTCGCGATCGCACCGCCCGAGCCCAGCGCCGGGACCATCACCGGCTCCGCCTCGTGGTACTGCAACGTGGTCGGCACCTGCCCGGCCGGCTTCACCCCCGCTGACGCCTTCGTCGCGCTGCCCGGCGCGCTGGGCGGGGCCGGTGGCCAGGGCGTGGTCGGCCAGGTCACGGTGTGCGCGGACCATTGCGTCGAGCTTCCCGTCGTCGACTACTGCGGCTGCTACTGGGGAACCCCCGACCAGCGGGTCGCCGACCTGTCGGCCGCTGCCTGGGCGCTCGTGAGCGATCGATCGCTCAGCGCCGGCGTCATCAGCGTCTCGCTGCACCTCGACGAGTGACGCCTCGACGTCGCGGCTGACGCGCTCCACGCTCCGCGACACACCGATTCCGCAGCCGACGCGGCCCGATTCGACACTTTCCTCGGAGTTTGGCCACCCCTGGAGTAGCATCGGTGGATGCTCCAGCCGATCCGGGTCGGACACGTCGTGCTGAAGGTCCGGGACCTCGACCGATCCCTCGCCTTCTATCGCGACGTGCTCGGATTCCGGGTGGCGAGCGAGATGAGCAACGTCATGATCTTCCTCACCGCCACCGGGGAGAACCACCACGACCTGGCGCTCCTGCGCGTGGGTGACTCGGCCCCCTCGCCGGTGGCGACCGCGGTCGGCCTCTATCACGTCGCGGTCCAGCTGGCCGACTGGGATGCCGTCAAGCATGCCCACGCGATCCTCACCGAGCGGGGGCTTCTGAAGGGCACGGCCGACCACGGCGTCACGCGCAGCCTCTACACGGCCGACCCCGACGGGAACGAGATCGAGCTGTACTGCGACACGCCCCGCGAGGAGTGGGAGGGGCGCGTGGACTCGGTCATGACGGTGCGGCCCCTCGCCCTCGACTGAGCGGCACGCCGATTGCGTGCTGAGCGAGCATGCCGTTCCTCCCGGTCGTTCTCCTCATCGCCTGGCAGGCGCTCAGCCGCTCGGCCTCGTTCGCGCTCGGATGGGCGACAGCGCTCTACTTCGGCCAGGTCCCGGGACGGCAGGGGCGCATCCTCTCGGTCATCAGCCTCATCGGCGCGGCCTGGGTCATCGTGCTCATCGGCTTCGCCCTGCCGATCCTGGCCGGCGCGGCACTCGAGGCCGCCGGTGTCATCGGTGAGAACTTCGATGTCGAGGCGATCACCTACGCCGGGCTGATCGCGGCGGTGCTCCTCGCGCCGCCGTTCGTTGCCGCGGCGGTCGTCTATGGCGAGTTCGATGGCGAGCGATCGATCGGGCACTGGCTCGGCCTCCTGCCCGTCAGCTACCCGGCGACCTTCATGCTCGGCATCTCCGTGATCCAGATGGTCCTCTTCACGCCGATCCTCCTCTTCCAGCGCTGGCGGCAGAAGCGGGGCTTCATCCAGGTGCCGGTCGTCATGCACGACGGCACGGATGACGAGGACCTGGAGGAAGGGATCCGTGCGGCGCTCGAGCGGCTCGGCATCACCGAGGTGCGTGCCGGCGAGGCGCACGGGCCGAAGTCCTGGCCGATGCGGACGGTGGCCTTCGCCGCGGAGCACCTCCTCGGCGCCGTCGTCCGTGGTGAGCCGATCAAGCTCCTCGCCGGTCCCCTCGAGGTCTACGCCTATGCGACGAACGTCTCCGTCCTGGGACCGAAGGAGGAGGTCTATCGCGCGCGAGCGGCCCTCGAGCGCGAGCTGGCATTCCGCGACGCCTACCTCACCTGGAACGAGGAGGCGCAGGCCTTCGAGCGCGAGCTCGTCGACGCGGACCGTGGCGCGAACGGAGACCTCGACGGCCTGCGCCATCGCCTCGACGAGATCCAGGATCGGATCGACCGCGCGAGCCTGAACAGCGAGGAGTGGAACGTCCTCTATCGGCTCAACCTCCAGGTCGTCGACCGCGCGGCCTCGCGCGAGGAGGAGCCGGCCCGACACTAGGATGGGTCGATGCGACGCCTTCGGCGCATCGCCCTGGTCCTGCTCGTCATGGTCGTCGCGCTGGTCGCCTTCGAGCCGACTCGCGTCGCGATCCAGACCGCGGTGCTCCTCCCCAACCTGCTCGACGCCGGCCCAAAGCCCCTGAACCTGTTCAGTGAGGCTCCGCAGCGGACGGCCATCGAGTACCGCCCAGGTACCGGGGACAACCCCGGTGAGCTCGCTGAGCTGTGGCTTCCGTCGTGGGCGACGGCGGAGCGCCAGGCCGGCGCGATGCTCCTCGTCCTGGGCGTGAACAACGTCGGTCGCAACCACCCCGTCGTGGCCCGCGTCGCCGACGGCCTCGCTCGCACGGGGGTTGCCGTGCTGGTACCTGACTCGCGCGTCCTGCTGGAGGGCCGCCTCGAGGTCGGTGAGGTCGACGGGATCGTCCGCGCGTTCGAGGTGCTCGCCGCACGCCCCGAGGTCGACTCGACTCGCGTCGGGATCGTCGGGTTCAGCGTTGGCGGATCCCTGGCGCTCCTGGCGGCCGGGGACCCGCGCATCGCCGACCAGGTGCGCTGGGTGAATGCGTTTGGCGCCTTCGCCGACGCGGGCACGTACCTCGCGGCGGTCTCGGCGCATGCCTACGCCGGTGACGATGGCACGGACGTGCCGTGGATCCCGTCTCCCCTGGCACGTGAGGTCTACCTGGCATTCATGCTCGACCAGGTTCCCGACGCCGCCGACCGCGCGGCCCTGGCGTCCGCGTTCGGCGAGGCAATCGTGGCGGGGGAGCGGCCGGAGCCCGACGGGGAGCTGCGCGCCGCCCTGGAGACGACGGGCGCACGCGCCATCCACGACCTGCTGACCGCACCTGACCTGGCGGCGGCGCTGGCCGCGATCGAGGTGCTCCCGGCGGATTCGGCGGCCTTCATCGACGCGATCTCGCCGGTGCGGCACCTGGCGGTGGAGGCCGAAGTCCACCTCATGCACGACACGGAGGACCATCACGTCCCATACGTCGAGTCGCGTCGGCTGGCGGAAGCGCTGGCATCCGTCGGCGTGCTCGAGGCGCAGTCCGAGTTCCGCCTCTTCGACCACGTCCAGCCGGACGACGTCGATCTCCTGGCCGCGGCGCCCGAGCTGGTGAAGCTGCTGCTCCACGTGCGGACGCTGCTGGAGGAGTCGCTCTAGCTCGACCGCTACCGCGTGCCGGCGAACAGCGCCAGCGTGCCGAAGATGAGAAGCACGCCGACCGCCACCACCAGGAACCGCGCCAACCACGGGTTGCGGCGTTCGGGGAACGGCTGATACGGGCGTCCACGCCGGCGTCGCGACGAGCGGCTCACGCTTCGCCCCACGTGCGGCGGAAGAGGAACGGGACGGTCAGCGCCTCGCGGCTCGAGACCGATCGAAGCTGCTTGCGCGTCCTCCGCAGGAGCTTGCCGTGATAGGTCCCGTCGCCGTATGGCTCGAGGAGACGGGCGACGTCCCACTCCCGAACGCCGGCGACCGCGGATGCCGGAAGCCATCGGTCGAGGATCGACTTGGCCTCGTCGATCGCCACGAATCGTCGGGATCGCGTCGCATTGTCGAGGGTGATCAGCGCGTTCTCGAAGCTCGTGTCGACATCCTCGATCAGCGTCGTGAGGCGCTCCATCGTGCCCGGCATGCGCTCGGGCTTGAAGAGGCCGGTCAGGATCGTGCGTCGCTCATCGGTCGCAAGGGCCTCCAGCAACGGACGCAGGCTGGGGACCTCGTCGTCGGCGGCGGGCACGTCGTAGTCGTAGAGGCGAACCATCATCGGTCCGGTGATCCTAGCCCGATCCGGGCGTCGAGGCCGGCGGTCTACAATCGGCGCCAGACCGCGCCGGGGGCGCGCATCGGCCCATGACCGCGCTGGAGGCTCCTGTTCGCATGCTGCTCGATGGCAAGAAGCTGCTCATCACCGGCGTCCTGACCGACGACAGCATCGCGTTCGCCGTGGCCAAGGTCGCCCAGGAGCAGGGCGCGGAGATCCTCCTCACCAACGTCGGCAAGGGCGTCCGCCTGACCGAGCGGGTCGCCAGGCGGCTGCCGTCAACGCCCGACGTCATGCAGATGGACGTCAACGCTCCCGACGACGTCAGCGCCGTGTCCGACGAAGTGATGCGCCGATGGGGCCGCGTCGACGGCGTGCTGCACGGGATCGCCTTCGCGCCGCAGGACGCCCTCGGCGGCAACTTCCTCACGGCGCCGTGGGAGAGCGTCTCGATCGCCTTCCAGACGTCGGCCTACTCGCTCAAGGCGCTCGCGACCGGGCTGCTCGAGCCGCTCAAGGTCGCCGGGGCGGACGGTGGCGCATCGGTGGTGAGCCTGACCTTCGACGGTCGCGTCGCCTGGCCGATCTACGACTGGATGGGCGTCGCCAAGGCCGGCCTCGAGGCGACCACGCGCTACCTGGCGCGCGACCTCGGCGAGCACAACATCCGGATCAACACCGTCTCCGCCGGACCGATCCGGACGATCGCCGGCAAGAACATTCCCGGCTTCAACGCCATCGCCGGGACGTGGTCATCCCGCGCGCCGCTGGCCTGGTCGCTGACCGATGCGACGCCGGTGGGCGAGATGTGCTGTTTCCTTCTCAGCGACATGGCGTCCATGACGACCGGCGAGATGATCCACGTCGACGGCGGCTATCACGCCCTCGGAGCCGACTTCAAGCCACGGGACTGAGCGCCGGAGCACTGATGGATCCGCGCACGGTCGGCCAGCACTTCGACGAGTGGGCGCCCCGATACGACGCCGAGATCCGCGGGATGGTCCCCCGCTACGAGGAGATTCACGAGACGCTCCTCGCCCTGCTCGGCCTGCGGCCACCGCAGCGCATTCTCGACCTTGGGGCGGGGACCGGCTACACCCTGCGCCGGGTGCTCGAGGCCTTCCCCTCCGTCAACGCCGTCGGGCTTGACGTCTCCGGCGAGATGCTCGACCGCGCGCGTCAGCGGCTGGCCGGGCTCGCGGAACGTGTCGACCTGCGCGTGAGCGACATCGCGCAGCCCGAGATCGCCGGCTCCCACGACGCGATCGTGAGCATCCTCGCCGTCCACCACCTGCGCGCCGATGAGAAGCGGCACCTCTTCAGCCGCATCTGGGAGCACATCGAGCCGGGCGGCATCTTCGTCCTGGCGGACTACTTCCGGCCGGCCATGGACCGGCTGAGCGAGCTGTACTCGCTGCCCGATGCGCCCGACGCGCACGAGGCCGAGCACGACCATCCCGACACGGCCGCCGAGCATCTCGCGTGGCTGATCGCGGCCGGCTTCGCCGCAGTCGACGTCGTCTGGAAGTACGACGACGTCGGCGTGCTCGTCGCCTGGCGAGCGGAGCAATAGGCTTCGGGCAGGTCATCTGCGGCTGATCTGCCGACTTTCGCACTTGACATGCATAAGTACGATGCATTGGTGGCAGATGTCCCACATGCCGACCAGCCCGCCGTACTCGTCGATCCGACCATGACGGCGGTGCTCGACGCCATTCGGCGCGGCGCCTCCCGATCCCGCGTCGAGGTGTCCAGGCGGACGGGGCTCTCCCGCACCGTCGTGGCGCAGCGTGTGAGCGAGCTGGTCGACCGGGGCCTCGTGATCGAGACCGGAACCGGGCCGAGCACCGGTGGGCGTCCGCCGCGGCACCTCCGGTTCGATGCCGGCGGTGGTCACCTGCTCCTCGCCGACCTTGGCGCGACGAGCATCGCGGTGGCGGTCGCCGACCTCGACGGTGAGGTGCTCTATTTCAGCGAGCAGGCGGCCGACGTGGCGCTCGGTCCCGAAGCGATCATCGGGACCGTCGAGTCGCTCTTCGACGGGCTCGAAGCCAAAGCGGGCTGGCCGGGCCCGTTGCGGGGGATCGGCATCGGGGTGCCCGGACCGGTCGAGTTCGGGACGGGCCGGCCGGTCGCCCCTCCGATCATGCCCGGGTGGGACGGGTATCCCATCCGCGAGCGGCTTGCCGCGCGCTACGGCACGCGCGCCTGGGTCGACAACGACGTGAACGTCATGGCGCTCGGTGAGTGGCAGTACGGCGTGGCCAGCGGCCACGACAACGTCGTCTTCATGAAGATCGGGACCGGTATCGGTGCCGGGCTCATCTCGGACGGGCTCCTCCACCGGGGCGCCCAGGGAGCGGCCGGTGACGTCGGGCATGTCGGGGTCATCGGTCACGGAGGCGTGGTCTGTCGCTGCGGGAACGTCGGCTGCCTCGAAGCGGTCGCCGGTGGCGCCGCGCTCGCGCGCGACGGGGAGGCGGCCGCCGCGGACGGTCGCAGCCCAGCGCTCAGCGCCGCGGTGGAGCGCGCCGGCCGGGTGACGGCGCAGGACGTCGCGGCCGCCGCGGCCCGCGGCGACGCGGCCGGCGTCGAGCTTCTCCAGCGCGCGGGGCGCTACGTCGGATACTCGCTGGCGAGCATCGTCAGCTTCTTCAACCCATCACTGATCGTCATCGGAGGCGGCGTCGCCGAGAGCGGAGACGTCTTCATCGCCGCCATCCGCGAGATCGTGTACGGGCGATCGCTGCCGCTGGCGACGCGCGACCTGGTCATCAAGCGCTCGTCGCTCGGGCCGCGCGCCGGGGTGATGGGAGCCGCGGCCATGGTCCTCGACGAGCTCTTCTCGCCGGAAGGCATCGCGACCTGGTCGCGGCATCCCGCTCCCGAGCAGAGAGCTGCCGCCGGTGCGTGAGGAAGGTCAGGCCGTGAGCGAGGCTCCCCTGCTCGAGATGCGCGGGATCGGCAAATCCTTCTTCGGCGTCCCGGTCCTGCAGGAGGTGGACCTCGACCTTCGCGCTGGTGAGGTGCACGCGGTGCTCGGCGAGAACGGTGCCGGCAAGTCGACCCTGATGAAGATCCTCGCCGGCGCTCACGTGGCCGACGAGGGCACCATCCGCGTCGACGGGCGAGGAAGTGCGCTTCGGCCATCCCAAGGAGGCGCAGGCCGCGGGCGTCAGCATCATCTATCAGGAGTTCAACCTCCTTCCCGAACGCACCGTCGCGCAGAACATCTTCCTCGGCCGGGAGCCGATGCGCGGCCCCCTGGTCGACCGCCGCGCAATGGAGATCGCCACTCGGAAGCTGATGGGTCAGCTCGGGGCGGAGGCCAGGATCTCGCCCGGCGAGGCTCGTGAAACGCCTCTCGGTGGCGCAGCAGCAGACGGTCGAGATCGCGAAGGCCCTGTCGGTCGCGGCGCGCATCGTCGTGATGGACGAGCCGACGGCGGCACTGTCGCCGCACGAGACGACGGCGCTCTTCGATCGTGTCCGCCTGCTCGTCGCGCAGGGCATCGGCGTCCTCTTCATCTCGCACCGGCTGACGGAGATCTTCCAGATCGCCGATCGGGTGACGGTGCTCAAGGATGGCCGGCGCGTCGACACGGTCGCCACGGCTTCGACCTCGCCGAGGGAGCTGGTGAGGATGATGGTCGGACGCGAGATCGAGAACTACTACCCGCCTCGCGGGACGGCCGAGGAGATCGGGGATCCCGTCGTCTCCGTGCGTGGCGGCGCGGTCAGTGGGCTCCTCCACGGCATCGACCTCGACCTGCGTCGGCGGCGAGGTGGTCGGGATCGCGGGGCTGGCGGGTTCTGGCCGGACCGAGCTGGCACAGGCCATCTTCGGGGTACGGCCCTTCGATGCGGGGACGATGACGATCGAGGGTCGCGACGTCCGGATGAGCCGGCCGCGCCAGGCCATCGGAAGGGGACTGGGCTTCGTGACCGAGGACCGCAAGGCCGAGGGCCTCGTCCTCGGGCTCGGGGTCCGCGAGAACGCTCTGCTCGCGCTGCGGGGCCTCGGCGCGTGGCTTCGCGGGCGGTTGCCGCGCCGAGCATCGGTCTCCGAGCTCGCCGAGCAGGTCGACCTGCGGACGACGAACCTGGAGCGCGACGTCCGCTTCCTGTCCGGCGGCAACCAGCAGAAGGTCGTGCTGGCCAAGTGGCTGGCGACCCGTTCGCGCATCTTCCTCTTCGACGAGCCGACACGCGGCATCGACGTCGGGGCCAAGGCCGGGATCCATGAGCTCATCCGGGAGCTCGCCCGCGCCGGCGCGGCGGTCCTGATGATCAGCTCGGAGCTGCCCGAGGTGATCGGGATGAGCGACCGCATCCTCGTGATGCGCAGCGGCACGATCGCCGGCGAGCTGCGCTGCCGGCCCGACCGAGGCAGACATCATGTTCCTGGCCACGGGCGAGCACGAGGAGCAGGTCGCATGACGGCCAGCCGTGACGCGCTGACGCGCCGCCGGTCGCCTTTCGACGCCGTCACCGAACGGATCTCGGCGCTCGGGATCCCTCCGGCGTGGGGCGTCCTCCTGCTGCTGGTGCTCATCGCCGTGGCGACCGCCGGGACGCGCTTCATCAGCCAGGAGAACCTGACGAGCATCCTCGTGCGCTCCGTCTCCCTCGGCCTCGTCGCGGCCGGCCAGACGATCGCCATCCTCGCCGGCTCCCTGGACCTGTCGGTCGCCTACCTCATCAGCGTGGCGGCCGTTCTGTCGGGGGTCGTGATGCAGGGCGATCCGGCCAGGATTCCCCTTGGCGTGGGCGTCGTGCTCCTCATCGGCGCGGGGGTCGGCCTGGTGAACGGGCTGCTCATCACCAAGCTGCGCATCAACGCCTTCATCGCGACCCTTGGCGTCGGCGCTCATCCTGCGCGGCGTTCTCAACGCGGCCTTCACGAACTTCGCCGGCGAGGTCCCGGGCTCATTCCAGGGGCTCGGGTACGGATATCTCGGCCCGATCCCGTACTCCGTCGTGCTTCTTGCTGGTGGTGGTTGGCGCCGTCTGGTTCATGCTGCGCTGGACGCGCTTCGGCCATCACGTCTATGCCGTCGGCGGCGACGAGGAGACCGCCCGCCTCTCGGGCGTGCGCAGCCATCGGACGCTCATCCTCGCGCACGTCCTGTGCAGCATCGCGGCGGTCCTGACCGGCCTCTTCCTCGTCAGCCGCCTCGGCGCCGGGGCGCCGTGGGTCGGGCCCGATGGGGGCTATGACCTGGAGTCGATCGCCGCGGTGGTCGTTGGCGGGACCGCGCTCGCCGGCGGCCGCGGTGGCGTCATCGGCACCCTGGCCGGCGTGCTCGTCCTCGCGCTGCTCGACAACCTCTTCGGACTGCTCCAGATCAACGCGTTCTGGAAGGATGTCCTGCGAGGCGTGATCCTCGTGGCCGCCGTCGCGCTGTACGCGGTGCGCCAGCGGGAGCGGAACCGATGACGGCCGCTGCGCCCCCGACGTCCCCTGCCGCGGACGCCCCGGACGACTCGGCGTCGATCGCCTGCGCCGCTCCCTGCTCTCTGCGGCGCCGATCTTCCTCGTCCTGGTCCTGCTCCTCGTCGCGATCGGCTTCATCAATCCGCGCGGCTTCGACGTCGGCTACTACCTCGCGCTGCTCAAGCGCGCGGCGCCGCTGATGGTGCTTGCGGTCGGGCAGCTCTTCGTCATCGTCGCCGGCGAGTTCGACCTCTCGGTCGGGTCGATCATCACCGTCGTCGTCGTGGCCGGCGCCGTCCTCACCGCGGGCGATCCGAACCTCACCTATCCGGTCCTGGGTGGCCTCCTGCTGTTCGGCGTGCTCGTCGGGCTCGTGAACGGCGTGATCACGACCCGGCTGATGGTGCCGTCCTTCCTCACCACCCTCGGCATGCTGCTCGTCCTCAACGGAGGCGTGGCGGTCTGGACGCGCGGCGCCCCGCGCGGCTCGCTCCCCGAGAACCTGCGCGTGTTTGGTCGCGAGGGCATCGAGGGCGTGCCGATCATCGGCGAGCTTCCCTACTCGGTGGTCATCCTCCTGGCCGTCGGCGTCGTGGCGTGGCTCCTGCTCCACCGGTCGAACTTCGGGAAGCAGCTGTATGCCGTGGGCGGCAACCCCCGCGCGGCAGCCCTCGCTGGCGTCCGCGTCGACGCCGTGCGGGTCACGGCCTTCGCGATCAGCGCGGTCACGGCCATCGTCGCCGGCGTCCTGCTGGCCGGGTTCGGCGGCCTGTCGAACCAGGCGGGTGAGGGGTACGAGTTCCAGGCCATCAGTGCCGTCGTGCTCGGCGGCGCGATCCTGGGTGGCGGGAGCGGATCCGTTCCGGCGACGCTGGCCGGGGCCCTCGCCCTCGAGGCGCTCTTCACGCTTCTCAACTTCCTTCGCCTGCCGGTGGAGCTTCGCTTCGCCGTGCAGGGCCTGATCATCATCGCCGCCGTCGGCTACGCGTCGCTGCGGCTTCGAGCCAGCCGCTGAGCGGCGAGAGGAGGGTTCATCACGGAATCGCAGGCGCCAGTCAACGGACACCCCACCCAGGAGATCCATTCATGAGTCAGCTCGTTCAACTCCGGCGGACCGCGGCCTGGTTCGCCATCCTCACGATCGTGCTCGCCGCGTGCACGACGCCATCAGGCAGCCCGGGCGCGTCGTCCTCGGCAGCGGGGTCCGACGGCGGGACCGCGGCATCGTGCGAGGGCGCCGAGGAAGGTGACTTCTTCGACCGCGAGACGTGCGAGACGCAGCTCGCCCAGCGTGCGATCGAGCCGGAAGGACCGGCCGACGAGCCATGGCTTCAGGCTCTCGAGCCTGAATACGTCGACACCGCGGAGTTCGCGATCGACGACGCCGGGAAGGTCTGCTTCAGCAACGCGGGCGTCAACAACCCGTGGCGCGTCGTTGGATTCAACACCATGGAGCACGAGGTCGAGATCCAGACCGAGGCGGGCGAGATCAGCGAATTCGTGCACCTCGACGCCGGCGGTGACGACAACCAGCAGATCAGCGACATCGAGGACCTGCTGAGCCAGGATTGCGACATCCTCATCGTTTCGCCGAACACGACCGCCGCGCTGACGCCGGCCGTTGAGCAGGCGTGCGAGAGTGGCATCCCGGTCGTCGTGTTCGACCGCGGCGTCACCACGGACTGCCCGGTCACGTTCGTCCATCCGATCGGTGGCTACGCATTCGGCGCGGATGCGGCCGAATTCCTCGTCGACAACGTCGAGGAGGGCGGCAACATCCTGATGCTCCGCATCCTTCCGGGCGTCGATGTGCTGGAGACTCGCTACTCCGGCGGTCGAGCGATCCTGGAGCAGAGCGGCCTCAACGTGGTCGGTGCCGAGTTCACCGATGGTGATCCGGCGAACACGAAGTCCATCGTGGACGACTATCTCCAGACCGATACGATCGACGGCGTCTGGATGGATGCGGGCGCCACGGCGGTCGCGGCCATCGAGGCCTTCGAGGACGCCGGCCTGGAGGTCCCACCGATCACCGGCGAGGACCAGCAGGACTTCCTGCTGAAGTGGTCGGAGGACGGCCTGACGGCCGCCGCCCCGACGTACTCGAACTTCCAGTGGCGTACGGCGATCATCGCCGCGGTGATGATCCTGAACGGCGAGGAGGTGCCCGGCGAATGGGTCCTTCCACAGCCGTTCATCACCGACGAGAACCTCGACCAGTACCTCCAGCCCGACATGCCTCCGCTGCACTACGCGCTGTGCGGGTGCGAGGAGATGCCCGGCTATCCCGAGGACTGGCAGTAGGAATCGTGGAGGGCCGGCGCTTGCCGGCCCTCCACACTCATTGAATCGAGACCGATGAACCCGATCGGCGCGAACACCTGGATCTGGGTCTCTCCGCCAACCGACGCCGCCATCGCCTCGCTGGCGCCGCGCATCCGCGCGTGGGGCTTCGACGTCATCGAGCTGCCCATCGAGCATCCCGGCGACTGGGATGCGGGCGGCGTGGCCGAGCTGCTGGCGACGCTCGGACTGGGCGCCACGACCTGCGCCGTGATGCCCGACTCGCGAAGCCTGGTCAGCGCGGACAACGAGACCGTGGCCGCCACCCAGGCATATCTGCATGCCTGCGTCGACCATGCGGCCCGCATCGGTGCGTCGGTGGTCGGCGGGCCGATCTACGCGCCGGTTGGCTGGACGCCGCTCCTCGATGCGGGCGAGCGGTCGCGAGTCATCCACCGCCTGGTCGAGTCGCTCCGCGAGCCGGCTGAGTACGCCGCGTCGCACGGGGTGACCCTGGCGATGGAGCCGCTCAACCGCTACGAGACGAGCCTCGTGAACACGGTCGAGCAGGCCCTCGAGATCGTCGACCGGGTCGGCTCGCCGGGCTGCGGCGTCCTGGTCGACACCTTCCACGCAAACATCGAGGAGCGCGATCCCGCGGCCGCGATCAGGCTCGCCGGCGACCGCCTCGCGCACGTCCAGGTCTGCGCCAACGATCGAGGCGCCCCTGGGTCGGACCATATCGACTGGCCCGCGCACGTCGCCGCACTCCGCGACGTCGGGTACGCGGGCCCGCTCTGCATCGAGTCATTCACGGCCGAGAACCAGACGATCGCTCGCGCGGCCGCCATCTGGCGCCGGCTCGCCTCGACGCAGGACGCCATCGCCACCGATGGACTGGCGTTCCTGCGCAACCTCCTGTCCGCCTCCGCACCGATGGAGATCGCATGAAGCTCGGAGTCTTCACCGTCCTCTTCGCCGATCGACCGTTCGAGGCCGCTCTCGACGTCGCCGTCGACGCCGGGCTCGACTGCGTCGAGATCGGAACCGGCAACTACCCCGGAGACGCCCACTGCGATGCGCCGGCGCTCCTCGCCGACGATGGGAAGCTTCGCGCCTTCGGGGAAGCCGTGACGACGCGCGGCCTCGAGATCAGCGCGCTCTCATGCCACGGCAACCCGCTCCATCCGCAGCGCGACGTTGCCGGCGCAGCGCATGACGTCTTCGTGCGCACCCTCGAGCTCGCCGAGCGGCTCGAGGTCGACACCGTCAACCTCTTCAGCGGCTGTCCCGGTGACTCAGACGACGCGCGATACCCGAACTGGGTCACGTGCGCCTGGCCGAACGAGTACGGCGAGCTGCTGGAGTGGCAGTGGACCGAGAAGGTCATCCCGTACTGGACGGAGCAGGCCGAGCTCGCCCGGCGCCACGGAGTCCGGCTCGGCTTCGAGATGCACCCCGGCTTCGTCGTCCACAACCCCCGCACGCTGCTCCGGCTGCGGGACGCCTGCGGGGAGGCCATCGGCGCCAACCTCGACCCCAGCCATCTCTTCTGGCAGGGAATCGATGTCGAGATGGCGATCGACGAGCTGGGCCGCGCCGGTGCCATCTTCCATACCCACGCCAAGGACACCGCGCATCCATCCGCGGAACGCCGGCCTGAACGGCGTGCTCGACACGGTTCCGATGGGCAGGGTCGCCGAGCGCGCGTGGATCTTCCGCACCGTCGGCTATGGGCACAGCGAGATCGAGTGGCGTCGCATCCTGACGGCGCTGCGCCTGGCCGGCTATGACGGCGTCCTCTCGATCGAGCACGAGGATGCCCTCCTCTCGATCGACGAGGGCTTCCGCAAGGGCGTCGACTTCCTGCGCGGCGTGATGCCGAACGAGCCGGCACTGGCCGAGGCGTGGTGGACGTGACGGAGCGCCTGCGCATCGGGGTCATCGGCACCGGGTTCATCGGACCCCATCACGTCGACGCGGCCCGGCGGACCGGGCTGGCCGATGTCGTGGCCCTGGCGGGCTCGAGTATCGAGCGGGCGCGGCCACGAGCCGAGCAGCTGGGTGTCGAGCGGGTCGTGACGGTGGAAGAGCTGCTCGGCGATCCGTCGATCGACGTCGTCCACGTCTGCACCCCCAACGCATCGCATGGCGAGATCGGGCTGCGCGCGCTCGACGCCGGCAAGCACGTCGTCATGGAGAAGCCGCTTGCCATTACGGCAGCCGAGGCCGGGATCCTGCGGGCAGCGTGCCGAGGCGACCGGGCGACACGCCGCGGTCGCGTTCACGTATCGCGGCTATCCCATGGTCCGACGGGCGCATGACGAGGTGCGCGACGGCCGGGTCGGCGACGTGCGCATCGCCTTCGGCGCCTATCTTCAGGACTGGCTTCTGGACGCTTCGGACTACAACTGGCGCGTCGAGGCCGACGCCGGCGGGCGGTCACGTGCCGTGGCCGACATCGGGTCGCATTGGTTCGACACGGTGGAGCACGTCAGCGGCCTCCGTGCGACCGAGGTGATGGCCGAGCTGAGCACCTTCATCACACACCGCGTGCGCCCATCCGGCGAGGTTGCGACGTTCGAACGTGGACCCGCGACGGGCGAACGATTCGCCGTCGACTCCGAGGACGCCGCGAGCATCATGCTCCGCTTCGATGGCGGCGCGATCGGGTCCTTTCTCGTGAGCCAGGTATCGGCGGGCCACGCCAACGACTTCAGCTGGGAGCTGATGGGCTCCATGGCCAGCCTGGCATGGCGTCAGGAGGAGCCGGAGCTGCTGCGCTACAGCCAGCGGGATGCCGGCACGACGACGACGCGTCGGACACCGTCCGCAGTGACCGGTCCCGGCGTGCCCTCCCTGCCGGGCGGGCACCCGGAAGGCTGGAGCGACGCCCTTCGCGACCTGTTCCGCGACGTGTACGCATCGATCATCGGCGATCCCGCCCCCTATCCGACGTTCGCCGACGGGGAACGGGCCGTGCGCTTCGTGGACGCCGTGCTGCGCAGCGCCGACTCGGGCGCCTGGCAGCCGATCTAGCCCGCCACGGCCGCCCCTTCGAGGTCAAGCAGGAACCGCTTGGCCGGCAGCCCGCCACCGTAGCCGCCCAGTCCGCCGCCACTGGTGATGACCCGATGGCATGGCACGATAACGGCCAACCGGTTCGACCCGTTGGCGCGGCCCACGGCGCGGGACGCGGCCGGAGTGCCGACGCGCGCCGCGAGGTCGCGATAGCTGATCGTCTCGCCGTAGGGGATCCGCCGTAGCTCGGCCCATACCCGCTCCTGGAAGTGGCTGCCCGGCATCTCCATCGGGAGGTCGAACTCCGTCCGGGTGCCGGCGAAGAACTCGTCCAGCTGTGCCTGCACCACGTCGAGGAGCGGCGCGTCGCCGTGGGCGGTCGGACCGATCCGGCGTCGGACCGAGGCGAGCTGCACCGCCATCATCGGCCGCTCCGTGAAGTCGCACAGCACCACGGCGTCGGCCGTGACGCCGACCGTCATCGGCCCGAGTGGCGTGGCGATCTCGCGCAGGTGGACGCGGGTCGCATCCTCGGGGTGGCAGCGCAGGCAGGCGCGGTAGCCGGCCGCGCGGGCGGCGGCGGCATCGGCCAGGTATTCGACGTTCTTCGGGAGCGGCTTTCGGACGCGGCACGACGGACGGCAGAAGATGCCGGTGGTCCGGACGGCAGCGACGAAACGGCCGTCGAAGTCGGGATCTGAGGCGTAGAAGGCTCGCTCGAATGCATCGTTCATGCCCATGGAACGACGAGCCCGCTTGATCCGTGAGGCAGCACCGGATCGGCTGTGTGCTTGCCGTCGTCTGAGGCCGTGTCACGCATCGGCCATCCAATGGCCTGGACAGGCTCCTTGCCTGGCCGTCGTGTGAGGCCGTGTCACGCATCGGCCATCCAGTGGCCCGGATGGCCTCCTCCCTGGCCGTTACATGAGGGAGCGTCACAAGAGGAGCCCAACAAGACTCGTTGGCGATCAGGCGTTGCCTGGCTGCTGGCGCAGGATGAGGTTGACGGTGAACGGCGTGCTGCCAAGGAGCACATCACCGGCCCGCATCTCGATCCGATGTCGCCCGATCTCCTCGATCCGCATGCCTTTGAGGTCGGCCACGATGTTCGCGGTGGTCGCGTTCGGTGGGACCTCGATCCGCAGGCGGGGCGCCTGCTGAAGGCTCGGCTTTCCGCTCGGGCCGACGACCTGGATGCTCAGCTCGTGCGTCCCCGGGCTGGCCTCCAGGATGGCGACGATGAAGCAGCGCCCATGCGATGCCGGCAGCCGCGCCACGTTGATCTGGCTGAAGACGCCGACCGCGCTGATCTTCCCATCCTGGGCGGTGAGCGCGTAGTCGCATAGGAGCAGCGTGTGCAGCGAGAGATCGGCCATCGCCGTCAGTCTACGGCTGGTCGAAGGCGAGCCTCGCCCCGAGCTCGGCGAGCTCGACCAGCGGCAGGGATGCCAGGTCGGCTCGCTGCACCCAGGCGCACGCATCGGTCGAACCACCGACCTCGTCACGAAGCTCGCCGCCGACGATTCGCACGCGATAGATGACGCGGATCCCGTGGAGCTCGGTGTCGATGCCGTCCTCGGGGGTCACGACCATCCCCGACCAGGAGTCGACGTCCGCCAGCTCCGTCACCTCGCCGATGAGGCCGGTCTCCTCGGCCAGCTCGCGCAGCGCAGCGTCGCGGGGATGCTCGCCGAAGTCGACGCCTCCGCCGGGCAGCGTCCACCACCCATCCGCGTCAGAGGTGTAGCCCTGGGCGATCCGGCTGAGGAGGATGGCGTCGCCATCGGTGCACAGCGCGTAGGCGGCGATGCGCGTCATCCGCCGCTCGGCCTCGTTCGGCGTCCCCGCGTCAGTCGTCGCCGGCACCGTCGCCGTAGAGGTCCGGATCGAGGAGCCAGGCGATCTCCCCGCCGCCGGGCTCGGGAACGCCGTAGAACTCGACGCACGCCAGCCCACCCTTGCGCATGCGGACCGATGCAGCGCCGGTCAGGTCCACGATCGCCGTCGACAGGTCGGGCTCGTGGCCGACGAACATGACCCGGCGCGCGTCGGAGTGCGTGGCCATCGAGCGCGCCATATCGCCCCAGCTCGCGCCGGGGCGGAGGCGGTCGTCGGTGATCGGCGATCCGCCGACGGCCTCGCAGAACAGCTCCGCTGTCTGGAGGGCCCGAGGCAACGGCGAGCTGATCACGACATCGGGCCGGAGGTTCAGCCGACGCCATAGGGGAGCGGCGGCCCGCAGCGCGTCGCGGCCGCCATCGGTCAGCTCGCGGGCGTCATCGTTCGTCGGTCGCGGTTGGCCGGCCTTCCCGTGCCGCAGGAAGTAGAGGATCACGCCAGCCCGGAGCGGTCGTCGTCACCGCCTCTGGTGCCGCGATGGCCGGCCACCAGTCCACGGGTGTGTCCGGTGCGCTGGACGAGCATGCGCCCCCCATTCGTGACACCGGCCTTCGGGAAGGTGATCGACAGGACGCCGTTGCCGTAGGTGACGTTGGCGCGCGTGGCATCGACGGCGCACGGCAGCTCGATGGTCCGCTCGTACGGCCCGTACGACCACTCACGCACGAGGTAGCGGATGCGCTCCTGGCCCTCGCCGCGCTGGCTGGCGCGAACGGTGAGGTGGCCGTCGGTGGTCACGTCGATGCTGATGTGCTCCGGGGAGACCCCGGGCATCGGCGCGACAACCATGAGCTCACGGTCGTTCTCGAAGAGGTTGATGGGGACCGCCGTCGCATCGGTCATGTGAACGCTCCTCCTGCAAGGGGGATGCTACCTCCGGCGAGTACACCGCTCTAGAGTGTGCCGATGAGTGGTCGACCCATCGTCGTCCATCCCGACGAAGCAACAACGGCCGCCGCCACCCCGGGATGGAGCGCCGGCAGCTCTTCGAACGCGACGGGCGCTGGGCAGGTTGGATTCGGACCGATGCGGGCGTGGCCGGCGGATGGCACCATCACGCCGCGAACGACTCGTACATCTACGTCCTCTCCGGCACCCTGACCGTCGACTTCGGTCCTGGTGGTGGCGAGAGCGTCGTGGCCGGTGCCGACGATTTCATCTTCATTCCGAGCGACACCGTCCACCGCGAGACGACGAGCTCGGAGGCCGATGTCGAGGCCTTCATCCTGCGGGTCGGCGGCCCTCCCCAGCTCGTCAACGTCGACGGTCCCGACCCGGAGTAAGGAGCGAGGATGCAGCGTTCGTCCACCGTCACCCCTGATGAGCACCTGGCCTCTCTGTCAGACGACGCCCGCGAGGACCTGACGACCCTGGACGCCGCGATCGCCGGCGCCATGGCCGGCGAGGAGCGTGTGCTCTGGGAGGGCAAGTTCTGGGGCGGCACCGACCAGCACATCATCGGCTACGGCGCGTACACCTACCGCGGCAAGAGCGGCAGCACTGGCGAGTGGTTCATCGTCGGACTGGCGAAGCAGAAGGACCACATCAGCGTCTACGTGAACGCCGCGGACGATGGTCAGCACCTCAGCAAGAAGTACGCGCCGCGCCTGGGCAAGGCGAAGGCCGGCAGCGGCAACGTCACGTTCAGGCGCCTCGCCGATATCGACCTCGACGTGCTGGTCGAGATGGTCGCCCGCGCACGGGAGCTGATGCGGGCAGGGTCAGCCAGCGGGTCGTAGCGTCCGGATTTCATCCCATGAACGTTAGGGAGCCTCCCGGAGCCTGAACGGTCATTCACGGCCGCCGGCGTTCATCCCGTGAAGATTCCAAACCGTTGCGGGCCGCTGCGGCGCATAGCAGTCACCCGGTGAAGGTTCGGACGGTTCGGCGCGACGCGAACACTCACGCCCGGGAATGGCCTCAGTCCGGGAACGCCTCCGGGCCGCGCTCAGAGAGCTCGCGGGCGTGCTCATGGGAATCGTCCGGCGGGATCCAGGAGTAGGGGTAGCGGTCGTCCTCGAGCTCGGAGGCCTGCTTCGTGAGGTGAAGCGGATGGAACGTGTCGATCATGACCGCCAGCTCCTCGGTGGCCTCCTTGCCGATCGACGCCTCAACCGACCCCGGATGCGGGCCGTGCGGGATGCCGGCCGGGTGGATCGTGAACGAGCTGATCTCCACGCCGCGGCGCGACATGAAGTTGCCGGCGACGTAGTAGATGACCTCGTCCGAATTGATGTTCGAGTGGTTGTAGGGCGCCGGGATGGCGAGTGGGTGGTAGTCGAACTTCCGCGGCACGAAGCTGCAGATGACGTAGTTCCGCGGCTGGAAGGTGAGGTGGACCGGCGGGGGCTGGTGGACGCGCCCCGTGATCGGCTCGAAGTCACCGATGTTGAAGGCGAACGGCCACAGGTGACCGTCCCAGCCGATGAGGTCGAACGGGTGATGGTGATAGTGGTAGGCGGTGACCCGACCGCGCGTCTTGACCTCGATGACGTAGTCGCCGTCCTCGATGATCGGCGCCATCTCGGCCGGCGGCCGGATGTCGCGCTCGCAGTAGGGGGAGTGCTCGAGCAGCTGCCCGAAGTCATTGCGGTAGCGCTTGGGTGGCACGATGGCCGAGGGCGACTCGACCCACAGCATGCGCTGGTCGCCGCCTGACGGCCGCAGCCGGTAGGTGGTGCCGATCGGCAGGACGAGGTAGTCGCCGGGGCCGTAGTCGATCGGTCCGAAGTTGGTCTCCAGGACGCCGGACCCGGTGTGGACGAAGAACATCTCGTCGGCCTCGCCGTTGCGGTAGTACCGCTCCATCGGCTCCGCCGGGAGCACCACGCCGAAGGTGACGTCCGCGTTGTAGAACAGCGGCACGCGCCCGGTCACCCCGTCGCCGCGCGGCTGAAGGTCCTTCGTGTTCACCAGCCGATGCCGATGCGGCCCGGAGGCCTCGTCCGCGCTCTGCTCGATCCGGACGTCGCGCACCTTCTCGATCTGGTGCGTCTGGGTCGGCGGCGTGTGGTGGTACAGCAGGCTGGCGCGTCCGCTGAAGCCCTCGACGCCGAACAGCTCCTCCGCGTAGAGCCCACCGTCGTCCTTGCGGAACTGGGTGTGGCGCTTGTGCGGCACCTCGCCGCGGCGGACGTAGAACATCGCGTGCATGATCGCACGCACGAAACACTGCAGGAGCTGACCGATGGTGATCGATCCCGGAACCGAGAAGGGTGAACGCGCCGATGCCCGACTCCGCGACGAGCTGGTCGTGTGGCTCATCACCGTCTCGGCGGACGGGAGCCCGGTCCCGACGCCCGTCTGGTTCTGGTGGGACGGGGAGACGGTCCTCGTCTACTCGCAGCGCGACAAGCCCAAGCTCCGCCACATTGCGACCAACCCGCGGGTCTCCCTGGCGATGCGGACCGACGAGCTCGGGGACGAAATCACCGTCCTGGCCGGTGAGGCGGTCGTCGATGCGTCCCTCCCCTCAGCGGCTGAGCACGATGGGTATCGGGCGAAGTACGCCGGTCTCATCGCGCGCCTCGGCACCGATCCGGAGAGCTTTGCCGGCGAGTACTCGGTCCCGATTCGCATCACGCCGACGAAGCTGCGCCAGTGGAGCGTTGCATCGACGGAATAGGCCCGCGCGTCAGCCGTCGCGGCGCGTCAGCTCCGAATGCCCACCACGGGGATACACGATGATCAGCCGCGCGGGCTCGTCGCCGACCGTCTCAGCGTCGTGCGGCAGTGTCCCATCCAGCAGGACGTAGTCGCCCGGCCCGGCCTCGACGACGGAATCGCCCTGGGTGATCCGGACGCGGCCCGACATGACGATGTGATGCTCGTCGCCGGGGTGAGCGTGAAAGCCCGTCCGATAGCCGGCTGGCATCACCCCCTCGAAGATCGCCAGGTCGCGCGCAATCCCGCCGTCGATCTGGGACATGGCGCCTGACCCGCGCGGCAGTCGCCGGCGCGGGCGTTCCGATGCCCGGACCAGGCGCGGGCCAATGCTCTGGTCGAGCAGGAACCAGGCGATCGGCACATCGAGTGCGGCGGCGAGGGCCGCCAGGGTCTCGAGCGAGGGCGACGCCTTGTCGTTCTCGACCTGGCTGAGGTATCCGACGTTCAGGCCGGTGAGCTCCGCGACGCCCGACAGGGTCAGGCCGCGCTCGAGCCGGCGCCGCCGGATCTGGGACCCGACGAGGGGACGCCGGCGGACGGGATCGGTCATGCCGGCATTATGCCCTTACAAAACCAGTATTGACAAGAGCCAATCGATGCCCGATGATATGGGCAACACCAAACCTGACTTGGCAAGGGCCAAGTCATCGCACATCGAAAGGAACGGATCGACCATGAAGGTCGCCATCATCGGAGCCGGCACCGTCGGCAAGGCCCTCGGCACCTCGATCACCCGCGCCGGGCACGAAGTCATCATCACCGCAAGGAATCCGCAGCACGCAGTCAGCGCCGCACGGGAGATCGGCGCGACCTCGGCCGACACCAACGTCGCCGCCGTCGCAGGTGCCGACGTCGTCATCCTGGCCATGCCCTTCGCGGGCGCCGGCGAGACCGTCGCCGCCGAGATCAGGGACGCCGTCGCCGGCAAGACCATCGTGGACGTCACGAACCCCATCAAGCCCGACTTCACGGGCCTCTCGACCGAGGGGAGCTCGGCGGCCGAGGAGTTCCAGAAGCGCCTTCCCGAAGCGAGCGTCATCAAGGCCTTCAACACGATCTTCGCCACCAACCAGGCCAATCCGAGCAACGAGATCGACGGCTACGTGGCCGGTGACGACGACAAGGCCAAGCAGAAGGTGATCTCGCTCGTCGACTCGATGGGCTTCACCCCCCTCGACGTCGGCCCGCTGAGCGCCTCCCGCTTCCTCGAGGGCATGGCCTTCATGAACATCGGACTGAACGCGCAGAATGGCTGGAGCTGGACCTCGGCCTGGAAGCTGGAGCGCTAACCGATGGCGATCACGAACCTCAACCACGCGGTCCTCTTCGTCCGCGACGCCGATGCGGCCGCCGCCTTCTACGCGAAGGCGTTCGGCTTCGTCGAGCTGAGCCGTCCGGAGGGGATGCGCGCCGCCTTCATGCGGTCACCCGCGGGCGACAACCACCACGACCTTGGCCTCTTCGAGGTCGGCTCGCAGGCGCCGCGCCCGCCGCGCGGGTCGGTCGGCCTCTATCACCTGGCGTGGGAGATCGACACGATCGAGGGGCTCGCCGAGATGGCGGCATCGCTGCGTGATCTCGGAGCGTTGACCGGTGCGTCGGATCACGGGGTGAGCAAGTCGCTCTACGGCCGCGACCCCGACGGCAACGAGTTCGAGGTGATGTGGCAGGTGCCGCGGGAGGCCTGGGGCGACTTCGCCGACCAGGCGACGATCATGCCGCTCGACCTCGAGGCCGAGGTCCGGCGCTGGGGCGCCGGTGCCGGCGTCCAGTAGGCGACCTCGCGTCGGTCAGCCCTCGAAGCGCGTCCTCGAATGGTGTTCCTCGGCCAGCCGGCGGAGAGCTAAGAGGGCGCGTTCGAACACCACGGTCCCGATGACCGTCGCCTCCACCGCCGCCTCCCGATCGGTAGCGCCCGCGACGTAGGCGATTTCCTCCGCGGCGATCTCGTCCGCCGCGCGCGCGTAGCGCTCGAACACTTCGGGCCCCACCGCCCAACCCAGCTGTCGCAACGCGGCGAGCGCCGCTGCCAGCTCGTCACGGCCCGCCGAGTCCGGGTCCAGGCGCCAGCCGCGAGCCTCCAGCCACGCATCTGACTCCCGGCGCGCCGCACGCCGGCGGTCCTTCGTGGCGACATGGTCGTGTGGAAGCGCGGTGTGAGCGGCGGCGAGGACGTCGTGCAGGGGGACATCGGGACGCTCGAGGGCGGCGAGGACTCGACCCACCGCCACGACCGACAGGCCACCAACCTCGACGAGGACGCGGACAAGCTGCAGCCGGCTGGCTGTGGATTGCCCGGCACGGCGTCCCGCTGGCGGCCATCCTGATGCCGGCCGGCTTCTTCCTCTCGGTGCTCATGCCCGAGGCGACCGAACCAAATGCGCTCATCGCGCTCGTCCCACTCGGTGGCCTGTTCATGCTCGCCGGCGTGCTGTCGACCGGCGTCGGGCTCCTCAGGTCGCCACGCAACGCCGGGTGATGGCGGCGACGACGCGGGTCACTCGGTGCCGAGGCGGTCGAGCTGGTCCGCGTGCTCCTCGAGGTGGCCGACGATGAACCTCTCGACGATGCTCTCGACGCTCATCTCGCCCCGCGTCGGATGCGCCCCGACGCACCGCCACGTCTCGGCGTCCCACGAACGGGACGCGTCGCTCACGTCGGCGAGCGCGGCTCGAACCCGCTCGAGTAGGGCCTGCGGATCAGTGTGGCGATCACGTTCGATCGCCTCGATGCGGCCCGCATCGGTCTTCACCCGCCCGAACGGGACCGGCGGGTTGGTCGGCTCGGCGATGACCCGCTCTGCCTGGGCGAGCCAGTAGGCGGGGAACTCGGCCAGGTGCGCCCAGATCTGTCCGGCCTCCCAGCGTTCCTCCGCACCCGGATCGGGGTCGGCGAGACCGGGTGGCAGCGGACGGGCCGCGTGCTCTGCCAGGCGTCGCTCCGCCTCGGCGAGGCGTGCGAGGAGGGCGTCGACCGAGGCGCTCATCGGTGTGGCCGGTCGATCACCGGCGAGGTGAGCTCGCCGAGCCGCTCGATGGCCAACGTCACCGTGTCGCCGGGCTCGAGGTAGCGCTTCAGCCGCTCATCCTTGATCTCGAGCAGGCAGCCGGTGCCGACGGTGCCAGAGCCGATAAGGTCGCCAGGGCGCAGCCGGACGTCGGCGCTGGCCCGCTCGATCATCTGGCCGAAGCTGAAGTGCGCGCTGGACCATGTCCCGCGCGAGAGCTCCTGCCCGTTGACCGATGCCGTCATCGTCAGATCGTAGCCGGTGTCGCGCCGCACATCGGCCAGCTCGTCCGGCGTGACGAGCCACGGCCCGATTGACGAGGCAAAGTCCTTGCCCTTGGCCGGGCCGAGGCGCACGGTCGATTCCTCGCGCTGCAGGTCGCGCGCGCTCCAGTCGTTGAGGACGAGGTAGCCACCGATCGCCTCCTCGGCCCGCGCCGCGTCGAGGTCGTGCACCGGCGTGTCGACGAGCGCCGCCACCTCGAGCTCGTAGTCCAGCTCCGAGCTGTCGCGCGGTGCCCAGACCGGGTCGCCGGGCCCGCGGATCTCGCTGACGTTGCTGAAGTAGAAGATCGGCAACCGAAACCAGGCCTCCGGGATCTCCATGTCGCGACGCTTCCACATCGTCCCGACGTGCTGCTCGAACGCGTAGAAGTCGCGGAAGGTCGGCGGGCGAAGGATCGGCGGCCCGAACTCGAGGCCCGACGCGTCGAGCGGCTCCTGGGCATCCGCCTCGAGCAGGTCGCCGAGCGCGTCCACGCGTAGCCCGTTGGCGAGGTGCGCGTCCAGAGTCGTGACCGGCTGACGGAAGAGGGCGCTGTTGTGCGCGAGTCGCGGATCGGCGGCGGTGAGGGTGCGGCGGGCAACCTCCAGGTCGAGCCACCGCACGCCATCGGGATCGAGCGCCGCGGCCAGGCGCCAGGCCGTGCCGGCGGGGGCGTGCGTTTCCCGCACGTGGGCGACTCTCACCGGCCCAGTCTACGAGGGCTCGGCAGGGGATGACGCTGGCGCGCGCATGCGGGACACTGCGGTCCGTGAACGTTCCCGAGGTCTCGTACGCGCGGAGCGGCGACGTCGCCATCGCCTACCAGGTGATCGGCGATGGGGCCGACCGGACATCGTCTTCGTCCGGGGCATCACCGGCGACCTGCTCTCGACCTGGGAGCAGCCGTTGCTGGTGCGCCACATCGAGGGCCTCGCGCACGTCGGTCGCGTGCTCATGCTCGACAAGCGCGGAACCGGGCTGTCCGACCGCGTGCGGGAGGTCCAGTCGGTCGAGACGTCGATGGACGACATCAGGGCGGTGATGGACGCGGCCGGGTCGGAGTCGCGCCGTGCTCTGGAGTGGGAGCACGAGCACGGGAGTCAGCCTCCTCTTCGCGGCGACGTATCCCGATCGCTGCATCGGCCTCGCGATCGTCGACCCACGGATCAAGGGAACGCGAAGCGACGACTATCCGTGGGCGCCCACAGCCGAGGAGTGGCGGGTCCAGCTCGCCGAGGTGCGCGCCGGATGGGGTGAGCGAGCGTATCCTGGAGCGACTGGCCCGCGAGTGGGCGCCGGAGGTCGCCGATGACGACGCGTTCCGGGACTGGTTCGTCTGGCACATGCGCCGCAGCCTGAGCCCGGGCGCCGCGCTCACCGCGTTCCGGACGGCCATGGAGCTGGACGTGAGCGACGTCCTCGGCGCGGTTCGCGTGCCGTCCGTCCTGTTCCCGCGAGCCACCGCTCCCGGACCGGCGCACTATGCCGCGCAACGCCTGCGGGATGCGACGGTGGTCGACCTGCCGACCTATCGGGGCGTGTACACGTGGGTCGTCGACGAAGCGCATGAGGCGACCATGGCCGCGACCGCGAGCTTCATCGCGCGGCTCTCCGGCCGCACGAGCTCGGAACGCGTCCTGGCGACCGTCCTCTTCACCGACATCGTCGGCTCGACCGAGCGAGCGGCGCAGCTGGGGGACGGAGCGTGGCGCGAGCTGCTCGAGCGGCACCACGGCATCGTTCGCCGCGAGCTGGCGCGCTTCCAGGGTCGCGAGCTGGACACGGCGGGTGACGGGTTCCTTGCCGCATTCGACGGACCCGCCCGCGCCGTGCAGGCGGCCGCCGCGATCCGTGACGCGCTTCGAGACGTCGACCTCGAGGTTCGTGCCGGCCTGCACACCGGGGAGTGCGAGGTCAGCGACGGCAAGCTGGTCGGCATCGCGGTCTCGATCGGCGCCCGCATCTCGGGGCTGGCCGGCCCCGGCGAGGTCCTCGTGTCGCGCACGGTCAAGGACCTCGTCGCCGGCTCGGGGCTTCGATTCGAGGATCGGGGTGAGCATCGGCTCAAGGGCGTGCCGGAGCCGTGGAGCGTGTTCGCGCTCGCGTCCGCCTGACCTACCCGCGCAGGCGCCTCCACCGCCTCAGCGCGCGCTGATGCTCCGCATCGGTCAGTGACCGTCCGCCGTACTGGGCCAGCGCGTAGTCGGCCTGCAGCGCGGTCAGGGCCGGCCCGGCATCCACGCGGCGCGCGTGCGATCGAGGTGTCTCGTGCTCCGCCCGCGCAGCGTCGGGATCCCGGCCGGCGAGGTCATCGAGGGCGGCGAGGTAGGCGGTGACCGCGTCGTGCGGCGGGCCGGGTCGGGGTGCGGCCGCGGATCGCTGCGTGGCGACCCGCGCGCGTGACGACCGCTGCGGGATCCGGAAGGAGCGCTCGTCGGTGGCCACCCGCCCCTGGCGGCCGACTCGCCGCCGGAGCCAGACGCGGGCGAGGACGATCAGCACGATCACGAGCGCGATCCACAGGGCGATGAGGCCGGTGAGGGTCTCGCGCAGCTGCTCGAACTCGTACACCCCCTGGATCGGCAGGCGGGCGAGCTCCTCCGGCGACATCGGCTGCGGCAGCTGGATGCCGAGCGACCGCAGCAGCGAGGCGATGACCACCGCCACGAGCGCCGCCGCGGTGAAGCCGGCGATGAAGACGTAGCTGGCGACCGTCACGATCGGTCCGAGGATGCCGCGCGCCACCGCGTCGCCCGGCAGGCCGAGGAGGATCGAGGCTGGGACGCCGATCAGCAGCACGACGCCGATCACCCCGAAGACGGTCCCGAGCCACGAGCGGTCGTGACGCCAGTCGACGCCGGTCTCGCGGCCGATCTCCCGGAGCCGCGCCAGGCCCGCGGCGATGAAGCCGGCCGTCACGAACGTGAGGCTGGCGACGAAGGCCTCCTCGGTGAAGAGCGCCCTTTGCGCACCGGAGCCGAGCTGGCCGATGGTCCAGGGGATGGCGAGTGCGGGAATGCCGGCGAGGACGAGCCGGGTCACCGCCCGGTCGTCGACCTCGATCGCCCGCCCGACCCCGCGCATCGCCGCCACGACGGTCAGCCATCCGCCGGGGTGCAGCGGGATGGCCGCCAGCGGGTCGCCCGCCAGCACGAGGTCACGGACGCGGTCGTCCCACATCCAGCCGACGAGGCCGACGACGGCGAGGAGGCCGAGGAATCGCCAGAAGTCGACGTCGGGGTCGAGCCAGCGACGGTTGACCGCGACAGCGGCGATGCCGGCCGCCGCGGCCATCTCGAAGGTCCCGAGCAGCGGCACGCGATGGTCGACCGCCGTCTCGACGGCGACGTAGATGACCGCCAGGAATGCGCCCTCGGCGACGATCGCGAGGGTCGGCAGGAGCCAGCCGAGGACGCGGTCAGTGGGCCAGGGCCAGCGCATCGGCCTCCCTCCAGTTCGGATCCAGCGTCGCCGTCTCGGCGCCGACGCCCGATGCCGCCGCGATCGACCGATGCCGCTCGCGCTCGTCGCCGAGCGCCACGAACCTCACGGCGTACCCGGACCGAGCGAGCCGGCGCAGGGGATCGAGATATGGCGTCGGGTCGCGCGCCCCGAGCACGAGCAGCGTGCCGCCGGGCGCCAGTCGTCGCGGCACCACCCCGAGGAGCTGTTCGAATGGGAGCGACATGATCGGCTGGATTCGCGCCAGGACGTCCTCGATCCTGCCGAGCTGCCCCAGTGAGCTCGAGGGCGGAACGTAGGCCCATCGGCGGCCGCCGGCCAGCTGCGTTCCCACCATCAGGCCGACCGCGGCGCCGTCCCGCAGGAAGCGGCGCGAGAGCGATGCGGCCGCCACGCACAGGCCCTCGACGCTCTCGTCGTCGAACAGCATGAGCCAGTGGGGACCGGGGACGGTCTGCAGATCGAGCGCGAGGAGCACGTGCCGCTCGTTGACCGGCTCGAAGCGACGGCTCACCGGGCGCCCGATGCGGGCCGTTGCCCGCCAGTGGATGCGGCGGGGTGGATCTCCCGGCTGGTAGGCGCGCACGCCGGCGAAGCGGGACGGGTCGCTGAAGAGGCTGGCCCGCGAGCGGATGACGCCGAGCGGCGCCCGTGCCGGCTCGGCGGGGCGCACCGGCACCGTGCGGGGACGGACGAGAAGCTGGCCCGGAAGGTCGCGCTCCTCGGAGTTCACGCCACGCTCGAACAGGTCGCTCACCGTCAGGCGCACGGGGCCGAAGGTGAAGACCCCTCGCCGCCGGGCATCGATCACCAGGCGTCGCACGACGCGCTCGTACCAGAGCAGCGACCACGCGTTCTGGAGCATTCCCTGGCCCGGTCGGTCGCTCGCGCCGAGCCGTTTCCCGACCACTCGCAGGGTGTCCGTGACGCTGTCGTCGGCGACCAGCAGGGGAACGGGCAGCGGCTTCTGGTTCCAGACCTCGACCTCGAGCGGGACCTCGTCACCCCACACGGCGCGATCGGTCCCGATGCGCCGGTCGAAGGCGAGCGCGTCAAGCCCGTAGCGCGACCAGAGGGTGGTGAGCCACCGGCTGAGCAGCGTCAGCCCGCCGATGAGAAGCAGGCCCGGCGCGCCGACCGCGGCGCCGACCAGGATCATCGCCACCCCGACGAGGGTCCAGCCGCTCATCGCCGATCGCTCAGCGCACGCCGGATCCCACGCCCACCGACACCTGCCCGCAGATCTCGGCCATGGCGCCGGCGGCGGTGGCGCCTCGCAGCTCACGGTCGACATCGACCACGAGCCGGTGCGTCAGGATCGGTCCGGCCAGGTCCGCCACGTCATCCGGCAGCACGAAGTCGCGGCCGGCGAGGTAGGCCGATGCCTGCGCCGCGCGGTAGAGGCTCACGCTGGCGCGGGGGCTTGCGCCGAGCTGCAGGTCCTCGTGCTGGCGCGTGGCGCGCACGAGGCGCACCAGATAGCCCTCGACCTCGTCGCTGACGCCGATCTGGCGCACGGCCCGACGCATCTCGGGCAGCGTCTCCGGATCGAGGACGGCATCGATGGCGTCGAGGGGCTCCGCGGCCTCGCGATAGCGGCGGGCGATGGCGCGCTCATCGGCCTCCTGTGGGTAGCCCAGCGCGATCCGGACGAGGAAGCGGTCGAGCTGTGCCTCCGGCAGGGCGAACGTGCCCTCCAGCTCGATCGGGTTCTGCGTGGCGAGCACGAGGAAAGGCTGTGGCAGCGGGCGAGTCTCGCCGTCGACGCTCACCTGTCGCTCCTGCATCGCCTCCAGCAGCGCGGACTGCGTCCGCGGCGTGGCCCGATTGATCTCGTCGACGAGCAGCACGTTCGTGAAGATCGGGCCGGGAATGAAGCGGAACGCGCCATCGGCCAGGACGCTGCTGCCGGTGACGTCGGTCGGGAGCAGGTCGGGTGTGCCCTGGATCCGGCCGAACCCCAGCCCGAGGGAGCGGGCGAAGGCGTGAGCGAGGAGCGTCTTGCCGACGCCGGGGACATCCTCGAGCAGCGCGTGGCCCTCGGCCAGCAGCGCCAGGGCCATGAGCCGCAGTGGGGCATCGGCGCCGATGACGGCGCGTGCCACCGATTCGCGAAGCGTCTCCCAGAGGCGAGCGCCGTGATGTGGGTCGGTCGTCAAGGTCCCTCTCGATGAAGCGTCCACGGAGGATACGGCCCGGGTGGCACTTCGCGTTCACGGCCGCGCTATCGTTCGCAGCCCGATGCCGACGCCGTTGATCGCCTCCGACCACCACCTCGCCCACAACGGCCTCATCGAGCTCGTGGGTGGCCGCCCCGTTCCGTGCTTCGAGCTGCCCGAGCGCGCGACGGTCATCCGCGAGGCCCTGCTGGCCACCGGCGACTACGCCCTCGAGGCCCCGGACGAGCACGGCCCGGACCCGATCTCGGCCGTGCACGAGGTCGAGCTGATCGACCTCGTCGAGCACGCCTGGACCGATGCGCTCGCCGCCGGCCACGATCCGAGCCGGCCGCTCCTGCCCGACACCTTCCTCCTGCGCGAGTACGCCGGACGGATGGAGCTGGACCAGCTGCCCGCCTCGCGACGGGATCGGCTCGGCGCGTACTGCTTCGACACCGCCACACCGATCGTGGCCGGGACGTACGACGCGGCGCGCGCCGCCGTCGACATCGCTCTGACCGCGCTCGATCGTGTCCTCGCCGGCGAGCCGCTCGCCTACGGCCTCTGCCGCCCGCCGGGCCACCACGCCGGACGCAACCTCATCGGCGGCTACTGCTTCTTCAACAACGCGGCCATCGTGGCCGAGGCGGTCCTGGCGCGCGGCGCGCAGCGGGTGGCGATCCTCGACGTCGACTTCCACCACGGCAACGGGACGCAGCAGATCTTCTGGGAGCGCGGCGAGGTCCTCTACGTCAGCCTCCACGGCGACCCCCGCGGCATCTATCCCTACTACTCCGGCTATCCCACTGAACGCGGCTCGGGAGTCGGCGAGGGGACGACCCTGAACCTGCCGCTGCCGCCCGGGACCGATGGCGACGCCTACCTCGGAGCCCTCGATGAGGCGCTCGCGGCCATCCGCGCCTTCGAGGCCGATGCGCCCCTCGTCATCTCGCTCGGCTTCGACACCTACCACGCCGACCCGATCTGCAACCTCGCGATCCGGACCGAGGACTACGCGCGCATCGGTTCGGCCATCGCGACGCTCGGGATGCCGGTGGTCGCGCTCCAGGAGGGCGGCTACGCGATCGATGCCCTTGGCGCCAACGCCGTCGTCTTCCTCGGCGCCCTCGGCGGCACCAATGGCGGCGGGTCGGCGTCCTGAGGACATGCGCTCGAGCGGCCTCCTTCTCGCGATCGCGATCGGCCTGTCTGCCTGTGGCGCCCTGGGGCTGGGCGGCGGCCTGACGTGCGGCGGTGCGTCGTTTTCCGCCGACGTCCTGGAGGGTCCCGGTGGGGCAGAGAACGGGACCGACCCGGCGTCGACGGCACTGCGCGAACATCTCGCCACGAGCAACATCGAGATCGACTCTCTCCCCGATGCGGGCTGGATCGAAGTCTCCCGCTCTGGCGATGACGTCGTGTACCTCGCCCCGGTGCCGGGCGCGGAGGGAAGCTGGCACTACGCGTCCGTGGGACGGGATGGAGACGGGTGGGATGTCGATGGCTGGGGAGGATGCCCGCTCCAGCCCGACGTCGGACCGGGCCTGGGGATCGCGTCGTTCAGGGTTGCGCCTGACGTCGAGCTGGACCCGACGGCGACGGCGATCTCGGTGCTCGTCACCGAGCGGGCCTGCAACTCGGGCGAGGATGCTCGGGGCCGCATCGTCGTGGCGTCCATCGACGAGGACGACGATGCCGTAACGGTGGTCATCGCCGTGCGTCCGCGCCTCGGCGGGCAGGAGTGCCCGAGCAATCCCGAGACGCCGTTCCTGCTCGAGCTCGCAGAGCCGCTCGGTGACCGCGACCTGCTGGACGGGTCGTCGGTGCCACCTCGGGACGCGACGGTCTGCCCGGACATCGTCTGCCCGTAGGCCGCCCGCCGTCGACCCACCCGGGCACGTCGGTAGAATGCTGGGCCATCCCCAGCGCCCGCGGAGAACCGTGACTCGTGAAGCGCATCGGCTTCCTCTCCTTCGGTCATTGGTCGGACTCGCCGTACTCGCAGGTCCGCTCAGCCTCGGATGCGCTGCTGCAGTCGATCGAGCTCGCCGTCGCCGCCGAGGAGCTCGGCGCGGATGGCGCCTACTACCGCGTCCACCACTTCGCCCGTCAGCTCGCATCGCCCTTCCCGCTGCTTGCCGCCATTGGTGCCCGAACGAGCCGCATCGAGATCGGGACGGGCGTCATCGACATGCGCTACGAGAATCCGTTCTACATGGCCGAGGATGCCGGAGCCGCGGATGTGATCTCCGGAGGCCGGCTCCAGCTCGGGATCAGCCGGGGGTCGCCGGAGCAGGTCATCGAGGGCTATCGGCACTTCGGCTACGCGCCGGGCGCGGATGAGACCGATGCCGACATGGCCCGCCGGCGCGCGGAGGAATTCCTCGAGCTTTTGAAGGGAGAGGGATTCGCGGAGCCCAACCCGCGGCCGATGTTCCCCAACCCGCCCGGCCTGCTCCGACTCGAGCCGTACTCAGAAGGCTTGCGCGATCGGATCTGGTGGGGCGCCGCCGCCACCGCGACCGCCGTCTGGACGGCCGAGCTCGGACTGAACCTCATGAGCTCGACCCTGGTGTTCGATGAGACCGGCGAGCCGCTTCACGTCCAGCAGCGCAAGCAGATCGATGCGTATCGAGAGGCCTGGCGGCTGGCCGGCCATGCCCGCGAGCCGCGAGTTTCGGTGAGTCGCAGCATCTTCGCGATTGTCGACGACCGTGATCGGACCTACTTCGGTCGGGGCCGGCAGGAGCAGGATCAGATCGGCTATATCGACGAGCAGACGCGGGCGATCTTCGGCAGGTCATACGCCGCCGAGCCCGAGGTCCTGGTCCGGGAGCTGGCCGGGGACACTGCCATCGCGGCGGCCGACACGTTGCTGCTCACCGTTCCGAACCAGCTCGGCGTCGACTACAACGCCCACGCCATCGAAAGCATCCTGCGGTACGTGGCACCTGAGCTGGGCTGGCGGTGAGCGGGCCGCGCGACGAAACGAGCTGGGACCAGGTCGCGACCTGGTACGACGGCTGGGTCGGCGAGCATGGCTCGGCCTACCACCGCGAGCTGGCGATCCCGGCCGTCATGGACCTGCTCCAGCCACGGCGCCGCGAGGCGATCCTCGACGTCGGGGGCGGGCAGGGCGTGCTCGCGCCCACACTTGCGAAGGCCGGCGCCCGGACGACGGTCGTCGACGCCTCACCGAAGCTCGTCGCCGCGGCGAAGCGCCGACACGGTGGGCTGCGCGACACGCGGTTCCTCGTCGGCGACGCGCGGCGCCTGCCGGCGCTGGCCGGCCTCGATGAGGGGTCGTTCGACGCTGCCGCCTTCCTGCTCTCGATCCAGGACATGGACCCGCTCGAGGATGTCGTCCGCGGCGTGGACTGGGCGCTGAAACCCGCCTCGAGGGTCGTCCTCCTGATGACGCATCCGGCCTTCCGGCAGCCCCGCCACTCGGGCTGGGGCGTCGATGAGGGGCGCAAGCTCACCTATCGGCGCGTCGACGCGTACCTCGGCGAGATGGCGGTGCCGATGAAGTCGCTCGGCGGCGGCCCGCCGACGCGCTCGTTCCATCGGCCGATCAGCACGTACGTCAACGCCCTGGCGGAGGCCGGCTTCGCCACCGATGCGATGCTCGAGGTCCCCGACCTGCCGCCGGACCGACGTCCGGGACGAGCCTCTCGGGGCGATGCACGCGCCAACGCGGAGATCCCGATCTTCCTGGGCATCCGAGCCGTCCGCGGGTGATGCCCTGAGCGGTTCTCCGCGTTTCGCGGGAGAATGCGCAACCGCGTGCCTTCCCCCGTATCACAGGACAGACCGATGATTGCCACGCCTTCCGTCCGACGCCCGCCGATCGCCAACGCGCTGCTCCTGCTCGCGGTCCTCCTCCTCTTCGGCGGCGCGACCTTCGTGGCCGGCATGGCCGTCGGCGGTGGCGACGATGGGATCGGGGCCCAGCCGTCGAGCTCCGCGCCGCCATCGGTGGCCGTGCCATCCGAGGCGGGTACGCCCGGCGCGACGCCGGTGCTCGAGACGATCACGTGCGCCGAGCCGTCCGAGGCGTTCGCCGTCCTGTGCGAGACCTACGCGCGCATCAAGAGCGACTTCGTCGACGACGTCACCGACGAGGAGCTCGTCGACGGGGCTGTCCGAGGGATGATCGAGTTCGGGCTCGAGGACCCGTACTCCGGATACCTGCCGCCCGAGCAATACGGCTCCGCCCTCGACGACCTCTCCGGCGAGTTCAGCGGCATCGGTGCCGAGGTCGGGATGGAGAACCTCGACGATCCTGAGGACCTCGCGTCCTGCACCGTCGTCTCGTCGACCTGCGCCATGGTCATCGTCGCGCCGCTCGATGGCTCGCCGGCCGAGGCGGCCGGGCTTCGAGCGGGCGACCATATCCTCGCGATCGACGGCACCTCGACGATCGGAGAGTCGGTCAGCTCGCTCGTCTTCGTCGTCCGGGGCGAGGCCGGCACCGATGTCACGCTCAGCATCCGCCGCGGCACCGACGAGATGGACATCACCGTCACGCGCGCGGTCATCAACCTCCAGGAGGTCCGCTCCGAATCGCTCGACGATGGCATCGGCTACATCCGGCTCACCTCGTTCACCGATCGCGCGACAGACCTCTTCCGCGACGCGCTCCAGTCGCTGCTCGATGACGGTGCGACGGGCATCGTTTTCGACCTGCGCGGGAACCCGGGTGGCTATATCGTCGCCGCGCAGGGCATCGCCTCGCAGTTCGCGGCCGAGGGCGAGCTGCTCTTCACGGTCGAGCACGAGGACGAGGTCCAGGAGTGGCGCTCGGAGACCGGCATCCTCCAGAACGAGGTCCCGGTGGTCGTCCTCGTCGACGGCGGATCCGCATCGGCCTCCGAGATCGTGGCGGCGGCGCTCCAGGAGCTCGGGCGCGCGACCGTCCTCGGCGAGGCGACGTTCGGCAAGAACACGGTCCAGATCTGGACCGACCTGCCGAACGGGGGCGGCCTGCGCCTGACCACGGATCGGTGGTTCACGCCCGAGCACAACTCGGTGGCGCCGGACGGCGTCCAGCCGGACGTCGAGGTGGCTGGCGCGGAGGACCCGACCGGCGACGACGATCCGCAGCTCGACCGCGCGGTGGAGATCCTCACCGGCGGCTGAGCTCAGCCGGCCAGGATGCTGAGGTAGAGCTCGGGGTCCACGTTCCCGCCGCTCAGGATGACGACCCGGGCGTCGTCGCCGTCGGCGCGCGGGGCCGATCCGGCGAGGTGGGCGCCCATCGCCGCTGCGCCGGACGGCTCGACCACGAGGCGTGCGCGCCGGGCGAGCTGACGCATCGCCTCCGCCATCCCCTCCTCGGTCACGGTGACGATCTCGTCCATGAAGCGCCGGAGGTGCTCGAAGGGGAGCGGGCCGAGCGAATTCGTGCGCAGGCCATCGGCCATCGTGCGGCCGGTCTGCTCGGCGGTCCAGGTCACCAGCTGGCCGGTCTCGAGCGACTCCTTCGCGTCCGCCGCCAGCTCCGGCTCGGCGCCGATCACGCGCGCCGACGGGGCGATCGCCTTGACCGCAGTGGCGACGCCGGCCGACAGCCCGCCACCCGAGACCGGCACGAGCACGCTCGTCACTCCCGGCAGGTCCTCGACGATCTCGAGTCCGCAGGTGCCCTGGCCGGCGATGATCGCCGGATCGTCGTAGGGCTCGACCATGACCAGCCCGCGCTCCTCGACGAGGCGCAGCGCGAGCACGTGCCGCTCCTCGGAGTCCATGCCGGTGAACTGGATCTCGGCGCCATCGCTCTGGACGCCCTCGATCTTGATCCTCGGGGCGTCACGCGGCATGCAGATCACCGCGTGCGCGCCGAGCAGCCGCGCCGCCCGTGCCACCGCCTGCGCATGGTTGCCGGACGAGTATGTGACCACGCCGCGAGCTCGCTCGGCATCGGTCAGCGAGGCCAGCTTGTTGTACGCGCCGCGCATCTTGAATGCGCCGACCGGCTGGAGGGACTCCGGCTTGAGCCAGGTCGTGTCGTCCCAGCGAAGCAGTGGCGTGCGCGTGGCCACCCCGCGAATGCGTTCGGCCGCCTCGCGAATCTCGTCGATCGAGACGATGTGCGGCGCCGATGCGGTCGTCATGTCCCGATCCTAGCGACGCGGGCCGCCTACGGCAGCGGCAGCGATGCGCAGTCCTGGGCGGTGAAGAGGCCGGCCGGCGCCGGGTCGCCGTCGGGGGTCGGCACGAGGCGCTCACAGCGCAGCCGGTCCCAGGACGGCGTGCCGACGTGCTGGATGAAGATCTCGACCGTGCCGTTCTCGTGGACCCGAAGGTATTGGACCAGCCCGCGGCCGGTCGGCGCGGTGGCGGTCGTGACGAGCTCCGCGCCCTCCCCGGCGTCATACGCCCGGAGCAGGCAGCGCTGGGCATCCAGATCAGGCCCATCGGCCTCGTCGTCCTGGCCGCACGCGGGCAACGGGAGGCGCTGCGTGAACCAGTCAGGCTCGGCAAGCGCGAGCGAGCCGCAGGCGCTGGCGATGACCGCGACCAGCGCGCCGGCGGCCGGCATGCGCAGCGCCCGCAACGTCAGTACGCTCGAGCCCAGGTGGCGACGTCCGCGCCGGGCTTGCCGCAGTGGACGCAGGCCCCGCCCGGGTCGGTCGGCTCGACCGGCAGGAACCGGATCGTCGCCTTGGTCCTGGCGTTGACCTCGGCCTCGCATGCCCCGTCGCCGCACCACGCGCCGACCCAGAAGCCGCCACGCTCCTCCACGCCGGCCGCGAACGCGTCGAACGAGGTGATCTCGTGGGTGTTCGCCTCGCGGAAGTCAAGCGCATCCGCGAAGAGCGCTGACTGGATCGATGACAGACGGCCATCCATCCCACCAACCACGTCGCCGATCGCGATCTCCTCCTTCTCGCCCCCCAACCGTGAGGCGAGCACGGCGTTCCCGGACGCCACGTCGCGCGGACCGAGCTCGATCCGGATGGGCACGCCCTTCAGCTCCCACTCGGCGAACTTGTAGCCGGGCCGATGCTGGTCGCGGTCGTCGAGCCGCACGCGGACGCCGGCCGCGGCCAGGTCGTCGTGGAGCTTGGCCGCCACGCCGAGGACGGCGGCGCGCTCCTCATCGGTCCGGAAGATCGGGACGATGGCGACCTGGATCGGCGCCACGGCCGGCGGGAGCCGGAGGCCGGCGTCGTCGCCGTGCGCCATGATCGTCGCGCCGACCATTCGCGTCGAGAATCCCCATGACGTGCCCCAGGCGTGCTCGCGCTGGCCGGCTGCAGTGAGGAAGGTGACGTCGTACGCCCGTCCGAAGTTCTGGCCGAGGAAGTGCGCCGTCCCGCACTGGAGGGCCTTGGCGTCCCGCATCAAACCCTCGATGCAGTACGTCTCGTCGGCGCCGGGAAAGCGCTCCGCCGCCGACTTACGTCCCGCGTGCACCGGGATCGCGAGCACGTCTTCCGCCACCTCGCGGTAGACCTCGAGCATCCGGAGCGCCTCGGCCGTCGCCTCCGCCGCGGTCGCGTGCGCGGTGTGGCCCTCCTGCCACAGGAACTCGGAGGTGCGGAGGAAGAGGCGGGTGCGCATCTCCCAGCGCAGGACGTTGTTCCACTGGTTGTAGAGCAGCGGGAGGTCCCGATAGCTCTGGACCCAGCGGCTGTACGTGTTCCAGACGAGCGCCTCCGACGTCGGCCGGATCGCGAGCGGCTCCTCGAGCAGCTCGCCGCCGCCGTGCGTCACCACCGCCACCTGCGGGGCGAAGCCCGCGACGTGGTCGGCCTCGCGCTCGAGCAGGCTCATCGGGATGAGGAGCGGGAAGTACACGTTCTCGTGGCCGGTTGCCTTGAACCGGTCGTCGAGCGCCCGCTGGATGTGCTCCCAGATGGCGTAGCCGTGGGGCTTGATGATCATCGAGCCCTTCGCCGGCCCGTGCTCGGCGAGCTCGGCGCGCTTGACGACCTCGACGTACCAGGCCGGAAAGTCATCGGCCCGCGACGGCAGGCGGGAGGTGCTCATGAGCCACCGATGCTAGCCGATGGGGTGAGCCCGGCCGGCGGCAGCACACCGGCCGGGCTGAGGAGCGCCGTGTCTCAGGCGGCGCTGGGCTGGTCTCCCGGGATGGCGCGAAGGGCGCGCCGTCGCTTTGCCTGCGATCGCTTGCTCTCGGCCTGCCAGCGGTGGTCGTTGGCGAGCCCGTCGACGCCGGCCTCGATCTCGGTCGAGGTGATCGGCTTGGCGAAGTAGTAGCCCTGGCCGTAGGTGCAGCCGAGAATCCGCATCCGCTCCGCGTGCTCCTTCGTCTCGATCCCCTCCGCGACGGTCGCGATGTCGAGCGAGTCGCCGAGGGCCACGATCGCGCCGGCCAGGGCGGCGGACCGGGAGTCGCCCTCGGCGACCTGCACGAACTCGCTGGCGATCTTCAGGGCGTCGACCGGGAACTGGCGCAGGTGGCTGAGCGAGAAGTAGCCGGTCCCGAAGTCGTCGATGACGACCCGCACGCCCAGGGTTCGCAGGGCCTCCAGCGTGGAGACGGTCGTCGAGGTGGCCTTGATGAGGGCCGTCTCGGTGATCTCGAGGATGAGGCGCGACGCCTCGAGCCCGGCCCAGGCGAGTGACTCCTCGACCGCGCCGACGAACCCGGGCTGCTGGATCTCGCGGGCCGAGACGTTGACGCAGATGAAGATGCCGGGCGGGATGACGCCGGCCTTCTGCCACGCCACGGCATGCTCGCAGGCCTCGCGCAGGACCCATCGGCCGATCGGCAGGATCGAGCCGTTCTCCTCGGCGATCTCGATGAACTCGCCGGGGGCCACGAGCCCGCGGTCGGGGTGCTGCCAGCGCACGAGCGCCTCCAGGCCCGCGATCCGCCCGGACTCGAGCGACACGATCGGCTGGTAGACGAGGCGCAGCTGGCCGAGGTCGACCGCGTGCTGCAGCTCGGCGCCGAGCTCGTGCCGAGCGCGGATGGACGCGTGCATGCCGGGGTCGAAGACGGCGAAGCCGGCCTTGCCGTTGGCCTTGGCCATGTACATCGCCACGTCCGCGTTGCGCACCAGCTCGAGCGCGTCGCGCCCGGCGTCGACGGCACCGGCAATGCCGATGCTGGCGGTGACGGTGATGGTGTGCTCGCCGATGACGTACGGGACGCGAAGGTCACGCACCAGGCGCTCGGCCATGGCCCGCGAGCTGTGGAGGTCGGGCTCGTCATCGGTCAGGATGGCGAACTCGTCGCCCCCCAGCCGCGCGACGAGGTCGCCCTGCCGCACCAAGCCGCTGATCCGATCCGTCACGGCGATGAGGAGCGAGTCGCCCGCCGCGTGCCCGAGCGAGTCGTTGATGACCTTGAAGTCGTCGAGGTCGATGAAGAGGACGGTCGTCATCCGGCCACCCGGCACCGCCTCGCGGGTCTCGAGCGTGCGCTCCAGCGTGAGCTGGAACATCCGCCGGTTGGCGGCGCCGGTCAGCGAGTCGCGCTCCGCCAGGTCCTGCACGTGTCGCAGGAGGACGGCATTGCGCAGGTTGAGCGCGGCGACCGCGGAAAACTGCCCGAGGACCGATGCGATTCGACGCTCGATCCCGAAGACCGTTCGGGACCGATGCTCGACCACGATCGCGCCCACCGGTCGTCCGTCGGCGAACATCGGCGAGATGAGAAGGTTGCGAGCGTCCGGAAGGGTCGCGCTGAGCAGCGGATTGGCCTCCGCGCTCACCTTGCGCACGGGGAGCACCTCGCGGCGCTCCCACGCCCGACGGATGACCGCGTCCGCCTGGACGGCGCCCGACCACTCCACGGCGCCCCGGGAGGCGAGCACGACGAGATTGCCCTCGGCCGCGCCGATGACGAGGCCGCGCTCGAAGCCGAAGCGGTCGGCCAGCCCGTCGAGCACGACGCGGGCCTGGAGGACGGAGTCGGCGACGTCGTCGAGCTTGGCGCCCACGTCGACGAGCGCCTGGAGGTCCGCCCGGCGCTGTCGAAGCTCCCGCTCGTTCATGGCCGAGAAGACCGAGGTCGCCAGCGCGAAGAGCCAGAACGACGTCACGTTGAGGACGGGCATGCGGTCGAAGTCGATCCCTCGTCCGGGGAGGACGTCGACCGGCGGCAGCAGGGTCGCGGCCTGGGCATAGAGGACCACGAACAGGAGGAGCGAGTGCCAGAGCGCGATCTTCAGGCCGGTCCGATACGACGCGAGCAGGGAGACCGCGACGAGGTGGAGGTAGATGAGGAAGCGAATCGGGCTTTGCGTCGCGCCGGTCATGTACATCGCGAAGGCCAGGTAGAGGCCATCGGTGATGAGGAGGGCGCTCATGACCGCGAAGCCATGTCGGCCGGCCCGGCGACGGCCCAGCTCCGCGACCGCGGCGAAGGCCACGTAGCCTCCGGTGACCGTCAGGAAGATTCCGAGCGACGTGCCGAGCGACTCCGGTCGCAGCGCGGCCCATGCGATCGCGACGGCGCCCATCGCTACGCGCAGCACCATCAGGTAGCCCATCCGATCGCTGAGGGCGGTGTACTCGTCGGAGCGCGGGTGGTGGGCGATCACAGCTGGTCTTCTCCCTGGAACTTCACGAACGTCTCTCCGGCGCTCTGCGGAGCCATGCGCAGCTTGGGATCGCGCCGGTCGACCTGGTTCTGCACGACGAGGAATCCGAGGACGGCAAGGGCCAGGACGAGCGGGAAGCCGAACTCGGTGGCGACCGCGACCGCTGCTTCAGGCCGGACGACGCGGGCGACCTGCTCGGCGGCGAGGAGGACGACCTGCCCGACGACCTGGCCCACGATGCCGCCCGGCATCGGTCCAGCGGTCGGCGCCATCGGCTCCGGCCCGCCCGAGCCGACCGACCCCTCCGAGCCCGCGGGCGGGTTGGGCGAGGTACCGCCACGCGGCTGCGGTCTGCTGGTTGGTGCGAGCTCGGGAGATGCTGGGGCCATCGCCGGCTGCGACGGCTCCACCTGCTCCGGCTGCGGCTGATCGACCGACTCCAACGCATCCGGCGTGGGCGCAGGCTTCGCGTCGGGCGATGGCCCCGGATTGGCATCCGGCGTCGGCTGCGCGGCTTCGGTCGGCCCCGTCTCTTCCGTCGGCGTCGGCGTCGGTGTGGGCGTTGGGGTCGGGGTCGGGGTTGGCGTTGGCGTGGGCGTCGGCGTGGGGGTCGGGGTCGGCGTCGGGGTTGGCGTGGGCGTCGAGGTGGACGTCGGGGTCGGCGTTGGCGTCGGGGTGGGCGTCGGCGTCGGGGTCGGATCCGGCGTGGGCGTCGGCGTCGGGGTCGGATCCGGCGTGGGCGTCGGCGTCGGGGTCGGATCCGGCGTGGGCGTCGGCGTCGGGTCCGGGGTTGGCGTCGGAGTCGGCGTCGGGGTCGGGGTCGGGGTCGGGGTCGGGGTTCCCGAAAGCTCCGTGACAACGATGCGCAGGACGACATCGGCGTTGTCGTCCCACTCGGCCGCGTCGTGCGCCTCATTGCAACCGGATGGGGACCCGCCCGAGAGGGCGCAGATCGAGTCCGTCCCGAGCTCGCCGGCGGTGTAGGTGATCGAGCAGTGGCCGGCGTCGTCGGTCGTGCATTCGAAGTCGTGGCTGCTGCCGCCGCCAGGGGGATCATTGGGGCTGCTGTCGCCGAAGTACCACCGCACGTGGTCGTTGGCGACCGGGTTGCCGTCCGAGTCGCGAACGGTCACGGTGAGCGTAACCTCGGTCCCCACGAGCACCTCGGTGGTCTCGGGCTCGATGTCGACGCGGTCACCGGGAGCGGCCGCGGACGGGGTCGTGATCGCGAGGGTCATGGACCAGGCCAGCGTCAGCGACGAGACGATCCCAAGCAGGCGTCGGGCGCCGGGGCGGAGGGGCGCGAGCGGGCGCGCGGGGTCGATCTCCCCCGAGGTGCGCCGTCGGATTCGCGCCATCGATGACTCTCCTTCGCTGCCGCGGAACAGCTCCGCGTCGGTGTCAAGAGGATCGGTGGCATGCCATCACGGGACGAGGGGCGTGATCGTCATGTGGGGTACGGCCGCTCCACGACACGCTCGCGCGGTCGACGCGCCGATTTCGTCGAAGTGCGGTCTGGTCGAGTACCCGGCAGGACCACGGTACTGGCCGGTGGTCCGGATCGGTGTGGGATGGTGGGGTCCGATTGGGACGTTCGACAGTCAGCGATCGGTCCGCGCGATGCGGTAGATGAAGCCCGACTTGTCGTCGCTGACGTACAGGGCGCCGTCGGCGCCGACCGCCAGGCCCGCGGGCCGCCCCAGCGCATCGCTGGCGCCGTCGGGCAGGAAGCCCGTCGCGAACGGTTCCGGCGCCCCGGCGGGACCACCGTCCCACGGCAGCCACCACACCGCATAGCCGACCTTGGTCGAGGAATTCCACGACCCGTGCAACGCCACCACCAGGTGGTCCTCCCAGCCGACAAGCGCGAGCGGGGCGGTGTGCGCCGGGAAGGTCGCCGCGGGCACCGCGACGCCGTCGCAGGCGTTGGCATCGGTGCCGAACTCGGGATCGCGGATCGTGCCCGCGTGGCAGCGCGGCCAGCCGGCATCGGCTCCGTCGACGAGCTCGAACACGGTCTCCGGTGGCCGGTCGTCGCCGAGCCGATCGCGGCCCATCACGGTCGCCCAGGCTCGGCCCGTCGCGGGATCCACCCACAGCCCGACGGCGTTGCGCAGCCCGATCATGTACGGCCGCAGCTCTCCGTCGGCGAGGAGCTGGACCGATGCCCGCCGTGGATCGTCCTCATCGCACACGTCACAGGACGAGCCGATCGACAGGAGGAGGTCGCCGTTCGGGAGCTCGACCACGGTCTTCGTGCTGTGCCCCCCGGTCGGAAGGTCTCCGATGAGCACCTCGCGCCCGGCCTCCGCGAGCCCATCCAGGCTGACCCGGTAGACGGCGTCCTCGCCCGCCACGAGAACCGTGCCGTCGGCGGCCACGCTGACGTCATGGGCGCTGCCGAAGTCGCCGCCCACGACGACGACCTCGTCGGCGCGCCCGTCCGCATCGGCGTCGGGGAGCGCCACGACCCGATCCGCCCCACGCTCGGCGACGAGCAGGTGCCCGTCCGGAGAGACAGCCAGGAATCGCGGGTTGGCGAGACCCTCCGCGAACACGCTTGCGACGTAACCGTCCGGCACGACCAGCTCGGCCCGGCCGCCGGGGCCGATGTCGAAGCTCACGCCGAAGAGCCGACCGAGGATGGCGCCGCGGAAGAGGAGCCCGATCCCTCCCAGCAGAACGAGTGCGGCGATGCCGAAGATCGCGAGGTTGCGGGCACGCTGCATGGGCGATCGATGCTAGCGGACCCGGTCAGTTGAAGCCGGCTGGCAGAATGCGATCGTGGCCCGGCTCCAGCACAAGCGTCTCGACAACCCCGACGAGGTACGTGCCTATCCCGGCGGGCAGACGGAGATCTTCGAGCTCGACGACTTCGTCATCGGCCGGATGGTGATGCACGCCGGCTGGCGCTGGAAGAAGGACGTCAAGCCGATCGTCGAGACCGATGCCTGCATGTACCACCACCTCGGCTTCGTCATCAGTGGGACGCTCCACGTCGTCACCGCGGAAGGGACGGAGGACGACATCGGCGCGCAGGAGATGTTCGAGATCCCGCCCGGGCACGATGCCTGGGTCGTCGGCGACGAGCCCTGGGTGGCGATCGACTTTCGCGGGGCGCGGTCATACGCGCGACCGTCGGTGGCGTCGGGCGACCGGATCCTGGCCACGGTCCTCTTCGTCGACGTCGTGGACTCGACGGCCACCCTCGAGCGCCTCGGGGACGCGGCCTGGCGGGACCTGCTGGCCCAGCACCATGAGACGATCCAGCTCGAGCTCGATCGTCACCGTGGCCGCGAGGTGGACCGGGCCGGCGACGGGCTCCTCGCCCTCTTCGACGGCCCGGCTCGCGCCGTCGAGTGCGCTGCCGCCATCGCGCGCCGCGCGCGGGCCATCGGACTGGAGGTTCGGGCCGGACTGCACACCGGCGAGGTCGAGCTGATCCCCAGTGGCGTGCGCGGCCTGGCCGTCCACGTCGCCAGCCGCATCGCGGGCCTGGCCGGCGCGGGCGAGGTCTTCGTCTCCGCGACCACCCACGAGCTGGTGGCTGGCTCGACGCTCGCATTCGAGGCGCGCGGGCGGCACACCTTGAAGGGCCTCGCTGGAGAACGAGAGGTCTTCGCGCTGGCCTAGGTCGGCGACCGCCTAGAGGTTGCCTCGGCGCGCCTGCTCGATCTCGATCGCCTCGAAGAGCGCCTTGAAGTTGCCGACGCCGAAGCCGCGGCTGCCGTGGCGCTCGATGATCTCGAAGAAGAACGTCGGCCGGTCCTGCACCGGGCGGGTGAAGATCTGGAGGAGGTAGCCCTCCTCGTCGCGGTCGGCCTCGATGCCGAGCTCCTCGAGGGTCTCCATGGGTACGCCGACGTCCCCGACGCGATCAGGGAGCGACTCGTAATAGGCGTGCGGCATGCCGAGGAACTCGATGCCGCGCTCTCGGAGGAGGCGGACGGTGCCGACGATGTCCTCGGTGCGCAGGGCGATGTGCTGGGTGCCGGCGTCCAGGTAGTAATCGAGGAACTCCTGGATCTGGCTCTTCTTCTTGCCCGCTGCCGGCTCATTGATCGGGAACTTGATCCGCCCGTTCCCGTTCGTCATCACCTTGCTCATCAATGCCGAGTAGTCGGTGTGGATGACCTTGTCGTCGTAGTGGATGAGCTGCGCGAAGCCGAGGATGTCCCTGTAGAAGTCGACGAAGCGGTTCATGTCGCCGAGGGCGACGTTCCCGACGCAATGGTCGACCTCCAGCAGGCTCTGGCCGGTCGCGGCGATGGCGGGCGCCATGACCCGGTGGTAGCCCGGCGCGAAGGTGCCGTGGTAGTCGGATCGGTCGACAAACGAGTGGATCACCTCGCCGTAGGTATGGATCGCGCTCCGGCGCAGCGTCCCCTTCTTGCCCTCCAGCTCGGTCGGCTCGAGCGCGCTTCGGGCGCCGCGCTTCGTCGTCTCCTCCCAGGCCGAGGTTGCGTCATCCACCGCGAAGGCGATGTCATGGACGCCGTCACCGTGGCGGGCCACGTGCTCGGCGATCTCGCCCTGGGGACCGATAGGTGCGGTGAACACGAATCGGATGTCGTTCTGGGCCATGACGAAGCTGGACCGATCGCGGATGCCCGTCTCGAGGCCCGCGTAGGCGACCGGGGTGAAGCCCCACAGCGCACGGTAGTAGTGCGCCGCCTGCTTGGCGTTGCCGACCCAGAACTCGACGTGGTCGATGCCGTTCAGCGGGAGGAAGTCCTGCGCCTCGGCGGCGGCGTTCGGGTTGACGATCGCGCCGGCCTGGTTGGCGGCCCCGCGCGCCAGCGTATCGGTCATGAGGGCGAGTCTACTGCAGCCCCGATGCCGGCCTGAGAGGCGGTGCCCGCCGTCAACGCCAGGCCGATCATGCGGTCGATCGCGCGATCCATCTCGTCGAGGGGCATGCGGTCCTCCTCGCTCGTGACCTGGTCGCCGACCATGTCGCTCACCGTCAGGGCGCACGCGGCCTGGACGCCGGCGCGCGCGGCGAGGAAGAAGAGCGCCGACGCCTCCATCTCGAACGCGAGCACGCCGCGGTCGCGCCAGCGCTGGGCGTAGTCGGCATCGGTGTTGTAGAAGACGTCGACCGATGCGACCAGGCCCGTTCGCGTCGCGATCCCGGCGGCGTCCGCGGCATCGACCAGGGCGCGCGTCAGGGCGAAGTCGGCGGCGGGCGCGTACGCCTCGCCGTGGAGGTACGTGCGCGTCGCCCCATCCGTGGGGCAGGCCGCGGTCGCGATTACGAGGTCGCCGGTCTTCATGCCCTTCGCGATCCCGCCGCAGGTGCCGACGCGAATGAGGCGCTTCGCTCCGAGGTTGAGGAGCTCCTCGACGACGATGCTGAGGCTGGGCGTCCCCATGCCGCTCGTCTGCACGCTCACCGGCACGCCGTCATAGGTGCCGGTGAACCCGAGCATGCCGCGGTGGTCGTTGACCTGCCGGACGGAGCCGGAGTCAAAGCGCTCGCTGATGCGGCGGGATCGGCTCGGGTCGCCGGGGACGAGGACGAGCGGCGCGTAGTCGCCCTCATCGGCGCGCAGGTGGATCTGTGGCATGCCGGTAGCCTAGCGCCGCCGCCCGGCGAACGTGGCAGGGCGCTTGCTCACCACTCCGCCGAGCCGTGACCACCAACGAACCGCCATCCTCCTTCCCTGACGGCATCGGTGACGATCACCTCCGTCCCTCGGCCGGCCTGCGTCGCCATGCGAGCCCGGTCTCTCTGGGCGTATTCGGGCTCGTGATCGTCCTCGGGCTGACCGGCCTGCTCGGGCACGAGCGCGACTGGGGTGCCGAGGCGGACGGCATCGGCCTATCGGTCCATGCTCCGGAGATCATCCGCAACGGCGAGTTCTTCGAGATGCGAATCCGCGTCGACGCGCCTGCCGGGCTCGCGGACCTGGGCATCGGGGTCGACCAGCTGCTGTGGGAGGACATGACCGTCAACACGATGATCCCATCCGCCACGGAGGAGACCAGCTCGGCGGGTGAGCTGCGGTTCACCTTCGGGCCGCTCGAACCCGGCCAGACCTTCGAGCTGAAGGTCGACCTCCAGGTCAATCCTGACATCCTGGGCGGCAACGAGGGCACGGTCACCGTCTATGACGGCGATGAGCCGATCACCGCCGTCGATCTCGACATCACGGTGCTGCCCTGATGGACATCGTCCTGCGCGCGACCGTCATCTTCGTCGCTCTCTACCTGCTCGTGCGCCTCATGGGCAAGCGGGAGCTCGGCCAGATGACGCCGTTCGAGCTCATCGTGCTGGTCGTCATCGGCGACCTCATCCAGCAGGGGGTCACGCAGAACGACTTCAGCCTCACCGGCGCGATCATCGCCGTGTCGACCATCGCGTTCCTTGCCCTCGTCATGAGCTGGGCCAGCTACCTGTGGCCGAGCGCCGAGCGGCTGCTCGAGGGGGAGCCGCGGGTCATCGTCCAGGACGGCGTGCTGCTGCGGGACAACCTGCGACGGAACCGGCTCACGGTGAGCGAGATCGAGTCGGAGATGCGACTGGCGGGCATCGCCCACCTGCGAGACGTGGCCTGGGCGATCCTCGAGCCGCGCGGGAAGATCAGCTTCATCCAGGCCTCCGCGGATCCGGCGACGGACGGCGAGCCTCCGCCCCAGCCGAAGGGGCAGGAGGACGACAGCGCCGCCTGAAGCGCCGGCGCCAGACGCTAGGATCGGTGCTCCATGAGCAGCCGATGGGCCGATGAGCTCGCCTTCGCCACGGACCTCGCCCGGCAGGCGGGCGCGTTGCTGACCGACAGCTACGAGCGCCTCGAGCGGATCGACTACAAGAGCAAGCGCGACGTCGTCACGAACGCGGACTACGCGTCGGAGCGCCTCGTGATCGATGCGATCCGAGCGCGCTTCCCCGGTGACGCGATCATCGCCGAAGAGTCCGGCGACCACGCGGGCGTCCTGCGCGACGACGGCTCGAACAACGGCCGGACCTGGGTGATCGACCCGCTCGACGGCACCGTGAACTACGCCAACGGCCTGCCGTTCTACTGCGTGAGCATCGGCCTCGTCGTGGACGACCGTCCGTCGGTCGGCGTCGTCTTCGACCCGGCCCGCGACGACCTGTACGCCGCCACCGAGGACGGACCGGCCAGCCTGAACGATGTTCCGGTGTCCGCATCCTCGAAGGAGACGCTCTCCGACTACGTCGTCAGCCTGGCGGTCATCGGGCGCGGCGGGCTCGCGCGCGAGCGCCGGATCGCCCCGCAGATCCGGATCCATCGGCGCATGGGCAGCGCGGCGCTGGCGCTGGCATACGTCGCCAACGGCCGGTTCGACGCCTTCATCCAGAATGGCGGCCTCTCGCCATGGGACGTCGCGGCGGCCGGGCTCATCGCCGAGCGCGCCGGCGCCGTCGTGACCGACCTCGCCGGCGGGCCGTGGTGGAACGCGCGACCGCGAGGCCCGCGGATCAGCATCGTGGCTGGCCCGGCGGCCCAGCATCAGTCGCTCCTGGAGGCCCTGACCTCGCTGAAGACATCCGTCCAGACGCGGCGCTAGCCCGCCGCTCCGTCGAGGACCGTGGCGAGCATCCCGAGGGTCATCGCGGTCGCGCCCCAGACCACCACCCCGCCGAACCGATATGCCCCGGCCCGCAGCCGCACCCCGCGCACGGTCAGATCCTCCGTCGTCAGGACGTCGGGATCCCATAGCGCCGCGAGCGGCAGCTCCACGATCGCGGTGACCTCGGCATCGTGCGGCACCAGCGTCGGCCGCCGCGCGACCGTGCCGACGAACGGTCGCAGCTCGAAGTTGCTGACCGGGATCCAGACGTCGTCGAGGACGCCGGCGATGCGCACGCTCGAGGGCGGGAGACCGACCTCCTCCCAGGCCTCGCGCAGGGCAGCGGCCTCCGCTGAGGCGTCGGCCGCGTCCACCGCTCCGCCGGGGAGCGAGACCTCACCGGCGTGGGCGCGGAGGTCGCCATGCCGGACGGTGAGCGGGACGACGAGGGCGCCGGCGTCGTCGGGGTAGATGGCGACCAGCGTGGACGCCGGTCGGGCCGGCGGAAAGTCGGCGCGGTCGAACCGGGCGCGGTTGATCTCGCCGTCGAGGGTCCGTGAGAGCAGCCGGACGTCGCGCGGGATGGGGCGTGGCGCGCGCGCCAGCGCCTCGGCGATGCCCTCCTCCCATCCGTCGACGGCGGCTACTATGCGTTCCATATGACCCAGGCCAACCTCGATCGTGACGGCCGCGTCCGTGACGTCCTGTATCGGACGCGCCTCCTCGTCAACCGTACGCCGCATTTCAGCAAGGCGACGCGCAAGGAGGCGAACCGGGCGCTCGACGCCCTCGAGAAGCAGCTTGCCCTCAACCAGGTGAACGCGATCCAGTCCGCGCGGGCGATCGAGCTGCTCAATCGGGCGCACTCGTCGCTGACCTTCGGCCTCCTGCGAAGCGGTGACTTCGCCGATCGCTACGCCCCCGCCCTGCGTCGGCTCGGGCTCCGCAGCATCGGTGATCGACTCGACGAGGTGCCGTCATCGGTGATGGCGCTGGCCATCACGGGGCCGATCGGCGGTCGCAGGCACCGCGATGATCTCCCCACCGAGGAGCGCGTCGACGCCGAGGGCAACCCCCTCCCACCACCGCCCGGGTTCTAGCCCGCCAGGGCCCGGACCAGGCTCTCGTCGGTCGGGGTCGATCCGAGCCCCAATCGGTCGCCGGCGCGCGCCGCGAGCGGCGGCTCGAGGTACGTCGAGCGCAGCGCATTCCAAGCAGAGGCCCCGAAGACGGAGGACGGCGGCCCGTCCAGGATGACCCGGCCGGCGCGCAGGACGACGACGCGCGAGAACGCCTCGGCCACGAACCGCATGTCATGACTGACAGCGATCACCGTCCGCCCGGCGCCCGAGACAGCGTCGATCACCGCCCGCACGCGCTCGATGCCGCGGGCGTCCTGTCCGGTGGTTGGCTCGTCGAGGACGAGGACCGGGGTCTCCATGGCGAGCACCGACGCGAGCGTCAGCAGCTTGCGACGCGAGCCGCCGAGGTCGTAGGGGTTCGTGCGCTCCTCCCCCGTGAGCCCTGCCGCCGCGAGCGCTTCCGCCACCGCGGCGGTCAACGCGTCGCGTGACCGGCCGAGGTTCCGTGGCCCGAACTCGACCTCGGCTCGCACCGTGCCCGCGAAGAGCTGCCGATCGGGGTCCTGGAAGACGAGCCCGACGCGGCTGGCAAGCTTTGCAACGGTGAGGCGAGCGGCGTCCTCACCGTCGACGAGGACCCGCCCCTCGCTCGGACGCAGCATCCCATTGAGGTGGCGAATGAGCGTGGTCTTGCCGCTGCCGTTCTGGCCGATGAGCGCGACCCGCTCCCCGGCGCCGACGGCCAGGTCGATCCCGTCGACCGCCCGCACGCCGCCGTCGCGGTAGACGTGGACGAGGCCCTCGACGCGCAGCTCAACCATCGAGCACCCCCGCCAGGCGCTCCGCGGCGATGCCCGCGCCGCTCGCGGCCCGGCGCAGCCTCACCGCCGATGGCGCCGCCACCCCGAGCGCATCCAGTTTCAGGTCAGTAAGGACCTCGCTCGTCTTCCCCCGCAGCACGATTCGCCCGGCGTCGAGGACGATGACCTCACCGGCGACGGCCGCCAGCAGGTCGGTCTTCTGCTCGACGACCAGGATGCTCGCGCCGTCATTCGCCAGCCGCTCGATCGCGTCGCCGACGAGCCGCGTTCCGGCCGGGTCGAGCTGAGCCGTCGGCTCGTCGAGCACCAGGTGCTCCGGTCGCATCGCCAGGAGCCCGGCGATGGCGACGAGCTGCTGCTGGCCGCCGGACAACAGCTGCGGGTCACGCTCGGCCAGATCCGCGATCCCGAGCAGGTCGATGGACGTCCAGGCACGCTCGATGACCTCGTCGCGCCCGATCCCGAGATTCATCGGCCCGAAGGCGACCTCCTCGAAGACCGTGCCGCTCACCTGGGAGAGCTGGGTCGCCGGGTTCTGGAAGCCGATCCCGATCCGCGCGCTGAGCCGATGCATCGGCCATGCGTCCACGTCCTCGTCGTCCAGCGCGATCCGGCCCCGGATCTGACCGCCGACGGTGCGGGGGGCGAGGCCACTGGCCACCAGGCACAGGGTCGTCTTTCCGGCCTCCGAAGCCCCCGCCACGCCGACGACGGCGCCGTCGTGCAGCTCGAGGTCGATGTCGAGGAGCGACGGGTGCGTCGCGCCGGCATACCGATAGCCGACGCCGGTCAGCGTCAGCGTCACGACCACGCTCCGGCGATCCGGAGAGCGATGAGCGCGATCAGCGCCGCCAGCATCGCCCAGCGGGCGACCGCCTCGACCCGGGTGTCGGCGGGTGCCCAGAGCAGGGTGCGCCTGCCGGGCCGGGTGAAGCCACGCGCCTCGAGCGCCATCGTGCGCTCCTCGACCTCCGCGATCGACCCCAGGATCACCGGCCCGACGATCGGGACGATCCCTCTCACCCGATGCCAGACCGAGCCTTCCGTGTCGAGGCCACGCGCCCGCTGCGCGGCGGTGATCTGTGCCGCGCGCTCGACCATGGCCGGCACGGTCTGCACCGACGCGTTGGCGACGAACCCCACTCGGGGGCTGACGCCGCGGCGCTCGAGGTCGACCACGAGGTCGGCCGGGCGCGTCGTCAGGTAGAAGAGCGTCACCGCGCCGCTGATGGCGAGGATCCGGACCAGGATCTCGAGCGCGAAGGCCAGCCCCTCGCCGGTTGCCACGATCGGTCCAATCCGGAAGAGGACGACGCGCGCCCCGGGGAAGAAGAAGAGGTTGACGAGGAACGCGGAGAGCGCGATCGGCAGCGCCAGGAGGAGGGCGGTGCGGACGAGCCGACCGAGCACGCCACCGATCAGGGCGGGGACGACGACCGCCACGCCGACGAGCACCAGAGGACCCACGAGGCCGCCGAGCGCCACGGCGGCGATCGCGGTGGTCGTGGCCAGCGTGGCCTTCGTGAGCGGGTTGAGGCGATGGACCGGGCTGGGGCCGGGGCGCCCGACGACGTCGGGGACGCCCCGGATCGCGGCCGGAGCGTCGCTCAGGCCGTCGCCCCCCGCCACTCGCCTCCCTCGGCCGCATCGGGATCGCCGGCCTCGACGAGCTGCTCGCCCTGCGGGAACCTCGCCTTCGTCCGGCGCGCCATGGCGGCGAGGATGAGGTAGACCACGAAGAAGGTCACCAGCTTGTCGACCGGGTCGGACAGCAGGCCCTGCTGGAAGGTGGCCGTCTGCAGGTCAGCGCCCGCCTGCCGAAAGGCGGCAACCAGGAAGTCCGTTCCGCCGCCGGTGACGCCGCCGAAGACGTTGGCGGCAATCGGCGCGCTGATGAGGGCCGCGATGACCCCGGTCGCGACCCCGGCGACCGTCACGTACGCGACCGTCAGGTCACGTCGGACGAACAGGAGGCCGAGGAACCCGACGATGAAGGCCACGAAGATGAGCCCGACCAGCCAGGCAAGCACCGTGAAGAGCACGTCGGCGTTGTCGGGATTGAAGAACTCGAAGGTCTCCCCGTAGAAGCGGGTGTAGGCGTACAGCCCCAGCCCCACGACGATGAGGACGGCGATCAGGCCGCCGACGATGAGCTCGCTGCTGCTGCGGTTCGGTCGCGGACGAAGCCACCCGGCGCGGCCGGCCAGGCCGGCGAGGACGCCGATGACGACCGCCACGATCCCGAATGCGGCCGCTGGGCCGTTCTGGAAGGGCGGCGGGACGACGTACGTCCACAGCGTGTTGGACAGGAATCCGGTGAGTGCGCCGGCGACCGGGCCAGCGAGGGCGCCGACGAGGATCGTCCCGATGCTGTCGAGATAGATCGGGATCTTGAGCGCATTGGCGACCGTCGCGCCGAGGATGATGTTGATCGCCACCGCGATCGGCATGAGCACGATCGTGCGGGTGTCGAACTGTGACGCGATCGACCCGAATCCGCCGGTCTGGGCGTACTCGACCGCGGCGTACACGATGAACGCCACGACGAGGGCGACGGCGCCGATGAGCGCGAACGAGTTGGCGCCCTCGGTGTCGAAGAAGTTGCCGGTGTCAATGCCGGTCCCGAAGTCCCCGATCGTGACCATCCCGATGACGATCACGACGATGAACGCAGTGAGCGCGGCGATCCAGCGAACGATCATGGGTGGTTCCTCTCCTCCGATGTGTGCGGTGCGCGTCAGCTGTACGGGGCGCTGACGGCGCGTCCGAGCCGGGTCAGGAGCTCGGCCTTCATCCCCTCAGGGTCAATCGCGATCGCCACCGATACCGGCCGCCTGCCGGGTACCTCGGAGCGGTAGAGGCTGCCGGCGAGGTAGGCGTCCGTGCTCGTGTCGCATGCGAGCGTCTCGGTCACCGTCTCGGTGACGAGGTCAGGGCGCAGGAGCGACGCGATGAGCACGACCGGGTCGTGCAGATAGGCACCGTCGAGCCCGTCGGCCCGCTGATGGAAGCCGACATAGAAGCGCACCGCGTCACGGACCACGCCCGCCAGGTGCGTCTCGGGCAGCGCCTTCAGGTCGTCCATGGTGAAGAGGACGTCCTGGGTTGCGTCGAGGGGAAAGATGCGGTGGATCGAGCCGGCCGCCAGGCAGATCTCGGTCGCCTCCGGGTCGACGCACGCGTTCCACTCGCCGGTCTCGGTCGTGTTCCCGCGCTCCTCGAGCGTGCCTCCCATCCAGATCACGTCGCGCGCGGAGCCGGCCAGGTCGACGCCGGCCTGCGTCGCGGAGGCGAGGTTGGTCAGCGGCCCGAGGGCGACGATCGACATCTCACCGGGGTGGCGGCTCACGTGGGCGCCCAGGTATCGACTGGCCGGGATGGCGGTGTACTCGGTCGTGCCGAGCTGGCGATCCTCGCCGCGAAGCTCGACGTATCCGGTGCCGGTCGGCCCGTGCGTGTCAGGTGCCGTCCGCAGGCGCCGCTGAAGCGGACGGGCGGCACCGATGCTGACCGGCACGTCGCCTCGACCAACCATTCGCAGCAGCTTGCCGGTGTTGCGCGCCACGTGATGGATCTCGACGTTGCCGGCGACGCAGGTGACGCCCCGCAGGTTGATCTCGGGGCTCGTGGCCGCGATGAGCAGGGCGATCATGTCGTCGATCCCGGTGTCGACGTCGAGGACCAGGGGACGCGGCGCGGGCTGTGGGGACTCGTCGGTCTCCATCGGCGGCCTATGGTAGTCGCCAGCCACCGGCCTGGCCCACCTTTGTGCTCAGCGGGCGACCCAGCGTGTCACTGACATGCCTTGCCGCCGCCAGCAGTGCGTCGAGGTCGACGCCATGGCGCAGGCCCTCCCGATCGAGCAGGTAGACGAGGTCCTCGGTGGCCAGGTTGCCCGCTGCCCCGGGCGCGTAGGGGCAGCCACCGGTCCCGCCGGTCGAGGCGTCGAGGCATCGGACGCCGAGCTCGAGCGCCGCCGCGGCGTTGGCCAGCCCCGTCCCGCGGGTGTCGTGGAAGTGCATCGCGAGCCGCTCGACGCCGATGCCGTCCGACACGAGCGCGCCGACCACGCGGCGGACGTCGGCCGGCCCGGCCACCCCGATCGTGTCGCCGATGCTGAGCTCGTCGACGCCCAGCTCGAGCAGCCGATGGGCCACATCGACGACGGCCGACGCGTCGACGCGACCCTCGTACGGGCAGCCGAAGGCGGTGCTCACGTAACCGCGGCTCCACCACCCGCGCTCGCGAGCCGCGGAGATGACCGGTGCGAAGGCATCGATCGACTCGGCGATCGACATATTGATGTTGTGCCGGGTGAAGGACTCGGACGCGGCCGTGAAGACGCAGACCGCATCGGCTCCGGCGCGCTCGGCCCGCTCCAGGCCCCGGGCGTTCGGGACGAGCACCGGGTAGCGGACGCCGGGACGCCGGTCGAGGCGCCGCATGAGGTCGTCGGCGTCGGCGAGCTGCGGGATGGCGGCCGGCGCCACGAAGCTGGTCGACTCGATCTCGCGCAGCCCCGCCTCGGCGAGGAGGTCGATGAAGCGGAGCTTGGCATCGGTCGGGATCGGGGCCGCTTCGTTCTGCAGCCCGTCACGTGGGCCGACCTCGTAGACCCGGATGTCGCGATCTTCCATCCCGCTGATCATGCCTCAGACGCCGGCGTCACTTCGCCGAGGAGGTCGCCGCGCTGCACCTGTTGGCCGTCGGTCACCTCGATCCGCGACAGGACGCCGTCCCGACCGGCGCGACCACGGCGTGCTCCATCTTCATCGCCTCGATCACCACGATGGCCTGCTGGGCCCGCACTTCCGAGCCGGGCGACGCGCGGATGGCGATGACGCGCCCGGGCATCGGCGCCGTCAGCGTGGCGGCGTGGCCGTCCGAGCCGGTCGATCGCGTGGCGCACCGCCTCCTCGATCGTGGGTGGCGGGGCCGGCGTGAATTCGATGCTCTGCCCGTCGACCTCGACGTGGATCGCCGACCGGCCCTGGATGGCGAGCGGCCCCGGCCCAGCGGCCTCGTCCGCGGCGGGCACCGACAGCGCGACCGTTCGCTCCTCCTCGCCGGCGCGGAGGCGGCGCACGCGCGGCGCGTTGAGCCGCCAGCCGTCGTCCCACGGCTGGGTCATGCCAGGAGCCGCCGTGAGCGCGGCCGCCTCCCAGTGCGCTTCCTCGATGGTCGGCGGACCGGGGAGCTCGACTCGCTCGAGCGTGTCGGTCCGCACCTCCCCGTCGCGCATCGCGCGGCTGCGCGAGCAGCCATCGCAGGAATCGGAGGTTGGTGCGGACCCCGAGGATGACGGGTCTCATCGAGCGCCGTCCGCAGGCGGCGCAGCGCCTCCTCGCGCGTCGGGCCGTGAGCGATGACCTTGGCAAGCATCGGGTCGAATCGGTCGCTGACCCGGTCGCCCTCCGCGATGCCGGTATCGACCCGCACGCCATCGGGCCAGCTGAGGCAGCTCGACGAGCCGGTCGCGGGCAGGAACCCCGACTCGGGATCCTCGGCGTAGACGCGCGCCTCGATGGCGTGGCCCCTGATCGGTGGCGCGCCGCTGAGGCCGAGATCCGCCAGGGTCGCGCCGGCCGCGATCCGAAGCTGGTCGGCCACGAGGTCGCGACCCGTCACTGCCTCGGTCACCGGGTGCTCGACCTGGAGCCGCGTGTTCATCTCGAGGAAGAAGAACTCCCCGTCATCGGCCAGGAGCATCTCGACCGTCCCGGCGCTCGCGTAGCCGATGCCCGCGGCCACCGCCAGCGCCGCATCGCCCATTCGCTCTGCGGAGCGTCCGCGCTCACCGACGGGGCCGGCGCCTCCTCCACGATCTTCTGGTTGCGCCGCTGGGCGCTAGCAGTCGCGCTCGCCGAGGTGGACGCCGGCGCCGTGGTGGTCGAACAGGACCTGGACCTCGACGTGCCGCGTTCCCTCGAGGTAGCGCTCGAGGATGAGCCGGTCGTCGCCGAACGCGCGCTGGGCCTCCCGCCGCGCCGCTGCCAGGGCGTCTGCCAGCTCGCCGGCCGCGCGCACGACGCGCATGCCCTTTCCCCCGCCGCCCGCCGAGGGCTTGACGAGGAGCGGGTAGCCGATCCCGCTCCGCCGCGGCCGCCAGGCTCGCGTCGTCCTGGGCGTCGCCGTCGTAGCCAGGGACGACCGGCACGCCGAGGTCCGCGGCTCGCCGCCGCGCGGCGGCCTTGTCGCCCATGGCCGCGATGGCCGTCGCCGGCGGTCCGACCCAGGCCAGGCCCGGCGGCCGTCACGGCGCTCGGCGAAGGCCGGGTTCTCGGCGAGGAAGCCGTAGCCGGGATGGATCGCGTCGGCGCCGGTGCGCGTCGCCACGCGCGACGATCTCGTCGGCGTCGAGGTACGAGTCGATCACGTGCGCCGCGTCGACGCCCGTCGGGCGGTCGCTCATCGGCGACGTGGACGCCGATGACCTCGATGCCGAGCCGGCGGGCCGTGCGCGCCACGCGCTCGACGATCTCGCCCCGGTTGGCGACGAGCAGCGAGCGGATGGACGCGGGGCTAGCCGGGCCGCCGCTGGCAACGACCGACAGCGACGAACGCGACACGCGGACCCGGCTGCCGACACGCTCCGCGGGCAGCCGGCCATCGGCGATCCAGCGCTGGACGGTACGGACCGTGACGCCGAGCTCCGCCGCGACCTGGCGGGGCGTCAGCGGTCATCAGGTCATGTCGCGATTGTCGCAGAGGAGTCCCGCTCAGTCCGTGTCCCAGGACGGCGGGCGCTTGTCGAGGAAGGCGCCGAGCCCTTCCTGCCCTTCGGCCGACGCGCGCTGCTGGGCGATATGCCGCACGGTGTGGCGACGCGCCTCGTCGGGTGAGAGCGTCGCGGAGCTCGCGCACGAGGGCCTTTGCCGCACGCACGGCGGTCGGGCCGGCGGCGAGCAGCTCGCGCACGCAGCGCCTCGACCCGCGCGTCGAGCGCCGCCTCGTCGGCCACGACCTCGTGCACGAGGCCGATCCGCTGCGCCCGCTCCGCGTCGAAGCGCGCGCCGCTGACGAAGAGTGCGCGGGCGTGCGACTCGCCGATCTTCGGCAGCACGAACGTGCTGATGACGGCCGGGATGATGCCGAGCCGGGCCTCCGTGAAGCCGAAGCGTCGTGTCGGCGGTCGCGACCACGATGTCGGCCACGGCGCACAGCCCCATGCCACCGCCGAGCGCCGCGCCGTGGACGCGCGCGATCACGGGCGCCGGGCAGGCGTCGATGGCCGTGAACATCGCCTGCATCGCTGCCGCGTCGCGCTCGTTCTCGTCGACCGACAGGCCGACCGACGCCCGCATCCACTCGACGTCGGCGCCGGCGCAGAAGACCGGCCCGACCCCGCCAGCACCACGCCGCGCAGCGCGGTCGGCCGGCTCGCGTGCGAGGGCCTCGAAGGTCTGGCGCAGGGACGCGATCAGGTCCGCGTTGAACGCGTTGCGGACGTCCGGCCGGTCCAGCGTCACGCGCGCGAACGGCCCATCGCGCGTCGACGACGCAGGCCGTCTCATCGGCGGTGGAACGGCTCGGCGACCGCGCGGACCTGGGCGAGGAGCGGCTCCTCGAGCCAGACGACGTCGGTCCCGTCCGGGACGTCGACCGTGGCCGAGGCGCCGGGCACGCCGACGCAGCCCGAGCAGCAGCCGCGCGTGACCGTCGGCGGCATCCGTCTCGACGAGGTAGGCGGCGTCGACCGCGGTGTCGCGCAGCGCGCCCGACAGCGCCGCCTCCAGGTCACGGGTGTCGCGTCCCGGAATGCGCACGCGGATCGACGCCGCGAGCGGTCGGCTCGAAGAGCGGCTCATCGGTGCCAGGCAGGCGGCCATCGGCAAGCGCCACGAGCTCGTCCGCGTCGAAGCGATAGGGAACGGGGCCGGCCGGGTCCATGATCGCCGGCATGCCGGCCGCGGCCAGGTTCGCGATCGCGATCCGCGCGGGAAGCGGCAGGTTGCCGGTCTGGGCCGGCGCCCACGCGGCCAGCGCCGCGAACGAGGCGAAGACGACGCTCACCGTGCCGCCGCCCGGCTCGCGGGCCAGCATGACGCTGATCTCGACCTGCTCGTCATCGTTGACGGCCGACGCCAGGGCCGCCTTCGCCTCCTCGCCGTGCTCAGGCGGGACCGGCAGGAGCAGCGTCCCGCTCATCAGCGTGCGGTAGAAGGCGTCGAGCGGGCCGTCGCTCGCCGCGCTCCTCAGCTTCGCGCGCGGCGAGCATGGCGTCGAACAGGTTCGCGGCGCTCTCCTCGAGAGAGCCTGACGGCACGCTGCGGTCATGGGAGCCCGGTGCGGGCCGCTCGTCGGCAGGATTCATCGGTCCGGTGAGCCTAGCTGATGCTGCTAGCATCGTCGGCATGATCCGAGGCATCGACCACCTCGTCATCGCCTGCACCGATCCGGACGCCGCCGCCGCGGATCTCGAGGCGACGCTTGGCCTGGTCGCCGGAGGCGGTGGACGCCACGAGGGACGAGGCACGCGCAACCGGATCGTCTGGCTCGCCGACGGCAGCTACCTCGAGCTGGTCGGGGTCGACGACGCCGACCTTGCGCGCCATGGCCCGGTCGGGGCGGCCGTGGTTCGCGCCCTCGAGGAGCACGGCGGAGGGCTCGCCACGTACGCCCTCGGCGACGCCGACCTCGAGACGACGTCGACCGCGCTCGGCGTCATCGGCACCTTCGGTCCGGTCAGCCACGGCACCCGAACGCGCCCGGACGGCGAGGTCGTCGAGTGGTGGGTCGCCTTCCCGGTGACCGACCTCGCGCCGGACGCGACGCCGTTCCTCATCCAGCACGCCAACGTCGGCGCCGAATGGAGCCTTGCCGCGATCGCGGAGCGCGCCGCCTTCCAGCACCCGATCGGGGCGCCGGTCAGCCTGGCGCGACTGGACGTGGCCAGCGCCGACCCGCCATCGACAGCGGCCTCCATCCACGACGCACTGGGAACCGACTTCTGGGCGGTCGCTGACCTCGCCGTGGCCGAGGTCGGATCGCACGTCATCCGGCTCGTCCCCCGGCGCGAGATGCCGGTTCCGGCCGTCGTCACGCTGGCGGCGGAGATCGACGTTCCCCGCACCGCCGAGCTGCTCGGCCTGCGATTCGACGTCGAGCGGGCCGTGGCCCCCGTCCCGGTCGCCGACCGCTAGACGAGCCTCGCCGTCAGGGCTGCCTCGGTGGGTCGTCCGCATCCGCGGGTGGCGCGGGCTGGGATGGCGCGGGTGTGACCTCGACGGTCGTCTGGCCGCGGTTCATCCCGAGGTAGACGAGGACGGCGCCGATGAGCGCCACCGCGATCCCCGCGTACGGCTGGAAGTCTTCGAGGAGCTCCATGAGGCGGAACTGGAAGCCGAGCTGTGGCAGCAGCAGCGATCCGGCGCCGAGGACGATGAGCAGGATGCCCCAGCCGATCATGTGACGGTCCTCCTGTCCTGCCCGGTGGGCCGTCTTGGGCGACGCCTCATTCGCCGGGCGATGCGAGTGTAGGGAGGTCCGGCAGGGGTAGTACGGCCTCAGCGACGCCTTCGGTCGCGACGGGCCTTCGCCGCGTCGTAGTTGAACGGCTTCGGTCCAAGGGGGAGGAGGTCCCACGCCTCCGCGTTCTTGCGATCGCTGCCGAAACCGAGGTACGCCTCCCGCAATCGCGGATGGTCGACGAACGGCCGCAGGACCTCGGGCTCGAGGTGCTTCATGCCCTGCACCGCGACGACCTCGAGGTTCGGTGCCTCCGCCAGCGGCGCGAGGTCGTCGATGCCACGCATGTGCTGGATCGTGGCCTCACGCAGGTCGGTCGCATGGCGCATCGACGGGAGGCGGGTCACGTGGGGAAGGGACTCGAGCGTGAAGCGACGCAGGGTCGGGATCCGCCCGAGGGCGTCCACATCGGTGATCCCCCGGACCTGCCACAGTTCCACCTCCTCCAGGCGGCCGACGTCGGTAGAGGCGGTCGATTGAGCGGATCCCGCCCAGCTTGACGATCAGCTCGCGGAGGGAGGTCAACGGCTCGAGCGCCGACAGATCGGGCAGCGACACCGAGCGCATCGAGAGCGAGGTAAGGCCGGTCAGCTCGCCGAGGCGCGTGGCGTCGCGCAGCGGCCCCTCGACATACAGCTTCCGCAGGTTGATGCAGCCCAGGACCGGCGCGATCCGATACGAGCGCGCGCTCGCACCGCGAGGTTCGGTCAGGCTGAGGTCGACGAGCGAGAACCCGAGGTCGAGCTCCCCGAGCAGCGCAATGTCGCTGAACCCCTCGAGCCGCAGCCGGCGCAGCCGGGGATAGTGGGCCAGGAACGAGAGGTCGTCGGCGACCCGAGCGCGATACGTGCCGCGCACCCAAAGTCCCGCGAATGGGTGGAGCTCGAACCACGACGCGAGCGCCCGGTGCTCCTCCCCCCGGAGCGGGGCGTCGATCGAGACCGCCTCGAGCGCGTCTCCGGCCGCATCCAGCGCGGCTCGGGAAAGTGGCGACGCGACCGGGAGGACGCGGCCGCTCGATCACATCCGGAAGAGGCTGAAGCCCGGCTGGTCGATGCTGGCGTTCAACGCGGCGCTGATGCCAAGTGCGATGACGCGCCGCGTGTCGAGCGGATCGATCACGCCGTCGTCCCAGAGCCGCGCCGTCGAGTGGTAGGGCGAGCCCTCGCGCTCGTACTTGTCGAGGATCGGGCCTTCGAACGCGTCGCGATCCGCATCGGTCTCGAATCCGCCGCGCACGGTCGAGAGCACGCGGGCGGCCTGAGCGCCGCCCATGACGCTGATCCGCGCGTTCGGCCACATCCACAGCTGCCGCGGGCCGTACGCCCGTCCCGCCATCCCGTAATTCCCGGCCCCGAAGCTGCCGCCGATGATCACCGTGAACTTCGGCACGTTCGTCGTGCTCACCGAGGTCACGAGCTTGGCGCCGTCACGGGCGATGCCGCCAGCCTCGTACTCGCGCCCGACCATGAACCCGGTGATGTTCTGGAGGAAGACGAGCGGGATCCGGCGCTGGCTGGCCAGCTCGACGAAGTGAGCGCCCTTCAGCGCCGACTCGCTGAAGAGGATGCCGTTGTTGGCGATGACCCCGACCGGATAGCCGTGGATGCGGGCGAAGCCGGTGACGAGCGTCTCCCCGTAGCGCTCCTTGAACTCGTGGAACTCGCTGGCGTCGACGAGGCGCGCGATCACCTCGCGGACGTCGTAGGACTGGCGGGAGTCCGCCGGGATGGCCGCGTACAGGCCGTCCGCCCCGACCGATGGCTCACATGCCTCAACGATCTCCCACGGTGGGTCGGGTCGCCGCCACGCGAGGTTGCGGATGATCTGGCGCCCGATCGCGAGCGCGTGCTCGTCGTCGAGGGCGTAGTGGTCGGCGACGCCCGACTGGGTGGTATGCACCTCGGCCCCGCCGAGCTCCTCGGCCGTGACGACCTCTCCGGTCGCCGCCTGGACGAGCGGCGGCCCGCCGAGGAAGATCGTGCCGGTCCCGCGCACGATGACCGTCTCGTCGCTCATGGCTGGCACGTAGGCGCCGCCGGCGGTGCACGAGCCCATCACCAGCGCGACCTGCGGAATGCGCCGGGCCGAGAGCTGGGCCTGGTTGTAGAAGATGCGCCCGAAGTGATCGCGATCGGGGAAGACCTCGTCCTGGAGCGGCAGGAAGGCCCCGCCGGAGTCGACGAGGTAGAGGCAGGGCAGCCGGTTCTCGAGCGCGATCTCCTGCGCCCGAAGGTGCTTCTTGACGGTGATCGGGTAGTACGTGCCGCCCTTGACCGTCGCGTCGTTGGCGACGACGACGCACTCGACGCCCTCGACGCGGCCGATGCCGGTCACGATCCCCGCGCCCGGCGCCTCGTCGTCATACAGGCCGTTCGCGGCCAGCGCTGACAGCTCGAGGAACGCGCTGCCGGGATCGATGAGCCGATCGACGCGCTCGCGGACCGGCAGCTTGCCGCGCTCACGATGGCGGGCGATGGACCGATCGTCGCCGGCCGCGCCACGCTCGGTCAGGGTCGCTGTGCGGGCGCGCAGCTCGGAGACGAGCGACTGCATCGCATCGGCATTGGCGCGGGCGTCAGGGGTGGCGGGATCAATCGAGCTGCGCAGGACGGCCATCACGGCCGATTATCGCGCGAGGCTCAGGCGAGGGTGACGAGCGGGACCAGCTGAGCGACGTGCGCCGTGTTGACGATGACGACGCTGACGACGTGCTCGAACGACGGCTCGCCCTCGTGCAGCAGGTATGCATCCGTGAGCGGCAGGAATCCCTGGACGCGCAGCAGGTGCGGGCCGACCTCGACGCCGGGATGAAGATGGATGTTGCCGGTCACAGTGAACGGGCCGGCCACGACCGCCGCGCGACGAAGGCGCTTGTGGAGCCGCAGCTGCCGGCTCGCACGCCACTCCGGTGGCATGGCCAGGATCACGCGCGCGGTCTCCAGCGTCTCCCACTCGCCGTTCCCGTCGACGTCCGGGTCGGCAGTTGGGTTTGGCACGTCGGTGTCGTCGAGCGGTCCGGGGCTCGGCCGCCAGAGGCGGAGCTCGTCCTGCGAGAGGAGCAGGTCCGTCACCCGCTGGCCGTTCGGCGCGATCCAGCCAACGATGCGCGAGTCGGCCGTGTAGATCTCGATCGGAGAGAGCTCGGCCGCCGCGGCCGCGAGCGCGGCGCTCCCGTGGGTGGCAGCTTGGCCGGGACCACGACGCCAGTTCCAGAACGTCACGTTGCCTCCTGCTCGAGACGGCCGCGCGGGCATGGCGCGACCTGGGCGCAACCGTACGCGGCGCGCCGAGGGTCACCAACGGGCCGATAGTCCTACCGCGGGACCACCAATGGCCCGAACCCGGGTACCCTGCGGCCATGATCGAGTTCGACGAGTTCCTGCGGGTGGAGATGCGCGTCGGTCGCATCGTCGAGGCGAGCCCCTTCCCGGAGGCGCGCAAGCCCTCGTATCGGCTCCGGATCGACTTCGGGGATGAGCTCGGCGAGCGCGTCAGCTCGGCGCAGCTGCCGATCACCTACGCGGACCCGGCCGACCTCGTCGGTCGCCAGGTCGTGGCGGTCCTGAACTTCCCGCCTCGCCGCATCGCCGGATTTGCGAGCGAGGTTCTCGTCCTCGGGGCGATGGGCGAGGCCGGCGAGGTCCACCTGCTGGCGCCGGATCCGCCGTCACCCCTCGGCTGGCGGATCGGCTGACGCGGTTTGAACCGATCCCCTTCGCGCGGGATACTCCCGCGACCGTGACCGCCTCGTCCAGCGCCTCCCTCGCCGGGCCCGTCCCTGAGGGCATGCCCGATCCCGACCTCACGCCGCCGCAGATTGGGCGCAGCGGCGATCCGTTCGCCGCCCTGCGCATCGTCCATTTCGTCTCGCGCCTGCGGCGGAACGAGACTCTGCAGGTCCGTGACGTCGTGACCGCGCTCAACGCGGCGTTCCTCGACTGGTCTTCAGCGAGAAGGTCGTCCTGGCCGAGCTCGTCCAGCTCCAGGCGAACTGGGGGATCAGCTTCCACGGCGATGACCGGATCGTCCTCGACCGCAACGAGCGAGGTCACACCCTCCTGATCGTTGACTCCACGAAGATGACCACGTTCCTCGTCAACGAGGCGCGGCGGCTCCACGAGAAATGCCAGGAGGAGCTGCGCCGTTTCACCCTCGGCGACGGCATCTCGCCGGACAACTAGGCCCGCGGACTAGACCCGGTCGGAGTCTCCGGCCTGGCCGACGCCGGCGCCGAGCATCTCCGGCGCGGCTGGGCGCACGTCACCATCGGCCACCGGCAGCGGCACCCGCCGCGGCTTCGGGCGGAACGGGCTCGTTTCGGGCACGACCGGCCCATCGGTCTCCTCCAGCGAGCCGCCGCGGTAGGCCTCCCACACGGCCATGACCGTGTCGCGGTGGGGCTTGATGCGGCAGTGCTCGTCGCGGTTGCCCATCTCGTCGCAGTAGCCGAGCGGCACGCATTTCGGCACCAGGAAGCTGCCGAAGAAGGGGCTGACCCGGAAGACCTCGTGGCGGATCTGCTTGAAGAGCTGGCGGATCTCCCACTGCGCCATGGTGCACAGCCGCAGGCCGCTCATGTGGATGAGCTGGCGCAGGTTGACCGTCATGATCAGGTTCGTCTGCATCGCGTTCGGGAAGATGAAGCGCGCGTCCTCGGCCGGCACCTCGGCCTGGAGCAGCTGGCCGTAGAGGTCGAGGTTGTCGTCGACGGCCCGCTGGAATCGACCGGCCAGGTCGTCGGGCAGGTCGCCGCTCGGGATCGAGTCGGGGATCGTGTAGTTGTCGCGCTTCTTGAAGCTGACGTAGCGCTGCGACTGCTGGTCGAATGCGGTGCCCGCGCGGTGCCGGACGAGCTGGTGGCTGACAGCGTGCGCGTCACGCCACTGATGGCGAACGTGAAGTTGACGTGCTCGATGGTCGAGCCGTGTCCCGACTCCATCACCTTCCGCACCAGGCTCTGCTGCTTCTCGTCGGCAACCTGGCGGCTGACCGCCTTGTCCCAGATCTGGTCGGGGACCTGCTCCGAGTAGCAGGTGCGGCAGGCGGTGTAGATGATCGGCAGGTAGAACTCCTCGACGATCTCCTTCGTCGGGAAGATGAGCTTGGCGGAGAGGGCGGAGGAGGTGGACGGCATGAGCGAGCCTCACGGTGCCAGCGCGACGGCCGGCCTGACTAGGGGGTTATCCACAGAATCCTACCCACACATTGTATGACATCGCGTGGATAACTCGGCCAGCCGGACGCGGATCACGCTCGAAGCCAGCCGACCGACGGCTCCCGCGGTGTCATACGGCGCGCGTGGCCTGCGGCCTGAGCTCCCTCGTCACGCCGTCGTCCAGCCGGTCGTCGCGACCGCCGGCCGGTCTCGTCCGTCGCGGCGTTCCTCGAGGCGCGCCAGGCCGTGGAGCCGGTCGAGCGCGATCCGATCGCCGCCGGCGCTCCGCGCGCTCGTCAGCGCCTCCTCGGCCCGCGCCAGCAGCCCGTCGAGGTCGAGGTCCTCGCCCGGCCGCATGACGCGCCACGCCGACGCTGACCGTGACCGCCACCTGCAGCCTCGCCGACCGCGACCGGCCGCAGCCGCAGCCGATGGCGCAGCGCGTCGGCGAAGGTCGCCGCCCCGCCCTCATCGGTGTGGGGCAGGACGGCCAGGAACCCGTCGCTGCCGGACCGGCCGAGGGCGTCGGCCTCGCGGACCCGGAGGCGGATGCGCAGAGCCACCTCGCGCAGGACCGCGTCGCCGCCACTCGATGCCGTGGTCGCTGGTTGATCTCGCCGAAGTGGTCGACGTCGAGGAGCACGACCGCCACCGGATGCTGGTAGCGGCGGGCCTGCGGCCACCTCGATCCGCAGCCGCTCGAGGATCGCGCCGCGGCTCGCGACGCCGGTCAGTGGGTCGATCGACGCCGCCCGCTCGAGCTCGCCGCGCTGCAGGTCGATCGTGCGCCGCGCTCTGGAGCAGCTCCTCGATCGTGCGGCGCAGCTCGCGGCCCAGTCGCTCGGCCTCGGGCGAGATGCCGGGATCGCGGATGACCGCGGTCACGCCGATCCGGATCGCGTGGATGGCAGACCTCGAGCCCGCCGATCCCGTGCGCGGTGCAGACGGCGTCCGTCGCCGCCGGCAGCTCGGCCGAGCGCAGATCCCGAGCAGCTCCTCGAGTCGCGCGCCGCGTCGAGCCGGCGTCGAGGCCGAGCAGGCCGGCCGCGGCTGGTTCCAGTCGCGCAGCCGCAGGTGCCCGTCGAAGCGCAGGACCGCATCGGCCAGGCTGCATCGCCAAGCTCCGGCAGCCGGTCGTCGGCGACGGCGATCCGCGGAGGTGACGCTCGTCCAGCTCGCGGCGCGGCGAACAGCATGGCAGCGACGCAGCGCCCCAGCCCGACGATCGACTCCGAGCGACCCGCCGCGATCGGCAAGAGTGCCGAGTGCGCCGACCCCGACGAGGATCGCCGACGCGACGCTGCCGCGACCGACGAACGCGATGGCCGATGCGCCGCCGATGGCCATGCCGCCCAGCAGGGCGGCGGCGCGGGCAGGGTCGACGGCGCTGAGCGACCGCGGCCGACGAGCGGCGAGGACCGCCGCCGCCTCGCCCATCGCCATCAGCGGCGACGGCAAGCGCGATCGCGCGGCGGCGCCCCAGGCGGGCCCTGGGTCGGACACGGCTGACGAGCGCGCTCGCGCCGAGCATCGCGGCGCCCGCCAGCGAGCGGCACGGCCGATCGATGGAGCGCCGGCGAGCAGCGCCATCGCGCCGCCGGCCAGTGCCGCGCCGGCAGCCGGCCAGGAGGCATGGAAGCCGCCGATCCGGTGCGCAGGCCGCGACCAGAGCGCGGCGAGGACGGACGATGGCGACCGCGACGAGTGCGCCCGCGGCCGCGTTGGCCAGCCAGGCACACCCGCCGTGGCCGGACGGATGGGCGGCAGGGCACTGCAGGAGCGGCGATCGCGCCGACGAGCAGGCCGCCGATGAGCAGCGCGACGCAGATCGCGCTCGGCGCGCGCGCCGCGCCGGAGCGATCCATGGGCCGCAGTCTCGGCGCTCGCCGCGAGCACGGACAATGGTACGAACACCGAGGGCGCGCGGCGGCTCCGTATACTCGCGCTCCCGTGACCGATCGTCCTCGCGCCGTCATGTCCCGCGCCGCCTTCCTCGCGGCCACCGACGCGCTCATCGCCGATCGGCGATCGCCTTGTGGCCGAGCCGGCCTGGGACGCGTTTCGCGCGTGGCTCCTCGACTCGGACGAGCTCCTGGAGCGGGTCTGGGGCCGCATGGACCGCTACCACCTCGCCTGGCTCAACGTCGGACGCGACAGCGCACCGCCCGGCTCGACGCTCGACGAGACGGGCACGCGCCGCTTCATTGCGGAGGTCGCCAGCGCCAAGCTCGCCGTCCTGCGTACGATGAGGATCGTCGGTCGAGCGCCAGGGCTGGACCCTGCTCTCCGACGATCCGATCGACGACATCGACATCCCCGCCGATGAGGAGGATCGGTGAGCTACCAGATCGCGCCCGGCGGCCTGGCGGCCGTGCTCGCCCATCCCGACGACGAGAGCTTCGGATGCGCCGGCGCGCTCGCCCTCGCGCACGCGGCGGCGACACCACGCGCCTGCTGGTCGTGACCCGCGGCGAGGCCGGCACCCCGGACGGCATTCCCGACCCGGCCTTCGGCGACCAGCGCGAGGCGGAGCTCATCGGCGCTGCCCGGGCCATCGGCCTCGACGAGGTCTCGGTCCTCGACGGCTACCCCGACGGCGGCGTCGCCGACCAGCCTTTCGACGTCGCTCGTCGACGAGATCGCCGCCTGGCTCGCCGAGCGGCGACCCGCCGCCGTCATCACCTTCGGCCCGCACGGGGTCACCGGCCATCCGGACCACATCGTCGTCGGCAACGCCACGCGCTGGGCGGTCGAGCAGCTGGCCGAGCTCGGAATCGCGCCGAATGCGATCTACGCCATCTCGCCCGATCTTCGACCCGGGCGGCAACCTGCTACGACCTCTCACCCGAGGAGCAGGCGGCGACCCACAGGATCGAGATCACCGGCGTCGCCGACCGCAAGCTGGCCGCGCTCGAGTGCCACGCCAGCCAGACCGACACGGCGCCGGAGATCGCCGCCCTGCGCGCCGCGATCGAGTCAGGCGAGCCGATCTCACGAGGGATACCACGCGCGTTCGCCCGCTCGTCCCGGCGCCGCACCCGGTCTTCGACACCGCGCTGCTGTAGCGATGCCGAGCCGTCGGATGGTCGTGAGCGTCGTGCTGCTGGCCGCCCTATTCGCCGCGCTTATCTGGATGCTGTCGACGGCCTACCCGACGCTGTGGTGCAGCATTTTCGGCTCGTGCAACGCCTAGGTTGACGGGCTCGCGGCAGCCCCCTCAGAGACTGCTCCGCACAACGGGGTTACACTGCTTGCGATGACAATCGATTCCAACCTCGCCAAGGTGGATGAGGTCATGACCGCGCTCTACGACATCCACGATCCCGAGATCGGGATGAGCATCGTCGATCTCGACCTGATCAAGGCGGTGGAGCTCGGGATCGACGGCGCCCCGACCGAGATCAAGATGGTGCTGACCACGCCCTTCTGCCCGTGGGCCGGCGAGCTGATCCAGACCGTGAAGACCAAGACCGAGGAGGTCGTCGGGCCCCCGGTCAAGGTGACCCTGCTGGCCGAGCGCTGGGAGCCGCCGCCGGGCCTCTTCTAGCCCTACCATCAGCGCCCGATGCGGATCTACACGCGCAAGGGCGACACGGGCACGACCGGGCCTCCTCTTCGGCGGCGACCGCGTGAGCAAGTCCGACCTTCGCACCGATGCCTACGGCACCACCGATGAGGCCGTCTCCGCGCTGGGCCTGGCGCGCGCCGCCATCGGCGCCGCGACCGATCGGGTCGAGGCCCGGCTGGCCGACCTCATCCTGCGCCTCCAGCGCGAGCTGTTCGTCGTCGGCGCCGAGCTCGCGACGCACACCGACCGTCGCGATCGCCTGACCGATGGCGTGTCGCGCGTGACCGCCTCGATGGTCGCGGCACTCGAGGCCGAGATCGACCAGCTCGAGACCCTCGTCGAGCAGCCGAAGGAGTTCGTCGCTGCCGGGCGAGTCGATGACCGGTGCCGCCCTCGACCTGGCGCGGACCAGCATCCGCCGCGCGGAGCGCCGCGCCGTCGCCCTGGCCGATGCCGGCGAGCTGCCCGACTCGCAGGTCGTCCCGTACCTCAACCGGCTGGCCGACCTGCTGTTCGTCATGGCGCGCGCCGCCGATGGTGGGTTCCGCGCCGTTCGTGAGTGACGGACGGGTCCGAGCCGTCGAGGCTGGCGCGCTTCCGCCCCGTGCGAACACGCGGGTAGAATCGGCCCTCCAGCCCACCAGCCTGCCTCCCGGTGGGGGTGCACCGCGGCAGACCGGCCCTGGCGTGGCGCACTGACAAGGAGACTCACACGATGAGCTATGCGGTGACCAACCCCGCCACGGGCGAGACGGTCAAGACGTACGACACCATCACCGACGCTGAGCTCGAGGCCGCCATCGCCGCGGCCGACGAAGCGCACCGGACCTGGTCGAAGTCGACCACCGTCGAGGAGCGCGCGGCCCTCATCCGACGGGTCAGCGAACGGCACCGCGAGCGCCGGCAGGAGCTGGCCGAGCTCATCGTGGGCGAGATGGGCAAGCCGATCGGGCAGGCGCTCTCCGAGGTCGACTTCGCCGCGGACATCTACGAGTACTACGCCGACCACGCGCCTGACTTCCTGAAGGACGAGCCGATCCAGCTCCTCGCGGGCGATGGCTCGGCGGTCATCCGGCGCTCGTCGCTGGGAGTGCTGCTCGGCGTCATGCCCTGGAACTTCCCGTACTACCAGGTCGCCCGCTTCGCGGGCCCGAACCTCATCATCGGCAACACGATCCTCCTCAAGCACGCGGCGCAATGCCCCGAGTCCGCCGCCGCGATGCAACAGATCTTCCTGGAGGCGGGCTTTCCGGCCGGTGCCTACGTGAACATCTACGCTTCGCACGACCAGCTCGAGCGCGTCATCGCCGACCCGCGCGTACAGGGCGTGTCGCTCACCGGCTCCGAGCGCGCCGGCGCCGCGGTCGCGGAGATTGCCGGCCGCCACCTGAAGAAGGTCGTGCTCGAGCTTGGCGGGTCGGACCCCTTCATCCTGCTCTCGACCGACGACCTTGACGCCACGGTGCAGAACGCGATCGACGCCCGCCTCGATAACAGTGGCCAGTCGTGCAACGCGGCCAAGCGCTTCATCGTCGCCGACGAGCTGTACGAGCCCTTCCTCGAGAAGTTCACCGCCAAGATCGCCGAGATCGAGGCGACCGACCCGACGTCGGCCGACTCGGCGCTTGGCCCGCTGTCTTCGCTGAAGGCCGCCGAGGGCATCGACGAGCAGGTCCAGCGCGCGGTCGAGCACGGCGCGACGCTCGCGCACGGCGGCACTCGCAACGGCGCGTTCTTCGAGACGACCGTGCTGACGGATGTCACTCCCGAGAACCCCGCCTCCAAGGAGGAGTTCTTCGGCCCGGTCGCGCAGGTGTACCGAGCGATGGACGAAGCCGATGCCATACGCATCGCGAACGACACCCCGTTCGGCCTGGGCTCGTACGTCTACACCACCGACCAGGAGCAGGCGCTCCGCGTCGCCGACGGCATCGAGGCCGGCATGGTGTTCGTGAACGTCGTGCTTGCCGATGGCGCCGAGCTGCCGTTCGGCGGCATCAAACGCTCCGGCTCGGGCCGCGAGCTCGGCCGCTTTGGCGCCGACGAGTTCGTGAACAAGAAGATGATCCGCATCGGCTGACGCCCAGGGGTCTGATCTGACGCGGGTCAGCCAGCCTCGATCACGACCGCCTCGTTGGGTCGCAGCTCGACGAGCGATGCGACCGGTGCGCCGTCTCGGTCCCGGTTCGTCCCGATCAGCACACGCCCGGGGCCCGCTCCCGCCACCGTGCGCTCCTCGTTGGTCATGTTGAGTACGACGGTGAGCTGACCCGAAGGACCGATGCGCCGAAAGGCGAACGTGTCCTCGGGCGTTGGCCCGAAGCGCTCGAAGTCCCCGGTGGAGAGGACGGGATGCGTGCGCCGAAGCGCGAGGAGCCGGCGCGTCAGGGTGAGGATCGAATCGGGATCCTCGGACTGGCCGGCGACGTTGACGCGATCGGCGTCCGGTGCCAGCGGCAGCCACGGGGCCGTGCCCGGCGCGGTGAAGCCGGCGTTCGGCGACGCGTCCCATTGCATCGGCGACCGTGACGGATCGCGACCGCGACCGGGCTCCCGGCGCTCGAGGGGGTCCTGCGCGTCCTCGGTGGCGACCGGCACGTCGACCATGCCGATCTCCTCGCCGTAGTAGATCGTCGGCGTCCCGCGCAGGGTGAGGAGCATGAGCATCCCGACCTTGGCCTGGTCCCGTCCCGCGCGTTCCGGCGACGCGAATCGCGGCTGGTCGTGGTTGCCGAGAACCCAGCTGGCCCACGCGCCGGCCGGCAGAGCGCCCTGCACGCCCTCGACGGCGCGCCGGACGGCATCGGCCCGCCACGGCGCGTTGATGACGTGGAAGTTGAACGGGACGTGGATCTCGTCCTGTCGCTCTCCGTAGTAGCGCGCCCAGGTCTCGAAGTCCGGGTGATGCAGCTCGCCGATGCTGACGCGCTCACCGGGGTACGAGTCGAGGAGGTGCCGGAAGTCACGGTAGAGCGGGTGCATGTCGGGATGGTTGAGGTCGTTGACGTGGAGCTGGCTGAGCCAGGAGCCGAGGCGCGAGTTCTGCCAGTCCGGCTCGGGGTTGGTCGGGTTGTCCCGCAGCTGCGGGTCCTTCATGACGAGCGGCGCCACGTCGATGCGGAAGCCGTCGACGCCCCGATCGAGCCAGAAGCGGGCAACGTCGAACATCGCGGCACGGACCTCGGGATTGCGCCAGTTCAGGTCGGCCTGCTCCGGGAGGAAGGTGTGCAGGTAGTACTGGCCGGTTCGCTCGTCCCACGCCCAGGCGGGACCGGCGAACATGCTGATCCAGTTGTTCGGCAGCGACCCGTCGGGTCGCGGATCGCGCCAGAAATACCAGTCGCGCTTCGGATTCGTCCGGCTGGATCGGGACTCGACGAACCACGGATGCTGGTCGCTGGTGTGGTTGGGCACGTAGTCGACCAGGACGCGGATCCCGCGCTCATGGGCCGCAGCCAGCAGCGCATCGAAGTCGGCGAGGGAGCCGAAGATCGGATCGACATCGGTGTAGTCGGCGACGTCGTAGCCGAAGTCGGCCATCGGTGAAGGGTAGAAGGGCGAGATCCAGATGGCGTCAACGCCAAGCCACGCCACGTAGTCGAGCCGGCCCGTGATCCCGGCGAGGTCCCCGGTGCCTCCACCGCTCGCATCGGCAAAGGAGCGGGGATAGACCTGGTAGACGACGCCGGTCTGCCACCAGCGTGGAGCGCTGCGCTGCATGGCGGAAGGCTAGACCGGCGAGCCGGGTGCTCGCTGCGGCCTGCTACGATCGGCGCCGATGAGCGAGATGCCGGCACCGTCGGACGCGCCGACGCCGGGGACACAGCCACGAGGGCGGACTGCAGCCGCTGGATCCGGAGGAGGCGGAGGGCCTCTTCCGCCGCGGCGTCGCGCTCTTCAACGGCGTCCGCTACTGGCACGCGCACGAAGCGTGGGAGACCCTCTGGCGCGCGGCGCCGGATGCGGATCGCGACTTCTACCAGGGCCTCATCCAGGTCGCGGCCGGCCTGCTGCACGTCCAGCGCAAGAACCTGCGCGGCGCGCGCAACAAGCTGCGCGAGGGGCTCGACAAGCTGCGGCCGTACGAGCCCGCCCACCAGCGGCATCTTCGTGAACGAGCTGATCGGGGAGGCACGGCGGCTGCTCGACGATCTCGAGAAGGGCTACCTGCCGTACCTCATCCCGCCCGTGATCCGCTTCACGGAGGCTGACGAGCCCGACTTCAGCCGATGAGTGGCGAGCGGGTCGAGCGCGATTCGATGGGCGAGGTGAAGGTCCCGGCGACGGCCAAGTGGCGGGCCCAGACCCAGCGCGCCGTCGAGAACTTCCCGATCTCGGGCGTCCGGCTCGAGCGCGCGCCAGATCGAGGCGCTCGCCCGGATCAAGTCGGCGGTCGCATCGGTCAAGCGCCGAGCGAGGGATGATCGAGCATGATCTGGCCGCGGCCATCATCAGCGCGGCTGAGGAAGTCGCGCGCGGCGATCACGACGACCAGTTTCCGATCGACGTCTTCCAGACCGGGTCGGGCACGAGCAGCAACATGAACATGAACGAGGTGCTCGCCACCCTCGCCGGCGAGCGTCTCGGTCGGTCGATGCACCCGAACGACGACGTCAACCACCCGATGTCGTCGAACGACATGTTTCCCGCCTCCATCCACATCGCCGCAACGGCCGGCGTGGTCCGCGACCTCATCCCGTCGCTCGAGCACCTCGCCGAGGCACTCGAGCGCAAGGCCGGCGAGTTCGCCGATGTCGTGAAGGCCGGCCGGACGCACCTCATGGACGCAACCCCGGTCACCCTCGGCCAGGAGTTCGGCGGGTATGCGGCCCAGGTGCGCGCCGGCGTCGAGCGCCTCGAGGCCACCCTGCCGCGCGTCGGCGAGCTGCCCCTTGGCGGGACGGCGGTCGGGACGGGGATCAACGCGCCGGCCGGCTTCGGTGGCGAGGTCATCGCGGCCATCGCCACCGCCACCGGGCTGCCGCTGACCGAGGCACGGAACCACTTCGAGGCGCAGGGCGCGCGCGACGGGCTCGTCGAGCTGTCGGGCCAGCTGCGGACGATCGCCGTGAGCCTGACGAAGATCGCGAACGACCTGCGCTGGATGGGCTCAGGCCCGCGCGCCGGCCTCGGCGAGATCAACCTGCCGGACCTCCAGCCGGGCAGCAGCATCATGCCCGGCAAGGTGAACCCCGTGATCCCGGAGGCGACCCTCATGGTGTGCGCCCAGGTCGTCGGGAACGACGCGGCGATCGCGTGGGGCGGGGCGGCCGGCAACTTCGAGCTCAACGTGATGCTGCCGATGCTCGGGCGCAACGTGCTCGAGTCCATTCGCCTGCTCAGCAGCGTGACCCGCCTCCTGTCGGACCGATGCATCGACGGCATCACCGCGAACGAGGAGCGTCTGCGCGAGTACGCCGAGAGCTCACCGGCGATCGTGACGCCGCTGAACGAGTACCTCGGCTACGAGGAGGCGGCGAGCATCGCGAAGCAGTCGCTCGCCGAGCGCAAGACGATTCGCCAGGTCGTCATCGAGCGCGGCCACGTTCGGCGACGGCGAAGCTCACGGCCGAGCAGCTCGACGAGGCGCTCGACGTGATGAGGATGACCCGGCCCTAGTCGCCATCGCCGCCGCGGTCGGCTCCCGGCGGCGGCAGGAACGCATACCGCAGCTCGCTGCGGTCGAGCCGCCGACCGTCGACGTCGAGCCACACGAGCAGGTCGCCCGCCACGTGCGGGCGGAGGATGCTGCGGCTCGGGTCGTCGGGGTGGAGCTCGATGGCTCTGGCACGGCCGAGGTCGAGGTCGTAGACGCCGAGCAGCGCCGAGTCGGCACCCCACCACGCCACGAATCGAGCGCCGTGCCGACGGGTAGTTGACGTACTCCTGGGGCCAGCTGTCGATGCGCCGGACCTCTCCCGTCACGAGGTCGGCGTGGAACATCGTGCCCCAGTTGAACATGCTGAAGCCGGGCTCGGCCTCCTTCCAAACGACCTCGTCGTCGCGGATGAGCGGCATGGTGGCGCGAGCCGACTGGTCGAGCCGACGGGGCGACGCGGCCGGATCCGCGAGGTCGAGGAGGTACACGAACCGCTCGTCGCTCGACCGATCCGCGGCGTAGCGGACCTCGCCGTAGGTCAGCGACGCGCCGTACAGGGAGGGGAGCCACAGCTCGGCCTCGAGGGCGGGCAGCTCGGCGATCAGCGTGGGCTCCCAGCGCGGTGCCTCGGCCACGAGGAGCTGCGAGACCGGTTCCCGCGGCCCGCGGTCGAAGGCGGTCCATGCCACGCGGGGCTGGAAGACCGCGAGGCTCGGGACGAGGCTCGAGACGTCGCCATCGCCGGGATGGGTGTCGAGCAGGATCGGGTTCGGCACCGGCCTCGGCGATGAGCCACAGGTTCCACGCCCGGGCTCCGTCGGTCGGGATCTCGACGAACGCGACGGTTCCCCGATCGGCCGCGATCCGCACGATCGACCGATCGCGCTCCGGGTTCCGCCAGAGGAGCTCGACGGCCGGTTCGGGTCCGGGAACGTAGCGCCACAGGTCGGGGGCGGCGTCGGGCCCGGCGTCCCCGGCGACGCCCGACGAGAAGATGATCGCGTCGCCGGCACTCACGAATTCGAGGATCGGATCGGTGAGCGATGCGTCGACGGCGCGGATGTCGAGCTCAGCGCCGAGGCCCGTCGGCGACGCCGATGGCGACGACGCGTCGCTGGCCGTCGGAACGGATGGTCCGGCGCTGCCGGACGGGTCGGGCGTCGGGGTGGCCGGGGACGGGGTGGCGGCCGTGCAGGCCACCACCCCCGCGACCCACAGCGCGAGCGAAATCGCGCTGCGACGTCGCGCCATGGTCACCAGACGAGCCGCGCGGTGTGGGCCATGATCATCGCTCCGATGTGGCGCATCGGATCCCAGAACTTGCCCGTGGAGCCGCCTTCGTCGCGCGACGAGTCCGTGTAGTAGAGGCGGGACGAGTCCGTCCCGGTCCACAGGCCGACCCATCCGTAGGCCGCGATCCAGTGGCCCATCGACGCCACGGGGCGCGCCCAGCTGGTCAGGTGGAAGTCACCCCCGGCGTCGTAGGGCTTCACCGCGATCGCCAGCGGCATCCGGTCATTGCTGACGTTCGAGCGCACGATCATGTGCAGCTGGTCGCCGACGGTGCCGTCGTGGTCGCTGTCCTCGAGCGGCGACACGACCCAGTTCCACCCATTCGGGCGACGGGGCGCGCCGGCGGTGGCGGCCTCGAGCCCATCCTCGAGCTCGGGCGCATTCGTCAGCCCGTTGGCGTCGGTCCTGCATCCAGCCCGCGATCTTGGCCTGGGAGTACTTGTTAACGCCAGGCGTCATGGCCCAGGCGTAGTTGGCGATGACCTGGCCGGCCGCTGGGCCGCAGTAGTGGCCGAGGATTTGGTCGCGAGCTTCGACCGAGAGGAATCCCTGGGGGGTGCTGCACGCCGACGGCGTGATGCTGCCCACCGCACCGGTGGGGGTCACGCAGGCCAGCCCAACGAGGTCGCGCCCGGCCGCCTCCACCCCGGCCAGGTAGGCCGCAGCCGCCGCAAGCCGCCGGTCGGACTCGGCACGCTCGACGGCGGTGAGTGGTCGTTCGGCCGCGGTCGGGCGCGTTGGCTTTGCCGCTGCCGCGCCGGCCGCGGTCGCGGCCAGAAGGAGGACGCTGCCGACCAACGCCATGACGATCCGTCTCCAGAACATGAGATCAGCCTCCTGTTCGATGGAGGCGAGCCGGCGTTCGAGTGAGCGAACGGATGTTCGACGGACATCATGCCGAAGATTCTCTTCGCGGCGGCTTACGAGTCGCTTACTGGACCGCCGGACGCGGCAGAACGCCGGCCCGAACTCGGACCGGCGCTCTGCGTCGAGCCGTCGCGACGGGGTGCCACTACTTCAGCCCCGTATCGTTGGATAACAGGATCCCGCCGCGTCGGTTCTTCAGTTGTGCCTCGATCCTGATGGACCGCCGCCGCCGCACAAAGGGGCGAATGTCCCGCGCCGCCCGGGATTCGCATCGTCCACCCGCCCTCGGGGCTCCAAGGCCAGCGCGGGATAGAATCGACTCCCGCGCGCCGGCCGAACGAACCGGGCGCCAAGCCCTGAGGAGATCGATCGTCCGTGACGAAGTCGTACCACAACCTGATCGGCGGCGACTGGAAGCCCGCCGGAACGGGAGCCACGTTCACCAGCGTCAGCCCGGCCAACCGCGAGGACGTGATCGGTGAGTTCGCGGCCTCGGGCCCGGCTGATGTCGATGCCGCCGTCGAAGCGGCGCGACGGGCATTCCCGGCATGGAGCTCGATGCCCGCGCCGAAGCGCGGAGAGATCCTGTTCCGCATCGCCCGCCTCCTGGCTGAGCACAAGGAAGAGCTGTCTCGCCTCATGACGCGCGAGATGGGCAAGGTGCTTCCCGAGGCGCGCGGCGACGTGCAGGAGGCGATCGACGTCGCCTACTACATGGCCGGCGAGGGCCGCCGCCTCTTCGGCCAGACGGTCCCGTCGGAGATGCCCGACAAGTTCGCGATGGCCATTCGCCGGCCGATCGGTGTCGTCGGCGTCATCACGCCCTGGAACTTCCCGGTCGCCATCCCGGCATGGAAGCTCTTCCCGGCGCTCATCTGCGGCAACACCGCGGTCATCAAGCCTGCATCCGACACCCCGGCCTGCCTCGTGCGGTTCGTCGAGCTGCTCGCCGAGGGCGGGCTGCCGGAGGGGGTCGTGAACGTCGTGACCGGCTCGGGCGGCGAGGTCGGCAACGCGATCGTCGACCACCCCGACGTGAAGGTCATCAGCTTCACCGGCCACACCGATACCGGCGTCGAGATCAGCACCCGCGCGGCGAAGACCCTCAAGCGGGTCAGCCTTGAGCTCGGCGGCAAGAACCCGATCGTGGTCTGGGAGGACGCTGACCTCGACCTGGCCCTCGACTCGGTGGTCTGGTCCGCGTTCGGCACCTCCGGCCAGCGCTGCACGGCGGCCTCCCGCCTCATCGTCCATCGGGCGGTGCACGACGACTTCGTGCATCGGCTCCAGCAGCGCGTCGCGAAGCTCGTCCTCGGCGACGGGCTCGACGAGAAGACCGACGTCGGCCCGGTCATCAACGAGACCGCGGTCGAACGCATCGCCTCCTACGCCGCGATCGGCCGCGGCGAGGCCGACCTCGTCATCGGCGGCGAGCCCGCGCGCGACGGCGACCTTGCGAAGGGCTCCTTCTTCAAGCCGACGATCTTCACCGAGGTCAAGCCCGACGCGCGCATTGCGCAGGAGGAGATTTTTGGGCCGGTCACGTCGGTCATCCCCGTCGACGACTGGGACGAGACCGTCCGGATCGTGAACTCGGTGAAGTACGGGCTCTCGACGTCGCTCTTCACGCAGGACATCAACCTCGCCTTCCGCTCAATCCGCGACTTCGACTCGGGGCTCGGCTACGTCAATCACGGCACGATCGGCGCGGAGGCTCACCTGCCGTTCGGCGGCACGAAGGCCACCGGCAACGGGCATCGCGAGGTCGGCCAGGCCGCGCTCGACTTCTTCAGCGAGTGGAAGAGCGTCTACATCGATTACTCGGGCAAGCTTCAGCGAGCCCAGATCGACATGACCTTCATCGACGAGCAATAACGTCGAATTTGCATGGGCCACGTGGCAGACGCGGTGCGAAGGTGCCAGATTTTCATGGGGTGAACGGTATGCCCCGATCCACGCCGCGAACGGTCACATTCGGCCTCTGGCGTTCACACCGTGAAGATTCGGACGGTTCGCCGGCTGGATCGGCCCATACGAGTCACCCGGTGAAAATTTGACCTAGTCGCGGCTTGCTGCGACCGGACGTCGATGCGAGGATGCGCGCCGATGCGCCTTCCCCACTTCCCGCTCCATGCGGTGCTCTTCCCGCACCTCCCGCTGCCGGTGCAGATCTTCGAGGAGCGCTACCGCACGATGGCCGCCGACCTCATGGCGGATGGGTCGCCCTACCGCGGGCGGTTCGTGGTCAGCATGATCACCGCCGGCCGCGAGGTGGGCGGTGACGCGACGACGCAGCACATCGGGACGATCTGCGAGGTTCGCAGCGCGGAGCGCTACCCCGACGGACGCTGGCTCCTCCTCGTCGTCGGCATGGCGCGCGCCGAGCTCGGAGACGTCGATCGGCGCGGCCCGTACGCGATCGTCGAGGCGACCGAGCTCGAGGAGCCCGAGGGCGAGGGCGCCGTCGCGCTCGTGCCGCGGGTCCAGCATGCCCTGGACCTCTACCTGGCCACCGTGAAACGTTTGGTGGCCCGTACCGCGTCAGTGGGTGACGATGCAGAAGAGAGCCCGGACGTGAGTGCGTCACTCGATCAGGTCCTCAAGCCGGTTCACCTGCCGGACGACCCGGTGGCGGCCAGCTACGCGGTCGGCGGCGTGCTCCAGGTGGAGCTCAGCCGCAAGCAGCACCTGCTCGAGCTGCCGGATGCTGCGTCCCGCCTCCGCGCCGAGCTCGAGCTCCTTCGGCGCGAGGCGCGGCTCCTCGACGACGGCGCCCTGCCGCCGGTGCCGACCTCCGACCTCGGCTACCACCCGAATTAGGCCGGGCATGCGCCGCATCACGATCCTTCCGGGGCTGCTCGCCTTCGCCGTCGTCCTCGGCGCGTGCGGGAGTCCGGCCACCTCGCCGAGCAGCTCCCCGCCAAGCGCCACGCCGACGGCGCTTCCCCCTGGCGGCGGCACCTTCTCGCCGATTCCGACCGGAACCACCGATCCCACGGCGACCCCCGAGCCGAGCCCGACGCCCAGCGAGGCTCCGGCTGGGACGACGTACACCGTCCAGCCCGGCGACTCCCTCTCGGCCATCGCGCGCGCCTACGGCACGACCACTGAGCAGCTCCAGGCGTGGAACGCCGACCGCTATCCGTCGCTGGCGTCGAACCCGGGCGTCATCGAGCCGGGTTGGGTGCTCGTCGTCAGCCGAGAGCCGAACGTGACCCCGCTGCCGACGCCGACGGTGGCCCCGTCGACGCCTCGCCCGACCTCGCCGCCGACTGGCTCCGGCTGCACTGCCGGCAACCGCGTGGCCGCGGGGTCGATGCAGACCTTCCGGACCATCCCGAATGCGGGCCCGGGCGTGGCGCTCACGTTTGACATGGGCGGCCGGATGGACCCCGCGGTGGACATCATGAACTTCCTCGTCGCCAACGACGTGTGCGCCACGATCTTTGCCACCGGCGTCATGAGCCAGACCGCGAAGGGCCAGCAGGTGATGGCGATCATTCGCGCTCACCCCGAGCTGTTCGAGATCGCCAACCACACGATGTACCACTGCGACCTTGCGCGTGGTGGCGGCGGCTCACCCACGACGGCGCCCTGCACCGGCAGCTTCAACGCCGACCGCATCCGACGGGAGATGACCGATGCGGACGCGGTCCTCCGCGCCGGCACCGGACAGGACCCGCAGCCGTACTGGCGTCCGCCGTACGGGTCGCTCAACCAGGCCGTCCTCGACGCGGTCGCCTCGGTCGGCTACACGAAGACCTTCCTCTGGGACATCGACACCATCGACTGGAAGCCGATCAGCGACGGCGGCCCGAGCGCCGAGCAGATCGCGGCCAAGGTCATCGCCAACAGCGTGAACGGGTCGAACGTGCTCTTCCACCTCGGCGGCTACGAGACGCTCGATTCGCTGCGGCTCATCGTTCCGGGCCTGCGCGACCGCGGCTTCACCCTGACCAGCCTCTCCGATCTCCTCCAGTAGCAGGCCGGGAGTCGCGGTTCGGCCCTTAGCCGCCGGTGACGGCCGGCTCGGCGCTCCCAGCGGCGCTGAGCGCCTCGGCGAAGATCGCGACGGCGGTGTCGACCTCATCGGCATCCACGATGAGCGGCGGGCTGAAGCGCAGCGACGACTCGCCGCACTCGAGCGTGAGGAGCCCGCGCTGGAAGGCGGCATCCTGGACCGCCTCGGCCGCCTCGTGTGAGCCGAACTCAACGCCGATCATGAGGCCCACTCCGCGGATGTCGCGCACCACGTCCGTCCCCGCGGCGGCCTGCTCGATGCCTCGTCGCAGCCGATCGCCCATGGCGGTGGCGTTGGCGAGCCCCTCTGACTCGAGGATGTCGAGCGTGGCGAGGCCGGCGGCGGCGCAGACCGGGTTGCCGGCGAAGGTCGACCCATGTGCCCCCGGCGACCAGGTCCAGATCGAGTCGCGAGCGATGAAGGCGCCGATCGGCATGCCCGACGCAATGCCCTTGGCGGCGGTGACGATGTCAGGCTCGATGCCGGCGTGCTCGATCGCCCACCAGCGCCCCGTGCGGGCCATGCCCGACTGGATCTCATCGGCGATGAGGAGAATGCCGTGCTCGTCGCAGATCGCGCGCAGGCCCTCGAGGAAGGCCTTCGGCGCCGGGAAGTAGCCACCCTCGCCCTGGATCGGCTCGACGACGATGGCCGCCACGTCGCTCGGCGCGATCTGGCGCCCGAGGATCGTGCGGCGCAAGTGCTCGAGCTCGGCCGCTCCGTCTCCCCCGGAGTCCTCGCGCCAGGTGCGCACGCGGGGGAAGGGCGCGTGATGGACCATCGGCACCAGCGGCCCGAAGCCGGCACGCTGCTTGACCTTCGAGTTCGTCAGCGACAGGGCGCCCATGGTGCGGCCGTGGAACCCGCCCTCGAAGGCGATGATCCCGGGCCGATGCGTGTGGTAGCGGGCCAGCTTGATCGCGCCCTCGACCGCCTCGGTGCCCGAGTTGGTCAGGAAGACGCGGGCCTTCTCCGAGAATGGCGCGATGCCGGCCAGGCGCTCCATGAACTCGAGGTAGCGCGGCTCGTAGAAGTCGGTCGCGGCAATGTGGATGAGCCGCTGCGCCTGCTCGGTGATCGCCGCCACCACCTTCGGGTGCGAATGGCCGGTGGAGCAGACGGCGATGCCCGCCGCGAAGTCGAGGAATCGGTTGCCGTCGACGTCGGTGACGACGAGGCCGGATCCGGACTCGGCGACGAGCGGATAGGCGCGGGTCAGCGACGGGCTGGCCACGGCCTCGTCACGGGCGATGATCGCTCGTGCCTTCGGCCCAGGGAGCTCGGTGACGATGTGCGGCGCGCTCGGCTCCAGGGCAGCCGCAGCTGCGGAGGTGGCTTCCATGGTGTCCATAGGTGGTAGCACTCCGGGTTCGGAGCGGCGCGTCCTGCCCGCGCACCTTGGCTAGACCGCTGCATCCTAGCAGGCCGGTTCAGCCATCCCGTTGACTGGCCGCAACGACTTCACCGATGAGGCCCGGGCCGGCATAGATCATCCCCGTCCACAGCTGCACGAGGTCCGCGCCCGCGCCGATCAGCGCGGACGCATCGGTGCCGGATCCGATCCCGCCAGACGCGATCGTCGCCGGCGCTCGGCCCGCCAGTCGACTGACGGCGGTGAGGGTCCATCGTCGGAGGGGGCGCCCGGACAACCCGCCTGGCTCCCGAGCGAGGCGACGCGACCGGACGGCCGGGCGGGTGACCGTCGTGTTGGACACGATCAGCCCAGCGACGCCCGCGCCATCGAGCCGATCGACGAGGCTCCCGCGCTCTTGAAAGGCGATGTCGGGCGAGAGCTTGACGAGGATCGGCAGCCCGGGAGCGGCGTCACGGACCGCCTCGACGATGTCGCGGATCTGATCGGCCGACTGGAGCTCGCGCAAGCCCGGGGTGTTCGGGCTGCTGACGTTGACGGCCACGTAGTCCGCGACGCCGGCGACCATCCGTGTCGCGGCCACGTAGTCGGCGACCGCCTGCGCGTTCGGCGTATCGCGGTTGCGCCCAACGTTCACGCCGATCACGAACCCAGCGGGCAATCGCGGTCGTGCTGCCGCGATGCGTCGCGCCAGAGCCTCGGCGCCGGCGTTGTTGAAGCCCATCCGGTTGATCAGCGCCTCGTCGTGCGGCAGGCGGAGGAGGCGCGGCCGGGGATTTCCGGGCTGGGGGCGTGGCGTGACGGTTCCGAGCTCCACGAAGCCGAAGCCGAGGGCGGCCCAGCCCTCGATGGCGAGGCCGTCCTTGTCGAACCCCGCGCCGAGGCCGACGCGATTGCGGAATCGCAGCCCTGCCAGGTCGACCGGTGCCGAGGAGGGCTCGCGCACGCCGGATGCGAGACGGCACAGCCATGGGGCGTGGCGGCCCGCGCCGCCGAGCAGGCGCAGGGTCAGGTGGTGGATGGACTCCGGGTCGGAGTGAAAGAGGAGCGGGCGCGCGGCGCGATACGCCGTGACGCGCCAGCCCGGCATCGGTCAGTCGTCGTGCGCGCGGGGGAATGCCATCTCCTCCGGGTAGACCGGCGGGAGCGGCTCGGCGTCACCGTCGGGCGGCGGTCGCGTCGGGTCGGGAGTCATGAACTCGTGCCAGACCTCGGTGCCAGCCACGGGCGGGTCGTCGAGCTCCTTGATGGCGACGATCCCCTCGAAGCGAATGGTGCCCGCCTGGCCCTCGTCGGTCTCGTAGTCGTCCTCGTAGTCGGGCGCCATCTCGACCGCGCGGCCGAGCGCGGCCTCCTCGTCGGCACCGTCGACGAGGACCACCCGGTCCTCGACCAGCGTGACGGCCTCCGGGCTGCCCGCGAGGTAGGCGTAGCGGAGCTGAACGGCGTACCAGCCGGACGGCTCGACGAGGGTCTCGTCGACGGCCATCACTCGCCGACGACGGTCTGCGACTGCTCGCGCAGGAACTGCTGGACGTAGTACGGGCCGAGCCCGCCCTTGCCGGACGACCCCGATCCCTTCCAGCCGCCGAAGCTCTGGATCCCCGGCCAGGCCCCGGTCGTGGCCCCGGCGCGGCGGTTCACGTACACCACGCCGGCCTGGATCGTGTCGAGGAAGCGCTGGACCTCGTCCCGGTCGCGGCTGAAGATCCCCGCCGTGAGGCCGTAGGGCGTGTCGTTCGCCTCGTGAAGGGCCTGGTCGAGCGAATCGACCTCGCCGACCACCAGGAATGGGACGAAGAGCTCGTCGTGGAAGAGGCGATGCCCGAGCGGGAGGCCGGTCACGACGGTCGGCGTCGGGAAGTAGCCACGCTCGTCATCGGCCTCGCCACCGACCTCGACCGTGCCACCGTCGGCCGTCGCCTCGGCGACTGCATCGGTGAACTTCGTCAGAGCGCGCTCGTTGATGACCGGGCCCATCCAGGTCTCGCGGAGGGTCGGATCGCCCGTCTGGATCGCGCGGGTCTTCTCGACCAGGCGGTCGACGAACTCGCGGGCCACGGACCTCTCCACGTAGACGCGCGAGTTGGCGGAGCACTTCTGCCCATCGAAGCCGAAGGCTGATCGCATGACCCCCTCCGCGGCCTCATCGAGGTCGGCGTGGCGGGTGACGATGGCCGGATTCTTCCCACCCATCTCGGTGATGATCGGGCGCGGGTAGTCCTGGGTGAAGGACCGATACAGCTGCATCCCGACCTCGTAGCTGCCGGTGAAGACCAGGCCGTCGATGCCGGCATTCGTCTCGAGCTCGGCCCCGACCGTTTCGCCCGGCCCGGTGACGAGGTTGAAGACGCCGTCGGGGAGGCCGGCATCGCGCAGCGCCTCGCCGAACTTCCAGCCCAGGAGCGGCGCGTCGGATGAGGGCTTGAGGACGACGGTGTTGCCCGCGATCATCGCGCCGCCGGCAGGTCCGCCGGCCAGCGCCATCGGGAAGTTGAAGGGGCTGATCACGCCGAAGACGCCATACGGCCGCAGGACCGATCGCGTCTTCTCCGCGGCCGAGAGCGAGCCCATCGGCTTCACGAACCCGTCGGCCTTCTCGAACTCGTCACCGTAGTAGCGCAGCAGGTCGGCCGTCTCCTCGACGTCGCCCAGCGCCTCGAGGCGGTTCTTGCCGACCTCGAGAGCCATGAGCGCCGCGTAGTCGAACTGGCGCTCGCTGATCAGGTCGGCCGCCCGGCGGAGGATGGCGAGGCGCTCGCGCCACGGCGTGTCGCGCCAGGCCGGGTAGGCGGCGCGGGCGGCGGCGATCGCGTCGCGCACGTCCTCGGCCGTCCCGTCGGGAAGCGCGCGATCGAGGAGGTCGCGGTCGATCGGGGAGCGGTCCTCGAAGGTCTCGTCACGAAGCCGCTCCTCCCCGCCGATGATCATCGGGTAGGTTCGGCCGAGCTCGCCGCGCGCCCGCTCGAGCGCGGCGTCGAACGCGGACTGCAGCTCCTCGTTGTCCGCCGAGAGCGTGGCGTACGTGATCTTCATGCGTGGCGTGGTGGCCATCGGTGTGGCGAGCGCCTCCTGCTGTGGGGCGACGGGAGTCGCGAAGCGTGGCCGCCATTATCGCATCGCCTCCCGCGCGGACATGCCGAAGGCCAGGCTCCGGGGGGAGAAGAGCCTGGCCTTCGGACGGGGACGATCATATCCGCGGCGATCCGCGCTCGCAAGGATTTCTGCACACGGAATTCGCGCTTCCGGTGACGAGAATCCACTCGATCCGTCAGCTGGACGGACTCTGGAGCGCTTCGGTGGTAGAGCCCGAGGTTGAGTCGCAGGTAGCTCCCGTGCGGCGCCATGAGGTAGGCGCGGCCGCGATCGCCGTACAGCCGCGGCAGCATCTCGTGGGCGAGCTCGGTGTCGGTCAGGTCGACGCGGGCGTGGACGACCTTGATCTTGAAGCCGTGGCGCTGCCACCAGCCGGTCCGACGGTGGGTCGCCTCGATCGACTGTGCCACGATCTCGGGCTCCAGGAGGGCGGCGACGTCGTCGCGTCCGTAGTAGCCGATGACGATCAGGCGCCCCCCGGGACGCAGCACGCGCATCGCCTCGTCGATCGCCGGGAGGGAGGTGTCGTCGGGACCGATCCCGCCCGTCAGGACGACATCCACCGCGCCATCCCGGAGCGGGAGCCGGGTCGCCTGGCCCTCGACGATCCGGATGTTCGGCTGATGCGACTCGACCCGCGCGACGGCGCGCCTCGGCGAGGAGGTCCGGATCGGACTCGATCCCGTAGGTGCGACCGGTGCGACGGGCAAGGAGCATCGGGAAGTGGCCGATGCCGGTCCCGATGTCGGCGATGCGCTTGCCGCCCAGCGGAACGATCCGCTCGAGCGCCGCGAGGACCTTGCGATCGGGGTCGATCGCCGCGGTCAGCCGGTCGTGGAGCGCGGGGTCAGCATCGGTCCAGGCGGGCAGGATGGCTGGCATCAGGGCACCTCGACCCGGATCTCCGCCGGCTCCCGCATCCGGCGTCGCCAGGATCGCGTTTCGGGCGAGCACCTGGAGGTCGAAGGCAATCGGCCCGTCGACCAGGCGCAGGGCATTGAGCGGCATCGTCAGCGTCGCGCCGGGCATGAGCGGTCCGTAGCCGAGCGAGATCGTGCCCGCCGGCTCGCCCTGCTCCCCGGGCCCGACGACCCACTTCGTCCAGGCCTGGACGAGCGGTGGCCCGCCGTCGCGGATCCGCTCCTCGGACGGGACGAATGGGGCGAGGCGGAAGGTCTCGCCGAGGTCCCGCGACCAGCGCAGCACGAGCTCGTCGATGCGGGTGTCGGCCTGGCTGGTGACCGTGACGAGCAGCTCGCCGCGGTCGCCGTCGAGGTCCGGCGCCACGCCGATCGTCACGGCCCGATCGTCCGACTCGGCCGGCACCCCGAGCGAGAAGCGACGGCTCGGGCGTCGCGGTGGGCGCCGCGCTGGCAGGTGGGCTGCCCGTCGGCGGCGGCGTCGGCGTGGCGGCGGCCGGGGTGGCCGTCATCGACGGCGATGGGCTCGGCGTCAGGACGCAGCCGGTCATCAGGAGCGCCAGGGCGGCGAGACTCGGACGGGTGACACGCCTCATGCCTCGCTCGCGCCGAGCTCGGGAGACGGTTGCGGATGGCGTAGGCGGCGGCCTGCGATCGGCTCTCGAGCGTGAGCTTGGCCAGGACGTTCGAGACGTAGTTGCGGACCGTCTTCTCGGCCAGCCCCATCCGGGTTGCGATCTCGCGATTCGATGCCCCATCGGCGATGTGGGCCAGCACGCGCCGCTCCTGCTCGGTCAGCTCGGCGAAGGCGCCGGCCTCCTCGAGGCGCCCGGCCCGCCGGATGCGGTCGAGGACGCGCGTCGCCACGGCAGGGTCGAGCAGCGAGCCTCCGGACGCCACCGTCCGCACGGCGTCCACCAGCTCGCCCGAGCCGACGCGCTTGAGGACATAGCCCGAGGCGCCCGCGTCGATGGCGTCGAACAGCGCTTCCGAATCCGCATGGCTGGTGAGCATGATCACGTGCGTCTCGGGCAGCTCCGCGGTGATGTCACGACAGGACTCGATGCCGGTTCCGTTCGGCATGCGGATGTCCATCACCACCACGTCGGGCCGGTGCCGGCGGGCCAGCCGCGTCGCCTCCTCGCCCGAGCCCGCCTGTGCGACCACGGTGAGGTCCGCCTGGGCGTCGAGCAGCGCCGCGAGGCCGATGCGCACCACCTCGTGGTCGTCGGCGATCAGGATGCGGATCGCCGCGGCGGGGGCGGCAGCTTCACTCATGTCAGTCATGTCGGTCGGCGCATCGTGGCCACCGGCATCGTAAGCGAGAGCCGCGTCCCGCGTCCGGGGGCGCTCTCGAGGTCGAGCCTGGCATCGAGCAGCTCGGCCCGCCGCCGGATGTTGGCGAGGCCCTGGGCGCGACCGCGCCGACCGCGCTCGGGGGACGAGTCGGGATCAAAGCCGATCCCGTCGTCCCGGATCTCGAGCGTGAATCGCCGCTGGGTACAGCTCATGTGCACGGCCACCGTACTGGCCCGCGCGTGGCGCAGGATGTTGCTGAACGCCTCGGTCACCACGTGGTGGAGCTGCTCGGCCTGCTCGGGCCGAAGCCGTGGACGGTACAGGCCGTCGCTCTCGACCCGCAGCTGGACCAGGGTGTGCGCCTGGAGCTCGTCGGCCACGGCCAGCACGATCGCTTCGGCGTCCCGCACCTCGAGCTCACCAGAGCGGAGGTCGAAGATCGTGCTGCGGATGTCGCTGGTGATGCGATTCAGCTCGGCCATGACCGTGCCGATGCGCTCCCGAGGCGTGCCCCCGACGGCGCCGACGTCGGCCGACGCCTGCTCGAGGTGGAGCCCGGCCGCGTAGATCGACTGAATGATCCCGTCGTGGAGGTCACGGCCGATGCGCTCGCGCTCCTGGAGCAGCAGTTCACGGCGCCGCGCTTCCGCGAGCGCGCGGTCGGTCTCCTGGTCGAAGAGCTCGAGGCTGATGATCACGGCCACGGCGATGGCGAGGCCGGTGACCGAGAGGAATACCTCGATCGGGACGCCGAGCGTCTCGAGGACCAGGCGCCCGTTCAGGACCGATGCCGGCGGGAAGGGCGCCGCCGTCGGCACCAGGCCCGCGAGCAGGCCGTAGACGACGAATGCGACCGACGCCGCCGCCAGCGCGGTCCGCACGCCGCGCCCGGCCATCGCTCCGGTCAGGCGGGTCGTCCGTCCCAGGGCGAGGGCCACGAGCAAGGATGCCGGTAGCGCGATCATCGCGCGGGCGAGGACGTCGCCGACGGCGAGCGGTGAGCCCACCGCGGCGAGGGCGGGCCCGATCTCCGCCGACGGCAGCCACGGCCCGGCATCGGGAACGAAGCCGGACGCGGCCGTCGTGGACAGGGCCAGGGTGCCGATCAGCCACAGGATCGCCGCCGCGGCCGGGACGAGCCGGAGCCAGGGCTGGCCGGCGATGGTCGGCTGCGGCCGGGAGGGATCGCGCGTGCTGAGGACGAGCTCGACGCCGAACTGGAAGAGGAAGGCAAAGCAGAGTGGCTTCATCGCGAGCTGGAGGAGGAGCAGGAGCTCGATCACCGCCAGCGGGAGGAAGCCGGCCTGGATCGGGACGAAGAGGTATCCCCACACCATCAGCCCGTGGAGGATCCCGAAGGCGGCCAGCCAGCCGAGCGGTCGAGCGAGCGGAAGCTGCGAGCGCTGCCGGCTCTGGAGGGCGATGGCAAGCCCCATGACGAAGAAGACCTGGCCGTAGACCGACAGGACGATGATCCGATTGGTTTCGAACAGCTCCGCGAGCCAGCTCATGGGCCGAATGGTACGGGGCCTGGGACGCAGCCCTTGCTACGATCGCTCCGCCGATGACGAAACCCGATCCGCAGCCGCCCATGCCCATCGCCGTGCAGGCTGTGGTTTGGCTGGGCCTTCGTGCTGCTCGCCATCACCGGCCTGCTCCTCGGCCGCATCGTCGCAGTTCGTCGATTTCAGCGAGCGAGCGCCGTTCAGCCTGCTCGGCATCTTCATGATGGTCGAGCTGGCCGCGGTGCTCTTCGGCGTGACGGTCGCGCTGCAGCGCAAACGCATCGCGCATCGCTTCGCGCTCGGCCATCGCCCTGCTGCCGGTGCCGATCCTGGCGGGACTGCCGCCGGTCCTGCTCGACATGCCGGCCACCGCGGCCAACGGCTGGTACCTGCTCATGGTGCCGATCGGCATCGTCCTCAGCGTCGGCGCTGGTGATCGGGCTCGCTCCGGACCGCCAGCCGGGAGTACTTCTCGGAGCCCTGAGCCACGGAGGGCCATCCGTATACTGGCCGGCGTGCAGCTGCTGGCCTACGTGCGAGGGGATGCCGACCGGGCCGGCCTCCGGCTCGGGCAATGGACCGATGCGGGCGATCCACGACCTGACCGCCGTCCTCGGCGCCACCGACGTCGGAGAGCTGCTGGGCCGCGGCATCGGCATCGACGACATCGACGATCTCCGGATCGGCTCTGAGCCGATCGACGCCAGCCGAGGTCGTCGTCCGCGCGCCGATCTCACGGCCGGGAAAGATCATCTGCGTCGGGCTGAACTACCACGACCACTGTCGCGAGCAGTCGATCCAGCCGCCCGCCTACCCGATCCTGTTCAGCAAGTTCGCGAACGCGGTGGCCGATCCGGGCGCGCAGGTCCAGCGTCCCGCAGCGACCGAGAAGCTCGACCTCGAGTGTGAGCTCGCCGTCGTGATCGGTCGACGGGCATCACGCATCGGCCGGGACGAGGCCGCATCGGTCATCTTCGGCTACACGATCGTCAATGACGTGACCATGCGCGACCTTCAGAAGGAGGACCGCCAGTGGCTGCGGGCAAAGGGATCGGACGGGTTCGCGCCGATGGGTCCCGTCGTCGTGACGGCCGACGAGCTCGGCGATCCCGCCGCGCTCCGGCTGCGCTCGTCCGTCAACGGCGAGCCGTGGCAGGACTCGTCCACGGCCGAGATGATCTTCGACGTCGCCACGGTCGTCGCTTTCGCGTCGCGCACGATCACCCTCGAGCCGGGCGACGTCATCGCCACCGGCACGCCGGCCGGGGTGGGGCACTACCAGGCGCCGCCGCGATACCTGCACGATGGCGACGTCATGCGCTGCGAGATCGAGGGGATCGGTGCGATCGAGAACCCCGTGGTCGACGAGCAGCCGCGGATCGACGACCACGCCGCCGCGGCGGGCGTCGACGCGCTTGCCAGCCGAGCTCGATGACGACCACCGTCGGCGCGGAGACGATGCGCGCGCTCGCCAAGACGAAGCCCGGTCCGGGCGCCGAGCTGATCGAGCGCCCCGTGCCGACGCCGGGGGACGGCGAGGTGCTGCTGCGGGTCGACGCCGCCAGCATCTGCGGCACCGACCTCCACCTCTTCACCTGGGATGACTGGGCGGCCGAGAACCTCGTCCCGCCGCGCATCCTCGGGCACGAGCTGGCGGGGACGGTCGCCGCCACCGGTGCGGGCGTCACGCGGGTGCGCGAGGGGGACCTCGTCGGCGTCGAGTCGCACCTCTTCTGCTGGAGCTGCGCCCAATGTCAGCGGGGCGAGATGCACCTGTGCCGCGACCTGCGCGTCATCGGGGTCCACACCGATGGCGGATTCGCCGAGCACGTCGTCATCCCCGAAGAGAACGCGATCGAGTCGAACGGCCTCGACCCCGCCGTCGTCGCCCTCCAGGAACCGATGGGCAACGCGGTCCATGCGGCCTTCGTCGAACCGATCGAGGGACGTTCGGTGCTTGTCACCGGCTGCGGGCCGATCGGCCTCTGCGCGGTCGGAATCGCCAAGGCGGCAGGCGCGGCGCTGGTCGTGGCGACGGACACCGAGCCATTCCGCCTCGAGCTCGCGCAAACGATGGGTGCCGACCTCGTGCTGGACGCCGCTGACCCGGCCACGGAGGATCGGATCCGCGGCGCGACGGGTGGCGATGGGATCGAGGTCGTCCTCGAGATGAGCGGCGCGCAGCCGGCCCTCGAGCAGGCGCTGCGCGTCGTGACGCGCGGCGGTCGGATCTCGCTGCTCGGCATCTTCCCGGAGCCGCCGCGCGTCGACCTGTCCGAGATGGTGATCATGCAGGGCCTCCGGCTGTATGGCATCTACGGTCGCCGCATCTATGACACCTGGGAGCGGACGCAGGCGCTGCTCCGGTCGGGGTCGCTCGACGTCTCGCCGATCCTCACCCACCGCCTCGACCTCGCCGAATGGCCGACCGCCTTCGAGCTGATCGCCTCGCGCTCCGCGGGCAAGGTCGTCCTCATCCCCTAGGGCCCGCGCGGGCTATCCTGTCGCCATGACCGACGCGCCGGCCCGCGCCCGCAACCCGCTCGCCTTCCTCGACGCCGAGATCGATGAGCTGAAGGCGAAGGGCCTGTATCGGCGACTGCGGGTCGTCGAGAGCGAGCAGAAGAGCCGCTGCGTGATCGACGGGCGCGAGGTCATCACCCTATCGAGCAACAACTACCTCGGCCTCAACACGCATCCGCGGCTGAAGCGCGCGGCCCTCGAGGCGGTCGAGCGCTATGGCGCGGGAAGCGGCGCGGTTCGGACCATCGCCGGCACGATGAGCCTGCACGAGCGGCTCGAGGCTCGGCTGGCGACCTTCAAGCACGTCGAGGCCGTCCTCACCTTCCAATCGGGGTTCACGTGCAACACCGGGGTCATCCCGATCCTCGCCGGGGAGGGCGCGGTCATCGTCAGCGACGCGCTGAACCACGCCAGCATCATCGACGGCATCCGGCTGACCAAGGCCGAGCGCAAGGTCTTCGCGCACGGGGACATGGAAGCCCTCCGTGCTGCACTGCGTGAGGTCCGCAGCGCGGACGCTGATCGGACCGTCCTCGTCATTACCGATGGCGTCTTCAGCATGGACGGCGACATCGCGCGCCTGCCGGAGATCGTCGACGCGGCCGAGGAGTACGACGCGATCGTGTTCGTCGACGATGCGCATGCCTCAGGCGTCCTCGGCCGCAACGGACGTGGGAGCGTCGATCACTTCGACCTGCACGGCCGCGTCCACGTCCAGGTCGGCACGCTTTCCAAGGCGATCGGCGTGCTCGGCGGCTACGTCGCCGGGACGGCCGCGCTGCGGACCGTGCTCGAGCACCGTGCCCGCCCGTTCCTCTTCTCGACCTCGCACCCGCCGGCGGTTGCTGCCGCATGCCTCGCGGCGATCGACGTGCTCGAGAGCGAGCCGGAGCTCATCGATCGGCTCTGGGAGAACGCCCGCCACTTCAAGGCCGGTCTCGACCGGCTCGGGTTCGACACGGGAGCCTCCGAGACGCCGATCACGCCCGTCATCGTCGGCGCCGGTGCCCTCGCGCACCGCTTCAGCGACCGCCTCTTCGAGGAGGGCGTCTTTGCCATGGGCATCGGCTTCCCGACCGTGGCGGAGGAGAAGAGCCGCGTCCGCACGATCGTGACGGCGGAGCACACACGCGAGGAGCTCGACGAGTGCCTCGCGGCATTCGAACGGGTGGGGCGCGAGCTCGCCCTCATCTAGCCCACATGGGGATGGTCACCCCCCGCTCGCGATGCTAGCGTGCGCTCAGCCGAACACGTGCCCGAGTCCGCTGCCCGATGCGTAACCGACCACTGAGCGCGACCCTCCGCCCGACGATCGTCGACGGCCACGTGCCGGCGCGGCCATCCGCCGGAGAAAGCGTCGGCCCCGATGCCAGCGTGGACGAGCTGGCACGAGCGGCGACGGCGGGTGATGTCGAGGCGGTTGGACGCCTGTACGACGCGCTCGTCGGGCCGATCTACCGCTACGTCGCCGTCCGCATCCGGAGCCGCGAGGATGCGGAGGACGTGACGCACCTCGTCTTCGAGCGCATCGTTGGCGCGCTGCCGCGGTATCGCCACGATGGCAAGCCGTTCGCCGCATGGGCGTTTCGGATCGCCCGCAACGCCGTCATCGACCACCAGCGCCGCCTGCGCCCTACCGCGCCGCTCGGGGCGATCGCCGAGCCGGCGGACGGGCTCGAGCTCGAGAACCTCTCGCTGCGCGACGAGGAGATCCGCGAGCTGCGGGCCGCGATTCGGCGCCTGACCCCGGACCAGCGCGAGGCACTGGCCCTGCGCTATGCGTCTGGCCTCTCCGCCGAGGAGGCGGCGCAGATCATGGGCCGCCAGGCTGGCACCGTCCGCGGGCTGACCTTCCGAGCGATCGAGTCGCTGCGACGCCACCTCGCGCCGAGGTCGGAGCCGTGAGCCTCTTCCGCGACACGCTTCGACCGCCATCCATTGCCTCCGACGAGGCGGTGCGCCGCTACGTGGAGGCGCTGCGCCCGTCGCTCGATCCGGACCCGCTCTTCCGCCGCCGCCTGCGCGGCGTGGTCGTCAACCGCTTCGTCGCCACGCGAGAGGGAATCGCGCCGCCCGACCGGACCGCCGTGCGCGGTCGCGCCATGGGCCGCATCGGCCGGGCGAGCCTCTACGCCAGCGTCATGCTCGCCGCGAGCGTGGGCACCGCGATGGCCGCCTCGCAGGCGGCGTTGCCGGGCGACCTCCTCTACTCGCTCAAGCGCCAGGTGGAGACGCTTCGCTGGCAGGCGCTGCCCGCGCAGTTCCATGACGAGCTCGCGATCTACGTCCTCACCGAGCGCGTCAACGAGCTGGGTCAGCTGGCCGAGGCCGGGCGATGGGTAGAGGCGGCGACCCTCGCCGGCCCGATCGGGGATGCCTACCAGCTGGTCGAGGAGACCGGGGGCGCGGCGGCGGATGGCGTCGTTGGCGCCCGGAAGGAGACGCTCAACGCGATCCTCGCGCGCCTGCCCGAGCGCGCACAGGCGGCCGTGGCCCAGGCAATGGGCAACGCTCCTGGCCTGACCAGCGAACCCGGCTCGACGGAAGGCGCGTCAGCCAGCGGCGGCGGGGACGGGAACGGGTCGACCGCGGGATCGACCAACGACGGCGGCGGGAACGACGATGACACGACCGCCGGCGGCTCGAACAGCAATGGCGGTGGGAACGACGGCGGGCCGAACCAGGGTGGTGACCCGAGCCATGAGCCCGCGAAACAGGGTGGCGATCAGGTGGGTGGCCCGGACGACGATGGCAAGAAGGCCCAGGACGATTCGAAAAAGGTTCCGATCGACCGGCCCCCACCGGCGGGCCCGCCGCAAGAGGAAGCGTCGCCGAGCGCCTCCCCATAGCCTGAGGCGTTGACCGGCGCGGTCTGAGGGCAGACTACGTGGCTGGCCCGACCAGTCCCTGAAGGTGGCGCGAGTCCTGAGCCCGCGTCCCGCCCGAAGGGAACGCTTCGACCGACCGTGTGGTCGAGTTCTCGCCAGACATCAGAAGACGGGGTAAGGGCGAACCCCTACCCCGTCCCTGCCAGGGGGGCTGGCGATCTCGGGTTGGACCCGATCGCCCCGCTGGCCTTCCGGCCGAATGAGCTACCGCGTGCGGCTCTGCTCCGTGGTCAGCCGCAGGTAGAGCAGGCCACCCAGCGACATGAGGAACATGATCGCGAAGGGCCAGGCCGGGATGCTGGTCGAGCCAAGGGCCGTGTCCGGCACGGTGCCGGGGCTCGAGCCTGGCGTTCCGCCGAGCTCACCCTCGCTCGCGGACTCCTCAGCAGAAGCCTCGGTGGACTCCTCGACGGAGGCCTCGACCGACTCCTCGACGGAAGCCTCGACCGACTCCTCGACCGAAGCCTCGACCGACTCCTCGACGGAAGCCTCGACCGACTCCTCGACGGAAGCCTCGACCGACTCCTCGACGGAAGCCTCGACCGACTCCTCAACCGAAGCCTCGACCGACTCCTCGACCGAGCCTCGACCGACTCCTCGGGCGACTCGCCCGGGCCCGTCACGACATCGACGTGGCTGAGGCCCTTGCAGTCGGAGCTGTCGGACTTCGTCACGGTGACGGTGTCGGTTCCGATGCCCTCGATGGTGTAGCAGCCGCCGCCGACGACGCCATCGGTGGTGATGAGCTCGCTGTGCTTATTGTCGGCGCCGAATGCGTCGTCGCCCGACTTGATGCAGACACCAGTGACCACGCTGCCGGCATCGGCCGTGAACGTGATCTCGTCGCTGCTCTGGCCCGAGTCCTCTGCGTCGACGTTGATGTCGGTCTTGCAGGCCTCTGAGCTGTCGTCGCCGTCGGCGAGGGCCGGCGTCGCGATCGCGAAGAGCGAGAATACGAGGCCGAGCGCGGCCAGGAATCCGAACGCTGTTCGTACGGTGGATCGTGTGAACGCAATACTCACGATGATGAGTCCCTTCCCTTTATGCCCCTCTGGGCTCCAGCCGGTTCCCCTGAGAGATGCGGATGCCGCCCGGTTCGCCCGGACGGTTGAATCGCCAGTATAGGACCCCGATTAGTACTGCGGTAGGGGTCAAGTAGGAGGTTACCGGGTGGTTTTGTGCGGTCCGGAGCACATGCCGATTCGATTCGCGTTGCGTTCCGTCACCGATGGTCCTGGTACCGACGTCCTGGTCGGGCTCGCCGGGTGCTGAGCCTCGCGGCCGCCATTGGCTTCCTGGCGGCGGTCTCCATGCTCGGCGTGGTCATCCTCCGGCACGTCGCGCGCTTCCTGACGGTGCTCGAGCTGGTCGCCTACGGCCCGGTGCTGGGAACCGTGGTCGGGTCGATCCTCGTCCTCGGGCTGGCCACCCCGATCGGGCTCCTGCCTGCCGTCGTCGTCGTGACCCTCTTCAGCCTGGTCGGAGCCGTCCTCTACTGGCCTCGCGGCGCCACCGGGACGACGGTTCCACGCGACCTCTTGTCCCGGCTACGGGATGGACTTGGCTGGCTGCCGGCGATCGTCATCGGTCTCTTCGTCGTCCGCCTGGCCCTCCTCTGGTCGAGCGCGCTCACCCTCGAGCCGGATGGGCTGTGGGCCGGCCACCTGTACATCTGGAGCGATTGGACCGTCCACCTCGGGGACACCGCGTCGTTCGCCTTCGCCGACAACTTTCCGCCAATGCACCCGCGACTTGCCGGCGCGCCACTCGCCTATCACTACCTCACGTCGCTGACGGCTGCGGGCATGGTGGCGCTCGGCGTTGACCTCCTGGTCGCTCTGCCGCTCCAGAGCTTCCTCTTCTCGGTCCTGCTGCTCATCGCCCTGTATGCGTTCGCGCTGCGGCTGACCGGAGATCGCACGATCGCAACCCTCGCGCTCGTCCTGTTCATGCTCGGGGGCAGCCTCGGGTGGGTGACGCTCTTCGAGAATGGCGGGCTCGGCGGCGCGCTCGAGACGCTCGCGACGCAGCCGTGGGATACCGGCGCGCAGGTCGAGGCGAACTACCAGTGGCCGAACCCGTACTTCGCATTGATCATGTCGCAGCGGGCAGCGCTGTATGGCGTTCCCGTGCTGATGCTGGTGCTGACGATCCTCCTCGTCGCGATCGAAGGCCGCGACTGGCGCCAGTTCGCGCTTGCCGGCCTCATCGCCAGCAGCCTGCCCCTGGCTCACCTCGGCAGCTTCGCTGGCCTGGCCCTCGTCGCGCCGTTCCTCGTCCTCCTGTTCCCGCAGCGGGGCTGGCTCGCGTTCCTCGGCGTGTGGGTCCTCGTCGGCGGGGCGGTCTTCCTTGGGGTCCAGGGCGGCGAGGCGCGCGCAAGCAGCGGCCTGCGCTGGGAGCCCGGTTGGCTTGCCGACGACGATCCGTGGCCGTGGTTCTGGGCCAAGAACTTCGGGCTCTTTCTGCCGTTCGGGCTCGTTGCGCTCTTCGTGCCCCGCCTGCTTCCGAGGGCATCGCATCGGCTCCTGCTCGCCTTCATGCCGATCTTCGTGGTCATCAACACCTTCATCCTGTCGGTCGTCCGCTGGGACAACTCGAAGGTGCTGCTCTTCTTCTTCATCGCGCTCGCCATCCTCGCGGCGACCGCGGTGGTCGCCCTCTGGCGACTTCAGCGCGATGTCCTGAGCCGAGCGGTCATCGTGGCCGCATTGGCGACGATGATCGCCTCCGGCACGCTCGCCAACGCCAGTCAGCTGATGGGCCTCGACCGGACGCGCCTCGCGACCCCGAGCGACCTCGCCCTCGCCGACTGGGTCAACGCCGAGGCGCCGCCCGACGCCGTGTTCGCCGTCGGGCTGGAGCACAACGATCCGGTTCCCGTCCTGACCGGTCGCCAGATCATCACCAGCTACCTCCCGTGGCTGCGGAACATCGGCCTCGACTCGAGGCCGCAGGAGGCGGACCTGCGCGCGATCTTCCTGCTCGAACCCGATGCCCCGGAGCTGCTTGACCGCTACGGGGTCGACTACATCGTCATCGGCCCGTGGGAGGAGCGTGAGCTCGGCGCGGATCCTGACGCGTTCGCGGACCGGTTCCCGCTCGTGGCAACGGTGGGGGAGTACCGGGTCTTCGCGGTGAGCGACCGCGCGCGGGCGACGGTTCTCGAACCCGCCGGCTGATCCGAGCTCGCGGCAAGACGAAGCCCCCGGGTTGCTCCGGGGGCTTCGCCAGGGATCGGGGCCCGTCAGCGGCTCGCGGCCACCGTGGCGAGCTTGCGGGTGACGAGGAGCATGGTGGAGGCCACCAGCACCGCGCCAAAGAGGAGGACCAGCGGCATCCCGGAGGTGCCGGTTGCCGTTGCCGTATCGGGCAGCGGGCCCGGCGTGGCGGCCGGCGTCCCACCCTCGGTGTCGTCGCGTGGCGACTCCGACGGGGACTCGCTCGGCGACTCCGACGGGGACTCGCTCGGCGACTCCGACGGGACTCGCTCGGCTCCTCGCCGAAGCAATCAGCCCGGTACAGCGCCTGGCCCTCTTCGGTCCAGTTGAGTCCTTCGGTCACACCCTCGACCGGCGGGATGATGTCGCCCCAGACGACGCCGTCGGCCTTCGCGCCCGGATACCAGACCGGACCGGTGTGATGCGTGTGGTCGTTCTGACCCTCTCCGTCGACGGCGCTCAGGGCGACCTCGATGAAGACGTACGGGTTCTTCTCGGCATGCGTCGCATGGCAGATCGCAAGCTTCTGCTCAGCGGGCGACTCGCTCGGCGACTCGCTCGGCGAATCCGACGGGGACTCGCTCGGGCTCTCGCTCGGCGACTCAGACGGGGACTCGCTCGGGCTCTCGCTCGGCGACTCGCTCGGGCTCTCGCTCGGCGACTCGCTGGGGCTCTCGCTCGGCGACTCTGACGGGGACTCGCTCGGCGACTCCGAGGGCGACTCCTCGGGCGACTCGCCGGGACCGGTCACGACGTCGACGTGGCTGATGCCCTTGCAGTCGCTCGACTCGGTGCGCGTCACCGTGACGGTGTCGGTCCCGATGCCGGCGATGGTGAAGCAGCCGTTTCCGGCCGTGCCATCGGCGGTGATGAGGTCGCTGTGCTTGTTGTCCGGACCGAACGCGTCATCGCCGGACTTGATGCAGACGCCGGTCACGACCTGGCCGTCGGGAGCGGTGAACGTCACCGCATCCTCGCTCTGCCCCGGGTCTTCGGCGTCGGCGTTGAAGCTCGTCTTGCAGACGGCTGAGCTGTCGTCGCCGTCGGCCAGCGCCGGGGTGGCGATCGTGAACAACGACACGACCAGGCCCAGCATCGCCAGGATGGCGAAGAGCGTGCGGCCGGCGCGTCGTTCGGAGGTCTTGTGACCGTGCATCGCGGTTGTGTCCTTTCGTCGGTTGCCCCACCTGGATCCGGGCGGTCTCCCGTCCGTCCCCCCTCCCGGTCAATTGCCGGGAAGGGCGCGACTATAGGACCGGACGTAGTACTTTTGGACCCCCTGAATCGGCCCGCGGTGAGGTCCGATGGAGTCAGGTGCGGAAGGGCCGTTGACCCCGGACAACGAGGGTCCTGGTACGGCCGCTCAGACCGGTCCCATGACCATCGGCGGTGGAGGCCGCTAGGAGGTGCGGCCTCGCGCCTCGAGGACGACGACCTGGGTCTCGTCGGGAAGGGAGCTGACCGTCACCTGCGCCTTCGGCTGACGGATCGGCTCGACCGCCATCTCATGGAGGAACTTCTCGGGACCCCCGAGATCCTTCGATGCGCCGTCGACCCCGAAGTGCATCGGGATGACGATCTTCGGACCGATCTGCGACACGACCTCGGCCGCCTCGGCAGGGGTCAGCGTCGTCTCGCCGCCGACCGGAACGAGGAGGACGTCGACGGGACCGAGCTCGCTGACCTGCTCATCGGTCAGGAGGTGGCCCAGGTCGCCGAGGTGGCAGACGTGGACGCCGTCAATCTCGAACGAGAAGACCATGTTCTGGCCCTGCGACGCGCCAGCCTCGCCATCGTGGTAGGTGCGGATCCCGGTGACCAGCAGGTCGCTGAACTCGTACTCGCCGGGACGGGTCAGGGTCAGTCCGGCGGTGATCGATCGGGTGTAGGCGTGGTCCGGGTGGTCGTGGCTGATGGTCAGCAGCTCGACGTCGTGCTTGCCGGCGACGAAGCCGGTCGACGGTGGGCAGGGGTCGGTGATGACGGTGGCGTCCTTGCCCTTCAGTCGGAAGCAGGCACGTCCGTACCAGGTGATCTCCATCGGTGACCGCATGGTAGCGCGCGCGAGCGGCGCATTGCGGGAGATAGCACGAGCCCCGGTGCCCGCCCAATGACACCGGGGCTCGAAGGAGGGAGGGTGGAGGCAGAAACCCGCGTGGATCTCTATCTCGCACGGCAGAGCCTACGGGCGCCTTCTAAACCCCGGGCTTGCCGCACCTTAAGAAACCTGAACCTTCATCGGGCCGCGCAGGAGGCCATGGCAGAATGCGCCGATGTCTCCCGCTGGGCGCCTCGTCACCGTGCTCGTCGTTGTCCTCGTGGTCGTCGGCGTCGCCGTCGTCGCTCTGAACCTCGGCGGCAGAGGCGGCACCGGCTCCGCGCCGTCACCGTCCGCCAGCTCGCTGCCATCGACCGATGAGACCGCCGAGCCGAGCGCGACGGCAACGGACGAGCCAAGCGCCTCGGCGCCGAGCGACGACGAGGTCCTCGCGATCCTGGGCGAGATCGAGGAGCAGGTGGTCGCGATCCGCGGCCTGCCGGCCGCCGACATCGGCCCACCGGAGCTGCTCACCCGTGAGGAGGCACGGGCGGAGCTCGAGCGTCTCTTCGCCGAGGACTCGACGCCGGAGGAACGCGAGCGTGACAACATCGCGCTGCGCGCGCTCGGCCTCATCGGCCCGGACGATGACGTGACCGAGCTCCAGCTCCAGCTGATCGGCGACAGCGTTCTCGGCTTCTACGACGACGTCGAGCGGCGGATGGTCGTCGTCACCGACGCCGGGCTCGACGCGAGCGCCCGCTTCACCTACGCGCACGAGTACGCGCACGCGCTCCAGGATGCGGCGTTCGGGCTTGACTCCCTCAAGACCGACGCGGAGGGAGAGGACGATCGCAGCTTGGCCCGGACGGCGCTCATCGAGGGCGACGCCGTCGTCACGATGCTGGCGTGGGCGTTCGCGCACATGACCCAGGCTGAGCTGATCGAAGTCTTCCAGGAGCAGGAGGCCCCGGACACGACCGGCATCCCGGATTGGATGGTCAGCCAGCTCGGCTTCCCGTACAACGAGGGCGCGCTGTGGGCGGGCGCGCTTGCCGGCGACCCGCTGAGCCCCGACTTCACTGAGCTCGACGCCGCCTTCGCCGATCCGCCGGACTCGACCGAGCAGATCATCCACCTCGACGCCTGGGAACCGCTGGAGTCGACCGATCCGGTCGAGGCCCCGGACCTGGCATCGGCGCTCGGCGAGGGTTGGGAGGAGGTCGAGGAGAATACCCTCGGCGAGGCGATTCTGCGGATGACGCTCGAGCACTTCGGCGTCTCCCCGGACGATGCCAGCGCTGCCGCCGATGGGTGGGGCGGGGACCGTGTCGCGATCGCCTCGGCCGCCAACGACGTCTTCGCGCTCACCTGGCGCCTGACCTGGGACTCGACCGCCGACGCGGACGAGTTCACCGAGGCGTACTCGGAAGCAATCGACGCCCTGCCGTTTCCCGCCACCGTGCTCCAGCTTCCGGGCGGCGACGTGCTGGTCGCTCACGCCTCGACGGACGAGCTCCTCGACCAGGCGGTGGAGGCGGGCGGGGGCTGATCGGCCTACATCGCGTCGGGCGCTGAGATGCCCAGGAGGTCCGAGCGCGTTGGCGAGGACCGACCGCGTCGCGTCGACCAGGGCCAGGCGCGCCGCCGACAGGTCGGGGTCCTCGCCGAGGACCTTGCAGTCGCGGTAGAAGGCGCTGAACGCGCTCGCCAGGTCGTAGGTGTAGCGCGGGATCTCGTGCGTCTCGCGACGGGTCGCGGCGGTGGCGACCGCATCGGGGAACTCGAGCAGGTGGCGGAGGAGCGCCTGCTCCGACGCGTGGGTGAGGTGCCCTCCGGTCTCCTCCGAGCGCGGAGTGACGCCCTCGTCAGCGGCGTGGCGGAGGATCGACGACGCGCGGGCGTGCGCGTACTGCACGTAGTAGACGGGGTTCTCGTTGCTCTGCCGCTTGGCGAGCTCGAGGTCGAAGTCGATCCCCGTCGTGTAGGCGCGGGAGCTGAAGTACCAGCGAGCGGCATCGACGCCGACCTCGCTGAGCAGCTCATCGAGCGTGATGAACTCGCCCGACCGCTTGGACATCGGTATCTCGACGCCGTCGCGCACGAAGCGCACCCACGCGATGAGCGGCCAGCGCACGGCGTCCGGGTCAAAGCCGAGCCCGATCGCGGCGGCCCGGTTGCGGGCCACCGTCCCGTGGTGGTCTTCGCCCCAGATGTAGATGAGCTCGTCGAACCCTCGGCTGAACTTCTCGGCCACGTAGCCGATGTCGGCCGCGAAGTACGTCGGACGGCCATTCGAGCGGATGACGACGCGATCCTTGTCGTCGCCGAAGGTCGTCGATCGGAACCAGAGCGCCCCGTCGTCGGTGTACATGTGCCCCGCCTCGCGGAGCCGATCGATCCCGCGCTCGACCCAGCCGGCCTCGTGGATCGCGCCCTCGCTCGTCCACACGTCGAATGGGACGCCGAGCCTGGCGAGGCTCGCTTCGATGCCGGTCCGAACGCGTTCCGCCGCCCACCGGCCGAGGAGCTCGCCCGCGTCGGCGTCGGGTCGCTCGACCTCCTCCCACCGGCTCTCGGGAATCTCGGCCAGCAGGTCGGTCACGTAGTCGCCGCGATACCCGTCGTCGGGGATCGGCTCACCGCGCCGCAGCGCGAGCAGGGTCAGGCCCAGGTTGCGGATCTGCTCGTTGTAGTCGTTGAAGTAGTACTCACGCGTGACGCGCTGGCCGGACGCCTCGAGGACGCGCGAGAGGACGTCGCCGACGAAGGCACCTCGCGCATTTCCCACCGTCAGCGGGCCGGTGGGGTTGGCGCTGACGAACTCGACGTTGACGCGATGGCCGCCGTCGGCCGTCTCGCGGCCGTAGCCCATGCCCGACTCGCGGATCGGGCCAACCTGGCCCGCGATCCAGGCGGGGTCGAGGCGGATGTTCAGGAACCCGGGGGGCGCAATCGACACCTCGCTGATCGATGCCGGCCGCTCGAGGTGCTCGAGCAGCGTCTCCGCGATCCGCATCGGCGTCATCCGCGCGACGGGCGCGAGCTGCATCGCGGCGTTGCTGGCGAGGTCACCGTGATCGGCATTGGACGGCCGCTCGAGACCGATCGGTGGCACGAGCGCCCCTTCGGCGACGGCGAGCGCACCCGCCGCGATGGCGCGGTCGCGGGCATCGGCAATCGCTCGGGTGATCTCGGTGCGGAGGCTCATGGGGCGTCGAGTCTAGCGTCCCGACGCCGCGAATCCGGTGGCTAGGGCTGTGCCCTCGTCACGGGGGCCGGCACGTTCGAATCCGACTGCGGATCTGCGGCCAGGGCGCTCCCGATGGCGATTGAGAGGATCATCCAGGCCGCGGCGAGGATGATGGCGATCCGGCTTGGCCGGGTGGCGGTCGTCGCGCGGGGCGGGCGGTTCATCGTGGTCGGTACTGCCATGCGGTGTTCTGACGGCTCGGCGAGAAGCCGCGTTGCAACTCGCCTGCCAATCCCGCGTCCAGGTGCTCACGCGCACCGCACCGATGAATCAGCGATCGCGCGCGAGGCGCAGCTCGAGCGCCTGATCCGGGCTGAAGTCCGCCAGCCCGAGCGAGTCCGCGGCGACCTCGAGCAGCGCGCCGGTTGGGGCCAGGCCGATGAGCTCGCAATGGTCGATCTCGGTGCCGGCCTCGCGGGCCAGGCGCCGGACCTCGCGCACGACCTCCGCGATCCCGGTCCGCTGCCAGTCGACGAGGTTCGTGCTCACCTGCGCCATTGGCGGCTGGCCGGCGTTCTCGAGCAGGACGCCCATGGCCTGCACCGCCGGCATCCCGCCGGAGGACTCGCGGATGGCGTTCGCGATCTTGATGGCCACGGCCAGCTCATCGGTGCGGAGGTTGATGTTGAACGCGATGAGCGGCTTGCGGGCGCCGACTGCGACCGCGCCGCCGCGTGGGTGGATACGGGCCGGGCCGTAATCGGGCGCACGCGTCGCCACGGTGCCGATCTCGTCGCGGATGGCCTCGTATTGCCCGCGCCGGACATCCGCCAGGCGGCGTCGGTCGGGGCGAAGCGCGGCCTCGCCATAGAGGTACACCGGCAGCTGGAAGCGACTCGCGATCTGCTCCCCGAAGCGGCGGGCCAGGTCGACGCACTCCTCCAGCCGTGTGTTCCCGAGGGGGACGAAGGGGATGACGTCGACGGCGCCGATGCGCGGATGGGCGCCGGCGTGCTGCTCCATGTCGATGAGCTCGAGCGCCCGGCCGACCCCGGCCGTCGCCGCTCGCACGACGGGCTCGGCCGAGCCGGCGAAGGTGACGACGCTGCGGTTGTGCGTCTCGTCACGCGAGTGATCGAGGACGGTGACGCCATCGATCTGGCCGATGGCGCGCACGATCTCGTCGACGACCTCCTCGCGGCGGCCCTCGCTGAAATTCGGGACGCACTCGATCAGGCCCGGCACGCCGCTGATCGTAGCGCCCTCGCCTCGGCGCGGGTTCGGCCGCGGCCGATGCTAGGGTTCGCGCATGCCGACCGGTGGAACGCTCCTTCTCGTGGCCGTACCCATCGGCGATCCGGACGACCTGACCCTGCGGGCGCGGCGGCTGTTGGCCGAAGCCGACCTCGTGGCGGCCGAGGACACCCGTCATTTCGCGACGCTGGCGCGGCATCACGGCATCAGGACCCGTTCGGTCAGCTATCACGATCACAACGAGGAGTCGCGCACGCGCGAGCTCCTGGCCCGCCTCGCGGCGGGCGCCCGCATCGCCCTCGTCAGCGATGCCGGTACGCCGCTCGTCAGCGATCCCGGCTACCGGCTGGTTCGTGCTGCGATCGACGCGGGCATCACGGTGACGAGCGTCCCCGGGCCGTCCGCCGTCACCGCCGCGCTGGCCGCCTCGGGGCTGCCGCCGCACCCGTTCCGCTTCCTCGGCTTCCTGCCGCGCACCGCGGCCGCCCGGCGTGCGGCGCTCGAGGCGGTCGCCACCGACGACGCCACCCAGGTCGCGTTCGAGGCGCCGCGGCGGCTGCTCGCCACCGTCCGCGACGCGCTCGCGGTGCTCGGCGACCGACCAGCATGCCTGGCGCGCAGCCTGACGAAGCCGCACGAGCGCTATCAGCGCGGCTCGCTCTCGACGCTCGCCGCCGAGCTCGCCGCGGAGGGCTGAGGTTCGTGGCGAGTGCACGCTTGTCATCGGCGGCGCGCAGAGGGCCGACGGCCCGAGCGCGCCGGGCGAGGCTGACGCCACTCTCCTTCTTGCCAACGGAGCGTCGGCCCGCGCCGTCCAGGCCTTCCTCGTCGAGCGCCACGGGCTCCCGAAGCGCCAGGCGTACGCGATGGTGCTGAGGCTGCGCGGCCAGTGACCGCCGAGGTCGTGGAGCGCGTCCTGCGCTCGTCGCGCTATCGCGACGTGGACCGTGGCGCTCCTCGATCGGCTCGCGAGGGAGGAGCTGGAACGCTCGCGGAACGTCGACGACGCCGTCAAGCGCGTCAAGCGACGGCTGCACCAGGCGGTCGGCGCCTTTCGGGGTCCGCCTCGCGGGGATCGGCTGGCCGAGGCGTGGTCGGATGACCTTGGCGATCCGGCCTTTCGATCGGCCTGCGAGGAGGTGATGCGCGGGCACGCATCGACTCGCGAGCGGGTGCCGTTCCTCGACGGCTTCCACGCTCGCATCTGGGAGCGCACCGGCGTGCCAGCTCGTGTGCTCGACGTCGGCTGCGGCGTCGGGCCGCTGTCGCTGCCGTGGATGGGCATCGGCACCGCGAGCTACGTCGCCACCGACGTCGACCGCCGCGCGCTCGGGGTGGTGGACGGCTTCCTCACGCTCGTGGGCCAGCCGCACGAGGTCCGGGTGGCCGATGCCGTCACGCATCCGCCCACCGACGAGGCCGACGTGGCCCTCCTCCTGAAGCTCGTCCCGACGCTCGACCGGCAGGATCCGGCGGCTGCCGGCCGGCTCCTGTTGGGACTTCGCGCACGGCACGCGGTGGTGAGCTTCCCGGCGCGATCGCTGGGCGGGCGCGCGCGCGGAATGGAGGCCACCTACCGGCGCCGGCTGGAGGCTCTCGTCGCTGAGGCCGGCCGCGTCAGCGAGGTGGCCGAGGCATCGGTCTCGAACGAGCTCGTCTTCGTGCTCACGCTCGATGGCTGATCCGCTCGCCACGCCGCGCGGCTCGCTGCCGGTCCCCACCTTCCTCCCCGACGCGACCCGGGCCGGCGTCCGCGGCGTGAGCTCGGAGGACCTGCGCGGGGTCGGCATCGAGGGCGTGGTCGTCAACGCCTTCCACCTGCTGCGCCGCCCCGGCGCGCGGGTGGTCCAGGCGGCCGGCGGGATCCACCGGTTCATGGACTGGGATCGGCCGATCCTCTCCGACTCCGGCGGCTTCCAGGTCTGGAGCCTCATCCGCCAGGACCCGGCGCGCGGGACGATCCGGGACAACGAGGTCATCTTTCGCGAGCCTTCCACCGGCGAGAAGTGGAACCTCACGCCGGAGCGCGTGGTGCGGCTCCAGCTGCAGCTCGGGTCGGACGTCATCGTGTGCCTCGACGACCCGACGTCAGCCGAGGACCCCGAACCGGAGCAGGAGCGAAGCGTCGAGCGCACCGTGCGCTGGGCGCGGCGGAGCCGCGACGAGCTGGATCGGCAGCTCGATCGAAAGCGCACGGGCGAGGCGCCGCGGATCTTCGCGGTGGTCCAGGGCGGGATGGTCGAGGCCCTGCGGCGGCAGTGCGCCGAGGAGCTGGCCTCCATCGGCTTCGATGGCTACGGCTTCGGCGGATGGCCGCTCGCGGCCGACGGCACCCTCATCACCGATGCGCTGCGCTGGGTTGCCGATGCGCTCCCACCGGCGAGCCCCAAGCACGCGCTCGGCATCGGGCGGGCCGACCACGTCGTCGCCGCCTTCGCGCACGGCTACTCGATCTTCGACTGCGCCCTGCCGACGCGCGACGCGCGGCATGGGCGCCTCTACGCCTTCCGCGGAGCCTGGTCGGACCGGCGGCCGGCACCCGGCGACCCCTTCTACCGCGCCATCCGTATCCATGACGCGCGGTTCCGGGTCGACCACGGCCCGTTGGAAGAAGATTGCGACTGCGCCCTCTGCACGCGGCACTCGGCCGCCTACCTCCACCACCTCTTCAAGGTCGGCGACCGCTCGGCCGAGCGGCTGGCGACACTCCACAACCTGCGCTTCTACGTGCGCCTCTTCGAGCTTCTGCGCCGACCCTAGGCGTGCGCGGCGGCCTGCGCGGGCTCCTCGCGCCCAAGCGTGTCGGGGTCGACGTGTCGAGATCGCGCCAGGCGCTCGGTGACGAGTTGCAGGGCGATCGCCGTTCCGAGCAGCGGCGCGGCCAGGCCGACCACGCGGCTTCCGCGCGGGAGAACGATGCGGCCGGCGGGCGTCTCCTCGGGAGGCACGTCCTCGTCCAGGTCGTGGGCCAGGATCGCTGCCGTCGGGATGGCCAGCGCCGCGGCTGCGGCCCGGAGGCGCGCGGCTCGCTCAGCCGCAAGGCCGGTCCCGGCCGCCGGATCTGCCTGGATGACGACCAGGGCCGTCCATCGCGTCGCCGAGGCGAGGTGGCCGTGGAGCAGCGCCTCGAGCTCGTACGCGCTGGCGGGCAGACGGGCGCCCTCCTCGAGCTTCAGCGCAAGCTCCCGAGCCGACACGTGGTCGACGCCCGCCCCGGCCACGATGACGCGATCCGACCCCGACAGGCCGGACGCCACGGCGCCGGCCCCGCGCTGGTCGATCGCGCCGTCGAGGAGGGATCGCATGGCGATCGCGTCGGGCCGCGACCCGCGCAGGCGAGCGGCGAGGACGGCGCCGACGACGAGCGGGGCCAGGTACCCGACGGTGTGGCACCAGCTCTGGTCCTGCTCCTCGGTTCTGACCAGCAGCTGGGCAATGCTCGCGCCCGGTGACCGATCGCTGACGGTGATGAGCGCGGTCCGGGCTCCGGCGCGCCGCGCCGCGCTCAGCGCCTCGTTCGTGGCGCGCGTGCCGCCCTCGTGCGAGATGCCGATGACGATGCCCGTGCGCCGGTGGCTGACGTACGACCTGGAGGGCGGTCATCGCCCCCGGGCCTCGCCCCGGCGTGCTCCCCAGCGCCTCGGCGAGCATCGCCGCGATGCCGTTGGCGGCGTGGTCGGACGTCCCGCAACCGACGAGCATGATCGGCTCACCGGCGCCCGCCGCCGTGCGAACCTCATCCTCGAGCGCGGCGAGCCCGTCGTCCTTGGCGAGGCGCCTGATGAGACGCTCGGCCAATGCCGGCTCGGCGGCGATCATCTCGGTCATGGCATACGGCGGGCGCCCGCGGAACGGCGGCATGACCGATGGTGCCCACGGGTCGGGGGCGCCGGGCAACGGCGCGGCCGGATCGGACCTCACGAGGGCTTCAGGACCATCAGGGCGATGATCACGGCAGTCCCGATGAGCTCGTAGCGCCGCGCGAACGCGACGGCCCGGTCCTTCCAGGCCGCCCGCAGCGCCGGCGTGATGATGCCCTTGGCGCGAGCGTCGGCCATCGCGGCCTCGAAGACGCGACCGCGCGGAAGGAAGATGAGCGGCACCATCACCGGGATCGGGATGGCGATGAGGACGGCGAGGAGCATCCAGGGCGTCGTCAGCCCGAGCCACGCGTATCCCTGGGCCCAGGCCGTCGCCATCCCGACCAGGAGGACCGCCGGGCCGGCGGGGATGACCATCCGCTCGAACGGCGAGGCGGCCTCAGCGAGCCGCGCCGACTCCTCGACGTCGGTGCTGCGCGACGCGCGCCGAAGCATGATCCAGCGCCCGACGAGGCCGGTGACGAGGACGAAGGCGATGCCGACGTGGGCGAGCTTGATGAGCAGGGCCGGCCAGTCCATCGGTCAGTCCTCCGCGCGCATCGGGATCCGGAGCCCCCGCTCGCCGGCCACCTCGAGCGCCCGATCGTAGCCCGCGTCCGCGTGCCGCAGGACGCCCATACCGGGATCCGAGGTCAGGACGCGCTCCAGGCGCGCGGCCGCCTCGGGGGTGCCATCGGCCACCACGACCATGCCGGCGTGGAGGCTGTAGCCGATGCCGACCCCGCCTCCGTGGTGGAAGCTCACCCAGGTGGCCCCGGCGGCGGTGTTGACCAGGGCGTTGAGGATCGGCCAGTCGGCGATCGCGTCCGAGCCGTCCCGCATCGCCTCGGTCTCGCGGTACGGGCTGGCGACGCTGCCGGCGTCGAGATGGTCGCGGCCGATGACGATCGGCGCGCTCGACCTCGCCGGAGGCGACCAGGTCGTTGATCGCCGCGCCGGCCAGCGCGCGGTCGCCGTAGCCGAGCCAGCAGATGCGAGCCGGCAGTCCCTGCACGGGGACCTTCTGGGCGGCGAGCTTCAGCCATCGCTGGAGGCCGGCGTCGCCGGGGAACAGCTCCGCCAGCGATCGGTCGATGCGCGCGATGTCGGCGACATCGCCCGAGAGCGCCGCCACGCGGAACGGGCCCTTGCCCTCGCAGAACAGCGGGCGGATGAAGGCCGGCACGAAGCCGGGGAAGTCGAAGGCGTTCTCGACCCCCGCCTCCTTGGCGTAGCGCGCGGATGTTGTTGCCGTAGTCGAACGTGACCGATCCCGACGCCATGAAGGCGAGCATGGCGCGCACGTGATCGGCCATCGAGTCCTTCGCGCGCCGGACGTAGCTCATCGGGGTCGGTGGACCGCAGGCTCGCTGCCTCAGCCAGCGCCAGCCGTGCGGGGACGTATCCGCCGAGCGGGTCGTGTGCGCTGGTCTGGTCGGTCACGAGGTCCGGATGCCAGCCGCGCGCGACGAGCGCCGGGAGGAGCTCCGCGGCGTTGCCGATGAGCGCCACGCTGCGAGCTTCCCTGGCGTCGCGCCAGCCGTCGACCAGTCGCGACCGCGGTTTCGACGTCGTCGGTCAGCTCGTCGACGTAGCCGACGTCGAGGCGGCGTCGCGCGCGAGCCTCGTCGACCTCGACGACCAGCGCCGCCCCACCGTTCATCGTGACCGCCAGCGGCTGCGCGCCGCCCATCCCACCGAGGCCGGCGGTCAGGGTGACCGTGCCGGCCAGTGACCCGCCGAAGTGCTGGCGCGCGGCCTCGGCGAAGGTCTCGTAGGTGCCCTGGATGATTCCCTGCGTCGCGATGTAGATCCACGAGCCGGCGGTCATCTGGCCGTACATCGTCAGCCCGGCGCGCTCCAGCTCGCGGAAGTTCTCCCAGGTCGCCCAGTGCGGCACGAGGTTGGCGTTGGCGATGAGGACGCGTGGCGCATCGGTCGTGGTGCGGAAGACGCCGACCGGCTTGCCGGACTGGATGAGCAGCGTCTCGTCGTTCTCGAGCGCCCGGAGCTCGGCGACGATGGCGTCGAACGCCTCCCAGCTGCGCGCCGCCCGCCCGGTCCCGCCGTACACGACGAGCTGGTCGGGATCCTCGGCGACGTCCGGATCGAGGTTGTTCATGAGCATCCGCAGTGCCGCCTCCTGCTGCCAGCCCTTGCAGGACAGCTCGGTGCCCGCGTGGCGCGCGAACGGTGCGGGGACCGCTCCGCGGTCGGACGGCCGTCATGCGCCGATGATACGGCGTCGCCTATGGCGCCTCGCCGAACCAGAACGCCGCCGCGCCGTTCTCCTCGCCCACCAGGATGAGGCTCGCCCTCCGCCGCGAGGGCATCCATGACGCGGGAACCGCTCCGGTTGACGCCGGGGTACCCGGGGCCAGTGGCATCGCGACCACGCTGCGCCGTCGACGGAGAGGTACTGGGTTCCGTGGACCATGAATCCGCCCTCGCTGCATGGGTATGCGAGCTCGCTTGCGGTCACAAGCCAGGGCCCGGTCGAGTGCAGCTCGTCGCGATACTCGCGACAATCAACGTCACCCTCGAGGTCGATCGTTCGAAATGGGACATCGCCATGGGCCGACCAGTCGAGGCCATTGGCGGAGAACCAGGTCGGCGCGGTTCCTCCGGGTCGTCGACGACGACCCAGTCAGGTCCAAGTGAGGCGACCTCGAGGAACTCGCTGAACGCCGGCCGCTGACCGTCGATCCATGCCCGGCCGTCGGCGGACGCGATGGCGAACGGGCTCCCGTCCTCGTCGCCGATCCAACCTACGGCCGCGAAACCTTCGTCCCCTGCGCCGATGTCGACATAGTCGGCCTCGAGCGAGTGGACGCGCTCCCAGGACTCCCCATCCGAGGACAGCCAGAGCTCGCGAAGCTCGGTCGACCCCGACGGAATGACGACGGCAAGGATCCCTCGCGGACCCTGCTCGATCGATGCGACGGAACCGTCGAGGGAGCGGTCGGTCTCGGTCCAGGTGAGGCCATCGGTCGAGGTCCACGCGCGCGTCCTCGAACTCGTTGATGCCCGTCGCGTCCGGGATCCCGCGAGCGCCGAGCGCCAGCGACGACCCGTCGGATCGCTGGATCAGCTGGGCGAACCGGACGTTCTCGAAGCTCTGTGCCGAGGTCGACCGGCTCCCACGACCTCGCGTCGAGCGAGGTCCAGACGCGAGCCTCGTGTTGCGGGGTCGGGGCGAAGACGCCGCAATCCCTCGACGAACTCGACGCCGACCGCGACGTACGTGTCCCCGAGGCGGACCACATCGTCGACCGTCGAGAGGCCACCGGAAATCGGGAAGGACGCCGTCCGGGTCCAGGCAAGATCGGCGCTGGCGGGAGTTGGGACCGGCGTGGGTGTCGCCGTCGGGACGGCGCTCGGGGAAGGCTCGGGCGATGAAGCCGTCGGCGCCGCGGTTGGCGAGGAACTCGCCGAGGGCGACGCCGTCGGCGTGGCGTCGCCGACATTCCGGTCCGGCGGCCGGAAGACCGCGACGGCCAGCAGCACCGCCGCCGACGACCGCCGCGCCACCTACGCCCACGGCAAGCCAGCCAAGGTATCGGCGGGGAGGGCGCGATCCGGCCGTCCAGGCACCGGGGTCCGGCACGCTCGCCTCGTAGTGGCGCATACGTCGCTCGAGGTCGTGGTCGAAGTCGTCGTCACGCATCGGTCAGCGCCTCCCGCAGCTGAGCCTTGGCGCGCGACAGCCAGCTCGCGACCGTGCCGGGGGCGACCTCGAGCATGGCGGCGATCTCGGCCTGGGTGTAGCCGTCAATGACGTTGAGCAGCAGCGCGGCTCGGTGCTCGCGCCGAAGGCCGCCCAGCGCGGCGTGGAGGCCGCGATCCTCCGGCGCGACCCAGGTCTCTGACGGCGCCGCCAACCGAATCAGTCGCGCCCATCGCAGGCGTCGATCGCGCTCGTTGAACGCGAGGCGGAGCCCGATGGTGTGCAGCCAGCCGCGGACATCGGTCCCGTCAAAGCGATCCCAAGCTCGATACGCACGCGTGTACGCCTCCTGCGCGAGGTCTCGGCCCGCCTCGACGTCCCCACCGACGACGACCGTCAGCCGCCGGACGAGGCCCGGATAGTGGTCCGCGACGGCCTCCTCGAAGGCGGCCGCACGCGTCGCGCGATCCATCCAGCCGATCCCCTCCATACACGACCTACAACAGCCGACGTGCACGGATTGTTGCAGCCCGACCCTTGTGGGTGACGTCCGACTTCCCGCAGCGCGGACAGGTCCGCGGCGGGCGCGCCATCGGTCAGCCGGTGCGCGACAGGAGGAAGGCGACGGCGAAGCCCAGCACGGTGGCCAGGCCGACCACGTCGCCACCGTGCTCGTAGGCCTCGGGGATCATCGTGTCGGCGAGCATGGCGAGGATCGCGCCGCCGGCGAAGGCCTGGACGATCGCCACGATGCCGGGATCGCTCCCGGACAGGAGCGCGCTGCCGAGTCCGGCGGCCAGCCCTGACGCCAGCGCGACGGCGACCCAGAGGCCGATGATGAAGCCGCGCGGGTGGCCCTCGTCGGCGAGGTCGCGGGCGCCCGAGAAGCCCTCCGGGAGGTTGGAGATCGAGATCGCCGCAATGAGCGAGACCGAGATCCCCGCGCCGCCGAGCATGGTGGCGCCGAGCACGACCGACTCCGGCAGCCCATCGAGCAAGGCGCCAAGCACGATCGCCGGCCCGCTCGTGGTCGGTGCGGCTTTCGCCCCGCGCCTCCGACGTTGGCGCCGCGCCAGGAGCGTCTCCCCGACGAAGAAGGTGATGGCGCCCGCGGCGAGCCCGATCGCCGTCGGCAGCGTGCCGCCTCCAGCGAACGCCTCCTCGGCCAGGTCGAAGGCGAGTGCGCTGATGAGCGCTCCCGCGCCGAACGCCATCATCAGGGCAACGACCTGGCGCGGAATGCCGAGCGTCACGCCGGCCACCGCGCCGATGACGAGCGAGGAGGCGGCGGCGAGGCCCCAGAGGCCGGACTGGACCGGCTCGGGCACCGGTCAATCCTCGCCGAAGGGGTTCGGTCCCTTCGGCTTCTCGGGCGGCAGCCGGAAGAAGTCGTCTTCGTCGGGGGTGGGCGGCAGCGGAAGCGGCCAGTCGTCGCCCTCGTCGGGTGCGCTGGCGCGGATGAGGCCGCTCCAGGCCTCCGCATCGGTCTCGCCGGAGAGCTCGCGTCGGTAGACCGGGAAACGATCGTCGCCGGCGGCCCGCGCGAATCCGGCTCCCTCGTACGCCGATGCGGGGCCGGGCGAGGGGATCCAGGCGTCGTCGACACCCTCCGGGAAGGCCTCGACGGCCGTGATACCCCGGTGGTCGAGCTCGTCGCACACCGCCGCGAGCAGGGCCTCACCGATCGCCTGGCGCTCATCGGCCGATCCGACGGGCGTGACCTGCAGGCAGGTGATGACCCACGGCGCCGGCGACTCGGGCAGCTGTGGGTACCGGTCGCGGATGTCCTGGGCGCGCGGGTAGGCGCTCAGCGGCCCGAACTGCGCGTACCCCGAGGCGGTTCGCGTGACCGCATCAGTGCGCATGGCCAGCATCGCGTACGACCCGGCGAGCGCGCGGGCGGCCAGGAGTCGGTTGCGCTTCAAGGTCGCACGCGAGGACGCGTCGAACGCGCCTCCGGCAGGGGCTTCGCGGCCGCCGTCGATCCGCTCCCAGTAGTCGCATGTCTGACAGCGCGCGCCCGGCTGCGCCGGCGGCGGGATCTCGTCGAAGCTGGTCTCGTCGACGAGGACGAACTCGAGGTCAGCCATGTGCGCGCTGGGTCGCGCCGTTGGCGAGAAGGTCGCCCGCGTGGAGCAGCTCGCGAGCCGCGGCGATGTCGGGTGCCGGCGGGCGGTCACCGTCGAGGTGGGGGATCCGTGCGCGGATCGTTGCATGCGCTCGAGCGACGCCATCGCCCGGCTTGAGCGGCTCGCGGAAGTCGATTCCCTGTGCGGCGCACAGAGCCTCGATGGCCAGCACCTGCTCGGCGGCGTCGACCGCCGCCCGGAGGTGGAGGGCGCTCGTCGCGCCCATGCTCACGTGGTCCTCCTGGTTCGCGCTCGTGGGAATGGTGTCCACCGATGACGGATGCGCCAGCGTCTGGAGCTCGTTGACCAGGGCGGCGGCCGTGTAATGGGCGATCATCAGCCCGCTCTCGACTCCGGGCCGTTCGGCGAGGAAGGCGGGCAGGCCCGAGAGGTGGGCGTCCACCAGGCGCGCCGTGCGGCGCTCCGAGATCGACGCGATCTCGGCGACGGCCAGGGTGGCGTAGTCGAGCGCCAGGGCCAGCGGCTCACCGTGGAAGTTGCCTCCGGAGATCACCTCGCCGGTCGGCAGGACGAGCGGGTTGTCGGTGGCGGCGTTGATCTCGACGGTAAGGACCCGGGCCAGCTCGGCGAGGGCGTCGCGCACGGCGCCGTGGACCTGCGGCATGCAGCGCAGGCTGTACGCGTCCTGGACCCGGTGGTCGGTGTCGTCCCGGTGCGATGCCCAGATCTCGCTGCCGTGCAGCAGCTCGCGGAGGTGTCGACCGACCGCGATCTGCCCGGCATGCGGCCGCGCGGCGATGAGGCGCTCGTCGAAGGCGGCGCCCGTGCCGAGCATCGCCTCCAGGCTCATGGCGCCGATGACGTCGGCCGAGAGCGCCAGGCGGAGGGCGTCGTGGTGGGCGAGGCACCCGATCCCGGCCATGAGCTGCGTCCCGTTCAGGAGGGCCAGCCCCTCCTTGGCGCCCAGCTCGATCGGCTCCAGGCCGGCCCGCGCCAGGGCTTCGCCGCCGGATCCCGGCCCGGCCCCATCGACGGTCGCCTCCCCCTCACCGATGAGCACGAGGGCGATGTGGGCCAGTGGAGCGAGGTCGCCAGACGCGCCGAGGCTGCCGCGCGACGGCACCACCGGATGGACGGCGGCATTGAGCATCGCCGCCAGCAGCTCGACGAGGTCGGTGCGGACGCCGGAGAGGCCGACCGCCAGGGCGTTCGCGCGAAGGACGAGCATGGCGCGCACGACCTCGTCCGGCAGCGGCTCACCGACGCCGGCCGCATGGGAGCGGACGAGGTTGCGCTGCAGCTCAGCGGTCTGGTCCGGCTCGATCCGCACGTCGGCCAGGTCGCCGAACCCGGTCGTCACGCCATAGACCGGCGCGTCTCCCTCGACGAGTCGCTCGATCACCTCGCGTGTGGCGCGCATCCGGTCGGCCGCCTCGGGGTCGAGGGACACGGCCCGCCGGCCGCGGGCGACCTCGGTGACGTTGTCGATGGTGAGGTCCCGGCCGGTGAGCGGAAGGGGCGGCATCGGTCCCTATACTACGCACCGTGCGACGGCTGCCGGACCCCATGAGCCGCCTCGTCGTCCATGACGAGGCCGCGCATCGCCTGGGTGGAGCCGTCCCCAGCCCGGCGGCCGCGTTCCTCCTCGCGATGATCGCGCTGCCGGCGCTCTTCTGGCTGATCATGCTGAAGCGGTCGACCGTGTCGACCGAGCCCGAGGAGTGGCTGATGCGGACGATCGTGCCGGCGGTGCACGGCTGGGTGTCGACCAACCTCCCGCCGGTTGACATCCTCATCATCGGCATCAGCGGCCTCGGCAGCGGCTGGTTCGTGGCCCTCGCGTTCGCGGGGCTCGGGCTGCTGGCCCTGGCTCGCGGACGTCGCGACCTCGCCTTCCTGCTGGCGCTCGGCACGCTCTGCTTCCCGATGGAATGGGCCCTGAAGTACTTCACGTCGGCCGAGGCGATCAGCCTGCCGACGCTCTTCAACGCGATGTTCGATGTCAACGAGGTCGGCCTCGACGACATCGCCGACTTCCCGGCCGGGCACGCGCTCCGCGCCACCGTCTTCTACGGGCTCGCCGCGTTCTGCGTGGCGCGCCTCGCGCACGACCATCGCCAGGGCTACATCGCCTACGGCGCCGCGCTCATCGCCATCGGCGCCATCAGCGCGACCCGCATCTACCTCGGCGCGCACTACCCGATCGACGTCCTCGGCGGATGGATCGCCGGCGGCGCCCTGGTCGCCATCCTCGTGGCCGTCCACGTGCTTCGCGTCGACGAACGGGCCCAGGCCCGCGACCGCCGCCGAGCGCCGCGCACGCGGCCGCGCCGAGTCGCCGTCCCACGGCGCGAGCGCGGCGCGGCCGCGCCGGCTCCCCCGCCCACCGGCCAGGTCGAGGGCTGAGCGCTGCTCGACTTCATCGACCGCGAGGTCATCCCATTCGTGCTCGAGATGTACGACGCGGTCGGATACGTGGGCGTCGCCCTGGCGGTGGCGCTGGAGACGATCGTGGCGCCCATCCCGTCAGAGGTCATCCTGCCGATGGCGGGCTGGAAGGTCAGCCAGTCGGCGGCTGACCCGTCCATCGTCGAGCCCCTCACCGGACTGGCGTGGAACATCCCGCTGGCCGTGCTCCTCGCCACGGTCGGCAGCCTGATCGGGGCCCTCGTCGGCTATGCCATCGGCGCGTGGGGTGGACGGCCACTGCTCGACCGATACGGTCGGTACGTCGGGATCGGCGCTGACGACCTCGACCGGGCCGAGCGCTGGTTCGACCGATGGGGGTCGTGGGCCGTCTTCCTCGGGCGGATGGTTCCGCTCGTCCGGACGTTCGTCAGCTATCCCGCCGGCATCAGCCGAATGCCGCTCGGCCGGTTCGTCCTCTTCAGCACGCTGGGCTCACTGCCGTGGAACGCCGCGCTCATCGGCGCCGGCTTCCTGGTCGGCGAGAACTACCCGCAGATCGAGGCGGCAATCAAGCCATTCGAGTACGTGATCTACGCGGTGGTGCTGGTCGGCACGGCGGCGATCATCGGCCGCTGGTGGTGGGGCAAGCGAGCGCGCGCCAGCGCCGGTTGACCGCCTCACCGGGGCGTGCCACGATCGATGTAATCGAAGGAACCATCGTCTTCGGGGCGGGGTGAAAGTCCCCACCGGCGGTCGGCCTCCACCGCGGGAGGCCAGCCCGCGAACCGCTTCGGTACGCGTACCGAATGCGGCCGACCTGACCCTCGGCGCTCGCCGGGGCAGACAGGGCCGACGGTCACAGTCCGGAAGGGAGAAGACGACCGGCGCCGTCGCCGAACGCCTCGCGCCGCTGCGCGCGTGCCGCCCGGCCATGCCGCCGGCATGCCCCGTGTGACGACGAATCCGCACGGGAGCACCGATGACCGACCGCAGTCCCAGCACCGCCCTCGACGTCCACGTTGAGTCGGCGGCCGTGCGCTTCGATGCGCCTGACGGCGGGGTCGACGCCCTTCGCGACACGGGCCTCGTCGCTCCGGCGGGCTCGTTCACCGTCGTCATCGGCCCGAATGGGTCGGGCAAGAGCACGCTCCTGCGGCTGATCGCCGGCCTCCTCACGCCCACGAGCGGGTCCGTGCGGGTAGGCGGCCTGGCGCCGAGCGCCGGGGATGGCCGCGTCGGCCTGGCATTCCAGCAGCCTCGGCTCATTCCGTGGCGCGACGCGATCGAGAACGTCGCGCTGCCGCTCGAAGTGGCTGGCGTTGCGGCCGCCGAGCGCGCTGAGCGTGCCCGCGATGCGCTCGATCGCGTCGGTCTGGGTACCGCCGCTTCGGTTCGGCCGGCCGCGCTCTCCGGTGGGATGGCCCAGCGCGTGGGACTGGCGCGCGCGCTCGTCACCGACCCGCCGGTGCTGCTGCTCGACGAGCCATTCAGCGCGCTCGATGCCCTGACGCGCGAGACGTTCAACCTCGAGCTCCAGCGCCTCTGGATGGAGCGGCGCCAAACCGTGATCCTCGTCACCCACAGCGTCGCGGAGGCGCTGGTCCTCGCCGACCGGGTGGCGGTGATGACGCCGAGGCCGGGCCGGGTCGCAACGGTCGTCGACGTCGACCTTCCTCGCCCCCGGCCGGCTGAGCTTGCCGGCGATCCGCGCGCCGCTCGCCTGGCGACTGAGATCCGGGCGGCGCTTGCGGCGGCCCATGCGGCCGAGCTGCGCCCCTGGGCCGAGCAGGACGGCGCCGCATGAGCCGGCTGATCGGTGGCTTCGCCAGCCTCGCCGCCTTCCTTGTGATCTGGAAGCTGGCGACCGTCATCGGCGGCTATCCGGACTACATCCTCCCCGCGCCCGACGTCGTCATCGAGCGAGGCGCCAGCGCCATCGGCACGGGTGTGCTCTGGGAGCACACCGCCGCCACCCTGCTCGAGGTGATGCTCGGCTTCGCCGCCGGCACCGTCGCCGCCGTTCTGGCCGGGGTCGCGCTCGGGAAGTCGGTCCTCGTCGAGCGCGTCCTCTCGCCGTACCTCGTCGCCGCCCAGGCAGTGCCGATCCTGGCCCTGGCGCCGCTGCTGGACATCTGGTTCGGCGGGGGGCTGCTGGCGCGCGTCGTGATCTGTGGCCTGATCGTCTTCTTCCCGATCACGATCGCGACGATGGTCGGGATCCGCTCGACCGACCCCCTCCTCGACGAGATGCTGCGCAGCCTCGGCGCCGGCGGGGCTCAGCGGACCAGACTGCTCGAGATTCCATCCGCCCTGCCGGTCATCTTCGGCGGCCTGCGCGTTGGGGTGACGCTCGCCGTCATCGGCGCCGTCGTCGCCGAATGGGCCGGAGCGTCCGTCGGGCTCGGCGTGCTCATCAACATCGCCAACCAAGGCCTCTTCGATACGCCGCTCATGTTCGTCGCGCTCGCTGTGCTGGCCCTCATCGGCCTCGCCTTTTACGGCCTGGTCGCGGCCGTCGAACGACGCGTCATCACTCGCTGAAAGGACACCGATGCGATCCCTGCGCCTCCCCGTCACGCTCGCCCTCACCGCCCTCCTGGCCGGATGCGGCCCGTTCGATGGAAGCGAGGGGCCATCCGCCTCGCCCGAACTGCGTCCGGTGACGCTCCTCCTCGGCTTCCGCCCGGACGTCCAGTTCGCGCCGTTCTACGTCGCGCAGCAGGAGGGCCACTACGCCGCCGCCGGCCTCGATGTCACGATCGAGCACCGGCAGGCGCCCGACGTCCAGCGCCTGGTGGCCGATGGTGACGCCGAGTTCGGCGTCGCCGACGCCACGGACGTGATGATCGCCCGCACCGCCGGCATCCCCATCCGCTACGTCTCGACGCTGTACCAGGGCTTCCCGGTCGCGATCATCGGCCCGGTCGACGCCGTTCCGGACGATCCATCCGGCCTGGCGGGCATGTCGATCGGGACGCCGGGCCGATTCGGATCGTCGTGGCACGCACTGCTGGCGCTGCTCGACGCGGGTGGCCTCAGCGAGGACGACGTCACCATCCGCCAGTACTCGCAGTTCAACCAGGTGGACGGCCTGGCCAACGGGGACGTCGATGTCATCACCGGCTTCCGCAACAACGAGCCTCTCCAGCTCGATGCGCTTGGGATCGAGGTTGGGATGCTCACGGTCGACGAGGTCGCCCCCTTGCCGGGGCCCGGCGTCATCGTCGGCGATGACCTCATCGCCGATGATCCGGACATCGTGCGCGCCTTCGTCGAGGCGACGGCGGCGGCCCAGGCGGCCGTCATCGCGGATCCCGAGGTTGGCTTCGCCGCCGCGCAGGTCGCGGTCCCGACGATCGGCGAGAACCCGCGCGTCGCGCGGGCCGTTCTGGAAGCGACGGTGACGCTGTGGGAGGGAGACGGCTTCGCCAACGGCGCACTCGACGAGGACCGTTGGACGGCGGGCTACGAGACGATGATGCGCCTCGGATTCATCGACGGCTCGGTGCCGCTCGACGAGATGATCGACCTGACGGTCGTGCGGTGAGGCCGGGGGCCGCGGTGCGGCCCCCGACCGTCCTCCATCACCGCGGCTGGATGCCGCCGAGTGGCGCGGCGTCGTCCGCGTCGGACTCGGATGCCTCGGACGCGGCTCCGGCCGCACCGGGGCGCTCGTCCTGGGTCCAGGCGCTGCCGGTCGTCGTGCTGGACGCCGCGGCTGCGGCATCGAGGCCGACCCGCTCGTCCTGAGTCCACGCGCTGCCGGTCGTCGTGCTGGCCGCTGCGGCGCCCAGCCCGGCCCGCTCGTCCTGGGTCCAGGCACTGCCGGTCGTCGTCGACTGCGCAGCTCCCGCGGTGCCGGCATCGTCGCCGGCCAGGGACGACAGGCCAATGCCCGCCCCCGCGCCGAGCGCGACGCTGCCGACGAGCACGCCGGTCACCAGCAGCCGCTTGCGGAACGCATCAGCCTCGTCCTTCGACGGGAAGTGGATGCTGATCGCGTGCCCCTCGGTGTCGTCATCGCCGGACTCGACGATGACTCGCAGGGCGAGGCTGGAGCGGCCGCGGTGGCCCTCGGTGTCGTCCTCGTCCTCGCCGGCCGCGCGCAAGCGGATCTCGGCCGATCCCGGCTTGAGATCCAGGATGCGGTCGAGCCACTCGTCGTCGCCTTCCGGGGCGAAGCGGAAGAACTTCTTGTGGCCCTCGGTGTCATCCCCCAGCTCGATCGTGTAGTCCTCTGCCATGTTCGACCTCCACTCGTCGGTATAGCCGCCCGCCGCGGCGGATCGCCGCTCCGGGACTTGGGCGGACCGTAGGCTCATGGCAGCTTCCGCGATAGATGCACCCCGACGGCGCAAATGTCAATTGGGCGACACCGCGTCGGAGTCCGGCTCAACGTCAACCTGTCGCCCGAATGACGGCGCGATTGTCGATCGGCGGCTCGTTCGAGAGACGCGCGCCACCCATGATCGCCGTCATGGATGCGCACGCCACGTCCGACGCAAGGCTGTTCGAGCGGCTGTGCCTGCTGCGCGCCCTCTACGGCCGTCGCACCAACCGCGACCGCATGGCGATCATGAGCGTCGCCGATGCCGTTCGCTACGCCGAGGTGCTGCTCGCGGCCGGGACGCCGCCCGCTGCTGAGCGACCCGCCTGAGGCCCGGCGCCAGCCGCACGCTCCGCGGCCTCGACCGTCTGGCGAAGCACCATCATCGGGGTCACCGGCCCGATGCCGCCCGGGACCGGTGTGATGGCCGACACGACCGCCGCCACGCCCCTGAAGTCCACATCGCCGACGATGCCATCGGGCGTCGTGTTGATGCCGCAGTCGATGACGACGGCAGATCGATTCACCATCTCGGGCCGGATGAGTCCCGGAACGCCGGCGGCCGCCACGAGCACCTCCGCCCGCCGGGTCTCGCGCGCCAGGTGGCGCGTTGATCGATGGCAGATGACGACGGTGGCGTCGCGCGCCAGCAGGAGCGTTCCCACCGGCCGCCCGACCACGGCCGAGCGCCCCACGATGACCGCCCGCCGGCCGGCGATCGGGATCGCGTGCGCCTCGAGGACGGCGATGACCGCGAGGGCCGTGGCCGGCACGAAGGCCGGCTCGCCGCGCGCCAGCCAGCCGGCGCTCGTCGGGGTCGCGCCGTCGACATCCTTCGATGGGTCGATCACCTCGACCAGGCGACGGCCCGCGGCCGCATCGGCGAAGGGCTGCGCGACGACGATGCCGGCGACGGACGGGTCGCGGTTCAGGCGCTCGATCGTCTCCTCGGGGCGAGCCTCGCCAGTGAGGAGCTCGATCGCCACGCCGATGCTCCGAGCCGCTCGCTCCAGGCTCGCGGCGTAGACGGTTGCCGCCTCGGTCGCCCCGTCGCTGAGGATCGCGAGGCGTGGAGGGACCGCCGCCTCGTCCGGGCCGACCAGCCGCTCGACCCGATGCCCGAGCTCCCGCCGCAGGTGTGACGCCAGCTCGCGCCCGTCGAGCAGCCGCGCCGTCATCCGAGCCTGGCCTCGACGGCGTCTCGAAGGTCGCGTTCGCGCTGGTCGAGTCCGCCGAAGAGCCGATCGAGCTCGCCGGCGGCATCGGCACGGAGGGGATCGTCGTCCGCGAGGGACGGCACGTTGATCCTGACGTTGAGCGCCGCGCCTCGCAGCGCCGCGACGGCAAGCAGGCCGCCCACGCCGACGTCGCTGATCGCGTTGCGGTTGCCGATCGGAGCCAGCCGCTCGGCGAGCGTCAGCACGTCGCCGGCGCGCCTCGCCGTGCGCAGCGGGACGCGGGTCGCCTCCTGCGTGGCGGCCGCGACCTGCACTGAGCGTGCATGCGCATCGGCCTGCGTCTCGCGCGGAAGCCGCCGCGCACGAACGACCGCGTCGTAGGCGACGGCGTCCTGCTCCGCCAGATTGAGCAGCTCGGACTGGAGGCTCGCCGCGGCCAGGGCGATCTCGGCGAGCTCGGTCTCGTGATCAGCCGCCGAGGGTCGGCCGGTCGTGAGCGCCACGACCATGTGGACGAGGGCGGCCGCCATCGAGCCCGCGATCGCTGCGGCGCTGCCTCCGCCGGGGATGGGATCACTGGTCGAGAGCCGCTCGATCAGGGCGCGGGCGGGCAGGTCGCCGAGTCGTTCGTCCATCTGGCGGCGGGCCTCGTGACGGAGAAGCGCCGGGCGCGCGAATCGGCCCGGTGGGATGCCGGGCCGATTGTAGGCGGGGTCGCGCGATCAGGCGGCGGGCTCGAGGGCCTCGAGGTACCAGCGCCGTCCGTCGAATGCGATCGACGCGCGCCCGCCGCCATCGGTGCGGACGAGGAGCGTCAGTCGCGGGCCCTGGCTGGCGGGGTAGGCTGCGCGCTCGTCGCGCACCGATGCCAGCTCAGTGACGCGGAGGTGGTGCCCGCCGGCCCAGCGGACGTCGCGCGGTCGGCGGAGGTCGTGGTCCCAGCGAACGCTGGCGCGGACGGGAGGAATTCGGACGAGTGCCATGGGTCAGCTCCTTGCTCGACCTGCTCGGGCACTCGAACAGGTGTTCGATTCAGGAGCCGAGGATACCGAACGTCCGTTCGGTTTGTCAACCCTCGTCGTCGCTCCGCGGCGCCTCGGGCTTCTCGCCGAAGTCGAATCGTCGATGCGGCCGATCGCGGACGAGCCGCGCCAGGGTGATGGCGCGCTCGCCGAAGCGCTCCCGGACGGCGTCGATCGAGCGGGCGACGCGCTCGGTGCGGCCGGGCGCGTCGAAGAGGGTGAGCTGCTGGGCATCGGTCAGGTTGATGGCGGTCAGGCCGATGAGCCGAACCCCGCGACCCGCGACGAGGGTGCGGCGAAGGAGCACGAGGGTCGTCTCGTACAACGGCGCCGTGTCCCGCGTCTGGTAGGGGAGCGGCGCCTGGCGCGTCAGCGTCTCGAAGCCCTCGTACCGCAGCTTGAGCTGGACCGTCCCGGCGGCGAGGTCGTGGCGCCGCAGCCGGGAGGCGACCGACTCGGCGAGATCCAGCAGCGTCGCCTCCAGCCGCCCGACATCCGTGCGGTCGGTCTCGAACGTGTGCTCGTGGCCGACGCTCTTGGGGGCCGGCATCGTCGCGACGGGTGATCGGTCGACGCCGCGCGCCCGGGCCGACAGGTCGTCCCCATGGCGGCCGAAGCGCCGGTGGAGCGACCCGGGCGGCATGGCCGCCAGCTGGCCGATGGTGGCCACGCCGAAGTCGGCGAGGGCCGCCTGCGCCTGTGGCCCGACGCCCCAGAGGCGGCGGATCGGCAACGGGGCGAGGAAAGCCGCCTCCTCGCCGGCCGGGACGACAACCAGCGCATCGGGCTTGCGGAGATCGGATGCGATCTTTGCGCACAGCTTGTTCGTCGCCACCCCGACCGAGACGACCAGTCCGATCTCGTCGAGGACGCGATTCTTGATGCGATGCGCGATCGTCTCACCGTCGCCGAACGCGGCGGCGCTGGCGGTCACGTCGAGAAAGGCCTCGTCGAGGCTGATCGGCTCCACGAGGGGCGTGTAATCGGCGAACACGCGCATGACCCCCTCGCTCAGCTCGCGATAGCGCTCGGGCCGGCCAGGCAGGAAGACCCCGTGCGGACAGCGCCGCCCGGCGGTCCGCAGTGGCATGGCCGAGTGGACGCCGAAGGCGCGCGCCTCGTACGAGGCGGCGCTGACCACCCCGCGATCATCCTGCCGCCCGCCGACGATGACCGGCCTGCCCCGCAGGGACGGGTCGTCGAGCACCTCGACACTCGCGTAGAACGCGTCGAGGTCGGCGTGAATGATCGTGCGCATCGATCAGCGTCCGAACGCGACCTCAACGGTGGCGCCGCGCGGCTCGGCGCGAGCAACGGCTCGCTCGGCCTCGTCCAGGAGCGCGCGTCGATCGGCCGTCGACAGCCGCCGGAGGGGATGCAGGGCGACGCGTGTCCGCCCGTTCGTCCGCGCCAGCTCCCAGGTGCCGGCGACGAAGCCATCGATGAGGAAGGTGGGCAGCACGTCGGCGTTCTTCGTGAAGACGGCGGGCCGATCGCGGTCCGCAATGACCCGGGTCCGATGCTTCGTGGCATGGGAGAGGAGGACGCTGTCCCACCGCGCGAGGAGGCGCGGCTCGGCCGGCGCGTCCTCGCCGGGCCGTGGTGCGTCGGCGAGGTCGTGGAGCGTCCGTCCGGCGTCGTCGTGAAGCGTCACGACCTCGTCACCCAGCGCCGCGACAGCGTCGCGCCACACGCCGACACCGCCCTTGCCGCGACCGACGTACGCGACGAGGTCGTCGATGCTGGCCGGGCCGAATGCCCCAAGGTAGCGCCGAGCGACCTGGGCCCGCGCGTCGGCGAGCTCGATCTCCGGCATCTCCGTTCCGAGCCAGTCAGTCGCGATGGCGTACTGCGACCGGCCGTAGCCCTCGCCCACGTGCGGGACATGGACGAGCGGAACGAAGGCAGCGAAGTGGCGCCAGGCGGTGCGCACGACGATCCTGACGCCCGGCTGGCGCCACGCAGGGCGCGTCGTGGCGCTCGCCTCGAGCCCAACCTCGTCCGCCATGAGCCGGTCGATCTCGAGCGACGACCGGGGCCGCTCGCGGAGCGCGGAGATGGCGACCTCGTGCGCCGCCGCCATGCGCTTGCCGATTGGCGACGTGACCGGGTCGGCCTTGATCAGCAGGCGCCACTGGTCGAGCCGCATCTGCCGCATGACGGCGAACATCGGCCACAGGTCGTCGGCGGCGACCACGTGGATGGTGATGCGCATCAGGGAGCTGCGGACGACCGTGCGCAGATCGAGCGCGGCTGCCAGGTCGGCGCTGGGGCGATCGCCGGCTCGAGCCGCGAGCGCAAGGGGCGGCCATTCCGGATGCTGCGCCTGGAGGGAGCCGAGCCGGCGCACGGACGTGGCGACGTCGGTGCGGACGATCCGATCGAGCAGGCCCTGGCGGGCGAGGGTCGCGCGGTTCAGGGCGCGGGCGGTCAGCGCGTCGGCGCCCGCCATCGGCGTCTAGGCGAGCCGGCGGATGACGCCGACAACCTTGCCCTGGATCTGGACCTCGGTGGCGTAGATCGGCTCCATCTCGGCATTGGCCGGCTGGAGTCGGATGCGATCCGCCTCGCGGTAGTAGCGCTTCAGGGTGACCCCGTTGTCCTCGAGCAGTGCGACGACGATGTCGCCGTCGCGCGCTGTGGCCTGCGGCTGGACGATGACGAAGTCACCGTCGTCGATGAGGTCGTCGATCATGCTCTTGCCGCGAACCCGGAGGACGTAGGAGTCGGGGCGGGCGTCCATCGATGCCGGGACGGCCAGCGTCTCCGATGAATCCTCGTATGCCTCGATCGGCTGGCCGGCGGCGATCTCGCCCATGACCGGGAGGTTCAGCGTCTCGCGCTCGACCGGCATCCGGAAGGGGGTGACCTTGCTGGTGTCGGCGGGCTCCGAGGCGGATGGCCGAGGCGAGGTCAGGCGCAGGGCGCGCGAGGAGTGCGTCCCGCGCTCGAGCAGGCCGTCGCGCTCGAGCGCGATGAGGTGGTGATGAACGGCGCTGGTCGAGGCCAGTCCGACGGCATCGGCGATCTCGCGCACCGATGGCGGATAGCCATGTTCCTGGACCGTCCGGGCGATGCAGTCGAGGATGCGCTGCCTGCGCTCGACGTCATGCCTGGTCAACGGATCTCTCCACTCATCCCCCAGCACGCTAGCAGAACGGATGTTCTATTGTCAACCCGATCCCGATGGCGCTGCTAGAATGCCCGCCCCACTCGCAACAGGCCGATCTCCCGCGTGAACCTGTCCTCCACGACGCGCTACATGCGGATGGCGCGACTCGTCCTCAAGCTCCCGACCTACGTCCGCGTGGTCTGGGGCATCCTCCGCGACCCACGCACGCCGATCGGCCTCAAGGGCATGCTCGCGGCAGCCCTCGCCTACGTGGTCCTGCCGGTCGACCTCGTGCCAGACGCGATCCCGATCCTCGGCCAGGCCGATGACCTCACGGTCCTCCTCCTCGTCCTCGACCTCTTCATCCAGAACGCGCCACCCGAGGTCCGCGCCGAGCACGCCGCGCGCGCCAAGAACGGAACCGCCGACCTCGACCGCGACCTGGGTCGCCTGCGCGGGCTCATGGGCGATCGGTACGACCGCATCCGGGACAACCTGCCGGAGCTGCTCGATCGATACGGCCGCCTCCGCGATCCCGAAGGGCTGAAGCAGGCGCTGGCGTCGTGGCGCCGTCATCGCGCGCAGCCGCAAGCACCGAAGGAGCTCGAATGAAGGTCATCCTCAAGCGCGACGTGAAGGGCCTCGGTCACGACGGTGACATGAAGGAGGTCAAGGGCGGCTATGCGCGCAACTTCCTGCTGCCGAGCGGCGCGGCCGTGATCGCCGACAAGGGCGCGGTCGCCAACTGGGAGCGGCATCGCGACCAGCGCGAGGAGCGCGATCGGTCCGTCCGCGCCGACGCTGAGGCCACCGCCGAGAAGCTGCGCGAGCTGAGGCTCGAGATCCCGGTCAAGGCCGGCGAGCGCGGCCGGCTCTTCGGCGCCGTGACCTCGCACCAGATCACCGACCTGATCAATCAGCTCGGCATCGAGCTCGATCGCCACGCGCTCCACCTGCGCGAGCCGATCAAGACCCTCGGCGACCACAAGATCGACGTGCGCCTCATGCCCGGCGTCGACGCCACCGTCAGCGTGAGCGTCGTCCCCGAGGCCTGATGTCGCCGCGCGATGCGGCCGATCGATGGGCCGAGACCTGGCGCGTCGCCTGGGAGGCGCTCGACCTCGAGGCGATCGTCGCCCTCTACGCTGCTGACGCGCTCCTGTCGACCCAGCCCTTCCGCGAGCCGTATCGCGGGCGGGATGGCGTCCGCGAGTACGTTGGCCAGGCCTTTGCCGAGGAAGACGATCCGAGGGTGTGGGTTGGCCGGCCGATCGTCGATGGCGATCGCGCGGCGATCCCGTGGTGGGCCTCCGTGCGCGAGAGCGGCGCCGAGGCGACCCTCGCCGGGACCTCGGTGCTCCGGTTCGACGCCGACGGGCTCGTCGTCGAGCAATGGGACGCGTGGAACCAGTCGAATGACCGCCGCGACCCGCCGGTCTGGAGTCCGTTCCAGCCTTGACGCTCGCGCATCGCCTCATCCGTCGACCGTTTGAACCAGGCTCGTGCAACGGCCAAGATCGCGCGACCGCGACGCCGTGAATCGTCGTGAATCCCCGCAAATCTGCAGGTTGAGGCTCCGAATCTGGGTCCTCATGCCTCCTCGATCGCAGATCGGTGAGTGAGGCTCACACAGCCCAATGGGACAGGGCCGAGGCGCTCGCCCCAAGCCAGGCCGGCTGACACTGCGACATCCGAGCTGTCGAGAAATCGGGCGGTAATCGGGCGGTAAGCCGTCGGCGAGTACCGTCCACATGTCATCCACAGCATCGGTCCGCGGTTGGGGGATAAGTCGGGGGATAAGCGGGTTGTCGTCCGGGCCCAACGATCGCAGGATGGGTCTGCGCCCGGTTCCCGACGGTCCCGATTCACCCGGACCGGCCGGGCGCTCTGTTCGCCCCACGACAGGAGCCCTTGCGTTGCCATGCCCGCCGTCGGCCTCACGTGACGCCAGCTAGGTCTCGCCGATGAGCATCGACAAGCTCGCGCCACAGGCGGTCGAGGCGGAGCAGAGCGTCCTTGGCGCCATCCTCATCGACGCGGATGCGGTCCTCCGCGTCGGCGACTTCCTGAAACCGGGGGACTTCTACCGGTCGCAGCACGCCGACATCTACGAGGCCATGCTGGCCCTCCACGGCCAGCGCGAGCCGATCGACCTCGTGACCCTCGGGGACGAGCTGCGCCGGCGGGATCGGCTCGACGAGGTCGGGGGTCCGGCCTACCTCTCGAGCCTGATGAACGCGGTCCCGACCGCGGTGCACGCCGAGCATTACGGCCGCATCGTCGAGCGCAAGGCAGTCCTGCGGAACCTCATCGGCGCGGCCGGCCGGATCGCGGCGGTCGGGTACGAGGAGGCCAACGACGCCGAGGTGGCGATCGATCGCGCCGAGTCGATCCTGTTCGAGATCAGCCAGCGACGAACCGACGGAGGCTTCCAGTCGCTCTCGATCCTGCTCGGCCAGGCCTACGACCGGCTCGAGTACCTCCACGAGCACCGTGGCCAGATCCTCGGGGTTCCCACCGGGCTGTCCCAGCTCGACGCGTTGCTCGGAGGCCTGCAACCATCGGACCTCATCATCCTGGCGGCGCGCCCGTCGGTCGGAAAGACCTCGATGGCGCTCAACGTCGGGCAGCACGCGGCGGTGCGCGAGGGGAAGAAGGTCGCCATCTTCAGCCTCGAGATGAGCCGCGAGCAGCTGGCGCTGCGGCTCCTGAGCGCTGAGTCGGGGATCAATCCGCGCCCGCTGCAGACCGGCTTCGTGGACGAGACCGACTGGACGAAAATCGCGACGGTCATGAACGACATGGCCTCCGCCCCGATGTGGATCGACGACTCGGCAGCGCTCTCCGTCATGGAGCTGCGGACGAAGGCGCGGCGCCTCGAGGCCGAACAGCACGGGCTCGACCTCATCATCGTCGACTATCTCCAGCTCATGCAGTCGTCGACCCCGAACAAGGACAACAACCGGGTCCAGGAGGTGAGCGAGATCAGCCGTGGCCTGAAGCAGCTCGCCCGTGAGCTGAAGGTGCCGGTCCTCGCCCTGTCCCAGCTGTCCCGCGGCGTCGAGCAGCGCGGCTCGGCCGAGCCGCGGCTGTCCGACCTTCGGGAGTCAGGCTCGATCGAGCAGGACGCCGACGTCGTCGTCTTCCTCTACCGGGACGGCGAGCAGAACCCCGACGCCGAGGTCGAGCTCATCAAGGCGAAGGTCGCCAAGCACCGCAACGGCCCGATCGGTGAAGTGCCGCTCCAGTTCCGGAAGGAGAACACCCGCTTCTATACCGTCGCCGCCCGCGAGGAGATCGCCGCGTACTGAGGTCGGTGGCGATGGGTCGGGGAGGGCCGCGAATCGCTCTTTCTCAAGCGCTGGAGGGCTTGAAATCGGGGTGTACACTCCCGCGCAGTAACGCCCGACCCAGCTGCATCTGACCCGAGCTCCGCTGATCAGCGCCCAACGGTTCGCGCAGATCCCGGACCCCTCGCCAGATCGCGAATCGTCCAAGTGAGGGCCGGGCGCCGAGACAGGAGGCATTGGGAAAGGTGTACGCCGACAAGACCATCCGCTGTCGGGACTGCGGGATGGACTTCGTCTTCTCCGCCGGCGAGCAGGAGTTCTACGCCAGCAAGGGGCTCGTGAACGAGCCGCAGCGCTGCCAGAGCTGCCGCGCGTCGCCAAGCAGAACCGCGCCCTCGGGATCGGCTCGGGTGGTGGACAACGGGGGCCAGCGCGAGATGCACGCGGCGGTCTGCGCCGAGTGCGGTGGCCAGGCGCTCGTGCCGTTCCTCCCCCGCAACGACCGGCCGGTGTACTGCTCGAACTGCTTCGACAAGGTTCGCGCCCGGGCCTGAGCCCAGCGTCACCCACCACACACCGTCCCGAGGTCTGATTCGGCCTGCCCGGTACGTTCTCCCGCAGCCGCACGGGTGGGCCGCGTCATGCCCGCGGCGGACGGTAGGATGGCCGCTCCCACCGCAGCCGAGGTCGCCGGACCGCCGCGCCATGTCCGTCATCGCCGTCGTCGGCGCCCAATGGGGCGACGAGGGAAAGGGCCGGGTGGTCGACTACCTGGCCGAGGATGCCGACCTCGTCGTCCGCTACGGCGGCGGGAACAACGCCGGCCACACCGTGGTCAACCCGCACGGGCACTTCAAGCTCCACCTGATCCCGTCGGGCATCTTCCATCGGCCGGCACCCGCAACCTGCTCGGCAACGGCGTGGTGATCCACCCGCCGGCGCTGGTCGAGCGAGCTCGACGGCCTGGCCGAGGCGGGCTTCGACGGCGACAACCTGTTCATCAGCGATCGCGCCCACCTGGTCATGCCGTACCACGTCCTGCTCGATCAGCTCGAGGAGCGCGAGCGCGGCGCGAAGAAGCTCGGGACGACGTCGCGCGGCATCGGTCCGGCCTACGTCGACAAGGTCGCGCGGCGCGGGATCCGCATCGTCGACCTCATGGAGCCCGACATCTTCCGCGCTCGCCTCGAGGCCGCGCTGCCCGAAGGTGCTCGCGCATCGTCGAGCCCCATCGCGGCGTCGACGCCGCTCTCGGACGCAGGATCGATGAGGCGACCGACGCGGATCGGATCGCCGCCGACTATCTGCGCGCCGCGGAGCGCCTGCGTCGCCACGTCATCGACGGGCAGGCGCTCGTCGACGAGGCACTCGAGCGCGGCGAGCGGATCCTGCTCGAGGGCCAGCTCGGCACGATGCGCGACATCGACTGGGGCATCGTACCCGTACGTCACCAGCTCGAGTCCGATCCCCGGCGGCGCCAGCCTCGGCGCCGGGCTCCCGGCCGTCCGCGATCGACCGCGTGCTTGGGCGTGGCGAAGGCGTACACCACCGCCGTCGGCGGCGGGCCGCTGCCCACGGAGCTCCACGGAGAGGAGGCCGATCTCCTGCGGGAGCGCGGCGCGGAGTACGGAACGTCCACCGGCCGCCCTCGCCGCTGCGGCTGGTACGACGCCGTCGCGGTGCGGTTCAGCGTCCGCCTGGCCGGCTATTCGAGCATCGCGCTCACCAAGCTCGACGTTCTCGACGGCTACGAGCGCATCCTCGGTCGCGCGTCGGCTACCGCGATCCCGTCGACGGTCGCGAGTGGACGACCGTGCCGGCGTCGACATCGGTCTACGAGCGGCTCGAGCCGGTCTACGAGGAGCTCCCCGGCTGGCTGGTCGACACGACCGCCTGCCGCGCCTGGGCCGACCTGCCCCCGGCGGCACGGGCGTACGTGGAGCGGCTGGAGGAGCTGGCCGGGGTTCCCATCTCCCACGTGTCAGCGTCGGCCCCGAGCGGGCGCAGATGATCGTTCGACAAGGAGAGGGCGCAGCATGAAGCTCGGCGTGATCGTTCCGCAGGGATGGAACGGTGAGTACGACGGCTGGGAGTCGGAACGTGCCTGGGCGCGAACGGTCGAGGTCGGCGCAGCAGGCCGAGGCGATCGGCGCCGAGTCGATCTGGATCTTCGACCACTTCCACACCGTCCCTCGCCCGACCGATGAGATCACCTTCGAGTCGTTCACGAGCGCTCAGCGCGCTGGCGGCCCTGACGTCGCGCGTCCGGCTCGGCCAGATCGTCATCTGCAACGGGTTCCGCAACCCGGCGCTGACGGCGAAGATGGCCTCGACCCTCGACACGATCAGCGGCGGCCGCTTCGAGCTCGGCATCGGCGCCGGCTGGAAGCGCGACGAGTGGCTCGCGTACGGGTATGGCTTCCCCGAGACACGCGAGCGCCTGGCGATGCTCCACGATGCCCTCGAGGTCATCAGCCGGATGCTCGAGCCGGGCAAGGAGGTCCATGCGACGTACGAGGGCGAACACCACCGCGTCGCCGATGCGCGCAATGTCCCGAAGCCCGTCCAGCCGAACGGCATGCCGATCATGGTCGGAGGCAACGGGCCGAACGTGACCTGGCGCCTTGCGGCCCGCTATGCCGACGAGCTCAACCTCGACGGAATGTCGCCCGACGAGGTCCGCGATGCGCTGCCGACGATCCGCTCGCGCTGCGAGGAGATCGGCCGGGATCCCGACAGCCTCGACGTCTCGGTTCACGTCTGGCAGGGAACGCCCGAGTGGCGGGCCGGCGGCGATGTTCGTCGTCGCCTCCTGGCGGGGTACGCCGAGCTCGGCGTCTCGCGCGTCATTGGCCTGCTGCGGGCATCGGCCGATTCACCTGACGCGCTCGACGGTCTGGCAGCCGATGCCCTCGCCGCGGGGGTCGATCTGGCGTAGCGGCCGAGCGGCGTCGCGACGGCGGGTCGCTACACGGCCGCCTTGGCTGCGACCGCCGCTGCCAGCTCGTCGAGCAGTACCCGAGTCCGCGCCGCCGCCGGAAGCACCTCCTTCGCCTCGTAGCGTCGGAGCGCGTCCTCGACGACGGGGATGGCGTCGGCCTCGCGCCCGGCCACGCGCAATACGTCGGCGAGGTCCATGAGCGCTTCCGTCTGCGTATCGGGTCGGTCGGTCCGCAGCGCGAGCTCAACCGCCTCGGTGGCGAGCGCCTCACCGGCCGCGATGTCGCCGCGGTGCGCAAGCAGCCGCGCTCGCGCCCCTCGCCACGACACCTGAGCCGCGATCCAGCTTCTCGCCGCGGCGCGCTCGGCGGCGGCGGCGTACTCGTCAGCCTCGTCAAAGCGCCCCAACGCGAGGCAGCAGTGCGCGAGCCACCCAGCGGTGAGGGCGAGGTAGCTCTTGTCGCCCATCGACGAGAGCTCCTCGTACGCGCGCCGCAGCTCCCGCTCCGCCGCTTCCCAATCACCCCGCACCATCTCGATGAAGTAGCCAAGCCCCTCGCCACGGCTCATGGCCGCCCCCGGCAGGTCACCGAGGACCTGGCGATCGGCCACCCCCTTGAGGATCATCTCGCGAGCCGCGTCGCGCTCCCCGAGCATCCCGCGAAGCTGGCCAAGGAAGCACAGGGCGTACGCTTCCGCGCCGCGATGGCCGCGAACGCGCTCGAGGATCTGCGATCCCTCCACCAGCGCCCGCGCGGCGGGCGTCGGCCCGAAGGTGAGCGCGACGAGGACGCCGACCAGGTCGTCGTGCGGATAGTGCGGGTCCTTCGCCCGTCGGTCGAACTCGTAGGCCCGCTCCGACGGCTCGCGCATGCCCTCGAGCTGGCACAGGCCGTAGCGAGCCCAGCTCACGAGACGCCACGCGCGAGCGGCGCTGAAGTCGTCGCCGTCGGCCTCGCAGCGCGCTGCCATCGCGAGGCCCTCGGCCTCGAGCTGGGCGTAGTCCACCTCCGGGTCGACCTGGAACCGCAGACGCAGCTGCGAAAGGTGCGAACGAACGCGCGTTCGCTCGTCACCCGCCCGGTCCGCGAGGTCGATCGCCTCGGCCAGGGCCTCGTCGGCCTCGTCGAAGCGCCCGGCCCACAGGAGGGCGTCACCGAGATCGCCGAGGAGCTGCGGCCGCCGCGGGTCATCCGACGCCATGAGGGCCAGCGCTCGCGATCGGAGCTTGATCCCCGCGTACGTATCCCCGCGCGATGAGGCAGTCCACCCGGCACCGGCAAGGCGGTCGGCCGCGCGCCGTGCCAGCTCGTCTCCACGCTCGCCGACCGGACCGAGCTCGGACAGGAACCGATGCGCCTCTTCGAGGTGCCAGCCGACGATCTCCGCGTACTCGGCCAGGCGGTCTCCGGCTCGTGCCTCGAGCCAATCGGCGAAGCGCGCGTGCAGGTCCGCCCGGGTCTCCTTGGTCACCGCGTCATAGGCGGCGTCGCGGATGAGGAGGTGGCGGAACTCGAACGCCTCCTCGCCTCCGAAATCCGACCGGCTCGGGCGGATGAGCTCCTTGCGCACGAGCTCGAGCAGCACTGACGGGATCCTGACGGCCAGGTCGGCGGGCGAGAGCTCAGCGACGGCACCGACGTAGAAGGTCTGGCCCATGACCGCGCCCCGGCCGAGCACGGCGCGCTCGTTGCCGTCGAGCAGCTCGAGGCGCGCGGCGAGCAGGGCATGGATGCCCGGCGGGACGGTGATGTTGTCGAGGTCGCCCACGGCGACCCAGCGACCATCCATCGGCTCGAGGCGCCGCTCATCGACGAGCATCGAGATCATCTGCTCGATGAAGAGCGGGTTGCCCTCCGCCCTGGCCGCGACGTGATCCCTGACCTCTGGAGCGGTCAGCCCTTCGCCGAGCAGCTCCGAGATGAGGCGGTCGCTGGCCGCATCATCAAGTGGCTCGAGCCGGACGACCGTGCTTGGTCCAGCCCCGGCGCTGTGCCCCCACTCGGGGCGTCGCTCGAGCAGCTCGGGTCGGCTCGCGCACAGCAGGAGGATCGGGACCGACTCGGTATGGCGCGCCAGGTTCTCGATCAGCTCGAGCAGGGTCGACTGGCCCCAATGGGCATCGTCGAGCAGCACGACCAGGGGGCGCTCAACAGCCAGCGTCGCGAACAGCCTCCGCACGGCCCAGAAGCCTTCGGCGACGACGCCGGTCGTCTCCTTCAACCCGGTGATCTGGGCGATCGTCTCGGCGATCGTGCGAGCATCGACGTCGGGCTCCAGCAGCGCCTCGAGCCGTGCGACGCTCTCGTCGGCCGCGTGGCTCTCGTCGATGCCGGCCGCCTGCCGAACCATCTGGGCGAGCGGCCAGAACGTGATGCCCTCGCCGTAGGGGAGACACCGCCCGCTGAGGACGGTCGCCCGCCCGGCGAGGGATGACACGAACTCATGCACGAGCCGCGACTTGCCGATGCCCGGCGAACCGACGACGGTGACGAGACGGCAGCCGTTCTCAGCGACCGCGCGATCGAAGGCCCACTCGAGCTGGGCAAGGGCATCGCGCCGGCCGACGAGCGGCGCCTCGAGTCGGGGCGTCCCGTGCTCCGGGTCTTCGACGCGGATCAATCGGTAGGCCGCGACCGCGTGTTGCTTGCCCCTGAGCTCCATCGGCGGCAGTGGCTCGGCATCGATCGAATCGCGGGCGAGCCGGTACGTGGACTCGGCCAGGAGGATCTCGCCGGGCTCAGCGTGCTGCTGCAGTCGGGCCGCGGCGTTCGCCGCGTCGCCCGCCACGAAGTTGCGATCGGGGACGATGCCCATTCCAGCCACGGTGCCCGTGTTGATCCCCGTTCGCGTCGCCAGCGCAACTCCGTAGCGCCGCTCGAAGTCGTCGTTCAGGCGGGTGAGGGTCTCGCGCATGGCGACGGCCGCCCGAACGGCGCGCAGCGCATCATCCTCGTGGAGCTCGGTCAGCCCGAACACGGCCATCACCGCATCGCCGATGAACTTCGCGAGTGTCCCGCCGTGGCGCTCGACGACCGGCTTCACGCCCTCGACGTAGTCGGTCAGGATTCGATCGAGGGTCTCCGGATCGAGGCGCTCGCCGAGCCCGGTCGAGTCAACCACGTCGGAGAAGAGGATCGTCACCACCTTGCGGAATCGCTCCGCAGGCTGCTCGGCCAGCGGCTCGCCGCAGGCGAGGCAAAACCGGGCCCGCTCTGGACTTTCCTCGCCACACACGCCGCACGTTGGCACGGGCGAAGTCTACGGCCGTGCGGTCGCCTTCGGAATCAGCGGGCAGTGGGGTATGTTCACGCGGTCATGGCCGACACCCCGTCACCGCCGGTGGATGCCAGGCTCGGCCTGGTCGAGCGCGTCGCCGCACTGCACCGCGTCGACCTCTTCGCGGAGGTCCCGGGCCGCGTCCTTGCGGCCGTCGCCGAAGCCACGACCGAGGTGCGTGCCAGCCCTGGCGATGTCCTTATCGAGGAGGGTGCGGTCGCCGCCCATCTGTATGCGCTCATCGAAGGCCGCGTCCGGGTGCATCGCGGCGATGAGACGCTCGTCGAGCTGGGTCCCGGGGTGACGGTGGGCGAGCTCGCCGTGCTCGTCCCGCAGCCGCGCACCGCCTCGGTGACCGCCCTGGAGCCGACGCTCCTCCTGCGGCTGGACAAGGCGGTGCTCGACGACCTCCTCGCCGACTGGCCGGAGCTCGCACACGGCGTGATCGCCGCACTCGTCGGGCGACTGAGCGTGATCGCCCACCAGGCCGACCCGGAGCGGTGAAGGGCGCACCCTTCGGCGGCGTTGTCGGCCTGCTGACCGCCGAGGCGCTGGCGTTCGGGGTGACGCTTGCGCTCCTGATCATTCCCGCCAACGCGCTGTTCCTCGACGCGTATGGCTCCGAGTGGCTGCCCGCCACCTACATTGGCACCGCGCTCTTCGGCAGCGCGGCGTCCGCGTTCATCGCGCGAGCGGCGCGGCGCACCCGACTCGTACGTGTCGCGACCGTCAGCCTCGGCGCCCTGGCCGTTCTCTTCGCGGCCTCCTGGCTGATCCTCCTGGCGGGCGGCCTCGTCGTGTCGGCCGTGCTGCTCGTCCTCTTCCCGATCGCGCTCCAGGTGGGATTCGTGCTCATCGGAGGGCAGGCCGGTCGGCTCCTGGACGTGCGGCAGATGAAGGAGCAGTTCCCGCGCATCGTGTCCGGATTCGCGATTGGCTTCTTCGTCGGGGGCCTGCTCGGCATCCCGCTCCTCGCCCTGCTCGGGTCGACCGAGCACCTGCTCGTCGCGACAACGGTGGCGCAGGGCGCGTTCCTTGCCCTCCTGCTGGTGACCGAGCGCCGCCACCCGGAGGTCCGCTCGGCGCCGGCCGCGGATGCGCCGGCGGAGCGGCCGCCGCTGCGCGCCGCGTTCGCCTCACGCCTGGTCCTGCTGCTCCTCGCCTACCAGGTCCTCTCGGCGATGGGCTCCCAGGTCGTCGACTTCCTCCTGTTCGACCGCGCGTCAGCGCAGTACAGCGGGGACGACCTGACGCGCTTCCTCTCCGGCTACACCGCGGTCCTCAACCTCGTGGACATCCTCTTCCTGGCCATCCTCGCCGGCCCGTTGATGCGCAGGTTCGGCCTGCGGCTTGGCCTGATCTTCAATCCCGCCGTCGTGGCCGCGATCCTTGCGGCGATGGCCGTCGTCGTGGCCGGGCCCGGCCCGGCCTTTTTCGGCCTCTTCGTGCTGGCTGGCGTGCTTCGCATCGCCGATATCGCGGCGACCGACGGGACGACACGCACCTCGATCAATGCCGCCTACCAGGTGGTCCCGATCGGTGAGCGCCTCGCCGTGCAGGCGGTCGTGGAGGGCGTCGGCGTCCCCGTGGCGATCGGCGTCACCGGACTCCTCCTGCTCGCCCTGAACCTCCTCGACCTCGGGACCGGCGCGGTGATCGGGTTCGGGCTCGTGCTTGGCGTGATCTGGATGGTGCTGGCCGTTGGGGTGTACCGGTCGTACACGAGCGCACTCGCGGACCAGATGCGCCGCCGTCCCCTCGTCGCGGGCCGCTTCGACGCCGCCGGCGACGACGTTGCCATTCGAGCGCTTCTCCGGTCGGACGACGGACGGGACGTGCGACTCGGCCTCGACCTCATCGCCGATGCCGTGACGCCGGCATCATCGGTCGAGCTCGGCCGGCTGGCCGACCACCCCGATCCCGAGGTGCGCGTCCGGGCCGTCGTCCAGCTCGCTGCGACCGGAGAGGCGCGAGCGGTCGCCGAGGTCGGCTCGCTCATCCATGACCTCGCCCGCTCGCCCGATCCCGGCGAACGACGCGCGGCCGCGACGGGCCTCGCCGCACGCGACGTGGTCACCGCGGATCCGGACGTGCTCATCGCGCTCCTCGACGATCCGGACCAGGGCGTGCGCAGGGCGGCTCTCGATGCCGTCTCGCCCGAGCATGCCGTCGCTCCGGAGATCGTCGGACGCGTCGTCGCGGCCGTCGGAGGGTCGAGCAGCGCCGGGATCGCGACCCTCGCACTCCGGCGCCTGGGCGCCGCGGCCGTCGCACCCCTCGCAGCCGCACTCGCTCACGGCGGAGCGCACCGGGCGTCCCTGGTGCGCGCCGCGGCGGTGGCCGCGACGGAGCACGGGGTCACCGTCATCGCCGCGGCGCTCCATGATCCCGATCGCGCCGTCGTGCTCACCGCGCTCGACGCCATCGACGCGGCGGGAGGCCGGGATGTCATTTCGCCGGAGGTTTTGGATGAGGTGTTCCGCGACTCGGCGGCGCATGCCGCGCGATCGCTCGCCGTCCGAGCCTCCCTCGACGTGGACGTCGGCCCCCTGCGACGAGCGTTGGACGACGAGGTCGAGCTCGCCCGCCGGCTGGTCGTCGTCGTGCTCGCCCTTCGCCACGGCGATCGGGTCAGGGCGGCCGTCCGGGTGGTCGATCACGCGGATGGCCAGCGGCGCGCGCTGGGCATCGAGGCGCTCGACGTGATCATCTCTCGAGAGGAGGCTGCCGTCGCCGTTCCTCTGATTCGCCGCGACCTCGCATCGCTCAAGCGGGCGGCCGCGTCGGGGCGCCCCGGCGAGATGGACCGTCCTCAGCAGGAGTGGCTGGTCGACATCGCCAACGACCCGGACGGCGAGTGGCGATCGCCGTGGCTCGCCGCGTGCGCCCTTGATGCCATCGAGCGTATGGAAGCTGGGGCGACGCACTAGCGGCGCAATCAAACGACCGTCGTGTCTGCCTCGGCGATGGCGCTCTGGAGGACGGCAACAGCGTCTCCGAGGTTCGCCGGGAGCGCGAGGATCCCATTCGCCGCGGCTGCACGGGCGGCCTGTGCGCCTCCCACGGCCAGGACGATGTCAGCTCCTCGCGCCGAGCGCAGCGCCTCCAGGACCTCAGTTGCCCGGCGCACGTCAGCCCGTGTCGGCACGCCGACGACCGCTGCCCGGGCTCCGCGGCCTTCCGCCGCCGCCGCCCAGCTCTCGGCGGGTAAATCCGGGCCGAGGTAGAGCACCGGGAGCCCGCTGCGCCGGGCCGCGATGGCGAACGCGAACGCACCGAGCTCGTGTCGGCTGCCAGGGCCGAGGCCGACGAGGACGGGCCGCTCCACGTCCCCTCCGCCGGCACCCTCGTACGCCATTGCCAGCCGTCGCAGGATCGCATGGCTGGCCGCGTGTTCGCCGGCGACGCTGACCTCGCCGCGCTCCCACGCGTCGCCGACCTCGCGCAGCGCCGGCATGACAATGCGGTCGGCGACGAGCTCGAACCGCCCCGATGAGAACGCTTCGTCGAGGGCGGCCTCCAGGCGCTCCGCATCGAGATCGCGGGCCGACTCGAGCATCCGCGCGATGAGGTCGACGGCGGTCGAGCCTTTGATCGGTCCGTGTCCGGACTCGGCGTTCGCCGCAACCGCCCCATCACCGGCGGGAACGAGCGAGTGCGCCAGTGCGGCCACCTCCTCCGGCCCGCTCTCGGAGATGCGGGTCGCCGCCTGCTGAGCCGACCACCCGTGCGCGATGAGCTGTCGCATCGCTCGGAGGCGCTCGATGGCCTCCTCGTCGTAGAGACGGTAGCCCGATGCGGTGCGCGTCGGAGCAACGACGCCGTAGCGGCGCTCCCAGGCTCGAAGGAGGGGGATCCCGACGCCGCTGCGCGCGGATGCCGCCTTGATCGTGTACATGCTTCGTCCATCGTAGATGATTCGACATACCCTTGACAAGCACACGGCTGGAAGCTATACAGACACTATACAAAGCCGTGGACAGCCGTTCGCGGTCGACACACATCGAGGAGACCTCCATGCCACGCTCCATCCGCCGGGCAGCGACCCTGCTCGGCACCCTGGCCCTGACGGCCACGATCGCGGCTCCCGCTGCGGCGGCCGACCAAGCGTTCGTGCGCGTCGTGCACGCATCGCCGGATGCGCCGAACGTCGACATCTGGGTCGACGGCGAGCCAGCGCTGACCGACGTCCCGTTCACCGCCGTCAGTGACTACCTGGCCCTCCCCGCGGGGACCCACAACCTCCAGGTGACCGCCACTGGCACGACGGATCCCGTCATCGACGCCGACCTGGCGCTCGAGGCTGGCACGTCGTACACCGTTGCCGCCACAGGCCTGCTCGCCGATATGACGGCCACGGTTCTCACCGATGACCGTACGCCCGCCGAGGGCCAGGCGAAGCTGCGTGTCTTCCATGCCTCGCCGAGCGCGCCGGCAGAGGTCGACGTCGCCGTGACCGATGGCCCGATCCTCGTAGAGGCCCTCGCCTATCCGGACGCCACCGACTACTTGACGGTCGATGCCGGAACGTACGCGCTCGAGATCCGCGCCGCAGGCGACTCCGCGGCTGCGCTGTCGATCGAGGCGAGCCTCGCGGCGGGCGAGAACTACACCGCGATCGCCATGGACGACCCGGATCTCGAAGCCGGCGTCCAGGTCATCGTTGCCACCGAGGCACTGGAAGACATGCCGAACACCGCCCTCGAGCAGCCGACGCTGCCGGCGGCCGCGATCGGGATCGTTCTCATCGGCCTCGCCATCGTCACCGCGGCGCCGTCGGTCGTCCGACGCGTCCGCGCCTGATCCCATCAGCTCAACATAGGAGAACCCAACATGCGTTATCTCAACATCGCCTTTCTGACGCTCGTGATCGTCGGCGGCCTGAACTGGCTGCTGGTCGGGATCGCCCGATTCGACCTCGTCGCCGCTCTCACCGGCAACGACTTCGGCGAGACGAATGCGCTCTCGAGCATCGTCTACGTGCTCGTCGGCATCTCGGCCATCGGGCTGCTGCCGGCGCTGTGGAGCTGGCTTGCGAGCGACGGCGAGACCGCAACGGCCTGAGCTCTTGCGGGTGTGGCGGCGATGCCGCCGCACCCGTTCCCACCGAGCGATTCGCAGGAATCGCGGCGCCAGCGACGGCTATACTTCGCCAAAGCCGCCAGCGACCACGCCGTGAACCCGATCCGCGCCGTCACTGTCCCCGCACCGACTACCGCCCGCGCCGCCATGCCGCGCGGGCCTTTTGTACCTGCCGAGGAACGCTGACGTGATCGACCAGACGCTTCCGGCGGCAACCGAGTCGCGCCTGCGGCGCGCCTACGGATTCGAGGAGATCGCCCTCGTCCCGGGCGCCGTGACCGCAGATCCGGCAGAGGTCGACATTGCGACGGACCTCGGTGGATTCCGGCTCGAGATCCCCTTCCTCGCAGCCGCCATGGACGCCGTGGCGGATGCCGACATGGCGGTGCGCATGAGCCGCCACGGCGGGCTGGCCTTCGTCAACCTCGAGGGCCTCTATACCCGCTATGAGGATCCCGCACCGATCATCGAGCGCGTGGCGGCCGCGGAGAGCGGGCAGACGGCCGCGCACGTGCTGGCAGATGCCTACCACGCCCCCGTCCGCGACGATCTCGTTCGGGCGCTGATCGTCAGGATCAAGGCCGAGGGCGGCGTCGCTGCGGTGGCCACCACGCCGGCATCGGCCTGGCATCACGCGGAGCTCGCGGCCGAGTCGGGCGCCGACCTCCTCCTCGTCCAGTCCCAGGTGAGCAGTGCGCGCCACATCTCGACGTCGACGCGCGTCCTGTCGCTCGCCGACCTGACCGGTGGGCTCAAGCTGCCGGTCCTGGTCGGCAACACGGTCAGCGGCGAGGCAGCCTACCAGCTGATGCACCAGGGGGCGGCCGGCATCTTCGTCGGTGTCGGACCAGGAGCGGCATGCACGACTCGCGAGGTGCTCGGCATCGGGGTGCCGCAGGTGTCCGCAACGCTCGAGGTGGCGGCCGCGCGCGACCGATACGAGCGCGAGACCGGACGCTACGTTCCGATCGTCACCGATGGCGGGATGAGGACCGGCGGCGACATCGCCAAGGCGATCGCTTCGGGCGCCGATGCGGTCATGCTCGGATCGCCGTTCGCCGGCGCGCTCGAGGCACCAGGGCGCGGCTTCAACTGGGGCATGGCGGCGCCGTCGCCGACGCTCCCGCGCGGCACGCGCATCCGGATCGGTGAGCGGCTGCCGCTCGAGCAGATCCTCTTCGGCCCGGCCGAGACGACGCATGGCACGCAGAACCTCGTTGGCGCGCTGCGCCAGTCGATGGCCGCGCTCGGGGCGCGCACCATCCGCGAGATGCACGAGGTCGAGATGGTGATCGCGCCGTCGATCGCGACCGAGGGCAAGTCCTGGCAGCTCGCCGGAGGCGGCTGACCCAGCCACCCGACGCCATCGGAGCCGACGGCTACCATCGGTCCTCCATGTCGCCCGAAACCCTCACCGCGCGAGCCCTCAATCGCGCGCTGCTCGCTCGGCAGCTTCTCCTCGAGCGAGCGGAGGTGTCGATTCCCGATGCGCTCGAGCGGCTCGCGGGCATCCAGAACCAGTACGCGCCGAACGCCTACATCAGGCTCTGGTCGTGCGTTGCCGGCTTCGGTCGAAGGGACCTGACGGCCGCCTACGAGGACGGCAGCGTCGTCCAGGGCACGCTCATGCGCGGCACGATCCACACGGTGCGGCGGGAGGACTACCGCCTCCTCCTCGGCGCGGTGCAGCGCTCGATCCGCGAGTGGGCCGCGAAGGCGACCAAGGCGCCGGCCACCCTCGACCGATCGGACGCCGTGGCCCGCGTGCGGGCCGCGCTCGCGGACGGGCCGGTGAAGCGGCCCGCGCTCCTGGCGCTCCTCCGTAACGAGCATCCCGCGATCCGCTTCTCGATCGACACCGACCTGGCGATCCTGCGGATTCCGCCATCCGGGACATGGGAGCGTCGCCGCGCCGACCTGTGCGCCCTCGCCGACGAGGTGATCGGTCCGGCTGATAACGTTCCTGAGCCGACGGCGTTGCCGGACGCGGTCCAGCGCTACCTGCGAGCGTTCGGGCCCGCGGCGGCGAACGACGTCGCGTCATTCCTGGGGATGGCCGTCTCGCCGGTCCGCGCAGCCCTGGCGACGCTCGACCTGCGACGGTTCCACACCGAGGACGGCACCGAGCTGCTCGACGTCGAGGACGGGCCGTTGCCGCACCCGGACACCGAGGCACCGGTGCGGTTCCTGCCGACGTGGGACGCCACGCTCCTCGTGCACGCGCGCCGAACCCAGATCCTGCCCGAGGCGTACCGGCCGCTGGTCTTTCACACCAAGATGCCGCCCTCGTATCCGACCTTCCTCGTCGATGGCCAGGTCGCCGGGACGTGGCGCTGGGAGGAGGGACGGATCGAGCTGTCGCCTTTCCGGAGGCTCAGTGCGGCGGAGCGACGCGCCGTCGACGAGGAGGCCGCGGGCGTGGCCCACCTTCACGCCGACTGAGCGCTAGCATCGGCGCATGAACCGTTCCGACGTGCAGGCCTGGCTCGACAACTACGTCGAGGCCTGGCGCAACAACGACGCCGAGTCGATCGCCGCCCTCTTCAGCGAGGAGGCGGTCTACTCCTACCGGCCGTGGGACAGCGACGATCACGCCATTCGCGGCCGCGACGCGATCGTCGCCAGCTGGCTCGAGGAGCCCGACGAGCCGGGGACGTGGGACGCGCGGTACGAGCCATATGCCGTGGAGGGAGACCGCGCGGTCGCCCTCGGCTGGAGCAGGTACGCGGCGACCGACACCGCGCCCGAACGCACGTTCCACAACGCCTACGTGCTGCGCTTCGACCCCGACGGTCGCTGCGCCGAGTTCCACGAGTTCTACATGGAGGAGGGGAAGTGATCCAGACCACCACGCCGACCATCGAGGGTCGCACGATCGAGGAGTACCTCGGCGTCGTGACGGGCGAGGCGATCCTGGGCGCCAACATCTTCAAGGACCTCTTCGCCGGCGTGCGCGACATCGTGGGCGGCCGCTCCGGCGCCTACGAGGAGGAGCTGCGCAAGGCGCGCGAGATCGCGATGCAGGAGCTCGCCGCCGAAGCGACCTCCCGCGGCGCCGATGCGGTCGTGGGCATCGACCTCGACTACGAAACGGTCGGCAACGGCAGCATGCTGATGGTCACCGCATCCGGCACGGCCGTCCGCCTCGGCGCGTGACGTCGCCCTGGCTCGAGGTCGGCGACCGGGTCTGGGTCCGCCGCTACGAGTCGCTCGACCAGACCATCGGCGCCATCGGCGGGGCGGCCGGCCTGGTCGTCATCGACACCCGCGCTACTCATCGACTGGCGGACGAGCTGCGGAACGACCTCGCCGCGTTGCCCGGCACCCTGACCGCCGTGGTCAACACCCACGGCCACTGGGACCACGCCTTCGGAAACGCCCGGTTCGTCCCGACCCCGATCTGGGGCCACGTCCGCTGCGCGACGATGATCGAGGAGCGCGGCGAGGCGATGCGCGCGCGCCTCATCGAGTCGTTCGGAGGCGAGGAGGCCGATGAGTTCCGCGCGGTCGTGCTGACGCCGCCAACCGAGCTCTTCGACGAGGTTGCCACGCTGGATCTCGGCGATCGCCAGATCGAGCTCCGCTATCTCGGGCTCGGCCACACCGACAACGACATCGTCATCACGGTGCCGGACGCATCGGTCCTGTTCGCCGGCGACCTCCTGGAGAACGGCGCTCCGCCGAGCTTCGGCGACAGCTATCCGATCGCGTGGGCCGCGACCGGCCGCGTTCTGGTGGAACGGGTCGAGGGCGCCGTCGTGCCGGGGCACGGCGATCCGTCCGACCGTGGATTCGCCGAAGGCCAGGTCGGTGAGCTGGGCGCCCTTTCGGAGCTTGCCTCCGACGTCGTCGCGGGCGCGATCGGCGCAGACGAGGCCATCCGCCGCTCGCCATTTCCCGCCGAGACGACGACGCAGGCGCTGGAGCGCGCCCGGCTCGAGCTCGCCTGAGTAGTATTGCTCACCATGCTGAGTAAACACACTCGCATCGGTGAGTAAATGACACGTAAGCCAAAGGAGTACCGGCGGCCGATCTACGACGAGGTCCTGGCGCGGGCCCACGAGCCCCGGCAGTTCGTCCAGGTCCTGGCCGGTCCCCGCCAGGTCGGCAAAACCACGGTTGCGCGCCAGGTCATGGACGCGATCGGCATCCCGGGCCACTTCGCGTCGGCCGACGCGCCGGACCCCGAGGATGTCGGCTGGATCTACACGCAGTGGGCGATCGGGCGCCAGCAGGCGCGGATGGGCGGTCGCGCGGGCAGCCTCCTCGTCCTGGACGAGGTCCAGAAGATCCGCGACTGGTCGGACGTCGTGAAGCAGCTTTGGGACGAGGACGCTGCCTCCGGCACGCCGCTGCGGGTCATGATCCTCGGCTCGGCCCCGCTTCTCGTTCGGCGCGGCCTGTCCGACAGCCTGGCAGGGCGCTTCGAGGTCATCCGCTTCACGCACTGGACCTTCGGCGAGATGCGCGACGCCTTCGGCTGGGACCTCGACACCTACCTGTTCTATGGCGGCTATCCCGGTGCCGCCCGGCTGATCGGGAACCACGACCGCTGGGAGGAATACATCCTCGACGCCATCGTCGAGACGAACCTGTCGCGCGACATCCTGCTGCTCAACCGAGTCGAGAAGCCCGTGCTGCTGCGGCAGCTCTTCCGGCTGGCGTGTGCCTACTCCGGGCGGGTCCTCTCGTACACGAAGATGCTCGGCGCCCTGACCGATGCCGGCAACACGGTGACCCTGGCGCATTACCTCGAGCTGCTCGGCGGGGCCGGGATGGTGACCGGGCTCGGCAAGTACGCCGGATCCGCCGTGCGGCGCCGCGCCTCGTCGCCGAAGCTGCTCGCGCTCAACACGGCCCTCGTGACCGCAACTGCGCGGACGACGCTGGCCCGCACGAAGGCCGATCACGAAGCGTGGGCGCGCCTGGTCGAGACGGCCGTAGGGGCGCACCTCTGGGCGCACGCCGATCCCGACGAGATCGGCTACTGGCGCGAGGGCAACAGCGAGGTCGACTGGGTCGTGCGGCCCGGCAAGCTGCTGCGCGGCCGCGACGCGCCGGTCGCCATCGAGGTCCGGATCGGGAACGCGCGCGGCCGTGCCGGGAGCCTCGCCTTCACGCGCAGCCATCGCGGCGCGCGCTCGCTGACCGTCGGCGCCGGCGGCATTCCCATCGAGGAGTTCCTCGCCGCCCACCCCCGGGACTGGCTCGACGGCTGAGCCCTGGGCAGGGCTTGCCGCGAGCCGTCCCTGATCGCCTACCCCGACTTCGAGGCCGACTGGTCGTCGACCCCGTTGAAGATGTAGGCCGGGTTCCCGACTCCAGGCGTCGTCGGCCGGCGCTTCATGCAGGTGAACCCGTTCTGGTTGTGGTCGAAGGCGTCCCACTGTGGCCCGCGGACGTAGGCCTCGAGTGCGGCGCCATCGGCGAGGCCGAACCCGGCGGCCCACGCGTCGAACTCCGCCGTGAACGTGACGCCATCAGCCTCGTAAACCGGGATCCCCTCGGCCTCGAACCCGTCGACCGTCTCGGCCCACCAGCCATCGCGGTCGACGAGGAAGAAGCCCGACGACGCCGACGCGCATCCGGTCGATGGCTTGGCGCCGATGACGGTCGTCGCCGTCAGGGCAAGGAGGATCGTCGCGGCTAGAAGCGAACGAAGAAGTCGGCGCATCGGGGCACCCCTCGTAGCCGGGCGGGTGGGGTTCGCCAGTGGCTCGGTGCGTCCCCGGCGGCCATGGATCTGGTCCGCACGTCGTCGCCTCCCGCAGCGACCGATATACACCCGGCGCCGTCCGCAGACAAGGGGTAGCGGCCTGGCCGGCCCTCAGCCGACCGGCCAGCAGACGTCGGTGCGAACTTCGTCGACCGCCACCTCGGATGGATCGTCGACGTAGGGTCAGCTCGCGGATCTCGGCCGCGACCATGGGTGGCGACCTCATACACTGACGCGCACCAATTCGCCGCACGGAGCCCGATTGAGCGAGGAGCGCGACCCCACACCGCCGCGTGATCGCGGGCGGACGGTGCATGGCGAGGCCGCCAACGCCGGCCATCGCGTGCTTGCCCCGGACGACGCCGAGGTCGAGGCCTACCTGGAACAGGCGCTCCACGCGCCGCCGCCGCAGCGCATCGCCACCGAGGCCGCCGACCAGCCGGACACCGTCGCCGTCCTCGACTTCGGCAGCCAGTTCGCCCAGCTCATTGCCCGGCGCGTCCGCGAGCTCAACGTCTACTCCGAGCTCCTTCCGCACGACACCCCGATGGCCGAGCTCGAGCGACGAGGGGTCAGGGCGGTGATCCTGTCGGGCGGACCGTCGTCGGTCTATGACGCCGACGCGCCGCGAGCCGACCCCGCGCTCTGGTCGGGGCGCATCCCGGTGCTGGGCATCTGCTACGGGCTGCAGCTCATGGCGCACGAGCTCGGCGGCGAGGTGGTTCCCTCCGACAAGCGTGAGTACGGTCCCGCGACGGTGACCCTCACCGAGGCGGAGGGCCTCTTCTCCGGGATCGAGCGCGAACAGCCGGTCTGGATGAGCCACGGCGACTCGATCCTCCGTCCGCCCGAGGGCTTCCGGCCCACCGCGCAGACCGACTCGACGCCCTTCGCCGGGCTGGCCGATCCGGGTCGGAACCTGTACGGCATCCAGTTCCACCCCGAGGTGGTCCACACGCCGATCGGGCGCGACGTGCTTCGCAACTTCGTGGTGGGCATTGCCGGGGTTCGCCAGAACTGGACCGCCACGAACCTGATCGAGACGACCGTGGCCGAGATCCGCGAGCGGGTCGGCGACGGCCACGTCATCTGCGCGCTCTCCGGCGGCGTCGACAGCGCGGTCGCGGCGACGCTCGTGCATCGCGCCATCGGTGACCAGCTGACCTGCATCTACGTCGACCACGGCCTGATGCGCAAGCGCGAGTCCGAGCTCCTGCGCGAGACCTTCGCCGAGCACCTCGGCATGCGCCTGGCGATGGTCGACGCCCGCGAACGGTTCCTGCGGCGGCTCGCCGGCGTCGAGGATCCGGAAGAGAAGCGCCGGATCATTGGCGACGAGTTCATCCGCGTATTCGAGGAGCAGGCCGCCGAGCTCGGCCAGATCGACTTCCTGACCCAGGGCACGCTCTACCCCGACGTCATCGAGTCGACCACCTCGGAGACGAAGGCCGCGCAGAAGATCAAGACGCACCACAACGTCGGCGGACTGCCCGCCGACCTCCGCTTCCGGCTCATCGAGCCGCTGCGCTACCTGTTCAAGGACGAGGTGCGTCGCGTCGGCGTCGAGCTTGGCCTGCCTGAGGCGATGGTCCAGCGACAACCGTTCCCCGGCCCGGGGCTCGCCATCCGCATCATCGGGGAGGTGACGGCCGAACGGCTCGACACGCTGCGGGAGGCTGATTGGATCGTCATCGACGAGATCAAGGCCGCCGGCCTGTATCGGTCCCTGTGGCAGTCCTTCGCGATCCTGACGCCCGTGCGCTCGGTGGGCGTCATGGGCGACAACCGGACGTACGCCAACGTCGTCGCCATCCGTGCCGTGACCAGCGACGACGGCATGACCGCCGACTGGGCGCGCCTTCCCTACGACGTGCTCGCGAAGATCTCATCGCGAATCGTCAACGAGGTGCCCGGCGTCAACCGCGTCGTGTACGACATCAGCTCGAAGCCGCCCGCGACCATCGAGTGGGAGTAGCTCGCAGAAGGGCGGCGCCTCAGTCGAGCCGGAGGTAGCTGAGGACGGCGAGGACCCGACGGTGGTCCTCGCTGGTCGGCTCGAGCCCGAGCTTCGAGAAGATCCGGGTGACGTGGCCCTCGATCGTCTTCGGGTCGAGGACGAGGTGCTCGGCGATCCCGTGGTTCGAGCGGCCCTCGGCCATGAGCGCCAGGATCTCGCGCTCGCGTGGCGTGAGCTCGTCGAGTGGGGAGTGGGCACGCGGGCGTCCAAGGAGGCGGGCAACGACCTCAGGATCGATCACCGACTCGCCGGCGGCGACCCGCCGGACCGCGTCGGCCAGCTCGGAGATTCGCGTCACGTGGTCCTTGAGGAGATAGCCGACCCCCGCCGGGTCCTCACGAAGCAGGTCGACGGCGTAGCGCGTCTCGATGACCTGCGAGAGCACCAGGATGCCGACCTTCGCGTGCTCGGAGCGGATCCGGCGCGCCGCCTCGAGCCCCTCGGTGGTGTGGGTCGGCGGCATGCGCACGTCAACCACCACGACGTCGGGTGCGGCCGACTCGACCAGGGCCAGCAGCCCGTCGACATCCGCCGCCTGGCCGACGACCTCGAATCCGGCGCTGGTGAGCGAGGTGGCCAGGGCCTCCCGCAGCAGCACGGCGTCGTCGGCGAGGACGATCCGGAGGGGCGAATCGGTCATCGTGCTGTCGCCGGGATGCGGGCGTGGAGGGTGGTGCCACCCCCGGGCGGGCTGTCGATCGTGAGGGTCCCGCCGACGGCCAGGACCCGGTCGATGAGGCCCTGCAGCCCCGAGCCGTGCTCGGGATCCGCCCCGCCCCGCCCGTCATCGGCCACGGTGAGGGAGAGGTGGTCGGCGTCGAGTGAGGCGTCAATTCGAACCTCGGATGCGCCGGCATGCTTGACCGCGTTCGTCACCGTCTCGGCGACGACGAAGTAGGCGGCGACCTCGACCTCGGTCCCGAGGCGGCTCGGCGTTACGCTCGCGCGCACGGGGATCGGCGCCCGCTCCGCCAGCGACTCGACCGCGGCCGCCAGGCCGCTCTCGGTGAGGATGGTCGGGTGGAGCCCGTGCGCCAGGTCGCGCACCTCGCCGATGGCTCGGAGCAGCTCGTCGGTCGTGGCGTCGATCAGCTCGCCGGCTCCCTCGACGTGGCCACGTGCCTGGTCGAGGCGCATGGTGAGCGCGACGAGACGCTGCTGTGCGCCGTCGTGCAGGTCTCGCTCGATGCGCCGGCGCTCGGCATCGGCGGCCTCCACGATCCTGGCGCGAGAGGCCCGAACCTCCTCGAGCTGCGCCCGGACCTGTGCCGCCAGCCGTTCGTTCTCGAGAGCCATGCGGGCGACGGAGGCGACGGCATGCACTCGCCCGGGGTCCTCGACCTCGATGGCCGGGTCGTAGTCGAGGACGGCGAGGAGCTCCCCGTCCCGTTCGAGCCGCGCGACGCCCCGACCCGGCTCCGGCATCCCGGTGCCGTCGACGGGCCGGCCATCGGCGTCGACCAATCCGTTGCCACCACCTGGCGCCGGGAATGCGAGCGCCAGCGTCGGGTCGCGCAATGCGCGCGCCAGCGTGGCCCGCAGTCCGCCGAGTGGGACGCCGCCGCCGAGCTCGACCGCCAGGTCCGCGATCGCTCCTCGAGAGAGGCGCGCGGCGAGGATGCCGGCCAGGAAGCCCGCCGGGATGGCCGCATGGACGAAGGCGAGGGGCGAGGTGCTGAGGACGATGCCCACGCTCTCCCAGGTGTCCTGGCTGAGGGCCGCGATCGACCGGGCCGTGGCGATGCCGAGCTCGAGCGGCGCGACCAGGGCGACGGGCACCAAGGTGCGACGCAACACCGGGCTGGCTGCGCGCCACCGGCGCCAGAGCCCGACGACCACGCCGACGGCGAGGACCGGCGTCAGGATGGTCACCGCCCCGAAGAGCGACGTCAGCTCCGTCGACGGCCAGACCATGAAGGGGTTGACCTGGCAGCGCGGAAAGCACTCGGCGCTCCGCGGGTCCCACACCAGCGCCAGGCCGATGCGGCTCACCAGGAAGGCGAGGTAGGCCGCGACGACCAGGGTCCGGTCGAACCGATGCTCGAGCCGGCCGCTTGGAACGCTGAGGACGAGGTGGGCGAAGACGACCGTCGCAAGCCCGATGCTGAGCTGCCACAGGGTCCAGGTGAGTGACGTGTTGACGACCCAGATCACGCCGAGCGCCGCGACCGCGCGTGAACCCAGGATGAGCTTCCACAGCCGCCCGGCGGGATCGCGCGCGTGGCTTGCCACCATCGCCGCGACCCACAGGAGCTCGCCCACGAAGGTGGCCGCCGCGAAGGTCGGGTCGGGTCGGACGCGGAGCGGGTAGGCGTAGGCGAACGGGGCGAAGGCCGCGATGGCGGCCAGGCCGGCGCCAGCGAGGCCGAGCAGCACCTGGTCGGGAGCCCGCGACCTCACGCGGACGCCGTCGCCTCTCGCGGCCGCATCTCCGCGAGGGTCCCGATGGCCCAGCCAATCACGCCTGCGGCGAGGGCGACGCCGAGCGCCAGCGTCGGGGTCCACTCGAGGCCCCTGGTCAGGAGTGCCGCCACGCTGGTCGCGAGCACGAAGCTGCCGGCCGCGGTGGCAGCCGCGACCGCCGGCCGGCGACCGGGTGCGCTCCGCCACGCCGCCAGGTCGGTCGCCATCCCCGCGGCAGCGCCGGCCGGCACGACGAACCACGCCTCGGCCGGGATCGCGATGAGGGCCGTGCCGACGACCAGGAAGAGCGTGAACGAGCCGAGCGGCGGCGCCGTCAGCGCAAGGATGGCGACCATCGTCGCGAGGAGGACGACGCTCAGGAGCATCCCCGCAGCAGCGTAGTCGAGCCGCACCAGCGCTGAAGCGAGCGGCCCCGGCTGCGGCGTGCGGACGAAGAGGATCCGTCCGTCGGCGCCCCAGCCGCTGGTCCAGACCTGGTCGTCGGTGCTCACGTTGCGGCTCAGGTCCTGCCGATCGCTGCCGTCCGCGGCCACCGACCAGATCTGCCCGGCGCCGTCGTCGCCACGGGCGGTGAACGCGATGCGTGAACCGTCCGGGGACCACGTCGGGCCGGAGCAGAAGCCACCCTCGAAGGTCACCTGACGGACCCCATCGCCGTCGGCATCCATGACGAAGATCTCCATGGCGCCAGTCCGACTGGAGTTGAACGCGATCTGCATGCCATCCGGCGACCAGCTGGCACCCCAGTCCTCGCCGGCGTCATCGGTCAGTCGCTGTGGGTTGGCGCCATCGGCGTCCATGACGTAGATCTCGGTGTTGCCATCTCGGGTCGAGTCGAACAGGATCCGCGACCCGTCGGGGGAGGGGACCGGGGCCCGATCGTCGCCGGCGCTGTCCGTGAGCTGCCGGGGCTCGCTGTCCGCCGCGACGCCGATGCTCCACACGTCCGCATTCGGCAGCGGGATGCTCAGGGGCCCCTGGGGACCGGCGCCGACGCCGGGACCGAGCGGACCGGCGTCGGTGAAGGGTCCGCCTGGAGCCTCATCGGTGTAGAGGACCGCTTGGCCGTCGGGTGTGAAGCGCGGGATCCACGCCCATTCGGGTCCCTCGAGGATGCGTCGCGATCCCGTGCCATCACTCCGGGCCGCCCAGATCTCCGCCTCCGTCACGTCGCCACCGCCAGGCGGCAGTTGAAACAGGGTGTAGCTGATCTCCCGGCCGTCTGGCGACCAGCTCGTGTAGCCCAAGCCCGTCGCCGCTCCGGCCTCGATGAGCCGGGTCTGATGGCTGCCGTCGGCGTCCATCACCCAGATATCGCTCGGAAGCTGCGGCAGGTCGGGGTCGACCGCCAACAACTGGCTCTCGGCGGGATGGAAGCCCCCCGGCCATCCGACCGCCGCGAGCGTGAAGGCGCTCGACAGGGCCACGGCGATCGCCGGCACCCTGGCGCCGATCAGCGCCGAGTGCAGCGGCGCCACCGTGATCATGCCGAGGGCGATGGCCAGCGCGATTCGGCTCGGGCTCAGGCTCTCCTCGATGCCGAGACGGTAGCCGACGCCCTCGCGCCAGCCGACGTCGAGCACGAGGGCCGCGACGAAGAGGGCCACGCCCACCCCCAGGACTCCGTACCCTCGCGGAAGGGCGCGACGCCAGGTGCGGCCGTCCCGGGAGGCGCGGACGACCGTGACGGCGCAGACGACGGCCACCGCCAGCACCCCGAGATAGAGGGGAAGGTGATAGGCCGATATCGCGATGTTCGGCAGCTCGCCATTGGTGAAGGCCCACAGCACGAGTGTGAAGCCACCGACGACGACGCCGCCGAGCGCGGTCGCCGCCCACGCGAAGGCGTGCGACGCTGCTGGCTGGCGGGGCTCGGTGTCCGGGTCGGGTGCCATCAGTCCTCCTCCGCGAACGCGACGTGATGGCCCGCATCCTCGCACCCGGCCCACGGCGCGCCTAGGGGGATAACCCCGGATGCCGCCGGCCCTGTTCGCGGGCCACCCCGCTCGTGCCGGCCGTCGCACGGTCGTACGGTCGTGGCGACGGATTCAACCAACGAGGCCACCTACCGATGATCGCCAACGCAGCCCTTGTCATCACGAGCCGGCACGCCGATGCCCGATGGGGCATGCGCGGCCTGGCCACGGCGATTCTCGTCGCCGAGATCGTCATCGTCGTCACGGTCATCCTGGCCCTGGGCGTCTTCGCCGCTGCCGATGCGGCCGGCGTCGACCTCCTCGTTCCCGCCCCGGGACCGATCCCCCAGCCAAGCGCCGGCCTCGATCGCTAGACCCGGCGCCCGGCGGCGGCCGCGCCGGTGGCGCCGGTGGCGTCGGATATCGATGAGGTCGTGCGAAGCCGCACGACCCAGGAACGGCTCGCCGTCCTGACGCCCCGCGAACGGGAGGCGCTCGCGCTCGTGGCCGAGGGTCGGTCGAATCGATCGGTCGCCGATCGGCTGTCGATCGCGGTCGAGACGGTCGGGGCACAGGTGGCGACGATCTTCTCGAAGCTCGCCCTCGAGGAGCACCCCGACGACAACCGCGCGACCTCGCGGTCCTCGCCTATCTGGACGGACGAACCGGGCTGGCTGACGTCGTCAGGGCCGACAACCGGTAGCATGCCCCGCACATGTCCGGTTGGTTCGATCGGCTGCTCGAGGAGCTGCAGCGCCGCCAGGAGGAGGAGGACGCCCGTCGACACGGACGGCCCTATGAGCGGCCGCGCGCCGCACGCAACGTGACGCCCGCGGACGAGGAACGGAGCCGCCGAGCTCGCGGCGGCAACGGCGGCGGCCCACCGGTCGTGCGCCCGATCATGGGCGGCGACGTCCCGTGGAGGCGCTGGCTCCTCATCGGCGGTGGGATCGTGGCGCTCCTCGTGATCCTCGGCCTGCTCGGTGGCTTCGTGAACCTCATCACCGACGTCATGTGGTTCAACGCCCTCGGCCGCACGGATGTCTTCGCCACGCGGTTCTGGTCGCAGGTCGCCCTCTTCGGCATCGGCTTCGCCGCGATGCTCGTCCCGGCGCTCATCAGCATCTGGCTGGCGCGTCGGATCGCGCCGCAGGCGCCGGTACGACAGCTGGGCGGGTTCGAGATGCCCGATGCCTCGCGGTTCATCGGCGTCGGGCTCACTGTCGTCGCCGTACTGCTGGCACTCGGCAGTGCCGCGGCATGGGCCGGGCGTTGGGAGACGATCCTCCTCTTCCTGAACAGCGGCCCGTGGGGCACGACGGACCAGACCCTCGGCCGCGATGTTGGCTTCTACGTCTTCGACCTGCCGTTCTGGCGCTTCCTCCTCGGGTGGGCCTCGACCACCCTCATCGTGGTCGGGCTCCTGACCCTCGGCACGTATGCGGCGCGCGCCCTGCGCTGGCAGTTCCACCTTTCGGCGCCGGTACGCGCGCACCTGTCGGTCATCGGCGCGCTGCTGCTGGCGGTCATCGCGGCGGGGTATCAGCTCGACATCGCCGAGCTGGCGTACTCGGTCGGCGGGCCGAACGACTCCGTCCACGCCGCGCTCTACACGGACATGAACGCCCGCCTGCCGGCCTTCGTCATCCTGACCGTCGTCGCCGCCGGGTCCGCCGTCCTCCTCCTGCTCAACACCTGGTTCCGGACGCTGTGGCTGCTTGCGCTCGCGGCCGGCGCATGGCTCGTGCTCTCGGTCCTCGTCGGCGGCCTGTATCCGGCCTTCGTCCAGACCGTGCAGGTCAATCCCGAACGAGCTCAACGTCGAGCGGCCGTACCTCGCGCGTCACATCGCTGCGACGCGCGCGGCGTTCGACCTCGACGCGATCGAGATCCGAGGCTTCACCGGTGAGCAGGAGCTCACCCGGCAGGTGTTCGCCGAGGATGCGGACGACCATCGACAACCTCCGGCTCTGGGACTACCGGCCGCTGCTGACGACCTTCGGGCAGGACCAGATCCTGCGGCGCTACTACGACTTCCTCGACGTCGACATCGACCGCTACCCGATCGGCGGCGAGCAGCGCCAGATCATGCTCAGCGCCCGCGAGCTGGACGTCGAGCGGCTGGCGGAGAACGCGCGGACCTGGACGAACGAGACGCTCGTCTACACGCATGGCTACGGCATCACAGCCGTCCCGGTCGATGCGGTGACCGATCGTGGCACGCCGGACTACCTCGTCAGCGGCATCAACCGCGAGCCCCAGCTCCCGGTCGGGGAGCCGCGCATTTACTTCGGTGAGGCGACCGACACGTACGTCGTCACCGGGACGGACACCGAGGAGTTCGACTACCCGCTCGAGACGCAGGCCGACGAGGGGACCGATGTCGGCGCCGTCACGACCTGGGGGGCACGACGGGGGTCGGCATCGGCAACCCGCTGGCGCGCGCGCTCTTCGCGCTGCGATTCGGGGACTTCAATCTCCTCATCAGCGGGCAGCTGACCGGCGACTCGCAGATTCTCTTCCACCGCGACATCGAGGAGCGCGTGAACGAAATCGCGCCGTTCCTCATCTACGACCACGATCCGTACCTCGTCAGCGCCGCCGGCCGGCTGCTGTGGGTGTGGGACGCCTACACCGCCAGCGACCGCTACCCCAACGCGCAGCCCCTCCCCGAAGGGTCGCGCTTTGCCGGAGCGAACTACGTCCGCAACAGCGTGAAGGTCGTGATCGACGCCTATGACGGCACCGTCCGCTTCTTCCTTGCCGACCCCGACGAGCCGATCGTCGCGGCCTACTCGCGCATCTTCCCCGGCCTCTTCGAGCCGATGGACGCCATGCCCGAGGACCTCGTGGCCCACCTCCGCTACCCCGAGGACCTCTTCACCGCCCAGAACGAGGCCTATCGGCTCTATCACATCCCCGCCACTGAAAACGGGGCGACGGCCTACTACAACCAGGACGATCGCTGGGCGATCCCGGAGGACGTGGCCACCGGCACCGGCCTGCCGATGGAGCCGTACTACGTCACCATGCGGATCCCCGGCGAGGATGCGGCTGAGTTCGTCCTCATCCAGCCGATGGTCCCTGAGGGCCGGCCGAACATGATTGCCTGGGTCGCCGCGCGCATGGATCCCGGCTTCTACGGCCAGCGCATCGCCTTCCGCTTCCCGACCGACACGTCCACCGACGGTCCCGCCCAGGTCGAGTCGCGCATCACCCAGAACTCGGCCATCGCGGACCAATTCGGAGTCTGGAATCGGTCCGGTTCGCAGATCATCCGTGGCAACCTGCTCGTCCTGCCGATCGGCGACGACGGCCTGCTCTACGTCGAGCCGATCTTCCTCCAGGCCGAGGGCACCCCGTTCCCGGAGTTCGTGCGGGTGATCATGGTCGACCAGGAGCGCGTCGCCTTCGCCGAGGATGTCGAGGACGGCCTGCGGCAGCTGCTCGGCGAGGCACAGCCGCCGCCCGTCGAGGAGCCGGAGCCGACGCCGTCCCCGGGCGAGTCGCCCGGGCCGGAGCCGTCGGCGCCCGAGCTGCCGGGCGACGTCGCCGCGCTCGTCGCGGAGGCCCAGCGCCTGTACGACGAGGCCCAGGCCGCGCTCGCCGACGGAGACCTCGGGAGCTACCAGCAGCGGATCGACGAGCTCGCCGCGGTTCTCGATCGCCTGGCCGACCTGACCGGCGAGTAGTCGCCCGCCGATGGACGTCCTCGTCCTCGGGTCGGGTGCGCGCGAGCACGCCCTTGCCTGGCGCCTGTCACGCGACGAGAGCGTTGGACGACTTCGCATCGCCCCCGGCAATGGCGGGACCGCAGCGGTGGCCGATGCCGTCGCCGACCTGCCCATCACCGACCCGGACGCGGTCGCCCGCCACGCCGTCAACGAGCGCTATGGGCTCGTCGTGATCGGGCCCGAGGCGCCACTTGCGGCCGGCGTCGCCGACGAGCTCGCCTCGGCGCGGATCCCGACCTTCGGGCCCTCCCGCGCCGCCACTCGCATCGAGTCGAGCAAGGCCTTCGCGAAGCGACAGATGGAGCGCGCCGGTGTGCCGACGCCGTCGGGATCGGCCTTCACCGACCCTGAGGCGGCGCTCGCCCACGTTCGCGCGGCCGAGGCCCCGCCGGTCGTGAAGGCCGACTGGCTGGCCGCCGGCAAGGGCGTCGTCGTACCCGACTCGATCGAGGAGGCCGAGGCCGCGGTTCGCGACCTCTTCTCCAGCGTCGCGCCCGGGGCGCGGATCGTCCTCGAAGAGCGCTTGGCCGGTCGCGAGGTGAGCGCCTTCGCATTCGTCAGCGGCACCACGGTCGTGCCGCTCGCCGCCGCGTGCGACTACAAGCGCCTCTCCGATGGCGATGGCGGGCCGAATACCGGCGGCATGGGCGCGTACTCGCCGGTGCCCTGGTACGGGGCCGATGCGCTCGAACGGGCGGCGGCCGAGGTCTTCGAGCCGATCGCCTGGCGCATGTCTCGCGACGGAGCGCCGTACCGGGGCGTGCTGTACGCGGGGCTCATGCTGACCGCCGATGGCCCGATGGTGCTCGAGTTCAACGCCCGCTTCGGGGACCCGGAGGCGCAGGTCGTGCTGCCATTGCTGGACGGTGACCTCGCGCTGGCGATGCTCGGCACCGCCACCGGCGATCGGAGCCTCATGGAGGGCTCGTTGCGGGCGCGTGCCGGAGCCTCCGTCGGGGTCGTCATCGCGGCCGACGGCTATCCGGAGGCGCCAATCACCGGGCGGGCGATCGTCGGCGCCGAGCCTGCGTCGGCCGGGGACGACGGCGATGTCCTGTGCTTCCATGCCGGCACCCGGCGGATGCCCGATGGATCCGTCACGACGACCGGTGGGCGAGTCGTGACGATGGTCGGGCGCGGCGCCGGCCTCGCGGAAGCCAGCGCAGCCGCCTATCGCGGCGTCGCCGAAGTCGAGCTGGAGGGCGGCCGCTACCGAACCGACATCGCGGCCCGCGAGCTACATGCCGACGATCGGAAGGAGCTCCACGAAGAGGCCCGGTGAGCGCGGCACGCCCCGCACGAGCTCGGTGGCAACCTCCAGCGAGTCGGCCTCGTATCACGTAGAAGCCGCCGAGCGCCTCCTTCGACTCGAGGAAGGGGCCGTCCGTGATGAGCATCTGGTCCCCGTCGAAGCGCACCGTGCGGGCGCCGTCCGGCGGCCCAAGCGCCTCGCTGGCGAGGACGGTTGCGCGCTCCCGGAGGCCGGTGGCGAACGCGAAGTGCTCGTCGACGATCGCGCGGCGTTCGGCCGCCGTCAATGCGGCCTCGGCCGTCGCGTCTCCGTGGATGAGGAGCAGGAACTTCACGGTCGCCTCGCTGATGCGTGCTGTGGATGACTGACCAGACGACGAACGGGCGGGCGCCGGATCGACCGGCACCCGCCCGTATCGGTCCCGCGTCAGCTGCCCCGGTTGTTGCCCGGGACCATGACGTCGACCCAGACCAGGCGGTGATCGCTGCTCGGAACCGGGAATCCGGTGCCGGTCAGATACTCGAGCGGGTCGCCCGGCGGAGGCCAGAAGACCGCGGCATCGACGATCCGCAGGTTCCGGCTGGGCAGCACGTAGTCGGCCCGCAGGTTTCCCGGGCCGGAGCACGGCGGGAAGGCCGGCGTGTCGCAGAAGTCGGCCGTGTCGAAGGCCGGGTCGCTTTCGTGCTGCAGGTTGAGGAACCCCTGCACGAGCGCCCAGGCCGGGCCGCCCGCGCTGCTCGGGGTGACCTGCGTGTTGACGCGCGGGCTGTCGAGCAGCTGCTGGACGGAGCCGGGGATGCTGTCGCCATCCAGCGGGTCGGAGTTCTGGTCACCGGCGATGACGAAACCGTCCCCGGGCTTCAGGCCTCCGGAGACGCCGGCGTCGTCGTAGATGTAGCGGCCGGCGCCGGGCGTGATGTAGTCGGCCCAGAGCCGGATCTCGTCGTTGTTGCGGCGGCCGTTGCGGTCCTCGGGGCCATCGAAGACGGGCGGCGTGGGTGGCTCACCAGGAAGTGGACGGTCGTGCCGCCGATCGAGATCGGAATGTCCCAGTGCGACTTGCTCGACAGCGGCAGGACGGCGAGCTCCTCGGCCGAGTACCAATCGGCTGGAGCGGCCGTGGCCGCGTCGTCGGGCAGGAGCGCGCCGGGCATGTCGGCCCACAGGAAGTGCTGGAAGGTGCGCGCGTCGTCGTGGGCGATCGGGTGCTGGCTGAAGACCGCCATCCCGAACTTGCCGGGGAACTCGCCGAAGCCCAGGGCATCGTCCCCGTATCCGGCGGCGAGCGGCGTGGTGACGACCGCGCCGTTGTTGTTGAGGTCGAAGCCGGACGCGATGCCGGTGTTCGACGGGGCCACGAAGACGTACGGGTAGTCGATCCCGTCCAGCTCCGGCTTCTGCGCCACCGACAGGTAGTTGTCCTGGAAGGCGGTGGTCGAGGGCGTTGCCGTCGAGCGGACCGTCGATGTAGTCGAACTCGTTGATGAGCAGGACCTCGGGCCGCGTGCGCTGGATGATCTCGGCCACGGCGGCGGCCTGCGCGCGGCGACCACGGAGCGAGGCGTCAGGCTCGGCCGGGTCGAACGGGGCCGACAGGTCCGAAAGCGCCTGGCCGGGCAGGTTGCGGTTCAGCGAGGCGTTGAAGGTCGCGAATCGGGTCGCGGAGGGCGGTCCGGCGGCCTCGGCGGCGCGCGGCGCGAACGTGAGCACCGCAGCGAGCACGAGGAGGACGGCGACGGCGGCCGCCGCCGCCGGGCGGAGGCGGGGCTGCGCGATCGGGGCGATCATCGGCATACCTCAGTGGTGGGATTCGTCACGCGTCTGTGGCGTGGTGCCGGCAGGTGCAGCAGATCGTAGGCCAGCAACCGCAATGGAGGGTCAAGCGCGCGGGCTATTCTTACCGGCACCGATGCCCGCCGTCGCCGTCATCTGCGGCTCCCGCTCCGACCTGCCTGCCCTGAAGGGCTGCTTCGACGTCCTCGACGAGTACGGCATCACGTGGGAGGCATCGGTCATCAGCGCCCACCGCCAGGCCGATGCGCTCGCACGCCTACGTCTCCGAGGCCGAGGCGCGCCGGGGTCCAGCTCTTCATCGGCGCGGCCGGCCTCGCCGCTCACCTGCCCGGCGTGCTCGCCTCCTGACGGCGAAGCCGGTGATCGGCGTCCCGCTGGACGGCGGCTCGCTCGGCGGCGCCGACGCGCTGTATGCCGTCGTCCAGATGCCACCGGGCGTGCCGGTCGCCACGGTCGCGATCGGCGCCGTTGGCGCGAAGAACGCGGCGCACCTCGCGGCGCGCATCCTGGCCTTCGGCGACCCGGCGGTGGCGGCCCGGGTGGCGGCCTTCCGCGACGACCAGGCCGGGCGCGCCGAGCTGCGCATCGACCCGCGCGCCTGACGTGATCGACCGCTATGCGCTGCCGGAGCTGCGGGAGATCTTCAGCGAGCGGCGCCGTCTCGACCTCTGGCTGCGGATCGAGCTCCTGGCCGTCGAGGCCTGGAACGCCGAGGGGGTCGTCCCGGACGCGGACTGGGAGCGGATCCGGGCCGCGGCGGCGAGGTCGATCCGGAGCGCGCGCGCGAGATCGAGCAGTGAGTCGCAGCACGACGTCATCGCCTTCCTGCGCTCGGTCACCGAACGGCTCGGCCCGGAGGGCCGCTGGCTCCACTACGGATTGACCAGCTCGGACGTCCTCGACACCGCCACCGCGGTGATCCTGCGCGACGCCACGGCGCGTCGTGGAGGGCGAGCTCGCGCGGCTGACCGAGGTCGTCCGCCGCCTGGCCGCTCCAGCACCGCGACACGCCGATGGTCGGCCGCAGCCACGGCATCCACGCCGAGCCGATCACGTTCGGGTTCAAGGCCGCGGGCTGGCTGGCCGAGCTGCGGCGGGATGCCGAACGACTGTGCGCGCGCGCGTGAGGGATTGTGGGCGTCGGCTCGATCTCCGGCGCGGTCGGCACGCACGCCAACGTGAGCGCCGAGGTCGAGCGACACGTCCTTGCCGGGCTGGGCCTCGAGGTCGACCCGGCGCCGACGCAGGTGGTCAGCCGCGACCGCCACGCCGAGCTGCTCACCACGCTCGCCATCCTGGGCGGCACGCTTGGAGCGCATCGCGGTCGAGATCCGCCACCTTCAGCGCACCGAGGTGGGGGAGGCGTTCGAGCCGTTCGGCTCCGGGCAGCAGGGGAGCAGCGCGATGCCCCACAAGCGCAACCCGATCCTCGCCGAGCGGGTCACCGGCATGGCCCGGCTGCTGCGCGGCCGACGCCCTCGTCGGCCTCGAGAACATGGCGCTCTGGCACGAGCGCGACATCAGCCACTCGAGCGCCGAGCGCTTCGTCTTCGAGCGCGCTCTGGGCGTGGCCGCGTACGCAACGCGCACGCTGGCCGACATCCTGGACGGCCTGGAGGTTGACGTCGACCGCATGCGAAAGAACCTCGAGCAGCTGGGCGGAATGGTGTATTCCGAGTCGCTCCTGCTGGCGATGGTCGCGAAGGGCGCCGATCGGCAGGCCGCCTACCGCGCTGATCCAGGCCGTGGCGAAGCGCGGCTGGGCCGGCGACGGCTCGTTCGGCGATGCGCTTCGCTCCGATCCGGCCGTCGCCGAGTGGCTGACGCCGGACGAGGTCGAGCGGGCGATGGACCTCGACCACCATCTCGCCGGCATCGCGGCCACGTATCGCGCGCTCGGTCTCGACGACGCCGGCTGACCGGCGCGACCCGTCGATGCGACGCTGGCTGGCAGACGCGCGTACGAGCGCCGACGAGGTCGCCGACCGTGCCACGCTGTGGATCCCGGGGGCGCTCGGCTGGCTGGCCAGCGTCGGGTGGCTGGCCCTCGTCGTCGGGGTCGCCGAGCCGCCATCGACGGCTGAGCTCACCTTCTTCGGCGCCCGGCTGGTGACCTCCGGCCTCTGGCCGTGGAATGCCATCGCCATCGTCGGTGGGGCCATGGCCATCGTCGCGGCCGCCTTCGTGACGGCCGCATCGGCGGAGGCGGTGCTCCTGCGGGGTACGGCCGCGTCGCTTCGCGAGGTCCTGCGGATCGCCGGCCTCGGCGTCCTCTGCGCGGTGCCGGCCGTGATCGCCCTGCTGGCGACTGGCCTCGTGGCGCCGGCGATCGCTCTGACCGAGTTCAACTCCCCGTCGCCGGGCGACCCGACGATGCGCACGGCCATCCGGCTCACGCCACTGCTGCTCGCGATCCTCGCCACGGCGGCCGGTGGTGCCGCGATCCATGCCGCGGCGGCGCGACGGGTGGTCGCCGGCATGCCGCTGCCGGATGCCCTGGGTGGGGCGCCGGCCGGCCTCGCCGCGGGCGGCGGGGCCGCCCTGATCCACGTGGTCGTCGTACAGGTCGCGCGCCTCGCCTACCTGGCGCTGGCGGCGGTCCTCATGCGCGTCCTCTGGGCACCGATCGCCTCTCGTCTCGGCATCGACGGGATCGCCCCCGACACCGCCCTGCTGCTGGTAGGCTTCGTGGCGATCTGGCTCTGCCTCGTTCTCGGCGGCGGCGCCCTGCACGCCTGGGGATCGAGGGTGTGGACCCGCGTCCTCGGCGTGGCAAACCCCCAGGGTAGGCGCCCCGATCGACAGATGGAGACCCCCAGCCGCCCGTGACCCCCGACCTCAGCCTCGAGACACAGCTGGACCTGGCGCTCCGCCTCACGGTCGGCCTCATCCTCGGGGCGATCATCGGCTTCGAGCGGGAGCTCCATCGCCAGCCGGCCGGGTTCCGGACGCACAGCCTCGTGTCCCTCGGAGCCGCACTCTTCACCGTCGTCAGCGCGTACGGGTTCTCGGGACCTCTGGTCGACCCGACGCGCATCGCGGCCCAGATCGTGTCCGGCATCGGCTTCATCGGCGCGGGAACGATCCTCCAGCACCGAGGCAACATCCGCGGCCTGACGACCGCGGCCAGCCTCTGGTCGGTGGCCGCCATCGGCACGGCGGCCGGCGCCGGGCTGTACGTCGTTGCCGGGGTGGGGACCGCGTTGATCCTGGTCGTGCTCTTCATCCTTGACCGCGTCGAGGAGCTCGCGCGCCGACGCCTTGGCCTGCCCGCCGATACCAAACGCCGAGCCTCGGACCGCGAGCCCGAGGACGGTCGCAGCGAGGACCTCTCATGACCCTGATGACCACGCACCTCGATGGCCTCTCCCTCATCCACCGCGGCAAGGTGCGCGAGACGTACGAGGTCGACGACCGGCATCTCCTCCTCGTCGCCACCGATCGCCTCTCGGCGTTCGACGTCGTCTTCGACCAGCCGATCCCGGACAAGGGCGCCGTCCTGACCCGGCTCTCGGCGTGGTGGTTCGAGCGGCTCGCGAGCCTCGGGCCGACGCACCTGGTCGCCGCGGACGCGGCCGCCCTTCCCGAGCCGGCCCGGACGCCGGAGCTGGCCCCGCGCTCGATGCTCGTGCGCCGGGCGGAGCGCGTCGACGCCGAATGCGTGGTGCGCGGCTACCTCGCCGGTTCCGGGTGGGCCGAGTACCAGCGCACGGGCGAGGTGTGCGGCCACCCGCTGCCGGCGGGCCTGCGCGAGGCCGATCGGCTGCCCGAGCCCATCTTTACGCCCTCGACCAAGGCGGAGGTCGGGCACGACGAGAACATCACGCGCGCTCAGCTTGCCGACCTCGTCGGCGCGGAGCTCGCCCGACAACTCGAGGAGCGCTCCGTGGCGCTGTACCTCGAGGGCGCTCGCCGCGCTGAGGGCGTCGACCTCATCCTGGCCGACACGAAATTCGAGTTCGGCTTCATCGACGGTGAGCTGGCCCTCATCGACGAGGTCCTGACGCCCGACTCGAGCCGCTTCTGGGACGCCGATCGCTACGCGCCAGGCTCGAGCCCGGCGAGCTTCGACAAGCAGTTCGTGCGCGACTTCGTGTCCGCCTCGGGCTGGAACAAGGAGCCGCCCGCCCCGACCCTTCCGCCGGAGGTCATCGCCGGGACGCGCGAGCGCTACGTCGCCGCGTACGAGCGGCTCACCGGTCGGAGCTGGGCCTGAGCGTGCGCTGGATCGCCGAGGTCCACGTCGCCCTCCGCACGGGCATCGCCGATCCTGAGGGACAGACGATCGGCTCGGCCCTGCGGTCGCTCGGCCACGCGTCGGTGACGGAGGTCCGCAGCGGCAAGCTCATGCGCATCTCCTTCGAGGCCACCGGCGCCGGTGCCGCCGAGGCCGAGGTGGCCGAGATGTGCCGGCGCCTCCTCGCCAACCCGGTGATGGAGACGGCGACGTGGGAGCTGCGCGCCGACGAGCAGATCGACGCCGAGGCGGCCCTGCCGTGACCCTCCTCGCGCGACGGCCGCGATTGGCGGTCGCCGTCTTCCCCGGCACGTGGAGCGAGCGCGACTTCGCTCATGTTGCGGAGTCGGTCCTCGGCTGGGATGCGCACCTGGTGTGGCACACCGAGACCGACCTCGGTGGAGCCGATGCCGTGGCGCTCCCGGGCGGATTCGCGCACGGCGATCACCTCCGCACCGGGGCGATCGCGCGCTTCTCCCCGATCATGGTCGCGGTCGAGGCGTTTGCCACGGCCGGCGGCCCGGTCATCGGCAGCTGCAACGGGTTCCAGATCCTCACGGAGGCCGGCATGCTGCCCGGCGCGCTGATGCGCAACGACCATCTCGAGTTCCGCTGCGACTGGCAGTCGCTGCGCGTCGAGCACCCGGACGCGACACCCTGGCTTGCCGACCTCGTCGACGGCGACGTCATCAACCTGCCCATCAGCCATGGCGAGGGCCGCTACGCGGCCGATCCGGCAACGCTGGACGCGCTCGAGGCGAGCCGGCGCATCGTGCTCCGCTATGTCGACGCATCCGGCGCGATGAGCGACGAGTCCAACCCGAACGGGTCCGAGCGTGGCATCGCCGGGATCGTCAATGAGCGCGGCAACGTGCTCGGGCTCATGCCGCACCCGGAGCGCGCCGCCGAAGCGGCCGTTGGCGGGACCGATGGCCTGCGCCTCTTCCGCTCCCTGGAACGCTGGCTGCATGAGCAGCCGGCGGCCGCGGAGCGTCGGCTATGATCCGCCGCAACGCCTAGGACCGGCCGCAGGAGGCGATTCACGCATGGACAACGACCAGCGGGACCGGCGCGAGTGGCCCGAATCGGAGCCCACCGCGCCGCCTGACGCCGAAGAGCCGGCCGAGGCCAGCGCCACCGGCGACGCGCCAACGCCCCCCGAGCCGCCCGACGCGGCGATCCCGCCCAAGCCCGCCGAGCCGGCGTACCCGGCGGAGCCCGCGATGCCGGCCGAGCCGGCCATGGCGGCTGAGCCCGTGGAGCCGCCCATGCCGGCCGAACCACCCATGCCCGCCGAGTCCGCCGACTGGGGCGTTCCGTCGCAGCCCGACGCGTCGGCCCCCTCGTCATCCGAGATCGAGAGCTGGCCGAGCCAGGAATCGGCAGCCGAGGCGGCGCCCGCCGAGGCGCCGTTTGCCGATGAGGGGCGCCCGTGGCCGACCGAGCCACCCGCCGCCGGTTCAGCGACGGAAGACACCTGGCCGACCACCCCGCCGGAGCTCGGTGGCGAGCCGATCCTCGAGCCGTCGCCGGAGGCCCCCGCGATGGCCGAGCCAGATGCCGCACCTCCGGTCGAGGCCGAGGCCTACCAGGCCGATGCGGCCATGGCTCCACCGCCAACGGACGTCCCCCCGGTCGAGGCCGAGGCGTATCCGGCGGCCGATGCGGCGCCGGCCGCCGCCGCCATGGCTGCACAGTCCGTCCCGGAGGGGGAGGGCGCCACCGGCGAGAGCACGCAGTGCCCGCGCTGTGGCACCGAGAATCGACCCGGCCTGGCCTTCTGTCGCAACTGCGGCCAGCGGCTCGTGGCCGCGGGCGTCGCGACGACGGTCGATCGACCCGGCGCGCCGGAGGGCACGACGGCCTGCCCGCGGTGCGGAACGCACAACCGGGCGGGTGTCGCCTTCTGCCAGAACTGTGGCGCCAACCTGCGGGGCACGGCCGAGGGATACGTGCCGCCGGCGGTCGCCGGCGAATCCACTGCCCCGGCGGCCGCGGAGTCGACGCGGGGCGGTGCGGTCCTCGGGCCAATCGTGCTCCTCATCGGCCTCGTCGGCCTCGTCACCGGCTACATGCTCCCGTTCCTGTACGGGAGCGACTCGCTGTTCGAGCGCGCCTGGGGTGCCGGCGGATACGGGGTCAGCTTCTGGTCCGGCTACTCGGAGGTGGGGGCCGAGCTCCTCGACCGGGCCTACTTCGGCCTCGCGGGCCCGGTCCCGATCTTCGGGCTGATCCTCCTGCTCCTCGCGATCGCCGGCTTCGTGCGTGCCGCCCCCGGTGGGCTCCAGCGGATCGGCCTCATCATCGCGCTGCTGTGGAGCATCGGGCTCATCGTCGGGTTCGTGATGATCGAGCTGGCGGGCAATTGGAGCGGCGACCTCGTCGGCATGCTCCGCGTGCTGACCCCGGCGGGGATCATCTTCTTCCTCTCGTCGCTGATCGTCCTCATCGGGACGCTGACGCGCTTCGCTCGGACCTGACGCGTGGCCCGTTTCTGCCCGAACTGCGGGACGGAGGTCGACGACGCGGCGGTCTTCTGTCCGACCTGTGGCCAGGCCATCGACCAGGCCACCGAGCTCGAGATGCCCCCGGCCCCATCGTGGCCGGAGCCGGCACCGCGAGCGGAGCGGGCCGCACCCGCTGAACCGGCGGCGCCACCGCCCCCGAGCGACGAGCCGGAGGAACCGCTCGAGCCCGCCTGGCAGACGATCCCACGGCGATCGGAGCAGCCGGCGGCCGCAGCCGCTCCACCGCCGCCCGCCGCTGAGCCGCCAACCGCGGTGACGCAGCGCCCGGCACCCGATGCGTCTTCGCCGCCACCGCCCCAGCCGGCCACCGATCGGCCGCAGGTCGACCTGCCGATCACGATGCCGGTCACCCTCTCGTCCTGGCTCATCGGTGGTGGGTCGGCGCTCGGCGCGCTCGGCGCGCTCATCGGCCTCTTTACCGGCTCGCTGAACCCGATCGAGCTCCTCCTGCTCGTGGTCCTTCTCGGGGTCGCCGCGACCGTCTTTCTCTCGGCGAACGTGCCACACATCCCCAACCTGCGGCTCGTGACGATGGCGATCGTTTTCATCGGCTTCGGGGTCGCGCTCGGGCGGCTGGCCTTCGGTGCCGCCGGCGCCGGCGAGCTGCTCCTCTTCCTTGGCACGGCGGCCGCGGCCATGGGGGCCGTCATTCTCGAGCTCGGTCGCGACCAGCCCATGGGTGGCACCTCCTGAGCCTGCCGTGACGCTCGCGCCGCCTCCCGCTGAACAGCGCCACGGGCTGTCAGTCGACGAATACGACCTCGCCGTCGCGGCGCTCGGCCGCGTGCCGAACGAGGTGGAGCTGGGCATGTTCGGGGCGATGTGGTCCGAGCACTGCGCGTACAAGCACTCGCGCCTCCTCCTCCGGCGCCTGCCGACCAGCGGGACGCGTGTGATCGTGGGGCCCGGCGAGAACGCGGGGGCGCTCGACATCGGCGACGGGCTCGCCGTCGTCTTCAAGGTCGAGTCGCACAACCATCCCAGCGCGGTCGAGCCCTACCAGGGCGCCGCCACCGGGGTCGGCGGCATCATCCGCGACATCTTCACGATGGGCGCGCGGCCGATCGCCCTCCTCAACAGCCTTCGATTCGGACCCCTCTCGACGGATGGGGAGACCGATCCGGACGCGGCCAGCCGCAACCGCTACCTGTTTGGCGGCGTGGTCGGCGGGATCGCCGGCTACGGCAACTGCATCGGCATTCCGGACGTCGGCGGCGAGATCGTCTTCGACCCGAGCTACTCGGGGAATCCGCTCGTCAACGCGATGTGCGTGGGGATCGCCTGGCACGATGAGATCACGCTGGCGCGGGCGGCCGGGCCGGGCAATCGTCTGCTGCTGATCGGCGCCGCCACCGGGCGCGACGGGATCCAGGGCGCGTCCTTCGCCTCCGCGACGCTCGGCGACGACCGCGAGGAGCGGCGACCAGCGGTCCAGGTCGGCAACCCGTTTCTCGAGAAGCTGCTGATGGAGGCCTGCCTGGAGCTGACGCGGATCGACGGCGTGGTCGCAATGCAGGACCTCGGTGCGGCGGGCCTGACCTGCGCCCTCGCCGAGCTCACGGCCCGCGGCGGCGTCGGCGCAACCGTGGACCTGGACGCCGTGCCGCGTCGCGAGACCGGGATGTCCGCCTACGAGGTGCTCCTCTCCGAGTCGCAGGAACGCATGCTCGTCGTCGTCCGGCCGGATGCCGTCGAATCCGTTCGAGCCGTCTTCGATCGCTACGAGCTGGCGGCGGCCGAGATCGGCATGATCTCGTCGGATCCGGTCATCGAGTGCCGCGCCCGAGGCGAGGTCGTCTGCCGGATCCCGGGCCGCGTCCTGGCCGACGACGCGCCGCGCTATGAAGTCGCCGGCACCGCTCCGAACCCCATGCTCGCTGACCTCGACGGGCTGGCGGACGAGGCAGCCACGGCCTCGGTCCTGCTCGAGCTGCTCGCGTCGGCGAACGCGCGAGATCGCAAGCCGATCTGGCGCCGCTATGACCACATGAACGGCACGAACACGATGGTTGGTCCGGGCGCCGGTGACGCCGCCGTCCTTCGCGTCAAGGGCACGGGCCGCGCGCTCGCGCTCGCTATCGACGGGCCCGGGCCGGCGCGCGTCGGCGCCATGGACCCCTGGCTGGCGGGCGCCTCCGCGGTGATCGAGGGCGCCCTGAACGTCGCCTGCAGCGGGGCCGCGCCGATCGGCGTGACCGACTGTCTCAACTTCGGCTCGCCCGAGACCGACGTCGGCGCCTGGCAGCTCGAGCGCGCGATCGATGGCATCGCCGATGCCTGCCGCGCCCTGGACCTGCCGGTCGTCTCGGGCAACGTGAGCCTCTACAACGAGACGCCCGACGGGCCGATCCTCCCGACGCCGGTGGTCGGCACCGTCGGGCTGCTCGACGAGGCCGAGTCCGCGCTGCCGATGTCATGGCGCCGGGGCGACGAGGTCTGGCTGCTCGGCGAGCCCGCAGACGAGCCGGCGGCGCTGGCCGGGTCGGAGCTGGCCTGGCGGCGCGGGCAGCGGGGCGGTCGGCCGACCCTCGACATCGCGGCGGCGGCGCGGCTCATCGGGCTGCTGCCTGAGCTTGTACGGGACCGGGTCATCGCCGGCGCCCACGACCTGTCGACCGGCGGGCTGGCGGTCGCCCTGGCGCGGATGGCGATCCGTTCCGGATCCGGGGCGAACATCGAGCTTGACGTGGCGCACCCGACGGCGGCGCTCTTCGGTGAGCGGGCAGGCCGCGCGCTCATTGCCCTCCCTCCCTCGCAGGGAGCGCCCCTCGGCGCGCGCCTCGAGGCCGCGGCCGTGTCCGGCCGGCGCATCGGCGGGGTCGAGGGTTCGTCGCTCCATATCCGGGCCGGCTCGGCCGACGTGGACCTTCTCGTCGACGACCTCGCCGCCGCCTGGCGAACCGCCTTCTAGGTCGGCGGCGTTCGACCGTCCCGCTCGCCGGGACCGTGGTTGACCTGCCTCATGAAGCGGCGCGGCCGCCGCGCGGGCTCGGCATCGGGCCCCGCGCCGAGGGCCGCGACGATCGGGTCCTCGTCGTCGAGCCGGCGCCTGGCCTGACGCAGTGCCCGCCGATCGAGGGCATCGGTGGCCGCGGCCACCGGATCGGTCATGAGCGGGTCGTCCTCCTCGTCACGCCGCCGCCCGGCCACGAGGATCGCGCTCCCGACGATGCCGATGCTGGCGATGCCGACGAGCCCGACTCCGAGGACCGACGCGAGGAGGGAGTCCTCGGCCGACGACGGACGGGCGCGTGGGTCAGGCTCGCCCCCGCCCGCGGCGGACGAGGACTCACGTGGTGAGCCATCGCTTCCGTCGCTCGGCCGCGACGCGGGGGTCGATGGGCTGACCGGCCCGCCGGGCGGAGCGCCAGCACCCGGATCGTCCGCGGGGCTCTGACCGCCGGATCCGCCGGGGTCGACGGGGTCGCCCGGGCCGCCAGTGCCCCCCGAAGCACCGGGGCCACCGTGGGGCGGGGCGCTGGCGGGGGAGTCGGTGGCGTCCGGCTCGGCGGCGCCCGAAGCGATCGGGGCCGGGGCGCCGCCCGTCGGCGATGGCGTTCCGGGACCGGTCGGTGTGTCGGGCTGCTGCCCGCCGGAATCGGGGGTCGGCGCGGACGTGGCGCCAGGACCGCTGACGGTCACGACGAGCCCGTCGACCCTGGGCGCGCCACCCCGCGTGGTGGCTGCCACGAAGGAAACCGGCCACGAGCCGGCGGGCAGCAGCGTGCCGAGGGACCAGGTGCCGGCCGCACCGGTGCCCGATCCGAGCACCATCGGCAGGCTGAGCCCGGCGACCTCGACGCGCACGGACGTCGCCGGGAACTTCCCGTCGTAGCGGACGCCGAAGGTGAAGACCGTCGTGACCGACCCGGTCGCCGGCGAGACGCTCGCCTGGGTGAGCTCGTTGCTCGCGGCCGACACCGAGGACGGCGCCCATATGAGCGCCATCGCGATGATCGCCGGGACAAGCAGACCCCCTCGAGGCATCAGCCGGACGCTCGCCGCGCCCGCGGTGCTGCGGGCGTCACCGCGTCGCCGGGTCGCGCGACCCCGCCGGCGCCGTTGAGATGGAGCTCTGGCGGCTCGATGTGGGGGAGCCCGTCCCGCGCGCGCTCGTGGAGCTTGTAGACCTCCTCGAGCCCATCGGGCGGCACCGCCTCAGCGTAGATCGTGCAGAAGACCTCGACCACCTCCGGGTCGAACTGCGTGCCGGCGTTGGCCGACAGCTCCTCGAGCGCCTGGGCGTGGGTGAGGGCGCCGCTGTACGGACGGTCGTGGACCATGGCGTGATACGCATCGGCCACCGCGACGATCCGGGCCCCGAGCGGAATCTCGGTGCCACGGAGGCCGTGCGGATAGCCGCCGCCGTTGAAGCGCTCGTGGTGATGGAGGACGACCGGGATCGCTTCGCGCAGGCTCGAGGCCTGCTCCAGGATGACCTGGCCGATGCGCGGGTGCTCGCCGATGGCCTGCCACTCGGAGTCGGAGAGGGTCGATGGCTTGTCGAGGATCTCGTCGGGGATCGCGATCTTGCCCAGGTCATGGAGCAGCGACGCGATCCGGATGCGCTCGATCTCCTCGCGCGGCAGGCCCATCTCGAGGCCGATGCCGGTGGCCAGCGACGCGATCATGTCCGACGGCCGCCCACGGTGGTTGGGCTGCGGTGCCAGCACCGATGCGAGCGCCTGCGTGGCAGTGTCGCTCGCCCACTGGCCGATGGCGGTGGCCGCGGCGCGGCGCTCGGCCGAGATCGGCGCGCGATGGACGGGAGCCCCCTCGTCCAGCTCGCGGAAGAGGTAGGTGCGATTGCGTCCCAGCGATTTGGCCGCGTACATCGCCGCGTCGGCGCGGTCGACCAGCATGTCGAGCTGGAGGCCCGAGCCGCGCCCGCCGGAGACGCCGATGCTGATGGTGGCCTTGATCGTCTCCCCATCGGCGATGCGGAGTGGCTCCTGCATGACGAGGGCGCGCAGCTCCTCGGCCAGTCCGACGGCATCCTCGGGGGTGGTCTCGGGCAGGATCAGCATGAACTCCTCCCCGCCGTACCGGCCGAAGGTGTCGCTGACCCGTACCGCGTCCGCGATGATCGCGGCGATCTGGCGCAGGACGGCGTCGCCCGAGTTGTGGCCGTAGGTGTCGTTGATCGGCTTGAAGCGGTCGATGTCGATGAACGCGACGCTGAGCGGCTTGTAGTGGCGCCCCGCCCGGTCGACCTCGGCGCTGAGCGTGGCGAGCAGGGTCTCGCGGTTCGGGATGCCGGTGAGGCGGTCGTGGGTCGCCCGTGCCTCGGTCTGGAGGAACGCGCCGGTGGCCGTGTTGAAGGCGCGGGCCAGGCGTCGCTCGGCGGGGATGCCACCGACGCGCAGCTGGATGGGGTCGTCGACCTCGAGCGTGCGCTCGAGCGCGCCGGCCAGCCGCGTGAGGCGCCAGCCGAAGTAGCTCCACGCGACGAGCGCCATGGTGGTCATGCCGGCAGCGGCCGCGATCGCGAGCACCACGACCAGCGTTGGGCGCTGCGATGCGGGCACCGCCGCGGCGACGCCGAGGGCTATCGTCACGAGGGCAGCGACGGCCAGCGGGGCAAGGAACCCGAGGGCCCGCACGAAGCTCAGCACCACGTGAGCATGGGGGGGCCGGTCCCGTGGAGCCATGACCCGATGGTCCCGCGGTGCGCCGCAGCACCCACGCCCGGGACGCCGAAACGGGCCGGGTGCGGAACGGTGCAGTACCCGCGCCGTACCTTGGGCGCTCACGTAGCGCGGGCGCTCGGGGGAGCCCGTGGCGTCGCTATCATGGCCGCGTGCCGGGACAGCATCGAGCCGTCTGATCCGCCCAGTGCGCGCGCCCATCCCGCTGCCGCACCGAGTGGGCGACGCGCTACCCATCTACCAGCCCCATGGACCGCGCGAGGAGTGCGGCGTGGTCGGCATCTGGTCGCCCGGTGGTCCCGTCGCGCGCCTGGCCTACGTCGGGCTGCACGCGCTTCAGCATCGCGGGCAGGAGTCGGCCGGGATCGCCGTCAGCGACGGGGAGCGGCTGGCGCTGCACAAGCGGCTCGGCCTCGTCAGCGGCGTGTTCGACGAGGAAACGCTCCTCCGGCTCGAGGGCGGTGACGACCGCGCGCACCCGCCCCTGGCGGCCATCGGGCATACCCGATACAGCACCACCGGCTCGAACACCCTGCCGAACGTGCAGCCCGTATACGCCCAGACCGATCGGGGCGAGCTCATGCTCGGCCACAACGGCAACCTCACCAACGCACGCTGGCTGCGCGACGAGCTGACCGAGCAGGGTGTCGAGTTCGCGTCGGCATCCGACACCGAGGTGCTCGCCAAGCTGATCGCCCACGCGCCGGGGCGCACCTGGTCGCAGCGCGTCGACCACGCCTTCCACCGCGCGACGGGCGCGTACACCTTCACCATGCTCACCGCCGAGGCGCTGGTCGCGGCGCGCGACCCCGTCGGCTTCCGGCCGCTGGCCCTCGGCCGCCTCCCCAACGGCGGCTGGGCCGTCGCCTCGGAGAGCGCCGCGCTGGACGCGATGGGCGCCCAGTTCGTCCGCGACGTCGAGGCCGGCGAGGTGCTCACCATCACCGAGTCGGGAGTCGACTCGTTCCGGTCCAGCCAGGCGACGCCGGGCCGCGAGAAGCTGTGTGTCTTCGAGTACGTCTACCTGGCCCGGCCGGACAGCGTCATCGACGGGCGCCTCCTGTACGAGGCGCGGCTCGAGATGGGCCGGGCCCTGGCGCGGGAGCACCCGGCGGACGCCGACCTCGTCATCGCCGTGCCGGACTCGGCCATCCCGGCCGCAATCGGCTACGCGGAGGAGGCGGGCCTGCCCTATCGCGAGGGGCTGATCAAGTCGCGCTACGTGGGCCGGACCTTCATCCAGCCGGCGCAGGCCGGGCGCGAGGAGGCGGTGCGCCTGAAGTTCAACCCGCTCCCCGAGTTGCTCGGCGGGAAGCGGGTCGTCGTGGTCGACGACTCGATCGTGCGCGGCACGACGACCGCGCCGATCGTCGCCATGCTGCGCCGGGCCGGCGCCGTCGAGGTCCACGTCCGGATCCACTCGCCCGAGATGCGCCACCCGTGCTACATGGGCGTCGACACCGGGCGACGCGGCGAGCTCATCGCGGCAAGCAACACGACCGACCAGATCCGGCAGGTGATCGGCGCCGACACGCTCGGCTACCTGTCCCAGGATGGACTCCTCGCCGCCGTCGGGGGCCGGCGCGAAGCGCGATGCACGGCCTGCTTCGACGGGGTCTACCCCACCGACGTGCCGCTCGAGCTCGACAAGCTGGCGATGGAGCCTCGCTGACCGATGGCCCGCACGTACCGTGACGCCGGCGTCGACGTCGGCGAGGCCGACCGGGCCGTCGAGCGGATCGCCCGCGCGGCCGCATCAACAACGACTCCCGCCGTCCTCGGCGGCGTCGGTGGCTTCGGCGCCCTCTTCCGCTTCGATCCGGACGCCTACCCCGACCCGGTGCTGGTGAGCAGCACCGACGGGGTGGGCACGAAGCTCAAGGTCGCCGTCAGCCTCGGGCGCCTCGACCGCATCGGCGTCGACCTGGTCAATGCCTGCGTCAACGACATCGTGGTCACCGGGGCCGATCCGCTGTTCTTCCTCGACTACCTGGCGCTTGGCGACCTGCGCGCTGAGGTGGTCGAGGAGATCGTGTGCGGCGTCGCGGCCGGATGCGCCGCCCTCGGCATCCCGCTTGTCGGTGGCGAGACCGCGCAGATGCCCGACATCTACCGCGACCGCGACTTCGACCTTGCCGGGTTCGTCGTCGGCGTCGTGGCGCGCCACGACCTGATCGATGGATCCCGAGCGCGCGCGGGTGATCGGCTCCTCGGCCTTCCCTCAAGCGGGCTCCACACGAACGGCTACAGCCTCGCCCGCCGCATCCTGCCGGAGTCCGTCTGGAACGAGCCGATGCCCGACCACGGCGGCTCGATCGGCGACGCGCTCCTCGAGCCGCATCGGGCCTACCTCGACGAGATCAGGCTCCTGCGTCGCGGGCTGCGAAAGGCCGGCGGCGACATCGCGGCCATGGCGCACCTCACCGGCGGAGGATGGGAGGGCAACGTCCCCCGCACACTCCCCGCGGGGCTCGGCGTCGAGGTCGACGCGGGCTCCTGGCCGGTGCCGCCCATCTTCAGCCTCATCCAGCAGCGCGGTGACGTCGCGGACGAGGAGATGGTGCGGACCTTCAACGTGGGGATCGGGCTGACGGTGGTGGTCGCCGAGGACGACCTCGACGCCGCGCTCGCGGCCATCCCCGAGGCGTGCCCGATCGGTCGAGTCGTCGACGTTGCCGAGGGTGAGCCGCGCGTCCGGTTCACGTGAGCGTCAGCTTCACGTGACCCTCGGGGTCCTCGTCTCCGGTCGAGGGTCTAACCTCGAGGCCGTTCTGGCGGCCGGGATCGAGGTCGCGCTCGTGATCAGCAACCGGTCCGGGATCAGGGCGCTCGCCGTGGCCGAGCGCCACGGCGTGCCAACCCGCACCCTGCGCCGCGCCGACTTTGCCGATGCGTCAGCGCGTGACCGAGCGATCGCCGAGGCCCTCGCCTCGGCCGGCGTCGACCTGGTGCTCCTCGCCGGATACGACCAGGTCCTGCGCCCGGTGTACTTCGAGGCGTTCGGCGGCCGAACGATCAACATCCATCCGAGCCTCCTGCCCGCCCATGGCGGTGCCGGCATGATGGGGGAGGCGGTGCACCGGTCCGTGCTGGCGGCCGGGGATCGCGAGACCGGGGTCACGATCCACGAAGTCACCAGTGAGCTCGACGCCGGACCGATCCTGGCCCAGTCGCGCGTCGCGGTGAAGCCGGGCGACGACGCCGCGGCCCTCGCGAAGCGGGTGCTGGCCGAGGAGCATCGGCTGCTGGTGGCGACGCTCTCGACGCTCGTCGCCGGCTGAACGCGGCCAGGGGCTCCGCGGCATGAGGCGTGCTAGCATTCTCGGCGGCGCCTGAGCGCGCTGACTCCCCGCAGGCGAGGCCAGGCACAGGCATATGGACGCGATTCTCCAACCGATTGGCGAGTTCTGGAACGGATTCCTGAGCAACCCGATCGTCCAGCTGGCGAGCCAGCTGATCGTGATCTACGTCGTCCTCCTCTGGCTCGGCACGGCCTACTGGGCCTTCCGCGACATGCAGGCGCGGACCGAGAATCCGATCCTGCCGTACTTCGCGGCTGCGCTGATCATCTTCTTCACGCCGCTCCTCTTCGTCTTCGCCGTCGTGCTCTACCTGATCGTCCGGCCGCGCGAGACGCTGGCCGAGGTCTACGAGCGCTCGCTGGCCGAGGAGAGCCTCCTGGCCGAGGTCGAGAAGAACGAGCTCTGCCCGGTCTGCCGCGATCGCGTCGACGCGGACTGGCTCGTCTGCCCGAACTGCCGGACCCGGCTCCATCGTGTCTGCCCGTCTTGCAACCGCCTCGCCGAGCCGACGTGGCCCCTGTGCGCCTACTGCGGCCGCGAGTTCGAGCGTCCGGCACGCGCCGCCGCCCGCTCCCACACCCCGGCAGCGACGCCGGTCGAGGAGCCGGTCGGCGTCGTCGCGTCCGATGGCACCGCCGAGCACGCGCGGCTGCGCGAGGCGACGAACACCTGACCGAGCCGCGGGGGGAGCCGGAGCGTCCCGACCAACCTTCCGGTCTGCCCACGGGGCCGCATCCGACGATGGGTCCCGGGACGGTGAGGATGCCGCGCTGGCCGGGCCCCGTCCTGATGGTCGTTGGCGCGATCCTTGCCGTGGGCGCCCTCGGGGCGGTCACGGCCGTCGACGGCGGCACGATCGGCGGCGATCGGTCGACATTCGTCTGGGTCGCCCTCGCCGGAGCCCTCATCTTCGTGGGCGGGCTCGTGTGGTCGGCCGTCCGCCAGATCCGCATCCGGAGCGTCCTGCCGCCGAATCGGTACCGCGGCCCATCGGTCATCGTGCTGCTTGCCCTCGTGCTTGTGCTCGTGACCCTCATGACCGCGCCATTCGGTGCCGATGCGATGGCGCTCTTCGAGGGAGTCGGAGACCTCTCGCCGCTCGGCGCGGTCGTCCTCCTCGTCTCGACCCAGGTGGCGCTCCTCGCCGTCGCATGGCTCTTCGTCTACCGCCCGAAGGCGCTGGCCGCGCTCCCGTCCTTCCCCGGACGCGATCCGCAGCGGGCGGCGCTCCTGGGCGTTGGCTGGGGCCTGGCGGCCTGGCTGGCGACGACGGTCGTCCTCAACATCGTCGCCTGGCTGCTCGAGCAGATCGGCCAGGCGCCGGAGCCGCAGGCTGCCGAGCAGGCCATCGCCCTGCTCGACCCGTGGCTCGTCGTGGCGGCCGTGGTCATCCTGGCCCCGATCGCGGAGGAGCTCTTCTTCCGCGGCGTGGTCTACAACGCCTGGCTGCGCGAGGGCGGCCGCCGATGGGCCTTCTTCGGCTCATCGGCGCTCTTCGCCGTCATCCATCTCTCGCTCGTCGCCTTCGTGCCGATCTTCCTGCTCGGGCTGGCCCTCGCCTGGGTCTACGAGCGCACCGGCACGCTGCTGGCGCCGATCGCGATGCACATGACCGTGAACGCGATCACGGTCACGCTCGCCCTGCTCGTCCGCTTCGAGGTCATCCGGCTCCCCGTCTGAGCGTGCCAGCCGGTAATGCGCGCGTAAGCGCCGGGAGATCGGTCGCGGCTATCGTCGCGGCATGACCAGCCGGCCGATCCCGCTTCCCGTCGCTGCACGCCGCCGCGTCGAGCCACCGATCGACCGCCTCCAGCGACTCGGGCCCGAGGCGTGCGACGACGAGGAGCTGCTGGCCGCGCTCCTCGGTGGCGGGACGAGCACGCGCCGGACGGCTCGCCGCCTCGTCGATCGCTTCGGCTCCCTGCGCGCGGTGGCGTGCGCGCACCCCGCCGAGCTGGCGGTGGCCGGCGTCGCGGCCGGGGTGGCCCCGCGCTTGAGCGCCGCGCTCGAGCTCGGACGTCGCGTCGCCCGGACGCCGCCGACCGAGCCGTGGCTCGTCCGGAGCCCCGGCGACGTGGCGGAGCCGCTCATCGATGCCATGGGCTCGCTGGAGCGCGAGGAGCTGCGGGTGATGCTGCTCGACACGAAGAACGTGGTCCTCGCTGAGCGAACGGTCTACCGCGGCAACCTGGCCGGCTCCTCGGTCCGAGTGGGTGAGGTCTTTCGGGACGCGGTGCGCGCCTGCGCCGCCGCCGTGATCGTCGTGCACAACCACCCCAGCGGCGACCCGGCCCCGTCGGCCGAGGACCTGCGCATCACCGCGGAGCTCGCGGAGGCGGGCCGGCTGCTGGACATCGAGCTGCTCGACCACCTCGTCGTCGGGCGCGGCCGCTGGGCCAGCCTGCGGGCGCTGGGTGCCTTCGGTCAGCATCCACCCTCGACGTGATGAAGCGCACCGATGCGTCGTTCCGGCGGCGAGCGCTCGCGTGGCGCGACACGCACGCGAAGGGACCGGCTAGCGAGCCATGCGGCGTCGGAGAGCGATGACGACGGCACGAACGCCGACGACATCGAGGACGTACAGGGCCGCGCCCGCGGGCAGCGCCGCCAGCCACAGGACTCGGGCCCCCCGTCGCAACGATCTCCATTGGCGCCTGAGCGTGTGATCGGCGTGGAACGACAGGCGGATGAAGAGCGCGGCCTGGTACCAGAATTCGCTCGGCGCGTATCGGAACCAGGCCAGGTCTTCATTCAGGAGCGCGCGATACGAGATGAGCGCGCCCTCCGCAATTCGGCTGAGGTCCGCTGGCCGCGAAAGGCGATCGGGCTGATCCTGGTAGTAGATGCGAAGTGGCGCGTTGATGTAGCGGGTCTGGTAGGTCCGAGCGATCGCATTCCACACGTATCCCTCAGGGACGAGCCCCTGATGGTGGACCGTCGCCGCCATGGCCCGTTCAAGGACATCGGTCCGCTGGAACCCCCACTTCTCGCCCTGGACGCGGTACCGGAAGCGAATCTCGAGGCTGTTGGAGTCCGTCGGGTCGTGCGGAAACGGCGTGCCGACGAGCCGCCCCTCCTCGTCAACGCACAGCCCCGTGACCGCCGAGAACCCCGCGCGCGCGTCAGCAGGGATCGACTCCCAGGCCTCGTGCAGGCGCTCCAGGGCATTCGGAAGGCAGGCGTCATCCGAGTCAAGCGTGAGGAAGAAGCGGCCGCGGGCCGCCTCCACGGCCGTCCGCATGGCCTCGAACTTTCCCTCCGACGCTTCCTTGCGGATGACCCGGATGGAGAAGTCGGATTCGCGCTGCCAGCGCGTGAACAGGGCTGGGGACTCATCGACCGAGCCGTCGTCGACGATGAGCCATTCGAAGTCGCCGAACGTCTGCCGGGCGAGGCTGTCGTGCACTCGGGGCAGCGTGCCCGCCCGGTCCCGCGTCGCGGTGAACACGGTGAAGGTGAAGGGTCGCGCGTCCTCCTTGCCTGGCAGCTCTCCCCTCGCGATCATTCGCCGACGATCCGGAGGATCGACCCCGTCGCGATGTCGGCCACGTAGAGCTCTCCCGCGGCATCCTGGCCGAAGGCCGTCACGTTGGCGCCCGTCTCGAGGAGGATGCGGGGCGCCGCGACGCCCTCCGCGTCGGAGGGAATCCCGAACAGCAGTCCGCTGCAGTAGTCGCTGAACAGGTACCAGCCCTCCAGGCCGTCGATCGCCCCGCCGCGGTAGACGTGGCCGCCCGTGACCGAGCACCCCAGGTCGCGTCCGTACTCGGCGACCGGCAGCGCGAGCCCCTCCTGGTCGCATTCGTCCACGGCGTAGCAGTGCGATGCCTCCATCACGACCCAGCCGAAGTTCGTCCCGGCACCGTCGACGGGGTCGACCCGGTCGATCTCCTCGTAGCGGTTCTGGCCCACGTCGGCGATCCAGAGCAGCCCCGTGGCCGAATCGAAGCTGAAGCGCCAGGGGTTGCGCAGGCCGAGGAGGTGGACCTCTGGTGCGCCCTGGTCGCCATCGGCGAACGGGTTGTCCTGCGGGATGACGTAGGGCTCGTCGCCGCCGGCGTCGACGTCGAGGCGGAGGATCTTGCCGAGCAGGGTGTGCGGGTTCTGTCCGTTGCCGCCCGGATCACCGCCCGATCCGCCGTCGCCCAGCCCGAGGTAGAGGTAGCCATCGGGCCCGAAGGCGAGCTGGCCGCCATTGTGGTTCGCGTAGGGCTGCTCCCGCTGGAGGAGGACGCGCTCCGAGCCGGCATCGAGGGTGATCGGCCACCCCTCGGCCGACGTTGCCGCGAACTCGGACAGCACCGTGTCGCCATTGCGGTCGGAGTAGTGGACGAATGCCCGCGGCGCCTCGGGCCAGTCGGGGTGAACGGCCAGGCCGAGCAGGCCCTGCTCACTCTGGCCCAGGACGCGGTCGCGGATGTCGAGCGCGACCGCCGTCTCGCCCGTCGCCGGGTCGAGCGCGATGACGCGCCCGAGGCGTTCGTTGACCAACAGTGTCCCGTCAGGCGCCGTCGCGATCCCGATCGGGTCGACGAAGCCGGACGCGACGGCGGAGATGGCCAACGGCGGCGGATCGGCCGCGATGGGCGGCTGCGCTGGCGACGGGCTCACCGCCGGTGGAGCGACGCTCGGTGGGCTGGTCGCCGTCTCGCTGACCGACGGCCCGACTGAGGTGGGCGCGCTGGCGGACGGCGTCGTCGACGGGGCGGCCGTGCAGGCGACGAGCAGCGCGCAGCAGAGCAGGACCGCGAGGCGGGGCCGAGGCAGCATCATCGGGCCCATTCTGACCTGATCGGGTAGGGTTGCCGACAGTCATGACGACGACGAAGGAGAGCGTGCGCCGCGCGCTTCGCACGGTCATCGAGGCGCGGGAGCTCGGCCCCGATGCGATCGGCACCCGGCGGGCGATCCTCATCGAGCGGATCAGCCCGGAGCTGGACGGCGGCCGCTACCCCGTGAAGCGCGTGGTCGGCGACCAGCTGCTCGTGACAGCCGACATCCTCGCCGACGGCCACGACCTGCTCGACGCAGCCCTGCTGCTGCGCGCCGACGACGAGGACCGCTGGCACGAGTCCCCGATGCGGCCGATCGACAACGATCGCTGGTCGGGGCACATCGAGCTGACGCGCAACCGGCGGCATGCCTACGCGATCGAGGCCTGGAGGGACGCCTTCGGCTCCTGGCATCACGGCCTGCTGCGGAAGGTCGAGGCCGGTGTCGCCGTCCCGGTCGAGCTCGAGGAGGGCCGGATCCTGCTCGAGGCGGCCCTTCAGCGCGCCGAGCACGCCGAGGCCGGCGACGACATCCGGATCATGCGCGCCGCCCTCGCCACCCTGCGCCGCGCGCGGTCCGAGTCGACCCGGGTGGCCGCACTGGGCGGGGAGGAGCTGATGGCGGCCGTGCGCCGCCACCCCGACCGCCGCTACGCGACGCGATCGGCCGAGCTGCCGCTCATGGTCGACCGTGAGCGCGCCAGGTTCGGGGCGTGGTACGAGCTCTTTCCTCGCTCCCAGGGCCGCGACCCGAAGCTCGCGACGGCGACCACGCTGGTCGAGGCCGAGTGGCGCCTGCCGGACATCGCCGCGATGGGATTCGACGTCATCTACCTGCCGCCGATTCACCCCATCGGGCGGACGAACCGCAAGGGCCGCGACAACACGATCGAGGCGGGGCCGGACGACGTCGGGTCGCCGTACGCGATCGGCTCGGCCGACGGCGGTCATGACACGGTGGCGCCCGAGCTCGGTGGGCTCGAGGCGTTCCTCCACTTCCGCGAGGCCGTGGAGGCGCACGGCATGGAGCTGGCGCTCGACATCGCGATCCAGGCGTCGCCGGATCACCCGTACGTTGCGACCCACCCCGAATGGTTCCGTCACTCCCCGGACGGGACGATCAAATACGCCGAGAACCCGCCGAAGAAGTATCAGGACATCTACCCGATCGCCTTCGACGACGAGGACCACGACGCCCGCGAGGCGCTGTGGCGCGAGTGGAAGCGGGTGTTTGAGGTCTGGATCGGCCACGGCGTCCGCATCTTCCGTGTCGACAACCCGCACACGAAGCCGATCGCCCTCTGGGCGTGGCTCATCCCCGCCATCCAGGCCGAGCATCCCGACGTCGTCTTCCTGTCGGAGGCCTTCACGAAGCCGAAGATGATGCGTCAGCTCGCGAAGCTCGGCTTCACGCAGAGCTACACGTACTTCACCTGGCGGGAGTCGGCGGCGGACCTGCGCGACTACCTCACCGAGCTGACCCAGTCCGAGATGCGGGAGTACTTCCGCGGCAACCTCTTCACGAACACGCCCGACATCAATCCCCACCACCTCGACCACGGCCGGCCGGCGTTCGTCATCCGCAGCGTCCTGGCCGCCACCCTGTCGAGCTCGTACGGCATCTACTCCGGCTGGGAGCTGTGCGAGAACGCCCGGCTCGGTGAGCGGGAGGAGTACGCGTCCTCGGAGAAGTACGAGATCCGCGCCCGCGACTGGGATGCGAAGGGCAACATCAAGGTCCTGCTCGGCGAGCTCAACCGGCTGCGGCACCAGCGGCCGGCCCTGCGGCGTTACGACAACCTGCGCTTCGAGCCGGTCAGCGGCGGACGGACGCTCTTCTATCGCAAGGCGCTGCCGCACGGCAAGGTCGATCCACTCTCCGGCCACCCGAACCGCTGGCGCGACCCGGTCTACGTGGCCGTGAACACCGATCCGACGACGCCGGAGCGGGCCGTGCTGCACCCAGACCTCCCGGCGGTCGGCATCGGCTGGGAGGAGACGTACGAGCTGACCGACCTCATGAGTGGTGCAACCTCCCGGGAGCGGGGCGCGGACCTGGCCGTCGTGCTCGACCCCGCGGCCGAGCCGTTCCGCATCTTCACGATCGCCAAGCTGCCGTGACCGACGTCCAGGCTCGCGGCGCGACCAGGTCGGATGGGGCCGCGCCGCAGCTCCTGCGCGACGACCCCACCTGGTACAAGGACGCGATCATCTACCAACTCCATGTCAAGGCCTTCCACGACTCGACCGACGACGGCATGGGGGACTTTCTTGGCCTGACGCAGCGGCTGGACTACATCGCCGACCTCGGCGTGACCGCCATCTGGCTGCTCCCGTTCTACCCGAGCCCGCTTCGCGACGACGGGTACGACATTGCGGCCTACGCCCAGGTGCATCCCGACTACGGGACGCTGCGCGACTTCCGCACCTTCGTGCGCGAGGCGCATCGGCGCGGCCTGCGGGTCATCACCGAGCTCGTGGTCAACCACACCAGCGACCAGCACCCGTGGTTCGTGGAGTCGCGCTCGAGCCGGCGCAACCCGAAGCGGGACTGGTACGTGTGGAGCGACACCGATCAGAAGTACACCGATGCGCGGATCATCTTCACCGACACCGAGACGTCGAACTGGACCTGGGACCAGGAGTCGCAGGAGTACTACTGGCATCGGTTCTTCAGCCACCAGCCGGACCTCAACTACGACAACCCACAGGTCCTGCGCGCTGTGCTGCGGGTCATGCGCTTCTGGCTCGATCTCGGCGTCGACGGCCTTCGCCTCGACGCCGTCCCGTACCTGATCGAGCGAGAGGGGACGACCAGCGAGAACCTGCCCGAGACGCACGCCGTGCTCCAGCGGCTGCGGGCCGCCGTCGACGAGCGCTACACCGGCCGCATGCTCCTGGCCGAGGCGAACCAGTGGCCGCCTGACGTGCTGCCGTACTTCGGCACGCCCGACGCTCCGGAGTGCCACATGGCCTTTCATTTCCCGCTCATGCCGCGCATCTGGATCGCGCTGCGGCGGGAGGACCGATATCCGATCGTCGAGATCATGGGCCAGACGCCCGAGATCCCCGACGAGAGCCAGTGGGCGCTCTTCCTGCGGAACCACGACGAGCTGACGCTCGAGATGGTGACCGATGAGGAGCGCGACTTCATGTACGCCGAGTACGCGCGCGACGCGAGGATGCGCATCAACGTCGGCATCCGCCGCCGGCTCGCCCCGCTGGTCGACAACAGCCGGAGGCGCCTGGAGCTCCTCAACTCGCTGCTCTTCAGCATGCCGGGCACGCCGATCATCTACTACGGCGACGAGATCGGGATGGGGGACAACGTGTACCTCGGCGACCGCAACGGGGTGCGCACACCGATGCAGTGGACCGGCGACCGCAACGCGGGCTTCAGCCGCGCGGACGTGCACGCCCTCTATGCGCCGCTGGTGGCCGATCCGGTCTACGGCTACCAGGCCGTCAACGTCGAGTCGCAGGAGCGCGTGCCCGGGTCGCTCCTGAACTGGATGAAGCGCCTCATCCGCGTCCGGCGCGCGCATCCGGTCTTCGGCCGCGGCACGCCTGGAGTTCCTCCACCCGGAGAATCGACGGGTCCTCGCGTACCTGCGCGGACACGATGGAACCACGCTCCTGTGCGTCGCCAACCTCTCGCGCTTCGCGCAATACGTCGAGCTCGACCTCTCGGCCTATCGCGGTCGGACGCCGGTCGAGCTCATCGGGCGCGTCCATTTCCCGGCCATCGGCGAGCTGCCCTACCTCCTCACGCTCGGGCCCCACGACTTCCTCTGGTTCGAGCTCACCGATGGCGGAGCCTGAGGCGGGCCAGCCGTTCGATCCGTCGTGGATTGCCGCGCAGCGATGGTTCCGGGCCAAGCAGCGCCCCATCGCCGCCGTCGCCGAGGTCGACCGCGCCGCCCTTGGGCCCGCCGCCCTTGGTCCCGCCACCCTCGTCGTTCTCGAGGTTTCCTACGCCGACGGCGGCCCGCCCGATCGCTACCTCGCGCCGCAGGTGGCCGGTCGTGAGCCGGCGGACGGCGACGGCGCGTGGGCACGGATCGCCGACGCGATCGCTGCCGCGCGGACGATCCCGAGCGATCGCGGTCGATTCGTCGCGACCCGTGCGCGCGGCTTCGACGACGTCGCCAGTCCCGTGCAAGAGCGAAGGCTGCGTGTCGAGCAGTCGAACACGTCGGTCGTGCTCGACGAGCGCCTCATCCTCAAGCTCTATCGACTCCTCGAGCCCGGCACGAATCCCGAGATCGAGGTCGCCTCGTTCCTGGCCGACGCCGGCTTCGCCGACACGCCCGCCCTGGCCGGGTGGCTCGCATACGAGCCCGACGCGGGTGAGCCGTCGGCGGCCGCCATGCTCCAGGCCTTCGTGCCGGCGTCGCACAATGGCTGGGAGCAGATGCTGGCGCACGTCCGCCACGACCCCGGTGAGGGGATCCGGTCGGCGGCGGCCATCGGCGCCCTGACGCGACGCATGCATGAGGCGCTCGCCAGCCGCCCGGACGACTCGGCCTTCCCGGCCCGCCCGGTGGCGAAGGCGGAGGCCGCCACCTGGCTCGCCGCGGCCGAGGAGGAGCTCGACCTGGCCATCGGCGCGCTCTCGGCTGTCGAGCGGGATCGCTTGATCGCCATGGCGCCGACCGTCCGTGAACGCCTCGGCGCCGCCTTCCGGGCGGCCTCGGGCGATGAGCTCGTGTCGCGGGTGCACGGCGACTACCACCTCGGCCAGCTCCTGGGGCTGCCGGATCGCTACCTGGTGATCGACTTCGAGGGCGAGCCCGCGCGGCCGCTGGCCGCCCGCCGCGAGCTCGCGTCGCCGCTGCGCGACGTGGCCGGCATGCTGCGGTCGCTGGATTACGCCGGGCGCACGGCCGACCGCTCGAGCCCGCCCGCCGGATACGACGCGGACCGCTGGGTGGCAGCGGCCCGGGCCGCCTTCCTCGCCGCGTACGGGGTCGGCGGGCCGCTCGTTGACGCGTTCGAGCTCCAGAAGGCCTGCTACGAGGTCCGCTACGAGGCGGGCAACCGGCCAGACTGGCGGTGGCTCCCGCTCGAGGCCATCGAGCGCCTCGCCGTGGGGTCGGCATGACCACGCCGACGCGGCCGCCGAAGCCGATCCTCGCCTTCATCCGGCCGTTCACGACCCACCTCTTCAATCGGTTCAGCCGCCTCTTCGTGCGCTGGCTGCCCGGCTTCGGGATCCTGGGGTACCGCGGCCGTCGCTCGGGCAAGCGCTATCGGACGCCGATGAACGCGTTCCGCGACGGCGACGACTGGATCTTCGCCCTCACCTATGGATCCGACGTGCAATGGGTGAAGAACGTGCTCGCCGCCGGTGATGCCGAGCTCGAGCGCGGCCGGCGGACGATCCGGCTCGTGTCGCCCGAGCTCTTCGTCGACCCGAAGCGCCGCCTCATGCCCTTCGGAATCCGTCAGATCCTGGGCCTCATGCGCGTCAGCGAGTTCATGAGAATGCGGCCCGCGCCCGCCGGCGGCGACGGGTAACCTTCGCCGGGTGAGCCCGATCGCAGCCCCCGCGCCGACGTGGCCTTGAGGGCATGGCGCGGCAGCCCCTATCCGCTCGGCGCAACGTGGGACGGCTCCGGGGTCAACTTCGCGATCTTCAGCGAGCACGCCGAAGCCGTCGACCTCTGCCTCTTCGACGGCGATGACGGGCCGGAGGAGCGCGTCCGGCTCACTGAGCAGACCGACCTCGTCTGGCACGCCTACTTCCCCGACCTTCGCCCTGGGCAGCGCTACGGGTACCGCGTCCACGGCCACTACGAGCCGGGCGCCGGGCATCGCTTCAACGCCGCCAAGCTGCTGATCGATCCCTACGCCAAGCGCATCGACGGCTCCGTGCGCTGGGACGACTCGCTCTTCGGCTATCGCATCGGTTCGAACGACGACGAGCCGGACGAGCGCGACTCCGGGCCGTTCGTGCCGAAGGGGGTGGTCGTCGACCCGGCCTTCGTGTGGGCCGGCGACGATCGGCTGCGGACGCCCTTCGACCGGACGCTGATCTACGAGGTCCACGTCAGGGGCTTCACCCAGCGCCATCCCGACGTGCCGGAGGGCCAGCGCGGGACGTACGCGGGCCTCGCCTCGGCGCCGGCCGTCGACTATCTGACCAGCCTCGGGATCACCGCCGTCGAGCTGCTGCCGGTCCATCAGCACGTCGACGAGCGCCACCTCGTCGATCGCGGGCTGGTGAACTACTGGGGCTACAACACGATCGGCTTCTTCGCGCCCGATATCCGCTTCTCCGCCACCGGTGAGCCGGTGGGCGAGTTCAAGTCGATGGTCAAGCGGCTCCACGATGCCGGGATCGAGGTGATCCTCGACGTCGTCTACAACCACACCGGTGAAAGCAACCACCTCGGCCCGACGCTGAGCTTCCGCGGCATCGACAACGCCGCCTACTACCGGCTCAACCCCGATGACCACGCGCGCTACGTGGACTACACCGGTACCGGGAACACCCTGGATGCGACCTCGCCGCGCGTCCTCCAGCTCATCATGGACTCGCTGCGCTACTGGATCACCGAGATGCACGTCGACGGGTTCCGCTTCGACCTCGCGTCGGCCCTGGCGCGCGAGATGTACGACGTCGACAAGCTCGGCTCCTTCTTCGACATCATCCACCAGGACCCGATCATCAGCCAGGTGAAGCTCATCGCCGAGCCGTGGGACGTCGGCCCGGGCGGCTACCAGGTCGGCAACTTCCCGGTCGGCTGGGCGGAGTGGAACGGGAAGTATCGGGACACGGTGCGCCGCTTCTGGAAGGGCGTCGGCAGCCAGACGGCGGAGCTGGCGTATCGGCTCAGCGGCTCGTCGGACCTGTATGCCGGGTCGGGCCGTCGTCCGCACGCCAGCGTCAACTTCGTCACCGCCCACGACGGCTTCACGCTCCACGACCTCGTCAGTTACGAGGCGAAGCACAACGAGGACAACGGCGAGGACAACCGCGACGGGGACGACGACAACAACAGCATGAACTTCGGGGTGGAGGGCCCGAGCGATGACGAGGCGGTCATCGAGTCCCGGGAGAAGCAGAAGCGAAACCTCCTCGCCACCCTGATCCTGAGCCAGGGGGTGCCGATGCTGCTCGGCGGCGACGAGATCGGCCGCACCCAGCGCGGCAACAATAACGGCTACGCGCAGGACAACGAGATCAGCTGGTACGACTGGACGCTGGACCGGCACGCGCGCCAGCTCCTCGCCTTCACGCGCGCGCTCATCAAGGTCTTCAGCGCGCATCCGGTCCTCCGCCGGCGCCGATTCTTCCAGGGCCGCCAGATCCGCGGCTCGCGGGTCAAGGACCTGACCTGGTTCGCTCCTGACGGCACCGAGATGAACGATGAGCAATGGGACGCGCCGGGCGTGCGGACGCTCGCGGTCCAGTACGCCGGTGACGCGATCGACGAGCGAGGGCCGCGGGGCGAGAAGATCGTGGACGACACGCTGCTCGTCATCCTCAACGCCGACGAGCGCCCGGTGGCCTTCACCCTGCCGAACCACGAGGCCGCGAGGCGATGGGAAGTCGTGTTCGACACCGTCCACGCGACGTTCACCGCGGCGCATGGCGAGCACGACGGCGGATCCGCGTACCGCGTCGCCGAGCGATCGGTCGTCTGCCTGCGCCGCCTGCCGCGCGTCCGGCGAAAATCCGAGGGCTGAATGACCCTCGACGACCCGACGGAGGAACTCGTCCCGACGTCGTTCGTTGACGCGTACCGCAGGCGCCGGGCGATCGCGCCGGATGTTCGAGCGGCCGTGCTCGCGGCCATGGGCGTCGCACCTGGCGAGACGCTCGACGGTGCTGATCGCGTGCTGGTCGTGCGCCCGGGCCAGCGGCTGCCCGAGCCGGGCGAGCTCATCCTCGAGGACCGCACCCGCCTGGGGCGAATCGAGGGGATCCCGAGGGACGCTCCCTTCGGGTACCACCGCCTGGTCCGCGACGACGGACGCGAGGCCCTCATCATCGCCGGACCGGGGCGCTGCCACCTGCCGCCGGCCCTGCGCGAGTGGGGCTGGGCCGTCCAGCTGGCGACGACTCGATCTCGTCGATCGTGGGGGATCGGCGACCTCGGCGACCTGCGCGAGCTCGCGTCCTGGTCGCGCCGGGTCGGTGCGGGCTTCCTCACGGTCAGCCCGCTCGCCGCGCCGAACCCGACGGCGGAGCCGGAGCCGAGCCCGTACTACGCGAGCACGCGGCGCTTCGGGAGCCCGCTGGCGCTTCGCGCCGAGGAGATCCCCGGCGCGCTGGAGCTCGACGAGCTCGCCGAGGCCGGGCGAGCGCTGAGCGGCGGCCGCCTCATCGACCGTCGACGCGCCATGGCGCTGAAGATGAAGGCGCTGGAGCGCACGTGGGCCCACGGCGGCTTCGACCGCGCGGCCTTCCAGTCCTGGCGGGCCGGTCAGGGCCGACCGCTCGAGCGCTGGGCACTCTTCTGCGTCCTCGCCGAGCGTCACGGGCCCGGCTGGCAATCGTGGCCCTCGGTCCTCCACGACCCGAACGGACCCGCGGTGAAGCAGGTGGTGGCTGAAGCACCCAATCGGATCTCGTTCCACGCGTGGGTGCAGTGGTGCTTCGACCTGCAGCTGGCGGCTGCCTCGACCGACGTGCGGCGCATCGCCGACATGCCCGTTGGCGTCGACCCCGGTGGCTTCGATGCCTGGGATTGGCAGGACCAGCTCGCGCTCCGCGCATCGGTCGGGGTCCCGGCAGACCGATTCAGCGTTGAGGGCCAGGACTGGGGCATGCCGCCATTCATCCCGCATCGGCTCCGACGGGCGGGCTATCGGCCCTTCATCGAGACCATTCGGGCGCAGCTGCGGCATGCCGGCGGCCTGCGGATTGACCACGTGCTCGGGCTGTTCCGGCTGTGGTGGGTGCCCAAGGGCATGAGCGACGGGGCCTACGTCCGCCAGCCCACCGACGAGCTCCTCGAGATCGTCGCGCTCGAGTCGCACCGAGCCGGGGCGATCGTGATCGGCGAGGACCTCGGCACCGTGCCGCCCGGCGTCCGGAGTGCGCTGCGCCGGCGCCGGATGCTCTCGACCAGGCTCGCCCTGTTCGAGCGGATTCCACCGAGTCGGTACGCTCGGCTCGCCCTCGCCGCCGTCTCCACCCACGACCTGCCGACGATGGCCGGGATCCTCACCGGCAGCGACCTCGACGACCAGGCAGCGGCCAACATCTCGCCCGACCCGAGCGGGCTGGCGACGCTGCGAGCGCGCCTGCTTGCTGCGGCTGGCGCGGGCGAGGACGCCGGCCTCGAGGCGGTGGTGCTCGGGCTGCATGCGGCGTTGGCCGCGTCGCCGTCGATGCTCGTTGCTGCCACGCTCGAGGACGCGCTACGGATGGAGCGGCGGCCGAACATCCCAGGCACCGTCTCGGCGCAGCGCCCGAACTGGTCCATCCCGCTGCCGGTCCCGGTGGAGGATCTCGGTGGTGACGTCCGCGTCCGCTCGCTGGTCAGGCAGCTCCAGCAGCGCCGGACGCGCTAGGTCGGGCGGAGGATGAGCCCGCCGAGCGGCGGCAACGTCAGCGTCGCGGAGAAGGGCTGCCCGTGCCAGGGCTCCTCGGCCGCGTCGACGCCCCCGAGATTGCCGAGGTTCGACCCGCCGTAGTGCTCGGAGTCCGAGTTGATGGCCTCTTCCCAGTGCCCGCCGTGCGGCAGGCCGAGGCGGTAGTCATGACGCGGGATGGGGGTCAGGTTGAGGACGGCGACCGCGGTCTCGCCGCCGCCACGCCGGATCCAGGAGTAGACGCTCGACTCGACGTCGGACGCATCGATCCAGGCGAAGCCTTCCGGATCGTGGTCGGCCGCCCAGAGGGCGGGCGTCGACGCGTAGACGCGGCCGAGGTCCTCGACGAAGCGCGCGACGCCGCCGTGCATGGGTGCTTCGAGCAGCTCCCAGGGGAGCTCGCGGTCGTGCGACCACTCCTCCCACATGCCGAGCTCGGCGCCCATGAAGACGAGCTTCTTGCCCGGCTGGGCCCACATGTCGAGCAGGAGCGCCCGGAGGTTCGCGAAGCGCTGCCACTCGTCTCCGGGCATCTTGCGCAGGAGCGAGCCCTTGCCGTGGACGACCTCGTCGTGGGAGAGGGGCAGCACGAACTGCTCCGTGTCCTTGTAGAGGCCGCGGAAGGTCAGCTTGTCGTGGTGGTAACGCCGATGGACCGGGTCCTCGCGGAAGAACGACAGCGTGTCGTGCATCCAGCCCATGTCCCACTTGAAGCCGAAACCGATGCCGCCGAGGTAGGTCGGGCGGGTGATCCCGGGAAACGCGGTCGACTCCTCGGCGATGGTGACGACGCCGGGGAATCGCCCGTAGACCCGCTCGTTCGTCTCGCGCAGGAACGCGATGGCCTCGAGGTTCTCCCGCCCGCCGTGGACGTTCGGCGTCCATTCGCCCGCCTTGCGCGAGTAGTCGAGGTAGAGCATCGAGGCCACCGCATCGACCCGCAGCCCGTCGACGTGGTAGCGCTCGCACCAGAACAGCGCATTGGCGACGAGGAAGTTGCGCACTTCCGGCCGGCCGAAGTCGAAGATCAGCGTCCCCCAGTCGGGGTGCTCGCCGCGCTGCGGATCGGCGTGCTCGTAGAGTGGTGTGCCGTCGAAGCGGCGCAGCGCGAACTCGTCGGTCGGGAAGTGGGCCGGGACCCAGTCGACGATGACCCCGATCCCCGCACTGTGCAGCGTGTCGACCATGGCCGCGAAGTCGTCCGGCGATCCGAAGCGCGAGGTCGGGGCGTAGTAGCCGGTCACCTGGTAGCCCCACGACCCGTCGAACGGGTGCTCCGCCACCGGGAGGAGCTCCACGTGCGTGAAGCCGAAGCGGCGGCAGTGCTCGACGAGGCGCTCGGCCGCCTCGCGGTAGCCGAGCCACGAGCCGTCGGTGTTGCGCATCCACGAGCCCAGGTGGACCTCGTAGGCGGCCATCGGTGACCGATACGGGTCGTGGCTCGCTCGCTGGCGCATCCACTCGTCGTCGGTCCACGCGAAGGCCGTCGGGTCCCACACGCGCGATGCGGTCTCGGGTCGCACCTGCATGGCGAAGGCGAAGGGATCGGCCTTGAGCCGCAGCTTCCCGTCGCTGCCGAGGACCTCGAACTTGTACAGCTCGCCGACGCTGATGCCGGGCACGAAGAGCTCCCACACCCCCGACGCGCCCATCGAGCGCATCGGGAGCAGGCGGCCGTCCCATCGGTCGAAGTCGCCCACGAGGCGCACGCTCCGCGCGTTGGGTGCCCACACCGCGAAGCCGACCCCGGTAATGCCCTCGTGCGTGCGCGGGTGGGCGCCGAGCACGTCGTACAGCCGCTCGTGGGTGCCCTCCGCGATGAGGTGGAGGTCGACCTCGCCGACGGTCGGGCCGAAGCGATACGGGTCGTCGCGGTCCCAGGTCACGTCGTCGGCAAACGTGAACCTGACCCGGTAGCGGAACTGGCCCGGCGCGAGGTCCGGAACGAGGCCGGCCCAGAGGCCGTCGCCGAGCGCCTCCATCGGCGCCGTGCCGCCGTTCGGCGCGACCAGGTCCGCGCGGCTCGCATCGGGGTGGAAGGCGCGAATGACCGTCCCGCCGTTTGCGTGATGGGCGCCGAGGATGGCGTGCGGATCGTGGTGCTCGCCGCTGGCCAGCCTGGCGATTTCCTCGGCCGCGAGCGCCGGGTGGGCGGTGGTCATCGGCCTAACCATACCGCTGCGCGGGGCGACGATGGTCCGGGTGGTCGGTTCGGGGCAGCATGGTAGGGTAGCGCCGCGTTCGGGGTGCTCCGACGCACCGCCTCCGCCCTCGGTGCCACGGGTGGCGAACCACAAGCGCACACGAGAGGGACCTTGGGACTCTTCGACGGCCTGCTCGGCCTCCTCAGCCACGACGTCGGCATCGACCTCGGCACGGCGAACACCCTCGTCACCGTCCGCAACCGCGGCATCGTCATCAGCGAGCCATCCGTGGTTGCCATGGACACGCGGACGAAGCGGGTGCTGGCGATCGGGGCCGAGGCGAAGCGCATGGTCGGCCGAACTCCGGCGAACATCGTCGCCATCCGACCGCTGCGCGACGGCGTCATCAGCGACTTCGACGTGACCGAGCAGATGATCCGGTACTTCATCAACAAGGTCCACGACCGATACGCCCGCATCCCGCGCCCGCGCGTCCTCGTCGGCATTCCATCGGGCGTGACCGAGGTCGAGAAGCGCGCCGTGCGCGACGCCACGGTGAACGCCGGCGCGCGATGGTCGCGCCTCATCGAGGAGCCGATGGCCGCCGCCATCGGCGCCGGCCTGCCGGTCAGCGAGCCCTCGGGCAGCCTCATCGTCGACATCGGCGGCGGCACGACCGAGGTGGCCGTCATCAGCCTGGGCGGGATCGTGGTCAGCCGATCGGTCCGGATCGGCGGCGACGAGATGGACACCGACATCGTCAGCTTCGCCCGTCGCGAGTACAACCTGCTGATGGGGGAGCGCACCGCCGAGGAGATCAAGATCGCGGTGGGATCGGCCTACCCGAGCGAGACGGCCGATGAGCGCACCGTCACCTTCCGCGGCCGCGACCTCCTGACCGGGCTCCCGCGCAGCGTCGAGGTCGGCGGCGACCAGATTCGCGAGGCGCTCGAGCCCTCGATCGCGCAGATCGTCGAGGCGATCAAGGAGACGATCGAGGAGACCCCGCCGGAGCTCGTGGCCGACATCATGGACCAGGGCATCGTCCTGGCCGGCGGCGGCGCGCTGCTGATGGGCCTGGACCGGCGCGTGGCGGAGGCGACCCAGATGCCGGTCCATATCGCCGACGACCCGCTGACCTGCGTCGTGCGCGGCACGGGACGCGTGCTCGAGGAGCTCGACCAGCTCGAGCGCGTCCTCGTCAGCGAGCAGTTCACCCGCGCCCCGCGCTGAAGCCGAGCGACATATGTTCGGGCCGACCAGCCCGCACCGACGCACCCGGGGCGGCCTCTGGTTCGCCGGGTTCACGATCTGTTGCCTGCTGATGCTGCTGGCGAGCTCGACCGAGCCCGCCCTGACGCTGCAGCGCGTCACGACCAGGGCCCTCGCTCCCGTTCGCGACACGCTGACCGGGATCGGCTCGGGCGTGACGGGCCTCTTCGGGGCGATCGGTGATATCGATCGGCTGCGCGGCGAGAACACCGACCTGCGCGTCGCCCTGGCCGGGGCCCAGCAGCGCATCGCCGAGCTGGCGGAGGCGGCCCGCGAGAACGAGGAGCTCCGCGAGCTGCTCGGCATCACCGAGGCGCTCGAGATGGACCTCCTCCCGGTGCGGGTCGTCAGCCGCGACCCGTCGAACTTTGCCTGGGAGGTCGGCATCGATGCCGGCCGCGCTGATGGCGTGCGGATTGGCATGGCGGTCGTGGCCAACGCCAACGGCGCCGGAGCCCTGGCCGGGACCGTCATCGGCGTCACCGACGACACGGCCCGCATCCGCTTCATCGTCGACACCCGGTCGACGGTCATCGCGCTCGACCAGGCCAGCCGGGCGCTCGGGGAGCTGCGCGGCCAGGCGGGTGGCCAGCTCGTCATGAGCGGCATTCCCGTCACCGAGACGGTCACCGCCGGCGACACGATCATCAGCGCCGGCCTCACCTTCGGCGAGGAGGCGAGCCGCTACCCCGGCGGCCTGCTGATCGGCACGGTCCAGGCCGTGGAGGACGACCCGAACGCGCTCACGCAGACCGCCTTCGTGCGCCCGGCGTTCGACGTCGGATCCGCCGAACGGCTGCTCGTCGTGCTCGCCTTCACCCAGGGCTGATCGGGCCGCTTCACGTCGCCGGTGCCGCTTGGCACATGGCCCGATGGAGCCGCGGCCATGCGGACCATCGCGCCATGGGTTTCAGAGTACGGTGCGGCCTAGGGTGGTTACGTACCCGCCCGCCCACCGCCTGGAGAGCCCATTGCCCGTCCCCGCCCGCGCCGTTGCCGCCATCGTGCTTCTCGTCCTCGCCGTCGTCGGCGCCGTCCCCGGCACGTCGGCCTCACCGGTGGCCGCCGGGACGGGTGTGAAGGTCGCCATCATCGTCGGGCCCGTCGGCACGCTGACCGCGAACTACCGGGCGCGCGGGGACGCCGTCGCCGAGGTCGCTTCGGCGGCCGGTGCGACCGTCGTCAAGGCCTACTCCCCCAGCGCGACCTGGGCGAACGTGCGCAGCGCCGTCGCCGGCGCCAACGTGATCGTCTACTTCGGCCACGGCAACGGCTACCCGAACCCCTACACCACGGGCGTGGAGTACACCGATCGTGTCAACGGCTGGGGCCTCAACCGAACCACCACCAATGGCGACGGCGACAACTGGTCGACCACGATGGTGTACTGCGGCGAGAAGGCGCTGCTCGGCACGCTCGGCTCATCCGATGGCGCCGCACAGCGCCAGTACTGCGCGGGCGGACCGGTCGACCCGGCCCCAGGATTCGTGATGGTCTATGGCCAGTCCCACTACACTGCCGGCTTCGGCGAGCGATACGAGGAGTCGGACCCGGTAACGACCCTGGCCCAGGCGCAGGCTCGCGTGCGGAACTACTCGTATCCGGTCTTCGCCCTCGGGGGAAGCGCCTACTTCGCCACGGCCTACGGTGACGCCGACGAGGTTGTCGGCCGGCTCCTGAGCGGAGGGGGAACGTACGCCTCCATCTTCGCCGCCGGCGAGGGCTACGGCGCGGACACGCTGACGGCGGCGCCCCATCCGGACGTGCCCGGCGCCGAGTACTGGGTCCAGCGCACGGTCATCGATGGCTTCCACTTCGGCGATCCCGACTACTGGTACGCCTTTGCCGGCGACCCCTCGGACACGACGGGCGGTGCCGGGTTCGGCGGGCTGTTCAGCGACGTGACCGGCTCGCCGTTTGCGGCCGACATCGCCTGGATGTCCCGGGAGGGCATCACCTCGGGGTGCGGCGGCGGCAAGTTCTGCCCAAAGGCATCCGTCACGCGCGAGCAGATGGCGAGCTTCCTGGCGCGTGCGCTGGGCCTGCCGGCGACGTCGACCGACTACTTCTCCGATGACAACGCCAGTGGGCACCAGGCCGACATCAATCGCCTCGCGGCCTCCGGCATCACCGGCGGCTGCGACGACGGCAGGTTCTGCCCCGGGGCGAACATCACCCGCGAGCAGATGGCCAGCTTCCTCAGCCGCGCTCTCGGCCTGCCGACGACGTCCACCGACTTCTTCTTCGACGACAACTCCAGCGCCCACGAGGCCGACATCAATCGCCTCGCGGCCTCCGGCATCACCGGCGGCTGCGCGGATGGACGCTACTGCCCGAGCGCCAACGTCACCCGGGAGCAGATGGCCGCGTTCCTCCATCGCGCGCTCGGGGACTGATCGGTCTCGGACCGATCAGTACTATTCAGGTCCGCACCAGACCGGCCTAAGGTCAATTCATGTCCCCGCGATCCCGGCTCTCGGCGGCGCTCGCCGCCACCCTCCTCCTCGTCCTCGCGCAGCCCGGCCGCGCGGCTGACCCGACGCCGCCACCGGCGGCGCAGGCCGCCGAGGGGGGATCCGTGCATGCCGAGATGCTCGCCGCCCATGAGGCCGACGTCATCGCCTTCACTCCGGGTGCGGTTCCCAGCGTTGGGCCCGGCGCCGGTGGCCAGGTGACGGTCGACGCTTCGACGGCCGGCGCCAGTGGGGTCGTCGGCCTGCCGAACGGACTCTTCCGCGACGTCTTCGGCTACCTGCCGTACTGGATGCTCGATGCCGAGGATCTCGTCGAGCTCGACTACTCGCTCGTCTCGACCATCGCCTACTTCTCGGTCGGCGCGCAGTCGAATGGCACGCTCGCCAGGGGAACGACGGCAACCCCGAGCACCGGGTGGGCCGGATGGACCTCCTCGGCCATGGCAGACGTGATCGCGCGGGCCCATGCCCGAGACGTCAAGGTCGTGCTGACCGTCACGATGATGGCCTGGAGCGGGAACTACTCGGCGATGACGACCCTGCTCAACAGTTCCGCGAACCGGTCGCGGCTGGCCACGGAGATCGCGAGTGCCGTCAAGGGGCGCAATGCCGACGGCGTCAACCTGGACTTCGAGCCGGTACCGACCTCCCTGCGCTCGGCCTTCACGACCTTCGTTCGCCAGGTGAAGGCGGAGCTCGCCCGCCAGAATGCCGGCTCGTACCTGACCGTGGCCACCATGGCGGGGGCCGGGACATGGGATACCGGATACGACATCGCCGCCCTGAGCGCGACCGGCGCGGCCGACGCGCTGATGGTCATGGCCTATGACTTCAGCTGGTCCGGCTCCGCCCGCGCAGGGGGCGTCGCACCCATCTCGAGCTCGTACATGCTCGACGTCGGCGAGGCCCTCGACGCGTACCTCGAGCTCGTTCCACCGGCGAAGATCATCTGGGGGGTGCCCTACTACGGGCGCGAGTGGTCGACCGATGCCGACGATCTCAACGCGACGACGAACGACGTGCTGACGAGCGCCGCCGGCTGGTACACGTTCCACCGCGCCGAGGCGAGCGACCACGGCCGCCGCTGGGACGGCGCCGGCCGGGTGCCCTGGTACACGTTCTACGACACGGTCCACGACACGTGGGTCCAGGGCTACTACGACGACGTCCAGTCCCTGGGCGCGAAGTACGACCTGGTCAATGCGCATGGCCTGCGCGGGGTCGGGATCTGGCACCTCCTCATGGACGGGACGCGCCAGGAGCTGTGGAGCGCGCTTGACGCGAACTTCCAGGGGCCGTGGTTCGAGGACATCATCGGCTCCCCGTACCGCTGGGACATCCTGTGGATCGCGGACGCCGGGATCACCGGCGGATGCGGCTTCGAGCGCTTCTGCCCGAAGGCATCGGTCACGCGCGAGCAGATGGCGAGCTTCCTGGCACGCGCGCTCGACCTGCCGCCCGCCACGCGCGACTGGTTCTCCGATGACGGCGGGACTCAGCACCAGGCGGACATCAACCGCGTCGCCGAGGCCGGCATCACGGGCGGCTGCGGCTCGGGCCGATTCTGCCCGAAGGCGCTGGTGACGCGCGAGCAGATGGCCAGCTTCCTCGCTCGCGGGTTGGCGCTTCCGGGTGCCTCGACCGACTTCTTCACGGATGACGACGCGAGCGCCCACGAGGCCGACATCAATCGCGTCGCCCAGGCCGGCATCACCGGGGGCTGCGCCGACGGCCGCTACTGCCCTCGAGCGACCGTCACGCGCGAGCAGATGGCCGCGTTCTTGCACCGAGCGCTGAGCTAGCGGAGCCGATCGAGCCACCCCCCGATCGGACCATAGGCCCATCGCGCCATGGCCGGCCGCGCGACTACGGTGGCGTTCGACGCCTCAGCCGCACCCGGAGCCCATATCGCTCGTGACCCAGCCAGTGCCCAGTCGCCGCGCCGCAGCCTTCCTCACCGCCGTCATCGCCGCATTCGCGCTGGCCGCCAGCCCGGCGCCGGCCGCCGCGACTGATGGTGGCGACTTCGTCAGCGAGGTCAACGCGCTGCGCGACGACGTCAACGCGCCGCCGGTCAGCCTCAACGCCAACCTCGACCGAATCGCCGTCGAGCGCGGCGACCAGATGGCGGACGCGGAGCGGATGGAGCACGACATGGACTACGTCCGCGAGCGGATGGACGACCTCGGCGTGTGCTGGTCGGCGTTCGGCGAGATCATCGCGTACAACTCGCATGGCACCGCGAGCTCGTTCGTGGGGCAGTGGTTCAATTCCGACACGCACCGCGAGATCATGCTCAGGCCGAACTTCGCCATCGTCGGCGGCAGCTGGTCGCGCGGCGACGACGGCCGCTACTACGGAGTGATGGTCTTCGTCGATCCGTGTGGCGAAAGCGCCCCCGCCCCATCGTTCACCGATACCGCCACCTCCGCGTTCCGCGCCGACATCGCTTGGCTCGTCGAGGAGGGCATCACCGCCGGATGCAGCGCGAGCCGCTTCTGCCCGAAGTCGACGGTCACGCGCGAACAGATGGCCAGCTTCCTGACGCGGATCACCGATGTGCCCTCCTCCGAGGAGGACTGGTTCAGCGACGACAACACCTCGGCCCACGAGGGCGACATCAACAGCGTGGCCCAGGCGCGGATCGCCTCGGGCTGCGTCGGCTCGCGGTACTGCCCGCATTCGGGCGTCACGCGAGCCCAGATGGCGAGCTTCCTCTTCCGGGCGCTTCGTCCGCCGGCCGCGACGCGCGACTGGTTCTCGGACGACAACGACAGCATCCACGAGGCTTCGATCAACGCCCTGGCCGAGGCCGGCATCACGGGCGGCTGCGCCACCGGGCGCTTCTGCCCCTCGTCGTACGTCACGCGCGAGCAGATGGCGGGCTTCCTCCACCGCGGCTTCGCCGACTGACCGGGGCATCCCCGGTCCCGGGTGGGCTGCCGTAGAATCGGCAGCCACATGACCACCGCTCCGACCGCCGCGCGCCGCGTCGATGGCCGCGTTCCGAACCAGCTGCGCCCGGTGAAGATCGTCCCCGACTATCTCAAGTTCGCGGAGGGCTCCGTCCTCATCCGCGTTGGCGACACGCGCGTCATCTGCGCCGCCACGATCGAGGATCGCGTGCCGGGCTGGATGCGCGGCAAGGGTCGCGGATGGGTGACCGCCGAGTACAGCATGCTGCCGCGCGCCGGCACGGAGCGCAGCCAGCGGGAGGCGGCGCGCGGATCGATCGGCGGCCGAACCCACGAGATCCAGCGTCTCATCGGTCGTTCGCTGCGGGGAGTGGTGGACATGCGGAGCCTGGGCGAGCGCACCATCACGCTCGACTGCGATGTCATCCAGGCCGACGGTGGCACGCGCACCGCGAGCATCACCGGCGCGTACGTGGCCCTGGCGCGCGCGCTGAACAAGTTCGGCATGGGCCAGCTCGTAACCGGCCAGGTTGCGGCGGTGAGCGTCGGCATCGTGAACGCTCAGCCATACCTCGACCTTGACTACAGCGAGGACTCGGCCGCCGAAGTCGACTTCAACGTCGTCATGACCAATGAGGATCGGCTCATCGAGGTCCAGGGAACGGCCGAGCACGGCTCGTTCAGCCGAGCGCAGCTCGACGGGATGATCGATCTCGCGGCGGCCGGCATCCGCCAGCTCTTCGCGCTCCAGCGCACCGCGATCGAGGCGTCCGCCGGGGAGTGAAGCAGCTCCTCGTCGCGACCACCAACCCGGGCAAGCAGCGGGAGTTTCGTCGGCTGCTGGCGGGGCTTCCGGCCGCCGTGGTCACCCCTGACGAGCTCGGCATCGACCTCGAGGTGGACGAGCCGTATGACACGTACGCCGAGAACGCCGCAACCAAGGCCCTCGCCTACGTGACGGCGTCCGGCGTGCTGACGGTCGCGGACGACTCCGGCATCGAGCTGGCGGCGCTCGACGGTGGCCCAGGCGTGCGGAGCGCTCGCTGGGGCGGACCGGACAAGGTCGCAGCGGTCATGGAGGCGCTGCGCCACGGCGAAGACCGTCGAGCGCGCATGGTCTGCGCCCTGGCGGTCGCGCTGCCGGCGGACCCGCCCACGATCGAGATCTTCACGGGCACCGTCGAGGGTGAGGTTGCCGACGGGCCGCGCGGCACGAGTGGGTTCGGATACGACCCGATCTTCCTGCTGCCCAGCGGACAGACCACCGCCGAGCTGCCCGAGGCCGAGAAGGATCGCCTCAGCCATCGGGGTCGAGCGGTCCAGGCGGCCGCGCCGCGCCTGCGGGAGCTGCTGGAGTCGCCTTAGCCCATCGGTCCCCTTCGCGCGCCCGGACCATGGTCCCCTCGTTCGGACTGGGGCCGAGACGTAGGGTTGGGTGCGGACGGCCGGGCACGCCGCAGCGCGCCTCCGACCGCACCGGACCACACAGGAGCCCCGCGTTGCCCATCCGCCGAGCGATCCCCGCCGCCTTCGCCATGCTCATCCTGCTCAGCATGGCCACGCCGGTCGGCGCGCAGGACCCTGAACCGGTCACGACTCCGCTGGAGGGGGCGATCGTGCCCGGCGAGGTGCTCGTTCGGTGGCGGAGCGCCGAGGCGGCTCCGGAGGGAGCGAGGCGTCAGGGGCTGCGGGTCATCGCCGAGCTGGCGGGTCCGAGCGGGGCGGGTGCCACCCTCGTGTCCACGGCCGGCCGGCCGGTCGCCGACGTCGTTGCGGCGCTCACTTCCGACCCGATGGTCGATGCGGTGGAGCCGAACTACGTCGTCCAGCTCGCTGACGCGGTCGTCGTCAACGATCCGAAGACGGCGGGCCAGTACTCGCTCGACCAGATGCGCGTGCGGGACGCGTGGTCGGTCTCGACCGGCGGTGACGGCATCGTCGCCGTCCTCGACACCGGGGTCCAGGCGAACCATCCGGACCTCGCCGGGCGTGTGCTGCCCGGGTACGACTTCGTCAACGACGACTCGAACGCGGCGGATGACAACGGCCACGGCACCTGGGTCGCCGGGATCGTGGCGTCGTCGGCGAACGACGGCTACGGGATCGCCGGCATCAGCTGGAGCGACAAGATCCTGCCGGTGAAGATCATGGACCGTCAGGGCACCGGCAGCACGGCAGACCTCCTCGCGGCGATCAGCTGGGCGGTCGACCATGGCGCGACGGTCATCAACATGAGCGTCGGCGGGTTCCCGTACTCCCAGATCCTGCAGGACGCCGTCAACGACGCCTGGGCGGAGGGCGTCGTGCTGGTCGGCGCCGCGGGGAACAACTTCCGCGACGAGACCTTTTACCCGGCCAGCTTCGACAACGTCATCAGCGTCAGTGCGACGCAGGCCAACGACGAGTTCAGCCACTGGTCGAGCTACGGGGCGAAGGTCGACATGAGCGCGCCCGGCGCATCGGTGCAGACCACGAACTGCTACGTCTGCACGTACGCCGACCACGACTCGTGGGGAGAGCACACGTACATCAGCGGCACGAGCTTCGCGACCCCGAACGTCGCCGGCGTGGTGGCGCTCATGCGCGCCGCGTATCCGAACGACACTCCGGCGCAGATCGTGGCGCGCCTCGTCGGCACGGTCGATGACCGGGGATACCCCGGCTGGGATCGACGCTACGGCGCCGGCCGCGTGAATGCGTATCGCGCCCTCGGCGGCAGCGTCGCCGCTCCCGGACTGCCCGGTGGTGACGGCCTCGAGCCGAACCAGGCGCTGTCGACCGCGCGATGGATCGCGCTCGGCGCGACGACGCGCCCCACGATCTATCCGGCCGGGGACGTTGACGTGTTCGCGGTCGACGTCCCTCGCGCCGGCACCCTCCAGGTGCGGGTCGGCGGCGTCGACGACGTTCGGGCCTATCCGTGGAACCGGAGCACGATTCCGATCGACCCCATCGTCGAGCTGTACTCGTCGGCGGGCGCCCTGCTCCGGCGCGTCGACAACGTCGGCGCGTCGGGCACGGAGCTCGCGTCTGCCGCCGTTTCCGGCCCGACACGAATCTTCGTGCGCGTCCTGAACTACTACAGCAACGGCAATCGAACCGCATATCGGGTCACGCCGACGTACGTCGACACGGCGCCGCCGCGCATCGTCGGCCGGGCTCCGGCCAGCGGGGCCACGAACATCAGCCGCTTCACCACCGCGACCGCCCGCTTCGACGAGCCCGTGACGAACGTCACGGCCACCACGGTCCGGCTGCGCGACATGCAGACGGGCACCGTCGTCGGCAGCGAGGTGTCCTACAACTCCACCAGCCGGACCGCGACCCTCGTCGCGACGAGCAAGCTCGCGGCCGAGCGCACGTATCGGGTCGAGGTGACGGCCGGAGTCCGCGATCCGGCCGGGAACCCGACCGCCGCCAGCATGTGGTCGTTCACGACGGGTGTGTCGGGCTTCTCAGACACGGTCGGCTCCCCGTTCGACCACGACATCGCCTGGCTGGCCGAGCAGGGCATCACCGCAGGCTGTGGAGGCGACAGGTTCTGCCCATCGAGGTCGGTGACGCGAGAGCAGATGGCGAGCTTCCTCGCGCGTGCCCTCGACCTGCCGCCGGCGACCAGGGACTGGTTCTCGGACGACGAGAGCAGTCCGCACGAGGCGGACATCAATCGCCTGGCTGATGCCGAGATCACCGGCGGCTGCGGTCCGGGCAGGTTCTGCCCCGCCGCGTCGGTCAGCCGCGAGCAGATGGCGAGCTTCCTGGCGCGTGCGCTGGGCCTGCCGGCGACATCGACCGACTTCTTCTCCGATGACAACGCCAGCGGGCACCAGGCCGACATCAATCGCCTCGCGGCCTCCGGCATCACCGGCGGCTGCGACGACGGCAGGTTCTGCCCATCGGCGGTGATCACCCGCGACCAGATGGCCGCCTTCCTCCATCGGGCGCTCGCCGACTGACACACGGGGCAATCGGCGACCCTACACTTCCGGCCGTGACCGACGCGACCGGCCCATCCGGGTGACGCTCCGCGCCCTCGCCCGCGGATCCCTGCTCGTCACCGTGGCCAACCTCGTCCCGCGGGCGGGGGCCTTCCTCCTCCTGCCGATCTACGCGCGGTTCCTCGGCCAGGCCGACTTCGGCACGGTGAGCCTGGCGGGGTCGGCCGCGCTGCTGCTGGCGATCGCGTATCGGCTCGGCCTCGATGCCTCCCTGCTGCGCATGCATGGCGATGACTCCGGCCCCGGGCGGCGGCAGCTGTATGCGACGACCGCCGCCCTCACCCTCGTCGCCGCCGCGGCCGGCACGCTCCTTGGCGCGGTGGCCTCGGTCGCGCTCGGTCCGCGCGTCGATGACGACCTCCTGCCGCTTCTCCTCGTCACGCTCGCAATCGGGGCGGCGAACGCCTTCCAGTTCGTCCCGTCGGTCTGGTTCCGGGCCACCGACCGCATGGGCCGCTACCTCGGGTTGGCGCTGGGGGCGTTCATGGCCGTCGTGGTCGTGACGGTTGCCCTCGTCGTGGTGATGCGCCTCGGCGCGCTGGGAAGCCTGCTCGGCCAGCTGGCGGGCGCGACCGTCATGGCCGGCGCCGCCGCCGTCATCCTGTGGCGACAACGGCCGTGGGCGTACCGGTCCGACATCGCGCGGAGGTCCCTCGCCTTCGGGCTGCCGCTCCTGCCGCACACCCTGGCCGGGTGGCTGCTGAACCTGTCGGATCGGTGGCTGCTCGGGCTCTTCCTTGGCCTGACCGCCGCGCAGACGCTTGCCGCGATCGGGGTGTACTCGCTCGGCTACCAGCTCGGCTACGCCATCTCTCTGATCGCGGTCTCCTTCAACGCCGCATGGATGCCGTTCCTCTACGCCATTGGCGACGGACCGGCCGGCCCGCGCGTCATTCGTGAGGCGATGACGATCGTGGTGACGGCGTTCTTCGCGCTCGCGGCGTGCCTCTCGATTCTGGCGCCGGACCTCATCGGCCTGATCGCTCCGCCAGAATGGGCCGCCGCAGCCGACGTGACGGTCATCGTCGCCTTCGCCGCGGCCGTCAACGCGGCGGCCCTGATGTTCGCCAGCGGGCTGTACCTGGCCCGCTCGACGGGGCGCCTGCCCTTGGTGACGGCGGCCGCAGCCATCGTCAGCGTGGCCCTCAACGTCGTCCTAATTCCGCGGCTGGGGATCATCGGTGCGGCCGTGTCCACGCTCGTCGCCTACGCCGTCCTTGCCGCGGGGACGTGGTGGCTGGCATCGCAGCGCCATCCGCTGCGACTCGACTGGGGCCGCCTGACCCTCGCCGTCACGGTGGCCATCCTCGCGCTCGCCACGTCGAGAGTCGCCGCCGCGGGGACGGGTGCGGGGCCCCTGGCGGCCCACCTCGCCCTGGTGATCGCGGTCGTGGTGGCTGGGTGGATGATCGCGCGGGCGCCGCTCGCGACGCTGCGCGGCGCCCTCGCCGAGGCTGAGGCTGCGGGGCGCCCGGAGGCAGCGAGCGGCGGCTCGGCTAGAATGGCCGCGCCCGAGGAGATCGAATGACGCAGCGCCATGCGCGAATCCATCCCACCGCCGACGTTTCACCCGATGCGACGGTCGGCCCGGGCAGCAGCATCTGGAACCAGGCGCAGGTCCGCGAGGGCGCCCGGATCGGCGCGGACTGCATCGTCGGCAAGAACGTGTACGTCGACGCCGGGGTGGTGATCGGCGACCGCGTGAAGATCCAGAACAACGTGAGCCTCTTCCACGGCGTCACCGTGGAGGACGGCGTGTTCGTCGGCCCGCACGTGTGCTTCACCAACGATCGGGTGCCACGCGCCGTGAATCCCGACGGCTCGGCCAAGACCGATGCCGACTGGGAGGTCTCGCCCATCCGCGTCCGGCAGGGCGCGGCGCTCGGCGCGAACAGCACGATCCTGCCCGGCGTGACGATCGGCCGATGGGCGATGGTCGGAGCGGGGAGCGTGGTGACGCGGGACGTCGCGGATCACGAGCTCGTCGCCGGCAATCCGGCGCGGCGGCTGGGCAGCGCCTGCACGTGCGGGCAGCCTCTGCGCGACGCCGACGGCGCGCCCTTCGTCGGCGCGTGCCCGCGATGTGGCGACCCCTTTCCGCCGGGAGGGGCGGCGTGAGGGTCGTCACCGTCGTCGGCGCGCGGCCGCAGTTCGTGAAGGCCGCGCCGGTGAGCCGAGCGCTACGGCCGCACCACGAGGAGGTCCTCGTGCACACCGGCCAGCACTACGACGACGCGATGAGCGCGTCGTTCTTCCGCGACCTCGAGATGCCGGAGCCCGACGTCAACCTCGACGTCGGCAGCGGGACCCACGGCGTGATGACCGGCGAGATGCTGCGCCGGCTCGAGCCGGTGATGCTCGAGCACGCTCCGGACGCGGTCCTCATCTACGGCGACACGAACTCGACGCTCGCGGCGGCGGTGGTCGCCGCGAAGCTCTCGTTCGGCGGGAGGCACCCTCGACTGGTCCACGTCGAAGCCGGCCTCCGATCGTTCAACCCGCGCATGCCCGAGGAGCGCAATCGGATCGTCGCGGACCATCTCTCCGACCTGCTGCTCGCGCCGACCGAGACGGCCATGCGCAACCTGGCGGCGGAGGGTCTGGCCGAGCGCGCCGAGCTCGTCGGTGACGTCATGGTCGACGCCGTGCTGTGGGGCATGGAGCGCGCACTGGAGCATCTGCCCGAGGCGGCGCGCGGGCTGGATCGCTACCTGCTGCTCACCATGCACCGGGCGGAGAACGTCGACGACCCGTCGCGCTTTGGCCCGATCCTCGACGGCCTGGCGCTCGACCTCCCGGTCATCTTCCCCGTCCACCCCCGCACGCGCGCGGTGCTCGAGGGCGGCGGCCGCCGGCTGCCCCCGAACGTGATCGCGACCCAGCCCGTCGGCTACCTCGAGATGCTTGCCCTCGAGACCGGGGCGCACGCCATCGCGACCGACTCGGGCGGGGTCCAGAAGGAGGCGTACCTGGCCGGAGTGCCCTGCATCACACTCCGATCCGAGACGGAGTGGGTCGAGACGGTCGAGGCCGGCTGGAACCGCGTCGTCGACGCCGACCCCGAGGGCGTGGCGGCCGCCCTGGCTGACGAGGACTTCATGCGCCGCGACCGACCGCGGCCCGCACTCTATGGCGATGGGAACGCCGCCGCGCGTATCGTTGCGGCGCTCGAACGACAGCAGGACCGCGCCGCGATGGCGGTCGGCGCACGTGGAGGACGAACCGAATGATCCCGATCGCTCGCCCGCAGATGGGCGAGGAGGAGAAGCAGGGGGTATGGGAGGCAATGGCCTCCGGGTCACTGGCACAGGGGCCGCGCGTGCGCGAGTTCGAGGAGGCGTTCGCCGCCTTCATCGGCGCCGAGCACGCCGTCGCCGCCAGCTCGGGGACGACGGCGCTTCATCTCGCCCTCCTCGGGTACGGGATCGGTCCCGGCGACGAGGTCGTGACCGTCCCGTTCACCTTCATCGCCAGCGCCAACAGCATCGTGTACACCGGCGCCCGACCGGTCTTCGTCGACGTCGACGAACGCGACTTCATGATCGATATCGCCCAGGTGGAGTCGGCCATCACCGACCGCACGCGGGCGATCATGCCCGTCAGCCTGTACGGGCAGCCGGCCGACATGCCGGCCCTGGCCGCCATCGCCGAGCGCCACGGCCTCGCGCTGGTCGAGGATGCGTGCCAGGCCCACGGTGCCGCCATCGACGGGCGCCGCAGCGGGACGTGGGGAGCGGGCACCTTCAGCTTCTACCCCACGAAGAACATGACCACCGGCGAGGGCGGGATGATCACCACCGATGAGGCTGCCCTGGCCGATCGCGCCCGTCTGCTCCGCGAGCACGGCATGAAGGTTCGCTACCACCATGAGATCGTCGGCTACAACTTCCGGATGACCGACCTGGCCGCCGCCATCGGGCTCGCCCAGCTCCCGAAGCTGCCGGCGGCCAACGAGCGACGGCGGGCGATCGCGGCGCGCTACGACGCCGAGCTGCGTGGCGTGATCACGCCGACGACCCGGACCGGCGTCACGCACGTCTACCACCAGTACACGATCCGCGTGAACCGCCGCGACGAGTTCGCCGCGGCACTCGGCGAACGGGGCGTGGGCAGCGCGGTCTACTACCCGATCCCGGTCCACCGCCAGAAGCCGTTCATCGCGCTCGGCTACGGCGAGGAGCGGTATCCGGTCACCGACCGTCTCACGGATCAGGTGCTGAGCATCCCGGTCCATCCGTCCCTCAGCGACGACGAGGTCTCCACCGTCATCGGCGCCGTCAACGAGACGGCGACGGCGCTCGGCCCGCTCGAGCTGACGACCGCCGGATGACGGCCTCGCAGGAGCGCCCGCTGCGGGCGGGCGTCGTCGGGCTGGGGATGATGGGCCGCAACCACGTCCGCGTCTGGGACGAGGGCGTGGACGGCGTCGAGCTGGTGGCGGTCGCGGACCCGGACCTCGCGGCGGTGTCGCGCGCCACGGCGGGACGGAGGGCCCGAGGCTTCGAGGATCCCGAGCGCATGTTCGCCGAGGAGGAGCTCGACCTCGTCAGCATCGTTTCCCCGACGAGCCTCCACCTGCCCACGACCCTCGCCGCGCTGCGTGCCGGGGCCAACGTCCTCGTCGAGAAGCCGATCGCGGCCACGCGCGAGGAGGCGACCGAGATGATCGGCGCCGCCCGGGACGCCGGTCGGATGCTCACGGTCGGCCACATCGAGCGCTTCAACCCGGCGATCCGGGAGCTGCGGCGCCGCCTGGTCGAGGGCGAGCTCGGCCGCATCTTCCAGATCAGCGCCACCCGCCTCGGCCCGTTCCCGGCGCGCATCCGCGACGTCGGGGTCGTGGTCGATCTGGCCCCGCACGACATCGACATCATGCGGTACCTGGTCGGCTCGGAGCCGATCCGCATCTACGCGGAGACGGAGCGCCGGATCCATACCGAACACGAGGACCTGTTCAACGGCGTGCTGAAGTTCGCGAACGGCGTCGTCGGCATCCTCGACATCAACTGGCTGACGCCGACGAAGCGCCGCGTGCTGACGGTGACCGGCGAGCGGGGCATGTACGTCGCGGACTACATCGCCCAGGACCTCGTGCACTACGCCAATCCGGAGGCTCAGCAGACCTGGGTCAACCGCAGGCTCGGGCGCCGCGGTGACGTCGGTCACCGAGGGCGAGATGACCCGCCGCGCGGTGCGCCGCGAGGAGCCGCTGACGGTCGAGCTGCGCGAGTTCGCCCGGGCCGTACGCGACGGCGGGCCGCCGCCGGTGGACCCGCATGACGCGATGGTCGCCCTCCTGCTGGCCCGCAAGATGGTGGAGTCGGCACTGGCCGGCGAGGCGATCGGCGGCGCCGCCCTGGCCGAGGTCGTGTCGTGAGGATCGCCGTCGTCGGGCTTGGCCACATCGGCCTGCCGCTGGCCGTCCAGTACGCGTCGCGCGGCCACGACGTGCTCGGGGTCGACATCGACGCCCGCATCGTCGACGCCATCAACCGCGGCGAGTCTCCGCACGACGACGAGCAGGCGCTCGTCGACCGCGTGCCGGAGCTGCACGCCGCCGGTCGCCTGCGGGCGACGACCTGGGCCGACCCCTCGGCCGTCCGGAACGTCGAGGCGATCGTCGTCATCGTCCCCGTCGTCGTCGACGCGCAGCGTCAGATCGACTTCAGACCCATCGACGCCGCCACCCGGGACATCGCCGCAAATCTCGGTTCGGGAACCCTGGTCGTGTACGAGACGACGCTGCCGGTCGGCACCACCCGTACCCGCTTCGGGCCGATGCTCGCCGAGGGCAGCGGCCTCGAGCTCGATCGCGACTTCTTCCTCGCCTTCAGCCCCGAGCGCGTGCTCGTCGGTCGCGTGTTCCTCGACCTGCGCAGGTATCCGAAGGTCGTCGGTGGAACGAGCGACGAGAGCACTCGTCGGGCGGTCGAGCTGTATCGGTCCGTGCTGGACGAGGGGACCGAGGTGATGCAGGTCGCCAATGCCGAGACGGCCGAGATGACGAAGCTGGCCGAGACGACCTACCGAGACGTGAACATCGCCTACGCCAATGAGCTCGCGCAGTTTGCGGCGCGCCACGGCATCGACATCGGCGAGGTGATCGGCGCCGCGAACTCCCAGCCGTTCAGCCACATCCACCAGCCCGGTGTGGGGGTGGGGGGACACTGCATCCCCGTGTACCCGCACTTCCTGTTCAACGACGACTCCGAGCTGCGGATCCCGCCGCTGGCGCGCGAGATCAACGAGGGGATGGGCGCCTTCACGGTCGACACCATCGAGGCTCGCGTCGGGTCGCTCGACGGGCAGCCGGTGCTCGTCCTCGGCGTCGCCTACCGCGCCGACGTGCGCGAGGACGCGTTCAGCTCCGCCTTCCGCCTGCGCGACGAGCTCCTTGCTGCCGGCGCCCGCGTCCACGGGCACGACCCCTACTTCGACGACGACCACCTCCGCCAGCTCGGCTTCGAGCCATACGACCTCGACGCTCCGGTACCGATCCGGGTCGCGGTGCTGCAGGCCGCCCACGAGGCATACCTCGATCTCGACCCGGCGCGCCTGCCGGGGCTCGAGCTCTTCGTGGATGGGCGCAACGCGGTCGACCGCTCCCGATTCGAGCGGGCCGGGGTCGCCTATGTCGGCATCGGCCGCTGAGGGAGGCGCCGAGGCGGCGCCAAGCGTCGGGCTGGCCGCGGGTCGCGGCGTGTGGGTCGTGCTGCCGACCTACAACGAGCGCGAGAACCTCGAGCCGATGGCGGCGGCCATCCTGGCCGCCCTGCCCGAGGCGAACCTCCTCGTCGTCGACGACACCTCGCCCGATGGCACCGGGGTGCTCGCCGACACGATCGCGGCGCGCGAGGCGCGCGTCTCGGTCCTCCACCGGCCCGGCAAGGAGGGCCTCGGCGCCGCGTACCGGGATGGCTTCCGCTGGGTCCTCGACCACCCCGACGCGCGGGCGGTGGTGCAGATGGACGCCGACTTCAGTCACGATCCAGCCGTCCTGCCAACGCTCCTCGCGCCGCTCATGGGGAACGCCGACCTCGTGCTGGGCACCCGATACATGCGCGGCGGCGACACGGTGGGCTGGCCCTGGTACCGCAGGCTCATCAGCCGCGGCGGCACGCTCTTCGCTCGGACGGTGCTGCTCCTCCCATACCACGACCTCACCGGCGGCTTCAAGGCGTGGCGGCGCGAGCTGATCGAGGCGATCCGCCTGCGCGAGACCGCGAGCTCCGGGTATGGATTCCAGATCGAGACGACGTGGTGGGCCCATCGCCGCGGCGGGTCGATCGTCCAGATCCCGATCATCTTCCGCGAGCGGACCGCCGGCGCCTCGAAGATGTCCGGCGGCATCGTTCGCGAGGCGGTGCTGCTCGTCCTCCGCCTGCGCTGGTCGGCGATCCGCGACGGCCTCCGCGGCGGCTAGGGCCAGCCGTGCGCACCCACACGCCATCGGCTAGCATGGCGCCTCGCCTCGCCCACGGCCGAGATGGCCGCCCACCGAGCCGCCGCATGACCATGAGCCGATGAGCTTTCGATCCCGACCGGTCCTCGACCGCAAGCATCGACCACGCTGGCAGGACGAGCTGCGCACCCAGCAACTCACCGTCATCGGGTTCGCGATCGCGATCGCGCTTGCCCTCGGGATCTTCGGCGCCGCCGCGTGGAACGGGTACTGGGAGTCGCACTTTCGGCCGGTGGCCGCGGTTGGCGACGCGAGCTTCGATCGCGCCGACCTGGGGCAGCGCGAGCGCATCCTCGCCTCTGAGCTCATCGCGGAGGTGACCGAGCTCCAGCTGCAGCTGGACGGCCCGCGCGGCCAGCTCATCCAGCAGCAGATCGACAGCCTCTCGCAGGCCTTCAACGTCGTCACCCAGACGGCCGCGCAGTCGCTGGTCGACGGCGCCACGCTCGCCAGTGCGGGCCCCGGAGTTCGGGATCAGCGTGACGGAGGCCGACATCGACGACGAAGTCGCGCGGCGCTACCTCCTCCCCGAGCGCATCCTCGCCGGTCTCGTGCTCGTCGAGGCGTTGCCCGAGGACGCTGAGCCCGACGCCGAGCCGACCGACGAGCAGCGCGCGGCTGCCATGGAGGAGGCGGAGGCGGCCCTCGAGCGGCTCGAGAGCGGCGAGGACTTCGCCACCGTCGCCGCGGACGTCAGCGACGACTTCACCGCCCAGACCGGCGGCAACCTCGGCTGGTTCGAAGATCAGGACACAGCCTACGACGAGTATTTCGAGGCCCTGGCCGATGCGGACGTCGGCGACCTCGTCGGCCCAATCGATACCGAGGGCGGGGCAGCCGTCCTCCAGCTCGTCGCCCGTCGCGAGGCGACGACCGAGGGCGGCGTGGCCCAGGTCCTTCGCGATCAGGGCATCGACGACGCAACGTATCGCGACTACCTCCGCGGCGAGCTCCTCCTGGAGGCGTTCCGCGAGCACTTCGGCGACGAGGTGGTGGTGTCGCCCGCCGCGCAGCAGCGCGTGGCCCAGATCTTCATTGCGCCGGTGACCGGCGAGGTCGTCCCTCAGGAGCGCGCGCGTCACGTCCTCATCTCGCCCGATCCCGAGCTCGAGAACCAGGAAGAGGCGACCACGGAGCAGTGGGACGCGGCCCTCGAGGAGGCGCGGGAGGTCGAGGAGCTCGTCCGGGCCGACGGGGCTGATTGGTTCGAGATCGCCGAGGAGCACAGCGACGACACCGGGTCAGGCGCGCGCGGCGGCGACCTGGGCTGGTACGACCCCGAGAACCCCGGCTTCGTGACCGAGTTCGCCGCCACCCTGGCCTCCCTCGAGGTGGGGGAGATCAGCGAGCCGATCCGGACTGAGTTCGGATACCACGTCATCCAGAAGACCGACGAACGGGAGACCCCTCAGGCGCAGGTCGAGCAGCTCATGGAGCAGCTGCGCGACGATCCCGACTCCTTCGGCGAGGTCGCCGCGCTCGTCAGCCAGGAGCCCGAGTCGGCCGCCAACGATGGCGAGCTCGGATGGGTCGCGCGGTATCAGCTGGCAGAGCCGCTCGAGGAGGCGGTCTTCGGCCTGACTGAGGTGGGGGAGATCAGCGAACCGGTCGAGACCGTCAACGAGGGCACGACGATCTATCAGCTCCTCGAGACGAGCGAGAGCGAGCCGATCGAGGACGACCGGCTCGAGCAGATCCGCGCCGCGGGCTTCGATCGCTGGCTCGATGACGAGGTGCGCGCGCCCGTCGAGTCCTGGATCGACGCGCAGTACGCCCCAAGCACCTCCACGACCTGAGGCGATGACCGCCGCCGCGCCGCGTGGCATCGACGACCTGCTGGCCGCGGCCGGGCTGGCCGCAGCGGACGGCGTGCAGATCGTCGCGACCGCTCGCCTGGCATCGGTCCCGTTCGACCCCGGGCTTCCGCTCCTCGCGCTGCGGGGCGGAGCCGAGACCGCCGACCCGCTGCCTGGCCGGCACGCCCGCCGTGGGCCCCACGCCATCCTCTCCGCGCTCTATCCCGCGGAACACGCCGTGAGGAGCCTCGCGGACGGCGGGTCGGTCGCCCTGTCCGCGCTCGACGACGAGCGCCTCGCTTCCGCGGACTGGCTCGTCCCGGCACTCGAGCCCGTCGACAACATCGCCAGTCCGCACGGGATGGCGGCGATCAGCGCCCGACTCCGCGCGCCGGACGGATGCCCCTGGGACCGCCGGCAGACGCACCTGACCCTGCGGCCGTACCTGCTCGAGGAGGCGTACGAGACGATCGACGCCATCGAGCATGGCAGCTCCGGCGACCTCGCCGAGGAGCTCGGTGACCTCTACCTGCAGGTGATCCTCCACGCCCAGTTCGCGGCCGAGGAGGGGTCCTTCGACCTGACCGATGTGTATCGGTCAATCGGCGCCAAGATCGTGCGACGCCATCCGCACGTCTTCGGAACGGTCGAGGTCGACGGCGTTGAGCAGGTCCTCAGCAACTGGGAGACGATCAAGGCCGACGAGCGCGCGGAGCGCGGCAAGGCGGAGCAGGGCGCCTTCGGCGGTGTCGCGCGCGCTCTCCCGGCGCTGCCCGCCAGCCGCGAGATCCAGGAGCGCGCATCGGCCCTCGGCTGGGACTGGGACGCCATCGAGGGCGTGTGGGAGAAGGTTGGCGAGGAGCTGGACGAGCTGCGGCATGCGGAGAGCGGCGACGAGCGCCTGCACGAGCTCGGTGATCTCTTCTTCGCGCTCGTCAACCTTGGCCGCTGGATGAAGGTCGATCCCGAGGAGGCGCTCCGTACGGCCAACCATCGGTGGGTGAGCCGGTACCAGGGCGTCGAGCGCCTTGCTGCCGAACGCGGCATCGACCTTCCGGCCATGTCGCTCGAAGAGAAGGATCGGCTCTGGGACGAGGTGAAGGGCGGGTGACCGAGCCTCGTCGCGTTGCCATCGTCGTGCATGCCGTCGTTCCCGGCGACCCAAGGGTTCGGCGTCAGAGCGATGCGCTCGTCGCAGCGGGCTACGAGGTCGACGTCATCTGCCTTCGTCGGCCCGGCGAGGAGCCGGAGGAAATCCGAGGAGCGTTGCGTATCGTGCGCCTCCCGGTGAATCGGGGCTTCGTCGGGTTCGCCGGCCACATGGCGGAGTACCTGGCCTTCACCGCGATGGCGGCATGGCGCCTGGCGCGCGAGCACCGCGGGCGGCGATACGACCTCGTCCAGGTGGCGACCGTCCCGGACTTCCTCGACTTCGCCGCCCTCCCCGAGAAGCTTGGCGGGGTCCCGCTCCTGCTCGACCTCCACGAGGACATGCCGGAGTTCTTCCGCGACCGATTCGCCCACCCCCTGCTGCGGCCGCTGATGCCGCTCGTCAGCGCGACGGCGCGCGCGTCGGCCGCGATCGCCGACGAGCTCATCACCGTGCACGAGCCGCTCCGGCAGCTCTCGATCGCGCGCGGGGTGGATCCCGAAGCGCATCAGCGTCGTCATGAACAGCGCCGACGGCCGGCTGTTCGACCCCGGCCGCCACCCACGGCGCCCGTTCATGGCCGATGGGACGCTGCGCCTCATCCACCACTCGAACCTCCAGCGCATCTACGGGCTCGATCGGGCCATCGCCGGGCTCGCGCTGGTGCGACCCGACCTGCCGTGGCGGCTTGACGTGTACGGCGACGGGCCCTGGCGCCACGAGGTCGAGGCGGCCATCGAGCGCGCCGGCCTCGCCGACCGAGTGACGCTGCATGGGCGCGTCCCGATGGACGACCTGCCCGGGCTCCTTGCCGGCGCGGACGTCGGCCTCGTGCCGTCCCTGCCCGAGCCGTACCTCGAGTATTCGCTCAGCACGAAGCTCCTCGAGTACGCGGCCATGGGCGTGCCGACCATCGCGACCGACCTGGCAACGTTTCGCCATCACTTCACCGATGCGGCGCTGCGCTTCATCCCGGGCAACGACCCGGCCGCACTGGCGCGCGCGATCGAGTCGATGGCCGACGATCCGGCGGGATCCGTCGCCATCGGGCTGCGGGCGCAGGAGGAAGCCGCGGCGTACGACTGGGAACGTCAGCGCGCCCGATACCTGGAGATCGTCGCCGGCCTGACCGGGTAGGGTCGGGCGCGGCGGGGCGTAGATCAGTCTGGTCGATGCCGCGTTGGGAGCATCGCAGCCTGAGCGCAGGCCTGCGGCCAGCCACTCGACGGCGGCCGCGACGCGGCTGTCCGCCCCCAGACCCGCTCACTTCCGACCACCCTTGACCCGCCCTGGGGCTTGCGCCATCGTGGAGCGCTCTGGAGGGAACCCTTGCAGTTCAGGATCCTTGGCTCGCTGTCCGTCGTCGGCAACGGCATGGTCGCTGCGCTCGGCCCACCGAAGCAGCGCGCACTCCTCGCGATCCTGCTGACCCGCATCGGCGAGGCCGTGCCGGTGGATCGGCTCACCGAGTTGCTGTGGGGCGCGGCCGCTCCACGCACCGCAGACCACTCGATTCAGATCTACGTGTCAGACCTTCGCCGCGCGTTCGAGCCGCTTGGCGGATCGGACCTCCTCGTCACTCGGCAGCCCGGGTATGCCCTCGACGTGGACCCCGACGCAGTCGACGCGTGGAGGTTCGAGCGCCTCGTGAAGGAAGGGATGCTGCTCCTCGAGGAGGGCGACCGGGACGCGGGCCGCTCGACGATTCGCGAGGCGCTCGGCCTGTGGAGCGGCCCGCCCCTGTCGGACTTTCCGTACGAGGAGTTCGCCCAGCCCATTGCCAGGCGTCTGACCGAGGGTCGCCTGACCGCCGTGGAGGCATACGCGGCGGCGAGTCTCGAGGCCGGGAGGATCACCGAAGCACTGGACCTGCTGACGGCCGCCGTACAGGACGATCCCCTCAGAGAGCGAGCACGGGAGCTGTTGATGCTTGCGCTCTACCGATCTGGCCGTCACGCGGATGCGCTGCGGTCGTTCCACGCCCTACGGACGCAGCTCACCGATGACTTCGGCGTCGATCCGTCGCCGAGCATCAGAACGTTGTACGACCGGATCCTCGCGCACGACCCGTCGCTGGGGAAGGGCTCGGTTGCCCCCGCCAACGTCCGCGTGACATTGGCATGCGAGGGGGCGGGGGTCGGGGGTGACCGCCTCGGGGTGGAGCGGGGCTTCGACCGTGCGGTCAGCGACTTCTCGCTGGTGCCCAGAAAGGAGAACGTCGAGCTCTCAGCTTCGTTCCAAGATTGGTCAGCCGTCCTCCGAGATCTGTCCGAACAGGCGCCGGCACTCATTGTCTCCCTCAACTTTCTCACGATGGATGCTGTTGCGCATGAGCACCCCGGCACGCACTACCTGGTCTTTGACCACGTCGGCGCCGCGCCGAACGTGTCCTATGTCCACTTCCACGAGCGCGAGGCCTCTTTCTTGGCGGGCACGGCGGCGGCGCTCACGTCGCAGACCGGGGTCGTGGGATTCATTGGGGGCTGGGATGCGATTCCGATCTGGGGATTCCTGGCCGGGTACGAGGCCGGCGTGCGTGCCACGAACGCCGACGTTCGCATCCTCACGGCGTACGCCGGCGATTGGCCCGACCCCGAGGGGTTCATCGACCTGGATCGGAATGAGGAGCTCGCACGGCAGATGTTCGCGGACGGCGCCGACGTCATCGTCGCGGCATCAGGACCTGCGGGCATGGGGGTCGTCAGCGCTGCAGCCGCCCTGTCGGGCTCAATGGACCGTCAACTCTGGGCCATCGGTGTCGACACGGACTGGTATGAGGATCTCAGCCACAACCTGGGGATCATCAGCCCCGGCGTGTGGCGTTCGCATGTCCTGACTTCAGTCCGCAAGCGATTCGACCTGGCCGTCTACGAAGCCCTGCAGACCGTGGCTTCCGGCGATCGGCCCCCGCCGGTCAAGGCGTATGACCTGCGATCGGGCTTCGTGGACATCTCGTACGAGGGGGGATTCCTCGACGACGTTCGGCCGCTCATCGAGGACCAGCGACGACGGATCGTCAGCGGGCGGCTGCGGGTCCCGGGCCTCCCGTCCGATCATGTCGAGGTCGCTCGGGCCTACCTCGAACAGATCGGGATGACGTTCGACGACTGGCTCGCCCAGGGATGCCCGCCGTGGCGGACCGCGATCGGTGCCGTGGTCGAGCAGGCTGGGTAGCACTGGATGGCGTTCGAGGACGGATAGAATGGCCCGGCGCGGGGCGTAGATCAGTCTGGCAGATCGCCTGCTTTGGGAGCAGGAGGCCGCCGGTTCGAATCCGGCCGCCCCGACCACCTTCCGCGCCGTATGATCGCGAGCCGATGCTGACTGCGCTGACGTTCGCCGTCGCACTGGTCGTGGGCCTGGCGGCAACCCCGATCGTGCGCGAGCTCGCCATCAGCCGCGGCTATCTCGACCACCCGGGCGGTCGCAAGATCCATCAGTCGCCGATCCCGCGCGTCGGGGGCGTGGCGATGGTGCTCGCCTTCGGGGTGGCGATGGCCGCGGCCTTCATCGTCGTCCCCAACTTCCGGGCCGTCGGCCCTTTGGAGCCGAACCGCGTCCCCGCCATCCTGGCGGGGACCGCGCTCCTCGTGGTGGTCGGCGTGTTCGACGACCTGAGTGGCATGCGCGCCAGGCTGAAGCTGGCGGCGCAGGTGGCCGCCGCGGGGTTGGCCTGGGCGCTCGGCCTGGACATCCAGACCCTGCATTTCCCATGGGGCAGCGTCGATCTCGGGTGGCTGTCGCTTCCGGTGACGATCGCCTGGATCGTGGCGGTCATCAACGCCGTCAACCTCATCGACGGCCTCGACGGCCTGGCGTCGGGCGTCGCGCTGACGATCCTGGGCGCCTTCGCGGTCATCGCCGCCGGGGACGGCGTCGACAGCGCGCTCATCGTCATCGCCGCGGTCGGTGGGGCGGCGATCGGGTTCCTCGCCTACAACCTCCATCCGGCCGAGATCATCATGGGGGACACGGGCTCGATGTTCCTCGGCTTCCTCGTCGCGGCGATCGCGATCTCGATCACGCAGGACGGTCTGACGCCCGCGCCGCCATGGGTCCCGATCGTCGCCCTCTCGTTGCCGATCGCCGACACGCTGTGGGCGATCGTCCGCCGAACCGCCGCCGGCGGATCGGTCTTCGAGCCCGACAAGGGCCACATCCACCACCAGCTGCTCAACCTGGGTGTCGGCCAGCGAGACGCCATGCTGCTTCTCACGGCGGCATCGGCGGCCGTGGCGACGGTGGCGATCCTCCTGGGACGGATGCCCTAACCGGAGGCACCCCGGTCGCTCACGGCGTGGTCCCGCTCCCGCCGGCCGCGTCCTCACCCGGACCGGCCGCATCGGTGGCGAGGTACCACCCGGTCAGCTCGTCGCTCCCGAAGATCCGAGCCATCTCCTCGCGGATGGCGTCGCGCCTCGGAATGAGGAGGTAGTTCACGTCGGGGTTCACCGGAAGGTCGACGAACTCAGGGGCACCGAGCACGACGCGCTCGATGTCGGGACCCGCGATGAGGGGCAGGAGGCTGGCGAGATCGCCTGCCTGCTCCCGCGGGAAGTCGGTGCTCACGGTGCGGGCGATCGCGCGCAGCAGTGCGGGCAGCTCGAGGAGGGTGTCGGCTTCCGCCAGCTCGCGACGCAGGGCAAGGAGCACCTTCTGCTGGCGATCGCTGCGTGCGAAGTCGTCCTGCGGCACCCGCTCGCCGTTGGGCATCTCGATCCAGCCCTGGCGGCTGCGAGCGTAGGCGAGCGCGTCGATCCCGCCATAGGTCCGGCAGCCTTCTGGCAGGACGAGGGTCTCGTCGTCCCGCTGGTTCTCCAGGCTGCCGTCGAACTCGGGATCCACGAGCCTGCCCGGGCAGGCACAGGTCGAGGCCGCCGAGGGAGTCGATCATGGAGGCGAAGCCGGCCATGTCGACCAGCGCGTAGTGATGGATCTGGATCCCCAGGTAGAGCCCGACGGCACGCTCGATGGTGCGCAGCCCGCAGGCGGCCGGATCGTCGGTGAGGTCCGGGCACCACGTCTCCGGATTGTTTGACGCGACCGTCGCCAGGGCGTTCACCTTGTCGGGGTAGAGGCCACCGGGGTACAGCGAGTCGTCGGGAAGTGGGACGAACCCGGTGTCGCGCGGCACCGAGATCATCACGGCCGTGCGCGCCACCGGATCGATGCTGACGACGAGGAGCACGTCGGTAAGCTCGGCCTGACGGCCGGGGGCCGCGTCCGTCCCGACGAGCAGCACGTTGATGCGATCCGTGCCGTCCCATTGGAAGGCGGGCTCGTTGACCGGTTCCTCCGGCTCGGGGTCGTCCGGCGTTCCGCCGGTGCCATGGTCGACCGGGTCGACCGGAGCGAAGATCTCACCGAGCGTGCGGTTGAGCTGGATGACCACGCCGCCGACCCACGCGTGCATGCCGACGGTGATCACGAGCAGGCCGACGACGACCATCAGCGTCGTGCGGCGATCGTGCCCATGGATCTCCTCCCATGGCGTCAGCCCGGCGTTCGCGATGGCCACGCCGCGCCAGGCGAGGAGGATCGCGTTGGCGACCAGCACGCCGACGAGGAAGTCGTTGGCGAAGAGGCTGTTCCGCACGCCGCCGATGGCACCGCTCACGACCCCGACGACGACGAGGACGAGCGCGATGACGGGCAGGGCGAGAATGGCCGCCATCCGAAGCCGGCCAGCGTAGGCTTGCCCGAGCCCTGGAAACAGGAACGAGAGCGCCGCCGCCAGCCATGGGCGATGCGGACGAGGACCGGCGTCGCGGGGCGCCAGCGGAGCATCGATCATGAGGGGCGCCGAGTGTATCACCGGTCTCAGCAAGGCCCCGGTGGTGCCTCCTGTCCACGGCTGGGTAGTACGGTTGGGTTAGTACGTTTGCGCCATCTCTCTCGCCGCCCGCATACTGACCGCGGCCGCCACGCTTGCCGGCGGCACCCCACTGACGCCCATCGGGGGACGAGGGAGCCTTGCCACTCCAGCTCACGATCATCGCCGTCACCGCCCTTCTCGCCGGGCTCCTCATCGTGGGGATCATGCTCGCCGGGCGCGGAACGGCGGCACTCCGGCCGGGTGGCGGGCGACCGATGTCGGTGGTGGCGTCCACGGGCGAGCCGGCTGCCTCCGAGCACGCGAGCGGCCCGGACGCGACGCTCCGCGTCGTGTGGTGGCTGACGATCACGATCGTGCTTCTCGGCGTCGGGATCAGCGGCTCCTTCGTCACCGACCAGGCGCCGATCTTTGCGCTTGGTGGGGCAGCGGTGCTCGCCGTCGTCATCTTCCACGAGCTCATCACCGGCCATCGCGGCCGGCTCCTGCGCCTGGCTGAGGTCACGGCCGCCATCGCGCTCATCGGGGGGCTGCTGGCCCTGACTGGCTTCGCCTCGTCGCCCTTCGCGATGCTCTTCGCCCTCGTCGCCGTCGCGGCCGCGCTGGCCTACGGCCCTCGGGCCGGACTCACCGCCGCGGCCCTGTCCACGGCCGCCTTCGGCGCCGTCCTTCTCGTCGACCCGAGCCTGCGGACCTACGGGCCCGAGGACGCCCTCCGGCTGTCGATCGGGCTCGTGGCCACCTGGCTGCTGGCCTTCGTGGCGATCGCGTACGCCGGCCACCAGCGCCGTGCGATGCAGCGCGTGATCGACCTCTCGCGCACCGACCCGCTGACCGGCCTCTTCAACCGCTCCCAGCTGTTCCTGACGCTCGAGCAGGAGGTGAGCCGCACGCGGCGCAGTGACCGCGGCTTCTGCGTGCTCATGATCGACCTCGACGGGCTGAAGGCGATCAACGACAGCGCCGGGCACCTGCGCGGCGACGACGTGCTGCGCGCCCTCGGCAGGGTCATCACCGGCTCGATTCGGACCGTCGACAGCGCCTACCGCTACGGCGGCGACGAGTTCGTCGTCCTCCTGCCGGAGACCGACATCGTGGGCGCCTTCGTCGTGGCCGAGAAGATCCGAGCCGGCGCCGAGGAGGTCGGCGCGGCTTCTCCGACGGCGAGCCGCTCACGAGCGTCAGCATCGGCCTCGTCTCGCATCCCGAGGACGGGCTCGCCGGCGAGGAGCTGATGGCCGCCGCCGACCGCGCCATGTACCAGGCCAAGAAGCTCGGCAAGAACCAGATCAGCGGCAATCCGCGACCGCGGCCGGCGCTCCTCGCCCGCCGCTCGACCATCGAGGCCGAGCCCGCACCGACCCCCGCCGCGGAGCCGCCATCCATGCCGACGCCGGCATCGCCCATCCCGCAGCTCCTGACGCGACCGCTGTGGCATCACCCGCGACCGTTCCCGAGGCAGCGCGGGCGACGTCCTCGGCGGGTCGCAACGGCGGCATGGCGCCCCTCGCGGACCGCGCGGTCGCCGTTGAGCTCGGGCCGGTCGTCACGGCGGACGACGCCCGGCCGGTCGGGATCGAGGGCGGCGAGGAAGACGAGGCGGATCCACAGGAGGTCCGCCGCCAGATCGCCGCTGCCAGCCGGTCGTTCGACCCCGATCACCAGATCCGCCGCGCGATGGACGCGTTCCTGTCCCCGGGTGCGTCGGACTCCGACCGTCGGACCCCGGACCACTGACCCCGGACGTCAGCCCTCGCTGATCGCGGCTCCGATCGGCACGATCTCCCACCAGACCCTGCCCGGCGGCAGGATGACCGGCTCGCCGGTGTCGCGCGTACGTCCACTTCGTCAGGTCGTGCGTCGTCGGGCGCGACCAGTGCACGTCGTAGTCCGCGTCCCTCGACGTACAGGACGCCGTCGCCCTCGCCGACGAGGTACTGGTAGCGGCGGGGAAGCCACCGGGATCGAGCTCGCCGGCCAGGACGTCCTGGCGCACCACCTGGACGATGACGGTGCGGGCGCTGATCCGGTCGCCGGTCACCGCGTCGATGTTCGGCACGCCGCCGTCGGTCCGCAGCCAGCGCTCCTCGTCGTCGTCCCACTTCCAACCGAAGTGCCAGAAGCTGACGACGTGCTCAGGTCGACCTCCGACACCTGCGCGCCCCCCGGCAGCTCCGCGTCCTCCCGGAACGCCAGCGGCGCGCGAACCTCGCCGAGCTGCTCCGCGACGCCGGCAGGCCACCCTCCTCGATCTCGCCGCGCGCGCCGCGTCGACGTCGAGATACACGTTGTGCGGCGCGCCCCACACGCCCGGCGCGGTAGAAGAAGCCCCAGCCCCGGTGAGCCCGTTCGCGTACGGCATGCCGTTGGCGTCGAACCGGGCGAGGACGCGGCCGGCGCCGCCGAAGTGGAGCGTCAGGCCGCGCATCTGCTGCCAGAAGTCGATGTTGAAGTAGCGCGCCGAGCGCACCGGGCCGACCCCGGCCGCCACGGTCTCGCCGGCACATGAAGACGGCGATGAAGCGCGTCGTGTCGCCCTCGACCGGCGCCTCGATCACGAAGTCGGCCAGGTTCAGGCCGGAGGGCGGCCGCGCGATCGGGTTGTTCTCGATCTGGACGATCATCGGGACCCGCTCGGCCAGCGAAGGATCGTCGAGCGCGAGCCCGTTCATCGGGCACCGGCCGCCGGCGTCGGAGTCGGCGAGGGCGTCGGCGTCGGGCTCGGACTGGGGGTCGGGCTCGGCGTCGGGCTGGGAGATGGAGTCGGCGATGGCGTCGCAGTCGGCGTCGGCGTCGGGCTGGGAAGACGTTCAGCATCGCGTACGCCGGCGCGCGACGAGGACGGCGAGCGCCAGCAGCCCGCCCAGCACGATCAGGACGGCTCGTGATCGGGGGATGTGCATCGGGGTCAGATGCTAGCCGGTCGCGGCGGGGTCGCGCCAATCCGCTGCTAGACTCGCTGCCATGCCGGGCTTCTCGACGCGCGCCATCAAGGCGGCCAGCCGCGTGCCGGACGCGCCGCAGCCGCCGGTCAACGTGCCGATCTACGCCACCAGCACCTTCGAGGTGGCCGATGCCGCCGAGCTCGGCCGATCTGCTCGAGTTCGCGCGCCCCGGCCACTCGTACACGCGCTACTCGAACCCGACCCACGACGCGCTCGAGAAGGCCCTCGCCGAGCTCGAGGGCGCGCGAGGCCGCACTCGTCACCGCCTCCGGCATGGCCGCCATCCATGGCGTCGTGATGTCGATCCTGCGCACCGGCGACGAGATGCTCATCCCGCGCGCCGTGTACGGCGGCACGATCGGCCTGGCCCGCGGCATCCTCGAGCCTCCGGGATCGCGCACGCCGCGGTGGACACGACCGATGCCGCCGCCGTCGAGGCCGCCATCGGTCCCCGCGACCAAGCTCCTGTGGCTCGAGACGATCAGCAACCCGACCACCGCGCTGGCCGACGTCGCGCGCTCGTGGAACTCGCCCACGATCGGGGCGTCCTGGTCGCCGTGGACAACACCTTCGCCACCCCGGCGCTCGCCAACCCGCTCGCCTCGGGCGCCGACCTGGTCGTGCACTCGACCACGAAGTACGTCGGCGGCCACTCCGACCTCATCGGCGGCGCGATCGTCGGCTCGGCGGAGCGCGTCGCGGCGGCCCGCGAGATCGTCATCAACGCCGGCGGCAACGCGTCGCCCTGGGAGGCCTTCCTCGCCCTGCGCGGGCTGAAGACGCTCGCCCTGCGCATGGAGCGCCACTCGTCGAACGCGCTGGCCGTGGCGAGCGCCCTCGAGGGCGCTCCCGGCGTCGCCGCGGTGCACTACCCGGGCCTCGCCCCTGCGGTCCGGTGGCACCGGTGGCACCGGTCGCCCCAGGAGCGCCCGCGGCTCCGGTAGCGCCGGTCGGTCCTGCGGGGCCCACTGGTCCCTGCGGACCTGTCGGTCCTGTCGCGCCTGGCGCTCCCGCGGCGCCGTCTGCGCCACTCACACCGGTCGCGCCGGTCGCACCGGTGGCACCCGCAGGTCCCTGCGCTCCAGTCGCGCCTGTCGGACCTGTCGCGCCCGCGGCGCCAGGCGGGCCCTCACGGTTCCAGACCAGCTGTATCTCGTTGTTGGAACACTGCGCAGTCGCGTCAACGATCTTGATGGTGCCGCTGCTGTTGTTGACGCACGCGTAGATCGGCCCTGTCGTAAGCGTGTTCGCAAAAGCGATGGTCGACACGCCGATCGCCGCGATGACAAGCACGATGGCCATGACGGCCTTCCTCTGGACCCATTCCTCATCCCCCTTGCATAGAGCCGAGCGCCTCGATCTCTGCGGTAAGTAAGGTGCGAGACCACAGCGCCATTGCGTACAGATTGATTTGCGTACGTTTTGTCGCTCGCTCATCTAACAGACAGCCGAAGCCCGTCTCTGACTACTGACGCTTCGGTAAAGAAGCCGTAACGCCAGCCGCCCCCGGCAGGTAACTTGCGCGCCCACTAAACATGAGAGGCAGGGAGGACTCGCCCCGGGGGAGCAGCTGAATGGCGGCGATCCACAGGACCGTGCCGGGACAGGACGGCACGTTCATAGACGTGCTCGACCGAGTGCTCGATAAGGGCATCGTGATCTCGGGGTGGGGTCGCATGTCCGTCGTTGGCCTAGAGCTCATGGGACTCGAGATGCGCGTGGTCGTCGCCTCGATCGAGACGCATCTCCGATATGCGGAAGAGCTTGGTCTGCGGGTCGGTTATGTTCCCAGAGACCTCAGACGGGATTTGGGACGCTAGATCGACGCGCGGCGCTCATCAGGCTTTGTGCACCAAGCGTGGCCCAGGCGACGCCGGGTGCGACCGCCAGCAGCGCTCGGTCATCCTCGGTGTTGAAGAAGAACACAAGAATCACCGCGCCGATCAGCATCCAGGCCGCCGCTCGAGGAAGCACGCCGGTCCGTAGGGAGGTGATCGCGAGCGCGAGCATCCCCGCGAAGTAGAAGAGCCAACCGACGAGGAGCGGAAACGATTCCTGCGGCAGGAGCAGGAACACGCCGAGCGCGAGCATGATCACCGAAGCCTTACCCCACGGCCCGGCGAGCCATGCCACGCGGCCGTAGAGGAGCGCGAAGCCCACGAGGGTCAGGACGACGGCTGCCGCCAGGTACGGCGCAGCATCCGCCCCGCGGTAGGTGAGTGAAAGGGGCTCCGCCGGCCTCAGAAGACGGACCCCCGCCGTATCTCCATAGCGCTCAGCCGCGAGAACCAGAGCGAATGCGACCCAGGAAACCCCTCCGACGACGAGGGCGAGTGAGCCGAGCAGGCGTGTCATGTGACCTCCCGACGATGTTCCCGACGATCAAGGAACCCTACTCCGACTGACCGAGGTCACTGAACAACGGCACGCGCCCTGCTTCCACGAGAGCATGGACTGGCAAGGTCTGTTCGAGCCGCATCACGTCGTCGAGAACGTGATCCGCGCGTCATCGATCTACGTGCTGCTGGTCCTCCTGCTGCGATTCCTCCCGAACCGCAAGAGCGGCAGCCTCGGCCCTTCGGACTTTCTCGTCATCGTGCTCCTCGCGACGGTCGTCACCGGCGCGCTCAACCGAGATGTGAGCTCGATCACGGACGCGGTCGTGATGGTCGCGACGATCGTGGCGTGGAGCTTCATCACCGACATCCTCGCGCAACCACGTCCCCGTCACTGCGGCATCTGGTCTACTCGGCGCCGGTCGAGGTGGTGCGCGACGGCGAGATCCTCGTGCAGGAACCTACGGCGCGAGTTCATGACCGAAGAAGAGCTCCGGGCGCAGCTCCGGCTGCAGGGCGTCGAGGACGAGGCCGATGTCGCGCATGCCTACATCGAGCACGACGGCCGGATGTCCGTTATCCGTCGGGACGGGGCTCCGCCGGAGTCCCGCGCCGGAAAGGCCGGAATTGCGGCGCTAGCGCGCAGGCGTCGCCGCCGGTACCAGGACCAATCTCCCCCGCTCGGGCGACCGAATGGCGGCCCATAATTGCCTTCCAGGTGGGGCAGAATTGCGCGACGCCTTAACCAGTTACAGGCAACGAAGAGGAAGGAGGACCTAAACGTGATCCAGCAGTTTTTCCGTGACGAAGAGGGCCAGGGGCTCGTCGAATACGCACTCATCATCGCGGTGATCGCGATCGCGGTCATCGTCGCCATGGTGTTCCTTCGCGGTCAGATCGAGAACATCTTCAGCAACATCGGCAACAACCTCACGTAGTCAGCCGCCGCGGCGGGCGCTCGCGAGAGCGTCCGTCGCGGCTGGTTCTCTGAGCTCACGCCTTTCGCATGAACTCCATCACGCTTGCGGCGACGCGGTCGATCTGAGAGTCCGTCAGCTCGGCGAACATCGGGAGCGACAGGACCTCGCCGGCCACCTTCTCCGTCACCGGCAGATCGCCCTTGCGATACCCGAGGAACTGCGCGGCCTCCTGCATGTGGATCGGCACGGGGTAATGGATCTGCGTCCCGATGCCGCGCTCGGTGAGGAACGCGCGAAGCGCATCGCGCCGACCGCCCGGCACGCGGATCGCGTAGCAGTAGAAGACGTGGCGCCCGCCGCGCGGGATCTCCGGCGTGATGATGTCGCTGCCGGCGAGCAGCTCGTTGTAGCTGCGCGGCGATCGCCTGCCGGCGCGCGTTCCATTCGTCGAGGTGGCGCAGCTTGATGCGCAGGATCGCGGCCTGGATCTCGTCGAGGCGCGCGTTGTAGCCGACGATCGGGTGGTAGTAGCGCGTCGACTGCCCGTGCTCGCGCAGCGCACGAAGGTCCTCGGCGAGCTTCTCGTCGTTCGTCGTGATGCTGCCGGCCTCGCCGTACGCGCCGAGGTTCTTGCTGCAGTAGAAGGAGAAGCAGTTCACGCGGCCACCGGTGCCGGCCTTCTTGCCGTCGTCGAGCAGCGCGCCGTGCGCCTGCGCGGCGTCCTCGATGATCGTGATCCCGCGGTCCTGCGCGAGCTGGCGCAGCGGCTTCAGGTCGACGGTCCGCCCGTACAGGTGCACCGGGATGATCGCCTTCGTCCGCGGCGTGATGCGCGACGCGACCGAGCTGATGTCCATGAGCATCGACCGCTCCTCGACGTCGACGAGGATCGGACGCGCGTTCGCGTAGACGATCGCCTCGACCGTCGCGAAGAAGGTGTGCGAGACCGTGATGACCTCGTCGCCCGAGGACACGCCGCAGGCGCGGATCGCGAGCTGCAGCGCGTCGGTGCCCGAGCCGACGCCGATCGAGTGCGCCGTGCCGCAGTACTCCGCCCACTCCTTGTCGAAGGCGCGGACGTTCGGTCCGATCGTGAGCTGCATGCTCTCGAGGACCTCGTCGATCGCCTGACGGACCTCGTCGCGGATCGTCGCGTACTGGCTCTTCAGATCGACGAGTGGGATGTCTTGAGTGACAACGGTCATGTGACAGCTCCCTCTTTGCCTAGTGCGGCGTGATGTGTTCCGCGTGCTGGCGGAGATGGTTGAGCGCGGGTTGCCAGATGTAGCCCCTGATGCCGTCGGTGTCGGCGCTTTCTGTCGAGAAGCAACGGCGCGGGCAGCTCTGCGATCGCGGCGCGCAGGTCATCGCGCGCTGAACGAAGCTCCGCGAGCTGCGCGGCAGCTGGGCGCTCGCGCCAACGCGCGAAGTTCTCGGCGTTCAAGCGTGTCCCAGTGCGCGTCGACCCCGACGAACGCGCGCAGGGTCGTGTTCTTGTCCGGCGCCGCGCCGATCTCCGTCGCGCGGCGGGCGCCGCGGGCCGCAAGGCGCCACCAGAACGCGAAGTGCGGCATCAGGTCACGCAGGCGCCAGCCCGAGCCCTCGCCGGTGAACACCTCGCGCTCGAGGTCCGCATCGCTGAGAGCAGCGAACCGAGCGTCCAGGTCGCGCCACGCGCTTTCCAGCAGCGTCATCGCCTCGTCCTTCGTGGCTGCCGTCATTTGCGCACATTGTCCGCCAGCCAGGCATATGCGTGCGGGTATATCCCCACGAAACACGCGAGATCGGTGATGTCGTCCTTCACCTGGACCGCGGGATTGCCCGCCCACACCGTGCGCGGCGCGATCCTCCGCGTGCGGACGACGCTGCCGGCGCCGATGAGCACGTCCTCGCCGATCTCCACGCCGGGCAGGATCGTGCTGTTCGCGCCGAGGCGCGCGCGGCGGCGAACGGTCGCACCCTTCACACACTGAAGGTACGCCGGGCACTGGGGATGCGGATCATCGGTGAAGACGACGTGCGGTCCGACGAACACCTCGTCCTCGATCGTGACGAGCTCGAGGAAGCATCCGGTGTGGATGCGCACGCGCGAGCCGATGCGGTTGCCGAACTCGAGCGACGCGTGCGTGCCGACCGAGACGTCGTCCCCGAGCACGTTGTCCTCGCGGATCGATGCCCCCTGGCCCGTCTGCAGACGCGCGCCGATCGTCGTTCCGGCGTAGATCGTCGTGAATGGGCGGATCACCGAGTCCGGGCCGATCACCAGGGGAAGCTCGCCCTCTTTCTTGCCGCGTGGCGCCCGACCGAGAATGACGTACTCGCCGACGACCGTGCCCGATCCCAGCTGGACGTTGGGCGCGATGACCGCTGTCGGGTGCACGATCGCGCCGAGCGAGGTCACGCCGATGCGGACTCCGCTTCCCGCTCTGATTCCGACTCCGCCTCCGGTCGCCTCGACGTCCTGGCGGTACGCGACGCGCGCGCCGCCGGCGCGCAGCGAACGCATGCCGGCGTCGAGCACGCGCACGACGCGCAGGCCCGCCTCGCCGTCGCTGCGCGGCCGCGCTCCGGTGTTGATGCACTCGATGAAGTGGCGCATCTCGAACTGCAGCGCCTCGGTCCCGACGATGTGCGGGCTGCGGATGTCGCCGGAGCGGTAGCTGCGCCGCAGCTCCTCGCTGCAGAGCTCGGTCACACCGTGATCGTAGATCTTGAGCTTCTCGACCGACTGCACGTCGTCGTAGACGGCCATCCGCTGCGAGCCGATCACCACCATCGAGCGCAGCTTGCTGGGCGCGAGCCACGAGAGGTGCGCGTGCGCGACCGCGCCCGATGGAAAACCCATGGTGAGGAATACGACGTCCTCGATGAACGGCTGCGTGTAGCACGCGCCCACCGACTGCACCCACTCAGGTTCCTCGTCGAGCCAGTACAGCGTGATCGACACGTCGTGCGGCCCAAGATCCCAGAGCACGTTGATGTCGAACTGATGCAGACCAAGGTTCACGCGCTGGCTGTCGACGTAGTAGATCTTCCCGAGATCACCACGGACGATGCGCTCGCGCACGTTCACGACGGCGGGGTTGTACACGAAGGTGTGGCCGACCATCAGGATCTTCCCCGCGCGCTCGCCGGCGCGGATCATCGACTCCGCGTCTTCGATCGTGCCCGCGATCGGCTTCTCGACGAAGACGTGCTTGCCGGCCGCGAACGCCTCCTCAGCGAGACGACGGTGCGTGCCGACGGGCGTCGCGATGCAGACCGCGTCGATGGTCGGATCGGCGAACAGCTCGCGGTGATCGCGGGTCGTGCGCACCGCGGGGAAGCGCTTGTGGATCGTGTCGAGCCGCGTCTCCGAGAGATCCGCGACGGCCACGGGGACGGCGCCGGGCGCCTCGTTCAGGTTGCGCACGAGGTTCGGGCCCCAGTAGCCCGCGCCGATGACCGCGACGCGTACGGGGTTCATTCGGCACGCATCCGTGTGACGAGAAGCGCGATGCCGCAGGCCGCGATCGCTCCGACGTAGACGTAATAGGGCTGTGTGGTCCAGCGCGCGAGCAGCAGCGGCAGCATCACGAGCCCGGCGCCGGCAAGCGCCGCGGCGCCGAGGCGTCGGGATGCGCCAGCGCAGGCTGAGGAGGACCAGCCCGAGCGTGCCGGCGAGCGAAAGAGCCATGAACATCGGTACCAGCATCGTCGGGTCGCCGTGTTGCGAAAGTGTGTTCAAGATGTTGGCGCCCCAGATCTCGTCGTGGAACGTGAGCGCGGCGATCTGGCTTGTCCAGGAACGCGCCGGGATCCCGGACGAAGAACGGGGCGACGAACGCCGCAACGACGCCCACAACAACGAGCGCATAGCGGCGCCAGCCGGCGCCGCGGACCGCGATGTAACGCACGACCGGCGGCAGGACCAGGACGGCGAACTGCTTGAAGGCGATGGCCCAGCCGAAGAGCACCGCCGAAACGACCAGTGCGCCGCTGCGACCAGCGGCCTTCCCGCTCCGCGAACACCAGCGCGACCAGCGCGAGCACGACGAGCAGCGACCCGGAGACGTCGTTCTGGCCGTCGAGCGCGCGGAAGCCGGCGGCGCCCCAGGACGCGTAGAGCATCGCCGGGAGCGCCACGTTCGGCCATGCCGACGCGGAAGCCCGCGGCGGCGATAGCCGCGACGATCGCGATGCCCGCCCAGGTGTCGACACGCGTGATGTCCCCGAAAAGCGCATACGGCACCGCATACCAGGCCAGCTCGCCTGGCGGATACACGAACGGCGAACCGACCGGGTTCGTGCTCTGCAGCACGTGCGTGTACGGATTGCCGCCCGCGAACACGACGTCGAGCGATTCCGCGGTCGCGCGCAGGACGTCGCTGCCGTCGGGAAGCGGCTCGCGGTGCAGCCGCTCCGACGCCGGCGACGAGCACGGCGTAGGCCGCGGAGCCGGCCGCGGCGACCGGGATGTCGCGGAGCGCTGCCCACCCAAGACCCAGGCCGGTCAGCAGGAGAAGGACGCGGTCGACCTGCGGCGCGTTGACGTCGATCCCCTCGACGCACCAGAAGAGACCGAGAACGAGGGCGGCGAGGAGAGCGGGCTTGCTGTTATTGACCCGTGGCGGCACGGAGCTTCGCGAGATCCTCCTCGAGGAGCTTGATCAGCCGGCCGTACTCGGCGAAGTCGCTCCGCCGGAGAGCCTCCTGCGCCTGGTTGTAGTGGTCGGTCGCCGCCTTCACGAGCTCGGCGACCGCCGCCGATGGTGGCGGGGTGGTGCCGGGGGGCGGCGTCGTACCGGGAGGCGGCTGCGTGGGCGGCGGCGTGGTGCCCGGACCGAAGAGCTGGTCGAGCGCGCCCTCGAACGTCGGGGCCATCACGACGCGGCCCTGCGTCGCGAGGATCACGCGCTGCAGCTGCGGGATGCGGCCCTGCGTCGCCTGGACGAAGAGCCCTTCGACGTAGAGGAACGAATTTCCGACCGGGAGGCACGAGCAGATTGCCGCGGAAGCACGTCGATCCGCCGCCCTGCGGACAGAGCAGCGTGAGCTGCTGCTTGATCGTCGCGTCGCTGTCGATGATCCCTTCGATCTGCAGCGGGCCGAAGATCTGCCGGTCCTGCGGGAAGCGGAGCACGCGCAGCTTGCCGTAATCGGGCGCGTCGGCGCGGCCCGCGATCCACGCGACCATGTTGTCGCGCGCACCGCCGGCCGGCGTCATCGGAACGAAGAGGATGAACTCCTTGCGATCCGAACCCGGCAGCTTCGTCGTGACGTAGTACGGCTCGATCGGCGCCTTGGCCTGACCCTGCTCCAGCACCTTGTTCGCGATCCGCCACGCGTCGGCGCGGTTGTAGAAGTTGTCGATGTCGGTCATGTGGTAGATCGCGAACACCTGCGCCTGGATCGAGAAGAGATCCTCGGGATAGCGCAGGTGGTCCTTGAGGGTCTGCGGCATGTCGGCGAGCGACTTGAACAGGCTCGGGTAGATCGCACGGAGCGTGCGCACGACGGGATCGGTCTCGTCGATCACGTAGTAGGCGACGGATCCGTCGTACGCGTTCGTGACGACCTTGACGCTGTTCCGGATGTAGTTGAGGTTCGCCATCCGCCACCTGCGTACCGCCGCGCACGAGCGTTTCGAAGCGCTCGCTGTACGGGTAACGGTCCCCGACGGTGTACGCGTCGTTGATCCACCAGAGCTGGCCATCGGCGACGACGAGATACGGGTCGTGGTCGTACTCGAGGAACGGCGCGATGAGCTGCTGACGCTCGGTGATGTTGCGGTGGAACAGGAGGCGGCTCTGCGAGCGGATCTGGTCGCTCACGAGCAGGTTCGTCTCGCCGAAGCGGACAGTGAAGAGGAGGCGGTCCCAGAGCGAGCTGACGCCAACGCCCCCACCGCCGGAATAGCGCGTGCGCGCGTCCGCGACCTCCTGCGGGAAGTCGAACTCCTCCATGCCGGTGTCGACGATCACGTAGTCGTTCGTGAGCTCGCCGTAGTAGATGCGCGGCTGGTCGATCTTCGGCTCGCCCTGCGGCGGGATGTCCTTGACCATGAGCTGCGGCTGGCCCTCCGGCGTCACGCCGCCGACCGGGGTGATGACGGCACCGAAGCCGTGCGTGAACTGCAGATGGCGGTTCACCCAGCTCTGCGGCAGCGACGCGGTGTTGAGCTCTCGCGCGGACAGCATCACCGGCAGCTCGCGGTTGCCGATGCGGTAGCGGTCGACGTCGACGTCGACGAAGTCGTAGTACTGGCGGAGCGCCTGCAGCTGATCGAACGCCGAGAGAAGCCGGTTGTAGTCCCAGAGCCGCACCGAGAGCGTGTCGGAGAACTCCGCCCTCGCTTCGGCCTGACTGGGTGTCTCGGAAACGTTGAACAGCGACTCCTCGACCTTGTCGAGCGCGTACGCGGACCGCGTGCCAGCGATGCTGCGCTCGAGGTACGGGCGCTCCTTGTTCAGCTCGTCGGGCGTGACGATGAAGTTCTGCACGAGCGCGGGATACACGCCGCCGACGAGCACGGTCGCGGCGAACCACACCACGAGCGCTCCGCCCAGCACCCACACCGTCCGCGCGAAGGCATTCGCGAAGCACGCCACCGCGGCGATCCCGACGATGACCGCGAGGATCGTGAGCGCGGGGATGCGCGCGTTCACGCTCGCGAAGCCCGCGCCGGTGAGGACGCGCTCGGTGCGGAAGAGCAGGTCGAACTGATCGAGGATGTAACCGCCTGCGACGAGGAGCAGGAAGATCCCGCCGAGCACCGAGAGGTGCGCGCGCGCGGGGCGCGCGAGCGCGAGCGCGGTGCGACCGGCAACGTCCAGGTTGCCGCGTGCGATCTGGCTCGTCGCGACGCTGATGACGCCGCGGACCGCGTACAGGAAGACCACGCCCGCGGCGATGACGAGGACCGCGGCGATCGACCAGCCACGCAGGAAGTCGAGAACCGGCAGCGTGAAGAAGTAGAAGCCGATGTCACGGCCGAAGAGCGGATCGGTCACGCCGAACGGGACGGCGTTGACGAAACGCAGGAGCTGGTCCCACTGGTCGCCGCCGGCGAGGCCGAAGAAGAAGGCCGGGATCGTGATGACCCAGAGGAGACGCAGCGTCTGCGCGAGCGCGGACGGCCGCGGCCGCTCGGTGTCGACGACGACGCGCGGGACCTGCGGACGCAGCGCGAGGTAGAGGTTGGGGATGGCGAGGGCGAAGAAGATCAGGAAGAACGCGACGAACGCCCAGAAGCCGGCCGTGTAGCGGCGCAGGTAGACGTCCTCGAGACCGAGGCTGCGGAACCAGAGGAGATCGGTGAGGAACTCGTTGAGCGGGATGAGCAGCAGGGGCACAAGCAGCAGCAAGGCCGCGAGGACGGTGATGACGATGCTGCGGCGGGACGGCGGACGGGGCGCGTTACCGCGGCGCATGCCGATCGACGAGAGATCGAGGTTGGACCAGTCGATATTTCCCCAGTCGCGCTCGCCGTTCCCCCGTTTGTCCCTCACGGCCTCAGCATATGGGGAGATGAACCGAACGCTTGTGCTCGCCGCCGTCCTTGCCCTCGGCGTGGCCGGCTGCTCGCAAAGTCAGCCGACACCGAGCCCGACGCTGGGATGCCCCGAGCCCACGCGCGTGACCGGACTGACGCCGTTCGACCAGGAGAACCGCGCGACCTGGCAGAAGGAGCTGACCGACGGCACCGCGTGCGAAGCCGCGACGACGGCGTACGTCGAGCGACTCGAGGAAGAGAAGGAGCGTCAGCTCTTGGCGAACGCGAGCTCCTTCGCGGTCATCGGGCGAGTAACGGACGCCGCGACCGGCGCGCCTCTCGACCAGGTCTGCATCACCCCGGGGAAGCCCGGAGCGGTCTGCTGGGCACGCACCGACAAGGACGGCTGGTACCTGCTCGACCTCGGTCCGTGTTCGCGCAGGAAGGCTTCTTCGAGATCTTCTTCGTGAAGACGGGTTACCCCGAGCAGCACAACACGTCACGGCGGCTCAGCGGTCGACCGCGACTCGACTACCAGATGACCAAATAGCGCTCAGCGCAACGTCGCGGCCGTGACCTGATCCAGATTCACAGCGAGTTGCTCCTGCCATTCAGTCTTCCAACTGCTAACGTGCGGCATCAAGAAGTACCCGCTGGCTTCTTCGCCTACGGCGGAAAACTCTCCTTCGACCAAGCACGCAGCGAGTGCTGCAGCGACGATCGCCATTCGCCGATCGTGGTTCCTGACTTGAAGGGACTCATCCAGTTTTATGCAGCCAATCTGGCCGTCGTACTGAGTCCACAGCACGTCAAAGAACGCGTCGCTCCTGTTCCCGCGGAGCGTCACGCCAAGCAGGTCGGACGCGGAAACGAGAACGCCAAGTGCGGCCGTAGGAAACACCTCGACAACGCGAGCCACTGAGGACTCTTGTTGGAGCTTTGAAAACGTAGAGTAGGACGCAACGCCACTCAACGCGTCGACCAAAGCCATCCCGGCTCTGTGCAAGTTCTGACCCTCAGGACTGCTGGTCTGTCCCGGCTTGCAGTGCTTCTGGAATCCTCCCTTGCTGAAGACGGATTCGGCTGGCCGGTATCGCTTTTGGTAGGCCGTCGCCAACGGTGCGTCGATCGCGATGGCGCTGACCTTTGTTGCCTCGCAGACTTCGCGCGCCATGGACCGAGCGCGCACTTCCATTAGGTTGAAAGGCCCCTTCACGGGCACCAACCGGCGCTCGCGGACTTCGGCGAGCAGCAAGCCAGAGCTCTTTCGCTTCTTCGAGTAGCCGACGTCAAGACCGAGCACGAAGTAGGTCGCCATTCCTCCGTAGTGTGACTGCAGAAGTGCGCGCCCAAACGCGCTAAGCGCTAAGCGTTCCTGGCGCGCACCTCGGCGAAGAGATCGAGGTACGTCTCCACGACGCGCGGCCAGGTGTACGTGCGCTCGACGAACGACTGACCCGCCGCGCCGAGACGTGACGCGAGCGTCGGGCGCGCGATGAGCATCTCGCAGATCTCCGCGAGCTCGGCGGCGCTCCGGTACGCGAGCCCGGCGCCGGCGCGGTACGTCATCCCCCACACCACCGGCGAGCGCGCGTCGCAGATCACCGGGCGGCCGCAGGCCCAGGCCTCGAGCGCGATGATCGACAGCGACTCGAGCAGGCTCGGCTGCACGAGCGCGACGCAGCCCGCGAGCGCGTCGAACTTGTCCTCGTCGGAGGTGCGGCCCAGGAGCCGGATGTCTTTGCGATCGGGCACGGGCATCTCGCGGTGACCCATGAGGACGAGCGTCGCGCGCGTGCCCTGCGTGTCCTGCCAGCGCGCGAACGCGTCGAAGAGCTGGCCGCACTGCTTGCTCTCGACGATGCGGCCCGACGTACAGGAAGTACGGGCCCTCGATCGCGTAGCGCTGGCGGAAGCGGTCCGCGGAGCGGTCGGCGGGCACGTCGACGCCGACGCCGGCGATCTCGTTCGGCACGCGCTCGTTCCGGAAGAGCTTGTGCACCATCGCGCGCTCCTCCGCGGTGTTGAACGCGATCGCGCGCGGCGCGCAGAAGACGGGCTTGTAGATCGCGAGCCGGATCGCGGGCTCGTCGTGCGCGGTCGGGACGAGCACCGCGCGCTCCGGCGCGAGCGGTAGCCCGAGCGCGGTCGGGTAATAGATGTAGGTGAAGAAGAGGACGTGGTCGACCTCGCGGCCGCGCCGATGCACGTGCTCGAGCAGGTCGGGCGCGACCGGCCCCTGCGCCTCGACGAACGCGCGCTCGTCGGCGAGCGTGTGCGTTTTCGAGAACGCGCGCCGCTCGTGCAGGCGGAAGTCGCTGCGCGCGCCCGCGCTCGACCGCGAAGCGGTGCACCGGGACGCCGTCGACGACCGTCTGCCCGGCGGTGAACTCGTTCGCCCAGGTCCAGTAGTCGCGCGCCGTCGTGGTCGCGACCTCGACGTCGAAGTGCGGCGCGAGGCGCTGGACGAGCGAACGCGCGTGCGCCTCGGCGCCGCCGCCGCCGATGTCGCCGTAGCGCTGCACGACGACCATGAGGCTCGGCTTCGTCATGCGGCGGTCAGCGCGACGAGCTGCGCGAGGCGCGCATCGAACGCCTCCCATGACGACTCGCGCTCCACCCACGCGCGTCCCGCCGCACCGAGCGTGTCGCGCGCGGCGATCGCGCGCTCGAGCGACGCGCCGAAGTCCGCCGCGTCGCGGTACGTCACGCCGCCGCCGGAACGCGCGACCTGGCCGGCCGTGACCGGGTTGTCCGCGCGCACGACCACCGGCGTCCCGACCTGCCACGCCTCCAGCAGGACGATGCCGAGGCTCTCGAACCGCGACGGCAGCACGAGCACGTCGGCCGCCGCCAGCGCCGCGTACTTCTGCGCGTCGGGGATGCGGCCGATCGCGGCGATATCGCGGCGCTCGGGCACGTCCATGCGCAGCGTGCCCGCGAGCACGAGCGTCGCCTCGCGCGCGTCCGGGCGTGATCGGTACTCGGTCCAGGCGGCGAGGAGCTCGTCGCAGCCTTTGCCCTCGCTCACCTGACCGAGATACAGGACGATCGGACCCTCGAGCTCGTGCGCGGCACGGAACGCGGCGACGTCGTACGCACCGGGCGCGTCGAGTCCGAGGCCGAGCGTTTCGTACGGGATGTGCTCGTTGCGGAAGGTGCGGTGCACGAGGTCGCGCTCCTCCGGCGTGAGGAAGCCGAAGGCGCGCGGCAGCTGGAACAGCGCGCGGTACGGCGCGAGGCGCAGCGGCGCCTCGTCGTGCGCGGTCGAGATGAGCGCGGCGCGCTCGGGCACGATGGGCACGCCGCGCGCGGTGGGCTCGTAGATGTACGTGTAGAAGAGGACCGCATCGAAGCGGCGGCCCTCGTCCTTCAGGAACTCGAGGATGCGCGGGCAGTGCGGCCCCTGACGGCGCAGCCACTCCTCCTCATCGGCGAGCGCGTGCTCCTCGGCGAGCACCTTCGATTCGAACGTCTTGAACTCCGGGTCGCGGCCCTCGGCGACCGGGAAGCGGTGGACGCGCAGCCCGTCGAGCTCGCTCGTGCCCGCCGGGTAGTACGGCGCCCAGGTCCAGTAGTCGGCCGCGGTGGTCGTCGCGATCTCGACGCGGTGCGACCGCGCGAGGCGCGACGCGACGACGCGCGCATGGCCCTCGGATCCGCCGACGACCTCGTCGCCGAAGCGCTGGACGACGACGAGGATGTCGCTCAAGGGATCCGCGTCAGGTGGCGGTCGGCGTTGCGCTCGGGCGAGAGCATCCGCTGCAGGTACTTCACGCGCGCGCGCAGGCGCGCGTAGGTCTCGGGCTTCTGGATCTCGCGCATGTGCTCCGCGAGCTCACCGCTGTCGCGCGCGACGAGCCCGGCGCCCTGATAGACGTCGAAGCCGCGCGCCTCCGAGAAGATGCACGGCAGCCCGGCCCAGATCGCCTGCGCGGCGACCGCGCTCTGGAAGACGTCCTCGTAGAACAGGACGACGCAGTCGCTCGCGGCGACGTACTGGCCCATCGTCTCGTAGTCGGTGTTCACCACGACGTTCGTGAAGCCGCGCTCCTTGATGTAGTCCTGCACCTCGTCGAAGTACTCCGGCTCGTTGCCGGAGCGCGTTCCCGACAGCACGACGACGCTGTCGCGCGGCGCGGCCGCGATCACCTGCGTGAAGCGCTTGCGCCGGAAGAAGAAGCCGGGCGAGACGAAGATGAACTTGTCGACCGGCAGTCCGAGCCGCTCGCGCAGCGCGCGCTTCTCGGCGTCGTCCTTCGGCAGCGTCGTGTCCTCGAGCGGAACGAGGACGAGCGGGAAGCGATCGACCTTGCGCGGATCGTCGCTCAGCAGCGTCGCCCAATGCTGCGAGCGCTCGGAGTGGGTCGCGATGTGGACCGGGATCGCGCCGGTGATCGCGAGGACCGCGCGGTAGCGGAGGAACCAGTTCGCGATGCGCAGCGTGACCCAGCCCGCGCGAAAGAACTCGAGCACCTTGCCGTAGCGCGGCCGGTAGTGCAGCGCGCTCGAGATCTTGCGGAAGTGGTGGAACTTCTCGGGCTCGACCTCGTGCATCGACAGCATGACGGGGATCTTCCGGCGCCAGAACGAGATGAGCGCGCCAACGAACGGGACGTCGGAGAAGATGCCGTGCTCGTGCTCGACGATCACGGCGTCCGTGTCGTTCGCGATGTGGCGGACCTTCTTTGCCGAGGTCGCGCTTGTCGAGATGCTTCACGCCGACGAACGTCACGTCGTGACCGGCCTTTCGCAGGCCGTCGGTGAGCGAGAGCGCGTAGTGGTGGATCCCGCAGCGCTGGTCGCTCGAGAGGACCACGACCTTTCGCGCGCGGCGCTCGGGAAGGTCCCAGCCCGCGAGCGCGAGCGCGTCGCGCAGACGCTCGGCGACGCGCTCGGGCGTGAACTCCGCGAGCCGAGCGCGCCCCTTGGCGATGAGGCTCCTTGCGCAGCTCCTGGTCCCCGACGACCCGCTCGAGCGCCTCCACCACGGCCTCGGGCGACTCGTCCTTCAGGAGGATGCCGGCGTCGCCGAGCGTGTCGGGGATCGCGCCCGCGGCGTTGGCGACGATCGGCAGGTCGCTGCGCATCGCCTCGAGCAGCGGCACGCAGAAGCCCTCGTGCTCCGAGAGCGTGACGAAGCGCGGTGGCGCCGCGGTAGTACGCGACGAGCGACTCGATGGGAACGCTGCCGGTGAAGGTCACCGCGTCGGCGAGGCGCAGGCGCTGCACATCGGCGCGCAGGCGGTCGATGTACTGCGCCGACATCGCGGTGGATCCGACGAGGTACAGGCGCGCGCCGCGGTCGCGCTCGCGGTATCGCGCGAACGCCGTGATGACGTCGTGGATGCCCTTGTGCGGCAGGAGCTGGCCGACGGTGATGATCGACGTGCGCTCCTCCGAGAGCGTGCGCATGACCGCGGGGTCGGGCTCGACGTCGAACGCGCTCCAGTCGACGATGATCGGCACGACCGCGGTCTGCTTGTAGCCCATCTCCTCGAGCTCGCGGCGGTTGAACTCGCTGTCGGCGATGCCGAGCTCGGCCTGCGCGGCGAGGTCCTTCAGCTGCCGCCGGCCGATCGCGGAGTACTTCTCGGCCGCGGGATTGACGCCGCTGAAGTACCGCGCCGGCGTGATGTTGTGGTAGATGACCGCCTTGCGGACCGGCAGCTTCGCGACCTCGTCGATCTGATCGTTCCCCATCGAGACGTGGACCAGGAGCAGCCCGCCCGCGCCGAGTCGCTTGGGGCGCAGGTCGCGCCACGACCGCGCGAACGCGAGCACCTCGGGCTTCGCCTCGTCGACGAAGATGTCGGACTGCACGCCGCGCTGCCAGAAGAGGCGCTGCAGCTCGAACGCGTCATTGCCGATCGCGTCGCCGTACGCGAGCGTCGGCACGAACTGGTCGGCGGTGCGAAGGCGCTCGCTCACCGCGCGTGCGCAGCGCTGCCTCGATCTCGTCGAGGTGCTCGCCGCGGTGCTCGCCACGGCCCGGATAGATCGGGCTGTCCTCGTCGCGGGGCGCCATCCGCTCCAGAGGCAGCTTCGCCACGCGGGCATCCGTCTCCTCGGCGATCCGCATCGCCAGCCGCGCGGCCTCCCTCGGCGCGATCGCGTGAATGAGCACTCGCGTCGTGTCGTTGAGCCAATCGCCGTCGGGCTCGGCGTCCCCCGGCACCCACGGCTCGCCCCGATCGATCTTCTCCGACAGGACCAGCACGCGGATGTCCCAGTACGCGATGTGTCCGAGCACTCCCGCAACGGTCCAGTACTCGTTCACGGGAGCGGTGAGATCGTCGTCGCTGAGCTTTTCAACGAGCGCGCGAAGACGCTCGCGCTCGCGAGTGTTCGCCTGGATGTACGAGCGATCATCAGCCATCGCCGATACCGTCACGGCCGTCCACAGGCCCAACACCTCGCGCGTCTGCTGCGCGACCTTCTCGGTGTCGAAGTCGGCGACGCGTTTTCTGCCGGCGGCGGCGAGCTTCGCGCGGAGCGCGGTGTCCTCGCTCACGAGCGCGGCGGCTTCCGCTGCCTGCGCGAGATCGCGCTCGTGCAGCAGAACGCCGGCATCGCCCACCGTCTCGCCGATCGCGGCCGCGTCGTACGCGACGACCGGCAGGTCGAACTTCATCGCCTCGAGGAGCGGGACGCCGAAGCCCTCGTGCTCGGACAGCGAGACGAACGTGTCGGCCTCGCGGTAGTACGCGCACAGCGCGGCGAGGCTCACCGACCCGGTGAACGTGACGGCGGTCTCGAGGCCGAGCGCGCGCTGGAGCTCGCGCAGGCGCGCGTAGTACTCCTTGTGATCGCCCCACGAGCCGACGAGCAGCAGCTGCGCCTCGCGGTCGATGACGGCGCGGTAGTACGCGAACATCCGCAGCAGGTCGTCGTGGCGCTTGTTCGGCGAGATCCGGCCCACGAACAGGAGCTTGCGGCCGAACACGCTCCAGCGCGCGAGCACCGCGGGGTCCGGCGGCGTGTCGTACAGCTTCCAGTCGATGAGGATCGGCACGTGCGCGGTCTTGCTGAAGCCCATGTCGTGCAGGTCCTGGCGATTGAACGCGGAGACGCCGATGCCGAGCTCGAAGGCGGGCGCGATCTGCTCGAGCTGCCGCAGACCGAGACGCGCGAACGCCGCGGCGTGGTCGTTGATGCCGCTGAAGAACTCCGGCGGCGTGATGTTGTGGTAGACGAGCACGCGGCGCGCCGGGATCTTGATCAGCTGGTCGAAGACCTCGTTGCCCATCGAGAAGTGGAGGATGAGCGTGTCCTCCGGGCGCACCGTCCGGAACAGCCGGCGGTACGAGAGCGCCTCGCTCTCCACGCCGGGCTTGATGTCGATCGCATGCGCGTCCGACTCGTAGCCCCACGAGCGCAGGCGATCGCGCAGCGCGAAGACGTGGTTGCTCATCGCGTCGCCGGGCGCGAGCGTCGGATGGAACTGATGGACCGCGGTCATGCCGGCGCGTGCCCGATGACGGCGTAGTCGCGGTCGCCGAACAGCGTTTCGTTCAGCAGCTTCACGTTCTCGCGCACCGTCGCGTCGCTCACCTTGTCCGACAGGCGCTTCTCGCTCGGCTCGAAGGTGCTGCACGTCGACGTCGACGAAGCCCTCGACCTCGAGATAGAAGCGGAAGAGCTCGGGCGGGATCGGGCGCACGTGCGACGGGTCGAGCCAGAACGAATGCGCGCCGACCGTGAGCGTCGCGACGTTCGGCGTGACGAACACCAGCGGCGCGCCGGGCATCAGGACGCGGCGCGCCTCGCGCAGCATCGAGACGAGCTCGCCGGGCAGCACGTGCTCGGCGATGTGGCGCGCGTAGATGCCGTCGATCGCATCGTCCGGCAGCGAGCGCAGATGGCCGAGCGCGTCGGCCTCGACGCACTCGAGCCCGCGCTCGGCGCACTGCGCGACCATGCGCGGATCGAGGTCGACGCCGTACGCGCCGACGCCCTTGTCCTTCATGAGACCGAGGAAGATGCCGCGGCCGCACCCGAGGTCGACGACACGCTTGCGGCCGGCGAAGAGCTCCGCGAACGCCTCGGACTGCCGGCGGATGACTGGCTCGTCGCCGCCGAAGCGCGCCTGGAAGTAGACGGAGTGCAGGTTCGCGGCGACGAAGTCCTCGTGCCAGGTCTCGAGCTTGCGCAGGCGCTTCTCGAGGCCCGGTGTCGGCCGGTCGCGAAGGTCGAAGAGCGCCCTCGCCACGAGCTGGTTCACGCGCTCCTGCCGCTCGGCGATCGCGGCCATGTACCAGCGCAGGAGGCCGATGAGGACGCGCCGCGCGAGCGTGATGACCGGGCCGACGTAGCGCTTGCGGCTCTTCGCGTCGTACGTGACGTCCTCGTCGAGGACCTCGGGGAGCGCCTGGAACGGATCCTTCAGCTCCTCGCTGAAGATCGGCCGCCCGCCGGGCAGCGGAAGCGTGAGGGCGGCGTCGAGATCCGGCTCCGTACTCGCCGCTCTCGCGCTTCTTGCGGACGCGCGCGCGGACCTCGGCGAGGATCGCGTCGAGGTCGACGGGCGGTTGTGTCGTCATCTAGAACCGCAGATCAACGCTTGCGCAGCTTCCGCTCTAGTTCCTCGCCGAGCTGTTGCGCCACGTGTTGGCGGGTCGCCTCAACGCCGATATACGGTTTTGTCGCCGGGAGTATGCCTCGCAAGTCGCTGAGACGACGCTTCTTGAGCTGCGTCGTCTTGTTCCTTGGCGTCATGCGAGCTTTTCCCATCGGTGCGTCTCCTTGCCTCCGTCCACTCTTCCCTACCCTCGAGCCGCGGTCAATGTAGGGCGGTCGCCGCAGGACTCAGAAACCCGCTTGACAGGTTATCCCAATCTGTGCAAGATATTTACGTGAAGCAACATAACTCGCAAGAATTGGGATTGACCAAGACCCCCAAGCTGGAACAGGCGATGGCTTGGCTTATCGAGCATGGGCCGGTCCATCTCAACCCGGCGCTACCCGCTTGGATGTTGCACGACCTTGTGGAAGGAAAACGAATAGCCAATCTCCGTCGGGGCGTGTACCTCGCGCCTAGCACGAGCGGAGACATGTGGAGTCTGCCAGCCGTTGCCACTCACCTTGAGCCGTCGGGCTACCTCAGCTTCTACGGCGCACTCGTCCTTCACGGGCTGACCGACCAGGACACTTCGCTTTGGGGCTTCGTTCAAGGAGAGCGCCAAGGCAGCCTGCGCTACGGCCAACAGCGTTTGGACTTTGTGCCTTGGCGCCGCCGAGTCCGCACCGCGGAGACGAAGCCGCTGCATCGGGGCGACGAGGTAATCCGCGTGGCTACGCCGGCGCAGGCGTTCATCGACTCGCTCGAAGCTCCGCGCTACGTGACGAGTTGGCCGGAGCTGCTGACGTGCTGCGGACCGGCATCGCCCTCCGCAGACTCGCTCCTGCGAAACTGCGCGCCCTAGCTATCGACAGGAGGTCGCCGGCGATCGCACGCCGACTCGGCCTGTTGCTCGAGCTCGAGACCGGGAAGGCTGACCCAGGGCTGCTTGCGCTCGCGCAGCGATCGAATAACTGGACCCGCCTCGCTGGCCTCGGGTCTCGCGTCGTCGCGCGTGACCCGCGCTGGCGAGTGGAGCTCCCGCGCTCGCGCGAGGACCTGCTGGCGGCGGTGCGCGATTGAGCGCGAAGAGGAAGGCCAGGCCGATCGGTCCAACGTTCCGCACCGAGTTGAAGCGACGCGCCAGCGACCTCGGAGTTCCATCCGAGGATCTGGACCGGGCTTTGATCATCGGCCAGATCGCGGGCCTCCTGATCAAGGACGAAGCACTAAAGGGCAAGCTTGCGCACAAAGGTGCCGCTGTCCTTCGGCTGGTCGAGAAAAGTGAGAGGCTCTCACGCGACCTCGACAGCGCCGACATTCGCGGCCAACGGGTCACGGCGCGCGCGATCGAGCGCGCCCTATCGACAGCTGAGGCCAAGAAGGTCGTCCTAAGGGTCACACCGAACCGCCCGAGCCAGACCAGCATCAGCTTCCTGGTCGAATGCCGCCGACTCGCGGGCGGTGCGACCCTCCCGATCACGGTCACCATCAACTGGAGTGAGCCGTTCATCCTGCCCGTGGTGATGGGCGACTACCTCCTGCCGAACGGTACGCCCATCAAGATTCCCGTCATGCAGGCAGTCGAGCGTGCAGCAGAGAAGGTACGTGCGTTCCTAACCCGGGGTGAGGCCACTGACGCATACGACCTGTGGTGGTACTGGAACCGCGTTCTGACGACGACCGATCGCACGAAGCTGCCAGCGCTAATCAGGCGGAAGCTCGCGGCATCAGCGCGGCGCATTCCCGGCGGTGAGAAGCTGCACGAGCGCTGCGACGAGATGCGCGCGAACGCCGAAGATGAGTGGAAGACTGGCAAAGGTCTCGTCCTAAGCGGTAAGAAGCCCGATTGGAGGGACGTTGACGCCGCTCTCCTGAAGTTCAAGGCCCGAACGCCAGCGAAGACCTGAGCCAAACGCCACCGCGCTACTCGAACTCCCAGCGGTGCGGCAGGCGCGCGATGCCGACCTCGCGCGACGAGCCGACGACACGGAAGTTCAGCGCCTTCTGGTGATAGTCGTAGTGGCGGTCGGAGCGGTCCGTCGCGGCGACGTCGACGTCGTACGCGCCGGGTAGGAGCGCGAGCGCATCCATCTTGAAGCGCACGACCCCCTCGTCACGCAGCGGCACCGCGACGTCGTCGAGCATCGTGTTCGTGCCGTAGATCCCGGTGCCGTCGTCGCGGTAGACGTAGACGCCGAACACCGCGTCCTTCAAACCGGTGGGGTTGCGATAGAGGATCTCGAGCGAGACGGGTTCGCCGATCTCGAGCAGTGTCTTCGGGGAACCCTGGCTCCCCACCACCTTGGCGGACACGATCTCGATCTCGCCCGAGCCCGTACGGCCGCCGACCTCGCCGCGCAGCGCGCGCTCGCGGAGCTCGCGCTCGCCGACCTCGAGGTGGTACGCCGTCGCGACGTCGCGCACCGTGCCGCTCGCGGCGACACGGCCCTCGTCGAGCCAGATCGCGCGATCGCAGAGCCGCTGGATGAGACCGATGTCGTGCGACACGAGCACGATCGTCTTCCCCGCCCCGCGGAACTCGGCGATCTTCGCGTAGCACTTGTGCTGGAAGTACTCGTCGCCGACCGCGAGCACCTCGTCGACGAGCAGCACGTCGGGATCGACGTGCACCGCGACCGCGAAGCCGAGCCGCGCGGCCATGCCGCTCGAGTACGTCTTGATCGGCGCGTCGAAGAAGCGGCCGAGCTGCGCGAAGGCCTCGATCGCCGGCATCGCGGCCTCGGTCTCCTTGCGCGTGAGCCCGAGCAGCGAGCCGTTGAGGTACGCGTTCTCGCGTCCGGTGAAGTCCGGATGGAAGCCGGCGCCGAGCTCGAGCAGCGCGGAGATGCGGCCCTCGACCTCGATCGTGCCCGACGTCGGCTTCGCCGTTCCCGCGATGAGCTTGAGGAGCGTCGACTTTCCCGATCCGTTCGCGCCGACGACGCCGAAGCACTGCCCGCGCTCGACAGCGAAGCTCACGTCCTTCAGCGCATGGACGACCTCAGAAGACGACGTCTGGCGGAGGATCAGCTCTTTGAGCGTCGGCGCGCGTCCGGTCCGGAGCCGGTAGCGCTTCTCGAGATGTTCGGCGCGGATCGCTGCCACTGGCTGGGCATGCTACGTACCGCGTGCCCTGGGAGCCGAGGCGGCCTCATCCTTGCCAGCGCTCAGCGGTTCGAGAGCATCGGCACAACGCGACGGATCATTGCGCCAGCCGCCGCGGCGAGACAGGGAATCGGCACGAGTAGAAGAGGCACGGCGCGAAAGGGACCTTCGGCCAGCAAGCTCGCTACGACGAATCCCCATGACAGGATCAGACCCCAGCGCCACCACCACTCGGGCCACATGAGAGCAAGGAGAAGTCCCGATGCCGCGGCATATAGCCCGACATTGCCGGCGATGGATAGGTATTCCGCCAGGATGTCGCTTCGGCCACGACTACGGATCAGGTCGAGGAGCGGGAGAAAACCGAGAACTCCGCCGATCCCGCCGGCCACGAGAACGCCCCACATTCGACCGGCCGTTGCACGACCCCCCAGGAGCAGCCCCAAGCCATAGAGGAAGGCCACGGCCGACGCGACAAGGACCGGAATATTGCGCGGTTCACTAGCGAGGGCTACACCCGCGATCAATCCCGCAATGGCCACGACAGCGCCCGCCCGCTTTCGATGCACGTCGGCTTCGCTGTCGTCGACCGTGGTCGCGTTAGATAGGTCAGTGATCCGACCAGGATGAGAACCCCGCCCTAACCGATTCGGGCCAGTGCGTCTAGCCCGTGGGGACGCTCGCTGCTCTGGCGCGAGGTCAAGAAAACTTGCGAGGCGACCGTACCAACTGGGTCGGCGAAGCAGGATGAACGCGAGAATCAATGAGATCGACCCGGCCACCGCGATACCGACGACGAAGAGGCGATCTCCCGGGTAGCGAACGGCAAGTAGAGGGACAGCGACTAGGCCGAAGATGCCAGCGAAAAGCAACGAGCGGCCCAGGGCGGCGCGAGGACTCCCGCCCAGCCACGCGACGTAGCTCACGACGGCCAGAACAACAGCACCGCGAGCCAACCGCGCAATGCGCCGCCTATGTCGCCGGGACTGGCTACGAGTCCCAGCACGATGAATAGGAGGCCGACCTCGGCAACGCATCCGCCGATAACGGCAGACCCGAGCCTACCCAGAGCCCGCTCCCACGGCGCAACCATAGGGAGGGCGTCAAGCGAGGCAACACCCGCATTGTCGAGGTCACGCTCACGCGAGTACGGGACGAACGGCCATAGCGAACGGGACGGCACGAGCGGTGAGTTTCCGAAGATGTCCCGGATCTTCCAGAAGAACTTAGGATCGGCGAAGCGGGCCGTCGCTACCGGGCGAAACCTTCGTAAATCATCGCGCCATCGCCGCCCTGGAAGTTGAGCTCGACCACGATGCCGGTCGCAGTCCCACCGACGGCGTCGACGACGACCGCGTACTGCGTTTCGTCCGCGAGTCCGAGGACGTCGCGCGGGTCGATGCGGATCGCCTGCTTCGGCGTGATTGGAAGCTCCTGCGCGACGGCGAGCGAGCCGTCGGCGAAGCGGTACCAGGAGATCTTGACGGTCGTGGCAGTGATGCTCTGCAACACCAGCGGCGTCGACCAGCCGTCCGCGCCGCCGAGACGACGGGTCACGTTCGGGAGGAACAGACGCGTCGCGGGCTGAGTGCGCGCGGAGTAGCCGGCCGCGGTCGTGTCGCCGATCACGTTCACGACAGCGGCGATGCTGCTTCCTGATCCGCCGCTCGCGACGAAGGAGTACTCGCCGTTCCCGAGGCACTGCCGCCGACTTTCGAGTCTGCTTCTTCTCTGACCCATGCGCCGCCTTCTCGTCTGGCGGAGACTTCGTAAACATCTGAATTCGCATCTGTCACTGAATAACTCCTAAAGACCCGAGCACTACATCAATCCGTTTTGGCTCCCGATTGGGCTGTGGCTGAGTAAGGGTCGTTCTCAACCCAGATGCCAACATCTATCAGCGGATCGGTCATTACCCGCTTAGGGTTGATAACCTGTGAATCGCTGCCAGGGCTTCTTTGTCTCATCACTACATAAGGAAGCGTGGCGTCCTGTGGCGCTGATTCGGCAAAGATGCGGGTAGCCACCAGAGTAACCAGAGTCGCATCGCCGCTGAGTTGAGCTCTGACTGCTTTCACTGCTGCTGCGGCTTCGTGGGCCATCTATCTCAAAGACCTCTCAACATTGCGAATGTTCTTCTCAAACTCTTTCTTCTCTGCGTCTGCGGCTGGGGTAAGAAACGGCGTGCCTTTCTGGTGCCTTGTGCCTAGCTCTTGAAAAATTCCATATTCAACCGGCGTACCGATTCGTCGCCTTCATTGGCCCATCCATCGTTGTCTGGATTGAGTTGCGAAGTACGCCGGTGTCTACAGGCGCATAAAGACTTGGCTCTTCCCTCTATTCCGAAAGCAGTCTTGCGAACAACTTCTGACAAAGCTTTTTCAAGTCGTGACTGAATCCTCGGCAAATCGTTTTTAATTATTACGCTCATCAGTCTTCTTCCAGCGTACAAAGAACATCTAAAGGCAGACCTGCATTTCTCAAGATCGCCTTCACTTCAAAAGTCCTGGCCGGTTCCGATCCCCTGGCTACCACCACGATCCGATCCTTGGCTTTAATGTCAGTGGCTACACCGCCTATCACCGAAGGGAGAGTAATCATGTAAGGAACAATCTCATTGGTCTGGCCTGCCCTCATGTATTCCAGGCCTGTCTTTCCCGAAGGCGCCCACGCGCATCCTACCGAGGAAGCTATCGTTGAATAGCTCGGAGCAATCGAGCCATAACTCGTCACCGTTGAGGATTGAGCCGGACGAGTGATTGAGCACTCATCCGGGAAGGTCGTTTCAATGAGCTGATTGAGTTGCGTTGTGATCGTGGTCAACGCAATTCCTAAAGGAGTCGCCATTACGGGGTGGCATCCTGAAGAACGTTGATCGTGAGGGTTCCCGATGCGCCCGCAGCCGTAACGAAGATTGAGGTCACGTCAGTAGCGTCACCAGCGAAAGGACTGGCATCTGGACCGGTTGAGGTCCACTTGTAGGGCACGCCGGCGGCCAGGATGATCGTGTGGTCAAAAGCTCCACCCGAAGCGGCGTTTGTCTAAATCTGGCGGCTTTGGTGCAGAGCAGATAGATCGACTTCAGTACCGAGATATCGATTGCCAGACTGATCTGAACGTTGGCTGCGTCAACACCGATAGTCTCGGAGATGTTTGCTTCGCCGGATGCGGTGATGGTTTCCGTCGTGGTAGCCGAGGCATCGCTGCCGCGTTGAAAAGTTTGTCCATGTGTGTGTTGCCATTTATATTTTTCCTTTTTCATATGCTCGGACAATTCGGCCTCCGCCGGCCGAGGTCATCACGAGACGAAGTAAGCGAATGCATTCAGCGGGTAATCGTCCTGCTGACTGTTGGGTGAATTGTTTGAACTGAAAAGTTCCGGTGGAAATAAAGGAATAATTGTTCATGTAGCTTTCAGCGAGGTAATCGGCTTTCAGGAGTTCCAGGGCTGCGAGGTAAGTTGCCTGTTTGACTCTTTCCGGGAATGGTGTCGGAATCGAAAGGGATTCCGTCTTCATCGTTGACCTGTACTCGCGGCCACTTCAAAGCCTGATCCGAATCTGCTTTCAAACCCAGAAAAGACTCTTCATCGATTCTGCGAGTGGCAGTTACTAAGGCCGCGTCTTTGACTGCGGTTGTTCGGGCTACTCCGGCTGAATCGTTAGTCCAGTCTCCATTGACCGCACTGTTCAGCCGGTCGGTGAAGTACGATCGTGCGTCTGCCAAGAGTACAGTAGGAGTTATGAGTTGACCCGCCGAAACTGTAGCGACGAGTGCCAATGGTGAGGTTGGCCTTTCTTACGCTCCTGGTAATTAGCTCCTAAAAGTCGATGATTGCTATGTCTTGAGCGACGGGAATGCAGTCACTTGAGGCTGTGCTGCGGGTGCGCCACCTGTAAAATTTGCCGACTCTGCCTGTGATCTGAGTGCCGCCAAGTAACATTTGTCATTACTCTGCGGCACGATAAGTTGTAAACCGTGCGGGGAGTTATCTGCGTGCACCAGAGCGCACAGGAATGTATCGAGTGTACCATCGGACACCGCCCGAATTGAGTAAGGTCGCTAACCTCACCGTTTGCTTGCCGAGGCGATTGACATGTCGATTGATACCAGTCTGAGTTGCTAGCGAGGCGGTCGCGTCGACCATCGGTTTAGCCACTTTTCGCTGGTGTCACAAATCAACATAGCGTCGCCGACAAAAGATATCGCCCGCGCCAGGGGCGACGCTATCGCATAGGCACTACTGGCGCAGTGTTTAATTTGAGCATCCGTTAGATTCTCCGTCGCTGTATATATTTGAGCCGCCGGCAGTTGCTTCTACGCCGACATTGCCCCTTTCACCGTTCCTGACTCTGGCGGCACACAGTTGTAACCGTAGATCCGACAGCGTGTAGTTGTCGGTAAGATCCTGATCACGCCCTGATAGATCACGAAGTTCGTGCGCTCGTAAAAATCAATATGCGGCATTGACTCCGTTGCGCGCCGGTTGGGGTTGCGGAGTGATGGTGATCGCCGCCGCCGGAAGATGGATTCACTAAAGGCATAATTAACTCAGTTCTGTTACGCGCGCGCGCCGGTCGGAGAAGATACCCAGATGCCATCCACTATCCCCTGGTATATCGGACTCGGCATTTCGAAATATCCGGCAGCCGCGATCTTGACTGTGTAACTGGTCGTGGTAGCCGTCGCCCCGAACTTCACACAGACCGCAACGTCTGCATCGTTGACGATGATTAGTCCACGGCGTGATGTGTTGGCAGCTTTCAAGGTGACGTTCGTTGCTGAAGAGGCGACGTTGGCAAGTGTGGCTGTGGCTGGTGAGGCGGTGGTAGGGCTGATGCCGCTATAGATTGTTTCAGGCATAGTTATTAGACCTTGGTTAGCTTCAGCCAACCGCCGCGAAAACTGTTGTGTCGGATGCGTGAGGAATCTGTTGCCCCCAGCGTAGCGCCAGCGTTCCGGCTGCGGAGACTTCCACCGAACCGTTGATTTGCAGCACGTAAGTGTCATCGTCGGCGTTGCCTGCAACTGCGCCCGCAGTCGCTAAAGCGGCCGTGCGAACGAGGTCATAGCCAGCACCATCGGAATCCATCAACGTATATTCAAGCAAAGCGTTTCCGGCTGTCGCCGTTCCGCCTGCCAGGTCGCACTTGAAACCACCATCGATCGTGGTCAAAGAAACCTGCGCTTCAATCAGATAGGTTCCAACCACAACATCAACCGAGAGATGTTCGTCGGTTTCCATTGAGGTGGTGTTGTCTGAGGTTGCGTCGGGAGTGAGTCCGCCGCAGGTATCGTTATCGCTGGCAAGATTCAACGTGGAATCGTAAGCGGCGTCGGTGGTTACGGTGAGTGTTACTGTTGCTGCGGACCCGCCAACTGTCAGAAGTGCGATAACGTCAGCATCCAAACCTAATGCGGTACGGACTTTCCCTCCTACAGTCGAGGCCGTGTCGCCGTCTACAACTGTCACCAGAATGGTTTTCGGCGTGCCGGTCATGCCAGCCGCAGTCACAATGATTTCGCATTGCACTACTGCGGTTCCGGTAATCGTGGCCGTCTCCACCTGAAGGATGCCGAGGACACCGGCAGTTGTGTTATCTGAGGTTGCGTCGTCCGTGAGGCCGGATGATGTCGTATCCGCGACTGCGATATTCAACGTCGCGTCATTCGCTGCCGCTACCTTTGCCGTTAGGATCACTTCGTTGGTGGCGCCTGAAACTGTGAAAAAGCCAGTAGTCACATGTCCGACGTTAGCGTCAGCGGTCAGGGCTGCTCTGATCTTTGTGGCTACCTGATTCTGGGTGTCGTTTGTTGCCAGAGCTACGACTACAGCCTTCGGCGAATTAGTCATCCCGGCAGCCGTTACCGTCACTGTGGCATCACCCGCTGTCAGCGTGCCGTCAACGTCTTCGACAATTACGGCGGTTTCCACCTGAAGCACTGCGGCAACGCCTGCGGTCGTATTGGCTGAACTCGCTGCGGGAGTAATACCGCCGCAAGTGTCATTGTCCGAGGCCATGTTCATGGTCCCGTCATTCGCTGCTTTGGTTCTGGCGGTAAGAATGACTGCGGTCGTCGCGCCTGAAACTGTGAAGAAGGCGAATCACGTCGAGCGTCGGCAGTCAAAGCCGCTCGAGCTTTGGTCGCGATCTGGCTGGCCGTGTCGCCGTCTGCAACTGCAAACGTTACAGTCTTGGGAGTGTTGGACATCCCACTGCGGTAACGATGATTTCCGCGAGAGCAGTAACAGTACCAACGATAGTTGCTGTCTCAACTTGATTCGTGGCGTTATCGGCGTCACGAATGGAATCGGCAGACTTGTAGGCAATCAATCCTGATTGAGAGATTGCGCCCACCATATCGAAGGAGAGGTGGTCACTGACTGATTTTCCGAAGCTCGCAACGACGTTTTCATTGCGGTCTACCAATTCCATTGTTTCAACAATGTCAGGCCCAGAGTTCCTGGTGCCGTCGCTACCTGCAAAAGTTGGTGTTTCTCTGTTGCGCCATCTCATTTACTGGCCTTCTTCTTTGAAGCTTTTTCCTGGCTTCGGGCTTGGCTTTGGGTTCCGGTTTGGCTTTCGGCGCTTTTACTTTTTCAGCAACGGGCTCTTGTGCTTTAGCTTCGGCTTTTGCCTCAGCCTTGGCTTCATCTTTTGCTTCTTTGGCCTCTGCTTTGGCCTCGGCTTTTGCTTCCTTGGCTTCAGCCTTCGCCTGCGGCCTCTTCCTTCGCTTCAGCCTTTGCTTCTGCGGCGACGGCCTTTTCATCAACGGTTCCCCGCTGATAGCCCACGGCTACATAAGCTTGCTCGTCACACTCTTCAATGTCGCGATTAACAACCTTGCCCGAGCCGTCGATGGATGGGCCAAACATTTTGATGGTGCTCATACGGTTCTCCGATCTGGAAAGAAAAGGTGACGGATGGACCTCCACCCGTCGTTAGTCCAAGAACGACTTAGCCGAACAGTACCGCGATGTGACGCGGCGCGATTGCTTTCCAGCCCCAGGCCAGTGAGACATGGAGCACGTTCTGACGATATTGCTTGTAAAGCGCAATCTCGTAAGTAATGCCGGTCACGGGATCCGTAACCATTTCCACGTCAACTGCTGCATCTCCACCCTCGGGCATGGCCGGAGCGCGGGTCACAAGCTGAATAGCCGACTTGTGGAACGCGAGGTTCCCCGAGTAGTTGGCTGTCGGTGCAATGACTGAATTATCAGTGGTTTGTGCAATCGTCAGACCGTCGTTGAGAACCACTGTGCCGCCGCCGGCAACTGAAGCATCACCAGTTCGCACACCGTAAAAGATGCCGTTGTTCTGGCCCGCAATGTTGACCATGTCGCCTTCGAGAATCGATCCCGATACCGGCACTCGCGAGAGTCAACGAGGTCGCGCCTACTGCGTGATTCGTTGTGTCCAACGTGGCGTCGGTGGTTGTTCCCGAAGTATGCGTGGCAACAAAACCAGACTGGTGCAGATCGAATCCCATGAGACGGGCAACTTTGCCGTCGCGAAGAAGCTCGTCCGTGCCTGCCTCGTTGACCTTGAACAACTCTGTGTGCTTGCCGCGCAGGTTGAACATCGCGGCATTGGAGATCACGAGTTTTAGTTCTGTCGAGGGTGCGCCGTTGTCCTCAAGGATTTTCAACGCGCCGGCGAAATCAGTTAACACCGCTGCCGTGGCGAAAGGTGTTGTGCCTGCCGTGCCGACTGCACGCGAGGCGTACTTGTAAGTCGAAGCCAGATCAATCTCAACCAGGTTGCCAAGACGTCGGAACGCCTGTTTGAAGCGGTCTTTGTTGATCGAGCTGTAGGTGCCGGCGTTCTTCAGGCCCTTTGTCTCTTCGCCATTCCAGCGAACGGGAATGTGATAGGACTTCGAGATCAAGATTTCGACGTTGCCGACTGTCTGATCGCCAGTATCGGGAGCGGTGACTGCCGGGGTGTTGGCTGCCTCTGCTGTGGTAGCAGGGACAATAGGAACTTTGATGGATTCATTGAGGGCGGCCCGCTCTGCGCTTGAATCGCGGCTAACCGCTGAAACGAAGCCGACTCGCTCACGCGAGACTTCATCGAGGGCTTCGTAAATTGTGGGGACTAGATCGGTGAGGGTATTAGCCATGTTTCTCCTGATTGTTAAAGGGTTGTGAGGTATCCCCTGACCTAATCAGTGAGAGTGAGAATCTGTAACGCCCTGAGCGTTTTTAATCTGTTAACTTTGCTTCGCCTGCGCTGACCTTGGCAATGAAGGCTTTTTGCTGCTGAGGACCGAGTTGGTTAAAGGCTTCGCGCTTCATGGTCTTGCCCGTTGCGCCACTGCCGACATTTGCCGGAGCACCGCTGCCGCCTGCGCCCGAGGCTGCGTAAAACTTTGGTCGCTGCTCTTTGTAGAGCGTTTCAAAAAACTTCTGCGGCGTGATAGCCGTCTGGTCGCCGTCTTCGTCCAGCACTACGATCTTGCCTTCGATCGTTGAGGCCGAATCGTTTCGCGGTATCCAGCATAACTACTCCGAGGTCTTCGGCAATGACCCCGGCTTTTAGGGCGACGTCGCGAATGGGAACCGTCAACTTGTAATGTCTTAGTTTTCTTTTCAAGTTCCGCGGCCCTGGTTTCCGTCGCTGTCTTTTCGCCGGTTAGCTTGTCGAGAGCTTTTTTGTGCAGCTTTTCCAGCTGGGCGAGCGTTCGTCGGTGCAGCCTGGATCCTTGCCCTTGTCAGCGGGTTTTCTTTGTTCGCCCGCAATTCCAAGAACTCATCGAGGTCGGAATCGTCAAACTCAGCGAACTTTTCAAACCGTTTACGGACTCGCTGGCTTTGCTGAGCTTCCCTAGCAACTCTTTGTTTTTGGTTTTTAGACCCTGGTCTTGAACTCTGCGTATTTGTCGGCGTCGAGGGTGAACTTTCCGTCTGTCTCGACATAAACTGGCTTTAGGGATTCGTCGACCGTATCGAGCGAATCAACCTGAATTGCAACTGGCATTCAATTCTCCCTTTGCCTGGCATTGGAATCAATGCAAGGGGGTGAGGCCCTGCACTATCGGATTGTGGGAGGTGATGAAATTTCGCTTGTGAGATAGACGAATCGGTTAGAATCAGTTTGGGAAATGAAGACCAGAACTCGCCCTCGAGACTTGTAGGGTCCGAAAGACATCAGAGCATGCCGCCCACCACAACACTTTTGAAATATTTAGCGATAGCAGACGGAACCCGCATCCCCGTCGAGTTTCAGAAGAGTGATTCGCTTACAGAGATTCGAGAGTGGATTAAAGACAATCCAGGCGCAGTGCTTTATAAACGCCTCACCAAGCCGGATGGAGAACGAGTAGTTTATGACAAGTCCAAACACAGATGAATTATGATTAAAAACGTCTACATCTTCCAGAATGGGATGGTTATGGTTTTCGATGACAAGGGACAGCAGATGTCTGATTATCAGGGCTGCTGGATTAAGATGCGAGAGAAGATCATTGCTGACGGTTCAGCAGCCTCGTTTTACGGCGGAGACTGGCGAGAGGGCAAGCGTTGGCCAGTAGATCCGTTTACCTACGACCCGCCCGATCAGGCGATACCGCAGAGCTTAGTAATACCGTGAGCTTCGATTTCCGGATAGATAAGACGATCATCGTAACGATGGACTATCCCGCCGAACTGCGGGATGAGATCAATGTAGACGGCAGGCTATATGTGATCGCGCAGATGACCACAAACAGGTTAATGGAAAGTGGATTCAGGAATTAGGATTACTACTGCGGGAAACCGACAATCAAGAATTCACATCACCGAGACGCGTTAGCACTTGCCATGTGGGCACGAGCGAATGAAATGCCCGAGTCTTTAGTCGAAAGCAATTAACGCATAGCATCGCGGAGGGGAGAAAAGACACCATCCGAGCTGAAGTTGAAATCATGGAGTGGCCGGATTTAATTCGATGATTGAGTGTCCCGAATACGGCGTCATATCACATTGTATTTGGGAACAACGACCGTGGGCGATAGAGTTGGTGCAACATCATCCACTTAGTTGAATTTCTTTAACATCAGCACATTGCGATAACCGCGGATACGTTGACGAGCCTTGCACTTAAATAATAAGTCCTCTAGCGCAAACTTACACAATCGAGTTGACGACGATCTTATAGGCAAAAATGAATCGAGGTTCTTGCATTACTAAAGGTCACTAGTGTAGGAATAGACGGTGAGGCTTTGTTGTCATAAGTTGTAATTCCGAACACTGAGTCGATGAAGGATTGGCTGAGTTGAGGTCAAGCGTTTTCCCACGATCCACCTGCCCGGAGCCGCGCTTGGTGAGTCAGCAAAAGCTTTATGGATGGAGTTCAACGATTGCATGGTGGGTTCGAGCAGCCGCTTAAAGTATTGCTGATCGCAACTTGCCTAACAAAGAGAGATCCTGACCCTTGATACCCTACGACGTAGGCATTGAGGTGATTCGCATGAACAGCCCGGTTGATCACTTTATCTACTGAAGGCTATTAGCGCAGAAGGGTCATGGCCGGCGATTCAACGCATTGCTGAGGTCTCGATAGTATGCTTCTTGTTAAAGAATGAAATTGGTCAAGGTAGAGTGTGATCAGTGCAGGCAGGATGTTACTTCAACCAACAACTGTGAGGATTACCGGCTCCTTTAACGGTTGAGAATAAGAGCCACCGGAGCTCACTGGTCACACTGATATTTAAGCTTCGGGGCCGTTAACGCGCCGAGTGCTACGTCGGCTGATCAGCGGTGCTTATTCGCGTTCAGGGTCGATGTCTGTTCCGAACGAATTGGGGTGGGATAGGTTCTGTGCAGCTTCAGTGGTTTTAATACTACTTGTAACAGTCGCATCGAAACCCATCACTGCAAGAGCACATTTAAATACTCTTCATCAATCTAATCATCTCGGTTTCTGTCGGGTTTGATACAGTTTGGAGTAGAGGTCTTTCCAGGTATGTGGTTGGCCCCTTCTTCGTCCCGAGCGATCATCTTAAAGCGAGCCAATGAATTCCCCTCCTGATAAATATTCGTATCGGGATGTCCCAGCCCGATTTAACTGCTCAGCCGCTGATAGGTTTTGGAATTACATTTCTGGCCGCCTGATTCGAAGTGCTGCTGAATTGCGACAGCAAGGACGGGAACTGAGACACGATGAATAGAACCTTATTCCAGGGGTTTATACCCAAGCACGACGGGACAAAGTCGAGTTTAAAGACTGTAGTTATGTGCGTTTGACTCTGGTCCGTGAATGCCCTGCCGCTGAGCCTCTGTACCCCAGATCGTTCAGTTTACATTCTGCGACTTCAACCGCTCCCCATTTCTCTTCATCTTAATGAGTGAAGATCTTGCGCCCAGATTCTGCTCGAACGGTGCGTTCAGATCTTGCTGCCGATATGTCGGGTCCTGCTGCTGAAGTAGAATCCGGCGCCCGAGCAAGTCTTTCATCGAGAGGTCTGACCTGATACGTTCCGTTGTCACGAGGCTGTCGAACCAAGAGGACCGGATCGATCAGTGCCGTGGTATGAAAATATCCCCGTGCGATTTTTGTTTTCTTTATGCTGGGATTTGACGTACATCGGCATGAGACGTGATCCGGGAAGAATGTTTTAGTCAGCGGAAAGACTTTTCCATGAAGCGACCAGCAAGCAGGACAGGTGCGAGTGCTCTTTGGCGCAACCAGATCCACCCATCAAGAACATCTGAATTCTCCTGATATGTTTGCAAGGTGATCTGCGATACGCTCGCATAACTTCCGTGCGACTTATTTGCAACGCCTTCCATCGCGGAACATCAATCGCGTTTCGAATCTCTCGCAATCTTCGCCGCTCCATGCCCTGATCCAAGTCCTGATAACAATGCTTCTCTGATTCCCGTAGCTGCCTGCGGCCCTAACCTGTCCAGGACCTTAGATAGCGGAGATCCGTTCTCCAATACTCCCACCATTTCCTGAATCGCTGCGCTCGGCAATCGAGAAAACGTAAGCTCAGGCATGGCGGCTTCGATTAGTCCTGTCGCGTGAAGCTGTCCGAGTTCGATGGCTTCGTGTTGTTTTCCCTGGATGAATCCATTTGTTCCATTGGAGAAATGCTGGACCCGTTCACGAGTTTGTCGAATCAATTGTTGATATCTGAAAGACCTTCTCAGCCAGTCCTGATTGATTGTCTTTCCTGATTTTTGAGCCTCATTAATATCTCTCATCAACAAGTTGAGTTGTGCTTTCAGACTTCTTTCAATGTGGGTATAAGCCCCGGATAACTGACGCAGCATAGCCTTGTCACCGCGTAAGACATCGGCGCGAAACTCTCGGGAAGCAGTGATTATCGAAGACATTACTTTCGACGCCTCTTCTTTGGCATGACAGAAACGTCCAGATAGCCGCCATACATGCCGTTGTTTGTTACGTGCAGCGAGTACGCTACACGCCCGTGTGGTTTCAGCGTTGGCTTGCAGTCCGGTACTAGGTGATCTGATTCTTCGTGAAGCGTGACCGTGCGAGTCGCTTCTTTCATCGCCTCAATAAGCTCGACTGCTTTGCTTGCTTCTTCAATCCACGGAATTGCCACCAGATCAAGGTCACGATGAACTGTACCGTGAACAGCAAGCGAATAGCCGTGGTCTTTGGCAATCTGTAACAACATCGGATATAGAGCGACGTATGCCGCTGCTCTTGCGGGTATTGGTTCGCGAATTTTGCTCATAAAAGACCTTTAGTAAAGGCCGGCGTTATGAGCATGGTTGACGAACTGTCCCACCATCTCCGCAACTGCATCGCAGAACCTTTCCTCTACCGGATGAGCGTGTCCGTTCTCAGTAGGATCGGCAAATAAGAGACTGGGTTTTAGTTTTACTCTCCGGGCCCAACCAAGTGCCGCATGAGTGAATTCGTGGGTCGTTAGGTTGCTGCCCATGTCTTTCTTGTGAAAGTTCACCTCACCTAACTGTGACTCAATCGGTTCTGTAATGCAGATAGCTCTAAACCTGCCTTTGATTGGTCGGCAGTGTTTCAGCATCATGGCCTTTGTCGGCCAGACGTTGACCGTATAGTAAAGACCTGACGTTTCAGGATAGACCCGCATCATCAGGATCGGTGTGAGGGATTTCTTTTTCGCCCATCAGTGAATCTGATTGGAGATTGCGCGACACGCAACGGAGGATTGGTGACGTAGGCCAACAATTCATGTCTCAGCTCATTATTCTCGCGAAGGGTCTGAACGTAGGCCATCGCATAAGCGTTTAAGGTAGCCGTGCGAGTTCGGACCACGGCCCGGAGACTGAAGATAACCAGAAGCAGCCCGCCGACAATCATCAACAGCAGTATTACTAAAGCGATCATATTCTTAGACGTAGACGTTGAGGATCGCGCACGTAACCGTCGGATCTGCGATGCCATCGCCCGAAAATAATCCCACTCTCAACAGGACGTTATTAATCTGTGCTCCTGCGGGTATAGAAATCTCTGCCGAGTAAAACATTACGTTGACGGTATGGACCCCCGCGGACTCGGCCAGAGTTGTCCAACCGGCATCGCCGGTAACTACTGCGGGGTTTACTCCTAAATGATATTGAAACCGGAGTTTTGTAACTGCCGTAAGAGTTCCGCCAATGCGCCCCTGGATCCGGGCTTTTGTCATTCCTCTTAGATCGTGGAACTGTCGAAATGAGGGGTCTGAAACGGCGTTGAAAGCGTTAAGAGCGAGGTTGGTGCCAACGGCTGAGGCTGCGGCGTTCGGAGCCAACAACAGGATTGATTTCCCGCCGGCGGTGCTGCCACTCGCCAGACTGGTAACGGTTGATCCGTCGACAGAGAAAAACCATATACCCGAGACCGTGTTCAGACCCATTTCACCGGCAGCTAATTCACCGCCAACGAAGTTCGTAGTCTTGCGCTTATGCTTGATGATGATTCCGGCAGGCATCAGATCGTCCCGCCGTCGATTGTGATTGAAGAATTGCTAACCGTAGCCACGCCGCTGGCCTGCAACGCGGCTGCAACGTTGGTCTGCATTCGTGCGGTAGCTAAATCTCCAGCATTAATATCGGTGGCATTGTGAAGGTGAGAAGTAGCAGCTTTCCCGGCTAAACTGTTCGTTACCGTGGTGGAAAAGTTTGCGTCATCACCTAACGATGCAGCCAATTCATTCAAGGTATTTAGCGCGGCCGGCGAAGCATCAATAACAGCCGCCACCGCTGTCGATGCCGCTGAGTCAGCATAGGATTTCAGCGCATAAAGATTTGCCGCCGATCCGCCCAACTGCTCGGCATTGACAGCTGTGTCGACCTTGCCGGAGGCGCCGTTGGTGGCATATTCAGCC
>CAWBOA010000003.1:0-446778 GCA_963790255.1 uncultured Chloroflexia bacterium | reverse complement strand
ACCCCGAGTCCGCCATGCCCAGGGGCGCGAGGATGTGCCGCTCCAGGAACGTCTCGTAATCCAACCCCGAGACCCGCTCGATCACCATGCCCAGCAGGACGTACCCCGTGTTGCTGTACGCGAACGACGCCCCAGGGCTCGAACCCCAGCGGGATGTCGGCGACGCTGGCGACGGTGTCGGCCGGCGTGGCCGCCTTCATGGGATCAAACCCCGGCTGGTCCGTGAAATTCGCGATCCCGGACGAGTGGCTGAGCAGGCGCTCGAGCGTGACCACATCCCATCCGTCGGGGCAGGTGTCCAGGTAGTCGCACACTGGGTCGGTCGTCTTCAAGACGCCCCTGCGACGCGAGCATCAGGACGGCCATCGCCGTGAATTGCTTCGTGACGGAGCCGAGGCGGAATCGCGTCTCTGGCGTGTTCGGGATGCCATTCGCGTAGTCGGCCATGCCTATGCCTTCGGCGAACAGGAGGTCGCCGTCCCGGCTCACCAGCGCGGACCCGTTGAAGTCCGTGCCCAGGATCTCCCTGAACTGGGAGGCCATGTCCGGCCCGGCGCCGCGGTGGGCGTCCCGTCGACGGATGCATCAGGCGAGGACGGTGCCATCGGCGGGGCAGAGGCGCTCGTCGAGGAGCAGCCCCCGATGCCCAGCACCAGGGCGACGACGGCGGTCGCGAATCTCATTGAGACACCTCGGGCAGCCACTGGAGGCATGTGAAGTCGCACTACGGGCTCAGCCAGCCTCCCTCCCCGTCCTCCCCGATGAGGATCTTGCCTGGGATGCCGATCTGGTCCGCGTTGACCAACCCTCCACCGTCGCCCGGTCGCGGGTTCACGTGGATCCATCCGTCGTCGTTGGCAGGGAAGAGGAAGGTCACCTGCACGGTGGTGCCGGCTGGGACCACGTTCGGAGTCGCCGACCCGACGAGCTCTAACCCGTCCCCGGCGACGAACAGCGTCGCGGGCTCGGAACTCTGGTTGTCGACCGTAACGGTCCAGCTCCGAGCGTTCGGGGAACGGGACCGGCCGCCGGCGGGAGCGGCGTCGGGACCGGGGTCGGGTCCGGGAAGACCGGCGGGGTCGGAGGCGGGAACGACGAACGGCGGCAGCGACACGCCGGCAGGGACGTACAACTCCGCCGCGCCATTCGAAATGCACTGGCCCTCGTCGTTGCAGTCGCGGCCTCCTGCCTTGAGGACCGTGCCGTCGAGCAGGAGCGTGAACGAGGAGCCGTCGTCGCACCGGAGCATGCTCGAGGCGGTCGTCGTCGACCCGGTCCGCGGGTCGTACAGCGCCGCGGCCGTACATTGCGCCGCAGGGCCGGGCCCCGGATTGGCCTCATCGGGATCTGTCATCAGCACGGTGCCATCCGACAGCAGTGCCTCGATCCTTTGAACCCGTTGGACCCGGTCGGCTGAGCGAGTGCGGTCCAGGTTCCGGTGGCCGGGTCGTACACCTCAGCGTGGATACGTGCCGGGAAGCTTTGATAGGCAAGGGATCCGACCACCAGCACCGTGCCATAGGGCTGCAGGAGGGCCGCCGTGATCGAGGCCTTCGCGTGCATGTTCGCGATCGTGGTCCAGGATCCCGTGACGGGGTCGTATACCTGGGCCGAGTCCAGCACGTAGTAGTCGGGGTTGATCGGCGTGAAGCCCGAGCCGCCCGCAACGAGGACCTTTCCGTCGGACAGGAGGGCGGCCGTTGTTTGATAGCCCTGGTCATTCATCTTCCCGGTAGCGGTCCAGGTCCCGCTGGCCGGGTCGTACACCTGGGGGTCTCCACCAACCACCAGGACTCGGCCGTCTCGGAGCACCGTGGGCGCGTCGCCAGGCGAATCCCCAACCATCGGACCGGTGGCGGTCCAGGTGCCGGTGGCCGGGTCGTACAGCTCAGCGCCATAGATGTCAGGATCACCGTCGCTGCCGTCCACGACGTCTCCGATGAGCACCCTGCCATCGAGCAGCAGCACGGGCGGGAGACCGGCACGGATATTGAGCATGTTCCCCGTGGCTGACCATGTCCCGCTCACTGGGTCGTACAACTCTGCGGTGGCCGGATCGAATTCATCACCGCTGCCGCCGACCACGAGCACCCGGCCGTCGAGGAGCCGCACCGCGTCGTGTCGGCGCGAGGCGTGACCATCGTCCCGGTCGGGATCCAGACCCCTCCCGGACCCGCAACAGCGATCGGACTTGGAGATGGTGCCGCCGATTCGCTCGGGCTCGTCGCGTCTGGCGATGCGGATGCTGCCGGGCTTCGCTCTGGGGTGACGGGGGGTGTCGTGAGCGCGCCACCCAGCGCGATGGCGGCGGCCGTCAACGTCGTGAGGGCGGCGGCAAGCAGCAGGGTCACGAACTGGCGGCGCTTCCGGCGCCGAGCCAGTAGTTGGCCGACACGCTCGAGCATCCGGGATTCGCCCGCTGCGGTCGACGCGAGGGCATCGGCCTCGTCTTCCAGGGCGGCTCGGAACAAGGCGTCGAGATGGTAGTCGGGCAGGGTCTGCATCGGTCAGCCTTCCTCCGCCAATAGATGGCGCAGCCGGTCGCGAGCGACGCGCAAGCGCGATCGCGTCGTCTCGACAGGGATGCTCAAGGCCGCAGCGGTGTCCGCGACCGAGTACCCGGCATACAGGTGCAGCACGACCACCGCCCGGTGACCGGGCGCGAGCTGGTCGAGCGCCTGGTGCACCGCCGCCGTTTCGTGCGAAGCATCTGGATCGAATGGAGCGGGTAGCTCATCGGCCAATGCCTGCGTGGGCCGACGAGCGCACCGGATGGCCTCCCGCACCACGATGCGATCCAGCCATGGCCGAAGCCGGGATCGATCAGTAAGCGAGTCTCGGTGGCGCCACGCGCGCTCGAACGCGGCTTGGACCGCGTCCTCGGCCTCGTCCACCGAGCGAGTCACGAGCACAGCCAAGCGGATGAGCCGGGCGTGATGCTCGAACACAAAGTCGTGCAGCTCGAGGGCAGGGTCCAGCTGGATGACGGCGCTGACGGCCTCGGGTTCCGTCGCCACCTAGTAGGCACTCACACGTGTTTCCACGCACCATAGACCCGCCGGGGCGGCAAAACGGGTCACATTAGATGCGAGCTAACTGGGTCGCGCTCTGGGGCCGCCTCGAACCGGCGCGGAGACAGCGGATGACTCGTGGGCGGACAATGCCGCCGCGACCGCGGCTGACGGGTCGGCGAAGGGCGGCATATACGGCGTCGCCGACGGTCTCGAAGATCCCGCCCCCGTGCTCTGCCACGATCTCTTCGAACATCGCGTGATGGCGGGCGAGAGCCACACCCAGCTGCGCCGTGCTCCTCCAGGAGCTGCGTGGACCCTCGACATCGCTAAAGAGGAAGGTGACGGTGCCACTGGGCAGGTCCGGCATGGAGCCATCTTGCCGCATCGGCGCGGCGGGTCACACTAATCACTCTTCGTGTGCCCCTAGTACCGAGTTGAGTTCAGACCTCGTCGTGCAGCTGGACGAGGCTCAGGTTGTTGCCGGCAGGATCATTGAACCAGGCGATGTCGTGACCCGGACCATGGAGGATGCCTCGCGCGTCCTGCTCGTATCCCGGATAGCGCTCGAACTCGACGCCGCGCGCCGCGAGGTCGTCGACCGCCGAGTCGATGTCGTCGACAGACAGGTTGAGGACCGTGAACGATGCCGGCTCGTGGTCCGCCTTGCGATACACGAGAGCGCGCCGTTCGTCCTCGACCGACAGCCAGAGTGGACCCGCTCCGTTCGGCAACGCGTTCGATACGTTCAGCCCCAGGGTCCCGGCGTAGAACCTTTGAGCCGCCTCGAGGTCCGGAACGGTGAAGCTGCTGTACGCCTCGGTTATGCGCGACATGTTGGTTCTCCGACGTGATAGTCTTACGACAGGACTCTGTCATAATGACAGGATACTGTCAATAGGAGACAAGGGTGACGCCTGACCAGAAACTGATGAGCGGCCTTGCCAAAACGGTGTTCCGGCTCAACGGCCAGTTCGTCTCGGTGGGCGAGGAGCTCGCGGGGCCAGCGGGAATGACCGCGTCGTGGTGGCTGGTGCTCGGCACGGTGCTCTCCGAAGCACGCACCGTTGCCGACATCGCGCGCGACGTGGGGGTCACGCGACAGAGCGTCCAGCGCACAGCCGATCTCCTCGTGACGGGAGGCTTCGCCGAGTACCGGCCGAACCCAGCGCATCGCCGCGCGAAGCTGCTGTCGCCGAGGGAGCGTGGTCGGGCGGCGATCAGGCGCATCGGCCCGGCACATCGGTCGTATGCCCAGATGCTGATCGGCGAGATCGGGGCAGAGGAGGCCGGCCGCATGCTGGTCGTGCTACGAGCATTGTCGGCGGCACTCGACCGCATCGGCCTTCCATCGGACCAACTATTGGCCGTCGGGTAGGGCCGCCGCTCGAACCGCTGTGTACGCTGGCGGCCTGTCGTCGTCAGCCCCGTCGAGGAGACCCGTCGATGCGCGTCACCGTCTCACCCGAGCAGATCCGGTCGGCGTTCGAGGCCGTCAAGGACGACCCGTCCTTCGACGAGAGCCGTGGGCTCTGGGAGCGCGGCCGGCCGCCGGTCGAGATGATCCAGGCCATGTGCCTTCGACCGGAGATCCTGCGCGGGTTCGCCGGGTTCGGCGGTTCCGTCTATCCCGGTGGGCTGCTGGAACGGCGGGTCAAGGAGCTGGTCATCATCACGTCGTCCACGACGAACGAGTGCCAGTTCTGCACGAGCTCGCACTGCGACCTGGTCGACATCGCCGACATCGTCGCCGATCCGCTGCTCGTCATCGAATCGACCGAGTCGCTCGTGCCGCGCGAGCGCATCGCCATCGCCTACACGCGCGCCGTGATGACCGACTCGAACCACATCCGCGAGCCGCTGGCGCGGGAGCTGCGCGAGCACTTCACCGATCCCGAGCTGGTCGAGCTGACGTTCCTGATCGGCTACATCAACATGCTGAACCTGTTCAACAACGCGCTTGGCGTCCGATACAACGGCGAGTACAGCCTGCTGCGCGCCGGCGCCAACTGATCCGCCGCCAGCGCGGCGGCTTCAGGGGAGGCTTGTGCCCTCGGGTAGGATCAGGCGGCCCAGGGCACGCAAAGGGGGAACCGATGACCCGAGTCACGCGCGCAGCCGCCGTGCTGACGCTCGCCATCGTGCCGGCGCTGAGCCTCGGCGGGCGACCTTCATTTGCCTCGGCGGCTGAGCCGACTCCGGAGGGGATCCTCCCCATCGGTATCCCCGTCAACGCGTTCACCTGCCCCGACGGTGCGCCGTTGGCCGGCGCCGACCCGTGGCCGATCGACGAGCCCGTGATCATCCCGGTCTGCGGTGCGAACCCTGAGGGCGCCACGTGGCTCGACTGGACGCCGCCGAGCGGGAGCGCGGCAGAGGTCATCGCCAATGTGCAGAACCCGATTACGGAGCTCAACCTCCCCGCATGGATCTACGCGGGCGCCGCCTTCAACCTGAACAATGGCAACCTCGACACGGCGCTCGACGACCAGGCCGGCGTCCCCCTCAGCCTGGTGGTGACCGACGCCACCTGCTCGACTCAGCCGTCATCGGGGACCGAACCTTGCGAATCGGGCAGCGGCTCGGGCTCGAACCTCTGGATGCATGGATCGATGCTCCGCACCTTCACGATCCAGTCAGCGCACCTCACCGGCGATCTGACGCCCTGCGCCGCGACGGGGATGGGCGGGTGCCTCATCGGTACCTTCAGCCGGACGCCTCCGCCCATCATCGACGTCCCGTTCGTCGACATCGACGGAAACGCCTTCCGGGGTGACATCGAGTGGGCGTACGCCGAGGGGATCACCGCCGGCTGCACGGCCGACCGATTCTGTCCGAGGGACCCGGTGCGGCGCGACCAGATGGCGTCCTTCATTGATCGCATGTTCGAGCTGGCGGGAACGACCACCGACTTCTTCTCCGACGATGAGGGCAACATCCACGAGGAGGCGATCAACCGCCTGGCGGCGGCCGGCATCACGTTCGGCTGTGGTCCGGCCAGCTACTGCCCGGGTCGCTCGGTCACGCGTGAGCAGATGGGCGCCTTCATCGCGCGCGCCGCGAGCCTCCGCGAGGGCGCCGGCCGAGACTACTTCTCCGATGACGACGGCCGGCAGATGGAGACGTCCGACGACCTCGTCGCGGCCGCGGGCATCAGCGGTGGCTGTGGTCCGTGGCGCTTCTGCCCGACGGCGCCGATCCTGCGCGAGCAGATGGTGGCGTTCCTCCACCGCGTCGTCGCCCCAATCGATCCGCCCCCCTTCCCGGCCCCGTAGTCGGCCCGGGCCCGCGCGCTAGCGGCCCAGCAGCAGCAGTGGGACGACGCCCCCCGCGAGGACGCCGATGAGGATCGCTCCGATGAACCATGCGGGCGTGAGCGCGACGGGCGCTCGAGCAGGCTGCATCTGCCTGGCATCGAGTCCATGAGGCGGTCGGGCGGCCAGCGGCAAGGCTCTCGGCTTCGGCACGGCTGGACCGATGGTGTGGAGGACCGTGGCGGCCGTCTGATGCCTCGGCCACGACTGCGGCATGGTCCCAAGGCTCCCCGACAACCTCGGCTCCTCAGCCGTGGTCGCTGGTGCTGAGCGCATCGGGTGAAGCTCGCTCGGGCGCCTCATCACGAACGCATCGCCCATCCGAGGCGTTGTGGCGTACGGCACCGCGGGTGTCGGCGTGATGGGCGCCGGCGTGGTGGGTGCCGGCGTGCTTGGCGCCGGCGTGGTGGGTGGCGTGATAGGCGATGGCGTGATGGGCGCCGGCGTGGTGGGCGCCGGCGTAACGGGCGATGGGCCCCATGGGAACGGTGTGGAGGCGGCGACGCCAACGGTCCTGACGCACGCCGTGCACAGCGTCCCAGTGGCGGCGGAGGATAGGAACTTGCCGCACCTCTCGCAGCGGCGCCGGGTCGCGCGTCGGTGCCCGTTGGATTCGCTCACGCGTATCAATCTCTCGAGTTCAGCCGCCGTCGGGCGATCTGTTCGGCAATGATGGCGGTCAGGCCCGATCGTGTCACGTCCCCAACGGATCGGCATTTTACGTGCCGGATGCGCTTGCCGGTACCCTCGACCAGGCCGCTGGGGTCGTCGAGCAGCGCGCCATCGGCCAGCTGGAGGTTGACGTGCGCCGTGTGCGGGATGAGAGCGAGGGCCAGGCCCTTCATCCGCATGCCGCCGGGCGGGCCGAACCCGAACGCGAGCAGGTGGTCGGGCAGATCGAGCTGCTGGGTGAGGTCGGGCGCAACCTCGATGATCTGCGATCGGAGGGCGCCGAAGACCTCGCGCACGGCCGGCGAGTGGTCGGCCAGGAGCGCCTCGAGGTCGGCCCTGGAGCTCACCAGAGGGCGAGCCCGGTCGATTCGTCCATCACGCGGACCAGCGAGACCCCGGTGATCTCGCGGATCATGACCTCGACCATGAAGACCTCGCAGCCATGGAGGAGGTGGCCGCCAACGCACGCGCCGGAGGCATCAGCGAAGGTGCCGTGAGCGTGGAGGAAGGGCCGGTCGTCTCGGAGGCTGACGTTCGCGGTGAAGCCGACGATCTCGTGGTGCGTGTCGGACTCGAGCTCGATGTATCGCCGATCGCCCTGCTCGAAGTACGCGTAGCGTGCGCGGCGGAGCGCGCCGATGGCGGTCACCTGCGCCGCGACGACGCCGCGCTCGAGGCAGAAGGCCTCGATCTCCTCGATGAGGTCGGTCCCCGCCTCGAGGCGCCCGACGAAGCCCCGGCCGGCGCGCAGCTCCTGGAATCCCGCTGGCATCGCTCCTCCTACTCGAACTGCTTGAGGTTCCGCACGATCGGCAGCGACGCCGCCACGCGCGCAGGATAAAGCCCGGCCAGAGCCGCGACCCCGGTGCCGAGCAGCAGCACCGCCACGAGGAGCGCCCACGGCAGCCGGACCCCGGACGCCAGCCCGGGCGAGGCCGCTTCACCGCCGACGAGGGCGAGTGCGACGAGCAGCCCGACGACGATGGCCAGGACGCCGGCGATCGCTCCCATCATCGCCGCCTCCGCGACGACCATGGCCTGGACCTGCCCGACGGTCATCCCGTGCGAGCGCAGGATCGCGATCTCGCGGACCCGCTCGGTGATGCCCACCCCAAGGGTGTTGACAATGCCCAGCGCGCCGATGACGACCGAGACGAGCGCGAGGACGTCGAAGAGCCCGATCAGCCGATCCAGCGAGGTCGAGAGCTCGGCCGCGAGCTGGCGTGGGGTCAGGGCCTCCCCCGCCACCTGCACCGCCGTCTCGCGCACCGCTGCCGCGAAGGCGGATGACGCGATGTCGGGCTGCGGCACCATGATCCATAGCGAGGCCGTGGTGGCGCCGAAGAGCTCTCGCGCGTCGGCCGCGCTGACGAGGAGCGCGCCGTCTTCCGAGCGGGTCGGGATCGTGTGCTCGACGATGCCGGCGACCTGACGCTCGACCGGGTCGGACGGCTGGCAGCCCGAGCGCGATGACGCTGCCGACCCCGAGTTCGACGCGCTCGCCGCGACGGCGCCGGAACGAGCACCGCCCCACCATCGCGCAGGGCGGCGAAGGCGTCTGCCCGCTCCGTGCCCGAGATGATCAGTGCGCCCTCGTCCTGGAAGACGTTCGCGTCGATGCCGGCCACGGTCGCCTCCTCGCTGTCCACCATCGGTCACCCGAACCACGGGCGCTCGATGACGGGGCTGGCGACGAGGATGCCCGGCCGTGGCGTCGAATGTGGGGCGGAAGGCGTCGTCGTCGACGGGCACGCCGGGCGAATGACGTGCCCTCCCGGAAGAATGGAGGCGACGCGAGCCTCGGTCCCGGCGCGGGCCGACTCGACCACCGTGCCGAGGGCGACGAACGCGGCGAGGCGCGACCACCATCGCGCCGACGGTCAGGCCGGTCCGCGCGCGATCGCGGGCGAGGTTGACCCGGCCCAGCATGCCCTGCGCGCCGAAGAACCACTCGAACGGTCGTCCGACGATGCGTCCGAGCGGCTCGAGGAGGAGGCCGACCCGCATCGCCCCGCCGAGAGCGGCCGATCGACACGAGGGCGCCCTGCAGCGCCGGTCGACGCGCTGCAGCGGGAGCACCACCCGATCGCGACGGCCGCGATGAGCAGCCCCGCCGATGAGCGGGCGGAGCCGGTCCACAGGCCGCGCCGGGCTGGTGGGAGGCGCGAGGGCGTCGAGGGGCGACGCGCGGCGGCGACGCGATGCCGGGACGATCGCGCCGACCAGGGTGACGACGGCCCGAGTGCGAATGCGAGCGGCGAGCCCGCCGAAGGGGACGGTAAGTCCGACGACCAGCAGGCACGGGTCGACGGCAGAAGCCGATCAACGCCCGGCAAGCGCGATGCCGGCGACGATGCCGATGGCGCTTCCGATGATCCCCGAGCGCCGCCCCTGGCGCAGCACGAGCCCCAGCACCTGTCGCGACGTCGTTCCGGCCGCGCGCAACAGCCCCATCTCGCGCGTTCGCTCCCCGAGCATCATCGCCAGCGTGTTGGCGACGAGGAACGTCCCCACCACCAGGGCGACGAGCCCGAAGGCAGTGCCACGCCGGCGAAGCCGGCCTGCGTCGAGCCAGCCGCGCGGCCGCATCGGCGGCGTCTCGACCACGAACGGCTCGTCCATCAGGTCGACGCGACCGCACGATCGGGCTCGCGACGGGCCTCGCCGAGGTGCAGGTCCACGAGCGGACCGGCGACCGGACCTCCAAGCCACGTCGAGAACTCGCGCGAGGCAAGCACCAGTCTCCGCCCCGAGCGGCCGCCAACCCGCGTCGTCGGCGAGGCCCACGATGTGCTTCGGCGAGCATCTCGAGCCCTCGGCCGGTCAGGATCAGGATGTCGCCGATGCCGAGCCCGTTCGCCGCGGCCCGCCCACGATTGACGGCACGACCGATCGGTATCGCCGGCTGCCGGAGCGCACGCTCCGACGATCCGGAGCTCGCGCATGGCCGCACTCGACGTCCGGATCGATCCCGAGCACGAGGATGGTGAAGACACTCTCGTTCGGACCGGGGGCGGTCGTACGCTGCGCCCGCGCTCGGAGACCGCCGCGGCGTCGATTACGCCGGTAGCCTCCGAAGTGCCTGCGATGGTGCGCGGGCCGAAACCCTCGTTGGCGAAGGCGCGGAGCGCACGTCTGCGCGACCGAGCAACTCTGCCGTCACGCCTCAGTGCCTCCTCCGCCGCCGGCCGATGACGATGGTCGCCGTCACCGCGGCCACGCCGAGCGCCATCCCGCGAGGGTCAGCGCCGTGCGCAGCGGTCGCGCCGCAGCCCACGCCAGGCGATCGACGCCAGGCGCACGCGCTAGAGCCCGAGCTCGGCGAGCCGAGGATCAGGCCGCGCGCCTCGTGGTCGGCTCGGCGCCCGAGGACGATCTCGTCGCGCAAGTGCCGTCCCGCACCACCAGCACGCGGTCCGCATAGGCCGCGGCGCGGGCGTCGTGTGTGACGAGCACGATCGTCTGGCCAACCGATCGGCGGAGTCCCATAGCAGGTCCAGGATCTCGGTGCCGGTGGTGTAGTCCAGGTTGCCGGTCGGCTCATCGGCGAACAGGATGGCCGGCCCGGGGGCCAGCGCGCGCGCCAGCGCCACGCGCTGCTGCTCCCCGGCCGAGAGCTGGTCGGGCCGGTGTCGCCGCCTTGTCGGCCAGCCCGACCAGGCTCAGCAGCTCGTCGATGCGCTCACGGTGCGGCGGCGATCGCGTCGCCGGCGATGAGGAACGGCAGGGCGACGTTCTCCTCGACGCTGAGGAGCGGGATGAGGTTGAAGAACTGGAAGACGAAGCCCGTCTTCGCCCGACGGGTGAGCGTGCGGTGCTCCTCGTCGAGCGCCGAGATGCTGATCCCGTCGATGACGACCTCGCCCGATGTCGGCAGGTCGAGACCACCGAGCAGGTGGAGCATCGTCGACTTGCCGGAGCCGGATGCGCCCATGATCGCGACGAACTCACCCTGCTCGACCGCCAGCGACACGCCGCGCAGCGCATCGACCTCGCCCTCGCCCAACGGGTAGCGCTTGACGAGGTCACGCGCCTCGAGGATGACGGGCATGCCCCGAGTCTATCGGCCGCGGATGGCGGCCGTTCGCTCAGCCCCGCTAGCCGAAGAGGAAACCGAGGATGGCGCCGAGGACGCCGTCCAGGAGGCCACGCTCGGGGACGGGCGCCGCGTCGACCTCCATGGGTCGCGGCGCGGAGACGGCCACCGGAGTCGCGTCGGCCGCGTCTGCGGCCATCGCCGCAGCGCGCGCTGCCGCGAGCTCGTCCAGGCGCAGATGCTCGATGAGCCGATCCGCCGACGGGCGCGACACCACGATCGCGACGCCGTCGATGCCGGCCGAGGAAACGGGCCGAACGGGCTGGTCGATCGCCACCTTCGTCGGCTTGGGCGGCGCGGGTGCCTGGGGCGCGGGTGCGGCCGGAGCTGTCGTGCCGCCACCGCTTCCGCTTCCGCCGCCGCCCCCACCAGAGCCACCGCCGCTTCCACCGCTGCCACCGCTGCCCCCTGAGGCCGGCGGCTGGAGGAACAGCTCGGTGTACATCCGCGTGTCCTGAACGTGCCCCTGGAACATCTGGTCATCCGCCGCGGCAGCCCCCACGCCACCGTGGGTGAAGGCCGGGTTGAGCACGTTGGCGGCGTGCCCGGGCGAGGTCATGAACTGCTCGTGCACGCGAATCGGTGACTGTTCGTCGGTGCGGCCCGAGTTCCACCCGATGTTCTCGCCGCCCCAGGCCCAGGCGATCCCGTTGGACGTGTAGTAGGTGTAGACGTCGCAGCCGCAGCCGGCGATGGTGTGGCTGAAGTAGTCCTTGGCGAGCATGTCCGAGCTCCGCCATCGGGCCAGGCTGACGAGCGTGCCGTGCTGCTGCAGCGGCGCGCGACCGTTGTTGACCCGCGCTCCATTGAGGAGCTGCCAGAGCGTCGCCTCGGCGGCTCCCTGGTTCCAGCCAGTCGTGGCGCCCGGGCTCCAGGCGAGCAGGCCGGCGGCGGCGATCGCGCTCAGACCGAACCCGAGCGTTCGGGCGACGACCCGGCGTGGGCGTCGGAAGGATCGGACGGGCATGCCAGGACTCCGTGGTGCGGATGACGTGGGCGGCTCGGGGCGCCCACAGCAACCGTAGGGAGGCTCATCCGATCGGTCAGTAGCCCACTCGTCCGGCTCCGGGGGATGACTCGGGCAGGGCTGGGTACCACGGCCGACCGGACGTTTGAGTCATGCACCCCACCGCTGCGCGGCACGGCTCCTGCTGGTGCGGGTGTCAGCTGCACCACCCGGGGGATGAGATGAAGAAGCACTCGGTGCTCGTCGTCGATGACGAGCCAGCGGTGCGATCGCTCTTCGCGGACGCGCTCACCGAGCGCGGGCACCGGGTCGCCATCGCCGTCGACGGCGAGGATGCCCTCGACCGCATGCGCGGCGCCCACCCCTGCGTGGTCCTGACCGACGTCCGCATGCCGCGCATGGACGGCTTCGAGCTCGCCCGGGCCGCGGCCAACGATCCCCAGCTGGCGAGCATCCCGATCGTCGTCCTCACCGGAGACCGCATCCTCTCGTTCAGCTCGCCGGCGCGCGACAAGCCCTTTTCCCCGGCGGAGCTCGACGCGCTCGTCCAGCGTTCCTGCAGCCTGCACCGAGGCGGCGCATGATGCGAGCAGGAGGTGCGCGATGAGCACGGTGACCGTCGATCGGGCCGAGGTGCTGGGACCGGAGGAGGGAGGCGGGCCGCCGCTGCTGTTGCCCTGGACCCTCGTCGTGGAGGGCGAGGACTGGTCGGCGGACCTCGAGCATGGAGCAGCCCTGCCGCGGGTCGGCGAGCGCATCGAGTTCATCGCCGATGACGGCTCGCAGCGAATCTTCCGCGTGGTCGAGGTCGTGCACACGCTCCAGGGATCTGCGACTGAGCGACCCCGCGTGCGCGAGGAGCAGTCAGGGCCGAACTCGACCGTGGCCGACGGCGGGGATCACCAGCCGCGGGCCCTGCGCGCCGGACTGCCGCGCGTCGTGGTGCGCCCCGAGGCCTGAGGCCGGTTCAGGACCTCAGTCGAGACCGTTGCGCCGAGCGACCCCCGCATAGAACCGGGCCGAGTCCTTCGGGATCCGGCGCTGCGTGGCGAAGTCGACGTGCGTGATCCCGAAGCGCGGCCGATAGCCCTGCGCCCACTCGAAATTGTCCATCAGCGACCACGTGAAGTAGCCGCGAACGTCGACCCCGCGATCGATGGCGGCCTCCAGTGCCCGCAGGTGGTCGCGCATGAATCGCACTCGCCGCTCATCATGGACCTGGCCGTCCTCCGACGGCCCGTCGTTGATCGCGCATCCGTTCTCGGTGATGACGAAGGGCACTGATCCGTACTCCGCGGAAAGGCGCACGAGAAGGTCGGTCAGGCAATCGGGCACGACCTCCCAGCCGATGTCCGTGCGCTCGACCTCCGGGCGCGGCTGGCTGCTTCCGACCCAGGGAAAGAGGCTGTCCTCGCCGGGGCGCGGCGACCGGACGACCTGGCGCGCGTAGTAGTTGACGCCGAGGAAGTCGATCGGCTGGGCGATGCGGGGCAGGTCTCCGTCGAGGACCCAGTCGAGCCCGAAGCGACCGCGGAAGTGGCCCTCCAGCGGAGATGGATAAGACGCTCGAAAGATCGGGTCGAGATACCACCGGTTGCGGTACGCGTCGGCCATCCTGACCGCGGCGCGGTCCTCATCGGTGTCGGCCTCCGGATAGGTCGGGTAGAGGTCGAGGGTGATGCCGATGGGCGCGGCCAGACCGGTGGCACGGTAGGCCTCGACGGCGGCGCCGTGGGAGAGGAGCAAGTGGTGCGCGACGCGCAGCTCGGTCCCGAGGTCGCTGATGCCGGGAGCGTGACGCCCCTCGCGGTGACCGACGGCGGCCGCGACCCACGGCTCGTTATGCGTGATCCACCACGCCACGCCGTCGCCCAGCCCCTCGTACACGATGGCCGCGAACTCGGCGAAGCGCTCGACGGTGTCGCGATTCTGCCAGCCCCCGCCGTCATCCTGCAGCGCCTGCGGCAGGTCCCAGTGGAAGACGGTCGCCGCCGGGCGGATCTCCCGCTCGACGAGACGGTCGACGAGCCGGCGATAGAAGTCGATGCCACGCTGGTTCGGCGCGCCCCGCCCATCGGGCTGGATCCGCGTCCAGGAAACGCTGAAGCGGTAGGCGTTGAGGCCGTACGAGGCCATCAGCTCGATGTCATCGGCCCAGCGGTGATAGTGGTCGCAGGCGATGTCGGCGTTCTCGCCGTTGGCCACCTTGCCCGGTGTCCGACAGAAGGTGTCCCAGATAGATGTGCCGCGGCCGTCCTCGTCGACGGCGCCCTCGATCTGGTACGCGCTGGTGGCGGTCCCCCATGCGAAGCCGGGCGGGAAGGGCATCGGGGCCGCGCTCCTGTCAGTAACGGTTGGGGTGGCCTACGGGTCTCGAACCCGTAACCTTCGGAGCCACAATCCGATGCTCTGCCAATTGAGCTAAGGCCACCACGAACGCCGCGCGTGGTCGCAGCGCGGCGCCGCCGTATCGTCGCCCATGGGCCCGCGCCGCGCAAGCGCGCGTCAGTCGGAGCTGGTGCTCCGCAGGACGAGGATCACGAGGACCGATCCGAGGGTCGCGACGATGATCGCGCCGAGCCATCCGCTGGCGGGCGCCTGGTTGAGGAGGTTGACCCACAGCCAGCCGCCGAGGAGACCCCCGACGATGCCGATGAGCATCGTGCCGAGGCACCCGTACCGCTGCCGGCCGGGCACGAACGCACCGGCGATGGCGCCAGCGATGAGTCCGACGATCATCCAACCGAAGATGCCGAGGTCAGGCACGCGGGATCCTCCTAGTCATTCGCCCCCGATGATGGCACGCCCCGCGCGACCGGATGCACGCCATGTGCCGCGCCCTCAGTTCCCCGCCGCACGAGTGAGGTCGACGACCACGGCCCCGGCGTCGACGCGCGCGTCGAACGTATCGAGGGCCGGATCGGCCGGATCGAGCGGGCTGCCGTCGAAGGTCCAGGCCCGTCCGTCGCAATCGGTCAGCCGGTCCTCGCCGATCTCGATCGGGCAGTCGACCGCCACCGGGCTGGCGGCGCTGACCGCGCTGAAGGCACCCGCCGTGGTGGGGGCGACGATGATCGCGATGGCCGCGCGTCCGCTCTCCGCCGCGCGCTCGCCGTCCCAGCCGTACGAGCGCGACAGGAGCAACTCGACTCGCCTGGGCCCGGCCGCGAGGGCGGTGGTGGTCCCGACGATGACGTTGCTGTCGTCCCGCGGCTCGGCGAAGGTGAAGATCGCCGGACGGACGAGGAGGGCGAAGACGATCCCCGCGATCGCGAGCAGCAGACAGCCGACCGCGTAGCGGCGAATCGGGACCGGCTCATCCATCGGCGCTGGGCGGCACGAGCTCGACGAGCGTCGCGCCGGTGCAGTTGTAGAAGAGCGTCTCCCCGAGGGTCGCGCAGCGGGCATCGAGGCCGCGGCGGACGAGCGCGGTGTGCCCGTGCAGCCAGAGCGGCGGCTCGACCCGGGTCGTGAGCCAGCGGAATGCGCGGAAGCCGCGGTGAGCGCGATCCGTGTCGTCGTTCACGCCCCGCGGTGGCGCGTGGCTGACCACCAGGACCGGCGTCGCCCGATGCGCGCGCAGCCAGGCCACAAGGACCTTCGCCCACATCCCGGCCGACGACACCTGCATCCCGTCATCGTTGTACCGCGGGGAGCCGGAGAAGCCGATCAGCCGCAGCCCGGACTCCTCGACCACCTTCGCGTCGGGCATCGGCTGCGGCAGGATGGCCGGCTCGGTGTGGGCCCATGCCGAGCCGACGTCGTGGTTGCCGCGCACGTAGCGCAGCGGGGCGCCGAAGGCGTCGGCCACGAAGGCGAGGTATTCGGGCTGCAGGTCGCCGGCGCCGATGATGAGGTCGATCTCGCCCAGGCTGTCGCGCGTCGCCGCCGAGTCGAGGGAGGGGTCGCGCTCGTCGGACACGGCGAGGATCCGGATCGGTCGGCCGTCGCGCCCGACGAACGGGGCGGGGTCCGGCCATCGAACGCGGAGCCGATCGGTCACAAGCGCCCGTCATCCTCTCGAATGAGGTCGGCCCGGGAGATCGAGTCGGCCGCAGTGCGCTGCTCGACCGTCCGCGAGCGCCGGCCGCTCGCCGCCTGGCGAACCTCCTCGCCGCCGACGAGGCTGCTCGCGTCGATCGTGGCCTGGCCCGGCTGGGTGATCCCGGGCAGGACGAGCTGTGTCACGTTCGCGTCGATCTCGACCGCATTTGCACGCCGCGCGGCCGCCACCCGATTGTGGCCGTCCTCGACCCAGTAGCCGTCGCCGACCTGGACGACGTCGATTGGCGGCAGCACCTCGAGCCGATCCATGGCGCGTCGGATGCGCTGCCAGCGGCCCGTCCAGTTCAGGCCGCGCAGCCGCGGCAGCGGAAGGAAGTCGGCCGTGTTCTGCGAGGGGTGGCGGGTCGTCCCGACGATCGCGTCGATCGGCACCTGCCGGAGGCCGATCGGCCGGCGTGGCGCGCTGGTCGCCGTCGGATGGGCGTCGTACAGCGAGGGCAGGACGCTGCGCGCCGCGGTGCGCCGGTCCGCGTCGACGCCGGCGCGGCGGCGCCAGGCCGCCCACAGCCGGCCGCCAAGCGCGATGACGAGGAGGACGGCCGAGAGGCGGGCGACGAGCCAGCGAATGGTGGTCAGAAGGAAGTGCATGGATGGGACCGTCGTTGCGGAAGTGCGCGGTTGCGCCTCGTACTATGATGCGTTCCCCGAGACGTGGGCCCACGGCCCCGAACCTCATCGTGCCGTGACAAGAGGAGCGAACCCGATGGCGACTGTCACGTTCGATCACCTGTACAAGCGGTACGGCGAGGAAGTGGTCGCCGTCAACGACCTGAACCTCGAGATCGGCGACGGCGAGTTCATCTGCCTGGTCGGCCCTTCCGGCTGCGGCAAGACGACCGCGCTGCGCTGCGTGGCCGGGCTCGAGGAGATCAGCGACGGGCGGCTCCTCATCGGTGACCGGGTGGTCAACAACGTGGCCCCCAAGGACCGCGACATCGCCATGGTCTTCCAGAGCTACGCGCTCTACCCGCACATGTCGGTCTTCGACAACCTCGCCTTCGGGCTGAAGCTGCGCAAGACGAGCAAGGCCGACATCGATCGCCGCGTGAAGGAGGCCGCCGAGATCCTCGGCCTGGAGCGCTTCCTCGATCGCAAGCCAAAGGCGCTCTCCGGTGGCCAGCGGCAGCGCGTGGCGCTCGGTCGCGCCATCGTGCGCGAGCCGTCGGTGTTCCTCATGGACGAGCCGCTGAGCAACCTCGACGCCAAGCTGCGCGTGCAGACGCGTGCCGAGATCGCCCGGCTCCACCAGCGGCTTGGCACGACCACGATCTACGTCACGCACGACCAGGTCGAAGCGATGACGATGGGCGACCGGATCGCGGTCATGCGCGACGGCATCCTCCAGCAGGTGGGGACGCCACAGGAGCTCTACGACCACCCGGTGAACATCTTCGTCGCCGGGTTCATCGGGTCACCGTCCATGAACTTCGCGGCCACCAAGGCCGAGGGCAAGGACCTCCTGTTCGGCGGTCACAAGCTCGAGCTGAGCGGCGAGCAGGCCCGGGCGGCCGACTCGAGGCCGGACGGGGCGCAGGTGCTCATCGGTTTCCGGCCCGAGCACATCGAGCTGGCCAACGGCCAGGAGGGCAGCGCGGTGCGCTTCCCCGCCAAGGTCGACGTGGTCGAGTACCTCGGCAACGAGGAGCTCATCCACGCCCAGGCGGAGGGCAGCGAGATCGTCGCGCTGCTGCCATCGGACAAGCGCGTCGCCGTCGGCGACACGGTCACCTTCGCGGTGCCGATGGAGAAGCTTCACATCTTCGATCCCGACTCGGAAAAGACCCTTGCCGGCTGACGCCCGGCGGACGCAACGAGGATCGAGCGGCGGTGTTTGCCGACGAGGCTGAAACCCGCCCGAACGTCAACGGCGACGTGGGCCACGGCTCACGCTCATGGAGTCAGGTGGAGGAACCTATGCGGAAGTACCGATTTCTAGCGCCCGCCCTCTCGGCGGTCCTCGTACTCGCGGCGTGCGGGCCGAGTGATGACGGCGAGGGTGGCGAGACCGCCGAGGGCGACGGCACGATCGTCGTCACCTTCCTGTGGGGCGGCGCCGAGGGCGAGGCCTTCGAGGTGGTGCTCGACGCGTTCGAGGAGAGCAGCGGCATCACCGTCGAGTCCGAGCCGAACCGAACCGACTACGAGGCGGTGATCCGGAATCGCATCACGGGCGACAACCCGCCTGATGTGGCGATCATCCCGAGCGCTGCATTCCTGCGTGACCTCGCCGCGAGCGGCGACATCATCCCGCTCGCCGACCTGGGCATCGAGCGGGCGGACATCGAGGGACAGTTCCCGCCAGACGTGCTCGATCTCGGGCTCGTCAACGACGAGCAGTACGCGTTCCTCGCCAAGATGAATACCAAGGCGGCGATCTTCTACAGCCCCGATCGCCTCGGAGAGCTGGGCATCGAGCCTGCCGTCGAGACGTGGGATGACCTCGTCGCGCTTACCGATGAGATCGCGGCCGCTGGTGCCACGCCGTGGGCGCTGGGTGGCGGCGATTCGTGGACCCTGACCGACAACTTCGAGATCATCTACCTGAAGATGAACGGGCCTGAGGCCTACGACACCCTCTTCAGTGCCGAAGGTGACTGGACCGACCCGACCGTTCAGGCGGCCATCGACAAGATGCTGGAGATCTACACCGAAGAAACGGTAGCCAGTGGAATCGATGGCGCCATGTCGACCCTCTTCGTTGACGCCATCGCGCACGGTCTTCGGGACGAGCCCTTCGGCGGAGTTGTACTACGAGGCGACGGCGGTCGGCGGTATCGCCACCGGCCAGGACGTCAACCCAGACCTTGCCGGACAGGAAGGAACGGCCATCGATTGGTTCCCGTTCCCGACGATCGACGGCAACGGCGCCAATCAGGTGACCTGGGGTGGCGACCAGATCGCCGCTCTCGTGAACGACAGCGACGTCGCAGAGTTCATGCAGTACATGCTGACGACCGAAGCGGCGGAAGTTTGGGGAGCGGAGGGCACGATCGTCGTGCCGAATACCGAAGCCTCCACCGACGTCTATCCGAACGTGATCATGCAGAAAGACGCTGAGCTCGTTAACTCCGCCGAGGCGCTGCGCTTCGACGGGTCCGACCTCCTGCCAGGTGGTGACCTCGGCGCCATCCTGCAGTCCGCGCTCCGCGGGGAGGACATGGGGCCGATTCTCGAGGAGTTCCAGACCACGGTGGCGGCTGCCTGGGAGAGCCAGTAGCCGCACTGACGAAATGGGGTGGGGCCGCTGCGGCCCCACCCATCCCTCGCTCCAACCGCTGGAAGCTTCGCTCCACCCGCTGGAAGAAAGGAGAGGTCCATGACGGCGGCCAGCGCGTCGGCCACGACCACGGCTGCGCGCGACAAGATGCCCGGCACCGGGTTCAGTTGGGCCACGCTGTTCTTCCTTGGGCCGGCAGCGCTGCTGCTGGTGGTGTTTCTCGTCTACCCCACGATCTACACGTTCTTTCTGAGCTTCAACCGAGGGCGCGGCGGCGAGTTCTCTGAGTGGGTCGGGTTCGACAACTGGGTTCGGCTGTTCACCGCCGATCCGAATTTCCTCCGCTTGGGCTTCCCGCCTTCAGGCGCGATGTGGAACAACCTGCTGTGGCTCGTGTTCTATGTCTCCCTGACGGTTTTCCTCGGTCTCGTGATCGCCGTGATGGCCACGCGGGTGAAGTACGAGGCGGCCATCAAGGCCGTCGTGTTCCTGCCCCAGGCGATCGCGGCAACGTCCCTCGCCATCATCTGGCGCTTCGTGTACGCCCCGGACCCCGACATCGGCCTGGTCAACGCGGTTTCGGGCGTGGTGGGCATCGACCCGATCTCGATCCTGGGGAACCCCGACACCGTCAACTGGGCGCTCATCGCCGTGGGCATCTGGGGTTCCGTCGGCTTCGCGACCGTCATCCTGTCGGCCGCGATCAAGGGGATCTCCACCGAGGTGCTCGAGGCCGCACGAGTCGACGGCGCCACCGAGACACAGATCTTCCGGCGCATCATCGTTCCGATGGTCAGCCTCCCGATCTCGGTCGTTGCCGTCACGCTCGTGGTGAACGTCATCAAGCTCTTCGACCTGATTTACATCATGACCAACGGCGGTCCCGGCGCGGCCAGCCGGGTGATCGCGTTCGCCATGTACCAGGAGGCCTTCCCGCGAGGCCAATTCGGCTATGGCGCAGCCATCGCGATGGTCATGCTGATCCTCTTGATCCCGGTCATGATCTTCAACATTCGACGCTTCCGAGCCGAGGCGGTGCAGAATTGACAGCCCTCCAGGACACCACGGTCCGCGCGCCGGCACGCACGCTCAGCGAGCGCCTCGCGCGCCTCGCGGGTCGAGGACCCACCCACGTCATTCTCGGCTTGATCGCCCTGCTGTGGCTCGTGCCGTCCATCGGGCTACTGATCACGTCCTTCAGGCCGAGCTCCGACATGCGGGCAACGGGCTGGTGGACCGTCCTCTTCGAGCCCCGCTTCACCCTCGACAACTATGAGCGCGTTATCGGGGCGGAAGGGATGGGCCCGGCCTTCCTGAACAGCCTCTTCATCACGGTCCCGTCGACGATCCTGCCGCTGCTCATCGCGTCGATGGCGGCCTTCGCCCTGGCGTGGGTGCGGTTCCCGTTCCGCGACACGATCTTCCTGGTCATCGTCGCGCTTCTGATGGTGCCGGTCCAGATCGGCTTCATCCCGCTCGTCGTCGGCTTCCGTGAGTCCGGCACAGGACTGCTGACGACCTACGGCGCCGTCTGGCTGGCCCACACCGCGTATGCCCTGCCGTTCGGCATCTTCCTGCTCCGGAACTTCTTCATCACCCTGCCGAAGGACCTCATCGAGGCGGCCAGGATCGACGGTGCGTCGAACATCGGGATCTTCCGGACGATCGTCGTGCCGCTCTCGGTTCCCGCCATCGCGGCCTACGGCATCTTTCAGTTCCTGTGGGTCTGGAACGACCTGCTGATGGCGCTCGTGTACGCGCAGCGGAACGCCATCCAGCCGATGACCGTCAAGGTCACCGGACTCCTCGGCACCTTCGCCACGGAGTGGAGCCTCCTGGCGGCGGCCGCGTTCCTCATCATGATCGTGCCACTCGTCGTGTTCATCAGCCTCCAGCGCTACTTCGTCCAGGGACTGCTCGCCGGCTCCGTGAAGTAGTGGCGGCGACGCTCCGCGTCGTCTGCTGGAACATTCGCGCCGCCATCGGACCGGGCCCGTTCCCGGACCGATGGTGGTCCCACATCGACGCCGATCGCCTCCGGGCGATCGGCTCGTTTCTGGCCGATCTCGACGCCGACCTGGTCGCGCTCCAGGAGGTGGCGGTCGTCTCGCGTGACGGCGTGCTGGTCGACAACCCGGGCGACCTGGCGCGCCAGCTCGGCATGGAGCTTCGCTACGCGGCCACCCGCACCTTCGCGGTCAGCGACGGCGACGCCCCGAGCGGCGCCGGCACCTTCGGCAATGCGATCCTCTCGCGCCACCCGATCGGGGCATCGCGGACGGTCGGGCTGCCGCAGGCACCTCCGGAGGCGCGCGTCGAGCCGACCGGTGTCGATCACCCGGCCGCCGGCATTCGCTACGCCGATGCGCCGGCCACGATCCGTGAGCTGCGCTGCCTGCTGCTGGCGGACGTCGGGGGCTGGCGCGTCGGCACGACCCACCTCAGCAACGTTGGCTCGGGCGAGCGCGCGCTGCAATCCGCCGCGTGCTCGGCGGCGTTCGGCGACGCGTCGCCGGCGCTCCTCGTCGGCGACCTGAACGCCGCCATCGAGGCTCCGGAGCTGGCCGCGCTGGCGGGGTGGACGGACGGCTTCGCCGAGCGACCGGGGGATCCGGCGCGGGTCTCGACCGACGATGGCTGGCGCATCGACCACGTCCTCGCGCGCGGCGCATCGGTCTCCAGCTGCCACGTCGTCCGCGAGGCCGGCGATCTCAGCGATCACTTCCCGCTCGTCGCGGAGGTCCGCGCCGTACGTCATTCGACGTAAGCGACGGCCCGACCCGACCGGCTAGGCTCAGGGGCGATGACGACCGAGCCTGCCGCCAGCTCTCCCGTCCCCATCCATCTCGTACCGCATACCCATTGGGACCGCGAGTGGTATCGGCCGTTCCAGAGCTTCCGGATGCAGCTGGTCGACCTCGTCGACCGCGTCCTCGAGATGCTCGAGGCGGACCCGGACTTCGCCTTCACCCTTGACGGACAGCTCGCCACGATCGACGACTACCTCGAGATCCGTCCCGAGCAGGAGGGGCGCCTCCGCCGCCACGTGCAGAGCGGCAGGCTCGCCATCGGCCCCTGGCAGATCCTCATGGACGAGTTCCTGGTGAGCGGCGAGACCCTCGCCCGCAACCTGGAGACGGGCTGGGCGCGCGCCGACGACTTCGGTGGCCCGATGCGGGTCGGCTACCTGCCCGACATGTTCGGGCACGTTGCGCAGATGCCTCAGCTTCTCCGCTCGGCGGGGGTGGCGGACGCGGTCGTCTGGCGCGGCGTGCCGGCGGCGGTCGATCGCCACGCCTTCCGCTGGGAGTCGCCCGACGGCTCCTGGGTGCGCGCGGAGTACCTGCCGTCGGGCTACGGGAACGCGGCCGGCATGTTCGCCGTGCCGGATGCTCTCGCCGCGGCCGCCGAGCGCTTCGCCGGCTGGTCGCGGCCATGGTTCGGCGACGACCCCGTGCTCGCCATGTACGGGACCGATCACGCCGCCCCGGTGCCCGAGCTCTCCGGGCTCGTGAGCCGCCTCAACGAGGTGCGCGATTCGTGGCGGATGCGGATCGGCACGCTCGCGGACTACATCGGTGCCGCCCCGAAGCTGACCGAGGCCGACCCGTGCTGGCGGGGCGAGATGCGGTCGGGCGCGCGGGCCAACCTGCTGATGGGCGTGGCCAGCGCGCGGATCGACATCAAGCAGGCGGCGGGACGCGCCGAGCGCTGGCTCGAACGCTACGCGGAGCCACTCTCATCGCTGCACGTCTCGGCCGAGGCCTGGCCCGCCCCGTTCCTCTCGCTGGCGTGGGGGAAGGTCATCGAGAACTCGGCGCACGACTCCATCTGCGGATGCAGCATCGACCCGGTCGTCGACCAGGTGCTCGTCCGCTTCGCCGAGGCGGAGCAGATCGGCTCGACCCTGACGAGGCGGGCGGCGGCCACCGTCGCCGCCTCGGTGCCGCGCGGAGCCGTGGCGGTCCTCGGGCCGTCAGCGACGCGCCGCACCGGCGTGGTCGAGATCGAGTTGCCGGTGCCCGAGGACTGGGCCGAGGTCGCCCTCGAGCTCCCCGACGGGACGCGTCTCGCCACGCAGGAGACGGAACGCAAGGAGCCGCTCCTCCTCGACGAGTCGATCCGCGGTGACGAGATCGAGGAGCTCTTCCATCGCTTCCACGGCCGCGAGATCTTCGACCACGCCTGGAATGGGTACCGGATCGAGGGCCGCACGCTCACCTTCGAGGTCGACGATGATCCCGACCCGCCGTGGCTCGACGTCGATGCCCTCCGAGCTGACGTTGTCGCGACACTGCTCGCAGCGGCGGACGAAACGTGGAGGGTGCGGATGGTCGCGCGGGCTCGGCGGACGCTGGCGGCCGTGGTGCCCGCACCAGCCCTCGGCTGGACCGCGGTGAGGGCCATCCCCGGCGCCGGCCCGCTCGAGCACCCCGTGCGAGCGGCGGATGATGGGAGGTCGATGACGAATGGGCTGCTCGCCGTCACGGTCGCCGACGACGGGACCCTGCGCCTCGAGGCGCGGGACGGAACGGCGGTCGAGGGGATCGGCCGAATCGTCGACGGCGGTGACTTCGGCGACTCCTACAACCACGGTGCGCCGGAGAGCGACACGGTCGTCGAGGCGCCACGTGACGTCAGCGTCGAGGCCGTGATGGTCGGCCCAGTACGGGGACGCGTCGTCATTCGTCGTGACTACGACTGGCCGAGCGGCATGCTCGCCGACGGCAGCGCCCGAGCCGTCGAGGTCGAGCGGACATCGGTGATCACCGAGGTGGAGCTGCGCGCTGCCGAGCCGTTCGTCCGCCTCACGGTCGCGTTCGACAATCGCGCCGACGATCACCGCGTGCGTTTCCACGCTCCCCTGCCTCGACGCGCCGAGCACTCGTCGGCCGAGGGTCAGTTCGCCGTCGTGGAGCGCGGACTGACGGCCGAGGGCGGCTACCGGGAGACGCCGCTGCCGACCTACCCGGCGCACGGGTGGGTGGACGCGGGCGGATTGGCCGTGCTTCTCGACCACCTCACCGAGTACGAGCTCATCGAGGACGGCGCGGAGGTGGCCCTTACCATCCTGCGCTCGATCGGCCTCATCAGCCGGAACGCGAACCCGGCCAGGCTCGATCCCGCCGGCCCCGAGATGCAGGTCCCGAACGCGCAGATGCGCGGACGGTGGCGCATGACCTTCGCGCTGTACCCGCATGCCGGCAGCTGGCGTGAGGATGACGTGGTCGCGGCAGCCGAGCGATATCGCCATGGCCTCATCACCGCGCCCGGGTCGGCGGACGGCGACGCCCCCTGGCCGCCGCCTCGCGCAGGCGAGGACGCCTTCTCGCTCGAGGGGCCTTCCGTCGCGCTCAGCTCGCTCCGACGCCGGGCCGACGGATGGATCGAGGCCCGCATCGTGAACCTCGGCACCGAGCCACAGACGTCCGTGCTCCGGAGTGATCTGACCGAGGCGCGCGAGGCCGATCTATGCGGCCGGCCCGGGGCCAACCTCGCCGTCGTCGATGGCTCGCTGCGGATCGCGCTGCGCGCCGCAGAGATCCTCACGGTGCAGCTCAGGAGGGTCGAGACGGCCACCGGCCGGCCCGACATCCTGGACGCCGCTGGGCCGCGCCAGAACGCCTAGCGCGCGGTAGGATACGCGCCTCGTGCTAGTCGCAGGCTGAACGGAGGATGACCGTGGAGCTCGAGCAGCAACTCGCATCGGTGCCGCTTCTGGCGGGGCTCCAGGAGCGCGTCCGGCGTCGCCTCGCAGAGATCGGGAAGCGGCGCACGTACGCCGCCGACGAGACGATCGTGCGCGAGGGCTCGACCGGGACCGCCCTGTACATCGTCCTGCGCGGTCGGGCCCGCGTGGAGCGCGAGGGCTCAGCCATCGGCCAGCTCGGAACCGGCGATTTCTTCGGCGAGCTGGCGCTCATCGAGGAGCATCCGCGCTCCGCGACGGTCGTGGCCAGCGAGGAGACGGACTGCCTCCTCTTCCCGGCATGGGAGTTCACCGCGCTGCTCGAGGAGCACCCCGAGGTCGCCGTGCCGATCATGCGCGAGCTCATCAGCCGCATTCACCGCCGCGAGCACCACGGGGCCTGACCCATCGGCCTGCGCGTCGTCCTCGAAGTCGCACCGAAGCGCGCGTTCGCCAGCGCCATCGACTGGCCCGGATGGTCGCGCGGCGGCAAGACGCCGGATGAGGCGATCGACGCCCTCCTGGCCTACGCGCCGCGCTATCGATCGGTCGCGCGACGGGCGAAGCTCGCGTTCAGGCCGCCGGCTACGGCGCGCGGCATCGAGGTCATCGACCGCCAGAAGGGCGGCGCCGGCACTGAGTTCGGCGTCCCCGGCGCGTCGGCCCGGGCCGAGGACGAGCCGGTCAGCGCCCGGGACCTCAAGCGCCTCCTCGCCCTCCTCACCGCCTCATGGGCCACCTTCGACGCGGCCGCGCGGCGCGCGGAGGGCGTCGAGCTGACGAAGGGACCTCGCGGCGGCGGCCGCGACCTGCCGAAGATGATCGGCCATGTCCGCGAGGCCGAGGTCGCCTACCTGGGCCAGCTGGGCTCGCGGTCGCCGGCGGCCGCGGACGAGGCGACCGGCACGCCAATGAAGCTCATCCGAGCCACCTTCTCCGATGCGCTGGAGGCAGTCGTCGCCGGCACCCCGCTGGCAGACCCGAGAAACACGCGCAAGCCGTGGTCTGTCCGCTACACCGTCCGACGCTCGGCCTGGCACACGCTGGATCACGCCTGGGAGATCGAGGACCGGTCCACCTGACGGATCTGCAGTGGTGGCTGCGGGACGTGAATGAGCCTCATCCAACGGCCATCTTGCGCCGATTCGGGCCTCTTCCTTGGCCGCCGCGTGCCGCAGGCTCATCGGTCGGCCAGGATGGGCGTCCTGGTCGGCAGATGCGTGAGCCAGCCTCAAGGCCGGGCGGCATCGACCTTGGGTGTGCACTTGCCTCACGCCACGTGCGCCCGACGCCTGCGCCGTCAGCCGAGCCGGGTGAGGATCGCCTCGCGGTCGAAGATCCAGTTCCCGAGCACGAGCGCGAGGCCGATGAGCACGGCGACGACGAGGTCGCCGAGGATGACCTGCTGCATCGTGAAGCGACGCCTGGCCGCTGAAGAAGCCGGCGACGGCCACGGCGATGACCGGGATGACGATGAACCCGCCGATCTGCTGCGCCGCGCGCGCGTCGTTCACCCGCGAGCTCACGATGATCCCGAGCAGAACGCTCAGCAGGCAGATGAGCGGCACCAGGCTGATCATCGCCACGCGCCACACGTCGTTGAAGATGAGCTCGGTCAGGACCGGCTCGGCGATCGCGCCGTTGACGAACCCGTAGGCCAGGAAGACGGCCCACGTCGCGAGCACGGCCGGCGTGGCGGCCGAGATGGCCTTGCCGATGAGCAGCTCGCTCACCTCCATCGGCGTCGCGAGCTGCGGCTCGAGTGATCGGGCCGTCTTCTCACCGATGACCGACTGCGTGGCGATCGCCATCGGCACCATGGCCGGGATGAGGAGGAAGTAGGCCATGAAGTTCAGGACGATGAACCCCTGGGCGGCGAGCTTCGGGTCCAGGTCGGGGAACTGCGAGATGTACTGCTCGATCTCGCCCAGCTGGTTCGGGTCGAGCTCGTTGACCTCGATGAAGGCCACGATGCCCGTCGGGATGGCGGCGAAGATGAGCGCCGGGAAGACGACGGCCGCCAGCAGGAGGCGGTTGGCGAGCAGGTCGCGCGCCTCCTTCGTGACCACGGCCCAAATGAAGCCGAGGCGCATCAGGCGACCTCCCGAGCGTCGCGCGTCGCCGCTTCGCCGACGAGATCGAGATAGACCTGCTCGAGCGTCATCGCCTCCTCGGCCACGCCGACGATCCGGGCACCGGCATCCACGAGCGCGCGGACGAGCTCCGGGTTGTCACCGCGCGGGTCGCCGACCTCGACGAAGAGGCTGCCATTGAGGGCCCGCGCCGCCTCGACGAAGCGGAGCGCGCCGAGCATGTCGAGGAAGGATTCGGGGCGGCGGGCGCCAACGAGGTCGACCCGGACCGAGGCCGTCCCGTCGCGTCGACGCAGCCTCGCTGGCGTGTCGACGCGCAGAAGGGTGCCGCGCATGATCCCGATCCGGTCGCAGAGGCGCTCGGCCTCGTCAAGATTGTGGGTGCAGACCACGATCGAGCGCCCGGCGTCGCGGAGCGTGGCGACGAAGTCGCGGACCGACTTCGCGGCCGACGGGTCCAGCGCGCTCGTCGGCTCGTCGAGGTAGACGACCTCGGGCTCGTGCAGCAGCGCTCGCGCGATGGCGACCTTCTGGCGCATCCCCTTGCTGAAGCCGCCGACTCGCCGATCGCCCTCGTCGCTGAGGCCAACGATGTCGAGGTATCGATCGACCGCACGGCGCAGGGCGGCGCCGCGCAGGCCGTAGAGGCGTCCGTAGTAGCCGAGGTTCTGGCGGGCGGTGAGCTTGTCGTGGAGCCCGGGAGACTCGGTCAGGACGCCGGTGAAGGCGCGAATGGCCTGCGAGTCGGCACCCAGGCCCAGGCCGTTGACCTCGGCAGTTCCCTCCGACGGCGCGATGAGGCCCGCGAGCATTCGGATCGATGTCGTCTTGCCCGCGCCGTTCGGGCCGAGCAGCCCAAAGATCTCGCCGTCGCCAACGGTGAACGAGAGGTCATGGACCGCGGTGAGTGAGCGGAATCGCTTTCCGAGCCCGCGCGCGTTGATCATCGGTTGCTGGTGCGTGCCTCGCCCCTACTCGGTCCGGCGCATGCTAGCCGGGTTCCGGCACCGCCGCCCATCGGTACTTGTGGCGGCTAGGATGCGTCCGTGGAGGAGCGGACCGTGAGCACGATTCGGCCGTGGGCGGGTCGCATCATCGCGGTCCGCGTGGACGAGGTCGAGCTCCCCGGCGGCCGGCGCAGCTCGCGCGAGGTCGTCGAGCATCCCGGCGCGGTCGCCATCCTCGCCTGGGACGGCGAGCGCGTGGCGATGGTGCGGCAATGGCGACACGCCACCGGGCAGGCGCTGCTCGAGGTCCCCGCCGGGACGATCGAGGCCGATGAGGAGCCCGAGGCCACCGCGCGACGCGAGCTGGCCGAGGAGGTCGGCCTGGCCGCCGACGATTGGATGACCGGCCCGCGCTTCTACACCGCCCCGGGCTTCTGCACCGAGCTCATGCACCTCTTCCTCGCCACGTCGCTGCGCGAGTCGCACGCCGACGGCGACGAGGATGAGAATGTCGAGCCGAGCTGGCTGACCCTGCCCGACGCCCTCGCCGCGCTCGACGACGGTCGCATCGTCGACGCCAAGACGATGGCCGCGATCGGCTGGCTCGCCCGTCGCCTGGGACGCTGACGCCGTGTGCGCCGCTGGCATGCGAGTTGCCTCTGCCCGCCGGGCATGACACTCGAGCTCGCTGACGCGCAGGCCTCGGCGGAGGAGGCCGGCCTCCGCCACGTCACCGACGACATGCCCGGCATCCGGCGCCGGCGCGCCGGGAAGGGGTTCACCTATGTCGACGTGGACGGCACACGCATCGCCGACGCGGGTCGGATCGCATGGTTCCGAGGCCTCGCCATTCCGCCGGCCTGGACCGACGTCTGGATCAGCCCGATCCGGCGCGGCCACCTCCAGGCCACCGGGCGTGACGCGAAGGGCCGAAAGCAGTACCGCTATCACCCACGCTGGCGCGTCGTGCGCGACGAGGCGAAGTACGAACGCCTCATCGAGTTCGCGCGCGCCCTGCCGCGCATCCGCCGTCGCGTCGACCGCGATCTTCGACGGCGCGGGCTGCCCCGCGAGAAGGTGCTGGCCCTCGTCGTCGGCCTGCTGGAGGCCACGCTCATCCGCGTCGGCAACGAAGAGTACGCCCGCGACAACGACAGCTTCGGCCTCTCGACCCTGCGCGACCGCCACGTGAAGGGCAGCGACAGCGGCGAGGTGCGCTTCACCTTCACCGGCAAGGGCGGGAAGGAGCACTCGATCGCGGTGCGCGACCGGCGCCTGGCGCGGCTCGTCCGACGCGTGCAGGAGCTGCCGGGCCAGGAGCTGTTCCAGTTCCTCGACGCCGATGGTCGACGGCAGTCGATCGACTCGGGGGACGTCAACGACTACCTCCAGCAGGCCAGCGGCGACGCCTTCACGGCGAAGGACTTCCGGACGTGGGCAGGGACGGTGGCCGCCTCGCTGGCGCTGCAGGACTGGCTCGAGATCGACGAGGGGGCCGATCGCAAGCGGGCCATCGTCCGCGCCATCGAGGAGGTCGCGGAGCAGCTCGGCAACACGCCGGCCGTGTGCCGTGCCTGCTACATCCATCCCGATGTCATCGCGTCCTACCTGGACGGCACGTTGGTCGACGCCCTCTCGGAGCGAGCCCGCGGCGCCGGGCGCGGCGCCCACGCCCTACGACCGGAGGAGGCGGCAGTTCTCGGCCTGCTCCAGGCGCGACTGGCCCGCGAGCGTCGGTCACAGCGGCGCGCCGCGGCGTGAGGCGGGCGGCTAGGCCGCGTCGCCGATCTGCTTCAGGGCCGCCTGGTAGGACTCGTTCTCGGGCTTGAGGAAGACGGCCATGCGCAGGTGGCGCCGCGCCGCGCGCGCGTCACCGAGCCGAGCCCGAGACAGCCCGAGGCCGAAGTGGGCGTAGTGCGCCAGCGGATCGGCGTCCACGATGGCGCCGAAGCGCTCGGCGGCGAGGGCGTGGGACCCTTGGTTGAAGTACGCCTGTCCGAGCGCCTCGAGGATCGACGCCTTCCCGGGCTCGAGCGCCAGCGCGCGCTCGAGGAGGACCGCGGCCGCCCCCGGATGGCGATCGGCGAGCAGGCGCGACCCACGCTGGAAGAGCTCATAGGCGGAATCCCGATCGTCCGGTGACGGTGCCGCGGGCATCGGTCAAGCCTACCGGCCGAGGTCGATCCGTTCGAGACGGGGGTTGTCGCTCACGCCGGGGATGCGTCCCCGCTTGGCCACCGGGCGGCCGTCGATCTCCTTCAGATCGCCGGTGAAGTCGATCGGGCTGGCCTTGCTGATCGCGCTGCCAACGGCGAACGAGTCGACGGGGGCGCCCGCCTCCTTGAAGACGCCGATGCGCTCGAGGTCGACCCCGCCGGAGACGACGATCTTCACGTCGGGGTGGCCGGCGAGGTCGAGGCGCGCGCGGATCTCCTTGACGAGCTCCGGCGTGACCCGTCCCCGCTCGCTCGGCGTGTCGAGCCGGACGCCCCAGAGGTGGTCGCCGAGCGCATCGGCGACGCGCAGGGACTCCTCAGCCTCGTCCTTGAACGTGTCGACCAGGATCACGCGCGGGATCTCGGGATCGATGTGGCGGTCGAAGGCCTCCGCCGCGCGCACGGTGTCGCCGAAGATGAGGACCAGGGCGTGCGGCATGGTCCCGGTCGGCGCCAGCCCCGCGAGCCGCGCGCCGGCCGGCGTCGAGGCGCCGATGCACCCACCGACGACCGAGGCGTAGTCCATCTGGTCGGCCACGCTCGGATGGACGTGGCGCGCGCCGAAACCGATGACCGGGATGGGCGCTGCGGCATCGACGATGCGTCGTGCGGCGGTGGCCCAGCCGGAGCCGCTGCTCAGGATGCCGAGGATGGCCGTCTCATACAGGCCGAAGGCGGAGTAGCGCGCTCGGATCCGCATCACCACCTCCTTGGTGGTGAAGGGATCACCGTCGTGCAGCGACTCGACGATCGGGGGTGCGGTCCCGTTCGCCTCGGCGAAGATCTCGCGCAGGTAGGCAATCGCCTCCTCGGCGCCGCACAGCAGGCCCTCCGAGCGCGAGAAGATCTCCATCGTCACGACCGGATCGAGGCCCTCGGCCGCGAGGATCGTGCGCGCGCGCTCGAAGTAGACGTCCGCCGTCTCGCCGGAGAGGACGTCGGCCGCCGTCGGGAAGTGCGGCTGAGGGCGGTCCACGGTCATGGCGCAGCAGTGTACGACGCGCGCCGGCGGAAGAGGACCACCGCCACCGCCGCGAGCAGGAGCACGACGAGGGCCAGGCTGGCGAGCCGCACGATGCCACCGCCCTCGGCCGCCTCCAGGATGCGCTCCGCCTCCCGGACGGCCTCGGTGGCCCCGCGCAGGTCACCGTCAGCGAACCGGCCGTTGGCGAGGCCAAGCTGTGCCTGCGGGTCGTCGCCGCCCACGAGGCCGATGCGCTCGAGGAAGGTGCGTTGCGCATTGACCGCCTCGGCCACGCCGACGTAGTCGCGCACCACGACGCCCTCTGCCTCCAGCTCCGCGACCGCCTCGGGTCCGCCACCATAGGCCCGATACGCCTGCTGGAGCCGGTCCGGCGCCTGCAGGCCGGCATCCTCGAGGTCGCCGAGGAGGGCGTCTCGCTGGCGGAGCCAGTCGTCGGTCTCCGCGATCGCGGCGTCCGCCTCCTCGAAGCTCCAGGCCCCCATCGCCGCCCGCACCGGGTCCGGCGCGCCCCACCCGTCGGCATCGGCGACGAGCGCGTCGAACGCGGCGCGTGCGGCCGCACGTGCCTCGAGCAACGCCACGTCGGCCTCGGTGAGGACGGTCGCCGCGAAGCGGTCGGCGAGCGCAACGCCCGAGACGGTCTCGAGCTGATCGAGGAAGGAGCGCGTCGTGAGCGGCTCGTCCGGCACCACCCCGTCCTCGGCGTCCGGATCGGGCTCGATGTCGATGCCGTCGTACGGCCCGACCGATGCGACGGCACGCGCCAACACGGTCCGGATCGCGTCGGCCCCGACCTCGCCCTCGATCGCGGCCAGGAACGCCCACGATGCGGCGTAGCCGTAGCTCTCGCCGTCGGCGTTCGACGTCGGCTCCCAGGCGTCGAGCGGGAAGGCGGCGTCGGCGAGCTCCTCGGTGACCGCGGCGGGATCGTAGGGCGCCTCCACCCCGATCTCCTCGCCGATGAGCGCGGCCACGTGGCTCGCCGCCCCCTCGCGTAGCCAGCGGGACCCGACCAGCTCCGGCGAGAGCCACACGTGCGCCACCTGGTGGACGGCCGTGAAGTACGGCTGGTCGAAGGCGACCAGGATCTCGGTCCCGCCGCCGTCGGCGCCCTCGCCAAAGCCCGTTCCATCACTCGTCACGCTCTCGGTCAGGATGAGCTGGCCGACGCGAGGGTATGGCAGCCCCACCGCGTCCTCGATGAGGGGCAGGGCGGCTGTGACCACGGCCCGAACGCGCTCGCCCCACGGCTCGTCGTCGCTGAACGCACGGACCACGAGGTCCGCCGTGCCGCCGCGCAGCGGGACCGTCGCCTCGAAGGTCGAGTACTCCGCCGGCCGGACGGCCGTGACCTGGGCCAGCCAGGCGGTCGGATCGGCGATGCGCCCGCTGGTGAGCTGGTCGCCGGCCTCGGTGAGAGGGTCACCGTCGACCCGCACCTCGTACCCGGCCGGAACGGTGACGCTCACGTCGCCGCTGGTCCCGAAGCTCCACGCCGGGAATCGCACCACCGATGGCCGCACTCGGATGCCCGCGCTGGAGCCGTCCGGCAGCGTGTAGGTCAGCTCGACGGTGACCGAGTCCTCGTAGCGCAGGGGATCGCGCAGCTCGATCGTCGCGACGTTGACGTCGTCCTCGGTGCCCACGTCGAGCGACAGTCGGCCGTCGTCATCCTGTGCAACGACGCCGGTCGCCTCGTCGTGGATGGCGACGAGAAGGTCCTCGAACACGCTGAAGCGACCCTCTGGATCCGGCGTGGTGTTCGTGAAGGTGAGCGTGACCGCGACGCGGACCTCGCGTTCGGCGGGACGCACGTCGTACGTGGCCTGGCTCTGGAGCGTGTATTCCGCGGCTCGCGCCGGCGCGACCCGGACCGGCAGCAGCGCCGCCGCCACCAGCGGCGCGAGGACGATGACCCGGCCCCATCGACGTCCCATCAGGCTCGACCAAGGATGCGGGAGAGGAGGCCGCGTCGGGCGGGCCGCCTGGGTGCCGGCTCCCATTCCGGCATCGCGGACTCGACCTCGACTCGATAGGCCGAGAGGAGGGCCCCATTGCGCGCCTGGCGGTCGGACCAGTCCGGCAGTTGACCGCGATCGGCCACCGCGGCGGCCGTCTCGTCGAGCATCCGGTCGGCAACGATGACGAGCCGGGCCAGGCCGCGCCCCAGCTCGTCGCGATCGAAGGCCGCCGATGGGAGCTCGGTCATGAGCATCGGGCGGTCGTCATCGGTGAGGGCGAACTTCACGAACGGGTAGTCGAAGTTGGCACGGAGCATCCGGGCGTACACGCGCTTCGGGATCTCCATCGACTCCAGGCCATAGTACGCCCAGAGCGAGCATCCGACCCCCGTCACCCAGGCGACGGTCACGCGGAGGTCGAAGCGGCGGCTGCCGTCGAGCAGCAGGTCGCGGCTGAGCGTGCCCGCTACGGGATCGCCGGCCGACGCGACCGGCACCAGGCCGAGCTCGCTGAGCCAACGATCGATCGGCGGTGCCTCGTCGGTCACGACGCGGCGGTGGCGGCGAAGATCGTCTGGCCCGACGCCACGGACCGGCTCCCCCCGAAGTCGCGCTCGAGGACGCCGGGGTCGATCCGACAGTTGCGACCGATCTCGACGTCTCGCGGCACCCTGGCGCGCTTGCCGACCAGGGTGATGCCGGCCGAGAGCCGCTCCGGCTCCATCTCGTTCGGCGTCATGACGTCGCCGGTACCCACGCGCGCGCCGGGACCGATGACCGCCTCCTTGTCCACGATCGCCCGGTCGAGCTGGGCGCCCTCGCCGATCGTGACGTCGAACATGACGATCGAGTCGCGCACGGTTGCCCCGGCCGCCACGCGGACGCCGGGCGAGAGGACGCTGTGCTCGACGGTGCCTTCGATCACGCAGCCGTGGCTGACCATCGACCGGCTGACCCGCGCCTCCGGTCCGAGGCGCGCCGGTGGCCGCTCCTCGCTCTTCGTGTAGATCAGCCAGCCGAGATCGTTGAGCTCGATCCCTGGGTCCTCGCTCAGCAGGTCGAGGCTCGTCTGCCAGTAGCTCTCGACCGTCCCGACATCCTGCCAGTAGCCGCCGAACTGGTAGGCGAAGACGCGGCGCCCCTCGGCGACCATCCACGGCAGCACGTCGCGTCCGAAGTCGACGCGATCGACGCTCAGGAGATCGCGCAGCAGGGGCCACGAGAAGACGTAGACGCCCATGCTCACGAGGTTGGATGGCGGGTCCGACGGCTTCTCGACGAAGGCGGTGACGCGCCCATCGTGGTCGGTGGCCAGGATGCCGAACCGATGCGCCTCCTCGATCGGCACCGTGCGCACCGCGCAGGTGACGTGCGCGCGGTGATCGCGGTGCTGCTCGATGAAGGGTCGGTAGTCCATCTTGTAGACGTGGTCCCCGGCCAGCACGAGCACGAGCTCGGGCGAGCGGTCCTCGATGAAGTCGAGGTTCTGCATGACGGCGTCAGCGGTGCCGCGATACCAGTCTCGCGAGCGGCCACGGCCGATGAACGGCTGGAGGAGCGCCACGCCGCCGCGGCTGCGATCGAGGTCCCACGGTCGCCCCACGCCGATGTGGTCGATGAGCGAGCGCGGGGCGTACTGGGTCAGGATCCCGACGTCGGTGAGGCCGGAGTTGACGGCGTTGCTCAGCGCGAAGTCGATGATCCGGTACTTCCCGCCAAAGGGGACCCCGGGCTTGGCACGCACCTGCGACAGGATGCTGAGCCGCTCGCCCTCGCCGCCGGCCAGGATGAGGGTCAGGACCGAGCTCGACACGCGCCGATTCTATCCGGCGCTGGCAGCGGGCTCAGCCGCCGCCGCCACCACCGCCACCGCCGCCGCCTCCCCCGCCTCCCCCACCGCCGCCGCCGTTACTCGGCTCTGGGGTCGGCTCGGCGCTGCCGCTCGGGCTCGGTGACCGGCGGGGCCGGGCGACGCGCTCCCCGCATACCGATGGGAAGCCGGCCTCTCCATACAGCGGGGCGATCTGGAACCGGACGCGCAAGTCCTCCTGGTAGTTGGCCGGGTCGCCGCTTCTGCCCGTCTGGCCGTTCACGAGCCGATCCGACCACGTGTCGGCGGCGATGATCCAGTTGTCGGGCCGATCCGGGGTCGACTGCGCGACGTACTGCTCGAGGTCGAGGCATCCACGGCTGGTGACGTTGTTCAGCGGCGGAACGGTCCCCTCGAGGAACGGGAGCGAGATGATCTTGCCGCAGTTGTTGGTGGCGGCCATGCCGCTCCAGCGACAGACGTCCGCCGTGACGATGCCATCGGGCTGCGCAAAGCTCGTCTGGCCGACGGGTGTCTGGTCGTTCCAGTCCCACGGCTGGTTGAGCGCAACCTGCATGAACTCGTGCCACAGGAAGAGTGGCCCGTCCGCGCTGAAGAGGCCTCCCTCGAACTCGTTCGACATCGGCTCCTGGTTGTTGTTGCCCATCCAGACCCCGGTCGTGAGGCTGCCCGGCACGTAGCCGAAGCCCGAGACATCGCGGAAGTCGTTCGTGGTCCCGGTCTTGAAGCCGGCCGGCCGCCGCTGGCCGTCCGGCGTGATGAGCTGGGCGCGCTCGCCCCACAGAAGGTTGCGATCCGGGTCGGTGTTGCCCTCGAGGATGAAGTGCGGGAGGTAGGCCTCCGCCTGGGTCATCGGCTCGGTGACCGGTGGCCCGTTGTCCTCGCGGGTGTAGATGACCCGGTTGTCCCGGTTTCGGATCTCGAGAATGGTCGTGGCGGGATGGAGCTCCCCCTGCATGGCGAAGGTCGAATAGGCCTGGGTCATGTTCGTCAGGTTCACCGGGACCGAGCCGAGGGCCAGCGACAGGCCCGGATCCTGACCCATGATGTACTCGGCGCTGGCGATCCCGAGCGACTCGGCGAATTCGGCCGTCGTCTGGGACCCGACCAGGTACTGCATCTGGACCGATGGGATGTTCAGCGAGTAGCGCAGCGCGTCCACGGCGAGGACGGGCCCGTGCTCCTTGATGTCGGCGTTCGTCGGCCGATACGAGCGCTCGGGCGTGATCGGCGGCAGGCCGAACTCGGTCATCGCGTCGACGAGCATGGTCGAGACCGTCGCGTCGCGCGACCGGAAGGCGGAGGCGTACGTGATCGGTTTGAAGGCCGATCCGGGCTGGCGCCGCCCGAGCCCGGCGACGTCGAACTGGCCCTGCACCTCGGGCGCCTCGCGGTTGTAGTAGTCCACCGAGCCGATGTAGGCCACGATCTCGCCCGTGGCCGAGTCGATCGCGACGAGGGCCGAGTTGTTGACGTTGAAGCCCTTGAGCGTGTTGACCCACTTCTCGACGAGGTCGTGGGCGCTCTGCTGCAGCTCGTAGTCGAGGCTGGTGATGATGCGGTAGCCACCGGTCCGGACCGCCGCGGCCGCCTCCAGCGGATCCTCGATCTCCTCGAGCGTGCCGATGATGCGCTCCGCCTCCTGACGCACGCGGAAGCTGAAGTGCGGCTCACGGAGGACGCTCGCCACCCGGCCCGGTCCCATCTCGGTGAACGTCGTGTTGCGGGCCTCCTCGAACTCCGCCCGCGTGATGTACTTCTCCTCGAGCATGGCGCCCAGGACGAGGTTGCGCTCTTCCAGCGCATCGGCGGCGCCGGCCTCGGCGTTCTCCGGGTCGAAGTTCGGGTTCTGGTACGGGTCGAGGAACGAAGGAGCCTGGGGAAGGGCCGCAAGGAAGGCGGCCTGCGAGATGGTCAGCTGGTTGAGATCGGTGAGGCCGAAGTAGTTGGCGGCCGCCGCCCGGATGCCGTACGAGCCGTTGCCGTAGTAGATGAGGTTCAGATAGGTCTCGAGGATGCGCTCCTTGCCGGAGCGGCCCGGATACGCCGCGGTGACCTGCATCGCCAGGATGTTCTCGCGGATCTTGTCCTCGATCTCGGTCGAGTTCTTCGGAGCGGGCGGCTGGCACACGTCGACGGCGTCCTCGCCCTCCTCCCCCTCGGTGGCTGGCGCGTCCGGGTCGGGCGCCGCGATGCTTGGCAGCGCCGAAGGGTCGATGACCGGCTCCTCCGCCAGGCCCTCCTCCTGGAGGACGCGGGCATAGTCGATCACCTGCTGGGTGATCGTCGATGCGCCCTGCCTGATCTCGCCGGCCTCGAGGTTGACGAGGGCGGCACGCACGATGCCCGGGAAATCGACGCCGTTGTTCTCCCAGAAGGTCCGGTCCTCGCTGGCGACGGTCGCCTGCCAGACCGTGTCGGGCAGCTCGTCGAAGTTGACCGCCTCGCGGTTCTGGCACTCGAAGCGGGCGAGGAGCTGCTCGCCCGACCGGTCGTAGACGTACGTCGACTCGGCGGGCTCGATCCCCTCGAGGATCTCGGGATCGGGCAGGCCGGAGGCGAAGTATGTGTACGCGGCGAACATCCCGCCGGCGGTGCCGAGGATCGACCCCACGAACGTCAGCCCGAAGACGCCGAGCGTGATGAGGAGGAATGTCGCGAGACCGCGCCGCTGCGAGCCACGGCGCGTGGTCCGGCGCGTCATCATCAGGTGGCGGCGCCGGCGCTGGAGTGCCGGATGCATCGGTCCGAGGGTAGCAGCGAACGGGTGTTCGGTCGAATCCCCCTCAGCGCACGACGTGGAGCAGCCGGGGGTCCATCACGAGGGCGATGACCGCTCCGCCGACGAGGAACGGGCCGAACGGGATGTAGCTCCGCATCCCGACGCGGCGGGTCGCCAGGAGCACGAGGCTGGACGCGGCGGCGAGGAACGCGCCCGCGAAGAGCGCCGTGAAGGTGGCCGGCCACCCGAGCATCAGCCCGATGGGCGCCACGAGATAGAGGTCTCCCGCGGCCAGCCCGCCTCGCACGACGAGGGCGAGCAGCCCGAGGAAGGCGACGGCAGCGGCCGCGCCGATGACCGCCGAGAGCGGCTCGACGCCGGGGTTGAAGGGCACGAAGACGGCGGCGAGCACGATGAGCGGATCGAGCGCCAGATGGGGCAGGCGCCGCTGCTCGAGGTCCGTCGCCACCAGCACGATGAGGAGGACGAGGAGCACGAGGTACGCGGCCGTGGCCCACCAGGGCAGCGTCGAGCGCGCGACGATGGCCGCCGCGGCGATGGCGCTCACCGCGGCGAGGAGGACGGTGCGCACCCCGATCGGCCGGTGCTGCGCCTCGTCGGCCGGCCAGAAGCTGGCGAGCCGCTCGGCACTCGCGCCGACGATCGCGAAGAGCCCGCCCGCGGCGAGCACGTCGATGCCCAAGCTGCCTCCCCATGCGTGTGGATACCGGCGGTGCGCCGCCGCACCACGCATCCTACGGTCCGGCGTCACGGGCGCCATAGTCCGATCGTTCATGCCACGCCCTCGGGGGCTGGCATGCGCCATGCGTTGGGCCGTGGGCACCGGCACCAGGGCCGGTCAACGTACGGGAGGAGCAGCACATGGACAGCGATCGCATCGAAGGTCCCGTCAAGGAGGCCACCGGCAAGGTCAAGGAAGAGTTCGGCGACCTGACCGACGACACGAGCACCGAGGTCGAGGGTCAGATGGACCAGACCGAGGGAAAGCTGCAGAACGAGTGGGGTGAGGCCAAGGACGACGTCCGCGACGCCGTCGACGGCGACGACCCCCGCTGACGGGACGACTCACCGTCGAGAGCCCCGCCCCATCGGGCGGGGCTCTTGCTATTCGGCGAAGTCGAGCTGCTATTCGGCGAAGTCGAGCGCGAGGCGGACGAGAGCTGCGACTCCCGCGCCGGTGGCGCCCTTCGGCCCGTACGGCTTCTCGCTGCCGAGGTAGGCGGTGCTGGCGATGTCCACGTGGACCCACGGCACCGTGACGAACTCGCCGAGGAAGACGGCCGACTTGATGAGGGACCCCTCGCGCGAGCCGGAGTTGACGATGTCGGCATGCGGCGAGTCGTACGTCGCGCGGTACTCGGCCACGAGCGGCATCTCCCAGAACCACTCGCCCGCCGCCTCGGCGGCCCGCCCAACCTGCTCGCCCCACTCCCGCGGTCGCGCGAAGTAGGCGCTCACCTGGTCGCCGAGGGCGATCGCCTGGGCGCCGGTGAGGGTGGCGACGTCGACGACGTGCGTCGCGCCCTCGCGCTCGGCCCATGTCATGGCGTCCGCCAGGATGAGCCGGCCCTCGGCATCGGTGTTCGTCACCTCGACGGTCATGCCATTGAGCGCCTTCACGACGTCACCCGGTCGCTGCGCGTTGCCCCCGGGCATGTTCTCGACCATCGGTGCCACGGCCATGAGCGGGGTCTCAGGCGCCAGGCGAGCGACGGTCCGCGCCGCAGCGATGACGGCGGCCGCCCCCGACTTGTCGTGCTTCATGTCTCCCATGTTCTCGGCCGGCTTGAGGCTGATGCCGCCGGAGTCGAAGCAGACGCCCTTGCCGACGATGGCGAGGCGCCGATCCCCGCCGGCCTCCCACCCCGGCAGCTTGATGGCGATGAGCCGGGGGCCATGGGCCGCCCCCTGACCGACGCCGAGGAGCAGGCCCATCCCGAGCCGCTCCATCTCGTCCGGCTCGAGCACCTCCACCGTGCAGCCGTCGGCCGCGAGCTCGCGGGCGACCTCGGCCATACGCTCGGGGTAGAGGTCGTTGGCGGAGCGGTTGGCAAGGTCGCGTCCGAAGGCCATCCCATCGCCGACGACGGCACCCTCGTCGAGCGCAGCCTGGTCGGCGCCGATGAAGAGCACCTCATCGACGTTGCGATTCATCGCCACCGTGTCGCGCACGCGACCGTAGATCGCCGTGGCCCGATACGTCCCGGCGATGGCGCCGGCGGCCGCAGCGCTCCATGCGTCGCGCCCCTCGCCGTCGCGGAGCCAGAGCGCGAGCGTGCGCGCGCCGCGACCGTTGAGGCGGCGGGTCGCCATGGCCGCCAGGCGCCGGGCGCGCCACGCGTCACGCCCTCGCGTGCCGCCGTTGAGCAGCAGGAGCTTGCCGGCCGGCAGCGTGCCGGCCCCGACCAGCGCCAGCGGATGCTCGACGGCGTTGAACTCGCCCCAGGCGATGGCGTCACTGATCGCGCCGCCCGATGCGGCGTCGAGCTCGGCGAGGTCGCCGGTGAGGTCGGCGTCCTCGCGATAGATCGGTACCGCCAGCACATCGGCTTCGACGGTCGCGGGGGGAGTCGAGATGGCGCGGAGGCGCATGCTTCCGTGGCTCCTTCGAATGAGGCAGACGGGCGCGAGTATAGGGTGGCTAGCGGCAGTCCTGAATCCGGGCGGAGTACAGGTTCATCCGCGAGCCCCGACGGACCTCAGCTCCGGCCGGCGGCTCCTGGTCGATGATCCCCTCCGGTCGCTGTGGATCCTGGTTGCAGTGGACCTTCCAGTCGAGCCCTGCCGCCGTGGCGGCGTCGATGGCCTCGACGGTCGACATGCCGATGAATTCCGGTACGACCACGCTGTTCCCGGGCTCCGGCGTCTGCGCGGCGCTGGCGCTCGGCGATGCACCGCCGGCTCCCCCGCCACGCCCAATCTCGAGCAGCGGGACGACGACGAGGACGACGACGATGGCGGCTGCCGCGAGGACCGCCACGGTGGCGACCAGGGACCATGCCCGGCCGGCGGGCCGTCGCTCGGCGCGGGCAGCGCGCGTCGCCCGTGGTGGCGGGGTCGACGGGTACGGGATCGGTACGGGTGCGGGCGCCGGTGGCGGGACGTAGCCAGCGCCCTCGGCGGAGCCAGCCGGTCGTGCGACGTCGGCCGACGGCCGCTGGGTGCGGATCACGCGAGTCTCGTCATCGCGTCCTTCGGTCGGCTCGATTTCGGGCGGCGCGTCCGCGGCCGTGGCGAGTGCGACGCTCATCGCATCCGCGCTGCGGAATCGGGACGCCGGGTCGCGCCGCAGGGACTGGAGGATCGCGTCGTCGAGCCGGCCTGGAATGCCCTCGACCAGCGTCGACGGCGGCGGGACGGCGCCCGCCTCGTGGGCGGCGCTCACTTCGCCCGGGGTGGCGCCCGCGAAGGGCGGCCGGCCGGTGAGGGCCTCGTACAGGACCGCGCCGAGGCTGAAGAGGTCGCTCGCCGGCGTCAGCGCCTCCCCATGCAGCTGTTCGGGGGACATCGAGCGCAGCGAACCGATGCTCGTATCGCCGGGATCGCCGTCGTGCGGTGGCTGGGCGATGCCGAAGTCGATGAGCTTCGCGGCCCCCGGACCGAGCATGACGTTGCCGGTCTTGACGTCGCAATGGACGAGGCCGCGCTCGTGGACGACCCGCAGCCCGGCGAGGAGCTCCTGCGCCAGCGTCATCACTTCCTGACGCGGCAGCGCGCCGCGCTCATCCAGCACCTGCCGCAGGCTTCGGTGGCGGTCGAGCAGCTCCATGACGATGAAGTGCACCCCGCCGTCGCTGCCCGAGTCGTACACGTGGACGAGGCTTGGATGCGAGAGGGAGGCGACCGCGCGCGCCTCGTCGAGGAAGCGCTGCGTAAAGGCCGCGTCCTCCGCGTATGGCGACGAGAGCACCTTGACGGCGACATCGCGATCGAGGCGTTCGTCGCGCGCCCGGAACACCCGAGCCATGCCACCGCGTGCCAGCGGCTCGTCGATGCGGTAGCGATCGGCGAGGCTGCGGCCGACCAGCTCGTCCGCCTCGCTCATGTGGCGACCGACGCTCGGACCGCGCCGATGGCCTCGCGGAGCGTCAGCAGCTCACCGAGCACCGTGGCGAGCCGGCTCATCGGTGCCGACGCGATCGCACCGCCGCCCTCGGCGATCGCGATCTGGAGGGCGCGGTTGGCCCTGACGGCGTCCTCGGAGAGCGCCTCGACCTCCGCCGCGGCAGCCGCGGCGGCGTCGGCATCTCCGGCTCGTATTGCGGCAACGACATCATCCACCGCGTCGATCATGGCACCGGTCGTCTCCAGCCAGATCGGGAGCGTGACGAGGTCGACCTCCCACGCGACGAGCGCCTCGTGATCAGCGCGGGCACCGGCGACGGCATCGGCCGCGGTCTCGGGATCAGACGACTCGAGTGCGTCGAGGGCATCTTCGAGCCAGGTGGGGACGGCCGAAGCCCGACGTCGCATCTCCGCGAACGCGTCACCCGCATCGGCCGAGGCCTCGAGCTGACCGGCGATGGAGGCAAGGTCAGCCGGGTCCGGCGCGGGCGGCAGCGCGGCGACGCCCGGGTCGCGCGCTCGGCGAGCGGCGTCGAGCGCCTCCCGGGCCGAGCGCAGCGCGAGCGCCAGCGGGACCGCGTCGAGCAGGCGCCCGGCTGCCTCGGCCATCGATGGCCCCGGCGAGGCATCGCCGGCGATCACGAGCGCGCCGCCCCGGCGTCCTGCCTCGAGTGCCGGGCCGAGGGCGTCCGCAAGGGTCTCGGCCGCCGTGGCCGCTGAGGCCGCTCGGTCTGCCACGAGGTCCCGCGCGCCAACCTCGACCTCGGGACGCGGGCCGCCGGGACCGAGCGCCGCGATGAGGGCGATGGCGGCAGCCAGGCCGGAAGCCGCCGATCGCGCGCCTATCATGGAGACGTGGACGCCGACTCGGTGCGGGCACTGCCGAAGGCGGAGCTCCACCAGCACCTCGACGGTTCTCTGCGACCCGAGACGGCGGTCGAGCTGGCCGCCGAGATCGGCATGCCCCTCACCCTGGACGAGGCTCGATCGCGGATGGTCGGGCCGCCGCGGTGCCGAGACCAGGAGGAGCTGCTCACGTTCTTCGACCTGCCCATCCTGCTGCTCCAGTCGGCCGATGCCCTCTCACGCGTCACCCTCGAGCTCATCGAGGACCTCGCCGTCGACGGCGTCCGGTACGCCGAGATCCGCTGGGCCCCCCGACTCCATCTCGCGAGGGGCCTTTCGGTCGGCGACGTCATCGAGGCGGTCTCCGACGGGGTGGCGAGGGCAAGTGGGATGCCGAATGCGCCGATCGTCGGACTCATCGTGACGGCGATGCGCCAGCATCCGCCGGCGGCCAACGCCGAGCTGGCTCGCAGCGCGGGCGCGTTCGGGCGCCCGGTGATCGGGTTCGACCTCGCCGGCCCTGAGGCCGTCTGGCCGGCTCCCCCGCACGCGGTCGCTTTCGTCGCGGCGCGCGAGGCGGGGCTCGCCCTCACCGCCCACGCGGGCGAGGTGCCCGGGCCACAGCGGGTCCGCGACGTGCTGGACTTCGGCGTTCGACGCGTGGCGCACGGCGGGACCGCGGCCGAGGACCCGGCGCTGCTCGACCTGCTCCGGGCCCGCGACATCACGCTCGACCTGTGCCCGACCTCCAACGTCCAGGCCTCCGTGGCGCCCTCGATCGGCGAGCACCCGCTCGCGGCGCTCCATCGCGCCGGCGTGAGCGTCACGATCTCGACTGACGACCGCACGGTCACCGGCACGACGCTCAGCGCTGAGCTGGCAGGCGTGGCCGACGCGCTGGCGCTGAGCCGTGACGAGCTCGCCGCGATCGCGCTCAACGGGTTCCACCGCGCATTCACGCCGGCGGCAACCCTCGCTGCGTTGAAAGCCGACGCGGAGCGCGCCTGGGGTGCGTGGGCCGCCACGATCACCGGCTGACCCGCTCGGCCAGCAGCGTACGCACGGCGTCAGGGTCGGCGGCCACGGCATCCGGGGCCCGCTCGCCGCTGAGGTCCGCCGCCATCTCGGCGTCGGCGACACCCGTGAGGACGAGGATCGCGGCGCAGCCGGCGCGGTGCGCGCCAGCCACGTCGGCGTCGGGGTTGTCGCCGACGACGACGCACTCTGCCGGGTCGACCCCGCTCGCGTCGAGGATCGACCGGAACATCGCCGGCTCCGGCTTCCCGATCACCGTTGGTGTGACGCCGGTCGCGGTGGCGAGGGCGGCGACGATGGCCCCGGCGCCAGGGAGGAAACCCGCCGGCGTCGGGTAGCGGGCATCGGCGTTGGTCGCGATGAGGCGCGCGCCGTCGGCGACCGCCCGCATCGCGATCCCCAGCCGGCGGTAGCTGATGCCGGGGTCGAGGCCCACGATGACGGCGTCGAACGACTGGCCCAACGGGCCGCCAACGTGCTCTGACGCCGCTGCCGCGTCCGCCGGGGTCGCGCTCAGGCCGGCTCCGACCAGTTCGTCGCGCATGCCGTCGGCACCGACGACGAGGACCTGCCGGACCTCGGGCGCGTGGCGCCTCAGGTGCTCGACGGTTGCCCAGGTGGAGGTCACCACCTCCTCTTCCGAGGTCGCGACGCCCATCGCGGCCAGGCGCGCGACGTAGCCGGCTCTCGTGACCGTCGAGTTGTTGGTGGCGAACCGGACGAGGGTTCCCGAGGCGTGCAGCCACGCGACCAGATCAGCGGCGCCGGGGATCGCATCGGGCCCGCGATAGATCACGCCGTCGAGGTCGAAGATGATGAGGCGGACGCGCGCGGGCAGGTCGGACATCCGGCCGATGATACGCGGAGCGTGGCGCCGCACCGAGATGCGAGGAATCCCCTTGAGCGCCGAGAGAGTGAGGCAGTATGATGCCGCAGATTCAGCGCGGGGTGCCCATGCCCCACGCCTTCGGAGGCGCCGCGACGACTCGCGGCAGAGCGCACCCCGACGTGGGTGTGGAGGAGATCAAATTGCGGAACCATTCCCGCTCGATGATGGCCGTGCTGGCCATCCTGGCGCTGATCCTGGCCGCCTGTACCGACAACACCGGTGGGAGCCCATCCGCCGACGAGTCCGAACCGGCGGAGAGCGCCGCCGAGTCGACCGCCGCGGAGAGCACGGCGCCGACCGTCGACTACAAGGCCTGCATGGTCAGCGACACCGGCGGCATCGATGACAACAGCTTCAACGAGAACGCGTGGGCCGGCATGGAGCGCGCGCAGGCGGAGCTCGGCGTCGAGGTCACCTTCCTCGAGTCCCGCAGCGCCGAGGACTACGCGCGGAACATCGACCAGCACGTCGCTGACGGCTGCGACATGATCGTGACGGTCGGATTCCTGCTCGGCGACGCGACGGCGGCCGCCGCCCAGGCGAACCCGGACATCCGCTTCGCCATCGTCGACTTCTCCTACGACCCCGCCATCCCGAACGTCGAGGGCCTGGTGTACGCGACGGCCGAGGGCGCGATGCTCGCCGGCTACGCATCGGCCTCGTGGTCGACGACGGGCATCGTCGGAACGTTCGGCGGCATCAACATCGGTCCCGGCGTGACTGACTTCATGGACGGCTTCATCGCCGGCGTGAACTACTGGAACGACCAGGAAGGCGACGACGTTCGCGTGCTCGGCGGTCGCGACCCCAGCAACCCCGACTCCGGCACGTTCACCGGCAACTTCGACAGCACGGATGATGCTGCGGCGGTTACCCAGGGCATGCTCGACGAGGGCGCGGACGTGATCCTGCCGGTCGGCGGACCAATCGGCGGCGGCACCTTCGCAGCCATCGAGGAGAGCGGCGCGACGGCCACCGGGCTCGGCGTGGATGTCGACTGGGCGGAGAGCGCTCCGGACACCACGCCCTTCCTGCTCACCAGCATCATCAAGCGCATCGACAACTCGGTCTTCCAGGCCGTGGAGCGCGGGCTGAACGGCGATGCGCCGCAGGCCGAGTTCCTCAGCAACCTCGAGAACGAGGGCGTCGGACTCGCCCCGTTCCACGACTATGAGGACGAGATCAGCGACGACGTGAAGGCTCACATCGAGGAGATGATCGAGATGATCATCGCCGGCGATCTGGTCCCGTCGGACTTCTACGGCGAGTAGGGTCGAACCTGGCATAGGCATGCTGAACGGGCGGCGTCGCAACGACGCCGCCCGTTCACGTTACGGAGCCACCGAGTGAAGCTTGAGCTGCGGGGGATCACCAAGCGCTTCCCCGGGGTCGTCGCCAACGAGGCGATCGATCTCCTGGTGCAGCCCGGCGAGATCCTCGGCCTGCTCGGCGAGAACGGCGCCGGCAAGTCGACGCTCATGAACGTCCTGTACGGCCTCTATGCGCCGGACGAGGGCGAGATCCTCATCGACGACAAGGCCGTGCACTTCAGCGGTCCCGGTGACGCGATCGCGGCCGGCATCGGCATGGTCCACCAGCACTTCATGCTCGTGCCGGTCTTCACCGTCACCGAGAACATCATGCTCGGCGTCGAGGAGACCCGCGGGCCGGTCGGCACGCTCGACCGCCGCGCCGCGCGCGCCCGGATCGTGGAGATCTCAGAGCGCCATGGGCTCAAGGTCGACCCAGACGCCCTCGTCGAGGACCTCCCGGTCGGCGTCCGCCAGCGCGTCGAGATCCTCAAGACGCTCTATCGCAAGTCCAACGTCCTCATCCTCGACGAGCCGTCCGCCGTCCTCACGCCGCAGGAGACCGAGGAGCTCGTCGCGGTGATGCGGTCGCTCGTCGAGGGCGGCACGTCGATCGTCTTCATCACCCACAAGCTCAACGAGGTCCTCGAGGTCGCGGACCGCATCACCGTCCTGCGCCGCGGGCGCGTGGTCGGGGCGACGGTGCCCGCCCAGACGACCCGTGAGGAGCTGGCGACGATGATGGTCGGCCGCGAGGTCGATCTCGTCGTGAACAAGTCGCCCGCCAAGCCGGCCGAGCCGGTGCTCGAGCTGCGCGACCTCATCGTCCGCGATGAGCGCGGGCACCCGGCGGTGAACGGCCTGAACCTGACCGTGCACGCGGGCGAGATCGTGGCGATCGCCGGCGTCCACGGCAACGGGCAGAGCGAGCTGGTCGAGGCCATCACCGGCCTGCGCGATGTGGACCAGGGCGAGGTCCTCATCAACGGCAAGGCGTACGAGAACGACCCGCGCGCGGTGTACACGGCCGGGGTGGCGCACGTCCCGGAGGACCGGATGGAGGATGGCCTCGTCGGCGACTTCACTGTCGCCGACAACATGGTGCTCACCAGCTACTGGCGGGCGCCCTTCTCGAACGGCCTGGCATTGAACGGCGACGCGATCGTGAAATCTGCCACCGAGCTCGTCGACCAGTTCGACGTCCGCACGCCATCGATCTTCAACGCGGTCAGCAACCTCTCCGGCGGGAACCAGCAGAAGGTCATCGCCGCGCGCGAGTTCTCACGCCCGCTCGAGCTGATCGTCGCGTCCCAGCCGACGCGGGGCATCGACGTCGGATCCATCGAGTACATCCACAACCGCATCGTCGAGAAGCGGGACGAGGGCACGGCCGTGCTCATCGTCTCGACCGAGCTCGAGGAGGTCCTCCACCTCGGGGACCGCATCGCCGTGATGTTCCAGGGCACGATCGTCGACACCCTCGATCAGACCGAGGCGACCATGGAGCGGCTCGGGCTACTGATGGGCGGCGCCCATCCCGAGGAGGTCCAGCCCGAGGAGGCGGCCGAGATGGCCGCCACCGCCGCCGCCACGAGTGAGACCGATGACTGACGAGCCGCGCGAGCCCCCTTCGCCGTCGGCCGCCGACGCGCCCGATCCGACGCCGGTTGACCCCGCGCCGCCCAAGGCCGGCGTCAAGCCTCGCCGCGGCGGCGTGCTGCAGACGCTGCGCGGGCTGCTCCTCCCGGCTCTCGCCCTGCTCAGCGCCTTCATCGTCGGCGCGTTCGTGATCGTCCTGACCGACTTCGAGATCATGGGCATGTGGGGATCGGACCCGGCGGGCGCCCTCGGGGCCGCATGGTCGTCGGTGTTCGACACCTACGGCGCGCTGCTGCGCGGGTCCATCGGCGATCCCGTGCGGATCGTGTCGGCGCTGGTGTCGCTGAACGGCGACGAGCTGCGCGGAGCGCTCATCCCGCTGTCAGAGACGGTCGTCTCAGCCACGCCGCTGATCCTCACCGGACTGTCGGTCGCGCTCGCCTTCCGCGTCGGCCTCTTCAACATCGGCGCCGAGGGCCAGCTCTACGTTGGCTCGCTGCTGGCCGTGATCGTCGGCTTCAGCATCGTCGGGATGCCGTGGTTCATCCACCTGCCGCTGGCCATCGGTGCCGGCTTCGTGGGCGGGGCGCTGTGGGGCTTCATCCCGGGCATCCTCAAGGCCCGCACCGGGGCCCATGAGGTGATCGTGACGATCATGCTCAACTACGTCGCCTACAACCTCATCAACTGGGCGCTCCGCACCGAGCTGGTCCAGCGTGAGGGCCGATCCGACGCGATCTCAAAGATCGTGGAGCCGACCGCCGCGCTCGTGCCGATCTTCGAGGGCCTGCGCGCGAACTGGGGCATCGTCATCGCCCTCGCCGCTGCCGTCGCCATCTGGTGGCTCGTCTTCCGCTCGACGAAGGGCTTCGAGTGGCGCGCCGTCGGGTTCAATCCGCGAGCCGCCCGTTACGCGGGCATGAGCATATCCGCGTCCACCGTGACCTCCATGGTCATCGCCGGCGGCCTGGCCGGCCTGGCGGGCGCGGCCGTCATCCTCGGTGGCTCGCGCACCCTCTCGCCCGGCTTCTCCCCGGGGTACGGCTTCGACGGCATCGTCGTTGCACTGGTGGGCAACACGCGGCCGCTCGGCGTCGTGGCTGCTGCGTTCCTGTTCGGGGCCCTCCGCGCGGGCGCAACACCGATGCAGGCCGCCACCGGGACCCCGCTCGACCTGGTCGTCATCATCCAGGCGCTGGTCATCCTCTTCATGGCCGCGCCCGGCCTGGTCCGCGCCATCTACCGCATCCGGACCGAGCGGACGACGGGCACCGAGGTGTTCGCCAAGGGGTGGGGCTCATGACCGCCGCCGCGACGACCAGCGTGCCGCTCACCCGCTCGGAGCTGAAGGTCCGCACGCGGCAGCGGATCCTGGGCATCGTCTACCTCCTCCTCGCCGTGGCCATGGTCCTCGCCTTCGCGATGAGCGTGGAGCCGGCGGACACGTCGACGTTCACGCTGACGCCGGCCAACGCACCCATCACCCTGCCGAACCTCGTCCTGCCCTCGGCGATGACGATCTACGTGCTCGCCGCCGTCGTCGCGTTCGTGGCCGCGGTGCAGCTGACGCGCGGCTTCGGCGCGCGCTGGGCGCTCGTCCTGGGCCTGGTCGCGTTCGCGTTCGTGTTCGCCTTCCTGGCCTGGGTCGCGGCGGGCCAGTCGATGAACCTGACGGGCGTCCTCCAGGCAACGGTCCAGCGCGCCGTGCCAATCGTCTTCGGCGCCCTCTCGGGCGTGCTGTGCGAGCGGGCGGGCGTCGTCAACATCGCCATCGAGGGGCAGCTCCTCTCCGGCGCGTTCATCTCGGCGGTCGTGACGAGCGTGACCGACAACCCGTGGCTCGGGATCGCGTCGGCCGTGCTTGTCGGCGCGCTGCTCGGGCTGTTCCTGGCGGTGCTGGCCATCCGCTATCGGGTCGATCAGGTCATCGCCGGCTTCTTCATCAACATCCTCGCCACGGGACTCACGGCATTCCTCGCGGTCCGCATCCTCCAGACGAACTCGGCCGAGCTGAACACGCCCGAACGTCTCGGGCCGATCCACATCCCGCTCCTCTCCGACATCCCGGTCATCGGCCCGATCTTCTTCCAGCACAACATCTTCGTGTACACCCTCTTTGCGCTCATCGCGCTCATCCACTTCGGGCTCTTCTACACGCGCTGGGGCCTCCGCGTCCGGGCCGTCGGCGAGCATCCGAAGGCCGCCGACACGGTCGGCATCAACGTCGAATGGGTGCGCTACAGCACCGTCGTGCTGGGCGGCATGGTCGCCGGCTTCGGCGGCGCCTACTTCACGATCGGGTCGACCGGCGCGTTCGAGCGCGAGATGACGGCCGGCCGCGGGTTCATCGGCCTGGCGGCCACGATCTTCGGCGGCTGGAGCCCGATCGGCTCGTTCCTCGCCGGCCTCGTCTTCGGCTTCGCCGATGCGATCCAGTCGCGCCTCTCGATCCTGAGCATCGCGATCCCGTCCGAGTTCCTGCTCATGGTCCCGTACATCGTCACCATCATCGTGGTGGCCGGGCTCGTGGGGCGGGCGCGGGCGCCCGCCGCGGAGGGGAAGCCGTACATCAAGGAATGAGCTCGGGCCCGCGCCGCGTCGTGCTGGACTGCGATCCGGGCCATGACGACGCGCTCGCGATCCTGCTCGCCGCCGCATCCCCGGCCATCGACCTCCAGGCGATCACCGTCGTCGCCGGCAACCAGACCCTCGAGAAGACGGTCCTGAACGCCCGGCGCGTGTGCAGCGTGGCCGGCATCCGCGACGTGCCGATCGCCGCCGGGTGCGACCGGCCGTTGAACCGGGCGCAGGTCGTCGCGGCCGATATCCACGGCGCGAGCGGCCTTGACGGCGTGGACTGGGGCCGAGCCGACGGTCGCCGTCGATCCACGCGACGGGGTCGACCTGCTCATCGAGCTGGCGGACGCGGGTGACGACCCGCTGACCGTCGTGGCCGTCGGGCCCCTCACGAACGTGGCCACCGCCCTCGCGCGCGCGCCGCACATCCGGGGCCGCATCGAGCGGATCTCGATCATGGGCGGCGCCATCGGCCTCGGGAACTGGACGCCCGCGGCCGAGTTCAATGTCTACGCGGACCCGGAGGCCGCGGAGGCGGTGCTCGGATCCGGCGTGCCCATCACGCTCGTGCCGCTCGAGGTCACGCACCTCGCGCTCGCGACCGATGCCGTCCTCGACGAGATCCTGGCGCTTGGCTCGCCGGTGGCCCGCATGACAGTCGGGCTGATGCGCTTCTTCGCCGACACCTATGACCGCGTCTTCGACTTCCCATCGCCGCCGGTGCACGATCCGTGTGCCGTTGCCGCCGTCATCGATCCCGCCCTCGTGCCCACGCGGCCGATGAACGTCGCCGTGGAGACCGCCTCGGCGCTGACGGCCGGACGGACGATCTGCGACGTGTACGGCATGAGCGGTCGAGGGGCGAACGCGGAGGTCGGCGTCGGACTTGACGTCGACGGCTTCTGGAGGCTGATGATCGGCGCGCTCGCCACGTACGGCACACCATCGGCCGAGGAGCCGGCGAAGGCCCCGCTGGGCGGCTAGGCCGAGGTCACCTCGGTCGGGAGGTGCGGATGGATCGCCGGCGGCTCCCGCAGGAGGTCGATCGACCGTCCGACGGCCGCCATGTCGTGCACCACCGAGACGTGGTCATAGTCGACCGCCCGGAAGCCGACCGCGATGTCGGGCTCGCCGATGTAGACCACGGCATACCGGGCCCGGGCATCGCCATCGGTCCCGCAGCCGACCGAGCCGCAGGCGACCACATGTGCCTGGCCGACGACCCGATGGAAGGCCTCGTGGGTGTGCCCGAAGCAGAACAGGTCGTCCGCCTCGTCGCTGGCGATGCGGGCGAAGACCCGCGATGGGCGATCGGCCCAGAGGTACTCGGTCTGCTTGATCGGTGAGCCGTGGAAGAGGAAGGCGGACCGCCCCCCGAGGTCGACGCGCATCGTCTGCGGCAGCTGTCGCAGCCACGCCTTGTTCTCGTCCGTGAGGCGTTCCGCGGTCCATGCCATCGACGCGTTCCCCTCCGCTTCGGCGTCGGCAGTCGCCCATGCGGCCCCGGTCTGCTCGCGATCCATGCCGACGGCCTCGTCCCAGTTGCCCTGGACCGTCGGCACCACGAGGCGCCGCAGCTCGTCGATCACCTCGTTCGGGTGAGGGCCTCGACCGACGACGTCACCGACGCAGTAGATCGCGTCCGCGCCGATGCGGCCCACGTCCTCGAGGACGGCCCGTAATGCGGGCAGGTTCGCGTGGATGTCGCCCATGACAGCAATGCGCATGGGTGGATTGTGGCGATGACATGCCCGACCGGCAATCCCCCGACCGGGGAAGGTTCCCGGGACTTCGGAGCCCGGGGCTGGTCGGTCAGCGGCCGTTGGGGGCGGTTCAGGCCGCTCCGCTGGCGATCGCGACCGGGGCGGCAAGGACGCTCACCTTGCCGGCCACCGTTCGTGCCACCTCGCGCATGGCCGCGGCCGCGGGCGACTCGTCGCCGCCGGGATACTGCGCGGACGTGATCGGCACCCCGGCGTCGCCGCCGGCGCGAACGCCCGGCTCGATGGGGATGCGACCGAGGACCTCCAGCTCGAGCTCGCGTGCGATGCGCTCGCCGCCTCCCGAGCCGAAGATGTCGTGCTCGGCGCCGCAGTCGGGACAGACGAAGCCGCTCATGTTCTCGATCACGCCGAGCGTGCGCACGTTCACCTTGGTGAACATCGCGACCGCCTTGCGGGCGTCGAGCAGGCTCACCTCCTGCGGGGTGGTGACGACCACCGCCCCGGTCAGCGGAATGAGCTGCGACAGCGAGAGGGCCGCATCGCCGGTCCCCGGCGGCAGGTCGATGACGAGGTAGTCGAGCTCTCCCCACTCGACGTCGCGCAGGAACTGCGCGATGGCGCTGTGGATGAGCGGCCCTCGCCAGATGACCGGCGCGTCCGGGTTGAGGAAGTACTGGATGCTCATCATCTGCACGCCGTGGCTGACGACCGGATTCGGCCGCCCGCCATTCCCGGTCACATGGGCGCCCTGGGTGCCCATCATGATCGGCACGTTGGGGCCGGTGATGTCGGCATCGAGCAGGCCCACCCGGGCGCCGTCACGAGCCAGGCTGACCGCCAGGTTGACGGCGACCGTCGACTTCCCGACGCCACCCTTGCCCGATGCGACGGCGATCGTGTTCTTCACGCCAGGGATGAGATCGGCGGCGGGCCCGCCGAACGACCGTTTGACGTTGCTCGCCCAATCGACGCGCACGAGGCTCGCCCCGAGCGGGGTCAGCGCCTCACCGATGTCGTTCTCGATGGTCGCCTTGAGCGGGCAGGCCGGCGTGGTCAGCTCGACCGTGAGGTCGACGACGCTCCCGTCGATCGTCACGTTCTTCACCATGCCGAGCGAGACGAGGTCTCGCCCGATCTCGGGATCCTTCACCCCGCCGAGGGCGGCGAGGATGTTTTCGTCAGTCAGCTGGTTGGACATGGGCTCGTGCTCGGAGGACCTCGATGCGGGACCGATGCGGCCCCCCGAGCGTAGCAGAGGCGTGACCGGCCTTCACACAACCGATGTTGACGTTGAGGGACTCCCCCTAGGGCAACCCGTCGAAGAGGCTCCCCTCGCCGTCCACAGGCGTCGGCAGCGCCGAGGCCGCGAGCCGGTAGTGCTCGGTAGCCAGATAGGCATCACGCGCCTCGGGGCCCCAATCGTGGAAGGGGCCGGCCGAGCCAGTCTGCGACACGTGCCGGGCGATGGCGGCCAGCTTCAGGCTTCGCGAGCCCACCCAGCTCGATCGAGAGCGTCGGCGCCTTCGTCGATCCGTAGCCCTCGTCTGGAAGGCGTGCCCCGAGCGCCGCGACCGCGGCCGGCGGCACGACCAGCTCGTACAGCTTGGCGGCCTGCCAGGCGACCTGGTCCTCCTCGAGGTCGTCCTCGTAGTCGAGCGGCTCGGCGGCGCGTCGATACGCGGCGGCCACGGCCCGGGCGAGAACGATGTGGTCCGCGTCGCCGGTGACGCCATCCGGGCCGAACGAGAGGATGACGTCGGGCTTGTGCATCCGGATCGGCTCCACGATCCGCCCGACCAGGTGGTCGAAGTCGATGCGGTCGAGCTCGTCCTCCGCGTAGTCGAGCATCCGCACCACGCGGACGCCGAGCACGGCGACCGAGCGCCGCAGCTCGTCCTCGCGCACGGTGTCGATGTTGCGCCAGTTGATGGCGCCGGTCTTGACGTCGCGGTTCTTTCCACCCGGCAGCGGCGACGCCACGTGGAGGCGCGAATCGAACCACCCTCGGGTCGCGCACACGACCACGACGTACGCGCCCTCGGCCGCCGCGTTGGCAATCGCGCCGCCGAACCCGAAGGCCTCGTCACCCGGATGGGCGACCACGACCATCAGGCTTCGTGCCAGCGCGCGCTCCCGAACCGGCCGCCAGATGGAGGACACGGCCGGCAGTATAGGTGCCTAGGTTGAGACCTCGACGGGCATCGCCGCATGACCGTTGCCGCGGCCGTCGCGACCGCCAACCGAGCTCTCGATGACCGGCACCCGGTCGAGGAAGGTGGCCTGCTCGGCCACCTGAATGGCGCCCTTCACCTCGGCCAGCGAGAGGATCTCGTTGCGCATCAGCATGCCCAGCTCGTCGCGGAGGTAGCTGCGCAGCATCTCCGGCCCATCGGTGCTCACGGTGAAGCGCACGCCGTGATCGATCAGGCCGCGGACCACGCGCCGGACCTCGGACACGTTGCGAAGGACGCCGGTGTTGAGGTTGGAGCTCGGGCAGACCTCGAGCACCGTGCCGCGCTCGGCCAGCATGTCGAGCACCCGCGGGTCCTCCGCACTCCGAACGCCATGGCCGATCCGATCTGGCTCGAGCGCCACGAGCGCCTCCCGGACCTCGTCCGCCCCGCCCGTCTCCCCGGCGTGGACGGTCAGCCCCAGCCCGGCCCGGCGGCACTCGGCGTAGATCTCGGAGTACTCGGTGAAGTGGAAGCCCTCGACCACGGGGCCGGCCACGTCGATCCCGACCACGCCACGGCTCTGCCACGCGATCGCCTTGGCGGCGATGATCTCGTTCAGGTCTCGGCTGAACCCCCGGTCGAGACAGAAGATCAGCCCCGCCCGCACCAGCGGATACTCGAGTACGGCGCGGTCCATGCCCCGCACGGCGGCCGCGATGATGTGGTCCAGGTCCTGCTCGCCACCCCGGTTCCGCTTCATCGGATTGAAGCGGAGCTCCAGCTGCGTGACGTTGTTCTTGCGGTACGCGCCGCCGATCACCTCGTACACGCTGCGCTCGACCGCGGTCGGGCTCGACTGGATCAGCTCCGTCCAGTGGAAGAGGTCGAGGTACGCCTCGAAGGTGCGGTGGCGGCGCCCGACCGTGATCAGGTCGCGGAAGGCCCAGTAATCCTTCGTCGGGAGGCGGATCCCCTGCGCGTGCGCAATGCCCCACATGATGGCCGGGGTGACCGCGGCGCCGAGGTGCACGTGGAGCTCGCTCAGCGGCGTTCGTGGATCAAGGCGCTGGCGCGACATCGGGCTCCCGGCTCGTCGTAATCGGCGGAGTGTAGCGCACGGGCCCGATGCTAGAATCGCGGCGCCATGGAGCTCATTCGCGACGTCATCGAGTGGATCGGAACGCAGACCGTCTCGACCGCCGCCACCCTTTTCCCCCTGGCCGCCATCGGCCTCCTCGGGCTCTACGTGCTGTGGCTGGTGGTCGGGTACCTGCGCGTCAGCCAGGTCGGCCTCGGTGATCGCCCCGAGGGTCGCGTCGTCGCGCTCCCCGCACCGGCGGAGGATGAGGCCCCGGCTGATCACCCGCGCGGCGTCCCGTACTGCGCCGCCGACGCGCTCCAGTACCCGCTCGGAGCCCGCTTCTGCGCCAAGTGCGAGCGCGACCTCCTCCTCGACTGCACGAACTGCGGGGCAACCCTCTCAGCGGGTGACGCGTCCTGCTACCGATGCGGCACCCGAACCGGTGCCGACGCGAAGCTCCCTGCCTGACCGGCACACGCCGGTCCCCTCCCTCGACCGGCCGAACCGATGACAACCCTCTCCGCAATCCTGCTCGTCGGCGCACTCGCCTCGCTCGTTGGCGCGGCGGGGCTCGGCATCGCGTCCGTCGCCCTGCAGGCGGGCGGGAAGGCTCACGTCCCCGCCACCGCGGATGGCCCGGCGATCAGCAGCACGGGTGGGTCCGGCATCCTCGGGCGCGCGCCGATCGCCGTCCTTGGGCTGGCCATGGCGCTCCTCGTCGGCGCGCTCATCGTCCGAACGGTGATGGTCGGGCACGCACCATGGTCGAACCTCCACGAGTTCAGCCTCGCCTTCGCGGCCGCGCTGGTCGGGTCGTACCTCCTGCTCGCTCGCGGGTTCCCCATCGACGGGCTCGTCACCCTGGTGGCGGCGCTCGCCGCCGCCCTCGTCGCGTTCGGGCTCAGTCTCGACGACCGGGTCGACCCGCTCGTCCCGGCGCTGCAGCAGCCGCTCCTCCTCACCATCCACGTCGGCGCCGCGGCCCTCTCGTACGCCGTCGCCGGCGTCGCCTTCGTCGCGGCGATCGCCGAGATCGCCCAGCGCGCGGCGGGCGATCGCATCGGCGGCCTGCCCTCGGCGGCCACGGCCCGCGCCCTCGGCCATCGGGCCGTTCTGATTGCGTTCCCGATCCTCACGATCGCGATCGCCCTCGGATCGGTGTGGGCGAACCTCGCCTGGCGGTCGTATTGGAGCAACGACCCGAAGGAGCTCGCCGCGGCCGCCACGTGGCTCGTCTTCGGCGCGTACCTCCATGTCGCGGCGCGGCGAGATCGCCTCGAGCGCATGGCACCGTGGTTGATCTTGCTCGGCTTCGTTGGCGTGCTCTTCACGTACATCGGTGCCGGCCTCTTCATCGTCGGCGAGCACAGCTACGGCCAGCCGTAGCCGATGGAGACGCGGGAGATCGCCGTCGAGACGGGCACCGTGCCGGGCCTCACCGACCTGACCGATGCCTGCGCGCGCTTCCTTGGCGAGATTCTCGCGCAGGACGGCCTCCTCGTGGCGTTCGTCCCTCACGCGACGGCAGGGATCGTCGTCGTCGAGTTGGGTGCCGGGTCGGACGACGACCTGGTGGCGGCGGTCGATCGGCTCCTCCCGCGAGACGAGCGATGGCGACACGCCCACGGCAGTCCTGGCCACGGCGCCGACCACGTGGTCCCGCTCCTTTCATCGCCTTCCCTCACGGTGCCCGTCATCGGCGGTCGGATGCAGCTCGGAACCTGGCAGTCGATCGCGCTGCTCGACACGAACCGCGACAATCCGCAGCGCACGGTTCGCCTCTCCTACCTGCCGGGCTGAGCCGACCGTGTCAGAGGCGGTCCGTCGCCTTCGGCGCACGGGGGCGCGACCGGACGGCATGCTCCTCGCGTTGATCGGACTTGGCTTCGGGGTACCCGTGCTTGTTGCCGTCGCCAGGAACATCAGCTTCGGCTACGACGAGGCCGTCTTCGCGCAGCTGACGCGCCACTGGCTGACTGGAGCACCCGCGAGCGGGTGGGACATCCATCGGCCGCCCGCCATCTCGCTTCTCGGTGTGCTGGTCCAGGCAATCGGTGCGGGGGCAGAGTGGAGCTTCCGGCTGATCGGGATCGCCTCCGGAACCGGCGTCGTAGTCGCATCCTGGGCCATCGCGAAGCGGGTCGGTGGCGCTCGCGCCGGGATCATCGCCGTCGTGGCGCTCGCGGCAGCCCCTCCACTCCAGGTCGAGAGCGCGAGCTTCCTGACCGACGTGCCGTCCACCCTCGTCCTCCTGGTCCTGACTGCGGCCGTGTGGCGCGCGATCGATCGCGACACCACCCCGGCGGTCTGGTCGTGGGTCGTGATCGGCTTCTTGGGGGCCGCTGCGTTCTACCTGCGCTACGGCGCAATCGTGTCGGTCGCCGGGGTTGCGGTCGGCGCCGCCGTGGCTGCCCCGTCAGTCATGCGAGCCCACTGGAACGGCGTGGCGGCTGCCGCTGTCGCCTTCGCGGTCCTTCTCCTCCCGCATGCCGTCATGGCGATCGGGCAGGCTGGGGCTCCGTGGGGGATCCTCGTCTCGGCCGGGCGTGCGGCGGGGGGTTCGACCTCTCCGCCGATCCTTTCGTACCTGGGGTGGTTTCCTTGGGCGCTCGTCGGTCCGTTGGGTGCGCTCCTCGCGTTCACGGCTGTCGCATCGGGCGTACGAAGCATCGTGATGCGGCAATCGCGCCAGGAAGTCCGGCGGGGGTCGTTCCGGCGCTTCGCCGGCGTGGCGGTCGCGGTCCAGCTGGCTGTCCTCGGGACGGTAATCCACCCCGAGCCGCGCTACGTCCTCTTTCCCATGACGCTGCTGGTGATCCTCGGCGCAGCGGAGGCGGGCCGCCTTCTCGAGGCGCGGCGATGGCCGGGTTGGCTTCGGCCGGCCCTCCTGACAGCGACGGTGTCCGTCCTCGCGCTCTCCGCAGTGGCGACGACGGCACAGATCGAGTTCCGGGCTGGCGCCTTCGATTGGAAGCGAGAAGTCGGCCGGGACATTCGATCCGAGGTGCTCGCCGCTGGCCAGCCCTCGTGTTCGGTGCTGACGAGCGACGTGCCGATCGTGAGCTGGTATTCGGGCTGCCCGGCCGTCAATTTTGTCGGCGGTCCGCTGAGCGGCCGGCTCGCCCTGCTCAGCGGGGAGGCGCGGTACGTTGTGATCCGCACGGACGGCCACCTTCAGCCGGGCCGAGACGAGATCGCGGCTACCGTCCTTCCCGCCACCGAGCTGTGGCAGGAGATTCGGGACGGAGACGGGCGAGTCGTCGCGCACCTGTACCGCGTGCGCGCGGCACGCGCCGCTCATCCTACGGCGACGAGCGAGCCAGGGCCGTAACCTGCTTGGTGAGCCGCTCCGCATCGTCAGTCGGCGCATGACAGCGGTACCCGCGGCAGGCGTACGCCGTCGGGCGGCCGTCGCGCTCGACCTTGCCCTCGTACAGCGACAGGCCGGCGTGCGGGTCGCCTGTGGCGACGGCGGTCACCACGAGGTCCGGCACGTATGGCCGCGCGGCCGCGCGGCGGAGCTCGGCACCGGCTGCGGGGTCCGCGGCGACTACGACGTCGACCGGCTCGCCGAGGAGACGATCCGCCGCGCACAGCATCCGGCCGAAGGCGCTGGGCTGACGCCCGAGCGCGGATGCGACGGAGCGCATGATCGATCGGGCGCGGCGGTCGAGATCGGCCTCGCCGGTGAGGAGCGCGAGCCGCAGCAGCACGTCCGCGCCGACGCTGTTCGCCGACGGGGTCGCGTTGTCCACGATCCCGCGCGGGCGCGCCACCGTTCGGTCGTGCTCATCGGACGTGTCGACGAAGGTGCCCGCGCCGTCATCCCAGAACTCGCGCACGGCGGTTGCGACGAGCGCGCGCGCCATCGTCAGCGGCTGGGCCTCGCCGAGCGCCGCGTGCGCTTCGATCAGGCCGTCGGCAACGAGGAGGTAGTCCTCGGCGAAGCCGGGAGTGTGGGCCCGGCCGTCACGGGCCGTGCGCCACAGGCGGTCCCCGTCACGAACGAGATGCGTTGCGATGAAGGTGACGAGCTCTCGGCTGGCGTCCTCGAACCGGGCCTCTCCGAGGACGAGCGCGCCGTGCGCGAACGCCCGCAGGGCAAGCCCGTTCCATGCGGCCAGCTGCTTGTCATCGCGTGCCGGTCGGGTGCGCCGTCCCCGGGCATCGAGCAGTGCCAATCGCGCCCGCTCGACGAGCTCGGACGGCGAATCGGAGGGCGCGGGCCGGTGGAGCACGTTCGTGCCCTCCCAATTTCCGTGCTCCGTGGCGCCCCAGTGCTCGGCCACGACCCGGAGCTCGGGCTCGCTCAACCCGGCGCCGGACAGGACCAACTGGAGCTCGTCCCAGCCCCACACGTAGAAGCGGCCCTCGACGCCCTCGCTGTCGGCATCGAGCGCCGACGCGAATCCCCCATCGGCCGTGCGCATCTCGGCCAGCAGGAAGTCGAGGGTCAGGCGAGCCACGCGGGCATGGCGCTCGTCACCGGTCGCGCGGAACGCCTCGAGGTAGGCGTGCGCCAGGAGGGCGTTGTCGTACAGCATCTTCTCGAAGTGGGGCACCAGCCAGTGCGCATCGGTCGCATAACGCGCAAAGCCGCCGGCGAGCTGGTCATGGATGCCGCCATCGGCCATCCCGTCGAGCGTGCGCGTGACCATGGCGAGGGTTCGGTCGTCGCCCGATCGACGCCAGGCGCGCAGGAGGAACTCGAGCAGCATCGGCGCCGGGAACTTCGGCGCACCGCCGAACCCGCCGTGCACCTCGTCGAAGCTGGCCCCGATCCGGGACGCCGCGACCTCGAGCTGCTGGGGCTCCGGGTCCCGGTCACCGGCGGGCACGCCGAGCTGCGCCTCGAGGTGCGCCGCGAGGGCGCCGGCCTGCTGTTCGACGTCCGCCCGTCGCGTGCGGTAGGCATCGGCGACCGCCTCGAGCACGCGTGGGAAGCCGGCCATCCCGTGGCGATCCTCGGGCGGGAAGTACGTGCCGCCGAAGAAGGGCCGGAGGTCCGGCGTGAGGAACACGCTCATCGGCCATCCTCCGGATCCGGTCATCGACTGCACGGCGGCCATGTACACGTCGTCGAGGTCGGGCCGCTCCTCGCGGTCGACCTTGATCGAAACGAAGTGCTCGTTCATGAGCGCCGCGGTCTCGTCGTTCTCGAACGACTCGCGCTCCATCACGTGGCACCAGTGGCATGCCGAGTAGCCGATGGAGAGAAAGATCGGGCGGTCCTCGCGCCGCGCTCGCTCGAGCGCCTCCGGGCCCCATGGATACCAGTCGACCGGGTTGTGCGCATGCTGGAGCAGGTACGGGCTCGTCTCGGCAGCCAGTCGATTGGGCATCACGCTCAGCCGCGGCCCTCGGTCACGAACTGCTCGTGGTACAGCTTCGCGTAGAGGCCCTCCTGCTCGATCAGCGCGACGTGCGTGCCGCGCTCGACGATCCGCCCACGCTGCATGACCAGGATCAGGTCGGCCCGCAGGATGGTCGACAGCCGATGGGCGATGGCGATCGTGGTCCGCCCCTCCATGAGCCGGGCGAGCGCTGTCTGGATGAGCCGCTCGCTGACCGTGTCGAGCGCCGAGGTCGCCTCGTCGAGGATGAGGACCCGTGGGTTCTTCAGGAGGACCCGGGCGATCGCGACGCGCTGCTTCTCGCCTCCCGACAGCTTGTAGCCCCGTTCCCCCACCACGGTGTCGTAGCCGTCCGGCAGCTCGGTGACGCGCTCGTGGATCGCAGCCGCCCGGGCCGCCGTCTCGATCTCCTCCATCGTCGCGTCCGGCTTCGCGTAGCGCAGGTTGGCGAGCACGGTGTCGTGGAAGAGGTACGTCTCCTGGGTCACGAACCCGATGACCTCGCCGAGCGACTGGAGCCGGATGCCGCGCACGTCGATGCCGTCGATGCTGACCGAGCCGCTGTCCACGTCGTAGAGGCGCGGGATGAGGTAGGTCGAGGTCGTCTTGCCGCTTCCCGACGGGCCGACCAGCGCCACGAGCTGCCCGGGAGCGGCCTCGAACGAGATGCCCTCGAGCGAGAACGGCTGGACGGCGGTCGGCACGGCGCGGCCCTCGGCCTCGGCCTCCGCCGCCTCGGTCGCGACCTCGAGCTGAGCCTCGGCCACCGGGTAGCGGAAGGAGACCGCGTCGAAGCGCACCCCGCCGCGCATCTGGGCCGGCGACAGCGCGACCGCGTCCGGCGCATCGGTGATCTCGTGGTCCATCTCGAGGTACTCGAAGATGCGGTCGAACAGCGCCAGGGCACCCTGGATCTCGACCTGGACGTTCAGCAGCTGCCCGAGCGGGAAGAAGAGGCGGCTCTGGAGCGTGGTGAAGGCCACGATCGTGCCGATCGAGACGTTCGTGTCGCCCTCGATGATGAGCAGCCCGGCGACGAGGTAGACGAAGGCCGGCATGATGCTGAAGAAGGTGCCGATCAGGGCGAAGAACCAGCGGCCGATCATCTGGCCCCGGATCTGGAGCTCGCCGAGCCGCTCCGATTCGCGCCCGAAGCGCTCGATCGATGCCTCCTGCTGGCCGAAGGTCTTGCTCAGCAGGATGCCGGAGACGGAGAGCGACTCCTCGGTGATGGCGCTCATCTCGGCCATCGACCGCTGGGTGAGCGTGCTCACCTCGCGCCGGACCTTGCCGACCCGGTACGTGATGTAGGCGAACACCGGCATGAGGGCCAGGCTCAGGATCGTGAGCCGCCAGTCGAGGATGAGCATCGCGATCACCGTCGTGGCCACCGTGGCGAAGTTGCTCAGCAGCGAGGCGGCCGTATCGGTTACGACCGACTGCACCCCGCCGACGTCGTTCGCGATGCGGCTCTGGATCTCGCCGGTCCGCGTCTCGGTGAAGAAGCGGAGGGGCATCCACTGCAGGTGCCGGTACAGCGCCAGGCGCAGGTCGTTCATGACCCGCTGCCCGACGACGTTCGACAGGTACGACTGCCACACGCCGATGGCGCTGGTCACGATCGGAAGGACGATCATGAGACCGACCTGCCAATAGAGCAGCCCGAGGTCCTTCGGCCCGTCAGGCAGCAGGTTGTCGAGGACGAACTTGATGAGGATCGGGTTGACGACGCCGATGCTGACCGTGATCAGGATCAGGACCGAGATGAACCCCAGCCGCGACCGATAGGGCGCGAAGAAGCCGGCGATCCGCCGGAAGGTGGGCCCCTCGCTGCCCGGACGGCGCGTGAGATCGGGCTCCGGCCCGCCCCACATGCCGCCGAAGCCCCCTCGTGGCGTACCGCCGCCTCGCCGCGTCATTCGAGGACGATCGAGGCGAACGCCTGCGCCAGGGCGATCCCCTGCGGCTCACCGATCTCGCGCGCCCGCTCGCGCATGCGATCCTCGACCTCCTCGCGGGTCACCTGGCTGACGTGCGCCAGGATGGCGCGCAGGCCGGTCTCGAAGGTCTCCCCCACGTCGACCCACAGGTTGGGCTCCTCCACGCCGGTGATGAGGACCTGGCGCACCTTCCACGGCTCGAGGTGCTCCTCGCGCCACAGCTCGGGGAAGTTCAGGTGATCGCGCGCCGCCGGATAGACCGATGCGAGCGTGGCCTCGCCGGTGGCGAGGTGGTCTGGATGGCCGACGTACGGGTTGTGGTCGTTCCGTCGCCGCGGGTTCTGGGTGATCACGACGTCGGGCCGGAAGCGGCGAATCTGCCGTGTGATGTCGCGACGAAGGTCGAGCGTCGGCTCCAGGTACCCGTCCGGGTAGCCGAGATGGACGATCTCGGTCACGCCGAGGATGTCGGCGGCTGTGCGCTGCTCGGCCATCCGGGTGGCCGCAAGCGCCTCCGGCGTCACGTCCGGGTCGTCCGTGCCCTTGGAGCCGTCGGTCGTCACGACGTAGTCCACCCGCGCGCCGGCGGCCGTCAGGGCGGCGATCGTCGGTCCCGCGCCGAACTCGGCATCGTCCGGGTGGCTGATGACGACGAGCACGCGCTCGATGGGGCTGACGAGCTCGTGGCGTTCAAGGGGGCTCACCCGGCCATGCTACCCGGATCGGCGGAGCCGTTGGATTGACCGCCCCGGCGACCCCTCACATACTGCCCCGCAGTATGAGCATCGATCCGCCCGCCGCGCACTTCCGTCACTCCTACACGAAGGATCGCAAGGACCTCGTCACCCGCCTGCGCCGGATCGAGGGGCAGGCGCGGGGCATCCAGCGCCTCGTCCAGGAGGAGGCGTACTGCCTCGACGTCCTGCAGCAGGTCGAGGCGCTGACCGCCGCGGCCGACCAGGTCGCGCTCCTCCTCCTCGAGGATCACATCGACGGCTGCCTCGCTCATGCGATCGAGTCCGGCCAGGGCCAGCCCTACGTCGACGAGGTGATGGCGGTGGTGCGCCGGGCCATGGGCCGGCGCGGCCCACGTCGAAGGGCCGACTGAAGCAAGAATGGGAGTGCCGCAGGGGGGAACCACGGCACTCCCGCGCGAGTCTACTTGTCGCTCGGAGGGCGGGCAAGCAGATCGGAGGGCTACTCCCCGAACATCGTGAGCTGCTCGCCACCACGCTCGATGAGCGGGTCGAGGCCGAGCACCGGCTCGAGCCATTCCATGCGCGCGCCGGGCCGCGCGGCCAGCGTGTCGAGGTGCTGCCACTTCAGGACATGCCAGTTCTGGCGCTCCATCTCGTCGCGCAGCCACGGCGATCGCTGCATCTTCAGCCGGAGCAGCTCGGCCCGCTCGGCGGGGATCACGAGGAAGCGCGCCTGTTGCTCCCCGAGCGGGATCTGGCGGCCCCGATCGAGGATGGCCTCGCCGACCATGGCGGTCCACTCGACCTCGAAGAGGAACGCGAGGCGACCGCGGACGTACCAGATGGCGTCGACGGCCCCGAGGGCGTCCGTCGGCGCGCGGATCACGAGCGGCAGGTAGACGCGGCGCTCGTCGTCCGTCAGCCGCTCGGCCAGGCGCTTGCCGTCGCTGATCCGGTCATGCTCGCGCCCCGCGATCCAGGCGCGCAGGCCGAGGCGGTGCGCATAGTCGGCGAGCGTGGCGATCACCCTGGCGTGATCCTCGGCGCGCTTGCCGGGGTCATCGCCGGTCCCGAGCGAGCCAAGCTCGCCCGGCGCGGCATAGGCCGCGAGGCAGGCGCGCACGAGCTCCTCGTCCGGCGCCGCGAGCCCCGGGAAGAGCCGGAAGATGCGATCGAAGAAGCCGGCCTCGTCGATCCGCCCGGCGGTTGAGAGGATCGACCAGGTCGCCCACTCGACCCGGTCGGCGAGGGGCTGCTCGGCGAGCTCGGGGTTGCGCAGCCACCACTGCGGTCGGGCCTCGTCGCCGAGTCGCACGAGGCTCGGGTGGTCATCCCGCCAGAGCTCCTCGCGGACCAGGGACGCGACGAGATGGGGCCCGCTGCCGTCGATCCGGTCCTCGGGACCCTCGTCCTCGGCCGCGCGCGTCATGGCGATGCGACGCAGCAGCCCGGACCGACCGAGCTCGGCCACGACCGCCACGACCATGCGCGCCAGGCTGGCTGGTTCGCCTCGGTCCCGGAGCAGCCCGACCGCGGCTCGATCGATGCCGGCGGCAAGCTCGGGGTAGGTCAGGTGCCCACCCTCGACTCCCAGGCGGAGCGGGCTGGGTGCCACGGCGCGACGGAGGCGGTCCTCCGCCGATGGCTTGCGGAGGTGGAGCACGACGCCGTCGCCGGCTCGGGCGGACTCTCGATGGACGACGTCGACGATCTCGAGCCCGGCGGCCGCACCGGCGACGGCGGTCGCGAGGACGCGGTCGGGATCGGCGCCCTCGACGAGGAGGCTGCACCAGCCGCCCGGCTTGAGGGCGCCGGCGGCCGATGTGAGCCCATGCCTGAGGGCGGTGGCCTCGGCGCCCGCGGCCTGGCCCCCACTGCCGAAGATCGGCTCCAGCCGCAGCGTCTCGGCGGCCTCACGGCCCAGGATCCAGGACGTCGCCAGGTATTCGTACGACAGCTCGTCGATCGAAGGGCTGGCCGGCGGGGCGGCCAGGACGAGGTCGACGCCTTCGGCCGGCACGTACTGGCCGACGACCGCGGCCCGCGATCGAAGCCAGAGCACGTTGGCCGCCGACATCCCGCCGAGCTCGCCATAGTCGGCCGCGAAGCGGACGTCATGCCGGTCGCGAGGCAGGGCGGAGATGGCAGCACGAACGTCGGCGAACGACGCCTCGAAGGCGCGCCAGACGTTGACCTCGCGCTGATGCCGGCTGGCCGGCTGGCGCACGTGCCCGCCCGCGATGCGCAGGGACGCGACCCGTCCGGGATAGCCGTTCAGCCGGCTCGCGGGCAGCAGGCAGGCGGCGAGCGCGAGGCGCATGACGGCGACGGTGCCAGCGTCGCGCAGCTCCGACTCGATCTTGGCGCCGATGGCGTGCAGCGCGTACAGGTTGCGGGCAGTGAACAGGTCGAGCAGCTCCTCGACGAGATCGTCCCGACCGTCGAGCACCGGGAAACGGTCGCGCAGCTCGAGGTACTGCGGGCTGAGGCGCGCGCCGCCGGCGGCCGCGGCAACCGGCACCGGATCCGGGCGTACGGTCGACGCGAAGCGCGGCCGATCGCCGAGCGGCGGGTCGGTCGCCAGCGGGGGTGGGGTCGGCGGCCCGCCCTCCTCGCCGAGCGGCTCGTCGGATGGATCGAGCTCGATCCCGGGATCGGTCAGGCCGACCGGCGCCGGCGGCAGGTCCTCGACGGCTGCGTCGGGCGCGGGTGGTGAGTCCATCCGTTCGCCACGCTCGATGCCGAGCTTGGCCAGGTCGACCTCGTCGACCTCCGCCGCGCGCTCCTCGGGGCCGCCGATTGACGCGTCGCAGTTGACGCAGCGGTACAGCTTGCGACCGGGGGCGTCACCCTCACGGGGCCAGATGAACTGGTCGGCCACTACGGGACGGCGGCAGGTCCCGCAGCGCGTGGCGTACAGCTCCTCGATGTGCTGGTTGAGCGGCACGTCAACCCGGCGCGAGCCGGACAGCTGGACGAATGCCGCGTCGAGCACCGCGGGATCGGGGGCCGACAGAAACGCCATCGCGGCCAGCTGGTTGAAGGGACTCGGATCGGCGGACACCGCCCGCATGCCGTGGGCGATCGCGCGACGCGCGGTCCAGCCAGTGCCGGCCCACGGGTCGAGGACGGTGTCGCCGGACGCCGCGAACGCGCTGAGCTCGGCGTCGAGGACGTTGTCGGCCGGCGGGGGGCGATAGCGCTCGAGGAGGGCGAGGCCTGGGCGGCGTCGGGGGAGGACGACGTGGTCCAGTCCTGTCCGCTCCGCCTCGCTCATCAGTCGCTAAGGCTCTTCTACCAGCTCCTCTTCGAGCTCGGGCTCGCCGGAGTACTCCGGAAGGGTCGTGTCGAGCTCCTCGACCTCCTCCGAGTCCTCGTCGGCCTCCTCCACCTCGTCCTCGTCATCGTAGCGAAGCGCGCTGCCCTTCATGTACGGTCTGACGCCACCTCCGCCCGAGGCGACCGTCGGGAAGGAGACCTTGCCGAAGTTCGACGGGTGGGTGAAGACCTCGCGGATGATGATCGTCAGCTCACCGCCGGCCTCGTGGACGGTCGTGATGGCCGCCTCGTAGCGGTTGCCGCCGGCGATCAGCTTCAGAAGGCGCGCGGCGATCCGGGGCTCGACCGCGCCGATCGGCGAGCCGCCGACGCGCGCCACCAGCTCGTCGCCGCCGGCCTCGAGGTCGACCGCGTCGCCGGGCGAGAGGGGGGCCAGGATGCGCGTCGTCGCCAGGTTGATGAGCCGGGCGCGGCCCGTCTTGCCCATCTCCTCGATGAAGAGGGTGGCCGGGGCCTTGTCGGTCCGGGCCTTGTCGCTCCGGCGCTTGCCGTTTGGCGCCGGCCGATCGGCGGCCATGAGCACACGCAGCCGCTCGACGTTGCGCTGGGCGATGCGGTTCGTCGCGTCGCGCTCGAGCGCCTGCTCGTATGCCTCGAGCGCCTCAGCATGGCGATTGAGCTCGGCGAGGGCCTTGCCGAGCCGGTTGTAGGCATCGATGTCCGGACCGAGCTCGAGGAGCTCGCGGTTGGTCTCGACGGCGGCTTCCCACTCGCCACGCGTGGCCTGCGCGATGGCGGCCTCGCTCAGCTGGCGGCGCTGCCGCGTGGTCGTATCGGCTTCTCCAAGCGCCATAAGCGTTGTGGGCGCCTCCGATGATGGTCATTCAGAACGGCCGGGCCGGCCGAGGGCGCCCTCTTGTACCACCGGCCATGGGGGGTGTCAACGCGGCCCTGTCGCCGTCCCCCCGAGAGCGGATGCCAGCAGCCCGACGACCAGCCCGAGGACCATCAGCGAGCCGTACTCGGTGGCCACCGCGCGCCCGGACGCGCCGCCGCGGAGCGCGTCGACGGCGCCGGCCCAGGTATAGAAGCCGAGCGCCATGAGGGCGGCCATGACCACGGTCGTGAGGTTGAGGAGGATCGCCGCCGCCCCGACCTGAGTGACCACCAGGAGGTGGAGGAGGGCCTGGCCGACGGCCTCGACGCCCATCGTGCCGCGGGCCTCCGCGGACCGGAGCGCCACGGGCAGCGCCAGGCCGGCGACGAGCAGGAGCGGCGTGGGCCACGCCCGCGGGCCGAACAGGTTGAGCAGCCCCGCCGCGGCCGTGAACACGATCGCCGTCAGGAGGAGCTCGCCGATGGTCCGGCCCCCGGTCCCGCGCTCGATGCGCAGCTCGAGGTAGGTGATCGACCACAGCAGCACGGCGACGATGGGAACGAGCAGCAGGCTCAGGCCGCCGGGAATGAGCCGGCCGAAGAGTGTGGCCGCGATCCCGGCGACCGACGGCATCGCGTAGCGCGCCAGCCCGAGGTCCGATCGAGCGGGCCCGATGACGTACACCGCGGCCAGGCCGCCCAGCCCGAGCTGCGTGGCGGTCGCGACGGCGAGCACGAGCGGGTCCGCGAACCAGCCGACCGCCGCCACGAGCGCCTGGATGACGGCGACGATCACGGCCGCCGGCCGGTCGATGCGGCGAATGAGGGCGAGCCGCCGCCGATCGGCGAAGATCCGGCCGATCACCGCAGCATCTCGAGCAGATCGTCCGCCGATCGCGTGGCGAGCAGCTGGCCGGCCTCGAGCCAGGCGCGGCGCGCGAGATCGACCGCGTAGCGCTGCTGGCCGAGCTCCTCGGTGCGGTGGGCATCCGAGGCGAGGGTGAGGCGCGCGCCGGCCCGGCCCGCCGCACGCGCCAGCGAGTCGTCGAGGTCGAGCCGCGGGCTGCCGTTGATCTCGAGCGCCGTGCCGCTTCGGGCCGCCGCCTCGAACAGCCTCGGCCAGTCCAGCGGCAGCGGGTCGCGTCCGTTCACGATCCGGCCCGACGGATGGGCCAGGACGTCGACGTGCGGATGCTCGAGCGCGGCGAGGGCTCGTCGGGTGAGCTGCTCCGATGACTGGCCGCGGCCGGTGTGGATGCTCGCGATGACCACGTCGAAGCGCGCCAGGAGCTCGTCCGGGTAGTCGAGCGTGGCATCGGCGCGGATCTCGAGCTCGGTGCCGTGCAGGACGCGGAACGGCGCGAGCTCGGCGTTCACGCGCCCGATCTCGAGGCGCTGCTCCTCGACGCGCTCGGGCAGCAGGCCGCGCGCCACGCCGAGCGATGGCGAGTGGTCGGTCAGCACGATGTACTCGTGGCCGAGGTCGCGCGCGGCGCGCGCCATGACCTCGATCGAGTCCACGCCATCGGTCCAGTTCGAATGCGTGTGGGTGTCGCCGCGCACGTCGTCGTGGCTGACCAGGGCGGGCAGCGTGCCGGCTCGCGCCGCCTCGACCTCGCCGTCACCCTCCCGCAGCTCCGGCGCGATCCAGGGCAGGCCGAGGCGCTCGTAGACGTCAGCCTCCTCGGCGTCAAGCAGGAGCTCGCCGGTCTCGATGACCTTGAAGCCCTTCTCGGACAGCGACCAGCCGCGATCGAGGGCCATCCCCCGCAGCGCGATGTTGTGGTCCGGGCTGCCGGTGAAGTGGACGAGGTGGCTCCCCCACGCCGCGGGAGGGCAGACCATGAGGTCGACCCTCGGGCCGTCACGCAGGATGATGCTCGACTTGTCGGTGCCGGCCGAGATGACCTTGTCGACCACGGGAAGGGCGTCGAGGGCCGCGATCACGCCCGCCGGGTCATCGACCGCGGCCAGGATGTCGAGGTCGCCGATCGTGACCCGCCTCCGGCGCAGCGAGCCCGCCGGGGCCACGCGCCGCACCCCGGACAGGTCGCGCAGGAAGGCGACCAGCTCGCCGACGAGGGCATCGGCGTCATGCAGCAGGAGGCGCGTCGAGCGGCGCCCAAGCCGGGCGATGCCGTCGAGGACGTTGTGCTCCGTGCGCTCCGAGAGGCCCTTGACGGATCGCAGCTGGCCGCTCTCCGCGGCCGCGCGCAGCGCGTCGAGCGAGTCGAGACCGAGCTCGGTGTGCAGGAGCCTGACCGTCTTCGGCCCGACACCGGGCACGCGGAGCATCTCGAGCAGGCCATCGGGCACCTGCGCACGCAGCCGCTCGTGATACTCGAGTCGACCGGTCTCCGCGAGCTCGGCGAGCTTTGCGCTCAGCGCTTCCCCGGCACCCGTGATCTTCGGCGGCTCACCTCGGCGATAGAGCGCCGCGACATCGTCCGGGTAGCGCTCGACCGCGTCGGCGACGCGGCGGTACGCGACCGCCTTGTAGACGACCTCCCCGAGGATCTCGAGCATGTCGCCGATCTCGTTGAAGATCCGGGCCAGCTCCGAGTTGCTGATGACCGTGTCGTCCGTGCGCGACACGCTCCGCGGTCGAGGCATTGCCGGCCATTCTACGGCCGGCCGGCAGAAGTGCCGTCTAGCCGATGATCCGGCGCCCCAGCAGGCTCAGCCCGCCGAGCAGGCCGCGCGAGCGCGGCTTCGGCCGCCGGGGGGCGTTTCGCTCGCGGGCCTCGCGGAGGAGGTCGGACTCATGCAGCTCGGCCTGGATGTCGACGATGCTGGTCGATCGGAATCGATGGCGTTCCATGGCTGCCTCAGATCGCTCGCCGTGGCTCGTCGTCGATCCGCGGCCGGCTGTCGGCGCCGCCGACAAACGATGCCAGGACGAATGACGTCAGTACCAGGATGATCATCAGGCCTTCCATGTTCGGCTCCAATCGTAACTGCTCGACGTTCTTGATCTGGTTACAGCAGTCTAGGCGTGCCGTAGTAACTTGTCAATGCCTATGATATGGTTACATTGCCATGTCAGAGCTGCACGACCAACCGCACGAGCCGGACGTCGAGCCTGAGCTCTTCGTCGACTTCGCCAACACCTCCCGCCTTGCTGATCCGGATCGTCCTGACCCCGATCGCGAGCTTCCATCCCTGGGCGACTGGCTGACGCGCCGCGGCTACGTCGCGGCGTCGCCGTCACGGGCGCGGCTTGCCCGCCACCTCCCCGCCTTCCGTGACCTGCGCGCGCTCGTGCGCGCGGTGGCCGCACGCGCCGAGCGGGATCGGCCTCCGACACGAGAGCAGGTGGCGGCAATCAACCGCGTCATGCGCGATGGGCTCCACTACCACTCCCTCCGCGCCGAGCGTGGCGGCGCTCGTTTCAGCGTGACCCAGGTGGGCGATGAGCTCGACCAGGCGCGCTCCGCGGTCGCCGGCTCACTGGCGCACTACCTCGCCGACCACGACCAGAGCCGCCTGCGCGTCTGCGACGGCTGCACGTGGCTCTTCGTTGATCGTTCCCCGGCCGGACGGCGTCGCTGGTGCGACATGTCCACCTGCGGCAACCGAGCCAAGGTTGCTCGGCACCGCGCCCGGGCCCGAGCCGACGGGAGCGTCAGGCCCCGATCGGGTGCCAGACCGTCTTGATCTCGACGAACTCGCCGATGAGGTACGGCGACTGCGCGGCCTCCGCCAGCCAGTCGTAGCGTGAGAGGCCGGCGCTCGGCGGCCGCACGAAGCGCTTGACGTTCTCGACGGCGGCCTCCTCGAGTCCGGCTGACTCGTCGGGTGACGCGCCGAAGGCGTCGAGCCCGTTGACGTCCATGTGACTGGCGAGGTGGCCGACAAGCTCGCGCCGCAGGCCGGTGACGAGGTTGACGACGCCGCCGGGGACGTCGGAGGTGGCCAGCACCTCCGTCAGGGTCACGGCCGGCAACGGACGCCGCTCCGACGCGATGACGACGGCCGCATTCCCGCTCACGATGGCCGGCGCCAGGCGGCTGACGAGGCCGAGGAGCGACGACTCTTCGGGCGCGATGATGCCGACCACGCCCGTCGGCTCCGGAACGCTGAAGTTGAAGTAGCTTCCGGCCACGGGGTTCACCGTGCCGATCATCTGCGGGTACTTGTCCGCCCATCCGGCATACCAGACCCATCGATCGATGGCCGCGTCGACGAGCCGCGCAGCGCGGGGGCGCGTTGAGCCCTCGGCGGCGATCACCTCGGCCACGAACTGGTCGTGGCGGCCCTCCATCAGCTCGGCGATCCGGTACAGGATCTGGGAGCGGTTATAGGCCGTCTTGGCGGCCCACTCCGGCTGCGCCGTCCGCGCGGCCCGAACCGCGTCACGAATGTCCTTTCGCGTCCCACGCGACGCGTTGGCGAGTGGCTCCCCCTTTGCGCCGAAGATCTCGTAGGCACGGCCGGACTCGGTGCGCGGGAACGCGCCGCCGATGTAGAGCTTGTAGGTCTTTCGCACCTCGAGCCGGTCGCCGCGTGGCGGCGCGCCGTTCGTGGTGGCCGGTGGGTGCAGCGCGCGCTGCTCCAGCACCGATGCGCGAGACGCCGTCCGTGGCTTCGTCACGCGGCGGCTGGCTCGGGCCATCAGGCGGCCACCGTCCTCGGCCGGATCATCGGCCGTTCGCCGCGTCGCCGGACAGATCGAGGTACGCGCCGAGGCCGTGGATGCCGCCCTCACGGCCGTATCCGGACTCCTTGTACCCGCCGAACGGCGAGGTCGGGTCGAACCGGTTGAAGGTGTTGGCCCAGACGACGCCGGCGCGCATTGCCGAGACCATCTTGAAGATCCGGCTTCCCTTCTCGGTCCACACGCCCGCGGACAGCCCGTATGGCGTGTTGTTGGCCTTCTCGATGGCCTCCTCGGGCGTCCTGAAGGTGAGGACCGAGAGGACCGGCCCGAAGATCTCCTCCTGCGCGATACGGTGCGACTGGGAGACCCCGGTGAAGAGCGTCGGGCGGAAGAAGAACCCCTTGTCGGGCAGCTCGCAGGCGGGCTGGAAGATCTCCGCACCCTCGGCGATCCCCGAGTCAACGAGCTCCTGGACCTTGGCCAGCTGACCGGCCGAGTTGATGGCGCCGACGTCGGTGTTCTTGTCGAGCGGGTCGCCGACGCGCAGGGTGGACAGCCGCGCCTTGAGCTTGTCGATGAGCGGCTCGTAGACCGACTCCTGCACGAAGAGGCGGCTCCCTGCGCAGCAGACCTCGCCCTGGTTGAAGTAGATGCCGTTGATGATGCCCTCGATGGCCTGGTCGAGCGGCGCATCGTCGAAGACGATGTTCGCCGCCTTGCCGCCGAGCTCGAGGGTGACCTTCTTTCCGGTCCCGGCCACGGCGCGAGCGATCATCTTGCCGACGCCGGTCGAGCCGGTGAAGGCGACCTTGCTGACATCAGGATGCGTGACCAGCTCCATCCCGATCTCACCCGGCCCGGTGATGATGTTCACGACGCCGGGCGGCAGGTCGGCCTGGCGCACGACATCGGCGAAGAGGTAGGCCGTGAGCGGGGTCGTCGACGCGGGCTTCAGGATGACCGTGTTGCCGGCGGCCAGCGCCGGCGCAATCTTCCAGGCCAGCATGAGGAGCGGGAAGTTCCACGGGATCACCTGGGCCGCGACGCCGAGGGACCGCGGGCGGCGGTTCGGGAACGCGTAGTCGAGCTTGTCGGCCCAGCCGGCGTAGTAGAAGAAGTGGGCGGCGGCGAGGGGCACGTCGACGTCGCGCGACTCCTTGATCGGCTTGCCGGAGTTCATGCTCTCGACGACGGCGAACTCGCGGCTTCGCTCCTGGAGGATGCGGGCGATGCGGTACAGGTATTTCGCGCGCTCGCGGCCCGGCAGCTTCGACCAGCTGGACCGATGCGCCTCGTGCGCCGTGGCCACCGCGCGGTTGACATCCGCCTTCGAGGCGTGCGCAACCTTCGCCAGCGGCTCCTCGGTGGCGGGGTTGATGACGGTGAAGGTCTTGCGCGGCTTCGACGGCCGGAACTCGTTGCCGACGAAGAGCCCGTATTCGGGCTCGATGCGGATGTGGTCGGTCGCTTCCGGCGCCGGGGCGTACTCCCACGGGTTCTCGCCCGCGGCCAGGCCCCACGAGGCGGCCGCCGGGCGGCGCTCCGGCTTCTTGGTCAGGGTCATCGCCATCGATTATCGCACTCGACGCCGGCCGGCTCGTGCGGCGGCGGATGCGTCCGTACACTGGCCACCGATGGACGACAACCTCGAGTTCAGCCAGCGGTGGCGGGTCCGCACGTACGAGGTGGACGAGAACGGCCACGTCAACAACGCCGTCTACCTCCAGTGGGCCGAGCAGCTGACCGCGGAGCACGCGGAGGCGGCCGGCTTCGGGCGCGAGTGGAGCATCGCCCGCGGCGGGGCGTGGCTCGTCCGGCGCCACGAGGTCACGTATCACCAGCCGGCACGGCGTGGCGACGAGATCGAGCTCACCGTGCGCGTGACCGGCATCGGCGGCGTGCGCGGCACGCGGCACACCGAGATGCGGCTGGCCGGCGCGGGGACGCTGCTGGCGGAGGTGGCGAGCGAGTGGGTCTGGGTCAGGCTTGCCGACGGGCGGCCAGCCCGCGTGCCGACCGAGCTGCTCGAGGCGTTCGCCGTACCTCGACCCGGGAGCTGATCCAGCCCCGCTACGGCTTCGGCGCCGACCCGTTTCGGCGATGATGGGGCCGGATGTCCGTCGTTGCCGTCGTGCTCATCGCCGTGACCGCCCTGCTCCACGTCTCGTTCCTGGTGATGGAGATGTTCCTGTGGCGCTCGCCATACGGCCGTCGCGCCTTCGGCACCACTCCCGAGGAGGCCGAGACGATGGCCACGCTCGCGGCGAACCAGGGCCTCTACAACGGGATCCTGGCCGCCGGGCTGGCGTGGAGCCTCGTGGCACCCGAGCCAACCGCCTTCGCGTTCCGCGTCTTCTTCCTCGGCGCCGTGATCGTGGCCGGGATCTACGGCGGGCTCACGGTCTCGCGCCGCATCCTGGTCGTGCAGGCGCTGCCGGCGGCGCTGGGGCTGATCGCCGTCCTCCTCGCCCGCGCCTAGGCCGGGCGGGGCGCGCCAGGGCTCACGCGCCGGCGTCGACCGCCACCTCGCAGCGCTCCCCACCGATGGCGCGGTAGGTCACGAAGACCGTCCCACCAGCGGGGACGTCGACGTCGTCCTCACATACCGCCGAGATGTCGAAGAACTCGCGTTCGCACTCCCCGCCCTCGACGCAGGAGATCATGTCGCTGGCCGCCCGCGTCACCAGTGCCAGGTGGTGCGTGCCGGCCGGGAGGTCGAAGCGGAGCTCGTCCTCGAACGGGACCTCCTGCTCCTCCTCCACGTGGCCGGGGATGGTGGCGAACACCCCATAGCCCCCGATCGACACGGGCTGGTTGCCACCGGGGACCTCGTAGACCGCAGTGATGACGATCGTCCCGGTCCCGCCCGACGGCGTGGGAGAGCCGCAGGCAGCCAGCAGGAGGACCAGCGCGGCGAGCCGGATCACTCGCCCACCGTGCCGACCAGCTCGACCGGCACCTCGCTCCAGCGAACGCCGTTCGCCCCTTCGAGGTCGAGGTCGTCGAGGTCGAGGCCGATCACCTCGAGGCGCTCGCCCCCGCACTGCGGCGGGAACGACTCCGCCATCGCTGCGCAGAGCAGGACGGCGCCATCGGCGTCGACGAACAGCGAGCCCGAGACGCGAACCGGGCCGTCGGCGGCGAGCGCGTCTCGGACCTGGACCGCGGGATCGTCGACCACGTCGTCGGTGATCGTCAGGGTCCCGTCGGCATTGGCGCCCGCGCCACCCCCCGAGGCTCCCGGCGTGCCGGTGGCCGGGTCGTCAGACCCGCCGCCGGGTGTGGCTGGAGCGCAGGCGGCGAGGATGAGAAGGATCGAGAGGGCGAGCGAGAGTCGAGTGCGCACGGCGGTGCGGCCTCCGTTGGGGATCATCGTTGCCCGTGAGGACGCGGCGCTCCGCGGATCGGTTCCCGACTACCTCGGCGCGGGGAGTGCACCCTCGAGGCGCAGGAGGAACTCCTTCCGCTCGAGGCCGCCGGTGTAACCGCCAAGGCCGCCGCCGGCATGGAGGACGCGGTGGCACGGCACGACGATGGGGACCGGGTTGGAGCCGAGGGCGTTGCCGGCGGCCCGGTACGCATTCGGCGAGCCGGCCGCCGCGGCGACGTCCCGGTAGCTCGAGACGCTGCCGAACGGGATGCGCGAGGTGGCGCGGAGCACGGCGGCGCGGAAGCCGGCCATGAGGCGCCAGTCGATCGGCACCTCGAAGCGCCGGCGGGTCCCGGCGAAGTACTCGTCCAGCTCGCGGCGCACGCCATCGGTTCGCGCCGGCGCGGCCAGGATGCGGGGCGAGACCATGGCGGCGAGCTCCTCGAGCTGGTTCTCCACGGGCTCGCCGGGATAGGACAGCCTGACGAGGCCACGGGGCGTCACGAAGGCGGTCAGCGCGCCGAGCGGCGAGTCGAGCGTGCCGTAGGCGACGTCCAGCAGCCCCTCGTCGCCGGCGCGTCGTGCCAGGGCGGTGCGCAGCGAATCGATATCCACCGGTCGGGCCGGGGGCGCCTTCGCCAGCCGCCGCTCGAGATCCCCGCTCATGGCATCACCTCGCGACGCAGCCGGCGAAGGCCGGCGCTGACGTTCTGTCGCGCCGCCTCCTCGCTCGTTCCCATCCGATCACCGATGTCCGCGTAGGCAAGGTCGAGCACGAACCGATGGACGACGGCCGCCCGCTGCTTCGCGGGGAGCTCTTGGACGGCGGACCAGAGGCCATCGTCCGGCGGCTCGGCCGCGGGCGGCGCGATCGGCTCGATGGCGTCAAGCTCCCTCGTTGGCCGGCGCGTCCGACGGCGAGCGCTATCGGTCGCCTTGCGCTGCGCGATGGTGTACAGCCAGGCCCGCAGGCTGTCGGCGTGGCGAAGTCGAGGATAGGCGCGAAGCGCGGACATGAAGGTCTCCTGCAGGCAATCCTCCGCCTCGGCCGGGCCGACGAGCCCCACGAGGAACCGATGCAGCTCGTTGGCATGGGCTTCGACGAGCCGCTCGAACGGCGGAAGGTGCACGCGAGATGGAACGCGGGCGGGCATCGGGTCGTGAGATCAGCCGGCCGCTGATCGCAGCAGGGACTCGATGGCTCGCGGATCGTCCGCCTCGATCACCGGCGCCCCGACGCTCTCGCCGTCACCGGAGGTCCAGCCGATCACGATCCCAGGATTCTGTGCATTCGTGCCGTCCGGGGCGAAGAGGTGCGCCGACCCTCGGACCTCGTCGCCGGTCGCGGTCGCCCAATCGTCGAGGAGGGCCCGACGCGCTCGGCCGTCGTCAATGGCGGCGGCCAGGGCCGCCACATCGACCGAGTCGCTCTCGTTGGCGACCTCGAGGATGACGTGACGGAGGCTGATGCAGCGGCTCTCGCCCCAGAGGGCGCGGCGCAGGCCGCGGTCGAGCTCCTCCGAGGCGCGCAGCGACTGACCCTTGGCGGCGAGGACGGCTTCCATCGGCGGCAGCAGCGTTACCGGCCAGGCATGGGCGGGCGCGTCCCACCCCTGCCAGCCGGCGTGCGGCGCCAGCCGCGCGGCGATCGGCCACTCGACCTCGCGCAGCGAGAACGGCGTCGGCTCGCTGTTGAAGAGCTCAAGCGGGAAGGCATGGTGGTCGAAGGCGACCCGTCCCTCGAGGCCGAGGCGGCGCCGCGCATCGTGGAGGCGCCAGACGACCGCGTGCGACCACGGGCAGCCGAGATCCGACCACACCGCGATCGTGCCGGGCGCGACCCGCATCGGCCCCATCGGATCAGCTCAGTCGAGCGTGAAGTAGTCGCCGCCCGAGTAGCGGCCAGTTCGCTCCTTGCGGATCTGCATGAGGACGTCGTTCAGGAGGCTCGACGCGCCGAACCGGAAGCGGTCGGGCGTCATCCAGTCCGGCCCGAGCGTCTCGTACAGGGTCGTGAGGTAGCTGATCGCCTCCTTGGCCGTCCGGATCCCACCCGCCGGCTTCATCCCGACGGCACGCCCGGTCTGGGCGTAGAAGTCCCGGATCGCCTCGAGCATGACGAGCGTCACCGGCAGGGTCGACGCCGGCTGGACCTTGCCGGTCGAGGTCTTGATGAAGTCCGCCCCGGCCGCCATCGCCAGCACCGATGCGCGTCGCACGTTGTCGTAGGTCTCGAGCTCACCCGTCTCCAGGATCACCTTGAGGTGCGCTGCGCCACAGGCCTCCTTGACGGCCGTGATCTCGTCGTACACCGAGGCGTAGTCGCCGGCGAGGAACGCACCGCGGTCGATGACCATGTCGATCTCATCGGCGCCGAGCTCGACCGCCGCCCGCACGTCGGCCAGCTTGACCTCGAGCGGAGCCTGTCCGGACGGGAAGTACGTCGCGACCGAGGCGACTTTGACGCCGGAGCCGCGCAGCGACTCGACGGCGGTCTGGATCATGTTCGGGTAGACGCATAGCGCGGCGACCGATGGGATCGACGGGTCGGTCGGATCTGGACGGCGCGCCTTCCCGGCCAGCGCCCGCACCTTGCCCGGCGTGTCCTTCCCCTCGAGCGTGGTGAGGTCCATCATCCGGATCGCCAGGTCGAGAGCCCAGAGCTTCGCCTCGCGCTTGATGCTGCGCTTGGCGAGGGACGCGGCCCGCTCCTCGACGCCGACCGCATCGACGGCCCACACCCGGCCGAGGAGGCTGCCGAGGTGCTGGTGGCGCTTGGTGATGAGGTCGCGCCGTGCGTTGGCGCGGGTCGGGCTGGTCGTCGCCATGGGCCCGACATTGTACCGTCCGAACGGGCTGCTACCCTTCGAGGGCCGATGGCCACCGACCCGATCCTCTACTGCCTGACGCGCGACCGGGAGCTGGCCGCGGGCATCGACGAGCGCGTGGCCGGCGCGATCGCGTTCTTCTTCAACGACGCGGCTCGCCTTCACCAGGCGGTGACCCTCCGCATCCCGGACATCGTCCTCGTGGACACCGGGGCGATCCGGGCCGACTACGGTGACGCTGGTCTCGGGCCCGTCGTCGACTTCCTCCGCGACCGAGCCGCGGGGGCGCGAATCCTCGTCCGTCCGGCGGCCGGCGTCGACCACCTCGTGGCGGCCGAGGCGGGCCCCGGCGTCGAGGTCGCGCCTGCGGAGCTCTCCGGGTGCATCGCCGCGGTCGACGCCGCCTGTGGCCCGTGACGGCCGACGCCCTGCTGGCGGCCCACGCCGACGACAACATCTGCCACCTGCAGACCACCGGCCGGCGCACGAAGCGGCCGCGAACGATCGAGATCTGGTTCGCGACGGACGGTGAGCGCGTCTACCTGCTGGCCGGCGACCGCGAGCGAGCGCACTGGGTCCGCAACCTCATCGCGGATCCGCGCGTCCGCATCCGCATCGGCGGGCGAACCCTGCGGGGACGAGCGCGGGTGATCGAGGGCGAGCCGGGTGAGGTTGTCGCGCGCCAGCTGCTCGCGGCGAAGTACCAGGGCTGGTCCGATGGCCGGCCGCTGGGCCGCTGGGCGGCCACGTCGCTGCCCGTGGAGATCGTGCCGGACTGATCGGCGGACCTCAGGAGCCGGCGATCAACGCATCCGGCACCGTGCAGGCCGCCTCGCCGCCCTCGTCGACCGGGAGGAACGGCGTCGGCCGCGCCGGGATGCGGCCGATCCGCGACGGCGGCCAGTAGCGCAGGACGGCGCGCCAGGCGACGGCATCCAGCGGGATTGGGCCGAAGTCGCGGCCATCGGTGCTCGCGGCGTCGTTGTCGCCCCGCAGCGCGAGACCGGACGGCGTGACGCGCGCGACGCGCTTGACCAGCTCGCGACCGGGATCGCGAGGATCTCGAGCGAGGACGACGTCCTGCGTCCGCGCCGGGAGGCGAGCAACGAGTACGCGGTCGCCGGGCAGCAGGGTCGGCGCCATCGAGACGCCGCGGACCTCGACCACGTCAAGCCATCGCCGCGCGGCGAGCGCGAGCCCGAATGGGACGAGCGGGATCCAGATCAGCCGCGATGCGCGCACGCGGTGACGGTCAGGAGGGTCGGCCGGCGACGCGTGTCTTCTCGGGGCCGCCGGTCGCCTTCCACATCTCGTCGATCGTGTCGATCATCGAGAGGAGCTCCTTCGCGGCGCCGGCGTCCATCGACTGCTTGACCTTGCTCGCCTGCTTCGTGGCCTTCCAGAACGTCTCGTGCAGGTCTGGGTACTTCTCGAGGTGCTCCGGCTTGAAGTAGTCGTGCCAGAGGACGTCGAGATGGTGCTTGACGAGCTCAGCACGCTCCTCCTTGACGTGCACGGCGCGCGCGCGGAAGTGCTTGTCGTCGCTGGCGTCGTGCTTCTCGATCGTACGGAGGCAGGACTCGGCCTCGATCCGGGCCTGTTCGGGGTCGTAGACGCCGCACGGGAGGTCGCAGTGGGCGTCCACGATGCGGGTCGGTCGAAGCATGGTGCGCAGGGAAAGCATCGGTCTCCTTTCCGGTGGCCATCGGTTGCGTGAGTGCATGCTACGTCGTTGCAAGCACCCTGCCCGCCGGGTGGCTCAGCGGCGACGAATCCGCACGACCGACAGGCTGACCGCGCAGGCGAGCCACAGCGCGACCAGGACCGCCACGAGGGTTGCCGGAACCGTCGACGACGGCGCATCGGTGCCCGTGTCGGGCAGCGGCGCGGGCGAGGTGGGACCGGCGCAACCGGCAATGTCGGCCGTCGTGACCCGCGCCGGGTTGGCTGGGCCGAACGGCACGAACGGGTCCGGACCGATGAGCACCATGCTCTGCGGGCCGCCGACCGGCGGCAGGTCGCTGCCGTCGACGGCGGTCGTCAGGTGGAAGGTGATGTCGGAGGCCGTGAAGGTCGTGCCCGTCGCCGACTGGAAGTCGGCGCACAGGAAGAGCTCGCCAATCGCGACGGACGTCTGCGCCCGCGCGGTCCAGCACGCCAGGTCGATCGATGCCGCCGACGGCTCGGCGAAGTTCACCCCCGTCAGTCCCTGGCTGACCACCACGGTGTCGACGAAGACGAGCCCACCGACGACCTCGAGCTCGCCACAGACCTCGGCCGGACCGAGGTTGATCACCGACGCGTCGACGATGACGTTGTCGGCGATCTCGACGAGCAGGCAGATCTCGGCGGTCGCGTCGAGATGGAAGGCGAGCACCGATTGGTACGGTGACGCCAGGAGCGCCGCATCCATCTCGAAGCCGTCGACCGAGACCGTGTCGGCCTCGGGGTACGGCTGGCTGGCCGGGTCGCGGTAAGGGATCGGCGTCCCGTCGACCAGGCCGCAGGCGATGCTGGCGGGCAGGTCGATGTCGACGTAGTCGAGCAGGATCGCCGCCAGGGTCCCGTCGCCGGCGAGCTGGAACTCGAGGCATGGCTCCGCGAGCAACGGTCCGTCGACCGTCGCGAGGGCGCCCAGGAACGCAGCAAGGTCAAGGTCGGCGGCGACGATTGCAGCGGCGTCCCCGTCGAGCGTCGTGGTCGTGAACGGGTCGGTCGAGCCCGGCTGGAGCACGAACGTCCCACCGGCGTCCACAAGCGAGCCGCACGATGTGTCGTCGGCGACGGCCACGTCGACGAGGATCCCCATTCCGTCACCGATCAGATGCAGGCACGTCCACTCACCGGCCGCGGCCAGGGCGGAGACGAGCGGACTGACCGGCGCCGTTTCGTCGATCACGAACGCATGGTCGCCACCGTCCACCACGCCGGCGACGGTCAGGGATCCGTCCGTGCCCACCATCGGCGCGGTGAACTCCACGATGCGGCCGCAGGCCTCGAAGGAGCCGCCGAGATGGTCGGCGGTGGCGGCGGATCGGCCGGCGGGCGCCTGGCCCGGGTCGGCGGACGCTGGCGCGGCCAGCGCCATCAGCGCGGCGACGGCGATGAGGACCGCTGAGCGGCGGTGGCGGAACACGGGCTCCCTCCCTAGGTGTCGGGCGGATGGTACGACGTGGGCCGGTGTGACGTCGATGGGTCCGGCAGTCAGCTCCCCATCACGATGCCGCCATCCACGCCTAGCACCTGGCCGGTCACGTAGCGCGCCTCATCGGAGGCGAAGTACACGGCGGCTGCGGCCACGTCCTCGACGGTCCCGAGGTAGCCGAGGGGCGTGAGCGCCGTCAGCGCCTCGGTAGCGGCGGCCGGCATGTCGGCGGTCAGGTCGGTCTCGATCAGCCCGGGGGCGATCGCGTTGCAGGTGATGCCGCGGCTCGCAAGCTCACGGGCGGTCGTCTTGGTCAGGCCGATGAGCCCGGCCTTGGCCGCGGCGTAGTTCGCCTGGCCGGGGTTGCCCATGCGACCGGCGGCGCTGCTCATGTTGATGATGCGGCCGGAGCGCGCCTTCATCATCGGCCGCGCGATGGCGCGGGTCATCCAGAACGGTCCGCTCAGATTCGTGTCGATCACGGCGTCCCACTCGTCGGCGTCCATCCGCATGAGGAGGTTGTCGCGCGTGATGCCGGCGTTGTTGACGAGGATGTGGACCGATTCGAGGCCGTCGATCGCCGCCTTCACGATCGCCTCGCACGCCTCGCGGCCGGCGCTCGTGTCGCCCTGGATCGCCACGGCGCGACGGCCCATGGCGGTGATGCTCGCCTCGACTTCGGCGGCCGCGTCCGCGTTGCCGCGGTAGTTGATCGCGACGTCGGCACCCTGACCGGCGAGGGCGAGCGCGATCGCACGGCCCAGCCCGCGGCTGCCGCCCGTGACGAGGGCGGTCCTGCCGGTCAGGTCGAACATCAGGCGCCGACCCCGGCCAGCGCTCCGGGCTGGCGCTGGGGCTGGCCCATCCTCGTCTGCGATCCGGGCGCCAGGAAGGCACGAGCCGGGTCGGCGGTCCACTCGACCACCGCGCCACCCGCGGTGTAGCCGGCGCCGAAGGCGACCATCAGGATCCGGTCGCCGACCTTGACCCGGCCGCTCGCGATCGCCTCGACCAGCGCCATCGGCACCGATGCGGCGCTCGTGTTCCCGTACTTCTCGATGTTCACGAAGGTCTTGGCGTCGGGGATGCCGAACTGCTTCTGCACGCTCGAGATGATCCGCATGTTGGCCTGGTGGAAGACGAACTGGTCCACGTCGTCGACGCCGAGGCCGGCGTTGCGCAGCGCGGCCAGCGCCGACTCGCCCATCTGGCGCGTGGCGTACTTGTAGACCTCGCTGCCGAGCATCTTGATCGTGTGCTGGCGGGCGTCCACGGTCTCGTGCGAGGGAGGATGGATGGATCCCCCGGCGGGCATGATGATCCCCTCGCAGCCCGCGCCGTCGCTGAACAGGTCGAAGCCGAGCATCCCCCCGGGCTGGTCGGAGCCCTGGATGAGGACGGCGCCGGCACCGTCGCCGAAGAGGACGCACGTGCTCCGGTCGCGCCAGTCGAGGAAGCGGCTGAGGATCTCCACGCCGATGACGAGCACGTTTCGGTACATCCCGCTCCGGACGAAGCTGGTCCCCGAGGCGAGCCCGTAGAGGAAGCCGGAGCACGCCGCCTGGAGGTCAAAGCCGGCGGCACGCGTGGCCCCGAGTGCGGTGGCCACGAGCACGCTCGTCGCGGGCAGTGGGTAGTCCGGCGTGCAGGTCGCCACGATGATGAGATCGAGGTCGGCCGGGTCGAGGCCCGCGACCGCCAGCGCGTCGCGCGCGGCATTGACGCTCAGGTCGGTGGTCGACTCCCCGTCGGCGGCGATGCGCCGCTCGCGGATGCCGGTCCGGCTCACGATCCACTCGTCGCTGGTCTCGACCAGCTTGGCGAGGTCGTCGTTCGTCATGACGCGCTCGGGCGCGTACATCCCCCAGCCGGTGATCAGGGCGTTCGTCGTCATCGTGGAGCTCCTTGCGGCGTCGGTCGGCTCATCGGGGGTCGATCTCGAGCAGTGGCTGCTTCCGCTTCACAAGCGTCCCGTTCTCGACGATCACGCGCGTGATCCGGCCGGAGGCATCCGACTTGATCTCGTTGAACAGCTTCATCGCCTCGATCAGCCCGACCACCTGGCCGGACGTGATCTCGTCCCCCTCGTTGACATACGGACGGGCGCCCGGGGATGGGGCCGGATACCAGACGCCAGTCAGCGGGGCGCTGACGAAACGCATGCCGGGTGCCGGCTCCCCGAAGGGCGTGAGCCCGTCGCCGCCGGCGGTCGGCGCCGGAGGGGCTTGCGAGGGCCCGAGGGCCGCGGGCGGCGCGGCCACGGGGACGGGGCGCGGGCGGGCGAGGCGCACGCGCAGCTCTCCGGCCTCCAGCTCGAGCTCATCGAGCCCCGCCTTCTCGAAGGCCGGGGCCAGGAGGTCGATCGCCGCCAGGATCTCGTTCGGCCGATCGCTCATGTGCCGTCGTACCGGCGAAGGACGATCGTCGCGTTGTGGCCGCCGAAGCCGAAGCTGTTGCTCATCCCGACCTCCACCTCGGTGCGGCGTGCCTCGTTCGGCACGTAGTCGAGGTCGCAGTCCGGATCGGGATGCTCCTGGTTGATGGTGGGCGGCAGGATGCCGGTCTTGATGGCCTGGATGGTGGCGATCGCCTCGATGCCGCCTCCGGCGCCCATGAGATGGCCGGTCATCGACTTGGTGCTGCTCACCGGGACCTTGTAGGCGGCCTCGCCGAAGAGGGTCTTGATGGCGGCCGTCTCGGAGCGGTCGTTCGGCGGCGTGCTCGTGCCATGCGCGTTGATGTAGTCGATGTCGCCCGTTGTCAGGCCGGCATCGGCGATGGCGATGCGCATGCTCTCGACCGCCCCTCGCCCTCCCGGCGCCGGCAGGGTGATGTGCGACGCGTCGTCCGTCGCCCCGTACCCGACCAGCTCGGCGTGGATCGTCGCGCCGCGGGCGCGCGCGTGCTCGAGCTCCTCGAGGACGAGCATGCCGGCGCCGTCGCCCATCACGAAGCCGTCGCGCTCCGCGTCGAAGGGCCGCGACGCCCTCTCGGGCTCCTCGTTGCACTTCGTCGAGAGGGCCCGCATGGCGCTGAACGCCGCGACCGGGATCTCGCCGATGCCCGCCTCGGCGCCGCCGGCGATCATGACGTCCGCCTCGCCGCGACGGATGATGTTCAGCGAGTCTCCGATGGCGTGGTTGCTGCTCGAGCAGGCGCTGACGATGCAGTAGTTCGGGCCGCGGGCGTTGGCGTAGATGGCGACGTAGCCGGCCGCCATGTCCGGGATGAACGCGGTGACCAGGAACGGGCCGATGCGCTCGACGCCGTACTCGGTCGCCTCGACCACGTCGCGGATCATGGTGTTGATCCCGCCGACGCCCGAGCCGATGATCGCCCCCGTCCGCCAGGCCAGCGCGTCGTCGCTGATCGGGTTCTCGAGCCCGGCGTCGCGCATCGCCTCCGCGACGGCCGCCCAGGCGTAGTGGACGTAGCGGTCGTTGCGGCGGACCTCCTTCTTCGGCATGACCGCATCGGCGTCGAAGCCCTTGATCTCACCGGCGACCTTGCTGGCGGTCTTCACCGGATCGAAGAGCGTGATGCGCGTGATGCCGCTCCGCCCGTTGATGAGCGAATCCCAGAAGGCGGGGACGTCGTTGCCGATCGGGGTGATCGCGCCCATGCCGGTCACCACCACGCGCCGCTCGCCCTCACGCATCGGTCGCGCCTCCGCCGATCTCCTGGTCGCGCGGGATGATGATCGAGAGGGTGGCCTCCACGGCGATCTCGCCGTCGACGCTGGCGACGCCCTTCACGCGTCCGAACATGCCGCGCAGCTTGTCGACGGTGACCTCGAGCCGGATGGTGTCGCCCGGCGTCACGAGCCGCCGGAAGCGGCAGTCGTCGATGCCGGCGAAGAGGCCGATCTTGCCCCGGTACTCGTCCAGGGTCATGACGCACACCCCGGCCGTCTGGGCCAGGGCCTCGACCATGAGCACGCCGGGCATGATGGGCCGACCAGGGAAGTGCCCGGTGAACTGCGGCTCGTTGGCCGTCACCGCCTTGAGGCCGACGGCCCGCTTCCCGGGCTCGAGCTCGACCACGCGGTCGACGAGCAGGAACGGGTAACGGTGCGGCAGGATGCCCATGATGTCGGCCGCCTCGAGCGGCACGATGATCGCGGGGGTCGTGTCGGTGGTCATCTCACTCCGGAATGGGGCGCAGCGAGGGGGCCGCGCGGTTGATGGCTATCCTCCCACGAAGGCCGCCGGCCCGACGCGGTCGAGCAGGTTCGTGCTGACGCGGGCATCGAGGAATGCCTCGTTGTCGACGATCCCTCGATGGAACGGGATATTCGTCTTCACGCCGCCGATCTCGAATTCGGCGAGGGCGCGGCGCGAGCGCGCCAGGGCGATCTCGCGCGTCTCCCCCCACACGATGAGCTTGGCGAGGAGGCTGTCGTAGAACGGTGGCACCTCGTACCCGGGGTACAGGTGCGTGTCGACCCGCACGCCGGGCCCGCCGGGCAGGTTGAGCGACTCGATCTCGCCGGTCTGCGGGGAGAAGTTGTCGCCGGGGTCCTCGGCGTTGATGCGGAACTCGATGGCGTGGCCGCGGAAGCGGATCTCGTCCTGGCGCAGGCTGAGCCGCTCACCCGCCGCCACACGGATCTGCTCGGCGATGAGGTCGACCCCGGTGAGCAGCTCGGTGACGGGGTGCTCGACCTGGATTCGGCAGTTGATCTCGATGAAGAAGAAGTTGCCGTCCGCGTCGAGGAGGAACTCGAGGGTGCCGGCACTCTCGTAGCCGGCCGCCACGACGCTGCGGATGGCGAGGTCGCGCAGCCGCTCGCGCGCCGCATCGCCCATGGCCGGCGAGGGCCCCTCCTCGATGATCTTCTGGTGCCGGCGCTGGACGCTGCAGTCGCGCTCCCCGAGGTGAACGCCGTTCCCGTGCTGGTCGACCATGACCTGCACTTCGACGTGTCGTGACTCCTCGATCCATCGCTCGAAGTAGATGCTGTCGTCGCCGAAGGCGGCCTGGGCCTCCGAGCGCGCCAGGGGCAGCGAGGTCTCCATCTCGCGCGGCGATCGGATGAGGCGCATCCCTCGCCCGCCGCCGCCGGCCGACGGCTTGAGCAGGACGGGGTAGCCGGCCTCGCCGGCCTGCTCGAGGGCGTCGCTGAGATCGGTCACGATGCCGCGGCTGCCCGGCACCGTCGGGAGGCCGTTGGCCGCCAGCATGCGCCGCACGGCGTACTTCGACGCGAAGCGCTCGAGAACCTCCGGGCGCGGACCGATGAAGGTCAGCTCATGCGCGACGCACGCCTCGGCGAAGGCCGCATCCTCGCTCAGGAATCCGTATCCAGGGTGCACCGCGTCACAGCCGGTGATCATGGCCGCGCTGATGACCGCCGGCTGGTTGAGGTAGCTCTTCCGCGCCTCGGCCGGCCCGATGCATATCGCCTCGTCGGCGAGGTGGACGGCAAGTGACTCCCGGTCGGCCTCGCTGAACGCGACAACCGCCGGGATGCCGAGGTCGCGACAGGCGCGGAGGATGCGCACGGCGATCTCCCCGCGGTTGGCGATGAGGACCTTGCTGACCACGCCTACACCGGCACCCCGGCGCGCTCGCGGAGCAGCGCCGCCGTCGCGTCCAGCGTGGCCGCGTCGGCGACCGTGGCCGTGGACCCGTCGGGCACGATGCGCCGGACCATGCCGACGAGCGCGGCCCCGGCGCCGCACTCCACGAACAGGTCGACGCCGTCCTCGGCCATGCGTTCCACGCAGCGGACCCACTCGACCGGGGACCGCACCTGCTCGGCCAGGAGGTTCCTGATGCGTCCGGCATCCGTGATCGGCTCGGCGGTGACGTTGCTCATCAGCGGCACGCGGGCGTCGCGCCACGCTTCGTCCTCGAAGGCGACTGCGAGCTCGTCGGCCACGTCCGCCATGAGCGGCGAGTGAAAGGCTCCGGACACGGGGAGGCGGACGAGGCGTCGAGCGCCCGCGGCGCGCATCGGTTCCTCGGCTGCGGCCAGGGCGTCGCGGCGGCCCGAGATGACGATTTGCCCGGGCGCGTTGTCATTGGCCACGACGAGCTCAGCCGGGCTCGCGATCGTCTCGACCACGGACTCGACCGTCGCCCGATCCAACCCGAGCACCGCGGCCATGCCGCCCTCGGCGTCGGCCGCCGCCATGAGCGCTCCGCGGCGCTGCACGAGTCGCATGGCCGCCGGCAGCTCGAGCACCCCCGCGGCGACGAGCGCGGCATACTCCCCAACCGAGTGTCCGGCGACGACCGCGGGGCGACAGCCAGTGGCCTCCTCGAGGGCGCGCAGCGCCGCGACCGAGGTGGCCAGCAGGCACGGCTGCGTCTGTCGCGTGTCATTCAGGCGCTCGTCGGGACCGTCCCAGCAGGTGCCCGACACCGACCAGCCGAGGGCGGCATCGGCCTCATCGAAGGTCGCGCGCGCGGCTGGGGAGCGTTCGGCGAGCTCGCGGCCCATCCCGATCGCCTGCGAGCCCTGCGGGCTGAAGAGGAGCGCCAGGGTCATTGCGGTGCCCCGGGCGGCTCGAGCTCGAGCACGACCTGGCCGTACTCGACCGCCTCGCCGCTCTCGGCGACGAGGTGGCGCACCGTGCCGGCGCGAGGCGCTCGAACGTCGTGGCGCACGCCAAGCATCTCCACGTGGCCAAGGGCGTCGCCCTTGCCCACCGACAGGCCAGGGCCGAGGCCATCGGCGTAGACGAAGAATCCGACCGCCGGCGAGGCGACGCCGACGGAGGAAACCCCCGCTGCCTGGGGTGGCGTGCCCGCCACGGACGGGCCCGGCGACGGAGCCGGGACCCCGGACGGGGCGCCGGTGACGGCACCGTTCACCGCGGCAGGCGCCGGCATGGACTCCGCACCGGAACTGACGCGGAGGCGGAGGTTGCCGTGCGAGACCTCGATCTCGCCCAGCCCGTGCTTGCGCAGCCGCTCGGTGAGCTGCGGCACGAGCTCATCGGCGGCGCGCGAGATGGCCTGAAGGGCGTCGTCCGAGTCGGTCATGCACCTCGCTCGCTCTCGCTGTCGTCATCGGCACTCGGCCAGATCTCGCTCCATCGCGGCCGTCGCGGGACGCCCGGCAGGTGGAGGATGCGCCCGATGCGGCGCCGCAGGGACGGCACCTCGGGCCGGCGGCTCGCGCCGGTCCCGGTCTCCAGGTAGGCGCCCAGGCCGCGGAGGCGAGCATACCGGGTGGCAAGCAGGTCGGCGGTATCGCGTCCGGCGAAGGCGGCGAGCGCGTCGCGCAGGGCACCCCGCAGCGCGCGGGCCGTCGCCACGTGGTCGGTATGGGCGCCCTCGCCGGGCTCGGCGATGACCGCATCCACGACTCCCAGCTCGAGCTGGTCCTGCGCCGTCATCCGCATGGCCGCCGCAGCCGTGCGGGCCTCGTCCCGTGACCGCCACAGGATCGAGGATGCGCCCTCGGGGCTGATGACGGAGTAGACGGCATTCTCGAGCGCGAGGACGCGGTCACCCACCCCGATGGCAAGCGCGCCGCCGGACCCGCCCTCGCCGAGCACCACGACGACGATCGGCACCTGGAGTCCGGTCATGAGCTTGATGCTCGAGGCGATGGCCTCGGCCTGTCCGCGCTCCTCGGCCGCGGGGCCGGGAAAGGCGCCGGCGGTGTCGAGGAAGGTGACGATCGGCATGCCGAGCTTGTCGGCCAGGCGCATGAGCCGCTGCGCCTTGCGGAAGCCCTCCGGGTGGGGCGACCCGAAGTTGCGGGCGATATTCGACTCGGTATCCGTGCCCTTCTGATGGCCGATGACCATCACCGCGCGGCCCTCGAGCAACGCCGGGCCGCCCACGATGGCGGGATCGTCGCCGAAGGACCGGTCGCCGTGGAGCTCGAAGAAGCCCTCGAAAATCAGCCCGACGAGGTCCAGCGTTCGCGGCCGCTGTGGGTGGCGCGCCAGCTGCACGCGGCGCCAGGCCGACTCGATCGCGTCGGCGTCCGGCTTGGCCGCGGCCGTCATCGGGCCGCTGTCGATGGTCGCGTCGCTCATCGGTTCATCTCCTCGGGCTCCGAGGTCGCCGATGCGGCTGCCGGGCCACGCCCGTTGCCCGACCCGGGCTCCGCATCCACGTCGATCCCGATGGTCTCGCTCACCGCACCGCCCAGCCGCTCAGCCAGGTCGGAGAGGGCGCCGATCGGCCCCCATGCACGCTCCGCCTCGGTGGCGCCGCCCTCCGCGACAGCGGGGACGGGCAGGAGGCGCACGAGGCGTGCCAGGGTCGCGCGCAGCTCCGGTCGCGGGACGATGGCATCAACGAAGCCGTGCGCGAGCAGGAACTCGGCGCTCTGGAAGCCCTCGGGCATCTCCTCGCCGACCGTGTCGGAGGCGACGCGGGCACCGGCGAAGCCGATGAGCGCTCGGGGCTCGGCGAGGACGACGTCGCCGAGGCTCGCGAAGCTGGCGAGGACGCCTCCCGTGGTTGGATCGGTCAGGACGGAGAAGAACGGCACGCCCGCCTCGTCGAGCCGCACGAGCGGCGCGGTCGTCTTCGAGAGCTGCATGAGCGACAGGGTTCCCTCCTGCATCCTCGCGCCGCCGGAGGCGCTGACGACGATGGCGGGGATGCGCTCCGTCTGCGCCGTCTCAAACAGCCGGGCGAGCTTCTCGCCGACGACGCTTCCCATGCTGCCGCCCATGAACCGGAAGTCGAAGATGCCGATCGCGACGCGGCGCCCCTCGATCTGGCCGATGCCCCACACGATGGCGTCGCGCAGCCCGGTCTTGACGCGCGCGGCCTCGAGGCGGTGCGGATACGGCCGGTCGTCATGGAAGCCGAGGCGGTCGATCGCCTCGAGCCCGGCGTCCCGTTCCACGAAGGTACCGGCGTCGAGCAGCATGTCGATCCGCTCCCCGACCGACATGCGGAAGTGGTGGCCGCAGGATGGGCAGAGCCGCAGGCTGCGCTCGAGCTGCTTGTTGAAGACCTGCGAGTCGCAGCTCGGGCACTTCGTCCAGGCGTCTGACGGCGCCGCGCGGCGGCTGAATGGAAACTTGATCGGCAATCGGAACCCCCTGCCCTAGCGCTGCAGCAGCCGGTGGGCCGCCCCGTTGTGCCGCCGGGTGCTGCGCCACACGGCGTAGGCGGTCACGCCAACGCCGACCGCCGAGCCAACCGCCCCGGTCACGATCAGGCGCCCTGGGTGGCGCAGGATCCATGGGGCGGTCGCTCCGGCGAGGCGCGCTCCGACGCGCGCCTCGAAGCGCGGGGCGACGAGGGTCGGGGCGAGCGCCGAGCGGAGCATCGCCGCGGTGTGGACGAGCGAGCGTTCCGGCGCCTCGAGCCCGGCGCCGGCGGCCGCGGCCGCCGCGGGGGCACCGGAGAGCAGGTCGTCGACGGCATGGTCGAGCCGCTCGGCGCGGGTCGGACGGACGGTCATGACGCTCCTGCTAACACCGGGGAGCGCCAAACGTTACACCCCCGGTCCTAGCCGGACCGATCGAGGCGCTCGGCGAGGTCGCGCAGTGCGCGATGCTGGAGAACCCGCACCGCGCCGGGGCTCCGACCCATGACGGCGCCGATCTCCCGAGCCGAGAGGCCGTCAACGAAGCGCAGCACGATCACCTGGCGCCGGTCCTCGGGCAGCGCGTCGAGCGCCCGTCGCAGCCGCCGCGTCTCCTCGGCCTGGCCGATCATGCGGGCCGGATCGGCCTCACCGGCTGGCTCCTCGATCGCCTCGAGTGAGGTGGCACGCTGCCGCTGGCGCGCCCGGAGGGCGTTGGCGAGCTGGTTGTGCGCGATCCGGAACAGCCAGGCACGGAAGGTCGCGCCCTCGTCCCGGTAGCGGCCGATGGCGGCCATAGCGGCCACGAACGTGCGTTCGGTGGCGTCCTCGGCGTCATGGTGGTCGCCGAGCAGGTAGAAGCAATAGCCGTACACGCGATCGAGGTAGCGCCGATAGAGCGTCGCGAAGGCCGCTCGGTCGCGCTGCGCGGCGCGGACGTCCTCCAGGTCCGGATCGACGTCCGGCAAGCTGACGCGCCGCGGGTCGAGGCTCATCGCACGCCGCCCGCCTGGACCCGTACCACCTCGCCGCCGGCAAGGACATGGCGGCCGTCCTCGGCCTCGACGACCAGCGCGCCGGACGCATCAAGGCCCGTGGCCCGCCCATGCAGCGCGCCATCGCCGGTCGCGACCGTCACGAACGCGCCGAGCGTCGAGCACGCATCACGGTAGCGATCGATCGGAGATCGCCCGGCCTCGACCGCATCGAGCTCCTCTGAGAGGGCGTCGAGCAGCGCGCCGAGGAGCGCGACCCGATCGACGGTGGAGCCGGAGAGGTCGGCCAGCGAGGTCGCGCGCGCCTCGATCTCGGCCGGCATCTCGGCGTGGCGCCAGTTCACGTTGAGGCCGATCCCGACCACCGCGCCGCGCAGCCGGTCGCCCTCGGTCATCGTCTCGATCAGCAGCCCGCCGACCTTGCGCCCGTCGACTGACTCGACGTCGTTGGGCCACTTCAGGCGCATCGGCGCGACCGTGGCGCACGCCCGAGCGACGGCGAGGGCCGCCGCGAACCCGAGCTGCCACGCCTCCTCCGGCGCGATCCGGGGCCGCAGCGCAACGCTCAGGGTGAGGTTGAGGCCGGCCGGCGAGAGCCAGCTCCTGCCGCGCCGGCCACGTCCCTCGCTCTGCTCCTCGGCCAGGACGACGGCGCCGTCGGCGGCCGGCTCATCGAGGAGCTCCCGGGCGCGATCGTTCGTCGAGCCGATGAGCTCGTGGACCTCGATCGCGTGCCCGACGCGACCGGTCGGCCGTAGGGCGCCGTCCCAGGCGGCGCGGGGCGGAGCGTGAAGCGGCTCGATCATGGCCGCAAACGATACCCGCTCAGGACCCGGAATCCCACCACCCGTGCGTTACACTCACTCGTCCCATGAGCCAGACCCTCGACGCCCGGAGCGCCGCCCGCCCGCAGGTGCGCGATCGCGTCTTCAGCGGCATCCAGCCATCGGGAGCCTCTCACCTGGGCAACTACCTCGGCGCCCAGGTCAACTACGTGGCCCTGCAGGACGAGTACGAGACGATCTACGGGATCGTCGACCTCCATGCCCTCACGACGGTCCACGACGGCGGCGAGCTGCGCCGCCTCACCCACGAGATGGTGCTCGACCTCCTCGCCGTTGGCCTCGATCCCGAGCGCTGCGCGCTCATCCGCCAGTCGGACTTTCCGGAGCATGCGGAGCTGGCGTGGATCTTCAACACCTGCGTCCCGGTCCCCTGGGCCGAGCGCAACCCGACCTACAAGGAGGCGCGCGACGACGGCAAGGAGAACAGCCTCGGGCTGCTCGACTATCCGATCCTGCAGGCCGCCGACATCGTCATCTACAAGGCGAGCCGCGTGCCCGTCGGCAAGGACCAGGCCGCGCACCTCGAGCTCAGCCGCGAGGTCGTGCGCGCATTCAACCGACGCTACGGCCCCATCTTTCCGGAGCCTCAGGCCGTCTTCACCGAGGCCCCCGTCGTGCTCGGCACCGATGGCCAGCGCAAGATGAGCAAGAGCGCCGGCAACACGATCCCGATCTTCGCCGAGCCCGACGAGATCCGGCGCCTGGTGATGAGCATGGTCACCGACCCGCTGCGCATCAAGCGCACCGACCCCGGCCGGCCGGAGGTCTGCAACGTCTGCCAGCTCCATCGCTTCTTCGGTGCGGACTACCTGGAGATCCAGGACGGCGAGCGCACGGCCCGCACCGGCTGCGTCGACACGAAGCAGCTCCTGGCCGAGCGGATCATCGAGCACTTCCGCCCGATGCGTGAGAAGCGGATGCGCCTCGCGGCCGATCCCGGCGTCGTCGAAGAGACCCTCGCGGCCGGCGCCGCCAAGGTCAGGCCCATCCTCGAGTCCACCATGGTCGAGGTCCGAGCCGCCGTCGGCGTCGGCGCCAGCCGATGACCGACGTCGAGACGCCCGACGTCGACCCGTCCGACGACGTGGCCGCCGAGCCTGCGGCGCACCGCGTCTCGCTCGACGCGCGCGAGCGGCGCTGGCTCTTCATCTTCCTCGTCCTCGGCAGCCTGACCTTCTTCTTCCTGCTGGCCGATCGGCTCGTCGGCGTCATCGGCGGGTTCGCCTCGATCGGACTGGTCGTCTTCCTGGCGTGGCTCCTCGCCTTCGTCATGTCGCCACCGATCGCGTGGCTGGAGGAGCGGCTGGGCGCGTCGCGCGGTCCCGTCGTGGTCGGGACGTACCTCGTCGCGCTGGTCGTCTTCGGCTTCGTCCTCTTCTACACTGGCGCGGCGATCACCCAGCAGGTCGCCGAGCTGGCCCGGAACTACCCGCAGACCGAACGCGACGTGCTGGCGACCCTTGCCGACTGGGAGCGCAACCTCCACTTCGGGCGGCTGGAGATCGACCTCACCGGCCTGTACGAGGGTGCCGCGGCCGGCGTCCAGGACCTCGGTAGCCAGGTCCTCCAGCAGGCCGAGGGCATCGCCGGCGTGACGATCGCCGCGCTCGGATCGTTCTTCCTGATCATCATCCTGTCGCTGTACATGCTGATGGACTCCGGACGGATCCTCGGCCGCCTGCGGGCTGGCGTCCCCCGCCGATACCGTGACGAAGCCGCGCTCTTCGAGCGCAGCATCGTGCGCGCGTTCGGAGGATTCCTGCGCGCCCAGCTCATCCTCGCCGTCGTCCAGGCGGTGCTCGTGGCAGTGGTGGGCACGGCCTTCAGCATCCCGTACCTGTTCCTGTGGGGCACGATCAGCGCCCTGGCGATGCTGATCCCGTTCTTCGGACCGCCCCTGGCGCTGGTCCCGCCGATCGTCGGCGCCTTTCTCTTCGCCGGCAACGCCGCGATCCCGGTCGCGATCATCCTGATCGTCGTCCAGACCGTGCTCGTCAACTGGCTCCAGCCACGCCTGATGCGCGAGGCGCTCGGGCTGCACCCGATCCTCGTCCTCGTCGGGCTCCTCGTCGGCGCGCAGGTGGCCGGCGTGTGGGGCGCCCTGTTCGGCATCCCGATCATCGCCGTGCTGTGGGTCTTCGTCAGCTATCTCGTGTTCGGTACGGTCCCGAACGCCGCGCTCCCCGAGGCCGAGCGCCTGGACGACGTCGACGAGCACGTCATGGTCAGCGTGAGCAAGGAGCAGGTCGGCGACGAGACGCATCCGCACATCCACGTCACGCGGACGCGTCGCCCCGACGGGAGCGAGCAGATCGAGCTGCGCACCGGCGATCGCCCCGAGCCGATCCCCGAATCCGAGGGTTAAGAGGCGAGCTTCCGCTCGTGGAGCGGCGTCACGTCTTCGGCGAAGTGGCAGGCGCTCATGTGGCCGCCCCCGACGTCGCGGAGCGGGGGCTCCTCGACCTTGCAGATCTCCTGCGCCATCGGGCAGCGCGTGTGGAAGCGGCATCCCGACGGCGGGTTGGCGGGTGATGGCAGGTCGCCCTTGAGCACGATCCGCTCGCGGCGGACGGTCGGGTCCGGGATCGGGATGGCGGACAGCAGCGCCTTCGTGTACGGGTGCTTCGGGTTCTCGTACAGCTCATCCGCCTCGGCCATCTCGACGAGCTTGCCGAGGTACATCACGCCGACGCGCTGCGAGAGGTGGCGGACGACGGCCAGGTTGTGGGCGATGAACAGGTAGGTCAGCTGGAACTCGTCCTGGAGGTCCGAGAGCAGGTTCAGCACCTGCGACTGGATGCTCACGTCGAGGGCGCTGACCGGCTCGTCGCAGACGATGAACTTCGGCCGCAGGGCTAGCGCCCGAGCGATGCCGATCCGCTGGCGCTGGCCGCCCGAGAACTCGTGCGGATAGCGGTGGATGTGCTGCTGGTTCAGCCCGACGCGCTTGAGGAGGTCGCGCACCGCCGATTCGCGCTCGCGCTTGTTCGTCATGCCGTGCACGAAGAGGCCCTCGCCCACGATCTCTCCGACGCTCATGCGCGGGTTGAGGCTGGCGTACGGGTCCTGGAAGACGACCTGGATGTCGCGCCGGGCGGCCTTCAGCTGGCGGGCGTTGAGGTCGAAGAGCGACTTGCCCTCGAAGGTGACCCGGCCGGAGGTCGGTGGGATGAGGCGCAGGATGACCTTGCCGAGGGTCGTCTTGCCGCAGCCCGACTCCCCCACCAGGCCCATCGTCTCGCCCTCCTTGACGGTGAAGCTCACGCCATCCACGGCCCGCACCGCTCCGAGCTTGCTGATCCCCATCAGCCCGCCGCGGATGTCGAAGTGCTTCACGAGGTCCTCGACCTCGAGCAGGGGTGCGCCCGCGACCCCGCCGCGCGCGGTCGTCCTCTGGGCGCTGGTCTGCCCGCCACTGGTCGTGTCGCCCTCGATCGAGCTCGGCGGGCTCGTCATCGGCTCGGACACCTCGGGCATCTGGCTGGTCATGAGGCGGTTGCCTGCGTCGTGAAGGTCTCCTCGACCGGCTCCGAGGTGAGCTGCGCCGAGGCGCGCATGGCCTCCTCGCCCGTGGCGTCGGCCCCGACCTCGGGTGGCTCGCCGGTCGGCGTCAGCCAGCATCGGCTCACGTGGTCCTCGCTGAGCTGACGGAGCGGCGGCGACGTGTCGCACACCGGCATCCGGTGGGGGCACCGACGCTTGAAGAGGCAGCCGGACGGCAGGTTGTAGGGCGACGGGACGGTGCCCTTGATGACCTCCAGCCGCTCGACGCGCTCATCGAGGCGTGGGATCGAGTGGAGGAGGCCCTGCGCGTAGGGATGGTGCGGTGACCCGAAGATCGTGCGCACGTCGCCGCGCTCGACGACCTTGCCGGAGTACATCACCACCACCTCGTCGGCCATCTCGGCCACGACCCCGAGGTCATGGGTGATGAGCATGATCGCCATCCGGTTCTTCTGGCGCAGGTCGCGCATGACCTCCAGGATCTGGGCCTGGATCGTCACGTCGAGCGCGGTGGTCGGCTCGTCGGCGATGAGCAGGTCAGGATCGGTCGAGAGCGCCATCGCGATCATGACGCGCTGTCGCATGCCGCCCGAGAGCTGATGCGGGTACTCGCGAGCGCGACGCTTCGCATCGGGAATGCCCACCAGCGACAGCATCTCGATGGCGCGGTCCATCCCCTCGCGCGGGCTCGCCGCCGTGTGCTGCTGAACCGCCTCGCTGATCTGGTCCCCGCAGGTGAAGACCGGGTTGAGGCTCGTCATCGGCTCCTGGAAGATCATGCTGACCTGGTCGCCGCGGATGTCGCGAATCTCCTCGTCGGACTTCTGGAGCAGGTCGTCGCCGTTCAGGAGGATCTGGCCCGCGACGATCTTGCCGGGTCGCTCGATGAGTCGCATCACCGAGAGGCTGGTGATGCTCTTGCCGCAGCCGGACTCCCCCACGACGCCGAGCGTCTGCCCGTGGCCGATCTCGAAGGTGACCCCGTCGACCGCCTTGACCGTCCCGTCCTGGGTGAAGAAATGGGTCTTGAGGCCCTTGATCTCCAGGAGAGGGCCGACGTGCCGGGCGGACGCCGTCATCGCTGCTCGACGCGCTGTCGCGGGTCGAGCGCGTCGCGCATGCCGTCGCCCAGGAAGTTCGCTGCCAGGACGATGAGGATCAGCACGACGCTCGGGAAGAGGACGAGGTACGGCTCGCGGTTCAGGTACTCGAACGCGACGTTGAGGAGGGTGCCCAGGCTGGACTGGGTGGCGCTGATGCCGAAGCCGAGGAAGCTGAGCGCGGCCTCGAGCACGACCGAGTCGGCCACGCCCAGGCTGGCGGCCACGATGATCGGGGCCAGGGCGGGCGGAAGCATGTGGCGCAGGATGATGCGCCGCGGGCTCGCGCCAAGGGCGCGAGCGGCGGCGACATAGTCGGCCTCGCGCAGCGAGAGGAACTCTGCCCGCACGAGACGCGCGGCAAGCGTCCAGCCGGTAATGCCGATCGCGATGATGATCGACCAGATGCTGGCGCCCCAGAACGCGACGAAGGCGATGATGATGAACAGGCCAGGCAGCGCCAGAGCGATGTCGACGAAGCGCATGAGGAGGTTGTCGACCCAGCCCCCGGCGAAGCCGGCAACGGAGCCGATGAGAATGCCGATGATCACGATGATCAGGACGGCGGCGAAGCCGATCATGAGCGACGTACCGGTCGCGGCCATGAGGCTGCCGAAGATGTTGTAGCCGGTTCGCGCGTAGCCGAGGAGCGCGAGGGTCATCTCGCCATCCTCGTTGAAGATCTCCGGAGGCGCGAAGCTTCGGCTCGCGCTGACGCGCACCGTGTCGCCGGCGATGAACGGAACGACGAAGGCCAGCACGATGAGCAGGCCGAGCGTGATGGCGCCGATCACCGCGAGGCGGTGGCGTACGAACCGCTGGCGGGCCAGCGTCCAGTAGCTGCGGACCTCGGTCCGATCGATGTCGTCGGTGTCCTCGAACTGAACCTGGCTGACGTCGTACGTCGTTCCGGCCATCGGTGGCGCTCCTAGTACTTGATGCGGGGGTCGACGACCCCGTACAGGATGTCGGCAATCAGGTTGCCGAGCACGACGGCGATTCCGCCCAGCAGGACGAACGCCATGACCACCGGGTAGTCGCGCTCACCGACGGCCTGGAGGCCAAGCGATCCGAGCCCGGGCCACGAGAAGATGGCCTCGGTGATCGCGGCTCCGGCGATCAGGCTCGGCAGGGAGAGGCCGAGCAGCGTCACCACCGGGATCAGCGCGTTCCGGAGCGCGTGCCGGAAGTTGACCCGGGCCGACCCGAGGCCCTTCGCCCTCGCGGTGCGGATGTAGTCCTGGTGGAGCACCTCGAGCATGGTGGCGCGAACGTAGCGCGACCAGCCGGCGATGCTCTGGATCGAAAGGCTCGCGACGGGCAGGACCATGTGGAAGGCGATGTCGAGCGGGTCACCCGCGGTCCGCAGGCTGCTGGTCATGCCGCGGAACGGGAAGACCCCGGTCCACACGGCGCCGACATACAGCAGGTACGTGCCGAGCACGAACGACGGCATCGCGTAGCCGATGGTCGCGAAGGTCGTGACGATCTTGTCGGAGATGCTGTACTGCTTCAGGGCGGCCAGCATGCCGAGCGGCACCGCGACGATGACGGTCACGGCAAGGGCGGTGCCCATGAGGAGCAGGGTCGCCGGCGCGCGCTCGAAGATCAGCTCCAGGACCGGGCGTCGGGCGGTGATGCTGATGCCCCACGCATCGGGGCGCCAGACCTGTACGTAGTTCGTGATCCAGCCGATGAACTGCATGTGCAGCGGCTCATTGAGCCCGTAAATGTCGCGCAGGCGCTCGATCGTCTCAGGGGAGATATTGGGGGCGAAGAAGCGACCCAGCGGGTCGCCGGGCGCCAGGTACACGAGCAGGAATGAGATCACCGCGACGCCGAAGAGGATGGGAATCGAGAGGATCAGTCGTCGGATGACGTACGTGAGCATTCGCGTCGATCTCGTTTCTGCCCCTGTGTCGGGGCCTCATTCGATTGGCTCGAACAATTGGTCCGGAACGAGAGGGTGGCGGATGGTGCCGGGCTGGCACCACCCACCGGTGGGTCGAAGTCGAAGCGGGGCGCCCGGGTGGGCGCCCCGCTTCAGATCGTTACTCGCCGGCGGCCTTCGCGAGATGCTCGCGCCTCCAGCCCCAGTTCGGCGAGTCGAGCTCGAGCTCGCCATCGTCGTACGACATGCCCGCTGACAGGCCGTCCGCGTTCACGTTTGACCACGCGAACAGGTACGGCTGCAGCTCCTGCATGCGCGCCTGGTAGCCGAAGTAGATCTCGGTCCGCTCTGCCTGATCAGACGTGGCCAGGCCATCTTCGATGAACTGGTCGATGTCATCGTCCTGCAGGCACACGTAGTTGTACGTGTCCGGCTGATCCTCGCTCGTGCACTGCGAGCTGTGGAACAGCGCGTACGGATCGGGATCAGGCGTGACGCCCCAGCCACCGAAGTAGGCGTGGAACGGCTCGGTCTGGCCCGGCGGGATGTGCGGGTAGCTCAGCGACGGGATGAGCACGGTCTGGAAGTCAGCCGCCTCAACCTGGATCTCGATGCCGCACTCAAGCACCTGCTCCGCGAGCAGATTCATGAAGTCGACACGGTCCTGCTGTCCGGCGCGGACGAGCACGAGGGCCGAAAGCCGATCCCCATCCTCGTTCACGTAGACACCGTCGTCACCCTCCGTCCACGTGTGGACGGTGGCGCTCTCGATCAGGGCCCTGCCTGCCTCGACGTCGCGCTCAACCGCCGTGATATCGGGGTTGAAGGCCCACGATGCCGGAGGAATGTCGGACTCGATCGGGACACCGTTCCCGTCGGTCGCGATCTCGACCAGGCCAGGCTTGTCGATGCAGTGCTGCACGGCCTGTCGCAGGTTGATGTCATAGAACCAACCCTGCCACTCCGACCCATCGGCCAGAGTCGTGGACTCGTGCATGTTGTACTGCATGTCGTAGTTGCCGAAGTCGTTGTACTGGGCCAGCTGGACGGTTCCATCATCGACGGCGCTGGCGACGGCCGCACGGGCGTCCGGCGTCAGGTCGTTGACCCAGTCGAGCTCACCGGCTGCGAGCGCGTTCGCCGCGGTCGCCACGTCGGTGAAGATCGGCATCTCGATCGTCGCGGTGACGGGAGCGCCGTTGTAGTAGTCCGCGAAGGCGGTGAGGACACAGCCCTCGGTGCTGCACGAATCGAGCTGATAGGGGCCCGACCCGACAGGATCGCGGTTGAAGCTGAGCAGCTGGTAGGCGGCGGCGACAGCGTCGACACCCTCTGAGGCCAGCGTGCCGGCCACGGCGGTGGTATTGACGATCAGGCTGTCGGCAAATTCGCACTTGCCATCAGTCGTCTCATCGACATCCGCCGTCTCCGGATCGTCCTCGAGGACGAAGTCCTCAACGGCGCCGTGCTCGATCCCGGCCGTGTCGAGAATCGCAACCGCGGCGTTCGCGGCAGCCTCGCAGGCGGCGGTGTCAAGCGGGTCGGCGGTGGACGTCGCAGTCAGCTCATCGGCGGCGGCCTGGACCTCTTCGGCGGTCAGATCCCCGGTTCCACCGGAGAACTCCTCGAAGGCGGCCTCGATCACGGCCTTCGACTCGATGCCGATGCCGGGAAGGACGGTCGTCGCGAATGGCGAGTAGGGCTCGATCAACGTGAACTCAACGGTCGAGTCATCGACGGCCGTCACCGACTCCAGGAACGGAGCCAGGCAGACCGACGGGTTGAACGTGCAGTTCTCGCTGATGGCGAGCTGGTACGTGTACACCACGTCATCCACGGTGATGGGCGAGCCGTCGTGGAAGAACGCGTTGTCGACGATCGAACAGGTCCAGGTGATCTCGTCCTCGCTGACCTCGCAGAGGTCGGAGGCGAGCTGAGGCACCGGGGTCAGGGTGTCGTCGAGGGTGTACAGGAAGTCGTAAATCAGGGCCGTGATGCGGCCCGTGGGGACGTCCGTGTTGGCATTCGACATGTTGCCGACCTGGGCATCCAGGGCCATCACAATGGTGTCGTCCCATTCGCCGCCAGTGCCGTCAGTGGCATCTGGCTGGGAACCGGATGGCTCCGCGCCATCGCTATCGGAAGCGCCCGGCGTCTGACCACAAGCGGCCAGAAGCAGCGCCCCGGAGAAGAGGAATGCGAGCGCATTCCACTTGGTCCGTCTCATTAACTCCCTCCAGTGGGTGGGTGGGGAACGGTGTGCGGGCGCTCCAGTGGACGCGCACGAGCGTACGTCCGGCCCGACCGGCCGTTGATTATATCTGCCTGTCCACCTCCTTGCGCGTCCTCCTGAGTCGCGAAATGGCATAGCAGATGTGCGTGCTCGGGTCGCACCCGGGCGCATGCGGTGGCGGGAGGCATTCGACGGCCTCCCCGCATTACGCCCGTTTCCCGTAACTATGCCCGCAACGGCGGGAAGGTTCATTCTCTCGAGGCGGCATCCGGGCGGCGGGCGGCGGCGGAAACGACGAGCGCGCGACCGCCGTCGGCGGTGAGTGCTTCGATGACCGAGACGCCGAGCGCGCGCCGCGCGAGGTCCGGATCGATCGGCCCCGTCGAACCGCCCGCCGGAACGAGGCGCCCGTCAAGGAGGAGGAGGGAGCGATCGGCGAAGGCGCCGGCGAGGTTCAGGTCGTGGAGCACCGCGATGACCGTCAGCGCCCGGGTCCGCCGCAGGCGGTTGAGCATCTGGAGCAGCGCGAGCTGGTGCCCGAGATCGAGGTGGAGCGTCGGCTCGTCAAGGAGGAGGAGGGTCGGCTCCTGGGCGAGGGCCAGCGCGACGAGGACCCGCTGACGCTCCCCTCCCGAGAGCTCGTCGATGGGGCGATCGATGAGGTCGTCGGCGTCGGCGTCGCGCAGGGCGTCGGCCACCGCGTCGCTGTCCCGCTGCGTGGCCCCGAAGAGCGTGGTCGCATGCGGGATGCGTCCGAGCGCCACCACCTCGGCCACGGTCAGCCCGGCCGGCAGCTCGGCCAGCTGGGGCAGGACCGCAATCCGCCGCGCGATCTCGAGCCGGGTCCACTCGCGCTGCGGCCGACCGAGGATGAGGACGTCTCCCCCGGTCGGCACGAGCGTTCCGGCCAGCACCCGGAGCAGCGTCGTCTTGCCGCTCCCATTCGCCCCCAGCACCGCCACCAGCTCGCCGGCCGCCACCGCCAGGTCGACGCCGTCCAGCACGGCGCGGGCGGCGCGGCCTCGGTGGTAGCCGGCCGAGACGCGGCGCAGCTCGGCGACGGCGACGCGCGACTCAGCCATGGATCGCCAACGATCGACGGAGGAGCCAGAGGAAGAAGGGCGCGCCGATGAGCGCCGTGACGATGCCGACCGGGATCCCACCCGCCAGCCGCGCGCCGAGGTCGGCCACCACGAGCAGCACCGCACCGTAGACGAGGCCCGCCGGGAGCAGCAGCCGATGGTCCGGGCCGAAGGCCAGACGCAGGAGGTGCGGGACGACGAGCCCGACGAACCCGATCGTTCCGGAGATCGCCACCCCCGCAGAGGTCGCGAGCGCGGCGAGCGCCACGAGCACCCGCTTCTCGCGTTCGACCTCGAGGCCGAGGTGCGCGGCGCCGGCCTCCCCGAGGAGGAAGGCATTGAGCGCGCGCCAGCGGACGAGGATGAGGCCGAAGGAGATCACGATGAGAGGCACGGCGAGGGCGAGGCGCGGCCAGCTGGCGCCGGCCAGCGACCCGAGCAGCCAGGCCACCACGGCGCCGAGCCGGTCGCCGGACAGGAACATCAGCAGCGCGACGCCGGCGGCAAGGAGCGAGGAGACGGCATAGCCGGCCAGCAGCAGCGTGACCACCGGCGTGCCGGCGCGGCCACGCGCGATGGCATAGACGATCGTGACGGCCCCCAGCCCACCGACGAATGAGAGCAGCTGGACGAGGCCGAGGCCGAGCCATGAGGGGACGGCAATCGCCAGCAGCGCCGGCACGATGAGCGCCGCGACGGCACCGAGCGAGGCGCCGGCCGCCGTGCCGATCACGTACGGGTCGGCCATCGGGTTGCGAAGCACGGCCTGGAACACCGTCCCGGCGCAGGCGAGGCCGGCGCCGACCACGATCCCGCCCGCGATGCGTGGCAGGCGCAGCTCCCACACGATCGTCTCGGCCGAGGCCGGCCACGTCACGCTCCCGACGCCGAAGAGCCGATGCGCGACGATCGCGACGGCGTCCCCCGGGCTCACCCCGCTCGTCCCGAGGGCGAGCGCGGCGACGGCCGCGCCGGCCAGGAGGAGGACCCCGGCCCCGAGCACGAGGGTCGTCCGACCGATGCTCGGCCCGAGGGCGAGGGGGCGTGCGGCGGCCTCAGCGCGCATTCAGTCGAAGGCCTCGGGATGGATGGCGCGCGCCAGCGCCTCGAGGCCGTCGACGATGCGCGGGCCTGGCCGCGTGGTCACGATGTCCTCGAGGAACGGGATGACATTCCCGTTCGCCACGGCCGTCAGGTCACCCCATCCCGGCCGCGCCGCGACCACGTCGAGCGCCGATGCCGCGTCGGCCAGGGCAGGATCGTATGAGGCGGAGCCGAGGAGGATGAGCTCCGGGTCAGCGGCCACGAGGTCCTCGGGCGCGAGGAGCCCGGTCGCGTCACCGGTCACCGGCTCACCCCCGGCAACGTCGATCAGTGAGGCGACGAACGACCCGTCGCCGGCGGTGTACATCGTTCCCTCGGCGTAGTAGACCTCGTAGAGCGTTCGCGGACGCTCGACCCCGTCGAGGGCGATCGTGATCGTCTCGACCCGATCGCGCATCTCGCTCACCAGATCGTCGGCGGCGGCCTCTGCGGCGATTGCGCGCCCGACGATCTCGATGTCGGCGTACACCTCGTCCAGCGACTGGGGGTACAGGACCATGACGGTCAGGCCGAGCGCGTCGAGCTGCTCGATGACGGGGGTCGGCGTGATCTCGTTGCCGGCAGCGAGCACGAGGTCCGGCTCCGCGGCGACGACGAGCTCGGGGTCGACCTGGGCGGCGATGACCACGTCATCGATCTCGGCCACCTCGGCCGGGAAGGTGTCGGCGTCCGTGACCCCGACGAGGCGGTCGCAGGCGCCGAGGGCGCACACGATCTCGGTGTTCGAAGGCGCGAGGCTGACGATGCGCTCGGGCAACGTGGCGAGGGTGATCTCGCGGCCGGCATCATCGGTCAGGGCCAGGGGGAATGCCGGCGCGGTCGCGCTCGGCTCGGTGCTGGCGATGTCGGACGGCGACGGTTCGGCCGAGGGTGCGGTCGACCCGCCGGGAGGGGCGCTGCAGGCGACGAGGACGCCGATCAGGAGGACCGCGGGGCGGAGACGCGTGCGGAGAGCCATGGCTGATGCCGTTCCCTTTCACTCGAGGGGCTGGACATCGCGATCGGGCTGGTCGACCTGGCTCCCGCACCCCGTCCCGGAAGGGATCGGCGCGCGGATACAGTAGCGGGACTGCGCCGGCCTTGAACCGGCTTCGCCATTTGCCCGTCCGCCTTTCGGGGACGGCACCCGTCGTGCGTGTCTTCAGTTGCCGCCGATGCTACACCGGACCGGGGTTGCCCGACGGCTCAGGCCGGGCGGCCCTCGATCTCGGCCAGGAGCTCCGCGGCCGCGCGATCTCGCTCCTCAGCCGAGTGAGCGGTCAAATACGCATCGGTCCGCCCCTGGCGAACGCGCAGCGCCGGAGCGCTGCCGGCGACGCGGTACAGCCGGCCCGTCTCGACCGTGGCCGCGCCGGGCTCGCGCGACAGGGTGACGAGCGCGGACTGGTCGCGCTCGTGGATCACGAGCCGGTCGGCTTCGCCCTCCGCTTCGGCCACGAACCGTTCCTCCGCATCGCGCCGAGAGAGCCCATGGGGCAGCATCCCGTATCGCCAGAGGCGCAGCGCGAGGTCGGCGATGTCGAGCCGCTCGACGGCTCCGGGGCTGCGATCGAGGGTGATCGCGGCCGCCTCGCGCTCGAGCTGCCCGGTGATATCGACATCGATCCCATGTCCCGCAGCCATGCTGCGGGCCGCCGCAGGCAGGTCGGTGCGGCCGAAGACCGGGTAGCCGACCAGCTGGCTGGCAAGGAGCAGGGTGGCCAGGGCCGCGAAGATGATCGTCGGGACCCACGAGGCCGGAACGGTGATCGGCGGCCGGCGGTCGGCGGAGAAGGCGCGCTCGGTCGGCACGTCCACGTCGATGTCCGCGAACCAGTCGCTCGCGAGCACCGGCGCCAGGTCGAACGTGTCGCGCTCGTAGAGGCCCTGCAGCCGGACCGGCTGCGCATCGGGCGGGTGTGGCGAGCGGAGGACGATCGCGCTGCCGCCCTGCGCATCGGCGAGATAGTAGAACCAGGAGGCGTCTTCGCCGTCGCAGCCCCCCTCGTTGGCGCATGCGGCGAACTGGCTCGGGGAGACGACCCGCCCGGACACGGGCAGCTCGGTACCCGCCTCTTCCTCGCCGAGCTCGGACGGCTGGAAGGCCTCGTCCGCCTGGCCACCGTTCGCCGTCTCATCGAGATAGCGCGTCTGGTCGAGCGAGAAGCCGCCGGGCACCTCGCCGATCGCCCCGACCGCATCGTCGACGAGGCCCTCGTCCTCAATCAGGGTGGCCGAGATGACCCGAACGCGAACGAACGGGTCGCTCGAGTTGCTGCGGACGAGGAGGCCGGCTGAGGAATCGGTCGGATCACGGGCGAGATAGAAGAAGCCGAGGTCGGCCGGCACGTCGAGGTGGCTGTCGTCCATGAGGGCGTCGAACTCGAACCAGATGCTGCCGCCCTCGTCCTCGCTCCGGCTGGCGACGTCGGCCAGCGTCGTCTGCTGGACCTCGGGACGCGACGCCAGGATCGTGGCGGTGTCGCGGGCGGACACCGCGACGGCCGCCGAGAAGACGATCACGAGGACCGGCACCGCGAAGCGCGCGAGCGCCCGCAAGCCGACGAAGCTCAGGATCGAGCCGATGAAGCGGCGAATGCCGAAGGCGATCGAGCCCAGAAGGGCGAGGAATCGGTATCTCATACGTGCCGGAGGCCGCGGCTGCGCCGCCCGGCGACGCCCTGTCGGCGGGTCACGGCAGTGGTGGCGGACCTACGCGGGGACGGCCTCCTCCTGGGGCGTCTCAGCGTGACCGTAGAGTGGAGTCTCGCGCGCGGCGTCGGTCAGCATCGGGTCGAGCATCTTCTGGATCGCCAGCGTGTGCGTGCAGCCGCCGGCCGACTCGAAGAGATGGCAGTCACAGTGCCACGCATCGGCGTCGAGCGACACGGTGTGGGCGCCGTTGTCGCCGGCGAAGCTGGCCGTGATGGCCTGGAGCTTCACGCGGTCCGGCTCATGCGCGTAGCGCATCGCCTTCTCGACCTTGCCGATCATGCTCGAATGCACGTCGCGGTTACCTCCATTGGCGCCGGTCTTCCCCGGCGCCCTACTTAGCTGGCGCCCGTCGGGTCGGATCCGGTGGCCCTGGCGAGCCGCTCCTTGAGCATCGACAGCAGTGTAACCGGGGTCGGGTCGGTCTGGTAGAGGATGGCGAGGTAGACGCTCACCAGATCGCCGTAGGCGACCGCCCCGAGCACGCGGGCGAGGCGCGAAGGGCCCTCGGCCCAGACCTCCGACCGGTTGGTCGCGCGCTCGCCGAGCAGCTCCTCGACGACGCGGTAGCGCTCCGCGATGGCGGCCGGCTCCTCGGGGTCGCGCAGCTGGACGACGTACAGCCCGTCGGAGAGCTCGCGCGGGTTGAGGCTGCCCTCGATGGCGTTGTGGTTGGCCTCCGGCATCGGCTCCCAGATGGCCCAGGCCTTGGCGTTCTCGTTGAGCTGGGTCTTCCACCGGTGGGCGACGGCCGACATCGACCCGTGCCCGTAGATGACCGGGATGCGGCCGAAGATCGACCAGGCCAGCTGCTTGGCGGGGTTGGCATCGGTGGCGACCGATGGCGCCATGCGCTCGAGGAGAGACTCAAGGCTGGCAACGGCAGGTCCGATCGGGTCCGGGCCATCGATGAGCTCCAACCGGCTCAGGAGCTCGTGCACAAGGCCGAGGCCGAAGCCGATGGCGGCCCGCGGCTGGCCGTCGAGCCGGTAACGGAGGAGCGGGATGCCGCCCTCGGTCGCCGACGCGGCCATCGATCCGCCGGTCGTGATCACCACCATCGGGAGGTCTCTGGCGCGGGCGTCGGCGAAGCCGGACAGGGTCTCGGCGGTCTCGCCGGAGTGGCTGGCCGCGACAATGAGGGTGCGCGCTCCCGCCCCGGCCGGCAGGCCGTAGTCGCGGTGCACGATGAGCGGGACGCGGAGCCGCTCGCCGGCGGCTGCCGCCACGAGCTCGGCGCCGATGGCCGAGCCCCCCATGGCGAGCACGATGACGGCGTCCACGTCTCGCAGCCGATCAGGCAGCTGCACGGCGCTCGCCACGCGCTGCGCCTGGGCGAGCTGCGGCGGCAGCTCCATGACTCGGACGATCATGCCCTCCGGGTCGATCCGGCGCAGGGCGGCCGGGTCGTCAAGCGTGACCGCCTCCTCGAAGAGCGGTGGTGCGTCGGGATCGGCGTCGTCGGCCTCCGGGCGTCGGCCCGGCTCCTCGTCCGCGTGCTTGTAGCCGAAGAAGTCGCGCGCGTCCATCAGGTCGCGGCGGCCGCGCGCGGCCGCTCGGCGCCGGCGATCCGGCGACCCTCGGCCAGGAGCGCCTCGACGTCCTCTGGCGATCGCGCCTCGACATAGACGCGGAGGAGGGCCTCGGTCCCGCTGAATCGGATCAGCAGCCACGACCCATCGGTGCGGTAGAACTTGAAGCCGTCGTTGGTCTCGAGCGGCGCACGCTCGACGACCTCCTGTCCGGCCAGGTCGGTCGGGGCCTCGTTGGCCAGCCGGGCGAGCGTGTCGGCCTTCACCTGGTCGTAGCCCTCGCGCGAGAACCGGATGTCGATGCGGTTGTAGTACGACGGCCCGGCCAGCGCCTGAAGCTCGGCGAGCACCTCCGACGCCTTCTTCCCCTTCGTCAGCCACAGGTCGAGCAGGAAGAGCCCGGACGCGATGCCATCGCGCTCCGGGATGTGCATCCCGAACCCGAAGCCGCCCGACTCCTCGCCGCCGATGACCGCCTGCGTCTCCGTCATCTTCGGCCCGACGAACTTGAAACCGACGCCGGTCTCGTGCGCCTGGGTGCCGTAGATCTCCGCCAGCCGCTTGGCCATCGAGGTGGTCGTGACCGTGTAGACCGCCGGCCCGATCTGGCCGCGGACGTCGAGGAGGTACCAGTACAGCAGGCCGAAGACCTGGAGCTGATTGACGAAGACGCCCTCCTCGGTCGCCATCCCGACCCGGTCCGCATCGCCGTCGAAGGCGATGCCGATCTCGGCGCCCCAGCGCGGGATCTCCTCGAGCCAGGCGTCGACGTTGGGACGGATCGGCTCGGGGTTCAGCCCGCCGAAGAACGGGTTTCGCTCGGTGTGAAGCTCGCGGACGGTGAGCCGGCCATCGCCGAGGAGCCTGGTCATCCAGCCCGCGCCGGACCCGAACAGGTTCTCGACCAGCACGCGGCGCTCCGCGGCGCGGATCCGCTCGAGGTCGACGATGCTGGCGAGCTGGTCGCGGAAGCGCGGATACGGGTCGAAGGTCTCGACCAGCCCGGCGGCGACCGCGTCGGTGTAGTCGCGTCGGGGTGGCAGCTCATCCTCGGGATGGGTGTCCATGGTCGCCTCGATCGCGGCGAGCATCTCGGGCGCCGCCGCACCGCCGGTGTCGGCCTTGACCTTGAAGCCGTTGTCCGTCCACGGGTTGTGGCTCGCCGTGATGACGATGCCCGCGCCGGCGCCGAGCTCCCGGGTGAAGAAGCTGCCGACCTGCGTCGGCACGGCCTCCGGCGGTGTCAGCGACCGGATGCCGTGGGCGGCGAGGACCTCGACGCAGGCTCGCGCGAAGTGCTCGCTTGCGAAGCGCCGGTCGTGGCAGACGACCACGCCCCGATCGGCGGCGCCGGTCAGCCGCAGGTGCTCCGCGACGCCACGCGCGCAACGCCGCACGTTGTGGAACGTGTAGTCCTCGGCGATCGCGGCGCGCCAGCCATCAGTACCGAACTTGATCTTCGTCACGGGGCGAACGGCACTCGACTGCAGACCGGTGCGGGGTGGGGCCTCATCGTAGCCGGTCCGACAACCGCGCAGGCAGCGTCAATCACGAGCGGCCATGGTCGGTGCGCCGTCGGCCCGCACCGTCGCCGCGTCGAGCCCGGCCTGGAGGCGGACGAGGAGCGGCCGGAGCGGCTCGCGCTCGGCGACCTCGATCGGCTCGGCCGCCTCGACCCGGATCCGGCCGAAGGGAAGGGGCACGATGTGGCGGTCCCATCGGCCCCGGAGGCGGAGGGACGGGCTGGCGTGCATGGCCCACGGCTGGAGGGGCAGCTCCGACGCGCGCGCCACGATGAGGGCGCCCGGCTTTGCGCGCCGATACGGGCCGAGCGGGCCGTCGGGGCTGACGGCCAGGGACGCGCCCTCGCGACCGAGGCGAGCAAGCTGGCGGGCCAGTCGCGTCGCCTCCGCCGACGCCCCCTCCGCCGGAAGCGGGACCGACCCGGTGTCGAGCGCCGCGAGCATGGCGTTCATGATCTCGCCGCGGAAGGTCTGGGTGCTGAAGCTGACGTGCCGATGGTGCCGGCGCAGCCGCCAGGCCACGACCGACGTGACCAGGTTGTACTCGTGCCAGAAGGCGAGCACGACCTGCGACTGGGTGACGGTGCCGTCGACGCGGGAGGTGGCGGCCACGAGCCGCACGTAGGCCGCCATCGCCAACCCGATGAGGCGCGCCAGCGAGCCGCATCGGTCTCGATCGGCTAGAGGTAGCGGTCGCCGGCGGTCCGGGCGATCTCGTCGAGCACTGGCTTGATCTCTTCGGCCCGGTCGCGGTGGCAGACGAGGAGCGCGTCCGGCGTGTCGACGATGATCACGTCCTCGAGCCCGACGGTCACCACGAGCCGATCGCCACCGTGGACGAGGACGCGGTGCGAGTCGCGATCGAGGTGCCGCCCGCTGGCGACGAGGTCGGCACCGCTGGCCGCCGAGAGCGCCTCGAGGAGCGCCGACCAGGAGCCGATGTCGGACCATCCCGCCGCCAGCGGGACGACCGCCATCCGGCCCTCGGCCGCCGCCGGCTCGGCGATCCCGACGTCGATCGAGATCGTCGGCACGGGCTCGAGGATGTCGCGGACCTCGCTCATCCAGCCCGGCGTCCGGTGCAGCTCGCCGATCCGATCGAGCGCGCCCGCCAGACCGGGCTGGAAGCGCTCGAGCGCCTGGCGGAACGCGTACACGCGCCAGACGAAGATGCCGGCGTTCCAGTAGTAGTCGCCCTCGCGGAGCATGGCGGCGGCGGCCTCCGCATCCGGCTTCTCCTCGAATCGCTCGACGAGCGCGGTCGGCCCCGACGCGTGGAGCGGGGCGCCGGCCTTGATGTAGCCATAGCCGGTGGCGGGGTGGGTCGGCACGACGCCAAGGGTGACGAGGTAGCCGCGCTCGGCGGCGCGCCCGGCCTCACGCAGGGCCTCGGCGAAGGCGGCGTCGTCGGCGACGAAATGGTCGGCGGGCAGGACGAGGGCGATCTCGTCGCTTTCCCGGCGGCTCAGCACGGTCGCCAGCCCGGCGGCCGGCGCCGTCGAGCGAGCCAGCGGCTCCCCGAGGATGTTGTCAGGGGGCAGGTGCGGCAGCTGGTCCTGCGTGACGCGCACGTGGGCCTGGCTCGTGATGACGTAGATGTCGTGCGGCTTCAGCAGCTCGCCGAGGCGCGCGACGGTCTGCTGGAGCAGGCTCGTATCCCCGGTCAGCGCGAGCAGCTGCTTCGGCGTCCCCCGCCGCGAGAGCGGCCAGAGGCGCGTGCCGGCGCCCCCGGCCATCACGATTGCGAACACTAGCCGCCCGTCTCCTGCTCCAGCCGTTCGCCGAGCTCCAGCGTGCGGCGGTACGCGGCCCACACCGCATCGGAGAGGACGGTCCGGATGCGGCCCTTCTCGAGCTCGTAGATCGCGGCCGCGCTCGTCCCGCCCGGCGAGGTCACCAGGTTGCGGAGCTGCGCCGGATGGAGCTCGGACTGCGCGGCGTACTCGGCGGAGCCGATGAGCGTCTCGACGACGAGGTCGTGCGCGAGCTCGCGCGGAAAGCCCATGTGGACCCCCGCGTCGATGAGCGCCTCCATCACGGCGAAGAGGTAGGTCGGTCCGGTGCCCGAGAGCGCGGTGGCCATCGCCACGAACGCCTCGTCGCCGACCTCCTTCTCGTGGCCGACCGCGCGCAGGACCGAGCGGGCGAGGTCCCGCTGCCGGGCGGTGCAGGCGGACGAGGCCGCCCAGACGGTGATGCCGCGTCGGATCTGGGAAGGCGTGTTGGGCATGGCCCGGACGACCGCCGCATGGCCCAGGCCGACGGTCAGGGTGCGCAGGGTCGCCCCGGCCACGATCGAGAGCACCACCTGCCCCTCGGAGAGGGCCGGCCCGATCTCGCGCATGACCGCCCCGAGCATCTGCGGCTTCACGGCCAGGACGACGATCTCGGCGCCCGCCACCGCCTCGACGTTGCGCCTGACGGCGCTGATCCCGTGGCGCTCGATCAGCGCGTCTCGGCGATCGCGTCTCGGGTGTGAGGCGAAGACCTTCTCGGCGCGCACCGCCCTGTCGGCGAGGAGCCCGGCGATCATCGCCTCGGCCATGACGCCGGCGCCGATGATCCCCACCTGCATGGTTCGGCGCGCCATCAGCCGCGCTCCGCCGTCGGCTCGCCCACCGCGACCTCCTCGCCGAGCAGCGCCCGCGCCGCTGACAGCTCGTCGGGTGGCGCCTCGGCGCGCGACAGCAAATCGATCGCCGCGCCCGCCAGCCGACGCGCGTCGGAGACGTTGCCGAGCTCGAGCAGCGCGCGACCAAGCCCGATCGTGGCGAGGCCCTGCTCGCGCTCGGCCCCGATGTCGCGGCCCTCGTCGATCGCCTCGGCGTAGTAGCGGCGCGCACTCGCCGCGTCGCCGGCGGAGGTCCGCAGGTCGCCGATGCGGCGGGCCATCCTGATCGATTCGATCGCCTCGCCGGCACGCTCGTAATGCCACAGCGCGCGGTGCGCCCAGACGTCGGCGGGCCACCACTCCGCCCCCGAGATCGCGCGCTCCGTGGCGGCGGATGCGGCGGCACCTGCGCGACCGTGATCGACGTCTCGCTCGGCGGCGAGGTACGCCTCGGCCAGGTCGCCGCGCCGCAGCACGAGCGGCAGCTCTCCCAGGCCGCCCGGCCACGATCCGGCCGGTGCGGGCGCGATCAGGGACCGCAGCCTGGCCAGAACCCGCTGGACCAGGCTCGGGCGTGGCTCACCCCACGCGGGGTGCGGATGCGAGTGCGCGTGGCCGGCGCTCATCAGCCCGCGGTCAGTCGGCCGCCCGGCGCAGCTCGTCGACGCGGTCCAGCCGCTCCCACGGCAGGTCGAGGTCCGAGCGGCCGAAGTGGCCATACGCTGCGGTCGGCCGGTAGATCGGCCGGCGCAGGTCGAGGTCGCGGATGATCGCGCCGGGACGGAGGTCGAACGTGCTGGTGACGAGGTCGGCGAGGCGGGCGTCGCCGACGCGTCCGGTCCCCCACGTCTGGACGTTCACCGCCAGCGGGTGGGCCACGCCGATGGCGTAGGCCAGCTGGATCTCGCAGCGGCGCGCGAGCCCGGCGGCCACCACGTTCTTGGCGACGTAGCGCGCCATGTACGCGCCGGATCGGTCGACCTTGGTCGGGTCCTTGCCGCTGAAGGAGCCACCGCCATGACGAGCCATGCCCCCGTAGGTGTCGACGATGATCTTGCGTCCGGACAGCCCCGAGTCGCCCATCGGTCCGCCGATGACGAAGCGCCCGGTCGGGTTGACGAGGTGGCGCGTCTCAGCGTCGAGCAGCTCGGTCGGGATGGCGGCCTCGACGACGTGCTCGCGGACGGCGGCCGACAGCTCGTCCGGCTCGACGTCCGGGTCGTGCTGGGTGCTGACGAGCACGGTGTGGACGCGCCGCGGGACGCCATCGGCGTCGTATTCGATCGTGACCTGGCTCTTGCCATCGGGCCGGATGAAGGGGAGGGTCCCGTCGCGTCGGACCTCGGCCAGGCGCCGCGCCACGCGGTGCGCGAGGAGGATCGGCATCGGCATGAGCTCGTCCGACTCGTCGGTCGCGTAGCCGAACATCATCCCCTGGTCGCCCGCCCCGAGCTCGTCGGCCTCCTTCCCCTCGCGCGCCTCGAGGGCGTGGTCCACGCCGAGGGCGATGTCGGGCGACTGCTCCTTGATGGCGGTCAGGGTCCCGCACGTCTCCCAGTCGAACCCGAGGCGGCTGTCGTTGTAGCCGATCTGCCGCACGGTCCGGCGCACGACCTCCTGCACGTCGACGTAGTGGGAGGTGCTCACCTCGCCGAGCACGATCACCATGCCGGTGGTGGTCGCGACCTCGACCGCGGATCGCGCCATCGGGTCGTGCTCGAGGATCTCGTCGAGGACCGCGTCGGCGACCGCATCGCACAGCTTGTCGGGGTGGCCCTCGGTGACCGACTCCGACGTGAAGAGGGTGGATGAGGCGGAAGACATCGGTGCTCCGTGCGGGCGAACTGGGCGCGCCCGAGTGTACCCCGCCTCAGGCGACGCTGAGACCGATGCGGTTCGCGCCGGCGACCGCGTCGGTGGCGGTCTCTCAATCCGTCGCTGCCGCCATCGGCTGGTAGCATCCCCGCCGTGCCAGCATCCCCGGGCAGACCGCTCCGGATTGGCCTGCTGCTCGACTCGCTCGTCGTGCCACGCTGGATCGAGTCGATCATCGCCACGATCCGGGCCAGCGACTACGCCAGCGTTGAGCTCGTCGTGCTCAACGACAGCCCGTCGACCGCCCCGTCCATCCGGGACCGACTCCGGCAGCTCCCCCTGGTTCCCTTCCTCGTGTACGCGAAGCTGGACCAGGGCGCGTTCGGGAGGAAGGTGAAGCACCATGCCTTCACCCCGATGCCGGTGGGCGAGCTCCTGAGCGATGTGCCAACCCTGCGGGTCGCACCACGGAGGGGAACGCCGGTCCGCCTCGCCGACAACGAGGTCGATGCCGTGCGGGCCCACGACCTCGATGTCCTCCTCCGCTTCGGATTCCGGAACCTCGGGGGCCGAATCCTGGAGGCGGCCCGCCACGGGGTCTGGTCCTACCACCACGGTGACGACCGGAAGTATCGCGGGGGCCCCGCACTCTTCTGGGAGATGGCTCACCGCGATCCGGTGTCGGGCACGAGCCTCCAGATGCTCACCAACGATCTCGACGCCGGTCGGTTGATCTACCGCTCGGCCAGCCGGACGGACCAGACGTCGCTGTTCCGGAACCGGAACGAGACGTACTGGAAGACAGCGCGATTCATGGAACGACGGCTGGCGGATCTGTACCGGGGCGGGCCCGAGGCGCTGGCGTCGGCCGAGATCGGCGCGGTCGTGCCGCCATCCCGAATCACGCGCGCGCCGGGACCCTTGCGCGCCACGACGTTTGCCCTACGGAGAGGGCTGGAGGTCGTTCGCGGTCAGCTCCGGCATCGGGCGCTAACTGGCCACTGGTTCGTCGCCTGGGCGCCTCGCGAGCACGGCCTGCCGGGCATTGACTATGCGCCCTCGTTTCGCATCATTCCGTCGCCTCGCGGGCGGTACCTCGCGGACCCGTTCCTCGCGGAGCACGATGGCCGCACATTCATCTTCGTCGAGTCGTGCCCGCTTCGGCGCACCCAGGGAGTCATCGCGGTCATGGAGCTCGGCGACGACTCGACATCCGATCCGGTGACGGTGCTCGAGCGCGACTATCACCTTTCCTATCCTGCCGTCTTCCGGTGGGGCGACGACTGGTACATGACCCCCGAAACGGCCGGGAACCGGTCGATCGAACTCTATCGTGCGGTCGAGTTTCCCTGGCGTTGGGAGCTGGACACCGTCCTGATGCGCGACGTCAAGGCCGTCGACCCGACCGTCTTCGAGCATGACGGCCGCTGGTGGCTCTCAGTCAACATCGCGTCCGTCGGCGCCTCCGCGAATGACGAGCTGCACCTGTTCTGGGCCGATTCCCCGCGCGGGCCGTACACCGCGCACCGTGCGAACCCGGTGGTCTCCGACGTCCGCCGCGCTCGACCCGCTGGCAGGCCATTCGTCCAGGACGGAAGCCTGTACCGGCCCGCGCAGAACTGCGCGGTCCGCTACGGACACTCGATGACGGTCCATCGAGTCGAAGAGCTCGACCCGGAACGCTACCGTGAGGTGCCTGTCGGAGAGATCCTTCCCGACTGGCTCCCGGGGGCCCTGGGCACCCACACCCTGAACATCGGCGCCCGCACGATCGTGAGCGACGGGAAGCTCGAAACGCCCCGGTGGGCCGCCGGACGGCCGGTCGGCGACATCGCCTGACGACGCAGCGTGGACAGGGGTGGCCAGGCGGCGACCGGTTCCCCCCAGGCGCCAGAGGCGCCACGGTCACCATGATCTCCCCCCGGGCCATCCCCTGACCGGGATGCTACGTCGAACCGGTGGTGGCGTGCGTCCAGAGGCCGTCGGGGCGCCGATTCCTAGGTGCCGGACTCCCAGGACTCGCTGTAGGCCTTCTGCTCGGCCGTCATCGGGTCGATCGAGATGCCCATGCTCTCGAGCTTCAGGCGCGCGACCTCCCGGTCGATCTCGTCGGGGATGCCATGCACCGTCGGCTCCAGGCCGTCGAGGTTGGCGCGCAGCCATTCGAGACCGAGGGCCTGGTTCGCGAAGCTCATGTCCATCACCATCGCTGGGTGGCCCTCCGCCGCGCCGAGGTTGACCAGGCGCCCATCGGCGAGGAGGTAGATCCGCCGTCCATCGGGCATGAGGAACTCGCGCGTGAAGGGACGCACCTCGCGCGACGAATCGGACTGGGCCTCCAGGGCCTCGAGCTCGAACTCGTCGTTGAAGTGGCCGGCGTTGGCGAGGATCGCGCCATCGTGCATGAGGCCGAAGTGGTCGCGTCCCCACACGTTCAGGTTGCCGGTGCCGCTGATGAAGAGGTCGCCAATGCGTGCGGCCTCGGCCGCGTTCATCACGCGAAAGCCGTCCATCGCCGCCTCGAGCGCCCGGATGGGGTCGACCTCGACGACCACGACGTTGGCGCCCATGCCGTGGGCTCGCGAGGCGATCCCGCGCCCGACCCACCCGTATCCGCCGATGACGACAGTGCTCCCGGCGAAGAGGATGTTCGTCGCGCGCAGGACGCCGTCGATCGCCGACTGGCCGGTCCCGTAGCGGTTGTCGAAGAGGTGCTTCGTGAGCGCCTCGTTCACCGCCACGATCGGGTACTCGAGCTTGCCGGCGGCCGCCATGGCACGCAGCCGAATCACGCCGGTGGTGGTCTCCTCGGTGCCGCCGATGACCTCGGGCAGCAGCTCGCGGCGAGCCGTGTGGAGCTCGTTCACGAGGTCGGCGCCGTCGTCCATCGTGATCTGGGGCCGATGGTCGAGCGCGGCGCCGATGTGGGTGTAGTACGAGTCGCGGTCCTCGCCCTTGATCGCGAAGGTCGGGATCTCGAAGTGGGTGACGAGCGACGCGGCCACGTCGTCCTGCGTCGAGAGTGGGTTCGAGGAGCACAGGACCGCGTCGGCCCCGCCCGCGGCCAGGGTGCGCATGAGGTTCGCGGTCTCCGCCGTCACGTGGAGGCAGGCGCTGATCCGCCATCCCTCGAGCGGCCGCTCCGCCGCGAACCGCTCGCGGATGCCGGCAAGGACCGGCATCTGGCGGTCCGCCCACTCGATCTTCAGCCGGCCGGCATCGGCCTGGCCCAGGTCGGCGACGTCGGCCGCCCTCATCTCGCTTCGCGTTGCCACGGGATTCGCATCGCCTCTCGTATCGGTCGCATCAGTCCCCAGCCGCCCGAGCGCCTCCGAACGAGGCGCTCCACGAGCTGGCAGTGGGTACGGTAGCCGAGGCGCGCGTAGGCCGCGACCGCCGGGGCATTGTCGGCGTGAACGTTGAGGGCGACGTCGCTCACGCGATCGAGCAGCTCGGCGATGACCGCGCTCGTCACCATCTTCGCGAAGTCGTGGCCGCGGAAGTCGAGGTGCGTCATGACGTTGCCGACCACGGCGAGTCCCTCGCGCGGATTGATGGCGTGGGTGCCGGCGGCGCTCACGAGGCGCCCGCGCACGCGGATGCCGTAGTACACGCCCTCCTCGAGCACCGATGCCGGGAAGCCGGCGCGGAACCCGAGCTGGTAGAGCCGGTTGAGGTCCTCGACGTCGAGCGCGCTCAGCCGCTCGGCCGGCCCGGCGAAGGGAACGTACGTGTCGCGGTCGACGACCATGCGCAGCATCTGGATCGGCGCGTCAAGGTCGTACAGGTCGCGCAGGGCCGGCTCATGGATCTCGAGCCCCTGGAGGTACGCGTCGCGCGGCTTCAGGACGCTCTCGAGGACGGCGCGGCAGCCGGCCGGGTCGCCCATGAGGAAGAGCGGCTGCGGGACGAGCCCCTCGTGATGCATGACAAGGGCGATCGGCGTGCCGCCATCGTCGTAGGCGATCCCCCACGCGACCCGGTTGCGGTTCGGCCCGTCGAGGTCGCCGAGGGCGTAGGCGGCATAGAGGCGATCGGTGCGCAGGAAGGCGGCGATCTCGCCGCGATCGCTGACGGCGCGGGCGCGGGGACGAACGGAGGTCGCGACCGCCATCGGTGCCGTGCCGGCCCGGATCAGTAGCTCAGGAGGGCGTGGATCTCGAACTCGTCGAGCTGGTCGCGGCCGTGAAGCGCGCTCAGTTCGACCATGAACGAGAGGCCCGCGATCTCGCCACCGAGCCGCCGCACGAGCTCGATGGTGCCCATCACCGTGCCGCCGGTGGCCAGCAGGTCGTCGACGATGAGGACGCGCTGGCCCGAGGAGATCGCATCGGCGTGGATCTCGAGGGTGGCCGTGCCGTACTCGAGCTCGTACTCGACCTCGATCGTCTCCGCCGGCAGCTTGCCCAGCTTGCGGACCGGCACGAAGCCGGCGCCGAGCTGGTAGGCGAGCGGCGCGGAGAAGATGAAGCCGCGCGACTCCATGCCCACGACGACGTCCACCTGGGTCCCGCGCACCTGCTCCGCCATGCGGTCGATCACCTCGCGAAACGCGGCCGCGTCCTTGAGCAGGGTGGTGATGTCATAGAAGCGAATCCCCGGCTTCGGGAAGTCGGGGACCTCGCGGATGAGCGCGCGCAGCTCGTCGACGCTGGAGACGGTCACGGTCGTGTGGGCACTCCCTGCGGTGGTGGCGGTTCGACGCGCGGTGAGTCTAGACCGATGCATCCGGGGCCGGCAACGGACGGCCCCGGGCTGGCTCAGCTCGAGGCGAGCCGGCGCAGGACCGTCTGGAGCACGCCGCCGTTGCGGAGGTAGCTCACGTCGATCTCGCCGTCGAGCCGGGCGACCGCGCGGAATCGGACCTCGCGACCGTCATCGCCGCGGGCGGTGACCGCGACCTCCATGCGCGGGCGGAGGCCGTCGGCGAGCCCGGTGATGTCGAACGTCTCGCGCCCGGTCAGCCCGAGCGACGCCGCCGTCTCGCCGGGCACGTGCTGAAGCGGCAGGATGCCCATCCCGACGAGGTTCGAGCGATGAATGCGCTCATAGCTCTCCGCGATCACGGCGCGGACGCCCTGGAGCATCGGCCCCTTCGCCGCCCAGTCACGCGACGAGCCCGAGCCGTACTCCTTGCCGGCCAGGATCACGAGCGGCGTCCCGTCGGCGGCGTAGCGCGTCGCCGCGTCGAAGATGCTCATCCGCTCGCCCGAGGGCAGGTGCTCGGTGACGTTGCCCTCGGCGTCGGGCGTGAGCGCGTTGCGCAGCCGGATGTTCGCGAAGGTGCCGCGCATCATCACGTCGTGATGGCCGCGACGGGCGCCGTAGGAGTTGAAGTCGCGCGGTTCCACGCCGTGGGCGACCAGCCACTCCCCCGCCGGCGAGGTCCGCGCGATCGACCCGGCCGGGCTGATGTGGTCGGTGGTGACGCTGTCGCCGAGGACCGCCAGGGCGCGTGCGCCGTGGATGTCGGCCGGGTCGGCCGGCGCGTCGCCAAGGCCATCGAAGAAGGGCGGCCGCGCCACGTACGTCGAGTCCGCGTCCCACGCATACCGGTCCCCGGCCGGCACCGGAAGGTCCCGCCAACGGTCGTCACCATCGAAGACCGAGGCGTAGTTCCGCGTGAAGATCTCGCCGCTGACCGCCTCGGTCACGACCCGCGCGACCTCCTCGGGGCTCGGCCAGATGTCGGCCAGCATCACGGTCGCGCCATCGGCGTCGGTGCCGATCGGCTCGGTCGTCAGGTCGATGTCGACCCGGCCGGCCAGCGCGAAGGCGACGACGAGCGGTGGTGAGGCCAGGTAGCTGGCGCGGGCGAGCGGGTGGATGCGCCCCTCGAAGTTGCGGTTGCCCGAGAGGACGGCGACGGCGGCGATGTCGTTGGCCTCGATCGCCTGGGCGACCGGCTCGGCCAGCGGGCCGGAGTTGCCGATGCAGGTCGTGCAGCCGTAGCCGACGAGGTGGAATCGCAGCTTCTCGAGCGGGTCCATGAGGCCGGCGGCAGCCAGGTAGTCGGTCACCGCCCGCGAGCCCGGCGCCAGCGAGGTCTTGACCCACGCCTTCGTCTCCAGCCCGCGCGCCACCGCGTTCCGAGCCAGGAGCCCGGCGGCGACCATGACCGATGGGTTGCTCGTGTTCGTGCAGCTCGTGATGGCCGCGATCACGACCGACCCGGTGCGGATCTTGTGGCGCCGGCCGTCGAGCCGCACCTCGGTTGCGCGGTAGTGGGCTCCGGCAGGCGCGGCCTCTGGCTCGTGCCGTGCCGGCGCGGGCTCCTCGTTCGTCTCGGCGGCTGGGTCGCGGGTGTACGACGGCGGGTCGGACGCCGGGAAGGATTCCGCGCTGGCCTCGTCGACCGTGCCGCGCCGTTCACCGTGATCGGACACCTCGTGCTCGTGCGTCGTGCCGTCGGCGTGGGTGTGGAGGCCGTCGGGGAAGGCAGCCCGGAATGACTCTCGCATGTCGGTGAGCGCGACCCGGTCCTGCGGGCGCTTCGGCCCCGCCAGCGAGGGGACGACGGTCGAGAGGTCGAGGCTGAGGGACTCGCTGAAGGTCGGCTCCGGCGAGGCATCGGTCCGGAAGAGGCCCTGCGCCCTGGCGTAGGCCTCGACCCGGGCGATCGTCTCCTCGGGCCGGCCGGTCATGCGGAGATAGCGCAGCGTCTCGTCGTCGATCGGGAAGAGGGTCGCCGTCGCCCCGAACTCGGGGCTCATGTTGCTGATCGTGGCCCGGTCGGCCAGGCCCAGGCGCGAGAGTCCCGGCCCGTGGAACTCGACGAACTTGCCGACGACGCCGTGGGCGCGAAGCATCTCGGTGACGTAGAGGACGAGATCGGTGGCCGTCGCGCCGGCGGGGAGCTCGCCGTCGAGGCGGAACCCGACGACGATCGGCATCGGCTGGTACAGCGGCTGCCCGAGGAGTGCCGCCTCGGCCTCGATCCCGCCGACGCCCCAGCCGACGACGCCGAGGCCGTTGATCATCGTCGTGTGCGAGTCGGTGCCGACGAGCGTGTCGGGGATGAGGACGCCATCCCGTTCGGCGACCACGTCGGCGAGGTACTCGAGGTTGACCTGGTGGACGATGCCCGTCCCCGGCGGGACGACGCGGAAGTCGCGGAAGGCCTGCTGCGCCCAGCGCAGGAGCGCGTACCGCTCGCCGTTGCGCTCGTACTCGCGCTCGACGTTGATGAGGAAGGCCGCATCGGTGCCGAACTGGTCGACCTGCACGCTGTGGTCGATGACGAGGTCGGCCGGGACGAGCGGGTTGATCCGGGACGGATCGCCGCCGAGCTCGGCCATCGCGTCGCGCATCGCGGCGAGGTCGACCACGCACGGCACGCCGGTGAAGTCCTGGAGGATGACCCGAGCGGGCATGAATGGCAGCTCCGCCTCCGCCGGCTGGGTCGGATCCCAGGCCGCCAGGGCGCGCACGTCGGACGCGGTGACGAGGTCGGGCTGGGTGGCCGCGCCGCGAAGCATGTTCTCGAGCAGGATCTTGACGGTGTACGGCAGGTGCTCGAGATCGGTCGCGCCGGCCGCATCGAGCGCGTAGTAGTGGAACGAGCGATCACCGATGCGCAGCGAGGCGCGGGAATCGGCGGATTCTGGGGGGAGCTGGGACGTCACGGTCGCCTCCTTTCGTCGCCGCGCCCTGCCCTGCTGGCTGGTCGCGGCATCGGTCGAAGATCGGCGCCGGACGGGTGCGCCCGTCCCGGGTCGAGAAGGCTCTCAGTATACGACGGTCGTCGAGAACGGCCGCCGCCATGTCACCGATACACTCGGTCCATGGCACAGCTGCGGATGGACAACGTCCTCATCGTCGTCGACGACCTCGAGGCCGCGATCGCGTTCTTCACTGAGCTTGGCCTCGAGGTTGAGGGCGAGACGACCGTCGAGGGACCGTCTGTCGACCGCCTCGTGGGGCTCGATGGCGTCCGAAGCACCGTCGCCATGATGCGGACCCCGGACGGCCACGGGCGCATCGAGCTGGACAAGTTCCACACGCCAAGCGGCAGTCAGGGCTGAACCCGAGAACGCATCGGTGAACGCGCTGGGCATCCGTCGCATCATGTTCACCGTCGATGACATCGAGGACGTCCTTGCCCGCCTGCGCACACGCGGCGCCGAGCTCGTTGGCGAGGTGACGCAGTACGAGGACAGCTATCGGCTCTGCTACGTCCGCGGCCCCGAGGGCATCATGATCGCCCTGGCCCAGCAGCTCGGCTCAAGCCGTCGAAGCGGTCACGCCGGCTGAGCGGCGGGACGCGCCGACGCTGAGCCGGCCACGGCGTCGAGCGCCCGCAGGGCGACGTCCACCGGGTCCCGCCCGGCGGCCACCGGGATCCGGACCTGGTTGGAGGCGGTCTCGGGGCGGAGGCCCGCGACCTGGAGGGCGACCGCCACTTCCCGGCGGTCCGGCATCCGCCCGGTCCACTTCAGCGTCACCTGCCGCTCCTCGGCGCGCACCTCGGGCACGCCGGCGGCCTCGGCCGCGAGGCGCACGTGGACGGCGGTGAAGAGCCCCTCGACCGGCGGCGGGATCGGTCCGTATCGGTCCCGGAGGTCGCGCGCGAAGGGCCTCGGCATCGGCGTCCGAGCGGAGGCCGGCGAAGCGACGGTAGGCCTCGAGCTTCGCTCCCGAGTCGGCGACGTAGTCATCCGGCAGGAAGGCGGATCCGGGCAGGTCGAGGCGCACCGGCGCCGGCTCGGGCAGCGGCTGGCGGCCGCGAAGGGTGTCGACCGCCTCGGCCAGGAGCCTGGTGTACATCTCGAACCCGACCGCGGCCATGAAGCCGTGCTGCTCGGCGCCGAGGATGTTGCCGGCCCCGCGGATCTCGAGGTCCGAGAGCGCGATCTGGTAGCCGGCTCCCAGGTCCGAGGCCGAGAAGATGGCGTGGAGCCGCTTGCGGGCGACCGGCGTCAGCGGCATCCCGCGCCGGTGGAGGAGGTAGGCGTGTGCGCGGCGATCGGATCGGCCCACCCGGCCGCGCAGCTGGTAGAGCTGCGCCAGCCCGAACGTGTCGGCGCGGACGATGATGATCGTGTTGGTGTTCGGGATGTCGAGGCCGGACTCGATGATCGTCGTGCACACCAGCACGTCCGATTTCCCGTCGCTGAAATCGATCATGACCCGCTCGAGCATCCCCTCGGCCATCTGGCCATGGCCGATCGCCACCCGCGCGCCGGGCACCAGGCGCCGCACCCGCTCGGCCGCGGCCTCGATGGTCTCGACGCGGTTGTGGACGTAGAAGACCTGCCCACCGCGGTCGATCTCGCGACCGATGGCGTCGCGGACGAGCCCGTCGTCGTCCTCCGCGATACGCGTCTGGATCGGGAGGCGGGCCTCGGGGGGCGTCTCGATGACCGACAGGTCCCGGATGCCGACGAGGGACAGGTGGAGGGTGCGCGGGATCGGCGTGGCGGACAGCGTGAGGACGTCGACCTCGCGCCGCATCGCCTTGATGCGCTCCTTGTGGGACACGCCGAAGCGCTGCTCCTCGTCCACGACGAGGAGGCCGAGGTCGGCGAATCCGATGTCCTTCGAGAGGATCCGATGCGTCCCGATGATGATGTCGACCGACCCATCGGTGAGGGCCTCCACGATCCGGTCCTGCTCCCGCTTGGCGACGAACCGGCTGAGCATCGCCACCTCGACCGGGAAGGCGGCGAGCCGGCGCTGGAACGTCAGCAGGTGCTGCTGGGCGAGCACGGTCGTCGGGACCAGGACCGCCACCTGTTTGCCGTCCTGGACGGCCTTGAAGGCGGCCCGCAGCGCGACCTCGGTCTTGCCGTAGCCGACGTCGCCGACGACGAGCCGATCCATCGGCCGCCGGCGGAGCATGTCGGCCTTGACCTCCTCGATGCTGCGCGCCTGGTCAGGCGTCTCGGTGTACGGGAAGCTCTCTTCCAGCTCGCGCTGCCAGGTCGTGTCCGCGCCGAAGGCGAACCCGGGTGCCGACTCGCGCGCCGCGTAGATCTCGATGAGCTCCCGCGCAAGGTCGCCGACCGCGCGTCGCACGCGCCGCTTCGTTCGCTCCCACTCGGTGCCGCCGAGCTTCGAGAGGCCGGGCGCCGGCCCGCCCGCATAGCGCGTGATGCGCCCGATCTGGTCTGCGGGCAGGAAGATCTTGTCGGTGCCGGCGAAGTCGAGCTGCAGGTACTCCTTCACGTCCTCGCCGAAGGTGCGCTGCGTCATGCCGACGTAGCGCGCGATGCCGTGGTCGACGTGGACGACGTGGTCGCCCGGTGCGAGCTTCCCGATGAGGTCGCGGGTGACGACGCGCTTGCCGCTCGTCAGGCGCCGGACCCGGGTCGCGCCGAACAGCTCGCGGTCGGTCAGGACGAGCAGCCCGCTCGGCTCGTGGGCGAAGCCGCCGGTCAGCGAGCCGTGCACCAGGCCGATCTCTCCGGCGCCCGGCACGCTGCGCAGCTCCGCCGTCGGTCCGCTCGGCCGACCGGCCTCTTCCAGCAGCTCACCGACGCGGCTGGCCTGGTCGGTGGTGACCACGACGGCGCGTCCAGCGGCGGCCAGCTCCAGGAGCCACGCTCCGGCGCGGTCGGCCCGGCCTGGCAGCGGCGGCGCGGCGCTGAGGCCGGCCGTCGCGTCGCCTGCTCCTCCAGGACCTCGGCCGCGGCGGCGGTCAGCTCCTCGAGCGTGCCGCCCGCGTCATACGGCAACGGCCAGTCGGGGGGAAGCTCGCCGGACGCCACGAGGCCGTCGCGACGATCGTCGGCCTGGATGTCGAGGTCGGACGCGAGCGCTCGCAGCTCGTCGAGATCGGTGAGGACGAGGTGCGCCGCCTCGCCGATGTGGTCGGCCGCCGGGCCGTCGGTGAGGAGCGCCGCCCACGTCTCGGCGGCCTCCCCGACCTCGCCCTGCGCCAGCCGCGCGGCGTCCTCGCGCAGCTGGTCCGAGGCGACCGGCGCCGACGCGACCACGCCGCCCCCACCCCTCCGCGGGGATGAACTCCGAGGCCGGCACGATTGCGATCGACTCCAGGCGGCGGCGTGAGCCCTGCGTCATCGCGTCGAAGGAGCGGATCGACTCGACCTCGTCGCCGAACAGCTCGATCCGCACCGGATCGGCCATGCCGGGCGGCCAGGCGTCGATGAGCCCTCCGCGATGCGCGAACTCGCCGATGCCCGTCACCTCGACGGTCGGCTCGTATCCGCCGGCGACGAGGCTCTCGAGCAGCGAGCGCTGCGGCAGGCGTCCGCCGACGGCGACGGCGGTCCGCATCGAGCGGAGCTGCTCGGGACCGAGCGTCCGCTGGACCCAGGCCAGGAGCGACCCGACGACGATCAGACCGCGCCTGCCCGCACCCAGCTCCGCCAGGACCGAGAGGCGCTCGGCCGACTCGTCGTGCTCGGCCGCCGCTCGCTCGAGCGGCAGCGCTGCCCGCTCCGGCAGGGTGCGCACGTGCGCCGAGCCGACCCAGGCGGCGAGGTCGTCCGTCAGCCGATGCGCCTCGTCGTCAGTGCGCGCCACCACGACCATCGGCCGCCCGGCCGTGACCTCGGTCCGACGCGCCGCGAGGTGGGCCGCCCGGGCCGCTGCAGGCACACGAAGGACGCCCGATTGCGGCAGATGGGGCCGAAGGGCGTCGACGAGCGCTGCGACGCGACGATCACCGCCGCGCGACGAGGGCATGGACCGCGGATGGTAGCGGAGGTCAGTCGGTGCGGTCCGGATTCCCTTCCGGCTCGGGTAGCCCCAGCCACCGGGCCGCCCACGGCAGGGCGGTTCTCGCCTGCGCGAGCTGCACGTCGCGGACGCGTGGGGCGTCGGGAATGATCGGGAGCGGCGCGCGAGAGCAGAAGTAGCCGGCCAGCGCCGGGGCGAACAGACTCGCCTCGGGTCGCACGTCCTCGGGTGGCGGCCCGCCCTCTGCCGCGAGGCTCGGCAGCCACGCAGCAACGTCGAACAGTGCATTCCCTCGCGCAACCAGGTTCCAGTCGACGAGCACGGAGCGGCCGTCGACGAAGCAGAGGTTGTCGCTGCGCACGTCGAAGTGGAGCAACGCCTCCCCAGCGAGCTCCGGCGGGCGCTCATGGGCGATCAGTGTGGGTAGCGCGGCGTGGAGCCACCGTTCGCTGGCGATGCGAAGCCCAAGGAATGGCCGGGGATCGGTCGCGATCGTCGTCCAGCCAGAGAAGATATCCTTCAGGTCGCGGATCGGCTTCGCCCACCGCGGCGGCGGCGTCGATGCGACGGCCTGCAGCGCCTCGAGCGTCAGATCAACGAGGCGACGATCCCACGGCGGTGGCCACTGGGCATCGGACAGATCCTCGAGCAGCAGCGTTGGGATCGGCGAGTCGGCCCACCCGAGCAGCGTCGGCATGAACGGGCCGGTGATCTCGCGGTAGGCGCGCAGCTCACGACCTAGCCACGTTGCGACGAGCGGCGTCACACCGACCTTGGCGAAGGCGCGCCGGCCATCGTCGAAGCGGACGAGCCACCTCTCAGCGGGCGTATACCCGCCGCCCCTCGACCGATGCCACTCGATTGGAATGCTGCCGCCGGCCCGAGCAACCGCTTCGGCAACCAGCTGCGAGGGTGCCTCTCCGCCAGTTTCGCTACTCATGCAGCTCCAGGCCGTTGAAGGCGTTCATCGCCTCCTCGATCCCGTCGGCAAGCCAGCGCTCGGCCGCATCGGCGCCGACCTGGACCATCTCGGTCGCCAGGTCGCGCTCATCCGGTCGGAAGGTGGCCAGGACGTGGCCGGCGGCCGTCCCCGAGCGCCCGACGCCGATGCGAAGGCGATCGAACTCGTCCGTGCCGAGGGTAGCGATGACGTCGCGCAGCCCGTTGTGGCCGCCTGCCGATCCCGATCGACGAAGCCGGACGCGGCCCAACGCAAGGTCGATGTCATCGGTGACCATCAGGAGGTCGCTCTTCACGTCGACGTCGGTCTGGCGCAGCGCCGCCCGCAGCGGCGCGCCCGACAGGTTCATGAACTTCATCGGCTTGACGAGGAGGACGCGACCAACCGTCCCGGGCCGATGGACCTCGACGAGCGCCGCGCCGTCGCGCAGCCGCCCCTCGCCGGTCAGGCCCCAGCGGTCGGCCAGCAGGTCGACGACGCGGAACCCGACGTTGTGGCGCGTCTGGCGGAATCGCTCTCCCGGATTCCCGAGCCCGCAGATGACCTTCATGCGCCGCCGATGCTACCGGCGGTCAGGCGCCCTCGTACGCATCGCGCAGCCAGGTGAGGAGCTCGTCGTCGAGGCCACGCGCATCGGCGATGCGGACACGGTGGGTGGCCATGCCGGTCGTCGGCTCCAGGCGGTCCGTCGGGGGTCGGCCCGGGAGGTTCAGCCCGACCTCCAGCTGGCCGGCGGCGGGACCGACCTGGGCGAACTGCTTCCGGCGACGCAGGCTGACGTACGTCTTCTTCGGCGCGAGCTCGACGTCGTCGCCGAACGCGGTGACCGCCGCGATGACGGCGTCGTAGGCCGGCCGGAGCCGGGCGTGCCGCCCGGCGTAGTGGCTGTCGATCACCTCGTCGGTGCCGAGGGCTCCGCCGGTCGCCGCCTCCCGCGCCTTGATGACGAGGAGGTTCGCGTTCCCGTGGCCGAGCCCATGGTCGGCCTTGAGCATGGCGACGGCCTCGCCGTGCTTCTCCAGGCCGGAGGTGCGCACGACCTGGATCCAGTCGGCGAGCGACCGGCCCGTGCTGCGCTCGATGTTCGCGATCTGGCTGTTGATCTGCTCGTCGATGCTGGGCATGAAACGTCTCCTTCGTGCGGGCCCGGCCGATGGCCGTCGCCGATACGAACGTGACGACCGGCGTGGCGGCGTCCTCGACAAAACCCGCCGCCCGCTATCCTCCGGCCCGTGGAGCAACGACATCATGTGCCGGCCAGCAGCGATGTCGTCGTCATCGGCGGGGGAATCATCGGCTGCGCCGCCGCGGCGATCATCGCCGATCGCGGCGTTCGGGTCGTCCTCGTCGAGCGGTCCGTCATCGGTGCCGGGGCATCGGGCCGGAACCTCGGCGCCGTCCAGCACCCCTTCGACCGGCACCTGCTCCCCTTGCACGTCGAGAGCGTCGCGCGCTACCAGGCGCTGGCCCAGTTCACCGAGACCGACTTCCAGATCGGTGACAGGCCGGCCGGCCTCCTCCTCGTCAACCGATCCGCGGACGCCGCGGCCACGCAGGCCGACCGCCTCGCCGACCTCTACCCCGAGCTCAAAGCCGAGCTCATCCCTGCGGACGACCTCGAGCGACTGGAGCCGTCCCTCGCTCGCGGCCTGACGGGCGTGCTCCTCGAGACGGGCTACCCGATCCCGCCCGCGTCGGCGACGGCCGCATGGGCGGCCCTGGCCCACGAGCGTGGCGCCACCGTGCTGATCGGCAGCGCGGCGCGCCCGGTGATCGAGAACGGACGGGTCGCCGGCGTGCAGCTCGCCGGGGGCGGATCGATCGAGTCGGGCGCCGTGCTCGTGGCGGCCGGGCCATGGACCCCGGAGCTGGTCGACCCATCGGGCGCCTGGCGGCCCATCCGATCCACCTGGGGCGTGACGCTCCAGCTACGGCTCGCCGGCGCCGCGCCCGCGCACATCGTCGAGGAGGACGAGGTCGACACCGCGAACCGGGCGGAGGCGGCCACGGCTCGGGCGGCCGATACCGAGGATGACGAGGACCCGCCATCGCTCTTCAGCCTCGCGACGGCGGGCGGCCTGAGCACCCTCGGCTCGACGTTCCTCCCCGCCGAGCCCGATCCCGTGCCGATCGAACGCCTTCTCCTGCGCCGGGCCATCGAGTTCCTTCCCGGCATCGCCGAGGCGGAGGTCACCGAGCGGCGGGTGTGCGCTCGGCCGCAGTCGGTCGACGGGCGTCCCTTCATCGGGCCGGTCCCGATGGCGGCCGGCCTCTACGTCTGCGCCGGCCACGGTCCCTGGGGCATCAGCACCGGACCGGCGTCGGCCGCGATGGCCGCGCGAGCGCTCCTCGACGGAACGCCGGCGCCGCCCGAGCTGGAGGCGAGCCGCCCCGTCTGACGCGACCTCGAGGTTGTGCAATGTGCACAGCGGTCGCGGCGCCCGTCGACCAGCGCGAGGGCTCCCATCGGGCCGGATCGGTCCGTAGGCTTTCCGCACAGACCGATCCCATCCCGCGCAGGAGCCCCCGCCCCGATGTCCGAGATCAGCGCCGGCGACACCGCCTGGGTCCTCATGAGCGCCGCGCTCGTCATGCTCATGACCCCCGGCCTCGCCCTTTTCTACGGCGGCCTGGTGCGGCGCAAGAACGTGCTCAGCACGATCATGCACAGCTTCTTCATCCTCGGCCTGGTGAGCGTCACCTGGGTCCTGTGGGGCTACTCGCTGGCCTTCGGCCCGGACACGGGCCTGGGCCTCATCGGCGGGCTCGACTGGCTGGCGCTCGAGGGCGTCACCGGCGAGCCGTCGACCGTCTACGCCGCGACGATCCCCCACCTGGCGTTCATGGCGTTCCAGATGATGTTCGCCATCATCACGCCGGCGCTCATCACCGGCGCATTCGCCGAGCGCAAGCGCTTCAAGGCATTCGTCCTGTTCGCCGTCGCCTGGGCCACGCTGGTCTACGCGCCGATCGCGCACTGGGTCTGGTCGCCCGACGGCTGGCTCTTCAACCTCGGGGTGCTCGACTTCGCCGGCGGCACCGTCGTCCACCTCTCCAGCGGGATCGCCGCGCTCGTCGCCGCGCTGACCATCGGCCGGCGCACCGGCCTCCTGGCCCCCGCGACCGAGCCCCACGACGTGCCGATGACGGTGCTCGGCGCCGGACTGCTGTGGTTCGGCTGGTTCGGGTTCAACGCCGGCTCGGCGCTCGGCGCAAACGGCCTGGCGGCGACCGCATTCGTGACGACCAACACCGCCGCGGCCATGGCGGCGATCACCTGGGTCACGCTGTCGTGGCTGCATCGCGGCTCGCCGTCGGTGGTGGGGGCGGCGGTCGGCGCCGTCGCCGGGCTCGTGGCCATCACGCCGGCGGCCGGCTTCGTCAGCCCGGCCGCATCGGTCCTCATCGGCTTCGGAGTCGGCATCGCCTGCTATGGCGCCTCCCTCCTTCGGCTGCGCGCCCGAATCGACGATGCGCTCGACGTCTTCGCCATCCACGGCGTGGGCGGCGCGTTCGGCGCCCTCGCGACCGGCATCTTCGCGACGACCGCCGTCAACGCGGCGGGCGTGGACGGGCTCCTCGCCGGCAACCCGGGCCAGCTGCTGACGCAGCTCATCGGAGTGGCGGTCGTGGGCGCCTACTCGGCGGTCGCGACGGCCGGGATCCTCTTCCTCGTCAACCTCGTCACGCCGATCCGCGTCGCCGGCGACGTCGAGGCCACCGGGCTCGACCTCGCCCAGCACGGCGAGATCGCCTACCAGCCCTGATCAACCGAAGGAGCACGAACCGATGGTCATCGCCGCACTGATCTGCTTCGGCATCCTCCTGGTCGCGTGGGTGCTGGCGCCGAGCCGGTCGATCCGCGCGATCCCGATCGAGCCGCGAGCTGGCGGTCGCTGAGCTGTCCGAAGAGGCGAAGCGGGTCCTCGCCGCCGCCTGAGCCGCGCTCAGGGTCGTCGCGGAGGCGCTAGCTGCTGGTCGTGACCGCGTGGCCGGCGCGGTCGAAGAGGGAGCCCGGCTGCCAGGGGACATCCCGATGGCGGCGGTGCAGGACGCCGAGCACGTGGTGCTCGAGCGCGCGCATCCGCTCCTCCTCGTCGATCTCGGCGTGATCGTGGCCGAGGAGGTGGAGCGTCCCGTGGATCGCGAGCAGGACGAGCTCCTCGGTCACGCCCCAGTCGCCCTCGGCCGCCTGGCGCAGCGCCTGGTCGAGGTCGATCACCACGTCACCGAGCAGCATCGGGCCGGGAGGCGAGATGCCGTCGTCGTCAGTGAGGTGCGAGAGGCGGTCGCCGTCGAGCGACCACTCGTGCAGCGGGAAGGAGAGGACGTCCGTCGGGCCGCGCTCGCCCATGTGGTCGAAGTTCAGCCGCTCCATCTCGGGGTCGCCGGTGAGGGTCAGCTCGACCTCGCTCGGCATGGACCCGACGGCGGCGTGGACCGTCTCGCAGACCGCTGACTCGAGCAGGGCGAGGGCCGCCTCCACCTCCAGCGGCTCGACCGCTTGACCGATCCGATCGGGACCGATGCGATCGTGGAAGGTGACGCTGCAGCCCATGGTCCGCCCATCGTAGTCGCCCGACCGCCGGGTGCTCAAGAGCGGCGAATCAGGCCTGCTCGCGCCGATCCTCGATCGGGACGACGTTGTCGGGGTACTTGATGCGCGAGTGGTACATCCCCAGCAGCTGGCCGACGAAGGCGTCCTTGATCTGGGCGATGTTCTTCAGGGTCAGCTCCGCGTCGTCGAGCTGGCCATCCTCGACCCGGCCGTCAACGATGCGGTCGACCATGGCCCGGATGCTCTCCTCGTCCTTCTCGTCGAGCGAACGGACCGAGGCCTCCACGCCGTCGCTGAGCATGATGATCGCCGCCTCCCGGCTCTGCGGCTTGGGGCCCGGATAGCGATACGTCCGCTCGTCGACCACGTCGTCGCGCCCGCCCGCCTCGCGCACGGCCTTGTCGTGGAAGAAGCTCATCACGCTCGTCCCGTGGTGCTGCGGGATGAAGCCGATGATCGGGACCGGCAGGCCATGCTCGTAGCCGAGGTCGATCCCGTCGCGGATGTGCCCGGCGATGATGCGCGCGCTCGTCTCGGCGTTCAGGTCGTCGTGGATGTTGTGGGCGCCGGCCTGGTTCTCGATGAAGGCGAGCGGGTTCCGCATCTTGCCGATGTCGTGGTAGTAGGCCGCCACCCGGGCGAGCAGCGGATCGGCGCCGATCGTCTCCGCGGCGCGCTCCGCGAGGTTGCCGACCATGACGCTGTGGTGGTACGTGCCAGGCGTCTCGAGCAGCAGCCGGCGCAGCAGGCGGTTCGAGGGGTTGGCCAGCTCGAGCAGCTGGAACACGGTCATGATCCCGAACACGTTGCCGAGCACGGCGAAGCTTCCGGCGGCCAGGACGACCGAGAGAATGGCGTTGACGATCCCGGCCGCGGCGAGCTGGACGAGCGCCGCGACGTCGCGTTGATCGAGCAGGCTGAACGCGACCGTCACCGCCACGTTGACCGCGGCGAGCACCGCGAAGACGCGGACGAACGCGTTCAGGCGCTCGGCGCGCGTGATGGCGAGGAGCACGGCGAGGCCGCCAGTCAGGACGTAGACGGTGAGGTCGAGCGCCTCGCGGTTCATGATCCCGGCCAGGACGGCCAGCGCGCCGGCCATGACCGCGCCAGCGCCGCTCTGCAGCAGGATGCCGATGAGGAGGACCGTCGCTGATGTCGGCACCACGAAGGCGAGCAGTGTCCGGTCGGCCGCGATCCGCAGCGCGACGGCGCTGACCACCAGCCCGAGGAAGAACAGCAGCACCGATCGGTTGCGGTGCCAGATGATCGGCTCGAAACGCCACAGGTAGCCGACCAGGAGACCGGCCAGCAGGATCGCCACGAGCGCGTTGCCGAAGACGGTGCCGATGGCGACGAGCGGCCGCGTCAGCCCGAGCGCGTCGAGCATCTCGAACTGCTCGATCGTGATCGGCTCGCCCTCGTCCACGATGCGCTGGCCGGTCTGGAGCTCGACCGTGACCGGCGGCACGGCCGCGCGCGCCTCCGCCTCCTGCTGAGCGGTGAGCTCGCGGTTGATCTCCTCGGTCGGTGCGACGTGCGCCGCGGCAAGGGCGCCGGCCAGCTCGCGCTCGACGGGCTCGAGGTCGGTCGTGACGAGCTCGCGGGCACCATCGCGCACCTGCGGCAGGTCGGCCTCGCTGACCGGATCGGCCAGGATCGCCTCGAGCGCCATGCGCGCTGCCGACCCCACCGCCTCCCAGCGCTCGGCAGGCATGCCGGCAACCACGCTGCGCTGGACGAACGGGATCTCGGGCGCGTCCTCCGAGAGGCGGCCGACGACCTCGTCGGCCGGCAGCGTCCCGCCATCGCGGAGCGCGAGCACCCGGACCACGCGTCGCGACATGGTGTCGAACGCCAGGAGCTGGTCCTCCTGATTGTCGGTCGGCGACTTGATCGTCTCGGTCACCGGGGTGACGCCTGCCGCTGCCTCGTCGCGCGCCGCATCGGTCAGGCTGGACGAGTCGAAGACGACGTCACGCTGGGCGCGGATGTCGCGCGGCGCGATCTGGCCCACCTCGAGGTTCTCCTGCCCGAGGGTGATGTTCGCCGAGAGGATGGTGAACAGGGCGGTCGCCACCATCGCGCCGATGATCAGGGCGCGCAGCATCGCCGCCTGTCCCGGGCGCGGCGACTGCTCGGCGAGCGTTCGGGTGATGAACATCTCAGGCCTGCTCGAGGAGCCGGCGCACGACCTCGCTCACGAGACGGCCGTCAGCGCGCCCCTTCGTCTGCGGCGAGAGCCGGCCCATGACGCGGCCGAGGTCGGACGGGCTCGCCGCGCCGGTGGTCGCGACCGCCTCGCGCGCCAGCGCCTCGATCTCGGCCTCGGTGAGCTGCTGCGGAAGGAACTCGGTGAGGATGGCCGCCTCCGCCTCCTCGCCGGTGGCGCGCTCGTCGCGCCCGGCGTCGCGGTACATGGCGATGCTCTCGCGGCGCTGCTTGACCTGGCGGGAGAGGACCTCGACGACCTCGTCGTCGGTGAGCTCGCGGCCACGGGCGATGCGCTGGTTGTGGGCAGCGGCCATTGCCATGCGCAGCGTCTGCGTCCGCAGCGCGTCACGCGCGCGCATGGCGTCACGCATCGCGGACTCGATCCGCTCCGCGAGGGTCATGGGTGCATCGGCATCGGCGACATCGGTCTCACTGGTCCTCCGTTGCGCCGATCCGGTTGGGTTGAGGCGGCGTCTGGCTACGCGCGCGAGGTTGCCTTGCGCTTCTTGGCTTCCTTGCGCTTGCGCTTCACGCTGGGCTTCTCGTAGTGCTCGCGACGTCGTGCCTCAGCCAAGATCCCCGATTGCTGGATCTTCTTGTTGAAGCGACGCAGCGCGCTCTCGAACGTCTCGTTCTCGCCCACGCGAACTTCTGCCAAACGTCTCGCCTCCTTCCCGCTCCGAAATTCGTGCCGTTCTGATGGGGCGACGCACGGTCGCCGGGCACGCAAGCCGATGCAGGGTAGCAGCGGCCCCGATAGGGGTCAATCGACGTCAGTCGGTCGGCGCGAACGTCACGAGCCAGGCGCTCTGGGTGCCGAGCATGAGGAGCAGGACGAGCGCGATTCCCTCGGCCTGCAGTCCGGTCAACCCAATGCCGCTGACGAGCTGCGGATTGAGGGCCACCACGGTGACGATGGCGTAGAGCGGCACCGCCAACCACTGGAGGAGCGCCGCGAGCGCCGCGTCGGACGAGCGGCGACGCAACGTCGCCGCCAGCAGGCCGGAGCCGATGAGGCCCGCCACGCCCGCCGTCGCGAAGCTCAGCCGCCACAGGACGGGCGAATCGGGCGCGATCAGAGAGAGCAGCGACATCGCGCCGGGGAGGACGAAGTGCAGTGAGACGACGTAGCCCATGCCTCGTCCGACCCGATCGACCAGCCAGCCCATGCGCGTCTGGCACGCGACCCACCAGAGGCCGAGCAGCGTGAAGCTGATGCCCGCCATGACGCCGTAGAAAGCATTGAGGTCCATCTCAGCCCGGCGGCCAGGCCATCGTCCGCCCGCCGAGGAGGTGGAGATGGAGGTGGAAGACGGTCTGCCCCGCCTCGGGGCCGACGTTCGTGACGATCCGGTAGCCCCGCTCGAGGCCGGCCTCGTCGGCGACACGACGCGCCACGCCGAAGAGGCGGGCGAGGAGGTCGCCGTCAGCATCGGTCAGGGCGTGGGCGTCCGCGATGTGCCGGCGCGGGATCACCAGGACATGGGTCGGAGCCCGCGGGGCGATGTCGCGGAACGCGATCACGTCCTCGTCCTCGTGGACGCGATCGGACGGGATCTCGCCCGCGACGATCTTGCAGAAGAGGCAGTCCGGGTCGCGATCGATCATGCGTTCTCGAGCCTAGGCGAAGTCGCCGCTCCGCGACAAGATCACGGCCGCCGCGGCGGCCGCCACGGTCCCCGCCCGCAGAATGCGCGGTCCAAGCCCGGCCAGCGTCGCGCCGGCACGGGTCGCGGCGGCCACCTCCTCCGGGGTGAAGCCGCCCTCCGGGCCGATCACGACCGCGGCCGGCGGATCGAGGCCGCCCAGCCGAGGCCCGTCGTGGCGCTCGAAGAGGACGACCGTGCCGGCCGACAGGGCCCGATCGAGTGGCACCGGCGCGATGACCTCCGGCACGACCCCGCGTTCCGATTGCTCGGCCGCCTCGCGGGCGATCGTCCGCAGTCGCTCGAGGCGCCGGGGCGACAGCTCGCGCGCCACCGCGCGCTCGGTGATGACGAGCTCGAAGCGCGCGACGCCGACCTCGGTCCCCTGCCGGATGACCGTCTCGAGCGCGTCGGCCTTGAGCAGCGCCTGGACGACGGTCAGCCGATGTCGCGGCTCGCCTTCGACGGTGGCACGCTCCTCGACGACGCAGGCGTCACCCTCGAGCCGGACCCGGGCCTCGGTACCGTCGTTGGGGAGCAGCACCAACCGTTCGCCGTCGCGGAGGCGGAGCACGGCGCGTACCTGGCGTTCGATGCTCGGCGGGAGCGGGAAGCGGTCGCCGCTCATGTCACCCGGCTCGACGAAGAACCGATGCAGCGTCATGTCGCGTGCCGCACCGCGAGCGTGACCCACTCCCCATCATCGCGGCGATCGGCGACGACGAGCCGGGCGCTCTCCATGGCGGCCACGACCTCGTCGCCGCGTGGGGCGATGATGCCGCCGGCGACGAGGACGCCATCGGGAGCGAGGTGAGCGGCCAGCCGCGGGGCCAGTTCGACGAGGACGGCCGCGACGAGGTTCGCCATCACCAGCGGGAACCGTTCGTCGCCTCCCTCGCGTAGCGTCCGCTCGCTGACCGTGACCCGATCGGCGAGCGCGTTCGCCTCGGCGTTGGCCCGCGTGGCGGTGACGGCGAGCGGATCGGTGTCGAGGGCAACCACCTCGCCGACGCCGAGGCGGAGGGCGGCGAGGGCCAGGATCCCGGAGCCGCAGCCGACGTCAAGCGCCCGGTCCGGCATCGGTTCAAGCTCCTGCAGCAGCGCGAGGCAGCCCCGGGTCGTCGGGTGGAGCCCGGTCCCGAACGCCATCCCCGGATCGAGGATGACCCTGATCTCACCCGCCGCCAATGGCTCGTCCCGCCACGAGGGCACGATGACGACGCGACCGATGCGCTGCGCGACGTAGTGCTCCTTCCACGCCTCGGTCCAGTCGACGTCGTCGACCGGCCGCACCCGGAGCGTGCCGACCGGGCGCAGCCCGAAGGCCTGGAGGTGCCACAGCGCCCGCTCGGTTGCGTCCACCGCTTGGGCCGCCGCCGCGTCATCGCCGATGTGCGCCGTCACGACGAACGGCGCGTCGGGATCCTGGCGTGCGATGAGCTCGTCATCCGGGTCGCGGACGAGTCGCGTCGGCTGGACCGCGGTCCCGCCGCTCACCCGGCCGAGGATCTCGGAGACGGCCTCGACCGCCTCGATGTCCGCCTCGACGCTGAGCTCCAGCCAGCGCATCCGCGGCCGATCAGCCGAACAGGTCGCGCAGACGGTCGAACACCGATGGCCCGCCCTTCGGCACGGTCGCAGGCTCGCTCACCGCATCGAGCTCGCGCAGCAGCTCCCGCTCGCGCTTACCGAGCCTGGTGGGCACGACGACGTTGACGACGACGTGGAGGTCGCCGCGACCCGCGCCCCGCAGGCGGGGAACGCCCTTGCCGCGCAGCCGGATCTCATGGCCGGACTGGACCCCGGCGGGCACCTCGACCTCCTCGCTGCCCTCGACCGTCGGGACCGCCAGCGTCGCCCCGAGCGCCGCCTGGGGGAAGGTGATCGGGAGCTCGTGGTAGAGCTCTGTGCCGCGCCGGACAAGCTCCGCGTGGTCGCGGACGGTGACCGCGACGTACAGGTCGCCGTTGGGCCCGCCGCGCGGTCCGGCCTCGCCCATGCCCTCGATGGCGATGCGCTGCCCGTCGTCGATCCCGGCGGGGACGGAGACCTGGAGCGTGCGCTCCTGGCGCGTCCGGCCGTCTCCGCCGCATTGGCTGCAGGGCGTCGCGATGATGCGTCCCTCGCCGCGGCAGCGCGGGCAGGCGACGATGTTCACCATCTGGCCGAGGATGGTTTGCGCCACTCGCCGCTGCTCGCCGCTGCCCGCGCAGTCGGGGCAGGTCTCCGGCTCGGTGCCCGGCTCGCCCCCGCTGCCATCGCAGCGATCGCAGGCGACGAGGGTGGGGAAGCTGATCTCGCGCGTGAGCCCGAAGACGGCCTCGGCAAACTCGATGCTGAGGTCGTAGCGAAGGTCGGCGCCGGGGACGACCCGCTGCCGGCGTCGTGCGCCGGCCGGCGCCCCGCCGAAGAAGGCATCGAAGATATCCCCGAAGGGTCCGAATCCGCCGCCGAAGCCCTCGAAGCCGCCGGCGGCCGATCCCTCGACCCCGGCGTGGCCGAACATGTCGTAGGCGCTGCGACGCTGGCGATCCGAGAGGACGCGATACGCCTCGTTCAGCTCCTTGAAGCGCGCCTCGGCGCCGTCACCGGTGTCGACATCGGGGTGGTGCTGCTGGGCGAGCTTGCGGAAGGCGCGCTTGATCTCGGAGTCGTCCGCATCACGCGGGACGCCCAGGATGTCGTAGTAGTCGCGCTTCACGGCCATGGCGTGGCGGATTCTACCAATTGGCACTCAGAATGACCGAGTGCCAGTGATTTCTTGACACGCACGGTCAGGAACCTCGCCTAGCATCGGCGTCGATGTCGACCCTCTCCATCAGCCCCGATCATGCGCGCCGCTTCCTCGTCCGGCGCCACCTGCTCGCGCCGCCGCGCTCGCTGCCCGCCAAGCCGGAGTCCGTGCTGACCGCGGTCGAGCGGATGGGCCTCCTCCAGTTCGACCCACTCGAGGTGCCCGGCGCCCGCAACCACGATCTCGTGCTCCACGCGAGGATCGCCGGCTACCGGCGCGAGTGGTGCGAAGCGTGGCTGTACGGGCCGGACCGGCGCCTGATCGAGCTCTACAACAAGAGCCTCAATCTCGTGCCGATCCACGAGCTTCCCAACTTCCAGATCACGTGGCAGCGCAACGCGCCGGAGACCTCGAACGGGATCCTGAAGGACCAGGCCGAGGTCGCGCAGGCCATCCTCCGGCGCCTGAAGACCGATGGCCCGCTCTCGACCGCGGCCTTCAGCGAGCACAGCCACGCCGTCGACTGGTGGTGGGCGCCGACTCGGGCAAGCCGCGCCGTCATGGAGGCCCTCTTCGTCATCGGTCGCATCGGCATCAGCCGGCGCGACGGCAACCGCCGCTACTACGACCTCATCGAGCGGCTCGTGCCGCCCGCGCTGCTGAAGCACAAGGAGTCGGAGGAGGACGCCATGACCCATCGCCTCCTGAGCCGATTCCGCGCCACCGGCCTGACCAAGGCGGTCGGGACGCAGGCGGAGGTGATGTACAGCGCCGGCTCGCAGCCCGAGCGCGTCCGGCGAACGCAGAGGCTTGTCGACGACGGGGAGCTCCTTCCGGTCGACGTCGAAGGGCTCAAGCGCACGCGCTACATCATCGCCGGCGAAGAGCCCATCCTTGAGGCGACGGCTGATCCCGGGTCGCTCGGATCACCGGCCGTGAGCTTCATCGCGCCCCTCGATCCCCTGGCATGGGACCGGCGCCAGCTGCGCGAGCTATGGGGCTTCGACTACCTGTGGGAGGTCTACGTCCCAGAGGCCAAGCGCAAGTGGGGCTACTACGTCCTGCCGATCCTGTTCGGCGACCGGATGGTCGGCCGGATCGAGCCGCGTCTCGACCGTCGGACGAAGTCCCTGATGATCCTCGGCATCTGGTTCGAAGCCGACGCTGCACCGATGGAGGACGCTCGGTTCATCCCTGCGCTGCGCGACGCGATCGAGGCGTATCGCGCGTTCGTCGGGGCGGACAAGGTCCGATGGCCCCGGACGCGGATGGGGCGCGAGGTCGCCGGCGCGCTGCGAGGATCGTCAGCCGCCTGAGCGCGTGATGAGCCACACGTGGCCGAAGGGGTCGCGCACCTTGGCCGACTGCACGGCCAGCTGGGGGTCGGTTGGCGGCCGGATCTCGGTGGCGCCCGCCGCGACGGCTCGCTCGAAGATCGCCGCCACGTCATCGGTCTCGAGGTCGAGGTAGACCGGCGTTCCACCGATCGACCCAGGGCCCACGATCGACTCGTAGTGCGGATGCTCGTCGGCCAGGAAGATCGACGAGCTGCCGATGCGGATCTCAGCATGGGCGATACGCCCGGCCCCGCCGGTCATGCGTGTGACCTCGGTCGCCGCGAAGACGTCGACGTACCACTCGATCGCGGCGGCCCCACCATCGACGATGAGGTATGGGGTGACGCCGCTGGTCATCGGTCGGCGAAGTCGACGACGAGGGGGGCGTGGTCGGACGGGATGCCCGGGTAGGTGGACGGCTTGCGGGCCTCGCGATCCCGCTCGGCCGCGGTCGCCCGCGCGGCCAGCGGCGGCGAGACGTACACGTGGTCGATGCGCATCCCGAAGTTCTTGTGGAAGTGCCCGGCGCGGTAGTCCCACCAGCTGAAGAAGCCAGGCTCGGGGTGGAACCTGCGCACGATGTCGACCATGCCCCAGTCGCGCAGCTTTGCGATGGCGGCGCGCTCTCGTGGCGACACGTGCGTCGCGCCGTGGACGGCGGCCTCGTCCCACACGTCGATCGCCTCGGGCGCGACGTTGTAGTCGCCGCAGATGGCGAGCTCCGTGCCCGGGTCGTTGTCGTCGAGCCAGACCGAGAGGCGCGCGAGCCACTCGAGCTTCTCGAGGTAGAACTCCGAGTCGACCACCCTCCCGTTCGGGACGTAGATCGTGGCGACGCGCATCGGGCCGCAGGTGGCGGCCAGGAAGCGCCCGCCGTCATCGGTCCAGCCGTCGGGGGTCGGGATGCCGGCGGTGACCTCCTCGATCCCGATGCGCGACGCGATCGCCACGCCGTTCCATCGGCCCGGCCCGTGGTGGACGAGCTCATAGCCGAGGGCCCGGAAGTCGAGCATCGGCGCCTGCGCGTCAGACAGCTTCGTCTCCTGCAGGCACAGGACGTCGGGCTCGTGGCGCTCGGTCCAGGCCAGCACCCGCTCCAGGCGGGCCTTGAGCGAGTTCACGTTCCAGGTCGCGAGGCGCATCGGTTCGAGTCTAGGCGGTCGGCGGTGCGGTGGCGGCGGTGGAGCGGTCCGTATACTCGGCGCTCCTGATCGCAGTCAGCTGGAGATGGGAGGGCACCCCGATGGTCAGTGGATTCCGGGACTTCATCATGCGGGGCAACATCGTCGACCTCGCCGTGGCACTCGTGATCGGCCTCGCCTTCGCGGCCGTCCTCACCTCGTTCGTCGCCGACATCCTGACGCCGCTCCTCGGCCTGATCGGCGTCCCCGACTTCTCGACCCTGACGACTGACGGTCGGGGAGGCGGAGGTCCGATACGGCGCGTTCCTCAATGCGCTGATCGCGTTCGTGATCATGGCCGCGGTCATCTACTTCTTCGTGGTCAAGCCGATGGAGCGCATGAAGGGGCCGGCCGCCGTCTCCACGAAGGCCTGCACCGAATGCACCTCGGAGATCCCGTTGGGCGCGAAGCGCTGCCCGATGTGCACCGCGCCCCAGCCTGCCTGAGTCCGGATCCAGACTCGCGGGCGTCGGCGGCGCCCGCGAACGGTCCCGATGTTCATGGGGTGAACGGTATGCGCGGCCCGGTCAGCCGAACTGCCAGCTCCACGCTCGCGCGTCTTCACCGGGTGAGAATTCGAACGCTTCGCACGCCGCAGAGACCGATAACGATCACCCGGTGAAGGTTCGGACGGTTCGCCGGCCTCTCGACGCGCGATGACGAGAAAGAGGCCGGGCCACAGCCGCCCGGCCTCTCGCATGCAGGACGCCCGAGGGCGCGGAGGTGCTACACCTCCTTGTACTCGCCCTCGATCGTCTCGCCCTCTTCCTCGGACGCGGCCTCGCCGGTCGGAGCCTCTCGGCGTCGCGGGCCGGCCGCCATCGGTGCCGTTGCCGTCACCCGGCGTGCCGCTCGCCTCGTACGCGCGCGTGCCGATGCGCTGCAGCACCTCGGCCAGCTGGCCCTTGGTCGAGTCGATCACCCCGGTGTCGTCGCCCTTGAGCGCATCGCGGACGGCCTCGATCCGCGCGTTGACCTCGGCCTTCTCCTCGTCGGAGACCTTGTCGTCGAGGTCCTTGAGCAGCCGCTCGCCCTGGTAGACGAGGGCGTCCGCCTCGTTGCGTGACTCGGTGGCCGCGCGGCGGGCACGATCCTCCTCGGCATGCTCGGCTGCCTCGCGCACCATGCGATCGACGTCGTCCTTGGCGAGCATCGAGGAGGCGGTGATCGCCACCTTCTGCTCCTTGTTCGTTGCCTTGTCCTTCGCGGCGACGTTGAGGATACCGTTGGCGTCGATGTCGAAGGTGACCTCGATCTGTGGCACGCCGCGGGGAGCCGGTGGGATCCCATCGAGCCGGAAGGTCGCCAGCTTCTTGTTGTCGGACGCCATCTCGCGCTCGCCCTGGAGCACGACGATGTCGACCGAGGGCTGATTGTCCGACGCGGTCGAGAAGATCTGGGTGTGGCTCGTCGGGATGGTCGTGTTGCGATTGATCATCTTCGTGGCGACGCCGCCCATCGTCTCGATCCCGAGCGACAGCGGGGTGACGTCGAGGAGCAGGACGTCCTTGACCTCACCACCGAGGACCCCGGCCTGGATGGCGGCCCCGACGGCCACCACCTCGTCGGGATTGACGCCCTTGTGCGGCTCCTTGCCGCCGAACATCTTCTTGACCGCCTCGACGACGGCCGGCATCCGGGTCATGCCGCCGACGAGGATCACCTCGTCGATGTCGCCTGGCTTCATGCCGGCGTCGGCGAGGGCCTTGCGGACGGGCTCCTCGGTGCGCTTCACGAGGTCCGCGACGAGGTCCTCGAGCTTCGCCCGGGTGAGCGTCGTCACGAGGTGCTTCGGCCCTGACGCATCGGCGCTGATGAAGGGCAGGTTGATCTCGGTGCTGGTCGTGCTCGAGAGCTCGATCTTCGCCTTCTCGGCCGCCTCCTTGAGGCGCTGGAGAGCGATCCGATCCTTCGACAGGTCGATCCCCTCGGACTTCTTGAACTCCTCGCTGCAGCCAATCGATCACACGCTGATCGAAATCGTCGCCGCCGAGGTGGGTATCGCCGTTGGTCGAGCGGACCTCGAAGACGCCCTCGGACTGAGCTCGAGGATGCTGATGTCGAAGGTGCCGCCGCCGAGGTCGTAGACGGCGATCTTCTCGTCCTTGGTCTTGTCCAGGCCGTAGGCGAGGGCCGATGCGGTCGGCTCGTTGACGATGCGCTTGACGTCGAGGCCGGCAATCCGGCCGGCGTCCTTCGTCGCCTGGCGCTGGGTGTCGTCGAAGTAGGCGGGAACGGTGATGACCGCCTCGGTCACCTTCTCGCCCAGGTAGGCCTCGGCATCGGACTTCAGCTTCTGGAGGATCATGGCGCTGATCTCGGGCGGGCTGAAGTGCTTCTCGTTGGCAAGCTCGACGACGATGCCGTCGGACTTCGGGTCCTTGGTGACCTCGTACGGAACGAGCCCCTTGCTGCGCTGAACCTCGGGATCGTCGAAGCGACGGCCCATGAAGCGCTTGATGCTGAAGATCGTGTTCTCGGGGTTCGTGATGGCCTGGCGCTTGGCGACCTGGCCGACGAGCCGCTCCCCGCTCTTCGCGAAGGCGACGACCGACGGGGTGATGCGGCCGCCCTCCGCGTTCGTGATGACCTGGGGCTCCCCGCCCTCCATGACGGCCACGACGGAGTTCGTCGTGCCCAGGTCGATGCCGATGATCTTGCCCATGGGTTCGTCAGTGCTCCTTCGGATTGTTCGCCACGCGGACGAGGCTCGGCCGGATGACCCGGTCATGCAGGCGGTATCCGCGCTGCAGCTCGTCGATGACTTCGTTATCGGGATGGTCGGCGGTGTCCTCATGGACGACCGCCTCATGCAGGTTGGGATCGAATGGCAGGCCGATGGCCTCGATCGCGGTGACGCCCTCCGACTCGAGCACGCCGCGCAGCTTGCGCTCGACGAGCTGGACGCCCTCGATCCAGGGGTCGTGCGCGTCGGACGGCACGTTCTCGAGGGCGCGGTCGAAGTCGTCGAGCACGGCCAGCAGCTTGCCGATGAGGAGGGCGTTGCTGAACTGGCCCGCCAGCGCCCGCTCTTCCTCCGTGCGCCGCTTGTAGTTCGAGAAGTCCGCCGCCGAGCGCTGCCAGTTGTACAGGTGCTCCTCGTTCCTGCGGCCGGTCTCCTCGAGCTCTCGCTCGAGCTGCTCGATGCGTTCGAGGAGCTCGATGCGCGATGGCGTCGTGATGGCCTCGGCGCGCTCCTCGCCGCGGGTCTTGGTGCGCGGCTTGGTGCCGCCGTTGGTGGGGTGATCGGTCATTGGGTCTCGCCGTACTCGCGGTTGATGAGCTCGTTCATGAGTGTGGACAGGTATCGGACGGTGGGGATGGCCCGCGGATAACGCATCCGGGTCGGACCGAGGACTCCCAGCAGGCCGAGTGCCCGATCGGGAGCTCCATACGGGGCAAAGATCAGGCTGACCTCGTGCATGGCGTCGTTCGCGTTCTCACGACCGATGATGACGTGCACGCCACCGTGGCGTGTCAGGACCGGCACGAGCTGCTCCAGGAAGTTCGAGCGCTGGATGACCTCGAGGATCGGCCGCAGCTTGCTGCCTTCCGCGAACTCCGGCTGTTCGAGGACGTTGACGATGCCGTCCGTGAAGATCTCCTCGACCACCACCGAGTCGGCCTCCTCCAGGAGGGCGGCCACCACCTCCGCGATGCGGGTCGCCAGGCCCGGCAGCTTCGCGGTCCGGCGTCGGACCTGCGGCGCGGAGAGGCCCGCCATCTCGGCGTTGAGCGTGGCGGCCGCGCCATCGAGCGCCGCCTGGTCGAGCGCCTCCTCCGGCAGCTCTCGCTCGAGCGCGCTGCGGTCGAGCCGGCGCTGCGTGACGTTGCCGTCGGCGAGGACGAGGACGAGGAGTCGCGTGCCGTCGGCGAGCGCGGCCAGCTGGATGTGCCCGAAGCGTGCACGACGCGAGCGCGCCGGGGTCACCACCGAAGCCGAGCGGGTGCTACCGGCGAGGATGCTGGCCGCCAGCCGCAGCCACTCGTTGCTCGTCAGCTGCACCTGGCTGAACTGGTGTCGGATCATCAGCTGGTCCGTGGTGTCGAGCTCGGCCTCGCGCATGAGCGACTCCACGTACAGCCGATAGCCGAGGTCCGATGGGACGCGGCCGGCGCTCGTGTGCGGGTGCGTCAGCAGCCCGAGCGACTCCAGCTCGGCCATCGCGCTGCGCACGGTGGCTGGGGAGACGCCGAGCCGATACCGGCCCACCAGCGCCTTCGATCCCACCGGGATGGCGGTCAGGACGTAGTCCTCGACCACGGCGCGCAGGACCGAGCGCTGCCGCTCGGTCAGCTCGGGCGCCGCCCGATGCGACGCGGTCCGCTCACGCGCGATCCGATCGTCCGACATCTCGTCTCCTGGTGCTTGGCACTCTCATGCCGAGAGTGCTAACGGGGTCTGGCGGGCATGGTACCCCTCCCACCGAACGAGTGTCAACGCCGCCTGATGGGAGCGGTCAGCGATCCGATGCGAGGCGCGAGAGCACCGCCTCGCCACGCAGGGAGAGGCGGTACCCGGGCCGCAGGCTCTCGGTCAGGCCCAGCTCCTTGAGCTTGCGGACATCCAGCTTGAACGCGTCACGCTCGCGTCCGAACGCGGCGGCGAGGTCGGCTGCGCGAACGCCCGGCCCGTCGGCGATGGCCCGCAGCACGGCGAGTGTCCAGGGTCCGTGACGGCTGGCGCGGTCGAGCCGATCCAGCCGGCGCGACAGGTCGGCGACCTCGCTTTCGTCGGGCCGCGACTCCCGCAGCGCGACGCGTGGGTCCGGTCCGTCGAGGCGGAGGTCGATCCGGTAGATCGTGCCGGTCTCGCGCCGGTCGCACAGCGCCAGCAGCTCGGCCAGGTCCGTGAGCCCAGCCGCCGTCGCGTCCGCATCGGTGAGCGCATCCCGCTCGACCGGCACGACGGCGTCGAAGGCGATCACGCCGACTGGCGTCCGCTGGCGCCCGCCGGGGCGGACCCTGGGCCGGTCCCAGGTACGGTACGCGCGGGTCACGCTGCCGGCGGCGATGCCCCGCAGGGTGGCTGGCCGGAAGAGCATCAGGTCATCCCGCCCGGCAGGAACGCGAGGCAGGCGTCGGACGCGAACAGCCGACCGATCGAGGTGAGGCGCAGGCGGTCCGAGGAGACGGCGACCAGCTCTCGAATCGGCACCGAGGCGAGCGCGGACGCGTATCGATCGAGCGGATCGGCGCCGAACTCGTCGGCGAAGGTCTGGCGCTCGACACCCTCGATGCGCCGAAGGCCGAGGGCCATCGCCTCGAACGCGCGCGTCGGCTCGTCGAGCTCGTCACGGCCGTCGATCGGTCGCTCTCCCGCCTCCACAGCGGCGAGGTAGACGTCGAGGTCACGCGCATTCCACGAGCGCTCGGCGCGGCCGTCGTACGAGTGAGCGCCGGCACCGATCCCGGTGTAGGCGGCGCGCGTCCAATACGCCACGTTGTGGCGCGACTCGTGGCCGGGGCGCGCCCAGGAGCTGAGCTCGTACTGCCGATAGCCGGCTGCCTCGAGCAGCTCCTCCGCCATTCCGTACTGGTCGGCCGCGAGGGCGTCGTCCTGGCGCGGCGCCATCCGTCCTCGCCAGCGCAGGGCGCCCGGCCGTGGCGGCGCCGCCCATTCGTCGGGGGCGAGCGCCAGCTGCAAGGCGTAGCAGCTCACGTGGTCCGGGCCGAGCGCGATCGCCCGCTCGAGCCCCTCTCGCCAGTCGTCCAGTGACTGGCCGCCGATGCCGTAGATGAGGTCGACGCTGACGTTGTCGAAGCCGGCCCCGCGCGCCGCCCGGAATGCCTGCCGCCCCTCCTCAGCCGTGTGGCCCCGCGCCAGCGCCACGAGATCGGCGTCGCGCAGCGACTGTAGGCCGATGCTGACCCGATCGATCCCGGCCGCCCGGAGCCCGACCCAGTCGGGTGACTCTCGCTGGCTCGGGTTTGCCTCGAGCGCGACCTCCTCGAGCGCCACCGTCCCCCATCGCTCGCGTGCGGCATCGACGACGCGCCGCACCTGCGCGGCGCTGAGCAACGACGGCGTGCCGCCTCCGAACGAGATCGTGCGCAGCTCACCAGGCGCAGGGCGCAGCGCAAGCTCGGAGACCAGCGCATCGACGTAGCGCGGGATGTCATCGGCGCGCCCGCCGACCGTCACGAAGTCGCAGTACGCGCACACCAGCCGACAAAACGGCACGTGGACGTACAGGTGATGTGGCGCCCGATCCATCGTCGGAGTCTACGACGCGGCCCGTCCGGCCCCGGGCCGCGCGAAGGAAACGGCGCCGAGCCGGCGAACCGGCGGGTGCAGCGGCCCCAAGACGGATCCCGACGTTCCGGACCGAAAAGCAGAGGAGACGCCCGTTGCCGCACAGGAAAGATCTCGGGGAGGCGCGGCCCTTCACCGTGGATGACGAATGGGTTTCCGCCTGCCGTTCGATCGGCTGCCGAAGGGCATCAGGCATCTGCCCCTCGAGTGCGTCGTCTACGTGCCATCGACCGATGGCGACCGCGTCATCGACGGGACCGCGTTCGCGGCACGGCGCGACGAGACGGCCGACCTCCTCTCCTCGCTTTTCGGCGGCTGCCGCGAGGCATTGGTCACAGGGCGGTATCGCGCCAACGACGGGACCAGGGTCGCGGAGGAGGTCGCTGTGCTGACCGGTTTCGGCGCCGCGGACGACTTCGAGCGCAAGCGACGGGATTTCCTGGCCTGGCTCATCGACATGCGCGACGAGTGGGGCCAGGAAGCGATCGGCTTCGAGTTCGAGGGCGATCTCTGGTATCTGTGAGGAGTCGTGCGACGAGTCTCCTCGACCTGAGAAGGGTCACGGTTGGGCCGCGCAGTCCCCCCACGCCGAGCGGGCACGCTCTGGCGGTCGGTGACCGACGTGGGCGAAACCCAGTCAGCCTGCCCATCGACCGTTCAGATGGCGAGGAGGGTGGTCGCGGTTGGGCGCAGCCGGTCCCGCCCGCCTGCCGCGCGGGCTGGGCGGACGAGCCTCCCCACGCCCGAGCGGGCACGCTCCTGCGGTCGGTGACGGACGTGGAGAAACCCGGTGAGCCTGCCCATCGACCGTTCAGAAGCCGAGTGGGTCGAGGATGGGCTCGGCAGCCGGTCCCGCCCGCCTGCCGGGCGGGCTGGGCGGACGAGCCTCCCCACGCCCCATCGGCACAGCCCCTAGATCGGTCGCTGACGCAGGCGGCCTCCGGCGAACGCGAAGAGGCTCATCGTCACGGCGAAGTGGCCGACGATGGCCGGGATGATCGAGCCCGTCTCGAAGGTGACGACGCCGGCGGCCCAGCCGAGGAGCACCGATCCGGCGAGGAAGTACCAGTCGCGGTCGCGCCACAGCCGGCGATGGGCGAGGCCGTAGACGAGCGCCTGGACGGCAATGGCCCAGCCGGCCGGGACTCCGGCGAAGAGGAGCATGCCGAGCACGATCGATCGGAACTGGAGCTCCTCGCTGACGGCGTTGACTGCGGCGCCGAGGACGCGCGACGGGAGGAGCTCGATCGGCAACGGCAGGATGCTGCCGTAGCGCAGAAAGGCGAGGGCCGCCGCGTTCGCGAGGGCGACGAGGACGAAGAGGAGCATGATCGGCAGCATCTCGTCCGTCTCGCCACCGGTCAGGAAGAGCTGCTCGCGCCCGGACGGCAGGATGACGGCGATGCCGATCGCGAAGCCGATGACGAGGATGTAGTAGCTGACCGGCCCCATCCACGGCGTGCGATAGCGGAAGTAGTCGCTGCGCGTGATGCGCTCGGAGTCGAAGCGGAGGATGACCAGGAAGAGCGTCAGGCCGAACGCGATGGCGAGGCGCAGCGAATCAAAGAAGCTCACGAGTCGGCGGACTCGTTCATGCGCAGCACGGCGAGGAAGGCCTCCTGCGGGATCTCGACCGAGCCGATCCGCTTCATGCGCTGCTTCCCTTCCTTCTGCTTCTCGAGCAGCTTGCGCTTGCGCGTCACGTCGCCGCCGTAGCACTTGGCGAGGACGTTCTTGCGCATCGCCCGGATCGTCTCGCGGCTGATGATATGCGAGCCGATGGCCGCCTGGACCGGCACCTCGAACATCTGTCGCGGGATGAGCTCCTTGAGCTTCTCGACCAGCGCCCTGCCGGACCGGTACGCGTTGGACCGATGCACGATCAGGCTGAGCGCATCCACCGCCTCACCGCTGACGAGCACGTCCAGCTTCACCAGGTCGCCCGGCCGATACCCGATGTAGCCGTAGTCGAGACTGGCGTACCCGCTCGATCGGCTCTTGAGCTGATCGTAGAAGTCGATGATCAGCTCGCCGAGCGGCATCTCGAAGTGGAGGTTGACGCGGGTCGGGTCGAGGTACTCCATGTTCTGGAACTCGGCGCGCCGGTTGGTGGCGAGCTCCATGAGCGTGCCGATGTAGTCGGTCGGCGTGAGCACCTGCACCTCGACCCACGGCTCACTGATCGTCTCGATGTCGCCGACGCCCGGCATCTGGGCAGGGTTGTCGACGACGAGCTCCTCGGCCCGATTGAGGAGCTTGACGCGGTACTCGACGCTCGGGGCCGAAGCGATGAGGTCGAGGTCGAACTCGCGCTCCAGGCGCTCCTGGACGATCTCCATGTGCAGGAGGCCCAGGAACCCGCACCGGAAGCCGAACCCGAGCGCGGCCGACGACTCGGGCTCGTAGGCGAACCCGGCGTCGTTGAGATGGAGCTTGTCGAGCGCGTCGCGCAGCTCCGGATAGTCGTCGCCACGCATGGGGTAGATGCCGGCGAAGACGAGGGGCAGGGGCTCCTGGTAGCCCGGCAGCGGCGCATCGGCCCCGCTCGCATCGGCCGAGGTGAGAGTGTCGCCGACCTGGGCCTCGCGGATGCTCTTGAGCCCGGTCGCGACGTAGCCGACTTCGCCGGCGAGCAGCCGCTTCGTTGGCACGGGCTGCGGGCGGAAGTAGCCGAGCTCAAGGATCTCCGACTCGGCATTGGTGGCCATGAACCTGATGCGCTCGTGGTCGTGCAGCGTGCCGGCCGCCAGTCGGACGTAGGCGACGACGCCCTTGTACGGGTCGTAGTGGCTGTCGAACACGAGCGCCTGCAGCGGCGCGGCCACCTCGGCGGCCGGCGCGGGGACGCGCGTCACGATCGCCTCCAGCACCTCGACCACTCCGGTGCCGTCCTTCGCGCTGGCCAGGAGCACCTCCTCGCGCGGGATGGCAAGGGTCTCCTCCAGCTCGGTCATGACCATCTCCGGATCGGCGCTGGGGAGGTCGATCTTGTTGATGACCGGGATGATGGTGAGGTGCTGTGCCATCGCGAGGTGCACGTTGGCGAGGGTCTGAGCCTCGATGCCCTGCGTCGCGTCGACCACCAGGATGGCGCCCTCGCAGGCCTGGAGCGATCGGCTCACCTCGTAGGTGAAATCGACGTGGCCGGGCGTGTCGATCAGGTTGAGGGCGTAGGTCAGGCCGTCCGCGGCCTCGTAGTGGAGCCGGACGGCGCGAGCCTTGATCGTGATCCCCTTCTCGCGCTCGAGGTCCATCGAGTCGAGCACCTGCGACGTCATCTGGCGCTTGTCGATCGTGTGCGTCACCTCGAGCAGGCGATCGGCGAGGGTCGACTTCCCGTGGTCGATGTGCGCGACGATGCTGAAGTTGCGCATGCGCTCCGGGGGGATCACGGGGCGGAAGTCTAGCCGAGACCGATGCGCGTCACCGTCGGCGGCGCAGACGGCGGGGAGGGAGGCTAGTCCCCTTCCTCGTCCGGCGGATCCGGCGGCGCGGCGGGCGTCGGCCCGACGGCGGTGATGCCGTTCACGGTGCGGTACGAGCTGAAATACGTGTTCTGGTGCAGGAGCGTCCCGTCCGCCGCGTACACGTACCGGGTGCGCGAGACGTCGTGCCCGTTGTGCGGGAACTCGATCCGGCGCGCGGTGCCGGCCGCCATCGACGGGTCGAGGACGGTCGTCTCGATCGCGTTGCGGTGGTTGCTCGTCAGCGGATTGGTGAGGACGACGGATCGCCCGGTCGGGACGGTCCACAGCTGGAAGGTGACGAACCCGTTGCCGCCGAAGCCGCGGATGACGATCGGGTGCTGGGTGTCGTTCCGGAAGGTCATGTCCTGGACGAAGTTGTCGTCCATGTAGACGGTCGCGTCGAGGCCGTCGGGATAGCGGTCGATGTAATAGAAGTGGTTGGCGCGGATCCCCATCTCGAGCCCGGCCCGCAGCGCGGCGTTGAAGATCGTGGTCGAGGTCGAGCAGATGCCACCCCCGATGGCGCCGCCGCGCACGCTTCGACCGCCGATGATGACGCCGCCGTACTGGTAGCCACGCTCGACGGTCACCGGGCCGATGCTGTCCCAGAAGCTGAACCACTCGCCGGGCGCCATGTTGCGCCCGTCGATGTCACGCGCGCCGATGTTGATGTTATTTCCCCAGCCGTTGCCCTCTCCGGGCACGTAGTAGGTCGTCCAGCTGGAGACGAGCTGCATCTGCGGCCGGATCGCCTCGGCCTCCGCCGTCGTGAGTCCGGGCTGGGTGACGTCGACGACGAGCCCCATCCCGGCCACGGATGCCCCGCCGGCGCGCTCGCGCAGCGTGGCGACCAAGGCGGTGGCGCTCGCCTCGGCCTGCAGGACGCGTCCGTCCTGTGAGGCGATCACGCCTCCCAGCCCGCCAGCGGCGGCCACGGCGATCTGGGCGTCGACCGGGTCGCGATCGACATCCTCGTGGAGCGCCGACACGGCGGCACCCACGGCGGCGGTGTCGATGCGGGCGGCGTAGACCTGGTCGGCTTCCGGGCCGAAGCTGAGCCAGCTCGCGATCGTGCTTGCCTCGACGACACGCGGCTCCTCGTCGTCGGCGCCGGCGATGGTCAGGTCGAGATCCTTCGCCATCCCGGTTGCCGCGGCTGCGGCGGCCTCCGCCGTCGCGGTATCGACGATCGGCGGGACGGCCGTGGCGGCCAGCTCGACGGTCACGTCGGCCGGGCTGGTCGTGTCGACTGCTGCGCCAAGCGCCGCGGCCACCTGATCGGCGTCGAGGTCGCGGCCGACTTCGGACGGTCGGACGGTGAACTCGGTGCCGTCGCGGATCACGCGCCCCTCCACGGGTAGCTCGCTGACCCTGATGGCGATATCGCGCGAAATCGAGGCCAGCTCCTCAGCATCGAATGGATGGACGATCACCGGCAGCGCCGTCGCGTGCGCCAGGCTGCGCAGCCGGATGATGCCGTCCCCGAGCGGGTCGCCCTCCCGGCCGATGGCGAAGGCCGCGTCGAGCATGGCGTCGATCTCGTAGCCGCGTCCGAGGTCGGCGTAGGCGACGACCTCCTCCGTGCCGTCGACGGCGATCGTCGCGTGCCCGGTCGAGAGGGATGGGAGCTCCGCGACGAGGCGGCCTTCAGCGGCCTGGCGGTCGAGGCCGGTGATGTCGACTCCGCCGACGCTCACCCCGCGCAGCGCCGTCGGGCCAGCCGCGATGCCGATGGCCGTCGACGTTGCACCGAGGGCGAGGAGTCCGACCGCGAGCGTCGCGCCGAATCCGATCAGCATCGATCGGCGCGCGGGAGGCGTGGCCACGGGTCGCATGAAGCGTCGTGGCAGGGTGGCAGTCGTCATGGCTCTGGCTCGGGAGACGCGCGAGGATCCGCGAACGTTTCGCGTTCCGCGTGGTGGCTCGTGGATCGGCGACATCCGGCGTGCCGGACATCTCCCAGGCTCGATTGTCTCTCCGCTGCGGACCCTCACGGCACGAGAGCTGCGTGCCGATCGCGGTCGGCCGGAATTGTCGCCGCTGAGGCCCGATCCGTCCAGTGGCCCATCCGACCCCCCACTGCTATACTCGCGGCTCCGCCGGCGCTTCCCTGATGGCGAGCCCGTGCGCCGATGATTCGCTGAGCTGAGGAGTCCACGTGGCACGAACGGCCCGATCCTGGAAGGGCGCGCGCACGCCCTCCGCCCTGAAGCGCGTGCGCCAGTCGCTTCGCCGCCGCGCTGTCAATCGCCGCGCGCGGAGCGAGGCCAAGACCCTCGTCCAGCGTGCCTCCGAGATCGCGCTCGGCCGTGCCGAGGGTGACGGTCCTGACGCGGTGACGGCCGCGATCAGCGCGCTCGACCGCGCCGCTGAGAAGGGCATCATCCACCCGAACAACGCCGCGCGCCGCAAGAGCCGGCTGATGACCAAGGTCAACGCCGCCCACCTTCTCGATGACGAGGCCGGCGTCACCGTTGCGGCCAAGAAGCGGACCGCCGCCAGCAAGACAGCCCAGCGCAAGAAGGTCGCGGCCTCGAAGGCCTCCAAGGCCGCCGCCGGCAAGGCCGCGGATCGGCCCCGGACTGCCGCCGGCAAGGCAAAGGTCGCCGTCACCCGGGCGAGCCGCGAGTCCGCGGCCGCGCGCCGTCGCGCCAAGTCGACTGACGAGGACGAGGGCTAAGCGTCCTCGTCCAGCGCAGACCCGGTGTGCCGCGCCGGTGACCAGAAGACGAGGACATCGAGGTCCTCGCGGATCTCGCTGAAACGGTGGTCCACCCCGGCGGCCACGAAGGCGATCGAGCCGCGTTCGACCGTCACCGTCTCACCGGCGATCGTGAGGAGGCCACGGCCCGCCGCCACGTAGTAGACCTCGTCCTCGGTGTGCGGCGTCTGATCGTCCACCGACCCCGCCGGCCAGCGCGCGATCGTCAGGCTCAGCGACGCCGTCGGCGACTGGAAGAACTCCGCGAAGTCGTGACGACCCTCGGCGAGGCGCCCGAGCTGGTCCCGCAGCGCGAACGCGTCAGTCACGCCCGGCCACGAACGCGCGACGCCCGGCGTACTCGGCCGCGTCGCCGAGCTCCTCCTCGATGCGCAGGAGTCGGTTGTACTTCGCGATGCGCTCGGATCGGCTCATCGAGCCGGTCTTGATCTGGCCCGCGTTGAGCGCCACCACGAGGTCGGCGATGGTGGTGTCCTCGGTCTCGCCCGAGCGGTGGCTGATGACGGCCGTCCAGCCGGCCTGCTGCGCCATCTCGACCGCCTCGATCGTCTCGGTGAGCGTCCCGATCTGGTTGAGCTTGACGAGGATGCTGTTCGCCGCACGGTCGTGGATGGCCCGCGCCAGCCGCTCGGTGTTCGTCACCAGGAGGTCGTCTCCGACGAGCTGGATCCGCGTGCCGAGGCGCTCGGTGAGCTGCGCCCAGCCGGCCCAGTCGTCTTCGGCCAGCCCGTCCTCGAGCGAGACGATCGGATAGCGATCGGCCCAGTCCACCCAGAAGTCGATGAGCTCGGCCCCGGTGAGCGTGCGCTCCTCGCGCGCGAGGGTGTAGCGACCGTCCGAGAAGAGCTCGGTCGTGGCCGGGTCGAGGGCGATGGCAATCTGCTCGCCCGGCGCGTAGCCGGCGCGCTCGATGGCCGTCAGCACGGCCGCGATGGCGTCCTCGTTGCTGCCGAGGCTCGGCGCATAGCCGCCCTCGTCCCCGACCGTCGTGCTGAATCCCTGCTCGTGGAGGAGCGCGCCAAGGGCGTGGAAGCTCTCGGCCGCCCAGCGCAGCCCCTCGCGGAACGTCGGCGCGCCGAGCGGCGCGATCATGAACTCCTGGAAGTCGGTCGAGTCGATCGCGTGCCTCCCGCCGTTGAGGATGTTGACGAGCGGGACCGGCATCGTTCGCGCGCCGGCGCCGCCGAGGTAGCGGTACAGCGGCAGCCCGACGGACTCGGCGGCGGCGTGGGCGACGGCCAGGCTGACGCCGAGCAGCGCGTTCGCGCCGAGCTTCGACTTGTTCGGCGTCCCATCGAGCTCGATGAGGAGCCGATCGAGGCTGACCTGGTCGACGGCATCGATGCCGAGGAGCTCGGGTCGGAGCGTGTCGTTGACGTGCCTGACCGCGGCGAGGACGCCCTTGCCGCCGTAGCGCTCCGGGTCTCCGTCGCGAAGCTCGACGGCCTCATGGGCGCCGGTCGAGGCGCCGGATGGCACGAGGGCCGTCCCGACCGCGCCATCGTCGAGGAAGACGTCGACCTCCACCGTCGGATTGCCACGAGAGTCCAGGATCTCGCGTCCGATGACATCCTCGATGAGCGCCGTCATGCGTCCTCCGCCGGGTAGCTGATTTCGGCCTTCGCGGGCAGGAGCGCGGCGACCCCGGGCAGGATCTTGCCCTCGAGAAACTCGAGCGATGCGCCACCGCCCGTCGAGACGTGCGTCATCCGCTCGGCCAGGCCAAGCTGCTCGACTGCCGCGACGGAGTCGCCACCGCCGACGACGACCACGACGCCGGCGCGGGTCCGCTTCGCCAGGAATCGGGCGACCGCGTTCGTCCCCTCCGCCATCTGCGGCATCTCGAACACCCCCATCGGTCCGTTCCAGAAGACCGTCCTGGCCTTGGCGAGGTGCTCGGTGAAGGCCTTCACCGTCTGGGGGCCGATGTCGACGACCATCTGGTCCTTCGGCACCTCGCCGATCGGGACGATCTGCGTCTTGGCTCGGTGGTGGATCTGGGGCGCCACGACGGCGTCGGTCGGCAGCATGAGCCGAACCCGCTTCCGTCTCGCCTCGGCCAGGATGCGACGGGCATCGCCGAGCTGGTCCTCCTCCACCAGGCTCTTGCCGAGGGCGACGCCACGGGCCGCCAGGAAGGTGTTGGCCATCCCGCCGCCAACGAGCACCGCCTGGCAGCGCGACAGGAGCGCGGTGAGGACCTCCAGCTTGCCGGAGACCTTCGCCCCACCGATGACCGCGTGGAACGGTCGCGCGGGTCGGCGGAGCAGCCGCGACAGGGCGTCGACCTCGCGCTCCATCAGGATGCCGGCGACGGCCGGCAGGTGATGCGTGATCCCCTCCGTCGAGGCGTGCGCCCGGTGTGCCGCCCCGAACGCGTCGTTCACGTACAGGTCGGCGAGGCGCGCCAGGGACGCGGCGAAGTCGGGGTCGTTCGCCTCCTCGGCGGCGTGGAAACGCAGGTTCTCGAGCATGATCAGGTCGCCAGGCCTGAGCTTGCCGACTGCCACCTCGACGCCCGGCCCCAGGGCATCGCCGGTCATCCGCACCGGGCGGCCGAGCAGCTGGCTGAGGCGCTCCGCCACCGGCCGAAGGCGGAGGGCGTCGTTGACCTTGCCCTTCGGACGGCCGAGGTGGCTGGCCAGCACCACCGATGCGCCACGCTCGAGGAGGTTGACGAGCGTCGGCAGGCTGGCGCGGATGCGCGTGTCATCGGCGATCCGTCCGTCGTCGAGGGGGACGTTGAGGTCGGCGCGCACGAACACGCGCCGCCCTCCGACGTCGACGTCGCGAACCGACTTGGCGTCCATCGAGCGCTACAGGCGCTCAGCCATGAAGGCCGCGAGGTCCGCAACGCGGCTCGAGTAGCCCCACTCGTTGTCGTACCAGGCGATCACCTTGAGCAGCCGATCGCCGGCCACCATCGTCGATCGGGCGTCCACGATGCTCGACCGGTCGTCGCCCTTGAAGTCCATGCTGACCAGCTCTTCGTCGGTGTAGCCGAGCAGTCCCTTCATCGGCCCGTCCGCCGCGGCGCGCAGCGCCTCGTTGGCCGCATCGGCGCTGACTGGACGCTCGGTGATGGCCACGAAGTCAATGACGCTGACCGTCGGCGTCGGCACCCGCAGCGAGAAGCCGTCGAACCTGCCCTTCAGCTCCGGGATCACGAGGGCGAGCGCCTTGGCCGCCCCGGTCGTCGTGGGAATGATGTTCTGGCCGGCGCTCCGAGCGCGGCGCAGGTCCTTGTGGAAGACGTCGAGCACGTTCTGGTCGTTGGTGTAGCTGTGGACGGTGGTCATGAGGCCGTATTCGATCCCGAAGGCGTCGAACACCACCTTGGCCGGCAGGGCGAGGCCGTTCGTCGTGCAGCTGGCGTTGCTGACGATGTGATGCCGCTCGGGGTCATAGGTGGCCTCGTTGACGCCGAGCACGATGGTGACGTCCTCGTTCTTCGCCGGTGCCGAGATGATCACCTTCGCCGCGCCCGCCTCGCGATGGGCCGCCGCCTTCGTGGCGTCGGTGAAGATGCCGGTCGACTCGACCACGATCTGCACGCCCAGGTCCTTCCAGGGCAGCGCGGCCGGGTCCTTCTCGCTGTAGGACTTGATCGGATGGCCGTCGACGACGATCTCGCCCGAGCCGGCGACGACCTCCCCGGCAAAGCGGCCGTAGGTCGAGTCGTACTTGAACAGGTGCGCGTTCGTCTCGTCGTCGGCGAGGTCGTTGATGGCCACCACCTCGAGCGCGTCAGGGTGTCGTTCGAGGATCGCCTTGAGGGTCTGGCGGCCGATGCGGCCGAATCCATTGATGCCGATGCGGGTCGTCACGAAGGTGATGCTCCTTGCTGCAGGACGGCCGATCTCGGCCGATGCGATCCGGTCAGGTAGGCCGGGTCGCCGAGGCGGTCGAGCACGATCGGCAGGCTGCCGATCAGCGACACGTCGGCGCCCAGTGCGGCGGGAACGATCCGCACGTGGTCGATGAGAATCGGGAAGGCGCGACGCGTGAGCTCGAGGCGCGCGACCTCGAAGAGGCGCGGGTGGTGCTCGGCGATGCTTCCTCCGATGACAATGACCTCCGGGTCGAGCAGGTTCACGAGCGTGGCGCAGGTTGCGCCGATCGCGATCCAGGCCCGGTCCAGGAGGGCGGCACAGGCCGCGTCCCCGGCTTCGGCGGCTCGCGCAACGAGCTCCGCGTCAACCTCGGCGCCGTCAGCGGCCAGCCGGCCGAGCGGCGTCTGGTCCGCACCCTCCGCGGCGAGGATGGCCTGGCCATCTCGTGCAAGCGCGGTGCCCGAGGCGATCGCCTCGACGTGGCCGTATCCCCCGCACCCGCACTGCGGGCCGTCGAGCTCGACCGTCATGTGCCCGATCTCGCCGGCCGTGCCATGGGGCCCGATGAGCGGGCGACCGTCGATGATCGCACCGCCGCCGATCCCGGTCGAGACCGTGATGTAGATCGCGTTGCGCGTGCCGCGCGCGGCGCCGTAGCGCCATTCGCCCATGACGGCGACGTTCGTGTCGCGCTCGAGGAAGGCCGGCAGGTCGAGGCCGTCGGCGACCCGCTGGGCGAGCGGGACGTCCTTCCAGCCGGCGAGGTTCGGCGGCGCGAGGACGAGGCCCCGCCATGGATCCAGGGGACCCGGGGACGAGATGCCGACGCCGATCGGCGCCGGGTGCCCGGCGGCGGCCGCGTAGTCCCGGACGTCGGCCGCGACGTCGACAATGCGGGAGAGGACCGACTCGAAGCCCAGCTCGTCGTCGGTGGGCACGGCGCGTCGCGCGTGGACCTGCTGATCCGGAGTGATGAGGGCGGCGCGGATCTGGGTGCCGCCGAGGTCGATCGCCAGGATCGGGCCGTCGGTTGAGCTCTCCACCACGCGGATTCTAGCCGCCGGGGGCGGACGGGCCCGTGCGACGGCCAAGCGAAAGGCGCGCCGGCATGGGTGCCGGCGCGCCTCGATGTGCTCGAGAAGGCTGAGGCGTCAGCCGCCGATCTTGAACATCTTGGTGCCGCAAACGGGGCAGGTGCCCTGCGTCGCCGGCTTGCCATTCTTCATGGTGATCTTGTTCGCGTTCAGCATCTCGCGCTTTGCCTTGCACTTGACACAGTAGGCCTCGGTTGCCATTGGTGGTCTTGCCTCCTTGTGGCCGGCATTCTCGCCGGACGATGCCTGCGTGCTACCCGCCCTGTCGATCGATCAATCCGCCGCGACGGGTCAGCGTATCCCCGCCCTCGGTGTCGACCTGCCATAGCAGGTGGATGCCGGCCATCCCGGCATCGATGCAGCGTGCCTCCGCGGCCTCCTTCGCCGCGCCTTCCAGAAACGTGCCGTCCGTCCGCTGCGCGTAGGCCGCGCAGATCGTGCCGGACCGCAGTCCCGCAAGATGCGCCAGCACGAAAAGTGCCGACGACTCCATCTCGAGGTTCGCCACGCGCTGGCGGCGAAGCTCGTCTGCGAGCTCAGGATAGCGAACGGGGAGCGTGCGCATCGCACGTCCCTGCGGAGCGTAAAACCCGCTCGCGGTCGCCGTGAGCCCAACGTGGTGCCGCACGCCCGCCTCTCGGCACGCCGCCTCGAGGGCCCAGACCACGTCACGGTGGGCGATGGCGGGGTATCCGGGATGGACGTAATAGTCCGTCGTGTTCTCCAGGCGCACGGCCCCGATCGACACGATCAGGTCACCCAGCGCGATCTCCGGCTGCAGCGCTCCCGACGAGCCGATGCGTACGAAGGTCGCGGCATCGGTGATCTCCATCACCTCGGCGAGCACGATCTCGACGTTGTCGGGACCCATGCCGGTGGACATGCAGCTGACCCGCATGCCGCGGTACGTGCCCGTCGCGGTCGTGATCTCGCGGTTGCTCCGCTCGAGCTCGATCCCATCCCAGCGCGACGAGACCTTGGCCACCCGTCCGGGGTCGCCTACGAGGAGGACGTACTCCGCCAACTCGCCCCGTTCGAGGCCGATGTGGTACTGGCGCTCGCCGGCCTTTGGCGCGTCTGCCTGGGTGAGCTGGGTCAAGACCCCACCTCGTGCGTGATCGCGCGGGAGTATACGCCGCCCGCACGCTCACGTTCCGTGCTCGCGCGGCACGCCGACGAGCGTGAGCCGAGGTGGATCCGCGCCATCGGCCGGCTCGACGTCGCCGGTCTCCGCGGATGGTCCCTCGTCGTCCGGGTGCTGACGCCGCCGCCAGAGCACGGCACCGGCCGCGGCGGCGAGGGCGGCCAGGCCAAGCAGCGCGGCGGCCAGCGGTGACCGCAGGTCATGCTGCGCCGTCGCACGCGAGGGGTTCCCGATCGGTCCGAAGGGCGAGCGTGGGGAGGGGATGGTCGCCAGGGCGCCGCCCAGGTGCGGCGCCGGACGGACGCCTCCGCATGGCGCGAGGATGCGCGAAGGCCGGCCGATGGCGACGCCGGTCACGGCGACGATCCCCGAGGGCAGCGGGTCGTCCGCGTCGCACCGGACCTCGAGCTGCGTGGCCGCCCGGCCGAAGTCGACCGTGGGATCGGACGGCGGGCCGCCGAGGCTGCCGACCAGGCTGACCCAGGCAGCGACGCCGCCGGCGGGCGCTGAGCCACGGGGCGCCGCCGGTGCCGCTGGCCCGATGACGACGTCGCCCGGGTCGCGGCCGAGCGCCACCACGGCCACACGCAGGGTCGGGTCGGTCCCGACCTGCCGCAGCGCCGAGAGCTCCAGGGCCAGGGGCGGAGGTCGTGAGCCCACCGCTGCCGCAAGCCGGTCGGCCGATCCACGCTCGATGGCCACGAGGCCCGAACCGTCCCAGAGCAGGCCGCCGATGCCGAGCTCGGGCCAAGGCCCGGTGACGAGGGTCGCTCCGACGCGAAGCCCATGGATCGATGCCGCCTCCAGATCGGCGAGCCCCATCGGAGCCGACTCGGCTTCGGCGGCCCCTCCACCGCTCGCGCTGCCCGTGGCGGTCGTCGTGGACGCGACGATGCGCAGGTCACCGGACGTCCGCGGCCAGACCCGGTACCCGCGCAGTGGCTGGCTCCCGGTGGTTTCCTGTCCCAGCACGCCGGTCACCTCGATCCATGCCCCCGCGACGAGGAACTCGTGCTCGATACCGATGCTCGCGGGGATCGACACCCGCAGCGGCCCGCTGCCGTCGTCGACCTCGAACGAGATGCTTCCGCTCGAGGCCCTGCGTGCGTTGGCAACCAGCCCGCCCCGCGCGACGACGAGCCGCGCCTCGATCGCCTCCGTCGCGTCGCCGGTCCGCAGCGCCATGGGAGCGGGCGTGGTCGAGGCGCCGAGTCCGGTCGGTGCCTCGGTGACCCGGATCGTCTCCATCCCGCTCTTCGTCGAGCGAACGCCCGTGACCTGGACGTGGGCACCGAGCGCGAGCGTGCCGGCGTCGTCACCCAGGCGGAGGAGGATCGCTCCGGTCCCGTCCTGGATCGCGGCGGAGGTGTCATCCACCAGCCCGGACGGAAGCGTGACGATGCCACGCACGGTGACGCGTGCGTTCTTGGGCAGCGCCCGTGCGGCGCTGATCGTGATGACGCCGGCGGGTGGGCCAGATGCAGAAGGTGCCGGCGTCCCGGTTCCGGACGGCGCGACGGTCGGTGACGGCGTGGGCGTTGCCAGCGAGAGGATGTCGTCCGGGCCGCGCGGCATGATCCGGTATCCGGCCGTCCCCGAACCGGACGAGTCACGCTGGCCGACGACGCCAACCAGCTCGATGGCAACGCCCGCCTCCCATCCGCTCAGGTCGATGCCGGTCGCGGTCCCGACGAGGACGCGGATCGGTCCCGTTCCGTCGTCGAGGTCGAAGGCGATGCCGGTGGTCAGCTCCGTGCGCCCGCCGACGATGACGCCGCCCACGCGGATGAGGCGCCCCTCAATTGCCTCGCCGATCGCGCCGGTCTGGATCGCCACCGCGGCCGGAGGCTCGCCCGACCCGAGGCTCACGACGTCCTCGCCGTCGGCGCGCAGCGTGCGCTGGGCGAAGCGGTCATCGATGGTGCCGGTCGCCACGAGGCTCTCGCCTCGGGTGAAGGCGCCGCCGGTGACGAGGACGGCCAGGCCGCCCGTGCCGTCGGCCACGTAGCCGCCACCGTCATGGAAGTCGGAGGCGGTGAGGGCGACGCCCGCGATGGTGAGAAGCGTCCCATCCGGCGCGGCACGGGCAGCGGCGATCGGCGTCGTCGGGGACGGGGTCGCGACTGGCGTTGGCGTCACGACCGACGTTGGCGCCGGGGTCCCGGACGGGGCGGGCGTCGGCGTCGCTCCGCCGGGCGGAGGGGTTGGCGGCGAGGTGAGGTTCTGCGGCTCCGGGACGAGACGTTCGACGAAGTCGACGGCATTGTCATCGGTGTCCTGGGTCGAACCCGCCGCGCCACCCGGTCGGCGCTCGAGGCTGCTGCCGGCCGCGACCACGGCGGCGGCCGGACCCTCCCGCCACGAGCTCGTCGTGGTCCCCCAGCCGACGGCATCGATCGCGGAGCTCGCGCCAAGGATCCGCAGCGCGACGCTCCCGCCCGTCGCCGCCATCCCGCTGGCGTACAGGGCGTCGGCGATCGGCGCGTAGATCCCGGACTCGTTGGCGACGAGCACGTGGCCGCCGGGCGGGACCGAGGTCGCGCCGGCCGCCCATGAGGTCCGCCGGCTGATCGTCGCGCCGCTGGCGCTGACGTAGATCAGCTCCAGGCCCTCGAGCGGAAGCGGGGCGGCCGTGGGGTTGTGGACCTCGATCAGCTCGTCCGATGCGCTCGCTCCACCCGTCACGACCTCGCTGACGACGAGGTGATCGGCTACGGCACCCACGCCTGCCGGCGCGCCGAGTGGAATCGTCGCCGCGGCCGCGATCGCGATGATGAGGATCCAGGTCCACGGATCACGGGCGCGGCGGGTGGATCCGGTTCGGACGACGGCCATGGGACACCTCCAGCGAGGAGGCGGCGCAGAGGCCGAGGATGGCCGATGCCCGCTTACTGTGCGCTTAGGGGTCGCTTACCGGCCGCTCACAGTACAATCCCGGCCCATGTCTTCCCGATCGACCGACGAACGAGCCGCTTCGCGCGCCGAGGCTCGGCGCCGCGCGCGCCTGGCCGCCCGAGGAGAGCTGCCCGAGGAGGAGGTCGAGGACGAGGCGCCGCCCGCGCCGTCCGGCGGCATCCTCGGACGCTTCTTCCCGAAGGCGCCGCCCCTCCCCGGGCGACCCGATCCCCTCGCCGGCTTTGACGAGTCGGGCCCGCTGCGGCCGATCCGCGTCCGCGCCTTCCTGCTGCGCCGCAACCTCCTGGCGTGGGTCGTCACCGGGGTGATCGCCTTCTTCGGGTACATCGCCTCGGCCTTCTACGGCAACAACATCCTCGGTCTCATCGGCACGTTCGTCCTCTTCGGCTCGCTCATCGCGGCGGGCTGGTTCGGATGGCAGCGACCGACGCTGTTCGGCACGGCGGCCGGCCTCCTCGGCTTCCTGCTGGCGTCGGCGTTCATCCTCTTCTGGTTCCTCCAGGCCGGCGTAGCCCCTGGAGACTTCGGTACGCCCGCCGACGTCATCTCGCAGCTCACCATTCAGGGCCTGTACCAGGCCGGGCTGGGCTTTCTCGGCGGCTGGTATGGCGGGTACCTGCGACGGCGCCAGACGCAGCTGAGCGCGGACACCCGGCGTCGTCGCTGAGGCTCAGCCGGCGCTGGCGGCCGGGGTGCGCTGAGGCACGAGACTTGCTAAGGTGAACGACGTTGACGCTGAGGGCACTCAGGTCGCTTCGAACATCGTGACGTAGCCCGTCGCCGACGGAAGCTCGGGCCGGACGCGACACTTTGCGGCTCGTCGGTTCGCACGACCTCGCTCAATGCGTCTTCTGGGGCCGTCGGATTCCAGGACCCTCCGTACTGGAGTTCGACGGCCCCTCCTCATGCCCGCCGAGCGGTCACCCCGCGTGCGCGGCAAGGGCTTCCCTGGCCAGGGCGTGCGCCTCCGCCGCGTCCGATGCCAGGCCGAGCACTTCGCCGGTCGACCGCATCTCGGGACCGAGCTCAACGCTCACTCCCGGCAGCCGCCAGAGCGACCCGATGGGCGCCTTGACCGCCACGCGGTCGCCGTCGGGCGCCAGCCCGGTGGCCATCCCGACCGCCGCGAGGCTCGCGCCGAGGGCGCATCGCACGGCGGCTGCGACGACGTCGAGTCCGGTCGCCTTGGCCACGATCGGAACGGTCCGGCTGGCGCGCGGATTGGCCTCGATCACCACGATCCGATCGCCGGTCACGATCATCTGGACGTTGAGGATGCCGCGCACCCCCAGGCAGAGCGCGATCCGCCCGGCGGCCTCGGCCGCGCGCTCCTGAACGCGCCGCTCCAGGCTCTGTGGGGGCAGGACGGCGACGCTGTCGCCGGAGTGGACGCCGGGCGGGTCGATCTGCTCGAGGATGCCGGGCACGGCCCAGTCGGTACCGTCGCTGATCGCGTCGACGTCGAGCTCCACGCCGGCCACCAGCTCGTCAACCCGCAGCGGCCAGCCGACGTCGGTGGCGAGGTAGTCGCGCACCTGGTCCTCGTCGCGGAGCACGGCGATGCCGCGCCCGCCGATCACCCATGACGGCCGGACGATGACCGGCAGCCCACCGAGCTGATCGATCGCCGCCCGCAATCCGCTCGCATCGACGGCAAGCTGGCCGCGCGGCCCCTCCAGCCCGAGCTCGTCGAGCAGCATCGCGAAGCGCTCGCGATCCTCGGTGATCTCGATCGCCTCGGCCGTCAGCCCCGCGATCGGGACATCGGCGTAGGCGAGGTCCTTGGCCAGGTCGATCGCCGTCTGGCCGCCGAAGGTGAGGACGACCGCGGGAGGCGTGCCGGTGAGGGCCCGCTCGTGGTCGATCACGTCGAGCACCGACTCCGTGTCGAGGGGCTCGAAGTAGAGGCGCGTGCACGCGTCGTAGTCGGTGCTCACCGTCTCGGGGTTGTTGTTGATGACGACGGCGTCGAGCCCCATCTCGCGGATGGCCCACGCCGCCCGCACGCTGCAGTAGTCGAACTCGATGCCCTGCCCGATGCGAATCGGCCCCGACCCGACCACGATCACGCTGCGCCGGTCAGCCGGCGGCGCCACCTCGCGCTCGGCATAGGAGGAGTAGAAGTACGGCGTCTCGGCCGGGAACTCGCCGGCACAGGTGTCGACTCGGCGGTACGCCGGGCCGATGCCGGCGCGCACGCGCGCGCGCCGGACCGCCACGGGCGGCGCGCCCGAGAGGGTGGCGATCTCGGCATCGCCGAAGCCGGCGCGCTTCGCATCGATGAGCGGGGCACCGACCACCTGACGCTCCGCGGCGACGAGCTCGGCCAGCCGATCGGTGAACCATGGGGCGATGCCGGTGGCGGCCGAGATCGTTGGCGCATCGGCCCAGTCGTGGCGCAGGAGGCCGACCATCCGCCACAGGCGCGTGTCCGAGGGCGCCAGGAACGCTTGGAGGTCGCTCGGCCGTCGGTGGGTGAGCTGCCAGGACGGGTCCTCCCACAGCCAGCCCCGCCCGCGGGGCTCGAGCGAGCGGATCGCCTTGAGCAGGGCCGGCCCAAACTGGCGATCGATCGCCATCGCCTCGCCCGTCGCCTTCATCTGCACGCCGAGGCTGCGGTCGGCGCCCGGGAACTTGTCGAAGGGCCAGCGCGGCAGCTTGACGACGACGTAGTCGACGGCCGGCTCGAATGCCGCGCTGTTGCCGCCAGTCGCCGGGTTCGGCATCTCGTGCAGCCGGTGGCCGAGCGCGATGAGCGCGGCGATGCGCGCGATCGGGTAGCCGGTCGCCTTCGAGGCGAGCGCCGACGAGCGGCTCACCCGCGGGTTGACCTCGATGACGCGGTAGTCCGAGCCGTCGGGCGCGACGGCCAGCTGGACGTTGCAGCCGCCCTCGAGCGCGAGCGCGCGGACGATCTTCAGGGCGCATCGGCGCAGCCGCTGGACGAGTGGGTCGGGCAGGGTCTGGATCGGCGCCACCACGATCGAGTCGCCGGTGTGGACCCCCATCGGATCCAGGTTCTCCATGCCGCAGATGGCGATCGTGGTGTCGGCGGCGTCCCGCAGGACCTCGAATTCGATCTCGTACCAGCCGAGCAGCGATCGCTCGACGAGCACCTGACCGATGGGGCTCGCCGCAAGGCCGGCCGCGATCCGCTCGCGCGCCTCGTCGCTGGTGGTCGCGAATCCGCCGCCACCCCCGCCGAGCGTGAAGGCCGGGCGCACGACGACCGGCGCCCCGAGGTGCTCGGCGAAGCGCAGCCCGTCCTCGAGCGTCTCGACCACCGCAGACTCAGGCACCGGCTCGCCGATGCCCATGACCAGGGCCCGGAACCCGCCGCGGTCCTCGGCGGCGCGGACCGCCGTCAGCGGCGTGCCGAGGACCCGCACGCCGCACCGATCCAGCACGCCGGCATCGTCGAGCGCGACCGCGAGGTTGAGGCCCGTCTGGCCGCCGAGCGTCGGGAGGAGCGCATCCGGCCGGTGCTCCTCGATGACCCCGGTCACGAACTCGAGGGTGAGCGGGCCGATCACCACGGTGCCGCCGACGTCCGGATCGGTCATCACTGTGGCCGGGTTGGAGTTGACGAGGATCGTCTCGACGCCCGCCTCACGCAGCGCCAGGCATGCCTGCACGCCGGCGTAGTCAAACTCCGCGGCCTGGCCGATGAGGATCGGCCCGGAGCCGATGACGAGGACGCGCCGCGGCCGCGTCATGCCAGCGCCCGCTCGATTGCGAGGTCGAAGATGCGTGCCGCGTCGATCGGCCCGGGCGCTCCCTCGGGGTGGAACTGGACCGATGCGATCCGGCCGCTCGCGTGGACCAGCCCTTCGACGGTCCCGTCGTTGAGGTCGCGGTGGCTGACCGCGTAGCCGGCGGCGGCGAGCGCAGGGCCGTCGACGACCTCGACCTCGTGGTTGTGGGCGCCGATGTCGACACGGCCGCTGGCGGACTCGAAGACCGCGTGGTTGCCTCCGTGATGGCCAACCGCCAGGCGGCGCGTCTCCCCGCCGGCCGCGAGCCCGAGGAGCTGGTGACCGAGGCAGATGCCGAGGATGGGCGTTCCTCCGCCGGCCGCGTCCGCGGCGACGTCACGCACCGTATCGATCGCCGACGTCATGCGCGACGGGTCTCCCGGGCCCGGCGAGAGGACGATGAGGTCGGGGCGGTGGGCGCGAACGTCGTCGGGGGTCGCATCCGACGGCAGCCCGACGATCTCGATGCCGCGTGCGGTGAGCGCGCGGAGCAGGGACCGCTTGACGCCGTAGTCGATGAGGACCGCCCGGGCGCGCCGCTCGCCAATCGGCCTCACGCCGAACGGCTCGCGCGCGGCGACCGCGGCCACGTGATCGACGGCGTCCCAGGCGGGGCTGTCCTGGGCACGCGCCACGGCGTCGCCCACGCCGGTCTCGGCCGGAACGATGGTCGAGCGCCGCGCTGCTCCCGCGCGGAGATGCAGCGTCAGCGCACGCGTGTCGATGCCCGAGATCGCTGGGATGCCGCCCTCCGCCAGGAGCTCATCAAGCGTCACTCCCGGTCCGGGCGGCGGGTCGACGAGGCGCGTCACAACCAGACCGCGGGCGTGGACGCGGCTCGACTCGAGGTCGTGGCGGGCGATGCGGTAGCTGCCCGCCATGGGGTGCGTGAGCACGACCATCTGCCCGGCGTAGGACGGATCGGTCAGGATCTCGCCCCAACCGGTCGCCGCCGTCGTGAAGACGAGGTCGCCCTCGGCGGGCTGGCGGCTCCCGTGCAGCTCACCGTGGAGCGCGAGGCCGCCCTCGAGCGCGATGATGCCCGGAGACGAAGACGACGCCAGCCGCTGCGGTGCGGTTGGCGTCGTGTCAGATCCGAGCTGGTGCGCAGCCGTGGGCATCGATCTCCTTCCCGGCATCACCGTGCCGGCCTTAAAGGACTCGCCCGGGAGTCTAGCGCATCGGTCAGGCCGCCGGCGGGTCACCTCCGGAGGCCGGTTGCGGGGCGGGCAGTCGCCGGCGCATCTCGGGGAGCACCCGGATCGCGACGGCCATGATGAGGCCAAGCACGACCACGATCGGGAGCACGACGATCAGGATCCAGATCAGCGCGTCGAACACGCCCTGGCCGAGCCCGACCAGGGTCGCGGCCGCCTGCTTCGCCTGAGCGCCCGGATCCCAGTCCTGCTGGACGGCCTCGACCGGCTCGTCGCGAGGGATGATCGTGACCGTCAGCGTCGACAGGTCGGCCTGTCCCTCGACGGCCTGGAGCTGGCCCTCGAGCTGCTCGATCGAGCCGCGCACCTGGTCGAGGCGCGACTGCACCGTGAGGATGTCCTCGATCTGCTCGGCGCGGTCGAGGAGGACGCGGTACGAGGTCTCGGATGCCTGGAGGTTCCGGATGCGGGCCTCGAGATCGATGATCTCCCGGGTCACATCCTGCTCTCGCGTCGACTCCGCCACGACCTCTACGTCGGTGAGCTCATGCAGGCGCGCGAGGAGCTCATCGAATCGCGCGGCCGGCACTCGAAGGGTGACCGTGGCGCTCTGGTCCATGGTGCCGGCCTGCGACGCACCGACGTAGCCGCCGAGCTCGACGGCCAGCGCGCGGACGCGGGCCAGGACGACGGCGACGTTGTCGACCTCGAGGCCGACCTCGCCGGTCTTGATGATGCGCTGCTCGATCGGGGCGGCGTTCCCGTCCGGCGCCGCCGGACCGCCGCCGCCCTCGCCCTCCGCCGGTTGCTCGGCGCCGGGCCCGGATGCCTGCGGGATCGCGCCGTCCCCGCCGCCGGAGAGGTCGTTCCCCACGTTCTCGAAGAGGCCTGCCTGGCTGCCGCAGGCGGACAGCAGCAGCGTGATGAAGAGTGCGGCGATGGTCAGCCTGGGGCGGTGGCGCGGCATCGGTGCTGGCGGGCGCATGGGTCTCCCTCCCGTTCGTGTTGACGTCCTGACGCGGCCATCGGGTGGATCGTTCCCTCATCCCGGATACGGCGCAGGGGCTACGATCGGTTCATGGATGACCAGACCTCGCGCCTCCTGGCCGACGAGGACGCACGCGCATCGATGGGGGCGGACGAGTTCGACCACGACTTCCTCAGGGCGCACCTCGGCGACGAGCGGCGCAAGGCGAGTGTGCTCGGTGAGGTGCGCGAGGCGATCTTCGGCGCCCAGGACGGCCTGGTCAGCACCCTGGCGGTGGTGAGCACGGTGGCCGGCGCGACCGGCGGGGACAATCGCTACGCGGTGCTGATCGCGGGCATCGCCTCTGGCCTGGCCGGGATCTTCAGCATGGCCGCCGGCGAGTACATCGGCAGCAAGAGCCAGCGCGAGATCTTCGACGCCCAGATCGTCGACGAGCGCGTGGAGGTCCATGAGCGCCCGGGCGAGGCCGAGGCCGAGGTTGCCTTCATGTTCGAGGAGGACGGCCTGCCGCACGAGGATGCGCGCGAGGTGGCGCGCCTCATGGCACGGCACCCGGAGACCCTGCTGAAGACGATGGTCGAGAAGGAGCTCGGGCTGGCCGTGGAGCCCGACGAGGGCTCGCCGCTGCAGGGGGCGCTGGTCATGGGCTCCGCGTTCGGGCTCGGCGCCATCCCGCCGATCCTGCCCCACCTGCTGCTGAGCGACGCGGCGGCGGTCATCGGCTCGGTGGCGGCCACCCTCTTCGTCCTCTTCGCCATCGGCGCGTTCAAGAGCCGATGGACGCATCGCACGTGGTGGGGCTCGGGATTCGAGATCCTGGCGCTGGGGGCGATCGCCGGCGTGGCCGGCTACTTCTTCGGGAGCATCCTGCCGATCCTGCTCGGCGTGCCCGAGGTCGCGGGCTAGATCCCCTCGAAGATCATCCCGAGCAGCAGGACGATCGCGGCGACGACGAACGACCACGCACCGAGCCCCTCGGACGACATCCCCGCCAGGCTCGGCAGCATCCCGCCGAAGGTCCCCAACAGCCCGACGAGGACGAGGGCCAGGCCGACGATGATCGTCGGCATGCGCGGGGCGAAGTTCATCCGGCGGCCGCCCATCGTCAGATCCCCGGCAGCAATGAGCCGATGATGAGCAGCGCGTCCCCGGCGAGGAGGAAGAGCCAGGCCAGCTGCGTCGTGACAGTGAACTCGAATCCGAGCGACTGCTGGACGAAGGCGAGCGCCTCGTTGACGAAGTCGATCGGGAAGACCGTGGCCGAGAGGCCCACCACGATGAGGGCGAGCGCAATCACGACGGTCACGAGCCGGGGCGGGTTCGGTCGCAGCACGGCGCGAGTATAGGCGGGCGTCAACCCGAGACGGTCAGCACCCCGACCATGCCGTACGCCTCGTGACCGGGCAGGTGACAGATGTAGGCGAACCGACCCGACTCCTCGAACGTGATCGTGGTCTCCACCGTCCCGAGCGCCGGTACGGTCACCTCGGTGGGCACCGCGCCGTGGGTCTCGTGCGTCCCGGCCCGATGCCTGTCATGGAATTCGTCGTCACCGATGAGCCACTCGTGGTCGATCGGGTCCCCGTTGACGAGGACGAAGGTGACCGGCACGCCGCGCGCGACCGTGAGCGCGGTCGGCTCAAAGCCGGAGTAGTGGATCGTGATCGTCACCGTCTGCTCGGCCGGCGTGCAGCCGGCCGCCGCGACCCAGACGAGGATCGCGACGGCCACGAGGCGGACCGGCCGGCTCATGCCCCGGCGAGCGGCGGCCCGCCGACGCCGGCCACGCGGGCGGCCCGATCGAGCAGGAGCGGGATCGCGACGATCGCCGCAGCGGCCAGCAGGACGTAGATCGCCACCGGCGACTGCGGCGCCGGGTTCGAGGTGAACGGCGCGTATCCGGCATCGATCGGTGACGGCTGCCCCGCACCCGAGGCGTCGAGCGCCAGGTCGAAGTCCAGCTGTCCGGCGGCCGTATCGATGACGACCTTGGTGAGCCACGCGTCCTCCGGCACCCATTCCATGCCGGCGTCGGATCGGAGGTCGGCGAGCAGCGACTCGGTGGCGGGGGCGCTGTGGTCGAGGATGAGCCCGTCCGACTCGAACGCGGCACCGGCGTTCGGCAGCATGGCCGGACGGATGTCGGTCAGCAGGTAGACGTCGGCCTCGACGGTCTCCCCGGCCCCCTTCCCGAGCCCCAGGATCCGCAGCGGCACCCACGGGTTGTCGGTCGGAATGGTGAGATGGACCGGCGTGCCGTCGCCGATCGCCTGTCCGCGCTCGGCGGCGGCATCGGCATCAAAGGCGGCGGCCATGAAGATCGGGCTGCGGTCGGCGTAGAAGTCCAGCACTTCGGGCGCGTCGGGCGGGAGGCGGAAGCCGTGGTTCTTGGCCCACAGCCCGACCTCGTCGCCGCCGCCGCGCAGGATGGTGATGTCGAGCGCGTCGATGGTGGTCTCGAGGAGCACCTCCGCCTCGGCGACGGAATCGCGCGCACCCGCAGCCGAGAACGCCTCAAAGGCGAAGTCGGGCGGTTCGGTCTCGCGGACGAGTCGCTGAAGGGTCCAGTCGCCGCCGCGCACGACGTCGGTCGGGATGCCGGGGAGGGGCGTGATCGACCCGAAGGCGCCGCCGCCACCGGCGAACTCAAACGACGTGACGTAGTGCTCCACGCCGTCGTGGTAGCCCGCGAACGTCGTCGTCCGGAGCAGGTTGACCGCCCCGTTCGGACCGATGAGACCGCCACACGCCAGCGTGGGCGCGGCGGTGATGACAAGCGCGGCCGCGGCGACCGCGAGCGAGAGCAGTGGACGTCGCATCGATCGTCCTCCCTGGAGTACGGGGGCCTTGATTCGATGCTGCGCAGCGTCGGGGAGTTGGACGCCGTCGCACGGAGATCAGTTCCCGCGCTCGTCGTCCAGCCGACACCTGGCGGGTCGGCGCGGAGCATAGACTCGCGAGATGCGGTCACGCTGGGTCACGAATGGTCTCCTGATCGCGCTCGCAGGTCTGGCGGGTTGCGCCGGCACGGCGACGAGCCAGTCCGTCCCGCCTTCAGGGCTGCCCGTGGACACCATCGATGTCAGCGATCTGGAACGCGTCCCGGCGGCGGACCTGGGCGATCGACTCACTGTTGTCGGGGTGCCTGATGCCCGTGAGCCGGAGATCGGCAACTCACTCGAGTCTTTGGCAGTTTCCGACGATGCTGTCTGGGTCGTCAGCCACCGCGGCGGCATCATGGCGCGCGTCGACCCCACGACGAACCGGGTCGTGGCTGTGATCGAGTCGCCGATCGACCCGGACTGCAGACCGAATGCGTGCACCGGCCTCGGGGGCGTCGCCGCGGCCGGACAGCATGTGTGGCTTCACAACAAGTACAGCGAGACGCTCAAGCACATCGACGCGGGCACCGACGAGATCGTCGGGACGATCCCTGCAGCTGACGTCAGAGGGCTCGTCGCGGCCGACGGCCTGGTCTGGTCGGGCGTGGAGGGCGGTGGTGGCGCGGTCGGCAGAGATCCCGCCTCCGGAGACGTGCGGGTGGCGGTTGGCGGCGGCATCGGCCTCGCCCCGGCCGGCACGGCCGCGGGGTCGGTCTGGTTCGTCGGTGACGAGTGTCGCGAGCTCATACGCGTCGCGCCTGCGACCGGCGACGTCCAGGCTACGATCCCGATCGACGCCTGTGTCCGGGGCGTGGTGGACGTCGGCACCGAGGTGTGGGCCGGGACGTCTCAGGGCATCCTTCGTCTCGACCCCGACACCAACGAGCCGATTGGGCGGATCAGGATCCGAACGGACAATGACCGGATCTCGCTCGCGGTTGTTGGGGACAGCGTCTGGTTCAGGGGCAAGGTCACGGAGCTCCTGCGCATCGATCCCACGACGAGGCAGGGCGTCGAGCTCATCGGACTCCCGTACGGCCAGTACCAGGCAGAGATCGGCGTGGCCGACGGGTCGCTGTGGGTCGCCAACTGGGGTGAGGGGACGGTCTACCGAATCGAGAACTAGGACGGCCCACGCTGGCCGAGCTGCGCCGCGAGCCTCTTCGGCGCAACCAGGCGATAGCTCTCCTCGATCCAGCCGGTGATCATCTCGAGCGGCGCGTCGTCGGGCGCGACGCAGGTGACCCAGCCCCCTCGGTCGAGCCCGTACCCGGCCGGCACGACCCACTCGAAGGCCATCGCCTCCTCGTGCGAGTCGCGCAGCTTCACGGTCAGGCGCAGGCCGGTATGTGTCTCGAGCACGCCGAAGAAGACGAACACCTTCTTGCCGACCTTGAAGACCGATTCGCCCCACGGGTGATCCTCCCACGCCTCCGGCAGGCCGGCGGCGAAGGCACGGGCCGCATCTGTCGGGTCCGGGCTCACGTCGCGATCGTAGCGCCCAGTGCTAGCGGAACATGCGCTGCTGCTTGGCGAGGGGCAGCTTCTCGGCCGGGCCGTCGAGGGCGTCGTCGACCGAGCGGAGGCGCTGCGCCACGACGTTGAGCACCGCGCCCTCGACCTGCAGCCGCCCGTCGATGACGAGCAGCGGATGCCGGTGCAGCAGCGCCCGATGCGCCTGGTACACCGTCGGCCGGAGGGTGACGTTCATCATCCCGGACTCGTCCTCGAGCGCGATGAACACGAAGCCCTTTGCCGTCATCGGGTGCTGGACGCTGACCGCCAGGCCGGCCAGCCGGATCTGGGACCGATCGCGCAGCCGGGCCGCATCGGCCACCGTGATCACGCCGCGGGCGGCGAGGCGCTCGCGGAACAGCTCGACGGCGTGGAGGTGCGGGGCGACGCCCGTGTCGCGGTAGTCGGCGGCCACCTTCTCGGCCTCGGTCATCGGGGGCAATGAGGCGCCCAGCGCGCGCTGGGCGTCATCGGTCAGGCCGAGGGGCGGATGCTCCGGATCCGCGTCGGCCAGGGTCGTGCGCAGCTGCCAGAGGAGCTCGCGCCGGGGCGCATCGGTCCAGTCGAAGGCGCCGATGCTGATGAGCCGCTCGACCACCTGCTCGCCGAGGCCCGTGCGGGCGACGAAGTCGCGGACGCCGGTATACGGACCGATGGCGCGCTCGCGCTCGAGCGTCTCGCGCGCGGAGTCGTCGATCCCCTTCACCTGGCGCAGCCCCAGTCGAATGGCATGGCGGATGGCGTGGCCGCCATCCGCATCCGGACGGGTGTCGTGCTCCCAGGCCGACTCGTTGACGTCGATCGGCTGGATCCGGATCCCGTGGCGCTTCGCGTCGTTGATGACGACCGCCGGCGAGTAGAAGCCCATCGGCTGGTTGTTCAGCACGCCCACGGTGTAGTGCGCCGGGTAGTAGTGCTTCAGCCAGGCGGTGTCGTAGCTGATCTTCGCGAAGGCGGCGGCGTGGGCGCGCGCGAAGCCGAACTCGGCGAAGGCGCTGCACTTCTGGAAGAGCTCCTCGGCCTGCGCCTCGGTCAGGCCGGTGCGCATGGCCCCGCCGATGAACCGCGGCCGCTCGGCCTGCATCTTGGCGTGGCTGCGGTGCGAGCCCATCGCCTTGCGGAAGATGTCGGCCTCGACGGCGGTGTAGCCGCACACCTCGATGGCGACCTGCATCACCTGCTCCTGGTAGAGGATGACGCCGAGGGTGTCCTCGAGGATCGGGCGCAGGCTGTCGTGGGCGTAGGTCACCTCCTCCTCGCCGGCTCGCCGCCGCAGGTACGGGTGGACGGCGTTGCCCTGCACCGGGCCGGGCCGGATGATCGCGACCTGGACGACGAGGTCCTCGAAGCGCTCGGGCCGGGCCTTCGGCAGCGCCTGCATCTGGGCGCGCGACTCGATCTGGAACATGCCGACCGTGTCGGCGGCCTGGATCGAGCGGAAGACCTCGGGGTCGTCGTGCGGAAGGCTGTCGAGGTCGATCCGCCGACCGGTGTCGCGCTCGATCCGCTCGAGGGCGTCGCTCACCACGCCGAGCGTCCGGAGGCTGAGGAGGTCGATCTTCACGAGGCCGAGCTGCTCGACGTCCTCCTTGTCGTACTGGGTCACGACCCGGTCCGGCATCGTTGCGCGCTCGATCGGGACGAGGTCGATGAGCGGCGTCCGGGTGACGAGCATGCCGCCGACGTGGATGCCGAGGTGCCGCGGGAAGCCGTCGATCTCGCCGCACAGGGTCAGGAGCCACTGCCACCGATTCCGCGGCGTGTGGTCGGGCTGCGTCGCAGGGTTGTCGTGGAGCGGGACTAACGGCCAACCAGGGTTCGCTCCGTGCTCATAAGGTGCCTGGATGGGCAATTCCCGGCCATGCAACGACCCAATCTCGTCCGAACTTGGCCGATAGCTTCGCTCCGGAGCAACTTCAGGACCCTCCGGCACGACCTGCGGCCTTCGCCGCCCCTCGACCACCATCCCGCTCTCCGGGTCCACCCGGACCAGGCTCGGCTTGCCGCTCGAGGGACCCGGGGAGCCGTTGTCCCGTGGGGTCGGCAGCGTCAGCTCCCCGCCCGAGAGCTCCCCGCTTCGCGCGTAGCGCTTCGTCTCCTCGGCCTCGTGCCTGACCGAGGTGACCGATGCGTCGAGCACCCGCGGTCGCTTCGGCGGGACCCAGCCGCCCTCGCTGACCGGTCGCGGGTCGAGCGTCGGGCGCGGCCGATGATTCCACGACGAGTCGGAGGCGGGGCGCACGAGGCTGGGATCTCCGCGGCCGTCACGACCGGGCGGGATCGCGGCGGCGGCCATGTCGATCCCCAGCTCCTCGAACAGCCAGGCGAAGGAGCCGTCCAGCGCGAGGTCGCGCGCCACGTCGGTCGCGTCGCGGGTGTCGAGCGCCTTGGCCAGCGCGTCGATGCCCTCGGGCGGGAACCCCAGCGCCTTGGCCACCTCGCGCACCGCCGAGCGGGCCCGGTACGTGACAATCGTGCAGACCATGGCCGCGTGGTCGGCGCCGTACTTCGTGTAGAGGTACTGGATCACCTCCTCGCGCCGGTTGACGTCGAAGTCGATGTCGATGTCGGGCAGCGCGCGCGCCTCGTTGATGAAGCGCTCGAAGAGGAGCTTGTGCTCGATCGGGTCGACCTTCGTGATGCCCAGGCAGTAGGCGACGATCGAGTCCCCGGCGCTCCCCCGGCCCTGGCCGATGATGCCGTTCGTCCGCGCGTACTCCATGAGGTCCCACACGATCAGGAAGAACTCGGCCAGGTTCGTGCGCTCGATGACGTCGAGCTCATGGGTCAGCTGCTGGAGCGCGCGCTTGGTAATCGGCCGGTAACGGGTCAGTAACCCGGCGTGGGCAAGCTGGTAGAGATATGAGAACGCCGTCTCTCCCTCGGGGACCGTGAACCCCGGAAACCGATAGCGCTCGAAGCCGAGCTCCAGCCGGCACCGACGCCCGATCTCGGCGCTGCGCGCCATCCCGGACTCCCAGGCCCGGCGGCTGCGCGCGTCGGGCAGCCCTTCACCGATGCGAGCCAGCTCCGCTCCCGTCTTGAGGCGGTGCTCGGCGTTCGGCAGGAGCAGCTCGCGCGCCTCCTCGAGCGTGGCGCCGTGGCGGATGCAGACGAGCACGTCCTGGAGCCGATGGCCGGTCGAGTCGGCGTAGTGGACCTCGTTCGTGACCACTGTCGGCAGGCCCGCGCCGTGCGCCAGGTCGGCGAGCTGCCCGAGGAGCCAGTCGTCATCGGGCTGGAGGTGGTGGCCGAGCTCGATCGCGAAGTCCCCGTCGGGAAAGTGGCTGCCCCAGGCCTGGGCCGCGGCCAGCGCCGCCTCGCGCGCCCCTCCCAGCAGGAGCCGCGGCACCTCGCCGTTGCGGCAGCCGGAGAGGCCGAAGAGGTGGCCGCGTGCCTCGTCGAGCGCCGCCTCGACGAGTCCGCGCTCGAAGACCGGGAACTGCTTCTCCCCCGCCAGGTGGCCACGGCTGGCCAGGCGTGAGAGGGCCGTGTATCCGTCGACGTCGCGGGCCAGGAGGACGAGGTGGTCGCCGGGAATCGGCCCGGCGTGGTGCTCTCCCGGCCATCCCCGGCTGGCCCGCTCGCCGCGCAGCGGGTCGTTGAGCTTCCGTCCGCGATGCGCCAGGCGCAGCTCGTCGTCGGTGCGCGGGATGGCGATCTCGAGGCCGACGATCGGCCGCACCGGGGCGAGCCCCGCCTCGCGGGCGGCCTCGGTCTCGGTCTCCTGCGCCGCCTTCCACATCCGCACCGCGGCATACAGCCCGGCGTGGTCGGTGATGGCCAGCGACCCGATGCCGACCTGGGCGGCTCGCGCAATCAGCTCCTCGGGATGGCTGGCGCCGTCGAGGAAGCTGAAGTTGCTGTGCGCGTGGAGCTCGCAGTAATCGTCCGGCATGCCCATCGGACGACCGATGATAGAACGTTTGTTCGGTTTCGAGAAGAGCGGCCGCCTTACAGCGCCTGCCACGCCTCGCGATGGAGGCGATAGAGGACGTGCCGCACGAGCTGCGGGTACCGCGCCGCGTCGACGCGTGGATGGTCGAAGTCGCCCGACGGGTCGCGCACCAGGCCGATCCGCTCCATCACCCGCCACGAACGCTCGTTCTGCGGGACGGTGAACGAGACGATCTCGTCCAGGCCGACGTCGGTGAAGCCGAAGCGCAGCGCCTCGCGGGCGGCCTCGGTGGCGTAGCCGTGGCCCCAGTGCTCGTGCGCCAGGCGCCAGCCGACCTCGACCATGCCCTCGGCGACGTAGTCGGCCGGCCACAGCCCGACGTGGCCGACGAACGGCGCGACCCCCGGGACCTCGACCGCCCACAGGCCCCAGCCACGCTCCTCCCAATGACGCTCGATCCGATCGATGAAGTCGTCCGATGCCTCCCGCGACATGAGCCCCTGCATGTGCTCCATCACGAGCGGGTCCGCGTTCATGGCGGCGAACGCGGGCCGATCCGCATCGGTCCAGCGGCGCAGCAGCAGCCGATCGGTGCGGATCACGCGGCGGCGGCGGACCGGATGCGACGGCCCTGGATCGCGAGGAACATCGCGGGGATGGCGGTGAGGGCGACGCCCACGAGCCCGAGCACCGTGTAGGAGGCGTAGGCCACGACCAGCCCGGACGCGAGGCTGGCGAACGCGGCCGTCCCCCACGTCAGCGCGTCGGCGATGCCCTGGACCCGGGTCCGCTCGGCGAGCGAGAGCCCGTGGCTCACCAGGGACGACGCCGCCACGAAGCACAGGTTCCAGCCGTAGCCGAGCAGGAACAGGGCGACGCTGAGGAGCAGCCCGTCGGGTGGCGCAACCGCCGCGAGGAGGGCGGCCATCGCCAGCCCAACCAGCCCGGCCGCGATGACCAGCGGGCTGCCGAACCGATCGGTCAGGCGACCGGTGATCGGCGAGAGGCCGAACATGCCGAAGGTGTGCGCCGAGAGGACGAAGCCGACCGTGGTCAGCCCATGGCCGTGGTCGATGAGGTGCAGCGGCGTCATCGTCATGATCACGACCATCACCACCTGCGCCGCCACGAGCGTGACGAGCGCGACGGCGACCGAAGGGCGGGCGAGGATGGCGGGCAGCGACGCGACCCGCCCGTGCTCGTCGGTCGCGGTCGGCAGGGCCGACGGGTCGGCGAGGGCGTAGGGCTCCGGACGCAGCAGCGTGACGGCGACGATCCAGGCCAGGCCGATGAAGACCACGGTGAGGCCGTAGGCCCCGGCCAGCTCGGGCAGGCCGAGCGCGACCGCAACGGCACCGGCCGGCGCCGTCAGGTTCGGCCCGATCACCGCCCCCACGGTGGTGCCCCACACGACCAGCCCGATCGCCGATGCCCGTCGCTCCGGGGACGCCATGTCGGCCGCGATGTAGCGCCCGAGGTTGCCGGCCGCGTTGGCGAATCCGGTGAACGCGCTGCCGATGAGCAGGATTGGTATCGATTCGGCGAGGACCGAGACGAGCACGACGACTCCGCCGAGGATCCCGACCGCGAGCCCCAGCAGCAGGCCAAGGCGGCGGCCCCAGCGCAGCATGACGAGCACGATGAGGCTGGCGGCCGTCGCCGTCCCGATGGTGGTGGTCGCGGTCGGCAATCCGCCCAGGGCGGCCCCACCGGCCAGGTCGGCCGCGACGAGCGTCCCGACCGTGACCGCCGCGATGTACCCGGTGCTCCCCAGCGCGGCCACGGCGAAGAGCACCCACCGCATCCGACGTCGCAGCCGTGGCAGGTCCTCCGCGGGGATGGCGGCGGCGATGGCAGCGGCACGTTCGACGGCCCGTGGCTGGGTCATCCAGCGAGCGCCTCGAGGGTCGGGAGATGATCGGTGCTGCCGTCGGGCGCGATCGGGATGACCGCGACGTGGTCGGCGCCGGCATCGTGGAGCTCGGAGATCCGTGCGCGCGCATCGGCCGCCGATCCGACCGACACCATCGCCGCGAGCAGCCGATCGGTGCCAGGCGCCTCCCAGTCGCCCACCTCGAATCCCTGCAGCTCCCACGACGCGTGGTAGGTCGGCGTGCGCAGGTAGGGCTTGAGGTACGCGCGTCCCGCATCGGCGTCGTTTCCAAGGACCACTGGCAGGGTCACCGCCAGCAACGGGCGACCGCCGGCTGCGGCGGCATCGAGGCGGGCTCGCATCCACGCCACCCGCTCCGGCGTGACGAGGTACGGAAAGGCGCCATCGGCGTCGGTCGCGGAGAGGTCGGTCATGCGCTCCCGCAGCGCCGCGACGAGCACCGTCGGCTCGGGGCGATCGGCGCCGGGACCGCGGTAGATCGCGGCACGGTAGGCGGCCAGGTACGTCCCGCATGTGGGCCAGGGGGCGGGCGAAGTCGTGGCCGCGCAGCTTCGACGCGAGGTGAGGATGGCTCACGCCGAGCCCGAGCACGAAGCGACCGTCGGTAGCCTCCGCGAGGGTCTTGGCCGCCATCCGGGTGGCCTGGGCATCGTGCCCCCAGATGCTCACGATGCTCGTGCCGAGCACGACGCGGCTCGTCTCGCCGGCGAGCATGCCGAGCAGGGTAAAGGGCTCGCGGCCAACGGTCTCGGGCACCCACAGGCTGCCGTAGCCGAGGGACTCGACCGCCCGCGCATAGGCGCGTGCCTCCGCTGAGCTGAGCGTGTCGAGATGCCCCCAGACGCCGACGCGTCCGAGGTCAGGCGATGTCACGGCGCGATGCTACCCGCTCAGCCCGGCCCGAACCGGTAGCGCAGGAACAGCTCGTCATCGTGGCGCAGGACGCTGACGAGGCGCCCGCCGCGTGGCTCGTCGGAATGGCCCGGGATGGGCGCGATCATCGGCAGCGCGTCGGTCCCCATGAGATGCGCGCCAACGGTCCAGTACAGCTCGTCGATGAGGTCGGCCTCGAGGAAGGCGGCATTGAGGTGCGGGCCGCCTTCGAGGAGGAGCGTACGTATGCCCCGTTCGGCGAGCCGGTCGAGCACCCATGGCGGCGACGGCCGCTCGTCGGGCGCACGGATAAGCTCGGTCCCGTCCGGGGTGGCGTCAGTCGGGTTGTCGCGCCCGACGATCAGGACGCGCGGCTCGTCGCCCGAGAACCAGCGCGCGCTCGTATCCACGGGCTCGCGACCGGCGATGAGGACGCCAGTCGGATTCGGCGGTCGTCCGGCGGCCGCTCGCCGCTCGGCAAGGTCGTTGCCCACGCGCAGCCACACGCCCGCGGCTCGGAGGGTTCCGGCGCCGCTCCCGATGGCGTCGAAGGCCGCGCGGTAGAGGCGCATCAGGCGCCGATCGGCGCGGCTGCCGAGTCCTTCCGCCGTGCCGTTGCGCTGGGCCCGCCCGTCGATGCTCGTGACCATGTTGACGGCGACGAGCGGTCGGTCCCCGGGCGGCGGCGGGAGGGAGAACCCCTCCATCGCCTGCTCGAGGTCAGTCCCGGTGGCCGGATCGGGCCAGAGCCGATCGATCCGGAACTCCGTCTCTTCGGGCATGGAGGTGCATCCTATCGGCTCGCTGGTGAACCGTCCGGGCGTCGCGTGCGCCATAGGAGTGTGACGACGTCGGAGAATCCGGCGGAACGAGGGAATCGCGGAATGGCTCAGACGGCACTGATCGAGGCCGCAGCGCGCGGCGACGAGGACGCGTTCGCCGCCCTCGCGTCGCAGCGGATCGATCGCATGTACGCGACGGCGACGCTGATCCTGACGGACCGGAGCCGCGCCGAGGACGCCGTCCAGGACGCGCTCCTCCGAGCGTGGCGCGACCTTCCGAAGCTCCGCGATCACGCGCGGCTCGACGCCTGGCTGCGACGCCTGCTGGTGAACGCCTGCCTCGACCAGCGGCGGCGGAACAAGCGCCACGCGGCCAATGTGCGGCTGCTGCCGGAGCACGATCCGACCGTCGGTGACGCGGCCGGCGCCTTCGCCGAGCACGACGCCCTCGATGCGGCCATTCGGAGCCTCTCGATCGACCATCGCGCGGTGATCGTCCATCACTACTACCTCGACCTCTCGCTGCCGGAGATCGCCGACGCGCTCGGCATCCCGGTCGGGACCGCCAAATCACGCCTTCACCATGCCCGCCTCGCGCTGCGGGAGTCGCTCGAGTCGAGCGGTCCCGGACGCGGGTCGGAGGGATACGTCGCATGACTCCGCAAGACCCGCTCGACGCACGCATCGCTGATCGGCTCCGGTCGGCGGCACCTTCGGAGGCGCCCGTGCGCATCCTCGAGGCGACCCTCGCCGCCGTCTCCGGCACGCCGCAGGGCGGCGGCCGCCGGTGGTTCGCGTCGCGACCGGCGCGGCTGCTGGCCGCAGCCGTCGTGGCCGGGATCGCGGTCCTGGTCGGGGCGCAGCTGGGTGGCCTCATCGGGCGGCCCATCGGTAACGAACCGTCGCCCTCGTCCTCGGCTGCACCGAGCACGACGCCGTCGCCGAGCGCCTCGGCCGACGCCTCGGCGACGCCGTCACCAAGCGCGACGTCTCAGCCGAGCCCGACGCCGGCCATCGGCGCGGACGAGGCGCTCCTCAGCTTCACGCCGCTGTGCGACGTCATCCCGCCCATCATCTCGCCGACGGTCACGATCATGGGCGACGGCCGTGTCGTGTGGGCTCCATCCGGCCCCGGTGAGCCGCCGAGCCTCAACATCCGTGAGCTGAACTCGGCTGGCATGGATCGGGTCCGAGCGGCCGTCGCCGAGACCGGCGTCTTCGACGCGGACGGGGAGTTCTCCCTCGTCCTGCGGCCGGGAGCGGAGCCCCCGGGACACGGCCTGTGCCGCTGGACCTTCCGATGGGCCGGCGGGCCCGACCCGGTCGTGGTCCGTTCCGACATGTGGCTCGGCGAGGAGGAGGAGTCGGCCTACTACGAGCCCGCTCCGGAGCGACGCGCGATCCACGACCTGGCCATGCTGGTCCAGGCGCCGGAGTCATGGATCGAGTCAGACGGCTGGGCGGATGCAGACGCCCGTCCCTACGAGCCCGACGGCTATGTGGTGATCGCGACGCGATTCTTTCCCGAGGCCGCGACTGAGGGAGCGCCGGACGTCGACGCGGTCCCGTGGCCCTTCGCCGAGGGACCCGATACGTTTGGTGAGCCGACGCCGGGCGGGAACGGGCGCTGCGCGGTCGGCGATGCCGCGGCTGTCGAAGAGCTGACCGCGGCCCTCGCGGCGGCGGGTCTCGAGCAGTTCGAGAGCGTGATCGGCTGGGCCAACGCCACGCTGCCCTGGAGTAGCCAGGGCGCGTCACTCGACGTCCTCATCCACCCTCAGCATCCCGACGGGGAGCCGCCATGCGGCGGCTCTTCCTACATCGAATTCTGAGTCAGAGCTCGATCGGCTCGTACTCGTCGGCGGCCGCCAGGGCGTCGGCGTCATAGGCGATCTCGACCGCGGCCGACGTGAGGCGCGTGACGGCATCAGCCGGAACGACGCGCGTTGTGCCATCGCGGTACGGCGTGACCGCAACGCCGTGGAAGATGCCCTCGGTCTCGGTCCCGAGCATGGCCGCCACGCGGCCGAGGTCCTCGCCGGCGGGTCCGACGACGAGCGTCTCGGCGCGCACGTAGCTCCACGCAACCGGGTCGTCGGGACCCGGGAGGTCGAGCTCGGCCGCGACCGGCTCGCCGGGCCCACCGGTGTCTCCCGCCGTGTCACCCGGAGGCAGCGTCCGCTCGTCGGGCATCGTCCCGCCCTTCATGCCCGGGTCGTCGATGCCTCCCGGCTGGCGATCGAAGTCATTCATGCGCTGAATGACCGCATGAGTGGTGCCAGATCAGTCAAAGACGCGCTCGAGGTGCCAGGTGCCGCGGATCTCGTCGAGGAAGATCGTGCATAGCAGGCCGGAGCGGGTGACGACCTTGTAGCAAGCGCGGGCGATCGGCTCGCGCCACCAGCCATCGTCGACCCGCCAGCGGTTGCAGATGCCGACCTCGCCGTGATCGGTCCCGTCGAGGTGCAGGCGTCGGGGAATGCCGTCGCCATCGGTCTCGACCTGGACGAGCGGATGATCGAGGTAGCGGCGCGTCATGAGCCGATGTCCACCAGCCGCGACCGATGCTCGGGCAGCGCCGCGGTCGGTCGGTCGGCGACGGCCCGCCAGAGCCGGCCCTCCCCGAACCGATGACGGATCCGCTCCAGCGACCAGCGCAGCTCCTCCCATCGGCCGGCACGCGCCTCGAAGGCGGAGAGCTGGTGCGTCGCCGGGTCGGCGAGCCGATCGAAGCGGAGATGGACCGATGCGACCCGCGGCTCGGTGCGCTCTTCGTCCGCGTTGATTTGTCCACTGCGGTAATCAACGGACATCGAGCGATCCCTCGATGGCACGGAATGACCAGCCGCAGCAACAAACGACCATTTAACGGGCGAATGTGCCCCTTCGATATCCGTTGATTGTCGATGCGGGGAAACCCGCGCTCGGGCGGCGGCCTCGAGTCGTGAAAGGAGCAGGCGCGCGATCCAGTCCGGCTCGAGTGCCGGCTGCGGGAAGGGCTGGGCCACGCGAAGCATCGGCGCATCCTCGAGGCGAAGCGACAGCACGGCGCGGCCGGGGGCGAGGTTCCGCGCGCGCAGCCGGTCGCACAGGTCGGCGGCCAGGCGCCGCAGCGTGAGCCCGATCGCACCGACCCCGTCGATCGGCGTCTCGAAGCTCAGCCCCGTCTCGACCCGCTCCGGGCGGCGGCGCGGCACGATCGGTCGCGGGTCGTGGCCTCGGGCGAGGGCCTGGAGCCGCTCCCCGATCGGGCCGAACTGGGCACCCACGGCGGAGCGCGGCAGCTCGGCCAGCTGGCGCATCTCGGTCAGCCCGAAGAGGGAGAGGCGCTGGCGCGTGGCCGCATCGGCCGGCAGGAGGCCGAGTGGCAGGGCGTCCAGCTCTTCGCGGGACAGGACGCGAAGGGCGGCCGGCGCCTCTGGCCGCTCGAAGCGGGCGAGGCGGGCGGCGAGCGTGGCCAGCCAGCGGTTGTCGCCGATCCCGCAGCGCACTCGGAGCGGAGCCACGGCGCGCGAGAGCATTACCGCCCGCGCCGCGATCCGTCGCTCCGGTCCCCACATCGGCTCCAGCCCGGTCACGTCGACGAGCGCCACGCCGAGATCGACCGCCTCGACACGCGGCGAGAGGTCGTCGAGCGCGTCGAGCATCGGCTCGAACGGCCGAGCGTCGGCCTCGGGCAGGCGCAGCTCGGGCCAGGCGAGGGCGAGGAGGCGCACGCTACGCCTCGGGACGCGGTGGCCCCTGGCGGATCCGGTCGCGGGCCAGGTCGAGCGCGGGCCACCCGGCGGCCGTCCCGTCCCACTCGAAGCGCCACGGGTCGATGCTCTCGATCCACCACGTCGCGCCGATGTCGGCCGACAGTGCCGGGTCGTCGGGATCGGGGCCGTCGTCGGGCGTGTGGCCGCCGTCGAAGTACTCGAACGGGGCATCGGGGTCGGCGCGCAGCGACCGTAGCTCGGCGACGAGCGCCCGGGCCTTCTCCTCCCAGCCCTCGGTCGGGTACGGGAAGAGCGCGTTCATCCCGTCCCAGCGCGCCGCGCGACGGATCGGCCCGCGGTGCGGCCAGTAGCCGGCCACGATGATCGGGATCCGGGGCCGCTGGACCGGCCGCGGGAGGAAGGTCATCGGCGCCAGGTGGTAGTGGTCACCGTCGAAGGCGAACTCCTCGCCGCTCCAAAGGCCGTCGAGGATGGCCAGCCCCTCGTCGAGCCTGGCGGCAAGCACCTTCAGGTCGGTTGGCTCGCCGAAGGCGCCGAGCTCGACGTCGATGGGCTCACCCAGGCCGACGCCGAGCATGAGGCGCCCGCCGGAGAGATGGTCGATCGTGATCGCCTGGCGGGCCACGACCCATGGGCGACGGCGCGGGAGCGGCGTCACCATCGGTCCGATCGTCATCCGCTCGGTGACCGTTGCGATCGCCGCCAGGAGGATCCAGGGATCCTGGACCGGCAGCGGCGTGGCGCTGAAGCGGACGTGATCCCACAGGAAGAAGCCGTCCCATCCCGCTGCCTCGGCGTCGCGGGCAAGCTCGACCATGGTCCGGGGATCGGCCCAGTCGCCGAAGTTCGGGATGCTGATCGCGTAGCGCACCGTCTTTCCTCCTCCGTTCGCGTCAGGCGCTGACCACGGCCAGCATGCGACGTTTCTCCTCATGCTCGACCGGCCGCGGGCGAGCGGCGCCGATCATCAACGGGTCGATGCGCCGGCCCTCGCCGAACCAGAGGTCGAGCTCGGCCGTGCCGCCGGCAAGGGCCCAGCGCTGACGCTCGACAACGGCGCGGATGCGCTGGCCGACGAGGTCACGGCCGACCGTCAGCCAGGCGGACCGATGCAGCGCCACGCGCACGCCCGCTACGGCGCCAGCCACGACCCGGCCCGCCGGCGCGAGCACGAGCACGGATGTCGCGCCCGAGCGGGCGAGCAGCGCGCCGAGCCGATCGAGCGCGCGACGATCCGGCACGGCGCGCTCACCGAGGTCGAGGACGAGGGCGTCGATGAGCTCCGAGCGACCAAGCCAGGCGGCCAGCTCGATTGCCTCGGCCGGGTCGCGCGGCCGCGCCACGAGCAGCCAGTCCAGGCTCACTCCCAGGCGCGCGGCCACCGCCGGATCGAGGGTGCCGTCGAGGTCGAGCCAGGCGGCCAGGCCGCCCGCCGCCTGTGCCGCGGCCAGCGTCCCGAGGGCCAGGCTGGAGGCGCCGCTCCCGAGCGGCCCGTCCAGGAGCGCCAGGGCGCCGCGGGGCCAGCCACCCGTGCCTCCCCGCCCACCCGCGAGTGCGGCGTCGAGCGACGCGTGTCCGGTCGGGACCGGAGGCCGCGCGCGCTCCGGCATCGGCTCTGGATCGCTCCCCCGCCGGAGTGCCAGCCCGCGGGCTCGCAGCGTCTCGAGTGCGGTCGTGAGGGAGGGCGGGACGGCCGCATCGGTCAGAGTCATTGGACCCCGGATGATAGAACAGATGTTCTAGTTGGGGAAGCCCTCGCAGAGCCTTTGCTATACTCGCCGCCGGCCGGTCGGCCATGCCCGTGGGGATGTAGCTCAGCTGGGAGAGCACCGCGTTCGCATCGCGGGGGTCAGGGGTTCGAGTCCCCTCATCTCCACCACTCCACATCATCCGGCGCCAGCCGGAATCCGGGCCCCCGACTCCACATCCGGCTCGTCCTCCATCCGCCGATGGACCTCGGGCGACGCCAGGTAGGCCGCGTGCACGGCCATGATCTGCTCGACGTCCCCGACCACCTGGGCGTGGAACTCGGCGCGGAAGGCGGCATCGGTCAGCGCCAGCCCGGTGAAGTAGAGGCCGGAGACCCCACCGAGCAGCCCCGACGTGATGAGCAGCTCCACCGACAGCAACCGCTCTTCGCCGAGCAGCTCGAAGCCGACCAGGGTGCGCACGGGAGCCCCGACCCACAGCGCCTGGACCGACTCCGGGATCGCAAGCAGCCCGAGTGCGACGAGGAAAACGAGCACGAGGAGCGCCACGAACAGCGACTGGACGAGCTGGCTCAGAAGCATGAGCAGGACGAGGTTCAGCCGCTCCTGCCAGGTCAGACGGCGCGGCGCTGGGCTCCCCGCAACTTGGGCGGCAAGCGACTCGGCCGGCGTCGCGGAGAGCAGGCGCACGATGGAGTCCGCGTCGCGCTCGCCCTCGATGCGTGGCGATCTCGGAGCGGGCGCGCGTCACGACCAGGACCGTCGCGACCAGCATGAGGAGCGCGATCACGGCCGCGAGGTCCGCCCCACCGAGGGTGTGCGCCGCCTGCCACAGCTCCGATGCGAAGAGCAGGAAGACGACGAGGATGAGCAGCACGGGCAGGGTGCGCGCGACGAGCGTGCTGATCTGGGTGAGCTGGGCTCGCAGGTGGCGCAGCGCCCACACGCCCAGCTCGAGGAGCCCGAAGCCGGTGACGAGGTAGATGATGCCGACTCCGCCGAGGACGAACGGCGTCACGCCGAGCACCACGCTCGGCGACCCGTGGACGATGGCCGCCGCGACGCCGGGGATGATCCCGATCATGGCGATGTCGAGGAGGTCGAGCCGTGACTCGGCCCGGAACGGCGTGTGGTGGCGCGACCAGAGGAAGGCGCCGAGGGCACCGATCGAACCGACGATGGCGAGGGCCATCCCGATCACGTTCTCGGTGACCGGCAGCGTGGGGCGCTGCGCCCAGAAGAGCACGGTGCCGACGACGAGCCAGGCGCCGATGAACGGGACCGCCCGGGCATCCATGCGCTGCTCGGTGCTGAATCCCTCGATCAGCTGCGGAACCCCACGGGCGACGAACCAGCGTTCGATCGCGCGGCGCCGATCTTCCATCGGTCGATTGTGCGCCGATCGCCCCTCAGGAGGCGAGGAATCCTCGGCCCTGGCCCTTGCGCGGGGCTGCATGATGATGGTCGCACCGATGGGCCAGCCCGAGCGGCTCGAGATTCTCACGAGGGAGGATGCACTCCGATGATCCGTCTCCAGCGCGCGTGGATCGGCATCGCCGTCCTGGCGCTCGTCCTCACCGCCTGCGGCGACCAGGCACCGAGCTCCGAACCGCCTGACGCCAGCTCTGGTGAAAGCCAGGCGGCCGAGAGCACCGAACCTGGAGAGAGCGCCGCGCCACCACCCGCCGCCGGCGACGCCATCCTTGCCACCGTCCGCGATCGCGGCACGCTCGTGTGCGGTGTCAACGGCGGGCTCGCCGGCTTCAGCGCTCCCGATGCCGAGGGTCGGATGGTCGGGTTCGACGCTGACTTCTGTCGCGCCGTCGCCGCTGCCGTCCTGGGCGACGCGGAGGCCGTCGAATTCCGCGAGCTCGATGCCGACTCTCGCGGCCCGGCACTCCAGACCCGTGAGGTTGACGTCCTGATCCGTAATACAACGTGGACCGTCACCCGCGACACCGCCTGGGGGCTTTTCGCGCCCACGACCTTCTATGACGGCCAGGGGATGATGGTGCCGGCCGACTCGGGCATCTCGTCACTGGAGGACATGACCGGCGAACCGACGATCTGCGTCCTGTCCGGCACAACGACCGAGCTCAACCTGGCCGACGCCTTCCGCAACCTCGGGCTCGAGTTCGACCAGGAGGTCGGTGGCGACGAGATCTACGATGCTTACGAGAACGGGACCTGCGACGGGGTCACGTCCGATCGCTCGCAGCTGGTCGCCCGTCGCAGCGGATTCCCGGACCCGGACGCACACGTCATCCTCGACGTGGTCATGAGCAAGGAGCCCCTCGGACCGGTCGCGCCGCTTGGGGATGACGAGTGGTTCAACGTCATCAAGTGGGTCGTCTATGCCACCATCGAGGCTGAGGAACAGGGCATCACGTCCGAGAACGTGGCCGACCTGGCCGAGACGAGCGAGGACCCCGTGGTCCAGCGGCTTCTCGGCGTGGATCCGGAGAGCGGCGAGCCGTTCGATGCCGGACTCGGCCTGGAGCCGGACTGGGTCGTCACGATGATCGGCGCAGTCGGCAACTACGGGGAGATCTACGACCGGAACGTCGGTCCGGGCACGCCGCTCAACCTCGACCGCGGCCCCAACAACCTTTGGACCGAGGGCGGCCTCCTCTACGCCCCACCCTACCGCTAGCCCACTGCAGATGGCTCGGGGCGGCGCATGGGCCGCCTCGAGCCACTCGACCACACCGCGATGACGACCGCAGTGCGAGAGCCGCACGCCGGGCAGATTCCGCTCTGGCGCAACGTGCGCGTACTGCGCCTCGCTGCTCAGTTCGCCTTCGTCGCCCTCGTCGGCCTGCTGCTGGGCTTCATGGCCAGCAACATGCTCGCCGCGATGGAGTCGCGAGGGCTGGGCTTCGGGTTCAACTTCCTGAACCGCCAGGCCGGATTCGAGATCGGCCAGACGCTCATCAGCTACTCCGCCGTGGACACCTATACCCGGGCATTCCTGGTCGGCCTCCTCAACACGCTCGCCATCAGCTTCACCGGCATCGTCCTCGCAACTATCCTCGGGACCCTGCTGGGAATCGCGCGCCTCTCGCCGAACTGGCTGCTCTCACGAAGCGCCACGGCGTACGTCGAGCTGTTCCGCAACACGCCTCTGCTGGTCCAGCTCGTGATCCTGTACTTCGCCGTCTTTCTCCAGCTGCCGCGCGTGAACGACAGCTTCGCGATCGGCAACGTGGCGTTTCTCAATCAGCGTGGGGTGTACCTCCCCCTCCCGCAACCCGGGCCGAGCATCGCGGCCTGGGGTGGCCTGGTGATCGTCGGCATGGCCGTCGCCGTCATTGCGCGCCTGGTCGCCCGCCGGCTCGAAGATGGGGGAAGGCCCTCACATCGGCTTCGCACGCTCGGAGTCGCGGCCATGCTTGCGCTGTCGATCGGCGGCTGGTTCGCCGTTGGCGGTGCGCCGCTGACGTTCGAGCTTCCCGTGCTCGGACGATTCAACTTCAGCGGCGGATTGGAGCTCTCGAGCGGCTTTGCCGCCCTGCTGACGGGTCTCGTCCTGTACACCGCGGCGTTCATCGCCGAGGTCGTCCGCGGCGGCATCCAGGCGGTCCGCCATGGGCAACGCGAGGCGGCGCGAGCCCTGGGAATGGCGGAAAGGCAGGTGCTGCAGCTGGTCATCTTCCCGCAGGCGATGCGAATCATCGTGCCCCCGTTGACCAGCCAGTACCTCAACCTGGCGAAGAACTCCAGCCTCGGGATCGCGGTGCTCTATCCCGATCTCTTCAGCGTCGGCCGGACCATGGCCAACCAGACCGGGCAGCCCGTTTCCGTGATCATCCTGATGATGGGGACCTATCTGGCAATCAGCATCGTCACGTCGCTTCTCATGAACCTCTACAACCGCCGAGTTCAGATCGCCGAACGGTGATGCGCCGATGACCACAGCCGCCGACTCCCTGCCACCACCCAAGGACGTCGTTGGTCCCGTAGCCTGGCTGCGCCGCAACCTGTTCTCCAGCATTCCGAGCGCCATCATGACGATCCTCCTCGGCGGCGCCCTGGTCTGGCTGACGGCGACGATCGGAGCATGGGCGTTGACGGAGGCCAAATGGGGCGTGATCGGCGACTACATGCGGATCTTCCTCATCGGGCGGTACCCAGGCGAGGAGGCGTGGCGCCTCTGGCTGCTGCTCGCAATCTTGTCGCTGCTTGCCGGCCTCTCGGCGGGCGTATTCGGGCTGGCGGCCCGCATGCTCGCCGTCATCCTGGCCTCGATTCAGCTCCTGCTGGCAGGACTCATCCTGGCGTCGCCCATCGGCATCGTGGCGGCCGCCGCCGTCACCGCGAACGCGCTGGTGGTGTGCCTGACCTTCATCATCGGTCGGCGGCTGCCAATCCCACGGCGCCCCCTGCTCGTCGCATGGCTGGTGTCCCTGCCACTGGCGTTCTACCTGCTGGCCGGCTTTGCTGGGACACCGCTCGCATCGGTCGGGGCAAGCGTGTGGGGCGGCCTCCTGCTCACGATCCTGCTGGGGACGGTGGGGATCATCCTGTCATTCCCCATGGGAGTCCTGCTGGCGCTCGCGCGACGAAGCAGCCTGCCGGCCGTGCGCATCATCTCAACCGGCTATATCGAGCTGATCCGCGGTGTGCCGCTCGTCACGATCCTGTTCATGGCAGACATCATCCTGCCCCTTTTTCTGCCGGCGGATCTGAGGCTCGATCGCGTGGCACGGGCGGTCGGCGGCATCACGCTGTTCAGCGCCGCCTATGTCGCCGAGAACGTGCGGGGTGGCCTCCAGGCGATCCCGTCCGGCCAGATCGAGGCGGCCCAGGCACTCGGCCTGACCGGGGTCCAGACGAACCTGAGCATCGTCCTGCCGCAGGCCCTGCGATCCGTGATTCCCGCCAATGTCGGCCTCTTCATCAGCCTGCTCAAGGACACCACGCTGGTGACGATCATCGGCCTCACCGAGCTGCTCGGCATCGGCAGCGCCGTGCTCACCCAGCCGGCATCCTTCGGCGCGACCATGGAGGTGTATGCCTTCATCGGCGCCGTCTTCTTCGTCCTGTGCTTCGCCATGTCACAGGCCAGCTATCGGCTCGAGCGCGCGCTCGGCGTCGGATCCCGCTGATGGAGCGCTCCCCCATGCAATCGCCACGGACCGATGCAGCGACAGGCGCCGCGGACCCGCCGCCCGAGGGCATCATCGTCGCCCGCGACGTGCACAAGTGGTTCGGACCGCTCCACGTCCTGCGCGGCATCGACCTCACCGTGGCGCCCGGTGAGGTCGTCGTGATCTTCGGCGCGTCTGGATCGGGTAAGTCGACGTTCATCCGAACGATCAACCGGCTCGAGGAGCACCAGCGCGGCCAGATCATCGTCGACGGCATCGAGCTGACGAATGACGTCCGCAACATCGCGACGATCCGCAGCGAGATCGGGATGGTCTTCCAGTCGTTCAACCTGTTCCCGCACCTGACCGCCCTCGAGAACGTGACCCTCGCGCCGCGCAAGGTCCGGCACCACGCGCGGGCCGAGGCCGATGCCGTCGGCATGCAGCTGCTGACGCGGGTCGGCATCCCGGAGCAGGCTCACAAATACCCGGCGCAGCTCTCCGGCGGCCAGCAGCAGCGGGTCGCGATCGCCCGCGCCCTGGCCATGAACCCGAAGATCATGCTGTTCGACGAGCCCACGTCGGCGCTCGACCCCGAGATGATCAGCGAGGTGCTCGACGTCATGCAGTCGCTCGCTCGCGACGCCGGCATGACGATGCTGTGCGTCACGCACGAGATGGGCTTCGCGCGCGCCGTCGCGGATCGGATGGTCTTCTTCGACGAGGGGCAGATCGTCGAGCAGGGCCCGCCGTCACAGATCTTCGAGGCGCCGCAGCACGAGCGCACCGCGCCGGTTCCTCTCCCAGATCCTCCACTGAGGCCGTCACGACCGGCGGAGGCCGCCCAGCGTCCGGAGGCCGATCGCGCGGACGACGTGCCTCGCGGTGGTCACGGAGCGGCACGCTCGCACGGTGTACCGTGGCCGCATGAAACGCGTGGAGGCCAGCGCCCGGATCAGCGCGGCACCGGCCGATGTGTTCGCCTTCCTGGCCGACCTCGACAACCTGGCCGACTGGCAGACCGGGATCGTCACAGCGGAGCAGACGTCGCCCGGCGAGGTCACGGTAGGATCCACCGCGCGGGTGGTGCGCGAGCTGATGGGCAGCCAGATCGAGGCGCCACTGACGATCACCGAGTACGACCCGCCGCTCCGCCTCGCGATCGCGTCCGAGGTGTCCGGGGTCAAGGCGCTCGCGCAGCTCGACCTCGCCGAGGCCGATGGCGAGACCGACCTCGCCTTCGCCATGGAGATCCGCGGCTCGCTCCTGACGGCCTTCATGGAGCCGATCATCGCCGGGGCCGCCCGATCCGAGGTCGACGCCAGCCTGGCCCGTATCCAGGCGCGCTTCGCGTCGGCGCCGGCCGCCTGAGGCGGCTGCAGCCTCGCCGATGCGCGCCTTCGTCACCGGTGGCGGCGGGTTCATCGGCCGCCATCTCATCGGGCGTCTGCGCACCGATGGCACCGAGGTGCGCGCGATCGCGCGCAGCAACACGTCGGCCGCCAGCCTCAGCCGTGCCGGATGCGACGTGGTCGTCGCCGACCTTCTCGACGCCGAGGCGCTGCGCTTGGCCGTCGATGGATGCGACATCGCCTACCACCTCGCCGGCGACTACCGGGTCGGCATCCGGCCCCGTGACCGACCCGCCATGGAGGCGGCCAACGTCACGGCCACGAAGTGCGTGCTGGACGCGGCCATCGCGGCGGGCGTGGAGCGCATCGTCCACGTCTCGACCATCAACGCCTTCGGCGACACCGGCTATCGCGTCGTCGACGAGACGCATGAGCGTCCGCGGCCCTATCGCTACGTGAGCTTCTATGACGAGACGAAGCATCGGGGGCACCTCATCGCCCACGATCGGATGGCCGCCGGCGCGCCGGTCATGATCGCCATGCCGGGCGGCGTCTACGGGCCGGACGACCATTCCAGCCTCGGTGGCGTCCTGCGCGATGCCGCAGCGGGCAACCTCCGCGCGATGACCTTCGGCGACGCCGGCCTGAACATGGTCCACGTCGCGGACACAGCCGACGGCATCGCCCTCGTCGGCGCGAAGGGCCAGCTGGGCGAGGCCTATGTGCTCGGCGGTGAGCTCGCCACGCTCGCCGAGCTCGTCCGGCGCGTTGCCGCCATCGTCGGTCGACGGCCGCCACGGCTCGTCACCCCGACGTGGATCCTGCGATTGGCGGCACCGCTCGCGCGGCGGATCGGTCCCGACCTCGGCGAGCTGGTCAGCGCCAGCGCCGGCGTCACCTACTGGGCCAGCGACGCGAAGGCCCGACGCGATCTCGGCTATGCGCCGCGCGCGCTGGAGGAGGGCCTCTCCGCCACGTTCGGCCGGTCGTAGCGGCCGATGAACCAGAGGCCGACCCGCTCCGATCCGGTCGGCCGGAAGCCCGCGTCGGCCAGACGCCGCTCGACGCGCCGCAGATCATGCACGTAGCCTCGGCACCCGCCGTGGAACCGGTCCCAAACGTACTCGGCCGCCCACAGCGGCCGGTTGACGAGCCCGCGCCAGCCGCGCGACTCCGGCACCGAGATGGCGATCCGATCACCCGCCAGCGCCACGGCCCGCTCGACAAGGCTCGCGACGTCGCCGAAGCAGCAGATGACCCGGTCGAGGACGACCCAGTCGTGCGGCGCGAGCTCTGCCTCGACCGCGTCGCCGACCTCGAACGAGGCGCGCTCCTCATGGCCGGCCTCGGCCACGCGGCGCCGCGCCAGGTCGATGCTCGCCGGCGACAGATCGATGCCGGTCGCGTGCGCGGCACCCATCTCGAGCAGCGCCACGCTCAGCCCGCCGGTCCCGCAGCCGAGCTCCAGGACGCGCGGACGCCGCAGGGTTGCGTCGCGCAGCAGGTCGAGCAGGGCGCCACTGACGTCGACGAGGTCGGGCAGCTCGTCGCCATCGGCCCATTCGAACGCGCGCTCGTCGAACCGGCGTGCGATGCGTGGATCGGCCGATGGCGCGGCGCAGCAGTCGGGCTGGTCAGGACGGGGCATCCGAACCAGCATACGCGGCTGTCGCGCGAGCTACGCCTTCTGGCGGGCCGCGTTGGCCTCGATCGCGTCGTGGAGGTACTGCGCCATCCCGGGCGCGATCTTCTCGTACGTCGCCGTGAAGCGCGGGTCGGCCAGGTACATCTCCCCCAGGCCGCGGTGGATCTCGACTGAGCAGTCGTAGAACCAGCGGCTGATGTGCTGCCGGTGCTCCTCGGCAGCATCCATCGCCTCGTCGCTGTCGGCGGGCAGGCCGGCCGACATGGCGGCCACGATGCGCTCGCCGTTGGCCTGCGACTCGGCCTTCATGCGCTGCCAGTCCGCCTTCGTGTAGCGGCTGGCCCGCTTCTGCGACTCGCGATAGGCATCGGTGTCGCCCCAGCGCTCCTCGACCTCGGCGGCGTGTTCGTCGGGGTCGAAGTCGCCGAAGACCTCGAATCGCTCCTCCGGCGTGAGTGAGATTCCCATGGTGCGTGCCTCCAGTGCTTTCTCGACCGAGGCCGCCATCCGCTCGAGCCGCCGGATCCGATCCAGCAGCATCGCGTGCTGCCGTCGGAGGTGGCCCGAGGCGTCGCCGCCGCCGTCGCGCATGACCGTCCTGATGTCGTCGAGGGCGAACCCGAGCTCACGGTAGAAGAGGATCCGCTGCAGCCGATCGAGGTCACCGTCTCCGTAGCGGCGGTAGCCCGCGTCGGAGCGCCCGCTCGGCCGGAGCAGGCCGATCTCGTCGTAGTGGTGCAGGGTCCGCACCGTCACGCCGGCCAGCCGGGCGACCGTCCCCACCGTGTGGCTCATCGGTTCCTCCATGACGGGCGACACGATAAACCCTCACGTAACGTGAGAGTCAAGCGCCCCGCCGCGGCCAGGATTGAGGCGCATCGGACCCCTGTGCTATCCTCGCCGGCGACGCGTTGACGCGGGATCAGTACGCGCTGCGCCTCGTTCACAGCGAGCCGGGATCGGTGCGAGCCGGCGTGCGAGGAGCGCGGAACTCACCCGTCGAGCAGGCCGGTGACGAGCCGGCTCGGCCTTCGGCCACCGATATCGGGCCGAACGAGATGACCGACCGTGGGGTTGTAGCTCAGCTGGGAGAGCACCTGCATGGCATGCAGGGGGTCGGGGGTTCGAGTCCCCCCAGCTCCACCAATTCCCCGGATGGGAGGGCGGTCAAAGCTCAGGTGGTACCGCGAAGCGCCCCTTCGTCCAGAGCGACGGAGGGGCTCGTTGTTGTCCGAGGGCACGCACGATGATCATGACTGGCAGCGGTGAGGCACAGACGGCCCGCGACGGGCGTCGCTGGACCCTGCGCCCGGCGCGTCCGACCGACGGCCGCGCCCTGGCTCGCCTCTTCGCCGACGTGCGCACCGAGGGCGAGTGGCTCATCACCCCACCGGGTGCGGTGAGCGAGCCGTCGGAGGCCTTCTGGATCAGCGAGATGATCCGCGCCGCGGAGCACCTCGTCCTCGTGGCCGAGGCCGATGGCGAGGTCGTCGGCAACGTGCTCGTCAGCGTCGACCGCGGGGTGGCCACCGAGCACATCGGCGTGCTCTCGATCACCATCTCCGCCGATTGGCGCGACGTCGGGATCGGCACCGAGCTGATCGGCGCCGCGCAGCGCTGGGCGGTGGAGCGCGGCCTGCGCAAGGTCTCGCTCGGCGTGTTTCCCGAGAACGCGCGAGCCATCGCTGTCTACGAGAAGCGTGGGTTCCTCCGCGAGGGGCTGCGCCGCGCCCAGTATCGGTCCGGCGACCGCTACCGCGACGAGGTGCTGATGGCGTGGTTCGCCCCGGAGGAGGACCGATGACCGCCGGCGCGCGACCGCGCACGCGCACCGAGCGGTACGACCCGGCCGCCTTCGAGCAGCGCTGGCGCGACCGCTGGGAGGCGGATGAGCTGTACGTGGCGCGCGACGACGACCCACGTCGGAAGCGCTACGTCCTGACGATGTATCCCTACCCGTCGGGCGACCTGCACATCGGCCACTGGTATGCGATGACCGGACCCGACATCGTGGCGCGGATGTATCGGATGCAGGGTGACAACGTCCTCTTCCCGATGGGCTTCGACGGCTTCGGCCTGCCCGCGGAGAACGCCGCGATCGATCGCGGCATCCATCCCGCGGTGTGGACTTACCACAACATCGACAACATGCGCCGGCAGATGCGGCTCATGGGCGCCGGCTTCGACTGGTCACGCGAGGTCGTCTCCTGCGATCCGGAGTACTACCGCTGGCAGCAGTGGCTGTTCCTGAAATTCTACGAGGCCGGGCTGGCCTACAAGGCCATGGGCACGGTGGACTGGTGTCCGAAGGACAAGGTCGTCCTGGCACGGGAGCAGGTCGAGGGTGCGGATCGGCGCTGCTGGCGCTGCGGCACGCCGGTCGAGAAGCGCGACCTGGAGCAGTGGTACTTCCGCATCACGAAGTACTCCGACGAGCTGCTGGACTTCAGCGGCATCGACTATCCGGAGCCGATCCGGCTCATGCAGACGAACTGGATCGGGCGCTCGGAGGGCGCGGAGATCGACTTTCCGGTGGAGGCCGATGACGCCGAGCCGATCCGGGTCTTCACGACCCGGCCCGACACGGTCTTCGGCGCCACCTTCATGGTCCTCGCGCCGGAGCACCCGCTCGTCTCGATCCTGACGAGCGACGACCGGCGATCCGACGTCGAGGCCTACGTGGACCAGGCCCGTCGCGAGACCGAGATCGAGCGGCAGAGCGCCGACCGCGAGAAGACCGGCGTCTTCCTCGGGGCGTTCGCGCTGAATCCGATGACCCAGGAGCGCATCCCGATCTGGATCGCCGATTACGTGCTGCCCGGCTACGGGACCGGCGCGATCATGGCCGTCCCAGCCCACGACGAGCGCGACTACGCCTTCGCTCGAACGAACGAGCTGCCGGTGCGCTACGTCGTCCTGCCGCGCGGTGGCGGGCCGCCCGACGGCGCGGCATTCGTCGCGCACACCGACGACGAGGTCCTCGTCGAGTCCGGCGAGTTCAGCGGCATGCCAGCAGCCGAGGCGATCGACGCCATCACTGGCGCGCTCGAGTCGCGCGGCCTGGGCCGGCGCGCCGTGACCTACCGCCAGCGCGACTGGGTGGCAGGCCGCCAGCGCTACTGGGGCGCACCGATCCCGATCGTCTACTGCGACGAGCACGGCCCGCAGCCGGTGCCGCTGGATCAGCTGCCGGTGCTGCTGCCCTCCGACGTGGACTTCGCCCCGACCGGGGTGAGCCCGCTCCAGGCGCATCCCGAGTTCCTTGCCGCGTCATGTCCGACCTGCGACGGCCCGGCCCGGCGCGAGACGGACACGATGGATACCTTCGTCGACTCGAGCTGGTATTTCCTGCGCTACTGCTCGCCGCACGACGAGACCGCGCCGTGGCAGCGTGAGCAGGTCGATGCCTGGGCGCCGATGAACCTGTACACCGGCGGCGCGGAGCACGCCGTCATGCACCTGCTGTACTTCCGCTTCTTCACGAAGGCGCTGCGCGACCTCGGCCTGCTCGGCTTCGACGAGCCAACCCTGAAGCTGCGCAACCAGGGCCAGATCCTCGGCGCCGACCACAACCGGATGAGCAAGTCGCGCGGCAACGTCCAGGCGCCGGATGCGCTGGTCGCCCGCTACGGCGCTGACACGATCCGCGCGTTCCTGATGTTCATCGGCCCGTGGGACCAGGGCGGCCCGTGGAGCCCGACCGGCATCGACGGTGTTTACCGCTGGCTGGCCCGGGTGTGGGGCGTCGCCCTGCCCGGCGTGGACGGGGGGCCGTCGCGCCTCCCAGATGGCGAGGGTGAGGAGCTGACCCGCGCGGTGCGGCGCTCGGCGCACGCCACGGTCGACGCGGTGACCGCGGACATCGAGGAGATGCACTTCAACACCGCCATCAGCAAGCTGATGGAGCTGACGAACGCCCTTGTCCGCGCCCGCGAGTCCGGGCTGGCCGGGACCGATGCCTATGCCGAAGCGGTCGACATGCTGCTCCTGCTGCTGGCCCCGATCGCACCGCACATCACCGAGGAGCTGTGGGAGCGCCGCGGCCGCGCCTACTCGGTGCACCAGCAGCCGTGGCCGGTCGCCGACCCCGAGCTGGCCGCGGCCGAGACGATCGAGCTGCCGGTCCAGGTCGACGGCAAGCTGCGTGACCGGCTGGTCGTCACGCCCGACACGCCACCCGAGGAGATCGAGCGCATGGCGCTGGCATCCGAGCACGTGCAGCGCTACCTCGCCGGCCGCACTCCCCTGCGCGTAATCCAGGTGCCGGGCAAGCTCGTCAACGTCGTGACGCCCCGGTAACTGCCGGATAACGACCCGGTAAGGGGTCGGGGCGTAGCCTGCCGCCCTGCTTCCGATGCCCCGGCGTCGAGTGCCCGGGCGCCGGGCGTCGGACGCAGACTCCCCCGCCAATCGATCGCCTCCTCCAATGGAGGCCACGCCGTGTCCCGATCCGACCGCATCCTCGTCGCCGCCGGGGGCTGCGCGGCCATTCTCGTCGCGGCCGCGGTGGCGGTCCTTGCGCTGCCCGCGACCGGCGGAGCCGCCTCGGCGGCGCCATCCGCGGTGGCGCTCGGACTCGCCCAGACTGCGGCGCCGGCGGCGACGACCAGGGCCGGCACGATCGTGGTCGACGTCGAGGGCGCCGTGGCTGAGCCCGGGGTCCGCGAGCTCTCGCCGGGGTCGCGCATCGCGGACGCCATCGCGGCGGCGGGAGGATACGCATCCGACGTCGACCTCGCGGCGACGGCGGCCGGGGTCAACCTCGCTCAGCCGCTCACCGACGGGCAGCAGGTCGTCATCCCTCGCCTCGGCGAGGCGGTCGCGGGCGCGGCACCGTCGCAGGCGCACGGAGCCGAAGGCGCGCCCGCGGGAGGGCTGGTCAATCTCAACACCGCGACGCCCGAGGAGCTCGAGGACCTCCCGGGCATCGGCGCCGTCACGGTCCAGAAGATCGTGGCCGCCCGCGAGGAGCGCCCGTTCACGTCGCTCGAGGACGCGGTCGAGCGCGGGGTCATCCATCGCGGCCAGCTCGAGGACCTCCAGGGCATCGCGACGGCGGGTTGATGGTGGCCGCGCGCCACCTGCTGCCGACGACCCTCGGAGGCGTCGCGCTCGGGATCCTCGCCGTTGATGTGACGGCCGTGCCGGTGGTCCCTGCTGTCGTCATCGGCGCGCTCGTCACCCTCATCGGCGCGAGCGGGGGCGGACGGCTGGGCGGGCTCGTGTTCATCGGGGTGGGGCTCTGGGCCGTCGGCATCGGGGGATGGCGCGGCAGCGCGACGCTGGCGACCGTCGATGGCCCATCGGTGGCGGCACTCGCCGACGGCGGCGACCACGTGATCTCGGGCACCGTCCAGGACGACCCGCGCCCGAGAGGAGACCGCCTCCAGCTCGTGCTCAGCGACCTCCGCGTCGAGGAGGAGGCCGCCGCGAGGCCGGCCGATCGGCTGCTGGTCTGGCTTCCGCGCGGGGTCGAGGCCGCGAGCGGCGATCGCATCCGGCTGCGGAGCCGGATCGAGATCGCGGAGGACTTCGATGGCTTCGCGTATCGCGAGTACCTGGCTCGCCAGGGCGTCGGCGCGATCGCGCGAGCCACGTCGACCGAGGTCGTGGGCGAGGCGATCGGGCCGGCCGCCGTCATGGCACGGGTCCGCGACGCGTTGCTGGGTGGCCTCAATCGGATCGTGCCGGAGCCGGAGGCTGCCCTCGGAGCCGGAATCCTGCTCGGCGTGCGCGCCTCGATCGCGCCGGAGATCAACGACGCCTTCGCCACCGCCGGCCTGACGCACGTCGTGGCCATCTCCGGCTGGAACATCGCCATCGTCGCGGCGCTGGTGACGGCCGCGGTCCGGCCGCTTGCCCGAAGGCCGGGAGGGCGCTGGACGACGGCCGCCGTGGCGGCCGCCACCGTCGGCGGATACGTGATCCTCACCGGAGCCAGCCCTTCGGTCGTGCGGGCGGCGCTCATGGCGGCGGCGATGCTCGTCGCGCGGCTCGGGGGCTCGCGCGCGCATGCGGCATCGGCGCTCGCGCTGGCCGCGCTGGTCATGCTGCTGGGGGCGCCGCCGGTGCTGTGGGACGTCGGGTTCCAGCTGTCGCTGCTCGCGACCGGGGGCCTGATCTGGTTCGGCGCGTCGGTCGAGCGACGCCTGCCCGGCTGGCCGGGCTGGATCCGCGAGCCGATCGCCCTGACGCTTGCCGCCCAGATCACGACGCTGCCGGTCATCCTCGTGAACTTCGAGCGCCTCTCGCTGATCGCCCCGATCGCCAACGTCCTGGTCGTCCCGTTCGTCCCGGTCGCGATGCTGTTCTGCGCGCTCGCATCGGTCACCGGGCTCGTCGACGGCATGCTCCCGCTGCCCCTCATCGGCGATGTCGCCGCCTGGCTGGCCGGAGGATCGGCCTGGCTCTGCCTGTGGGTCATCGTCGCGCTCGGCGGCGCGGCGGCATCGGTCCCGATGGCGTCGGTCGCGGTCCAGGTCCCGCCGCTGCTTGCCGTCGCCTGGTTGCCGATGGTCGGGCTCGGCGCCTGGGCGCTCGGTCCGACCGCATCGGCGACGGAGACTCAGCCGCCCGATCGAACGCCTGGTCGTCTCGCGCAGCTGGCGGCGCGCGTCCTCCGCCCGGCACCGACGGGCGCGCTCCTCGTCGCGATCCTCCTGGCGGTCACGCTGTCCGGGCGCCCCGACGGCCGGCTCCACGTGACGATCCTCGACATCGGCCAGGGTGACGCGATCGTCGTCGAGGCACCGAGCGGCGCCTCAATGCTGATCGACGGCGGGCCGGATCCGGAGCTGACGCTCCGCCGGCTCGGCGCGAACCTTCCGTTCTTCGCGCGCCGGATCGACCTGCTCGTCCTGAGCCACCCGCACCAGGACCATGTTGCCGGCCTGGTGGACGTCCTCGACCGCTTCGACGTCGGCGCCCTCGTCCATGCCGGGATCGCCTTCGAGAATCCGGCGTTCGACCGTCTCCTGGCCGATGCCCCCGGGGAACGCGGCCTGATCCAGCACATTGCCCGCGCGGGGCAGGTCATCCACCTGGATCCGACGACGTTGATCGAGGTGCTCTACCCCGCCGAGGCGGACGCGGCCGCTCCCCTGCCGGAGGGGGACATCAACAACGGGTCCGTCGTCCTGATCGTGCGCCACGGCGGCTTCGCCGCCCTCCTGACCGGGGATGCCGAGGCCCCGGTGGAGAGGATGCTCGTCACCCGCGGCCTGCTCGAGCCGATCGACCTGCTGAAGGTCGGCCACCATGGCTCCACCTCGTCGACGACCCCGGCGCTGCTCGCCGCGACGGACCCGTCGATCGCCGTCATCTCTGCGGGCGTTGACAACGAATACGGTCATCCGGCACCCGAGACGCTGACCGCACTCTCCAACCGGCCCGGCGTCGCCGTCTTCCGCACCGATCTCATGGGCGACATCGAGATCGTCACCGATGGGCAGACCGTCGCCGTGCGAACGGATAGCGGCTGGACACCGCCGCGGCGGGTGCGCGGCGATGCCACCCCGGCTAGCATCGGCGGATGGCCATCCCCGACCGTCGTACCGCCCAGCGTCTGCTTGCCGAGGCCGGGCTGCCCGACGGGATCGTCGTCCACTCCGAGGGCGTGGCTCGGGTTGCCGTCGCCGCCGCCGGACTCGTGGCGGAGGCGGACATCCCGATCGATGGCGCGCTCGTCGAGGCGGCGGCGCTGCTGCACGACATTGACAAGGTCGAGATCCGCAGCACTGGCGGCGAGCACGGCGTCGTCGGCGCGCGCCGGCTGGAGGCGCTGGGCTACGGTGAGCTCGCCATGCCGGTCGCCTCCCACCCGGTCACCGCGCTCCTCGACGACGATCGATTCCCGATCGGATGGCCGTCGGTGCTCGTGGCCGTCGCCGATCGCCACGTGGCCCAGTCCTTCATGACCGTCGACGAGCGCCTCGACGACATGCGCGAACGGCATCCGGATCACGCCGCCTCGATCGAGGCTGCCCGTCGCCCTGCGCATGCGCTCGCCGGGCAGCTGGCCGAGGCGGTCGGGATGACCGTCGTCGACCTCGAGGCACGGCTCCGCTCGGCGTGGGAGGCCGGTCGATGACGGCGTCCGTCATCCTCCTTCACGGCGACGATGGGTTCGGCCTCGACGCGGCCATGCGCGCCTTCGCAACGGGGATCGACGCGACCGAGATCGTCGAGGTCAATGCTGGCGCGGCGCCCGATGGCGCGCTCGACCGCGCGGCCCAGGAGACGGGCACGATGAGCATGTTCGGCGCCCATCTCACCGTCCTGCGTCAGCCGCTGAAGGCGGCCGGCCGCTCGACGGCCGCCGCCGACCGGCTGATCGGTCTCGTCGAGGAGCTGCCCGACGGCTCCGCGCTGGCCCTGGTGGAGGAGCGGCCCAGCCGCGACATCACGAAGCCGCCGGCCATCCTGAAGCGGCTTGCCGATGCGGTGACCGCGCGGGGAGGTCGGGTCGAGGAGCATCAGGCGCCACGCCGCGGGGAGCTTCGCGGCTGGATCACCACGCATGCCGCACGGCTCGGCCTGAAGATCGAGATGCGAGCGGCGCACATCCTCGCCGAGCGGGTGGGTGGGGCGATCTGGGAAACCGACATCGAGCGGGGTGAGATGACCCGGGTTGCCGACTCCGAGCTCCGCAAGCTGGCGACGTACGCCGGCGATCGGCCGATCGGCGTCGACGACGTCGAGGCGCTGACCGCCGACACGCGGCCGGCATCGGTCTTCGCGATCACGAACGCGGTCGATCGGCGCGAGCCGGCCGCCGCGGCCGAGGCCATGAAGCGAGCCTTGGCGGAGGGCCAGCCCGGGCTGCGGATCCTCGCCTCGCTGGCCGGTCGCGTGAGCGACCTGATCGTCGCTCGTGACCTCGCATCACGGAAGACGCCGCCCGCGGAGATCGCGAAGCGCGTGGCGCGTGGGAACGTGCGGGTCGCCGAGCGGCTGGTCGAGGCGGCGCGCCGCTATCGGGGCGAGGAGCTGGAGGCCATGCTCATCGGCCTCTTCGAAGCCGACGTGGCGATCAAGACGAACGTGATGGACGAGGAGCCGGCGCTGGTCGCCTGGCTAGGGGAGTTCCTGCTCGCGCCCCGCGCGAGCGCATCGGTCTAGGCGGCGGGAGCCTGGCCGGCCTGCCCGGTGGAGAGCACGCGGTCGGACTCGATCGCGAAGGTGCAGCGGGCTCCGTCGAGGCCGAGGATGCCGATCAGCTGCTGGTCGACGTACAGCTGCCGGCAGGGCACGCACAGCGCACCGGGGATGGCGAAGAAGAGTCGCTCATCGGCCTCGGCATCGCGGAAGACGGTGTCGAACACGCTGGTGAGCAACGACCCGCTGCAGAAGCGGCAGGTCTCGATCGGTCGCGGTCGACGCGTCTGGGCGGTCATGGCGCGGAGCATCGGATTCGGAGGTCCAGTCCTCAATGGGACCGATGGGCCATGCGCGCGGGCGCACCACAGTACTTCTGCCGCTCTAGACGACGCGGACGACCTGGGCGGCCTTGCCCCACAGACGCTCGAGGCCGTAGAACTCGCGCTCCTCGGGGGCGAAGACGTGGACGATGACGGCGCCGTAGTCGAGGAGCACCCAGCGCGCCGACTGGCGGCCCTCGGTGCCGAGCGGGCGGACGCCATCCCTGCGCAGCTCGTCGACGATGGCGCCGGCGAGTGCCTGGACCTGGCGGTCGCTGCGGCCGGAGCAGATGACGAAGAAGTCGGCCATCGTCGTGAGCTCCGCCATGCGCAGCAGGACGATGTCGTTGCCCTTCTTGTCCGACGCGATCTCGACGATCCGATGGGCCAGCTCGGCGGCATCGGTCGGCACCTCGACGCGTTCCGGATCGGTCAGGACGGCAGTTCCTTCATCCGCGGCGGTAGAGCCCGCGCTCGACGATGAGCTCCTCGACGCCGCGCGGCACAAGGTAACGGATGGCGTGGCCGGCCGCCACCCGGCGCCTGACTTCGGTGGAGCTGACATCGAGCGACGGTCCGGAGAGGAGGTGGATGCGCGACGCGCTCGCGCCGAACCGGGCCTCCAGCGCCGCGCGATCGGGCTCAGGGACACCCGGCCGCGGGCCGACGACCCACTCGATCCGCGAGAGGAGGGCGTCCGGCTCGCGCCAGGTGTCGATCTCGGCCAGCGACCCCGCGGACATGATGAGGTAGAGGTCGGCATCGGCCCCGTACGTGCGGTGGAGCTCGTCGACCGACTCGATCGTGTACGAGGGGCCGGGGCGCTCCATCTCGATCGGCGTGAGGTCGAAGCCATCGTCGCCGGCGATCGCCAGGCGCGTCATGAGCAGCCGATCCGACGCTCTGGTCACCAGGCTGCCGCCCTTGTGGGGCGGCTGGGACGCGGGCATGAAGACGACGCGGTCCAGTCGCATGGCATCGGCGGCCAGCGTCGCCAGCCACAGGTGGCCGACGTGGGGGGGATCGAAGGTGCCGCCGAGGATGCCGAGGCGCCTCTGCGGAGTGGCCTCTGCCTCTCGGGCCGGAGCCATGTCGGCGGACGCAAGCGCCATCTCGCTCACTCGTCGTCCCCCCACTCGAGCTCGGCGGCGCCGATATGCACCGTCGTTCCGGGACCCGCGCCGCGGTCTCTGAGCTCGACGTCGATGCCGAGCCGCTCGATGAGCCGCCAGAACCGGTCGCGGGACTCGGGATTCTCGAAGTCGGTGCGCGCGGCGGCCGTCTCGATGCGGCGCCCGCGGACGCGGAGGTCGTCGCCCTCGGCCACGACCTGCCACCCCTCGGCCAGGGGATCGAAGCGGTGCACGCGCATCTCGGGGTCGTCGGGCGCTTCCGCCGCCCGAGCCGCGGCCGCATCGAGCTCCGTCCGGAGGCGGGCGCGGAGCGCGTCGAGCCCCGTGCCGTCGTGCGCGCTGACGCCGATGGCCTCCGGGAGCGCCCGTCGCAGCTCGGGCCATCGCTCGGCGACCTCCGGCAGGTCGAGCTTGGTGACGACGAGCGGCATCGGCCGTTCGGCGAGGCTCGCGTCGTGAAGGCGCAGCTCCTCGGCCACCGCCTCCCACTCGGCCACCGGCTCGCGCGCGGCGCCATCCACCACGCCGACGATGACGCGGGTGCGCTCGACGTGGCGCAGGAAGTGGTGGCCGAGACCCCGTCCCTCGGACGCGCCCTCGATGAGGCCAGGGACGTCGGCGATGACCGCGGTCCGCTCCCCGTCGGGGTCCAGCGTGATGACACCCAGGTTCGGGGTGATGGTGGTGAACGGGTAGGCGCCGACCTCGGGACGCGCCTCGGTCAGGGCGGCCAGGAGGGTCGACTTTCCGGCGTTCGGGGCGCCGACCAGGCCGATGTCGGCGATGAGCTTCAGCTCCAGCTCGATCCAGCGCTCCTCCCCGGGGGTGCCCTTCTCGGCGTGGGTCGGGGCGCGGTGGGTCGCGGTCGCGAATCGCGCATTCCCCCGACCGCCCCGCCCTCCGCGGGCGACGACCAGCCTGTCGTCGCTCTCGAGCAGCTCGCCGATCCACTCGCCGTCGGCGCCGCGGACGACCGTGCCCGGCGGGACGCGCACGATGACGTCGGGGGCGCCGCGGCCGTGCGCCTTACGACCCGTGCCGCGGCCGCCGGCAACCGCACGGACGTGTCGCTTGCGCTTGAAGTCGCCAAGGGTGGTCATGCCGGGCTCGACCACGAGCGCGATGCTCCCGCCGTTGCCGCCGTCGCCGCCGTCAGGGCCACCGCGTGGCACGTGCGCCTCCCGACGGAATGTGCTGGCGCCGTCGCCTCCCGCGCCACCGACCACGAGGATCCGAACTCGATCAGCGAAGCCGGACATGGCTGGCTCCTCTCGGCGCGTCGATGAGACGATCGCGCGAAGGGGCGGCTACAGGTACCGCAGCGGGTTGTCGATCACCCCGTTCACGATCACCTCGAAGTGCACGTGCGGGCCCGTGCACATCCCGGTGCAGCCCACGCCACCGATGCCCTGGCCGGCGCCAACGGCCTGGCCCGGCGAGACCCAGATGGAGCCGAGGTGGTTGTACACGGTCTGCATCCCGTTGCCGTGGTTGATGGCGATCACGTTGCCGCCGCCGTTGTTGCGCCATCCGGCCCACGAGACCGTGCCCGCCTGGGCCGCGACGACCGTCGAGCCATAGGGCGCCGCGATGTCGAGAGCGAGGTGGCCGGCGTGGAAGTACTGGCTGATCGAGCCGGCCGGGACGGGCCACACGAGCGCGAATGGGGCGGCCGCCAGGGGCGCTCGAGTCGAGGCACCGCCGAAGGAGGCGGTCGAGCCAACGCCGCTGGTCGAGGGCGCCGCCAGCGGCGTCGCGTCCGGATCGACCGGCACCGGTGTGGGGAGCGGCGTGCCGGCACCCGGCAGCTGCGCGCGCGAGCCGCGATCGAGCAGGACGTCCTGCTCCTCGCCGAAGGCCTCGATGTCGTAGAAGGCGGTGGAGAGCTCTTCAGTGGGCCCCGCCGCACCGCGAGCCTGCGAGATGAGCGAGATGAAGCCGGCATCCGAGGTGGGGCCCGAGCCGTCGGTGCCGTTGGCCGTGGAAACGCCGCTGATGACAGCGGCGAAAACGAGGCAAACGACGGAGACGTGGGCGATCATCCGCGTCGGAAAGGCGCTCTGGGTAAGGCGGCGAAACAGCCGGCGCGGATCAGGCAATAGGAAGTCGTACTCCGCCTACGCAGGGTTGGTCACAGCTGCCCGCACGAGATCCCGTCGGTCCGATCCCGGTGATCGCTCCCCTCGGTGGCCGGTGGCCGTCTCGCGCTCGCCGCATGGTAGCAGCGGTGGAAAAGTGGCACAACCGCAATCGTGCGGATGGCTCCGGTACGATCGGAGCGAGGGGTCTGGTGTGGACAACTCCGGTTAGGAGGCCTCTCCGGTGAGCTGGAGGGCGGGTGACCCCAGGTCCGCCAGCGCGATGTCTCCCACCCGCAGCGTGACCCATGCGACGGCTCGCGAGGCCGGCGGCGCCGGCAACACCACCCCCACCACGGTCGACTCTCCGGGGGCCAGGCGCGGCAGCTCGACGCCGATCTCGACCAGCTCGTCAGGGGCGGTGGTCAGGTACGGCCGCTCGGTCTCGGTCCAGCCGGCGACGATGCGGCCTCCGGCCGGCCACGTTGTCTGGCCGGTGTTCGTGATGCGCAGGTCGACCGTCCCCGAGCCCACGGCTGGCGGCCAGAACGGCGGCCCGTCGCCCGGAACGGGGGCCGGGGGCTCGCCGACGGGGGCCCCGTCCAGCCCGATGCGGCCGGCGACATCCCGATCGCCGAAGTGGCCGACGATCCCCGCGAAGAGGCCGTCGGCGATGGCGTCCTGCCCCGCGGACGAGGCGAGCAGGTCGTGCTCGGCGCGAAGGGTGATCGACCCGACCTCCGACAGCGCCGACGACATGAGCAGCCCGCGCTGTGGCTTGCAGAACTCGTCGCCGCTGACCTCGCAGGTGTCGCCGTCGGCCCAGGTCCGGCTGATGGCATAGAAGGCCACCGCCTCGGTGCCGCGGTCCTCCCGGTCGTAAGTCGCGAGCCGGCTCGATGGCGTCGACCACGCCGCCCTGGAGGGCGGCGGCCAGGCCGCCGCTGCCCTCGACGCCCCAGGGCGTCTCGTCGTCGTAGAAGGTCTGCGAGGCGGCGATCTCGAACACGACGCCGTCCTGGGTCAGCGAGTTGATGTGGATGCTGATGAACGCATCGGCGCCGGTAAGGTTGGCGCGGTCGATGCGCGCCTGCAGCTCGTCTCGGGTGCGAACGCGTCCGGTCTCCTCGAAGCCGGCGCGGCCGTCGCCGTCCACGTCGCGCCATGGCGGACCCGTGCAGCCGAGGTCGGGATAGTCGTCGCCGGCCAGCGCCTCATCGGCGTCGCGGATCATGAGCACCGTGATGCCGTCCGCCTCGAGCCGGTCGCGCAACCGCCGAGCGATGCCGAGCGTGAGGCTCTTCTCGGCCAGCTCGACGCCGCGCTCGGACGGATCCGGCACGCCCCAGTCGAGGCATCCGCCGTGGCCGGCGTCGATGGCGACGACGATGGCTGCCGGGTTCGGTTCGTAGACGACGCTCGCCGACCCCGGTGCGGGCTCGACCGCTCCGATCGTCGGGGCGGCGGACGGTGCGACGCTGGTCGCGGGGCTGGGAGACGACGCGGGCGTTGCGGTGGGCGTCGCTGAAGGCGCCACGCAGCCGGTCAGGACCAGCGCGGCGGCGATGATCAGGCCGGAGCGCCGCCCCCGTGGCACGTCAGGGGCGCTCGGAAGCCTCGACGCTCTTCGACAGCGACACGAGGAACTCGGCGTTGTTCTTCGTCTTGCCCAGCCGCTGCATGAGCAGCTCGATCCCCTCGTTCGGGCCGACGGCCGAGAGCATGCGGCGCATGGTCCACACCATCCGCAGCTCGTTCTCGTCGAGGAGCAGCTCCTCGCGCCGGGTGCCCGAGCGCAGGACGTCGATGGCCGGGAAGATCCGCTTCTCGGAGAGCTTCCGATCGAGCGCGAGCTCCATGTTGCCGGTGCCCTTGAACTCCTCGTAGATGACGTCGTCCATGCGGCTGCCGGTGTCGACGAGGCACGTCGCGATGATCGTCAGGCTTCCGCCGCCCTCGATGTTGCGCGCGGCACCGAAGAAGCGCTTCGGCGGGTACAGCGCAACGGGGTCCACGCCGCCCGAGAGCGTCTTGCCGGACGCCGGAAGGGCGAGGTTGTAGGCGCGGGCCAGCCGGGTGATCGAGTCGAGCAGAATGACGACGTCGCGGCCGGTCTCGACCTGGCGCTTGGCGATCTCGAGGCACATCTCCGCCACGCGGGTGTGGTTCTCGGTCGGCTCGTCGAAGGTCGAGGAGTAGATCTCGCCATCGACGCTGCGCTGCATGTCGGTGACTTCCTCAGGCCGCTCGCCGATGAGGGCGACCATGAGCAGCGCCTCGGGATTGTTCTCGGTGATCCCGGAGGCGATCTGCTTGAGGACGGTCGTCTTGCCCGCCTTGGCCGGCGACAGGATGAGCCCGCGCTGGCCCTTGCCGATCGGGCTGATGAGGTTGATGAGGCGCTGGGTCAGGTTCTTCTGGTCGGTCTCGATGTCGAACATCTCGTCTGGGAAGACCGGCACGAGCGAGTCGAAGTACGGGCGGCGCTTGGCGACCTCGGGCTCGACGCTGTTGACGGTGTCGACCCGAAGGAGCCCCCAGTACTTCTCCTGGTCCTTCGGCTGACGGGTCTGGCCGGTGACGCGGTCGCCGGTCCGGAGGCCGAAGCGGCGCACCTGCGACGAGCTCACGTAGATGTCCTGGGCCGACGGCATGACGCCGTTCACGCGCAGGAAGCCGAAGCCCTCGTCGACGATCTCGAGGACGCCCTCGGCGAGCCCCGGCTGGCCATTCCGGTCGCGCGGCTGCGACGGCGCCAGGGGAATGACGTCGAGCAGCTTGAGAACGAGATCGGAGTGCTCGAGCGCCTCGTGGCCCTCGATCTCGTGCTCGGCGGCGAGCTCGCGCAGCTCGTCGACCGATTTGGCCTGGAGGCCGGCCAGGTCGAGGCCATCCTCGTCGGCATCGGTCGGGAAGGGCCCGGTGTAGATCGAGGAGTACTGCCCCGACGCGTAGTCATTGCGGCGGCGTGGGGTGAACCCTCGCTGGTTCCCCTCCGCGGCGAGCGCCGGTGTTCTCCGGAGCGGCGACGCGAGCGGCGACGCTGCTGCTGCGGCCGTGCGTCGTCGTTCACGGCTGCCTCGCCTGCCAGCAGTGCTTCATGTAGGACCTGACCTCGATGAGCTTCGGGGAGCCGTCCCTGGTGCACCATCCGCGGCCCTCGATGAGGGTCCGGGTGAATCGGTTGCAGGAGCGGCAGTTGAACAGGTCGACCTCTGGGGCGGCCATGGCCTTGCGGTCGGGGCTGTGCGGTTCGGGATCGCGTGCGGTCAAACAATCAGACCTTGCGGGTCCCGGCACGGGTGGTGATGTTGGGCCCGCCGTATCCGCTCATCTCACCGATGAGCCGCGTCCGGATCTGACGCATGACGGGTCTCCAGTCCACCGCATCATACCCGAGTTCGGCAAGCGCCGCTGTTCGCGACGACGCCTCCGCCACCGTGGCGGTGATCGCGGCCGACGCCCGTTCGCGCCACCAGCGAGGGCCATGCCGCCGCTCGAGGGCGTCGACGAGCATCGCGCCGACCAGATCAGCCTCGAGCCGGCGGGCCGATGCGAACGGCGCCGTGACGCCCCTGAGGTACTCGGCCTCGGAGACGGCGACTCCGGTGAGGTGGCCGATGATGCCGCTGTGGTATGCGCGCTGAAGGTCGGCGTCGTTGGTCGCATGCAGGCGCAGCTCGTAGTGGAGCTCGGCCACGCGCCGCCGCAGCCGCCAGAGCCGGATGAAGGCGGCGAAGTCGCCGAAGGCCGCGATCTCCACCTCATTCATGTCGAGCTCATCACCCAGCCACTCCGGGGACCCGATGAGGCTGCCGTAGGCCGCCTGCACCGCGCGGGCGCCGAATCCGTCGTTGGCGTCGTCACCACCGACCAGCTGGGCCTCCGCCGCCCGCCACCCATCCAGGTCGCTGCCCTCGCCGAAGTCGCGCCCCACGGCCGCGACGGCACGGCGCACTTCGCGCTCGCCGAACCAGTGGGACCAGGCGCTGCCACGGGCGACGTGCCACAGGTCCGCCTCGGTGGCGTCTCCCTGCTCGATGCCGATCAGGGCCAGGTAGCGGCGCAGGGCGGCGTAGTACGGCGTCTCGGCGTGGACGCCAAACCGATCGAGGTCGCGCGCGAGGGCGACCGGATCGGTTCCCACCTTGGTCGCCAGCGCAATCGGGTCGCCGTCGGCCGCCCACGCCTCGAGCCGCGCGGCATAGAGGGGATTGAGCTCTTCGACCGCCTCGAGGTACGCGGCGTAGAGGCGGTCGCGCGCGCCGCGATCGTCCAGGCGCGCAATGCGCTCCGGGACGGCGGCGAAGCGAATCTGCTCGCCGCGCCAGACGACGATCGTGCCGGCGTCGGCAACCGCGATGGCCCGGTCGAGCTCGGTCGTGGCACTGCGCCGGCGTCGCGCCGGCGCGCGGCTGGTCACGATGGGCTCTCGACGGCGGCTGCCGTCCCACGCTTGCGGGTGGTCGTCGTGGGGCGAGCCTCTGCCGCGCCGGAGCTGCCGGCAGCGGCGCCGACGAAGTCGCGGAACAGCGGGTGGGGCCGGTTGGGTCGGCTCTTCAGCTCCGGATGCGCCTGGGTGGCGACGAACCACGGGTGATCGCGCAGCTCCACGTACTCGACGAGGCGCCCGTCGGGCGAGACGCCGCTGAAGCGCATGCCGGCCGCGTCGAGCCGATCGCGATAGGCGTTGTTGACCTCGAACCGGTGCCGGTGGCGCTCGTAGGCGATCTCCGCGCCGTAGGCCTCGCGCACGCGCGAGCCTTCCTCGAGCCGCGCCGGGTAGAGGCCGAGACGCATCGTGCCGCCCTTGTCGGTGACGTCGGCCTGGTCGGGCATGAGATCGATGACCGGGTGCTCGGTGAAGACGTTGAACTCGCTGCTGTTGGCGTCGTCGGTTCCGAGCGCCTCGCGCGCGAACTCGATGACGGCGCACTGCAGGCCGAGGCACAGCCCGAGGAACGGGATCCGGTTGCGGCGCGCCCAGCGGATTGCGCGGATCTTGCCCTCGACGCCGCGATAGCCGAAGCCGCCGGGCACGACCAACCCGGCAACGCCGTCGAGCTCATCGGCGACCTGGTCGGGCTCGATGCGCTCCAGATGCTCCGATCGAATCCATCGAACGGTGACGTCGACGTTGTGATGCAGGGCGGCATGCTTGAGCGCCTCCCCAACGCTGATGTAGGCGTCCGGCAGCTCGGTGTACTTGCCGACGATCGCGATCTCGACGGGGGCCCGCGGCGTCTTGATGCGGTTCACCAGCTCGAGCCACTCGGAGAGGTCGGGCTCCCCGGAGGGGAGCTCCAGCTCGCGCGTGATGAACTTGCCGAGGCCCGCCCGCTCGAGCTGGATCGGCACCTCGTAGATGCTGCGCGCGGTCTTGAGGCCGATGACGGCGTGGACGTCGACATCGGTGAAGAGGCTGACCTTGTCGAGGATCTCGTCTTCGATCGGCTCGTCGCTGCGGAGGATGATGATGTCCGGCTGGATGCCGATGCCGCGCAGCGTGCTGACCGAGTGCTGGGTCGGCTTCGTCTTCAGCTCGCCGGTCGCCCCGATGGAGGGTAGCCATGTCACGTGGACGTAGAGCACGTTCTTGCGTCCGACGTCCTTGCGCATCTGCCGGATGGCCTCGAGGAAGGGCAGCGACTCGATGTCGCCGACGGTACCGCCGACCTCGACGATGACGACGCCGTGTGCCGCGAGGCCGCTCGCCGCGACCGAGCCGGTTCCCTCGCGGGCGACGCGCGCGATGCGCTCCTTGATCTCGTTGGTGATGTGCGGGATGACCTGCACCGTGCCGCCCAGGTAGTCACCGCGCCGCTCCTTGGCGATGACGCTCTGGTAGATGCGCCCCGTGGTGACGTTCGAGGCCTGGGACAGGTTCTCGTCGATGAAGCGCTCGTAGTGGCCGAGGTCGAGATCGGTCTCGGCACCGTCATCGGTGACGAAGACCTCGCCATGCTGGTACGGGGACATCGTGCCGGGGTCGATGTTGATGTACGGGTCGAGCTTCAGGATGCTGACCGGGACCCCGCGCGCCTTCAGGATGCGGCCGATGCTGGCCGCCGTGATGCCCTTGCCGAGGGAGCTGGTGACGCCGCCCGTCACGAAGACGTACTTGGGCATCGGACGGATCCTCCGCGATCGGCTGGGCGTGGCGGAAGCGGCGCGGCACGCGAGCAGGGACGCCGTGGTCTGCTCGGGAGCCAATCATAGTCGATTCAGGGCCCGCTCGACGAGCCGGTGTCACATGCCGCGTATGGAATCGCGCCCATGTCTCGGGGGGAGGGAGCGGCGCCCACCGACCTGTCCGGTGGGCGCCGCTGCTACTACTCGCCGGCGCCCTCCGCCGAGCCCGTCGTCGGCTCGCCGTCCTCCCCGAGGCGCAGCGTGCACACGATCTCGCGATCCCCCTCGGCCCAGGTCTCATCCGATGGCGTCACCGAGGTGATCCAGTAGATCGAGGTGTCGTAGTCATTGCCGACGTACTCCTCGAACGGGGGCTCGCAGCGCTCGTCGGCATAGCTGCTGATCTCCTCATCGCCCGGGAACGGGTCCTGTCCCGTCGCCTCGTGGTCGAAGACGAAGAAGACCTCGTACACATGCGTCACGCTGCAGTCGACGACGCTGACGGTGCTCGCCGACTCGCCCTCGGCACTGAAGCAGTCCCCGACCTCGAGGTCGAAGACGCTCGTCTCCTCTCCCGCCGACGTGCTCGCGGCCGCGGACGCCGCGGCTGACGCCCCGTCGCTGGGCGCCGATGACGTGGCGGGGGTCGACTCCTGCGCGGTGCTGGCGTCCGGGCTCTCGGTCGATGATCCGCAGGCGCTCGCCAGAAGCAGGATCGCGGTCACGGCCGCGACGGGGATGAGTCTGGGCGGTCTCGGATGCATGGCGTGCTTGTGCTCCCTCTGGGCGGCGCTGTTGACGGCTCGGGCCACGACCGGGTCCATCGTACGATGCCGGGAATGCCCGGCTTCGTCCGCGTCGTCCATCCCGCGCCCGCGATTGCGGTGGTCGCGCTCAGCGCCGCGCTCGGCACGATCATGTCACTCCAGGCGGGCCTCGGCGCGCCCACGCTGCGCATCGCTCTCACCATCCTGGCCGTGCTCGGCTCACAGACCATCACCGGAGCGCTCAATGACTGGGCCGATCGGGACCGCGACCGGCGTGCGCAGCCGACGAAGCCGATCCCGTCCGGCAGCCTCTCACCGCGCGGAGCGCTTGTCGTCGCCGCCGTCGGCGCGGCGCTCCAGCTCAGCGCATCGGTGCCGCTCGGGTGGCCGGCCGTCCTGCTCGGCGCGGGGGCATCGGCCTCGGCGGTCGCCTATGACCTGCGGCTGTCGAGGACGCCCCTCTCGGTCGTGCCGTACCTCGTCAGCTTCGGCCTGCTGCCGCTCTGGATCGCGGCCGGCGTCGGCGTCGCCGTCGATCGGGTCGCCATCACACCGCTGCTCGTCGGCCCGTTCGCGGCCGCGGCCCACCTCGCCAACACGCTGCGGGACTTCGACGTCGACGCGCGACTCGGCTCGCGCAACCTGGCCCAGCTGCTCGGCCGGCGGACGGCGTTCATGCTCGCCTGGGCCCTTGCCGTCGGGGTGGGCATCGGCGTCGGGACGGCGATGCTCGTCGGTGGAAGCCCGCCACCGCCGGCCGTCGCTCTCGGCGCGGTCGGACTCGCTGCGGTGGGCCAGGGCATCGCCGGACCGAATCGGCTCTGGTTCGGAATGCTGGTTGCCGCGGTCTGCTGGGCCGCCGCCTGGGCCCTCGCCACCGGCTGACACGTCCCTGGCCTCGGCTGCGCTCGTGTCAGTTTTTCACGGGGTGAACGTCACGTGCGGTCAGCGAGTGCGAACGGTCAAACTCGGCGCCTGGCGGTCACCCCGTGAAAGCTCGGACGGTTTACGGGCGAGATCGGCGCATACGCTTCACCCCGGTGAAGATCCGGACCGTTCGCGGGCGGGCGAGCGGGTGAAGCGCCAGACCGTGCGCGTAGCGACACGGGGCGAGGCTGGGCTCGGCCCCTTCAAGACCTGCGGCTCGGCCCCTTCAAGACCTGCGCGAGCCCCCGATTAGATCGTGTCTTCGAGCTCCATCTCCTCGTCCTCGGTCTCTTCGGTGAGCTTGAGCCAGACGAAGAGGCCCGCGAGGATGGTGAGCGGGATCACGATCATGGCGGCGAGAAGGGCCGCGATGCTGATGAAAAGGAACTTGATCGCCTTCATGGAGACTCCCTGCTTATGACGCGCCAGACGCGTTCGGCGCCGGCTGACCGCGCTGCTCGGGTGCGGACTCGATCATAGCCAAGATCTCGTCTCGGGTGAATTCGGAGAGCTGGTGCGCGGCGGTCCGCGCGCCCGCGACGCCGAAGAGCCGCAGCACGAACGAGCCCTCCTGCTCGAAGAAGAAGACGTCGTGAGCCTTCTGGCTGTCGACGTAGGCGCCGATGATCCGCAGCGCGAGCTCGTAGTAGTTCGTCAGGTCCGGATGCGGGCGGTCGGCATCGGCCGACCCGCGCTTGGACGCGTTGGCGTCCATCAACTCGGCGACCTGGTCATCGGTCAGCTCATAGGTGCGCTTGACGGTCGCGCCGAGGCTGTCGGAGTCGGACCCGACGGCCTGCATGCCCAGCCCCTGGAGCAGGAATCCGCCCTCGAGCTCGAGGAAGAGGACTTGCTTCAGCTTCTCGCTATCGGCGAAGGCGCCCACGCCGCGCAGGACCTCTTCCCAGTCCTGGCGCGGGCTGCCGTCGTAGATGCGCATGGCTGGATGAGCCTCCCATGAGACGTGCCGATCGGCCGACCGAGCATAGCGTCCGGACCGGTCAGGTCAAGACCGCCGCGATGGCCCCGGCGGCGCGCGCGTTGTTCACGATGAGCGCGATGTTCACCCGCAGGCTCCTCCCTCCCGAGGCCGCTGCGATGTGCCCCAGCAGATGCGGCGTCACGGCGCCGCCGATGATGCCGCGGGCCCCGGCATCAGCCATGGCGTCGGCGATCCAGCGCTCCATCTCGGTCCGGTCGATGGCCAGGTCGGCGGGCGGGGGCTGGACGACGAGGATCCCACCGGCACCGGGCAGGGACCGATGCGCCGCGATCGCGGCGGCTGCGGCGGCTGGGCCGTCGACGCGATGCGCGACCCGCAGGCCCGAGCTGAGGCTGTAGAAGGCGGGCAGCTCGTCCGTGCCATAGCCGACGACCGGCACTCGCCGGGTCTCGAGCACCTCGAGCGTGGCGGACAGGTCGAGGATCGACTTCGCGCCCGAGCAGACGACCGCCACCGGGGTCGCTGCCAGCTCGTCGATGTCGCTCGACACGTCGAACGATGCCGCTGCGCCGCGATGGACGCCACCAATGCCACCGGTCGCGAAGACCGCGATGCCGGCCATGTGGGCGATCCGCATCGAAGCGCTCACCGTCGTCGACGCGAGCGCCCGTGACGCCAAGAGCGGCCCGAGGTCGCGCGACGCCGCCTTGGCGACCTGCCGCTCGCGATCGGCCAGGCGTTCGAGGAGCGATCCGTCGGCCCCGACGACCAGGCGCCCCTGATCGACCGCAGTCGTGGCCGGGACCACGCCCGATTCCCGCACCGCCGCCTCGGCGGCCACGGCGGTCTCCAGGTTGTGGGGGGTCGGAAGCCCCTGCGCGATCAGGGACGACTCGAGGGCAACGACCGCGCGGCCCTCGCGCAATGCCGTCTCCACCTCGTCCGACAGAAGAAGGTGCTCCCTCATCGCTCTCCCTCCACCCTGGCCTGCGCGCCTGGCGTGCGGGCCACCGCGGCGGCGACGGCGACCGCGACGGTCATCGCAGCCCGCAGCCTGTCGGGGTCGGGGGGCGAGTCGGTGGGCACCAGGTCAGCGAGGAGGGCCGCGGCGAAGGCATCTCCCGCCCCGGTGGTGTCGACCGCCGGACCGCCGGGATCCGCGTTGACGTCGAGCGTATCGCGGCCGATCGTGGCCGCGGTGCCGCCGGCGTGGGTCACGATGACGACCGCGTCCAGGTGGCGGCCGAGCCGACGCGATAGCTCGCTGGCGGTGAGGTCCTCCCCCGCCAGCGTCCGAGCCTCGTCCTGGTTGACGATCACGAGGTGCGGCTGGAGCGACGCAGCAGCCGCGATCCAACGTGCCGCCTCGTGCGCGTCGAGCGAGCAGCCGAGGACCACTCGCCGTGTCGGAGCCTGCCCGGCGAACGAGATGCCGGCGCCGCGCTCCAGGAGGACGTAGCCGGACACGACGAGCCATTCGAGCTCGAGCCGCGCAAGGGATTCCGGCCAGTCGAGCCCGAGACGACGCACAAGCGGGACGCGCTGGCTGAGCATCGTGCGCTCGCCCATTCCATCGAGGAGCACGACGACCGTGCCCGTGTGCTCGGCGCCGAGGTCGATCACGTCGACGCCATCGGCTGCGAACGCCGCGCTCAGCATCGCCCCGGCGGGATCGTCGGCGAGCGCGCACATCAGGCTCACCTCCATCCCGCGGCGCGCCAGACGGACCGCGACGTTGGCGCCCTGACCGCCGGGCTCGAGGCGGATGGCCGCCGGGACGTCGCCGCCGGGACGCATCGGCTCCGAGGGAGCGACGTGAACGTCGAGCAGCGCATCACCGATGACCAGTGCCGACGCCATCTAGAGCGGGCGCCGCGACGCGTAGCCCTCGCGCGTCGTGTGCCAGAAGCCGAGCTCCGAGTCGTCGAGGCGCCAGCACAGCCAGGCGGGCTCGCCGTCGCGCACGGTGGGGATGTCGACCAGGCCCTCGTCAAGGTCGCGGACGACGACGCCGAGCGACTCGAGGTGGTCGAGCAGCGCCCTGACGCGGCCGCGCAGCTCGGTCGTCTCGGCCTCGAGCCGGCGCTGATCCGGCACCGGGCCGTCGTCGGCTGCCCGCAGGCGTCGATGGAGCGCCACGTGCGCCTCATCGGCCCGTCGTCGCTCGAACGCGAGTTGCAGGAGCGTCCCGCGGACCTGCGGCACGAGGAGCCGGGCCTCGTCGACGGTGTAGATCGGATCGTCGTCCATTCCGGGCGGATGGTAGTGCTAGCATCGGGCCCCGGACGGGCCTGCTCCGCATCGCGACGGCGCCCTTCTGAACGCCGGAGGTGACGCGAGAGCGCCATGGCCGACGACGACCGCGACCCACGCGGCATCAACGACGAGGCTCCGCCCGGAGCCGATCCCTACACCGCCTACGACGATTTCAACCTCCCCGCCTACGTCGGCCTGCCCAGCTTCCAGAAGCTGCCGTGGGTGACCGATGCGGCCGCCCTGGCCGCAGCGCGTCCCGACGTTGCCATCGTCGGCGCCCCGTTCGACGACTCGGTCAGCCACCGTCCCGGCGCCCGCTTCGGGCCGCGCGCGATTCGGCAGGCCAGCTACCACTCGGGCGCGATCAACTCGCTTCAGCTCGACATCGAGCCGTTCGACTGGCTGAACGTCATCGACGCGGGAGACGCTCCCGTGACGCCGATGAACATCGAGCGCGCCCACGAGGTCATCGAGCGCAAGGTGCGCGAGGTGGCCGGGACCGGCGCCATCCCGATCGTGCTGGGTGGCGACCACTCCATCACCTACCCGTCCGCCACCGCCGTGTCGCACTCGGTCGCTCCGCGCCGGCTCGGCATCGTCCACTTCGACGCCCACGCCGACGCCGCCAACTCGACCTGGGGCAACCTCCGCTCCCATGGCGCGCCGATGCGCCGGCTCATCGAGTCTGGCGCGGTCGCCGGCTCCAACTTCGTGCAGGTCGGGTTGCGTGGCTACTGGCCGAGCCCGGAGACGCTCGCCTGGATGCGCGAGCAGGGCATGCGCTGGCACCTCATGACCGAGATCGAGGAGCGGGGCGCGGAGGCGGTCGTCGCCGACGCGATCGCCGAGGCGCTCGACGGTCCCGAGCTCATCTACCTGTCGGTCGACATCGACGTCATCGATCCCGGCATGGCGCCGGGCACCGGGACGCCGGAGCCGGGCGGGATGCTGACACGCGAGCTCCTGCGCGCCATCCGCCAGGTGGTCGGGTCGGTCGAGCTGGCGGGGATGGACGTGGTCGAGGTGGCCCCAGCGTACGACCAGGCCGAGGTGACGGCGGCCGCGGCACACAGGTGCGTGCTCGAGGCGATCAGCGCGTTGGCGGCCCGGCGGCGGGCGTCCGGCGCCTCACCGATTGCGCACCTCGGCGGCGCGTTCGAAAGCTCCGGCGGCGGCTGACCCTCAGCGACCCCTGCGGAACGTCGTATCGGCGACGGCCTCGCCGTTGCGGTAGGCCGTGACGAGGTAGTCGCCCCGCGGCATCCCGCTCATCGTGAACGTCGAGTAGTAGTAGCCGTCGCCGCCTCCGCCGAGCGTGTACGGGCCGCCCGAGACCGTCCCGCCCGGTCCGGTCAGGACGACGTGGATCGTGTCGCCGGCGGCGGCGTCGGAGAACAGCACGAGGGCGGTGAACGACCCGGCCCGCGTCGGCAGGGTCCCGAGCTGGTCGTCGCACTCCGACCCGGAGATCGATCGGCACGCGAGGACGTCCGCGTCGAACGTGTCGGCCACGACCGGGGTCGGTGTCGGCGAGGGAGTCGCGGTCGGGACGGCCGTCGCGGTCGCCGTCGGCTGCGGCGAGGCGGTGGTCGTCACCGCGCCACCCGGCTGGCCCACCACGATGGTGGGCGTCGGCGTGGCATTGGCGAGCGTCGCATCGTCGCCGGCACGGGGCAGGAAGATGAAGGCCACGGCAAGGATGAGGATCAGGGCGGCCGGAATGCGGATCTGCTCGAAGGTCAGGCCGGACATGTCAGGGGAACGCGTGCACGTCGTGCGCCAGCCGATCGCTCAGCTGGTGACCTCGAAGCTGGTCGACGCCGCGGGGTCGCCGTTGCGGGTGATCTCGACCTCGTACGTTCCGGGCGTCAGGTTTCGGAACGGGAAGTACGTCCACCCATTGCACGACTGCGTGCATCCGATGTCGACGAGATCGATGGAGCCGTCGACCGTGGACCCATCCGGCGCCACGAGCGTCGCCCCGATGACGTCGTTGGCATTCCCGTTCTGGAAGCCCACCCAGATGTCGAGGACACCGTTGTTGCTGACCCCGTTGGAGTCGCAGCCCGTTCCGCCGGCGCTGCCGGGGAGGCATGGCTGCGTCTCGGCGGTGAATCCATCGGGGAAGACGATCGGGCCACCGCTGGCGTCGGGGGATCCCGTCGGCGCGGCGCTCGGCTCGGTGCTCGCGGCGTCCGTCGGCGCCGCGCTGGCGGCGACGCTGGCCGATGGCGAGGGGCTGGGATCCAGCGACCCGGCCCCGTCGCCGCCGAAGACCCCGGCCAGGACGGCGCCGCCGAGCAGGGCGAGGACGCCGAGCGCGAGGAAGCCGAGGATGGCGAAGGCGCCCGCCCCCGAGCGCGGCTCGCGAGAGGCCTCCCACTCGTCGTACTGGTAGGGGTAGTCGTCGTACGCCTCGTCGTCGAAGTTGTCGACGTACTCCGGCTCGATCTCTGGCTCGTTCGACGCCGCGGTGAAGTCCGCGGGCGGAGGTGCAGCTGGCGCCGGCTCGCGCGGCGGGAACGCCCAGTCGTCGGCGTCACGGGTGAGATCGGGGGCCACCGGCACGACCGGCGGCGGCTCGGGGATCGGCTCGTCGAAGAGGTCGCGGTGTCGCTGCTCCGCGGCGGCACCCGGCCGTCGCGCCTGCGAGTCGATCGGGTCCGGCTCGAAGCGCTCGTAGTCGCCGCGCTCGTCGTCGACCGTCCCGCCGCGTCGATAGGGCTCGCCACCCGAACGGCGTGCGCGGATGCGCTCCTGGAGCTCATCGCGATCCATGCCCCGCGGCCGAATTCGGGCATCCGGAGGGATGGCCGAGCCACATTGAGTGCAGAAGGCGGCTGGCGGCGTGGACCGGTGGCAGGTCGGGCAGCGGATCTCGCCCGGCTTGGGGGTCGCCATGTCCCGCGCATTGTGCCTGCCGCGGCCATTGCTTGCACGCACCCCTCATTCGTACCATCAGCCGCTCCATGCACCGGATCAACGTGGTCGGAACGAGCTGCTCCGGCAAGACGACGCTGGCGCGGGCCGTCGCTGAACGGCTCGACCTTCCCTGCGTCGAGCTCGACGCGCTCTTCTGGGGGCCCAGCTGGACGCCGGCGCCCGAGGCGACGTTTCGGCAGCGGCTGACCGATGCCCTCGCCGGCGATGCCTGGGTGGCGGACGGCGGCTACGAGGCGGCGCGCGATATCACCTGGGCTCGGGTAGACACCGTCATCTGGCTCGATTATCGGCTGCCGACCGTCCTCTCGCGCTGGGCGCGTCGCACGGTGCGACGGATCCGGTCGCAGGAGGAGTTCTGGCCGGGGACCGGGAACCGCGAGTCGATCCGCAACGCGCTACGGCCGGATGGGCTGCTGTGGTGGATCCTCCGAACGCACCGCGGGCGCCGCCGACGAATGGTCGCGCGACTCGCGCGGCGGCCGGAGCTGCGCGTGATCCGGCTCGCGTCGCCCGATGCGGCCGCGGCCTGGCTGCGGGAGCTCTAGGCGCCCGGGCGCCTCCACTCGCTGCCGTCCGCGAACCGCTCTCGCTTCCAGATCGGGAGCCGCTCCTTGATCGCCTCGATGACGAATCGGTTGGCGTCGTAGGCCTCGCCCCGGTGCCGGGCGGCCGTGACGATGGCCACCGCCGCCTCGCCGATCGGCACGCTCCCGAAGCGGTGGATGACGGCCACCGCAGCGCCGAATCGCGACTCGGCCTCGCGCGCGATCTCGTCGAGCACGGGCGCGGCCATCTCGGCGTAGACCTCGTAGTCGAGGCCGAGGACCTCGCGGTCGTCGTCGGCGATGTCCCGAGCGGTGCCGACGAAGGTGACCACGGCGCCACGTCCCGGCGCCGCCACCTCGCGCTCGAGCGCGGCGACGTCGATGGGAGCGTCGGTCAGGCCCGAGGATCCGCCGCTGACGGGGGGCAGGAGGCCGATCACGTCGCCGTCAGCCACGGCATCCTGCCATCCGGCATACGCGCCGTTGCGGGCGGCGCGGATGTATCGACGGTGCGGCTCGAGTGACGGGAAGCGGGCGGCCATGGCGGCCCACGCGTCGGCCACGGTCGCCGTGTCATCGAGCTCCAGCTCGCAGTGGTCGGTCGAGAGCTCTCGCAGCGACGCGAAGGTGCGCACGGTGACTCGCATCGGTCAGACGGGCACGCCGGTGAGGTAGGCCAGGCTGGAACCGGCGATAGCGCCGGCCATGACCAGCGCCAGCCCGATGTACAGCAGCCCGGTCGCCGCCTGCAGCGACGCCGCACTGGAGGCGAGGATCGCCAGGACCGTGACACCGATGGGCAGGACGATACCGACACCGAGCCGCAGCCAGGTGAGCCAGCCGAGGCCGCCGTCGAGCACCTGCGGTCCCGTCACGACGGCCACGGCGAAGGCGACCGCCTGGAGCGCGAGCGATCCAACGAGGAGCCACATCAGCCGGCGCAGTGGAGCCGGCGACAGCTTCGGCGTGACGAGGTACCAGTGACCGAGCAGCATCGCCGCATTGACGGCCCCGAGCGCGAGGGCGGCGAGGACGAGCTGCCCGGCGAAGAGGACCGCGCTGTCGGTGCCACCGGCGAACGCCAGGACGGCGAGCGCCGCCAATCCGACGAGCCCGGCGCCGATGGCGACGCCGCTGCGCGGCCATCGACGCAGCGAGGCGACGAGGTACCCGAGCGCGCCGACCCCGAAGGCGATCGTGAGCGGGCGGCGCTGGTCCGCGGTCGACGCCGCCGCGACCTCGGGCGGGAGGGCGAAGTCGCTGAGGACGAGGACCACCGCGAATGCCACGACCAGCCAGGCCATGAAGAGCCGGTACCCGCGCGTCGTCCCGCCCAGCCGCTCGGTGATGCCGACCGCGAGCAGGGTGCCGGCCGAGAGGGCCGCCCAGAAGATCCAGTTGACGTACGGCAGGGCTTCGAGGCTCATTCCGGGGTCAGGCGGCGCCGCGCTCGCGAGCCAGGCTCCCGGTGAGGCCGATCTCGACCCATCCATCGCTGACCCGCACCGGGAAGGTCTCGACCGGATCGGTCGCCGGCGGGACCACGGCGTCGCCGCTGCGAATGTCGAAGCACCCGCCGTGCCATGCGCAGACGAGCACGCCGTCGCGCGGGTCGAAGCCGGCCTCGCTGAGCGGGAAGTCGCGATGGCTGCAGTTGTTCTGGACGGCGAAGAACTCGCCCGCGTGGCGGACGAGAACGACCGGCGTGCCGTCGATCTCCACCGGCAGCAGCTCCCCGTCCCGCAGCTCGCCGGCGGGCAGGATCCGCGCGAACCGTGGCGAGGCGACCGTCACGCGCCGGGCGTCCGGGCGAAGGCCAGCAGGCGCGGCTCGGTCATGTCCTCGATGCTCCAGCGAATCCCCTCCCGGCCGAGTCCGGAGTCCTTCACGCCGCCGTAGGGCATGGCGTCGGTGCGCCAGGTGGGGATGTCGTTGACGATGACGCCGCCGACCTCGAGCTCGTCATGGGCAAGCAGCGCGTGGTCGAGCGAGCCGGTGAAGACGCCGCACTGGAGGCCGAAGCGGCTGTCGTTGATGGCACTGAGCGCATCGGCGAACGTGTCGACCGCGAAGAGGTTCACGACCGGCGCGAACGCCTCCTCTGAGCAGATCATGGCGTCGCGCGGCACGTCGACCAGCACGGTCGGTCCGAACCAGCGACCATGGGGCTCGCCTGCGACGAGCGCCCGCGCGCCGGCGTCGAGCGCCTCGGTCACCCACTGGTGCGTGCGGCCGACGGCCGCCTCGTCCACCATCGGGCCGAGGTCGGTGTCGGGATCGAGCGGGTCGCCGACCTTGACGCGCCGCGTGCGCTCGACGAAGCGACGCGCGAACTCGTCGAAGACCGCCCGGACCACGTAGATGCGCTGGACGCTGATGCACACCTGCCCGGCGTAGGCGAACGAGCCGTACACCAGGCGCTCGACCGCCCAGTCGAGGTCGGCCGTCTCGTCGACGATGGCGCCCGCGTTGCCGCCGAGCTCGAGCACGACCTTCTTCTTGCCGGCCTCGGCCTTCATCTTCCAGCCGACCGACGGCGAGCCCGTGAAGCTGAGAAGCTTGAAGCGATCGTCCGAGACCATGCGGTCGCCGGTCGGCCGGTCCATCGGCAGGATGCTGACGGCACCCTTGGGCAGGTCCGTCTCGGCCAGGTAGCCGGCGATGCGAAGCATCGAGAGGGGGTCCTTCGACGGCGGCTTGAGCACGATGCTGCACCCGGCGGCGATGGCCGGGGCGACCTTGTGCGCGGCCAGGTTGAGCGGGAAGTTGAAGGGACTGATGCCGGCCACCGGCCCGATCGGATAGCGCCGCACGATCCCGTGACGGCCGCGGTTGGCCGGGGCCCAGTCCAGCGGCAGCCACTCGCCGTTGATGCGCAGCGCTTCCTCGGCGGCGGTGCGGAAAGTGAGCGCGCCACGCGCGACTTCGCCACGGGCATCCTTGATCGGCTTGCCGGACTCGCGGCTGAGCAGGACCGACAGCTCATCGGCGTCCCGCTCGATGCGCTCGGCGACGTGGGCCAGGACGTCGCGCCGTTCATAGGACGCCATCCGGCGCGTTCGCTCGAATGCCTCCACCGCGGCGACCGTCGCCCGCTCGAGCTCCGCGCTCCCGGCTTGGAAGGTGGTGGCCACGACCTCCCCGTTGGCGGGGTCGATCACGTCGAGCGGCGCACCCGCCTCCACGAGCTCGCCGGCCACGTAGATCGGCACCGTCGGGGCTCGGACCTCGGTCGTCATGCGCCGCATTCTACGTCCGATCCCGGACGTCTCCACGCGCCCACCCAGAGTCGTGTCGGACGAACGACGTAGCGCGATCGGGCTACCCGCCGGATGCCGATGCGGCCTGATGGACCCGATGCTGGCCGCATGTCCTCGAGCCAGCGCTCCCTGATGACCGCCGCGCGGCGCGACCGCATGGTCGGCCTCGCCATGCTGACCGCCACGGCCTTCTTCTTCGGCGGTGCGATGGTCGCCGGCAAGGTTGCGGTGGCCGATGTCCCGCCGTTCACCGTCGCCGCCACCCGGTTCGCCATCGCGGCGGTGCTCCTCGCCGCCCTGCGGTCGGCGTGGCCCGCACTCGACCGTGGATCGTCCCGCCCGCGCATCGGCGACCTGCCCGTCATCGCGGGCCTGGCCCTCAGCGCGAGCGCCGGGTACAACATCCTCTTCCTCAACGGCCTCCGGCTGGCGCCGGCGACCGACGCCTCGATGATCATCCCCGGGCTGGCGCCGATCGTGAGCACGGCACTGGCGGCCGTCGTCCTGCGCGAGCCGACGACGCGCGCGACGATGATCGGCCTCGCGCTGGCCGCGGTCGGCGTCCTGCTCGTCGTCGACCCGTCCGGACACGTCGATGGCGCACGCCTGCTCGGCGACGCGCTGTTCGTCGGCTGCGCGATCCTCTTCGGGTCCTACTTCCTGCTGAGCCGCGCCGCGGGCAAGCGGTTCAGCCCGATCAGCATCAGCCTCTACGGTGCGACCGGCGCGGCGATCATCCTCCTGCCGCTCGCCCTCGCCGAGGGCGGCCCCGCCCGACTCGTCGAGGCCGGGCTGGCGACCTGGATCGCCATCGGCCAGCTGTCGGTGCTCGCGACGGTCGGGGCGTTCGTGCTGCTCAATGAGGGGATGCGCCGGCTCGGCGTGTCGCGATCCGCGGCCTTCGCGCTGATGATCCCCGTCTTCGGGGCGTTCCAGGCTGTCCTCGTCCTGGGCGAAAACATCGCCGGCACGGCGCTCGTCGGCGCCGCCGTCGTCCTGGCCGGCATCTGGCTGGTGCAGGGCGGTCGCCTCCCGACCCTCCCCGGCCGGTCGTCCCCACGCCTTCGCCCAACGACCCAGCCCGCCTGAGCCGCGTGCTACCGGCTCACATCCGTGCCGCGGGAAAACTTGCTACTATGGCCGCGCATGAACCCAACCTACGTGGTGATCGAGCTCGGCGCGACGACGTTCTTCGTCGTCGCCGCCTGGCTGGCCCTCCGTCGCGGACGGCTTCCCTTCCTCGAGCTGCTCAGCGCCGCGGCGTTCGGGCTTCTGCTCGAAGAGGGCGACCAGCTGATCTTCGAGACGTACCACTATTCGGCTGACTTCATCCTGGCCATCGACCGGGCGCCAGTCGTCATCGGCCTGGCCTGGGCGCTCATCATCGCCGGCGCCATGCGCATCACCGATGCGCTCGGCGTGCGTCGCCGGTATGCCCCGGTCGTCGACAGCGTGCTTGCCGTCATGCTCGACCTCGCCTTCGACGCGGTCGCCATCCGGATGGGGCTGTGGAGCTGGCGCGAGATCGGCCTGACCGACGGCTGGTTCGGCGTCCCGGCCGGCAACTTCTACTCCTGGCTGTTCGTGACGCTCGGCTTCAGCCTGATGACGCGTTGGCTGCGTGACGTCGCCGCGCGCCGCCCCGCTCTCGAGTGGCTCCAGGTCGCCGTGCCGCTGCCGGCCTTCTTCATCCTGCTGGCGAGCATCGTCCCGTTCGCGCTCGTCCAGCCCCTCGTCGACCCCTCACCCGGTGGGGGCATGGTCCTCTTCGCCCTCACGTTCGCCGCCTTTCTGGGAATCGCGGCGTGGGGCGTCTTCGGCACCGATCGCGGGAGGCCCGATGGCGCCGCCTTCGCCATCCTCGACCTTCGGGCCGCATTCTTCACGCGGATCGTCATCCACCTCGTCTTCCTGACAGCGCTGCTGGCGATGGGCCTCGCCACGCGCGAGCCGATGATCCTGGCGGTGGCGCTGGTCCTTCTCGTCGCCGAGCTGCCGCTGGCGTGGCTGACCGAGCGCCGGCACGCCAACCGTGTGCCGCGGCCGCGGGCGATCGAGGCGGCGATCCCCGAGGCCTGAGGGCCGACCGGGCCGCCGGGGCGCTACCATCCGCCGGTGCCAGCCCCGTCGATCCCGGACCGCGCGACCGCGCTCGTGCGCGCGATCGACCCGGCACTGTGGCTCCTGGCGAGCGTCGGCTTCATCAGCCAGGTCGGCATCTCGGTCATGCTGCCACTCTTGCCGCTCTACGCGACCGAGCTCGGGGCGCCGCCGTTCGTGCTCGGGCTGCTGACCGGCGCCTTCGCGGTCACGAACGCCCTCGGACAGCTCGGCACCGGGTTCCTCACCGAGCGCTGGGGCGCCCGACGCCTCATGTCGACCGGGCTCGGCGTGTACGCCGCCATGAACGCCCTCGTCGCGACCGCGGCGAGCGCCGGATGGCTCCTCACCTGGCGCTCGGCGTCCGGTTTCGGCGGCGGCGCGATGATCGTCGCCGAGCGGATCTACCTCGCCCAGGTGGTCGCACCCACGCGACGGGCGTTTGCGAACGGGATCGTGTCGGCCGGCCAGTCGGCGGGGACGGTGGCCGGACCGGTGGTCGGCGGGTTCGCCGCGACCTTCGGCGGGCTGCGGGCGCCATTCGTGATCGTCGCCGCCACGAGCGCGATCGCCCTGGTCGGCACGCTCTTCCTGCCGTCGCCAAAGCGGCAGACGCACGACTCAGGCGCGCCGGTGGACGACGAGCCGCTCGACGTGCCGGCGCTGGCGACGCTGCTCGTCGCGAATATGGCGCTGCTGGCCGCGTACGGCGGCTTCATCACCACGTATGCCACCCTCGCCACCACGCGCCTGGGATGGACGCTGGTCGACGTCGGGGTCGCCTTCTCGTTCTTCGGGGCCGGCAGCATCCTCCTCGGGCCGGCGCTCGCCCATCTCGCCGATCGGTTCGGGCGTCGCCTCGTGGCCACCCTCGCGCCGCTGCTCATCGTCAACTTCGGCCTCGGGCTCGTCCTCGGCCTGCCGCATGCCGCCGCCTACGGCCTTGCCCTGCTGGCCGGCGGCGGCCTGACCGCCTTCAGCGCCTCCTGGTACGCCCTCCTCGCCGATCGGGCCGGGGAGCGGCGACTGGGCCGGACCTTCGGGATCATCAGCGCGGCCTCGACCGTGGGGATCCTCGTCGGGGCGATCACGGCTGCCGAGCTGTGGGCGCAGGTCGACATCGCCGCCGGGATGCTCGTCGGCGTCGTCGCGCCGCTCGTCTCGGTCGCGGCGATGCTCGTGTACCGGCCGAGGCCGCTACGCTCCGCGACGTGAGCATGAGACTGACGACCGACCTCGACGCCTGCATCGAGCACCTGCGCGGTCTGATCCGCATCCCATCGGTCAACCCGCCCGGCGGTGGCCCGGACGTCGCGGCGGGCCGCGATCCCAGCAGCGGGGAGACGACCGCGGCCCGCTACTGCGCGGAGGTGCTCACCGGGGCCGGCATCGACGCCGAGGTGGTCGAGCTCACCCCCGGGCGAGGGTCCTGCTTCGCGCGCCTGGAGGCGAGCGGCGACACCACGGAGCCTCCACTGATCCTGCTCAGCCATCTCGACGTGGTGCCCGTCGACGCCGAGTCCTGGTCGCGTGACCCGTTCGGCGCCGACCTCGTGGACGGGGTGATCTGGGGCCGCGGCGCGGTCGACATGAAGAACATGGTGGCGATGGAGCTCGGCGTGATGCTCGCCCTCAAGCGCAGCGGCGCCGAGCTGCGGCGCGACGTCATCTTCGCGGCCGTGGCGGACGAGGAGGCCGGCGGCGAGCATGGGGCTCGTGGCCTCGTCGCGCAGCGCCCGGAGCTCTTCGGGGACGCGCGGGGCCGGCCCGCGGCGGCCGCCCTCAACGAGGTCGGCGGCTACTCGATGACGCTCGCCGGCCGGCGGTTCTACGCGATCCAGGTCGCCGAGAAGGGGCTGGCCTGGACGCGGCTCCGGTCGACCGGCACGACGGGACACGGATCGATGCCCCACCCGGCCAACGCCGCGATCCGGCTGGCGCGAGCCGTCACGGCGCTCGCCGACGACCAGGCCGAGCGACCGGCGCGGGTCATCCCGGTCGTGGCCGACTTCCTGGAAACGCTCGGCCTCGGCGAGGTCGCCGCGATCGCCGCCACCGATCCGGCGGCCGCATCGGCCCGTCTGGCCGAGCTCGTCGACGACCCGGTGCTGCGCCGCTCATTCGACGCGATGCTGCGCGACACGGTCACCCCCACCGTCCTGCACGCGGGCAAGAAGGTGAACGTCATTCCGGGCACCGGCGAGGCCGAGGTCGACGTCCGCACCCTGCCCGGCACGGACCAGGCGGGCCTGCTCGCCCAGCTGCAGAAGGTCGTCGGCGACGACGCGATCGTCGAGTCGGTTGTCACCCTCCCGGCCGTCGAGTGGCCGGCCGATGCGACCATCGTGGAGCTGATGGACTCGGCGCTCCGCGCCGCCGACCCGGACGGCACCCCGGTTCCGATGATGATCACGCTCGGCACCGATGCCAAGGCGCTCGCCCAGCTCGGCATCCCCTGCTACGGCTTCGCGCCGGTGCGGCTGGAGCCGGACGTCCCGTTCCTCAGCCTCTTCCACGCCAACGACGAGCGCATCCCCGTCAGCGCCCTGGCATTCGGCCTCCCCGTCCTGGCCGACGTCGTTGCCCGCTACGCCACCCGCTGACCGCCGCGCCATTCCAGGCTCGGATCTCGGGATTTCACGCTCGCTCGGCTATACTCGGGCGCGTTCCCCGAAGCCTCTGAGTCGACCTTGACGCACAGCACCCTGACGAGCGACACCGCGGATCCGCCACGCCGGACCGTCGCTTTCGTGTTCCCCGGCCAGGGCTCCCAGTACGTTGGCATGGGCGCGGAACTGGTCAAGCGCTCCCCCGCCGCGGCCGCCGCCTATGAGCGGGCCGACGCCGCGCTCGGGATCCCGCTGTCGCGCATGATCCTGGAGGGCCCCGCCGAGGAGCTGGACCTGACCGTCAACGCCCAGCCCGCCATCCTCGCGGCGAGCGTCGCCTTCCTCGAGGCGATGCGCGAGGAGGCGCGGGAGGAGGGCATCGAGATCGTCCCCCGCGCCGTCGCCGGCCACTCGGCAGGGCAGTACGCGGCCGCGGTCGCGGCGGACGCCATCGACTATGCCGATGCGCTGCGCCTCGTCCGCGAGCGTGGTCGGATCATGCAGGAGCGCGGCATCGAGGGCGGCATGGGCGCCGTCATCGGCCTCACCGACGAGCAGGTCCACGAGATCGTCGATGCGGCGCGTGAGCACGGCGAGATCTCGGTCGCGAACAAGAACGCGCCGGGCCAGATCGTGCTTTCGGGCGTCATCCCGGCGCTCGTCTTCGCGCTCGAGATGAGCCGGACGGTCGGCGCCCGCAAGGCGGTCCGCCTGACCGTGAGCGTGGCCAGCCACTCGCCGCTCATGCGACGCGCTCGCGACGAGTTCGGCCGGATCCTGACGCGAGTCCCGTTCCGCGACCCGCAGGTGCCGATGCTCGGCAATGTGCACGCCTCGGTCATCAACACCGCGGACGGGCTCCGCAGCGAGCTGACCGATCACCTCGTCCACGGCGTCCAGTGGACCGCCAGTGTGCGGCGCATGGCCGCGGCTGGGGTCACCGACTTCGTCGAGGTCGGCCCGGGCCGCGTCCTCTCGGGCCTCATTCGTCGCATCAGTCCGGAGGCCGTGACGCACGCCGTCGACCTCCCCGACCCGCGCGCCTGGCTGAGCGCCTTCCGCGAGTCGCCTGCGTGACCGATCGACGCGCGGTGGTCACCGGCCTCGGCGTCGTCTCGCCGGTCGGGATCGGCGCCGAAGCCACCTGGGACGCGCTCGTCTCGGGCCGATCCGGGATCGACCGCATCACCCTCTTCGATCCGTCGCCGTTCGAGGTCGACGTGGCCGGCGAGGTGAAGGGCTTCGAGGCCGGACAGTACATGGACGCCAAGGACGCCCGCCGCCACGACCGGAACACCCATTTCGCGGTCGCCGCCGCCGGCGAGGCCCTCCGGGACGCCGGCCTCCTGGGCGACGACGGCCGGGTCAGCGGCGACGTGAACGCCGACCGATTCGGGATGGTCTTCGGGACCGGCATCGGCGGGATCGGGATTCTCATCGAGGGCCAGAAGACGCTCGACGAGCGGGGGCCGCGGCGCGTGTCGCCATTCCTCCTGCCGCACATGCTCCCCGACTCGGCATCCGGCCAGGTGGCGATCCAGTACGGCCTCCGCGGGCCGAACATGGCGGTCGTCTCGGCCTGCGCCACCGGCGGCCACGCCGTCGGCGAGGCGATGGAATCGATCGTGCGGGGTCAGGCCGACCTCATGCTCGGCGCCGGGACGGAGGCGCCGCTCGTCCCGCTGGCCTTCGCCGGGTTCGGGCAGATGCGCGCCCTCGGGACGCCGATCGACCCTGACTCCGGCGAGTACGACCCGGCCATCGCGTCGCGCCCGTTCGATGCGACCCGCAACGGCTTCGTCGTGGCCGAGGGCTCCGCGGTGCTCGTGCTCGAGGAGCTGCAGCACGCGCTGGCGCGGGGAGCACGGCCGATCGCCGAGGTGATCGGCTACGGATCGTCCGCTGACGCGTTCGACATGGCGGCGCCGGCCGAGCGCGGCGAGGGCAACCAGCGCGCGATGCGTGCCGCGCTGGCCCGGGCCGGCATCGGTCCCGAGGCGGTCGACTACATCAACGCGCACGGCACGAGCACGCCACTCAACGACCGATACGAGACCGTCGCCATCCGCGAGGTCTTCGGCGAGCATGCCGATCGGCTGGCCGTGTCGAGCACGAAGTCGATGACTGGCCACGCCATGGGCGCCGCGGGCGCGATCGAGGCGTTCGTGTGCGCCAAGGTGGTCGCGACCGGATGTCTGCCGCCCACGATCAACTACCGCCATCCCGATCCCGAGCTGACGCTCGACTACGTCCCGAACGTCGCGCGCGCCACCGAGGCACGCGTGGCGCTCTCGAACTCGATGGGCCTGGGCGGGCACAACAGCACGGTCATCCTGCAGCGCTTCGAGGCGTAGGCCCGGTGACCGGCAGCCCGCCGCCGCGTGATCCGGGCCGGCGTGCCGTCGTGACCGGGCATGGGGGCGATCACCCCCATCGGCAATGACGTCGCCACCTTCTGGGCGAACCTCACCGCGGGCACGTCCGGGGTCGGCCGCATCACGCCGTTCGACCCCTCCGACCACGAGGTCCAGATCGCGGCCGAGGTCAAGGGCTTCGATCCGCGCGACTGGATGGACTTCAAGCAGGCACGCCGCATGGCGCGCTTCGCCCAGTTCGCCGTCGCGGCGGCGCGCCAGGCGCTCGACGACGCCGCGCTCGCGATCAGCGACCACAACCGCGACGACGTGGCGGTGGTCATGAACACCGGTGGCGGCGGCATCGGCGAGGTGGCGTTCGGCCAGGACACCCTGCTGGCGAAGGGGCCGGCCCGTGTCAGCCCGTTCATGGTGCCGATGATGTCGCCCTCCATGGCGGCCTGCCAGATCAGCATCCAGAACGGGATCCGCGGCCCGGTCATCACCTCGGTTGCGGCCTGCGCGGCCGGGGTCCAGGCCTTCGTCGAGGCCCAGCGCCTCATCGAGCACGGCGACGTCGACGTGGTCGTTGCCGGCGGCACGGAGAGCGCGATCCTTCCCGTCAGCTTCGCCGCGCTCGCGAACATGGGCGCGCTCTCGAAGCGCAACGACGACCCGGAGGCGGCGTCCCGGCCGTTCGACGCCGATCGCGACGGCTTCGTGTTCGGCGAGGCGGCCGGCGTGCTGGTGGTCGAGGCCGCGGCGCATGCCGAGGCGCGCGGCGCGACGGTCTTGGCGGAGATCGTTGGCGGCGCCCTGACCGGCGACGCGTTCCACATCTCGGCGCCGGATCCGTCCGGCTACGGCGCAACCCTGGCGATGCGGCGAGCCGTGCGTGACGCTCACCTCGAGCGCGAGCAGGTCCAGTCGTGTGGCCCACGGCACGTCGACGCCGCTGAACGACGCCACCGAGACGAAGGCCATCCGCGCCGCCTACGAGGCGCACGCCGACGCCCTGGCGGTGACGCAGCAACAAGAGCATGGTCGGCCACACGCTGGGCGCGGCGGGCGCGATCTCGGCGCTCGCGGCGGTGCTGGCCATCCGCGACGGCGTCATCCCGCCGACCATCAACCAGGAGCGACCGGACCCCGCCTGCGACCTCGACGTCGTACCGAACGCCGCGCGGCGGGCGAGCGTCGACGTCGTGGCCGTCAACGGCTTCGGCTTCGGCGGCCAGAACGCGGTCAGCATCTTCGGGCGCTACGCCGGCTGATCGACCACCCACGGGCCGCGCGTACCGTCCTGGGCCGTACCTTCGGTCCGGTCGGGATCCGGGCCCTCGCGACGTACGCTCGACGCATGACCGAGGTCAACGGCCTTCGGCTCGCGTATCGCGGCTTCATCGCCGGGCTTGCGGGCGGCTATGTGTGGGCGGCGATCGGCATGCTCCTGGCGGGGCTGGCGATCGGCGATCCCCTGTTCCCGCTGCGCCCGCTGGCGCATGCCATCCTGCCGGTGGCCGACTCGCCCGAGCTCGCCTTCGTCATCGGCCTGGCCGTGGTCCAGGCCGGCGGCGCCCTCATCGGCATGTGCTTCGCCTACTTCTTCGCCCGATTCTTCACGGTCCGCGTGACGCTCACCGTGGCCGCGCCCATCGTGGCGCTCCTGGCGTGGGGCCTCGTGGCAGCGGCCTTCACGCGTGACGCCGATGCCGCGGTCTTCGCCAACCACGCCGTGCCGGTGCTGGCCACCCTCGGGTATGGCCTCCTCCTCGGGCTCGGCGTGCCGGTGCGCGGCGAGGTGACGCGGACCGCGACGAGGGCTGCCGCCTAGGCAGGAAGCGGCAGGTCAGTCGTCGACCCGCACGTCGTCGATGTAGATCGAGGCCCCCGTCGAGCCGGTCGACCACTCCACGCACGCCTCGCCGGGACTGGACGCGATCACAGATCCGTCGGCGATCAGCGGCACCTCGATGGCCGGCGCCCCGCCCTCGATGGGCGTCAGGCTCAAGACCGCGGCATCCCCGGTTCGGATGACGGCCAGGTGGTGCCAGCCTTCGCCATCCACTCCTTCGATTGCGTTGAGCTCAATGGCGCTGCCATCGGCGTCGGCCGGCGACAGCCGGAACCCCAGCCGTCCTTCATCGCCGCCCTCGCCGAGATAGATGTCGAGTGAGATGGCTGACGGCGTGCCAGACGTTGAGACGCAGATCGCTGACGATGGGCCGGTGAGCCGGAGGGATCGATTGAACGGCGTCGGGAACGCGGCCACCTCCGGCGCGCCGATAACACGGGCAGAGGGCAGCTCCGATGCGTCGAGCTGCCCGATCCGCTGGCGGTCGAAGCCGATCGCCTCGGGCGCGGCCGGGGCAGCTGAGGCGGACGCGGAGGCGGCGGCCATCGATGGTCGTGTCGTCGGGATGGTGCCGACGGCCGGCTCTTCGATGCCGGGGCTGGGAGGGCGCTGATCCTCGGAGGCCGGCCCGCGCACGATCGCCGCCAGAACCGATCCGGCAGTCAGCACGATGGCAACGGCGGCGGCGATCGCGAGCAGGCGCCGGCGCCCGGCCACTCCCGACGTCGACCGGCGGGCGGCAACGGTCACGGCTGGGTCTGTCCTTGGCGACAACACCGGGATGGGCGGACGGGGCGTCGGCTGTCGGGCCGGAACCGAAGCGGCGACGGGAGTCCTGGCACGCACCCGAGGGCGAGAAGGGCCCGGCGCGCTGCTCGGCGGGCCCGCCGGTGGCACAGCCACCGGCGCGGATCTGGCAGGTCGAGGCCGCGACGACGCGATTACGAGGGAGGTCACACGCCCGGAGGCACGCGTGGAGATGGGCGGCGGCTTCATCGGTACGGCCGTGCGCGCGACGGGAGCGATCGGAATCGGCTGCCGCTCGGTCGCCGGGTCGGGCGCCGGGGGCGGCGCGACCAGCGAGCCGGCCGGCCGGATGTGCGCCGATCGAGCCTCCGGAGGCGCGAGGTGCACGCCCGTCTCGGCGATCTCGTGTGAGACCGACTTCCACCGGCTGCGATGGCCGCGCGCGACCTCGATGAGGTCGGCCTCGAGCTCCAACGCCCGATCCGCCTCGGTCGTCGGGAGGGCACGGATGCGCGACGTGGCCGCGTCGCGCAAGCTGTCGATCCGGGTCCTCAGCGCGCCTGCCGCGAGCCAGGCGTCCTCCCAGGCGCCGGGTGCCGCGCGGGCGTCTCCGTGGCGAGCCACCGCCAAGGCGCTCTCGATCTCCGCGAAGCCCGCCCCGACCCCGTGAAGCCGACGGATGACGGCCCGCGTGGATGCGAGCGCCGCGAAGCCTCCGCTCGCGTCGTCCACGCCGAGGCTGTCACCCGTCTCAACGCATCGGGAGCATTGGAGTCCCGGGCGCCAGCAGCAGGCCCGCCCGATGAATCGGCCGCAGCCGATACACCAGCCGAAGGCTGCCTCGACGCGCTCGAACGCCAGCTCGCGCGACCCGGGCACGGGGATGCGGAGGCCGTAGGTCCGACCGCACTCCTCACAGGTTCCGGTAACCCGTCGTTCTTCCACCGTTGCACGCGTCAGCGGAACGCATAGCCTAGAGCGACGGGGCGTCCGGGCGCGCCCCAATCGACGCCACGATCGGCGTCAACGGCGCGCCCGCGTGATCAACCGGTGCGGTCAGGCACCGCCCCGAGTCAGGGCTCCCGCGTTGGGCGAACCGGGCCGCCGCGCAACGCCAATCGGAGGGGCGTGATGGCCAGCGCGAGGCCGAGCAGGACCCATCCAATCAGCGGATTCGACGGGATCGTGCGCTCTCCGTCGAATGCGGTATCAGGAAACAGCTGCGGGAACTGGTCCGCGATGGCCCCGGCCAGGCCGGCTGACAGCTCGCCGCTGTGTTCGTAAGCCATCCGGAGGGTCTCGTAGGCGTCCGCGTAGCCGCCCTGCTCGTACTCGGCGACCTGCTCGATCAGGTGCTCGGTGTGCGTCCGGAGGAGTGACTCCAGATCGGCCGGCTCGAGCAGCGGGTTGGCCCCGGCCAGGAACGCCGAGAAGTCAGATCGGTATTGCCGGAGCCCTTCCAGCGACGCCTCCTGTGCGGCCTCGTCATCGTCGGCGACCCCGTCCACGTAGTCGAGGTAGAGGCCCGTATGGTCATTCCAGAGGCCCGCGAACGCGGTCTCGGCGCCGTCGCCATAGATCGCACCGATGGACTCCGCCAAGTCCGCCGAGTTTGCGGCCAGCGCATCGGCCGCGGCAGGAAGGCTGGCTGCGTCGTTGAGACGGGCGCGCATCGCGATCGCCGCCAGGTAGACGTGCTCCCCGAGCAGGCGATCCAATGTAATCCGGAGATCGATCGCCGGGCTGAAGGCAGTTTCCCGTCCAGTGAAGGTCTCAGGGAAGCGACCCACGATCCCGAGCGTCAGGCCGTCGCCAACCACGAACATGTGCGCGTATGTCTCGCGCATGCCTGAGTACAGCTCGGCGTAGTCGGCCTCGCTGAGGCTCGCGATCTGCTCGAGCTGTTGGACATGCTCGGCGATGAGGCCTTCGACGACGTCGGGCGGCAGATCCGGGTTCGCGGTGGCGAGAAGCTCGCTGAAGTCATCGACGTAGGTCTGGAGTTGGCTGGCCGCCAGGTCGCGTGCGTCGTCGTCTCCATCGGCAATGGCACGGGTGTAGTCGACGAGGAAGGCGATGTGGTTCCGCCACTGGACGGCGAAGGCATCGGCGGCATCAGCGCCATATGCTGTGTCGACAAGCTCGAGCAGCTCGCCGGTATTGTCCTCGAGGACCGAGGCAGCCACGTCGTGCTCGGTGCCGCCATCGGGTGCGGTGAGCATCGCATCAATGATCAGGAAGGCATGCTCGGCCAGCACGCGATCGAGGCCGATACGGACCTGGACCGCCGGCAGGCTGTCATCCGGTGCCGCCGCAGCCGTCCCCGGCGCCAGCAGTGCGGCAATCATGGCCAGGGCAAGCATCCGGCGCATCAGGTCATCCTCCCGTGTTGATTCCGTGGATTTCGAGGTTGTCGTAGCTGACGGCGCGGCCGGCCGGCCCGAGCGCCGCGAGGCAGACTCGCGTGATGGGAACGAGGTCCACTTGGCCGAGCGATCCATCCGTAACCACGTGGTTGGTCTCGTCGAACGACCGCACGCGCCAACGGAGATCACCGGCCTCGGCAACGAGCTCGACCCGGCGCCATGCGCCCGCCGCGATGCGCGGTCCGAGCGGCAGCTCCCCAGTCGGGACACGCGCGCTCAGCTGCCCCTCTGGGTCGATCACGATCTGGAGCGCCGGCTCCCCGTTGGCGGCGTAGAGGCTCAGGGTCCCGACCGCGGGGCGTGCGGGATCGATGTACACGTCGAATCCGACGCGCTCGACGTCCTGTGGCACGACTGACGCGCAGGCGGCGACGTCTGGACGGCCACTCGAGGTCAGCCGAGCGCTGCGATCGAAGGAGGTCGGGAAGGCGGCCACCTGGATCGAATCACCCGCGGCGGTGGTGGGCTGGCCACCCCACTCCTCGCCGATTCCCTCCCCCATCCGAACGTCGTTGAAGTCGAACGCCAGCAGGACCGGATGCTCCTGGGCGTTGGGTCTGGCCGTTTGCGTCCCACCGATGGGTCCGGTCGGCGACGAACTCCCATCGCCTGGCGCACCCCCCAGGACGCCCTCCCGCTCGAAGGGATCAGGGTCCAGGATTCCGGTCAGAACCACTACGGCCACCACGGCGGCCGCGACACCAGCGAGGCCGCCGAGCACCAGCTGCCGCACGAGCACCGGTGGCCCGGAGGCGGCATCCCGCGCGGACGCAGCCACGGCTGCGCTCTCGGCGCGCGCGACCGCGGAATCGGCAAGGAGGGCGTGCACGCCGATCCGGGAGGCGAGCGCCTCGACGTCGCCTGCGCGCGCGCCCCGGAGCCGTCGGGCGAGGGCATCCTCGCCGTTCTCCAGAGCGTTCGAGGTCTTCAGACGGAGGCACACGAGCTCGGCATCGATCGTCGAGCCGTCCGCCTCTGCTGACTGCATCGACAGCGCGATCGCGTCGCGCGCGACCTCGCGGAGCCGTCGATCGACGCGGCGGAGGAGCATCATGTCGCGCGCTTTGCTCGCGCGCGCGGTGAGCGGAGCGCAATCGCCGCACCGCCGGCGCCGAGCGTCCCAGCATTCGGTGCCGACGTAACGATCGCACAGCAGGCACGAGTGGACCGACCCGGCCTGAATCGACGCCGGGAAGCCACATCGCTCGCAAAAGCTGGACGGCGCGTTCCCCTCCATGCCGCGTTCCCTTCCATGCCTGGGCACGTGCGAACAGGACGGGCATAGTACCAATGGCTCAGGGCTACGCCAAGCACGGCGATCGAGGTGCTTGGCTGACGCTTCGGTGACGAGCGAGGTCGCGCTACTCGGGGTCGCCCTCGACGTAGAGCTCGGGCTCGAACCGCGGACCTCGTCCGGGCAGCGAGGCGACCCAGTCGCGTAGAGCGCTCTCGGCGGTGCTGAAGGCGATCTCGTCCCACGGGATCTCGTCCGGGCCGAAGGCGCGCACCTCGCTCGTCTCGGCGGCGGGCTCGGGCCGCCCGCCCACGACGGCCGCCTCGAACGCGATCGTCACGATGCCGGCATGCGGGCGCGAGTAGACGCCGATGAGCCGCCCGACCTCGACACGCAGCTCGGTCTCCTCCTCCGTCTCGCGCCGGGCTCCCTCCTGGGCCGACTCGCCGAGCTCCAGGAAGCCGCCCGGGTTGCCCCATTTGCCGGCGGCCGGCTCGATGGCGCGCCGCGCCAGGTAGACGCGGTCGCCATCCACCGGAAGGGTCCCGACCACGACGCGGGGGTTGCGCCAGGTGACGTGGCCATGCGGGCAGACGAGCCGTGGCCGGTGGTCGGCTTCGAGCGTCTTGGCCTCGACGGGCTGACCACAGGCGGGGCAGAAACTCGGCTCCTCGCCGAGCGTCATCGGATAGGTATCTGAGGCGTCGGGCTGGGGCATCGGTGCATCCTACGCCCCGTCGGTACAATGCCTGACCCATGGCCGAGCCCCTGCCGCAGGTGCGCCTGCACAACACGCTGACTCGCCGCTCGGAGCCGCTCCAGCCCATCGAGCCGGGCCGCGTCGGCATCTACACCTGCGGCAGCACGGTCTACAAGTACGCGCACATCGGCAACCTGCGGACCTACCTCTTCGGGGACCTCCTCCACCGCACGCTCGAGTACCTCGGCTACGAGGTCCGCTACGTCAAGAACATCACCGACGTCGGCCACATGCGCGATGACCAGCTCGACGCGATCGAGGGCGAGGACAAGATCGAGCTCGCCGCCGAGACCGAGGGCAAGTCGCCGGCGGAGATCGCCGAGTTCTACACGCTCGCCTGGCTCGAGGACGAGGCCCTCATCAACATCATCCCGGCCGACGTCATGCCGAAGGCGACCGACCACATCGCCGAGATGATCGATCTCACGGGACGCCTGCTCGAGGCCGGGCTCGCCTACGAGGTGGACGGCACCATCTACTACGACGTCGGCGCCTTCCCCGGGTACGGCAAGCTCTCGGGCCAGAAGGTGGAGGAGACGCACGCGGGCCACCGCGTCGACGTCGAGTCCGACAAGCGCGATCCCGCCGACTTCGCGCTCTGGAAGCGTGCCGGCTCCGGGCGCCTCATGAAGTGGCCCTCCCCCTGGGGCGACGGCTTCCCCGGATGGCACATCGAGTGCTCGGCGATGAGCCTGAAGCACCTCGGGGAGCGCTTCGACGTGCATACCGGCGGGATCGACCTGCGCTTCCCGCACCATGAGGACGAGATCGCGCAGTCAGAGGGCGCGCTCGGCCACGAGGTCGTGAGCATCTGGATGCACGGCGAGTTCCTCACCATGGACGACGCCAAGATGGCCAAGAGCAGGGGCAACATCATCCGCGTCGCGGACCTCACCGATCTGGGCTTCCAGCCGCTCGCCTTCCGCTACCTTGCCCTCCAGGCGCATTACCGCAGCAAGCTCGACTTCACCACCGACGCGATGCACGCCGCCACTTCCGGCCTGGCGCGCCTGCGACGCGCGGCCGCCGGACCGGACGGCGAGGTTGACCTCGGCGCCGAACCGATGGCCGGGTATCGAGCCCGATTTGCGGAGGCCGTGGCCGACGACCTCGGGACCCCGCGCGCGGTGGCGGTCGCGCACGAGGTTGCCGCGGCCTCGAACCTCGACGACGGGCAGCGGCGCGCGCTGCTCCTCGACTTCGACCGCGTGCTCGGGCTGTCGCTCGACGTCCCCGCCGAAGCGGAGCTGCCCCTTCCCGAGGGTACGGCCGAGCTGCTCGAGCGACGGGCCGCGGCGCGTGCCGCCGGCGACTATGCGACCTCGGACGCGCTGCGCGACGAGCTCGCCTCCATCGGCGTCGAGGTGCGCGACACCGCCGACGGCCAGGAGGCAACCGCCCGAGGCTGAACGACCATGGCCGGCCTTGCGGCCGGCCATGGTGGAGTTGGCGGGTCCGGTTCGCCCTATGGCGCGGCCGGGATGACCACCTTGTTGTCGTCGTCACCGAATGTGCCGACGCTCTTATCGCCAAACGAGGCGCCCGTCGTCAGCCCGCACAGGACGGACTCGCTGAGTCCCGTGGGCAGCGACTCCAGCGTGGTCTTGGTCGAGTCCTCGAACGTCACGTCGCTTGCAACGAGGGTGTTGTCTCCCTGGCTGCACACGAACGTGATGACACGGAACAGCGCTCGGTTCGTGAACGTGCAGTCGAGCACGTCCGATGGCGAGTCGATGGCAAAGGTCACCACCGCACCATTGATCGACGGCGTGACGCCTGAACTGGCGCTGCAGTCGACACCGACGAACTCCCAGCCCGCGGGCAGGCTCCCCAGGGTCTCCGAGACGGTGTAGCCACTCCCGATCAGCACGTTGCTGAACGTGGTGACGTTCGCGCCGCCGGTCGGATTGCCCGTCATGGTGAAGGTGTTGGCGGTCGTTGGATCGGTCGGGAACGTCTTCGCGTAGGAGAAGACCGCATCGGAGCCGGCCGGTACCGTGGCCTTGCGGACGATCACCTGACCGCAGTTCGTCAGCGAGATGTCGAGCGGCCGAATGAAGTCCTTCAGCTGAGACGTGAAGGAGTCCGACGACCGACTCTTGATCATGGCGCTGCCGAACGAACGGCAGCTCGTCCCGCTGAAGATGAGGCGCAGGTCGATGGTGGCCTCACCGAACGTGCGAGCCTCCTTCTGGCCCGCCGTGATCAGTCCGTCCGACTCGCCGAACGGGATCGCGGACGTGTTGATCGTGCCAGCCGCGCACGGGTTGTTCCCGCACGCGACGGATGGCGCATCGAGGTCGGCCGGCGCACCCCAGGCGGATCCGGTCCACGTGCGAGCCGTCAGGTCGGCTCGCGAGCCGCCCTGGTCGATGGCGTACTCGATGAGCAGGTCGCCGGCGGTGCGAACGTTGTTCGGCCCCGTTGCGCAGTCCACGTCAGACTGGTTGAACTCGAAGTCCATGAGCGTGGTCCCGCTCGGATCCGTGACGCGGCTCCAGGCGAGGTGGAGGAATCCGGGATGCGATCCGATGCCGGGCTCCTGGTAGGTCGAGAAGGTCAGCAAGTCGCTCTTGTTGTTCGGGATGCTGCCGGTCGTCTCGCCAGGACACGCCGTGTCCTCCTTGACGCCGCCCTTGTACGAGTCGTCGTTCTGACCCGTGGCCGCATCGGTCGCTCGGAGCTCGGGTCCGTTTGGATGGGCGAGGCTCGCCCAGTCGACCGAGAGGGGATCGGCGGTGTCGTCGACCTTGAGGTTGGCGTCGACATCCAGCTCGAAGTTGCTCGGGGAGAGAGACGCCTCAGGGTGGGCCGCCAGCACCGCGGTGACGACGATCGTCATCAGTGCAAGGACGGTCAGTCCGAGGGTGGTCCACCTGGCTCGAGCGCGAGGGCTCGACCTTCGTAGGGTCACGGTTGTTCCTCCGTTGGGCACGTGCGACGGCATCGGCGTCGCGAGACGAATGGCATCGGCAGCGGACGCTGAGCGATCGGGACCTGGGGGGCACACCTCCTGGGCAGGGCCGGACAGCGCAAGGCAAAATGGAGCGCTGGGCGGCATGGGCACGTCTGGCGGCTCGGGCAGCGCGCCGATGGCCTGGAAGGGGAGCTCGGCTCCCTGGCAGCGGAGAGGCTCGGGAGCTCGGATTCCCGGTCGCCGGAGGCTAGTACGAAGGTACTACCCCGTCAACGATCCGCGGCCTGCTTGCGGTGTCTGAGTGCACCGGCTCCGCCCCGGCAAACGAGCCTATGGGATCGGGCGCAGGACGATGAGCTGGCCGATGTTGACCGCGCTCTTCGATGACGTTCCGGTGATGGTGCCGGTCGTGCCGGGTTGCGGCATGACGCGATCGCCAATGCGGACGGAGACGCGCGAGTTGCCGCGCTGTGCCCCGGCGCCAACCTGGTCGATGAGGATCTGCGGCACCGTGATGGTGGCGTTCCATGCCGCGGCGTAGACGACGACCGCCACCGCGTGCGGCGAGGTGCTGGACGCGGCCGTGATCGGGATCGAGGTCGAGGCGGGGTTGACGCGACCGGTGTGAACGTCGATCGGCGTCGTCGGGTTCACCCCGCGATACACGGCCAGGGCGCCCACTGTCGCCACCGACTGGGACATCGTCCAGGTGTACGACGTCGGGTCGCCGGTCGCCGCCATGCGCACGAAGACGGCCTGCCTGAGCGACTGGCCGGACGTGTCCGTCCGGACCGTCGTCCATCCTGCGGGAGGCGTGATGGTGGGTGCCCCCGCGCTCGTGATCACGACCATCAGGAGATCGCCGACCTGTCGACCGGCGGGCACATCGAGCTGAAGCGTCGATGACGTCCGGATTGCCGCGCTCGACGTGCCGATGAGGTCGATCGGCCGCACGGCCGAGACGGACGCGGGGGGCGACGCCGTCACGCCCACCAGCGCGATGACCCGATACCACGAGGTTCCGCGAGGCGCCGATCCGTCCTGATAGGACGGGCTCGTCAGCGGCGTCCCGTTCAGCTTCAGGTAGGGCCCCTCGGACGCGGCCGCTCGGTACACGTCGTAGCCGGTGGCCGCCGGCACCGCGTTCCACGCCAGCCTCGTATCGAGCGTCGTCGGCGTCGCGACCAGGCCCGTGGGAGCCGGCGGCGGCTGGGGAGGCGTCACGGTCCAGCTGAAGGTGCGGCTGGCAGAGCCTCCCCTGCCGTCATTGACGCCGGCCACCACGGTGTAGGGCGAGCCGGCGGCTGCTCCGGCCGCGATCGTGCCGCTGATGAGGCCGGTGCCCGGATTGATGCTCAGTCCCGGCGGCAGGCCGCTGGCGGAGTAGGCCAGGGTGTCGCCGTCCGGATCGGTGGCCACCAGCGCGAGGTTGACGGCAGCACCCTCGGCGTGGGTCTGGTTCGCCGGCTGGGTCAGGCTGGGCGCCTGGTTGGGCGGCGGGAGGGCCGTCACGGTCCAGCTGAAGGTGCGGCTGGCGGAGCCTCCCCTGCCGTCATTGACGCCGGCCACCACGGTGTAGGGCGAGCCGGCGGCTGCTCCGGCCGCGATCGTGCCGCTGATGAGGCCGGTGCCCGGATTGATGCTCAGTCCCGGCGGCAGGCCGCTGGCGGAGTAGGCCAGGGTGTCGCCGTCCGGATCGGTGGCCACCAGCGCGAGGTTGACGGCAGCACCCTCGGCGTGGGTCTGGTTCGCCGGCTGGGTCAGGCTGGGCGCCTGGTTGGGCGGCGGCTGCGTTGCCCCGCATAGGAAGCGCGCATCGGCCCAATCGCCGTGGTCGTAGTCGATGTTGTCGCCGCCGTTGGTGACCACCAGGCGCAGGGTCTGGCCGGGCGTGACCGACACGTCGACCAGCTGGGTGGCCTGCCCGGTCATGACCGGGCTGGTCAAGCGAAGGGTGGCACCGGTGTACACCTCGAAGCGCACGGTGCCCTGGCCCTCGACCTCGTCATCGAGGCCGACCGTTGCCAGCAGGCGGGTGCAGTCGGCCGGCACCACCAGGCGAACGTCGGACGCCGCGTGGGCGCCGATGCCCTTGGCGTACACCACCCCGTTCACGGTGATCGGTCGGCCATCGGCGGCGCCGATGTCACCATTGCTGCGATCGCGCTCGACGGGACCCCAGCCGTTGGTCTGGAGGGTGAAGGGAAGGTCGCTCAGGTAGGTCGTCGAGACCTGCCCAGCGGCCTCGTATCTGGCGGTGTAGGTGGCCGGACTGGCTCCCGCAACGATCTGGCGGTTCGCATCGGGTGCATCGGCCCAGCCGATGAACTCGTAGCTGATCCCGTTCCTGACCTGCACGAGCGGAGCGCTGACGCTGGTCTGGCCGCCGACGATCATGCGGTGCGTGAACGGTGCCACCTGCGCTGCCTCACTCCCGACCGTGAGCTCCAGGCCCGTCGGTTCCGTGGCGAAGGTCAGGTCGCTCGTCTGCGGCTCGAGGATCACGCTGGCGGTGTCGCTCAGCCCGCCGCCATCCGTCACTCGGAGGCGGATCTCGAGCAGCGCCGGATACTCGTGATCCTGCGCCTCGAAGGTCCCGCTCGCCGCGCCGGCGACGGATTTGAGCGGATGCTCGTGGCACTCGCCGGGCGTGATGCAGTGGTGCAGCACAACGTCCCAGACCATCGATCCGCTCGGGAGCTGGCCCTCCTCGTTGTCGAGCCCCCGACCCGTGAAGAAGATCACGTCGGTCGCGGTCCAGGTCGTATCGGGACCCGGAAGATCGATGCGCGCCGTCGGCGGCGTGTTGCCAGCGCCGCACACGAATCGGGCATCAGCCCAGTCCGCGTGGTCGTAGTTGACGTTGTCGCCGCCGTTGGTGGCCACCAGACGCAGGGTCTGGCCGGGCGTGACGGACAGGTCGACGAGCTGGGTGGCGGAGGCGCCGGTCATGACCGGGCTGGAGAAGCGCAGAGTGCTATTGGTGTAGACCTCGAAGCCCACGCTGCCCTGGGCGAGGACCTCGTCGTCGACGCCGATCGCGACGAGCAGGCGGGTGCAGTCAGCCGGCACCAGCAGCCGGACGTCGGAGGCCGCGTGGGCGCCGATGCCCTTGGCGTACACCACCCCGTTCAGGGTGATCGGTCGGCCGTCAGTGGCACCCGGCTCCCCGTTGCTGCGGTCGCGCTCCACCGGGCCCCAGCCGTTGGTCTCAGAGGTGAAGGGGAGGTCGCTCAGGTATCGCACGGCACCGGTCGAGCCGGCCTCGATCTGGACCGACGCGAGCCCGGTCGCGCCGGCCGGATCGGTGACCCTGAGCCGCACGGTGTAGATCCCTGCCTGGTACTGCTGCGTCGCGACGGATGTCGTTGCGTCGCCGAAGACGCCGTCGCCGTTCAGGTCCCAGGAGTAGGCGAGGGCTCCCGATTCGGGATCGCTGCTGCTTCTCCCGTCGAAGGTGACGGTGAGGGGCGCGGGCCCACTCGTCGGCGTCGCCTGGATCGCGGCGACGGGGGGCTGGTTGGCGGTCACGTACCGAACGCGGTGAATGGTTCCGCCGCTGAAGTCGGCGTAGAACAGGTCGCCGCCGGGACCGATCTTCAGCTGGACGGGCGCCGCAGCACTTGAGATGAACGTCGTTCGCGTCGCCGGATCCGGGAGGCCGTTGGAACCGGGGAACATGACCCAGATGCATCGGCGGGAATAGTCGGCGAAGAAGAGGGCGCCGTTGTACTGCGCCGGGTACGTGCCGGCCGAATAGAAGGCCAGCCCGGTGATCGAGGAACCGCTGCCGGTGGAGCACGTTTCGTTCGCCACCTGCTGTCCATGGGCGTACTGGAAGTACGGTGTCTGCACTGCGGTGGCCCCCGCCGCGTACAGCCCGACGCAGATGTTCGTGTCCCGGTAGGTGCCAGGTCGATTGGTCGAGCCCTCGTAGCATGGCCATCCGAAGTTCCGCACGGCCGATGTCGAGGGGACGATGCGGTTGATCTCCTCCCAGGAGCTCCACCCAACGTCGCCGGCCCACACCTCGTTGGTCCCGGGCCGAATCGTGAACCGGAACGGATTCCGCAGCCCGTGGGCGACCACCCTCGCCGCGTTCGGATCCGACGAACCAGCCAGCGGGTTGCCCGCCATCGCCGCGCCGGTGTCAGGATTCAGCCGCAGGATGGATCCATCCAGCGTCGTGGCGTCGCCGCTGGTGCGAAGGTCCTGGCTGCGGAGCGCGCCACCCTCGGCGGTCGGGACGGTCGGCGTTCCCCCGGCCGGAACCGGCGGGTCGCCGCACGGATTGCGCACGGTGGGGCTGTTCGCGGAACCTCCGCCCTGACCGTAGTCGGCGAAGGTGAAGCTGGCGCCCTCACCACCCGACGCGTACAGGGCGCCATCCGGTCCGAACCGAAGGTCGCCGATCGAGTGGCTGGGGTACTGCTGGCACCAGTCCTCGATCAGCACAGTCTCGGGCCCCGCCGTGCTCCCACTGGCAACGAGCACGGACAGCCGCCCGCTGACCACGCACCCATCGCCCGTGGCCCCAGGTGGGGTCGGGCACGTGTCCCCCCAGCGCGGCGCCACGCCGCCGATCAGGGCGTCGTGCGTATACAAAACGTAGACGCGGCCGTCGGTGGGGAAGTTCGGATGGAGCGCGAGGCCGAGGAGCCCGCGGTCCCAGAAGTCGTGCACGCGGGTCCGCAGGTCGGCGAACACCGTCGATGTCGTGGCGGTCACGCTCGAGAAGACGCGGATGATGCCGTTCTTCTGCGCCACGAAGACGCGCCCGTCGGGCGAGAACTCGACGGCGGTCGGCTGGGTCAGCCCGGTCAGGACCGCGGTGTCGGAGAATCCCGGCTGCTCGGGTCCAGCCGCGGCGGGCGCGGGAGGCGACACCGGGAGCAGCAGGCCCGCTGTGACGGTCGCGACAAGAACTCCACGCAGGTGGCGCACAGGCTCGGGCACGCTCCCCACCTGCGGATGGCTCGGGCTCGCCATTGGCTCTGCTCGACCCAGGCGACCGTAATCAGATCGAGCGTCAGGACCGCCATCCGCGTGGGCCCGACCGTACCCCGCCGAGAAACGGGCCGTCAAGACCTCGGTGCCCGCGGTCGACGCCTTGCGGCGTCAGGCGGTGGATTCGGTGGTCACCGTCGGCGTAGCGGGCATGGACGATCCCTCAGGATCCGGTTGGATCGGAATCGCGATCCAACCGTTGCCGATGGCGACCACGACCGCATGGGTCCGATCCCGCGTCGCGAGGCGTTTCAGGATCTCCCGCATGTGGTTGCGGACGGTGCGCTCGCTGATGCCGAGGGCCGCGCCGATCTGCCGGTTGGTCCGCCCTTGCGCCGCATTGGCGAGGATCTCAAGGTGACGGTCCGTGACCGGGCGTGGCGTGCGCGTCGGGCTGGTCCCGACGGGTCGGCGGTTTGCTGGCTCTCGTCGCTCGGGTTTCGGCAACGGGCACGGACTCCAGTACGGGAACGGCCGGGGACGACCGCGCATGCAACTGTACGGTCCTCACGGCCCCGAGCGCCAGCGATATTTTCCACGTTGTGGTGCGGGTGGGCGATTCGGTGGATAACTTTGCGTCGCGGGACGACCGGCACGACAGGGTATCCTCTGCGCCGATGCGTCCGCAGCCCTTCATCGCCGGCGGTCCTGCCCGCCGCAATGTGGGATGAGGATCGGGGTTGTCCACAGCAATGCGGGCTACCTCCTCGGGTTGCGGCTGCCCCTCCTGCGCCACCTGCGGGAACGCTTCGACGTCGTGGCCATGGCCCCGCGCCTCGGCCCCTCGCACCTGGCCGAGCTGAACGCGCTGGGGATCGAAGCCGCCGACTTCTCCCTCCAGCCGACCGGGCTCAACCCGTTCGTCGACGTCAGGGACACGGTGCGACTCGCCCGCACGCTGAGGCGGCTGCGACTGGACGCAATCCTCACCAACACGATCAAGCCGGTGACGCTGGGAACGTTTGCGGCCGCCGTGGCCGGCGTCCGTCGGCGCTATGCGCTCATCAGCGGACTCGGCTCCGCGTTCATCGACGACGCGGGGCCGGCAGGGTATCGCAAGCGCGTCGTCCGCATGGTCGCGACGGCGGAGTACCGGGCGGCGCTCGCCCTCAACCATCGCGTCGTGTTCCACAACAAGGACGACATGCACGCGTTCGTGGAGGCCGGCATCTGCCGCGCGGAGCGCGCCGGGTACGTGGATGGCTCGGGCGTCGATACGGTGGCGTTCGCTCAGGCCCCGCCGGTCCGGGAGCCGGTCTTCGTGGCGGTGTCCCGGCTTCTCCGCAACAAGGGGATCGGCGAGTACATGGAGGCGGCGCGCATGGTCAAGGCGCGGGTGCCGGAAGCCAGCTTCCTCCTCGTCGGCGACGTTGACGCGAACCCGAGCTCGCTCGATCGTCGCACGGTCCAAGGCTACGTGGATGACGGCACGATCGAGTGGGCGGGCGCGGTGGACGATGTGCGCCCGTGGCTGCGGCGCGCGGCGGTATTCGTCCTGCCGTCGTATCGAGAGGGCATGCCCCGCAGTACTCTTGAGGCGATGGCGACTGGACGTGCCATCGTGACAACCGATGTCTCGGGGTGCCGAGAGACGGTGATCCAGGGCACCAACGGGCTGCTGGTGCCAGCTCGCGACGCGGGCGCCCTGGCAGCCGCCATGGCCGAGCTTGCCGTCCAGCCCGATCGCGTGCGAGAGATGGGCCTCGCCAGCCGCCGCATCGCGGAGCAACGCTTCGACCTCGACGTCGTCCATCGCCAGCTCGACGAGCTCCTCGGGTGGTGATCGCGCGAAACGTCTCGCGATCGAGCCGACGATATACTCCGCGCCTGAAGCCGCAGACCTGTCGTGAGATGACCCTTCGATCCCGTGCCGACGAGGCATGAGTCCCGGCGATGTCCTGCTCGGCGCCGCGATCGGCGCGGGCGCGGCACTGCTGGTGGTCCTCGCCAGGCTGACGTTCGTTGGGATCGGACGGCTTCGCCGTCGACAGCATGACTGATCGGATGACCGGAGAATCGGGAAGATGAGAAGCAGCTCCGCCTTCGCGCAGGCGGCCCCTGGGCCACTGCCGGTGCGACGTCACCGAGCCCTGATCGAGAGTGGGTTGCCGATCATCCTGGCGTCGGTCATCGTCGCGGTGCTGGTCGCGATCGCCGTGAGCGGAACGCTGCAGCGTCGCTGGACGGCGACCGCAACGCTCTATGTCGGCCAGTCGCTCACGGAGCCCAGCTTCGACTATGGCGGGCTCCTCGCCTCGCAGCTGCTGACTCCGACCTACGTCCGGCTCGCGACGTCGACCGATCTTCTGGAAGCGGTCGCACGTACCCTCGAACTGGACGGACCGCCGGAATCGCTCGCGAGCAGCGTTGAGGCGGAGGCCCCCCCGGGCGGCACCCTGATCAGCATCCGGGCGACCGCGGATACGCCGGAGGACGCTGCAGCGTTGACGAACGCGGTCGCTCAAGAGCTCGTCCTTCGGGCGCCCGCGGAGCGGATCGACCAGGCGGGCCTCGAGGCGGAGCTCGCGGAGCTGGACGCGGAGGTAGCCATCGCCCGACAGGAGCTCCTGGACCTCCTTTCGCTCCCGACCCTCACCGCGGCGCAGCGGAACAACGTGTCACAGCTGCAGCAGCGACTCGAGGCGCTGGAGATCGCACGGGTTTCGCTGAATGACGAGCTCGCGAGCCGGTCACCGAACGCGTTGACCCTGATCGACCCCGCGCGCGCTCCCCTCGCTCCCGCTGGGCCGAGCCGCACCATCATCGTCGGCGCGGCCGGTGCTTCGGCTGCGGCAGTCGCCGCGTTCTTCGTCTACGCCGTCGCCAGCCTGCGTCGATCGCGCGATCCGGGTGCGGAACCGGCCTGAGTCCGTGACCGATTGGAACTCGGCCCGCGCCCTGGTGGCCTTTGTCCTCGTCGGCCTGGGGGGTGCCTTGGGCGGCTCTGCATCGGCCGTGGCTACGTCCGCGATCTCACCACCCGACTACACGGCCTCCGCGGATGTGCGACTGATCGTGGAGGGCGAGCCGGGGCACGCCGAGGCGGCAATCCGTTCGGCCTTCCGCCAGGCGGACGTCCTCAGCGATCTCGCGGTCGGCGCTCCGCAGCTCAGGCGGATCGGTCTGGCCCTCGATCCGCCGGCGGGCATCGCCGAGATGGTGGGAGCCGTCTCGGCTCGGCGACACCCCGATCTCCTCGTGATCACCTTCTTTGCCCGGGACGCCGATCCTTCGCGGGCGGCCGCCATCGCCAATGCGGCCGCCAACAATCTCGTCGCGATCACCGACGATCGCAACAGCCTGGCGCGCATCCGGTTAGAGCGTGTATCCACCGCCGTCGCCCCCGCCGTGTCGTCCCACCGGCATCTCGCCAGGAACGTGGTGATCGGTACGGTCGGTGGCGGCGCCCTCGCGCTTGCCGCGGCACTGGCGTTCAGCCGACGACGTCGCGACGCGCCCGCACCGCAGGCGTCGCCCGGCTTTCGTGAAATCGATCGCTGGGCCCTGATCGTCGGCGCCGTCCTCGGCGTCGCAATCCTCGGCGGGATCGCGCTCAGGCTTCCGGCGGCACCGGTTCAGGCGCTGGCCCTGATCGCGGTCGGGGTGGCCGTCGTGTCACCGGGAGCGGGGCTGGCCACCCTCGCCGTGACCATCCCGATGCCCGAGCCTCCCGGCTTCGCATGGCTGGCGTACCCGGCGCTGCTGACGGGCGCCATCGCCTACGGCCTCATCCTGGCGGCCGCGGCGTCGCGTTCGCGCCCCCGCCTGACCGCTCTCGGAGTGCTGGCGTTCGGATACCTCGCCGTCTCCGCGGTGTCCGCGATCCCGGTCCTCACCGGCCTGGACGCCGACCGCACGGTGCAGGCCGCCGCGCGGCTCTTCCAGGTTGGCGGGGGCATCGTCCTCGTGGCGGTCTCCTGGTCCTACTTCTCGCGACGGGATCCACGCCCCCACCTCGTCCTCGTGGTCTGCGCGGCAGCGTTTGCCGGGCTCCTCGGCATCGTGCAATACACCGCGGGCCCCGGATCGGCCGACCTACCGGTCGGCGGCCTCATCATGGAACGCCCGGGCGCCGTCATCGCGCGGGTCAACGGGACGTTCTCCAACCCGAATTACTTTGGCTACTTCCTCGCGCTGGCCGTCGTCCTCAGCCTGGCGCTGGCTGCCACGGGCGGTCGCATGCGGCTCCTGGCGCTCGCGTCGGTCCCGATCGCGATCGGGCTGCTGCTCACGTTCTCCCGCGGGGCGCTGCTGGCAGCCGGCCTCGGGATCGTCGCGCTGATCTGGACCAGGAGCAAGGTTGCCGGGCTCGCGTTGGCCCTCATCGCGGTGACGGCCTTCATCACCCTGATCCCGACGCTCCTCGAGGTGCGGACCGCCGAGTCGGGCCTGCCAGCGCCCGAGAATTTCGGTGACGAGATCAGTGATAGCGGCCGGTTCGAGGCGATGCTCAGCGCGATCCCGGTCTGGCGCCAGGATCCGATCTTCGGCGCCGGATTCGGACAGTACGACGCGGAGTCCGCCTGGTTCGTCGGGAGCTCCCCGGCGACGAGCTCGCACAACGAGTACCTGAGCGTTGTGGCCGAGCAGGGGGTTCTCGGCGTGGCGCTCTTCGCGGCCCTCGCCGGGCTCGCGATCGCTCGGTCGGTTGTCGGCCCCGGATGGTCCCGCCACGTCGGGCTGGCACCGCTCGTCGCGTTCGCGGCCGGGGCGTTGCTCATCGAGCCACTCGGATCCCTCCAGACGTCGGGACTCATCTGGCTGACCATGGGAGCAGTCGCCGGCGTGTCGGGCCGGGCTGCCGCGCCGGCAGTCGACCGTCGCCCCGTGCCCCGGCCGCCTGCGGTGGCAGCCGCGCCGGCCCGAGCCGGCGCACGGTGACGCTCCCGCTCAGATCGATCGCACGCGCCGCGGCCGTGCTCGTCGGCGGGACGGCGGCCGCCCAGCTGCTCAGCATGGCGCGGGAGCTGTTCGTCGCCAGTCAGGTCGGCCTGTCCAGCCAGCTCGACGCGCTGCTGATCGCGCTCGCCCTGCCAACGACGCTCGCCGGCGCCCTCAGCAGCGGCACGGGCACGGCTTTGGTGCCGGCCTACGCGGCGATCCACTCCGAGCGCGGCCACCACTCGGCGCGACGCCTTGTCGGTGCGGTCCTCGGCTGGGCGGTCATCGGCGGAGGGTTGGTGGCGCTGGCGCTGTTCGCCTACGCGGACGCGATCGTAAGCGTGATCGGCCTCGGCCTCGACGCACCGAGCCAGCGATTGGCGGCGGGCTATCTCCGGCTCCTCGCCCCGATCGCGGTCTTCGGCGCCGCCCAGGGCATCCTGATGGCCCAGAGTCAGGCGGAGGAGCGCTTCCTCTCCATCTCGGCCGCCACGTTCGCCTATCCGATCGCGACGCTCGTTCTGACCATTGGCCTGTGGTCCGCACTGGGCATCGACGCCCTGGCCCTCGGCTACCTCGCCGGGCCGATCGCCGGAGTCGCGGTCCTCGGCATCGCTGACCTCCGCGCCTCCTCGCTTCCACTCCCGGCGCTGCTGCCTCGCAAGGTGGGTTTGCGAGCGCTCGTGTCGCACGCCACGCCCCTGTCGCTCAGCGCCGGACTGCTGCAGTTCAACACCGTGGCGGATCGCGCGATCTCGTCCCTCATCGGTCCCGGCGCGGTGAGCGCGCTGCGCTATGGGGAGGCGCTCATGCGAACGCCGATCGGCGCGATCGCCCCGGCCTGGGGAGCGGCCATCTATCCGACTCTCGTCAAGGGGGCACAGCAGGCCGATGACGAGCACAGCCTCGGACGCTCGACGGCGAGCGCGATGCGGTACGCCATGGCGGCCTTCGTCCCGATCGCCGTCCTGTCCGCGGCGCTCGCGCCGCTCGCGGTCCAGGTGGCCTACGGCCGTGGCGCCTTCGACGCCGACGACGCGGCGCAGACGAGCGCGGTGGTCGCGGCGTTCGCGCCCCTGCTCCTCGCGCTGATGGTGTCCCCCATCCTCACCAGCGCCCACAACGCCCTCCGGCATGGGCGGGTCCTGCTGGCGACCGGCACCATCAACGTGATCATCAACCTGCTGCTCAACCTGCTGTTCGGGCCGCTCATCGGTGCGGCCGGGATCGCGCTGTCGACGTCGCTGACGGGCGCGCTCCTCACCATCTTCCTGGCCTCGCGCCTGGCCGAGCTGAAAGACAGCGGGGTCGTGCCAGGCCTCTGGGCGACGCTGGCGCGGTCGCTGGTTGCGATCTCCGTCCCGGGTGTTCCCATCGCGGTGGTGACCTGGCTCGGCCTCGTGCGCGCGGACGGCATCGGCTCCCTCCCGGCCCTGCTCATCCTCGGCGTCGGGGGCCTCGTCGCCTATGCCCTCATCAGCCGACGGCTCGGGGCGCCCGAGATCGACGTCCTTGCCACCGCGGTGCTGCGAGTCTTCCGCCGGAAAGACGAGTCCGCCGCGGGGTGATGGCGCGCCGCGGTGGTACTGCTGGGGTACCTCCGGCCACGACGAATTCACCCGAGCCCGAGAACGAATTGATTATCCGCGGGGCCGCGCGGTGTGGGCAGACTCGGTGGGTGCCTGCCCGGCACCCGAACGGGAGCCCCACCGCCATGCTCTGGGACGGATATCGCTGGATCGACGAACGCAAGCCCAGTCGGAGCCGAGCCTCCGCACCCAACCCGTGGTCCACCTGGATCGCGACGGCGCTCATGTTCATCCTCCTCGTCGGCATCGCGCTGCCGCTGCGGCGGGCCGACGCGCAGACCGCCTTGATGTCCCTTTCACCGGGCGCGGGCGCTCCCGGAACACGGGTAACGGCACGCGTCGAGGGTGTCCCGGCCGGAACTGCAGTAGCCTTGGAGTGGGACGGCGAGCCTATTCAAACCGCCCAGGTTGCCGGAAACAGCGGCAAGCTGAGCGTCCGGTTCACCGTTCCGCCGGACTCCATCGGAACCCATCACGTATCGCTCATGACCAGCCGTGCCCGCGACCGCAAGGCCCTCCTGGCGCTCGCCCCCGGGCTCCTCCTCGCCACCGCGGTCTTCTCGATCATCACGCAGGACAGCTCGGACCCGGCGCCCACGGCGACGCCCGGTGGGTCGGCAGTGCCAACGAGCACCGCGACGGCACGGCCCACGGCCACGGCGTCGCCCACGCCGACGGCCACTCCAACGCCAACGGCGGCGCCAACCCCGCCACCGACGCCGGTCCCCACTCCGGTTCCCGCCACGCCCGCGCCGCCCGCCCCCACCCCAGCCCCACCCCCGCCCAGCGCGAGCTGCACCGTGACGTTCGGCGGCGATGCCTCGGGTTCGAGCGATGTGACGTCCGCGCTCCAGACTTTCTTCCAGCAAGCGCCCGCCGGCGCCACGGCATGCCTCGCTGGTGGCGGGCAATACCGAGTGAACGGCCGGATTCAGGTGCTGGCCCGCGAGAGCGGCCTCACCATCGATGGCAACGGGGCGCGTTTGTTCGCCACCGTGCGCAGCAACCAGGCGTTGCTGTACTTCGCCGGTGGCCGCAACCTGGTCGTCAGGAACCTCACGATCGAGGGGATGAACCCCAACGGCCGAACCTCGAACGCTCACGAGTACGCGTGGGAGTTCGGGATGGGGATCTCCCTGTACGGCGTCATCAACGCGACGGTCACGAACGTCCGCATCCTGAACGTGAACGGTGACGGCGTGTACGTCGACGGTGGCAACGCCGGCTCCGGGTACCGCTGGTCGGATGGCGTGACCATTCGCAACGTGCTGATCGATGGCACCGGACGCCATGGGGTCGCCTTCACCAACGGTGTCCGCAACGCCGTCATCGCGGGCTCGACGATCCAATCGACGGGCATGTACGCCATCGTCCTCGAGCCTGACGGCCTCGTCGTGAATGGTGTGACCGCGGGCGTCGACGGCCTCACGGTCACCGGAAACGCGTTCAGCCGCTACACCATCGACTCCAGCTGGGGCCCGTCACTCTTCGCGGCGAGCGGACATGCCCCGGAGAACAACATCGAGTTCAGCAACAACGTCGTGACCGGTCAGGAGCTGCGAATCAACGTTCAGCCCAACGGCTACGCGCGGACGAACATTCGCATCCTGAACAATCGCAGCGACCGACGGATCGCCGGGCCGGTGATGGTGTTCTCCGGCTGCTCCAATCTCACCGTGACCGGCAACGTGCAGCCCCTCTCGAGCGGGCAGCTCGCCACCGTCACTGGCTGCACCAACGTGAACGTCTCGAACAACACCATCAACTGAGAGGCCCGGCGCCATCGGCTCAGGCGCCCGAAGATCGGGCTACCTTTCGGGTTGCTGCGACCCGCATCCGAGCGCACATCGTCCGACGCTCGCTGCGATCGCGCACAATCAGCCGGGCCGACGCGCTCGAGCTCCGAGAGGGGATGGGAGCGGTCGCTCCTGAGTGATGAGGGTAATCATGTGCTGCTGATCCGGTCGCGGTGGCTGCGGACCGGCGAGGTCTGGTTCGATGAGGAACCGCTCGATCTCGGGGTGGACCAGGTGGTGTACCGACAGCGGCCGACGCCCCTGGACGGTGCGCGCTGCACCCCGTTCTACACCCTGGTCAACGACCTGACATCTGAGCCGGACGCGCTGCTTGCCAAGGCGGACAAGGACATCCGCTATGAAGTTCGACGAGCTGCCGACCGGGACGGGGTGACGGCGAGTCACTGGTTCTCTGACAGCGCCGAGGCTCTCGAGCGATTCTGCGCCTTCTATGACCGATTCGCGGCCGGGAAAGGACTCTCACTCGCACATCGGCCGTACCTGAGGGCCATGGCTGATGCTGGCGCGCTGCACCTCTCCTGCGCGAGCTCACCCGATCATCCCGAGCTCGTCTGGCACGCCTACTTCCGATCGGGCCGGCGCGTCCGCCTCCTGCACTCAGCGTCGCTGTACCGGGATGCGACAGACACCGCGATTCGCAGCCTGGTGGGCCGGGCCAATCGCGGCCTTCACTGGGAGGACATGCTCCGGTTCCGCGGAGACGGCGTGGACACGTATGACTGGGGTGGGTGGTACGAAGGCAAGGTGGACCAGGATCGGCTTCGCATCAACGCGTTCAAAGAAGGATTCGGTGGCACGGTGGTGCGCACGTACAACTGCTCCCGCATGGTGTCCCTCAAGGGCCGGGCTGCGGACGCATTGAGCCGATGGCTCGGCAGGCAGCGGTGACGCATGCGGGCGCCACACCCTCGACTGCGGCGGCGGCGCGGCATCGGCGTCGGCGCCGGCGCAGAAGGCAGCCTGTAGGGTAGGGGCGTGAGCATCCGAGAGGGCTCTCGCCCGACATTCACCATCTTCACGCCCACGCATGATCGCGCGGCCGTCCTCGAGCGCCCGTATCGGAGCCTGCTTGCTCAGTCCTGTCAGGACTTCGAGTGGCTCGTGGTGGACAACGCGTCGACCGACGGTACGGAGCGCCTGATCGAGGGTTGGCGCGCGGCGTCGCCGTTTCGGATCGGCTACCTGCGCAACGCCGAGAACGTGGGGTACGCGCGGTCGTGGAACCGGGGCGTGGAGGCCGCCGCGGGCGAGCTGTTCGTCTACCTTCGGTCGGCCGACGAGCTCGTGCCCGATGCGCTCGAGCGCCTCGCGAGTCACTGGGCGGCGATCCCAGCGGCGGAGCGGCCCGGATTCACCGGCGTGACGGGCCGCGTGGTCGACGAGCACGGCGCGCTCTTCGGACCGCCATTCGCACGACCGATCATCGATTCGGACTACCGCGAGATGTACTACCACTACCGCATGCGCTCCGAGACCTTCGGATTCAACCGGACCGATGTGCTGCGACGCTTCCCGATGCCAGAGATCGACGGCTACACCCTGTACGTCCCGCAGTCCATGCAGTGGCGCCAGATCTCGCGGACTCACCGCATGCGATACGTCAACGACGTGCTGCGGGTCTACTGGCAGGACCGCACCGACAGCATGGGACGCCAGATCACGCCCGCGGCGGTGGCACCCGGGCACGTGGTTCGCACGCGCGATACGCTCAACCACGATCTCGCGTGGATGCTCCATGATCCGGTCGATGTCTATCTCGACGCCGTCGCCTTCGTGATCTCTTCCCGTCGCCTCGGCCACAGCCTGGCGCGCCAGGTAGCGTCTCTCGACGGACTTGCGGCGCGCGCGCTGTGGCTGGCGGCCCTTCCGGCGGCCTTCGTCCATCCCGCTATCCGTCGCGCGCAGCGGATGCTGCGACGCGCATGAAGGTCGTCATCTTCTGCGGCGGGCAGGGGATGCGCCTGCGGGAGCACTCCGAGCAGATCCCCAAGGCCCTCGCGCCGGTGGGCTATCGGCCGATCCTGTGGCATCTGATGCGCTACTACGCCCACCATGGCCATCGCCAGTTCGTCCTCTGCCTGGGCTACCGTGCCGAGGCGATCAAGCGCTACTTCCTCGAGTACGACGAGACCCGCTCGAACGACTTCGTCCTCTCCGGCGGCCACGAGGTCGAGCTCCTCCGCCGCGACATGGATGGCTGGGAGATCACCTTCGTCGACACCGGGGTCAACGCCACCCTGGCGGATCGCCTGCGTGCCGTTCGTGAGCATCTCGTCGGCGAGGACATGTTTCTGGCCAACTATGCGGACGTCCTGACCGACGCTCCGTTGAACGACCTCATCGAACAGTTCCGGCAGAGCGATGCCGCTGCCGCCTTCCTCGCGGTTCGACCCACGAACTACTCGTTCCACGTGGTGCGCATGGACGGCGACGGTGCCGTGTCGGCCCTCGACGACATCCGCGCAGCGGATCTGTGGATCAACGGCGGCTACTTCGTGCTGCGCCGTGAAGTGCTCGACATGCTCCAGCCGGGCGAGGAGCTCGTCGTCGAGCCGTTTGCACGTCTCGCCACTGCGGGGCGCCTGCTGGCCTTCCGGCACGAGGGCTTTTGGGCGCCGATGGATACGATCAAGGACATGCACAACCTCGACGAGCTCTATGAGTCTGGCGTCCCCCCGTGGGCGCCCTGGCTGTCACGCCTGGAGCCGGGGTCGCGATGAGCGTATCGGCGCTGCTTCCGGACTCCGAGGGCAGCTGTCGGGCGCTGGCCATCGGAGCGCACGCGGACGATATCGAGATCGGCGCAGGCGGCACGATCCTGCGTCTCCTCGACGAGCGGCCCGGGCTGCGCCTCGACGTTGTCGTGGTGACCGGCGACGGCGATCGTCGGACCGAGGCCGAGGCGAGCGCTCGCGCGATGGCGGGCGATCGGCTGGGCGGTGGCGGGATTCGTGTGCTCGGTTTCCGCGACGGGCACCTTCCCTCGGCGGGTTCGGCATTGAAGGATGAGGTCGAGCGACTCAAGGAGGACGGACCGTACGACCTCGTGCTGTGCCCCAGCCTCGGGGACGCCCACCAGGACCACCGCGTGGTGGCCGAGCTCGTCTGGCAGACGTTCCGAACGATTCCGATCCTCGAGTTCGAGATCCCCAAGTACGAGGGCATCACGGAGCGGCCGAACCTCTTCGTGGAGCTCAGCCGCGAGCAGTGCGAGCGGAAGATCGACCATCTGATGCGGTTCTTCCCGTCGCAGCACGGGCGCGACTGGTATGGCGCCGAGACGTTTCAGGCCCTGCTACGCCTTCGCGGCGTGGAGTCCGCCGCTCCGTCGGGCTACGCCGAAGCGTTCATCGCCCGGAAAATCCGGATCTAGCCTCCGACGGATGCGAGCGCGCGTTCGGCGGCGCGCTCCCCGCTGATGAAGGACTCGTCGGTCCACAGGTATCCCCACTCCCCGTAGCGACCCGCGTAGGCGATCCCGAGCTCGTCGAGGAAGGCGTGGCAGGTCGCCACGGCCGGAGCCCGATCGTGATCGAAGATCACGTTCGCATGGCGGACATGCATGGCCTGACGGACCAGGATCCGGTCGTCACGGTCGAGGACACCGCAGCGGACGAGGTCGTCGATCACGCGCTGAGTCACCTCGTCGAGTGTCATCGTCAGCGGCCGATACTTCGCGGAGAAGTAGCACTCGGCCTGGAGGCTGCTCGCCCCTGGCGGCACGTTGCGCGACGACTGGAGGTAGGGCGTGCTCAGCCGAGCGAGCAGGACGTCCTCGTCGTAAAAGTAGCTCCAATGCTGGTCGAGCACGCCAGGCCGGTCGATGCCCAGGTTCACGACGACCACCTCCGAGCACGCGAGCCGCTCGGCAGCGGCGCGCACGTCCGGCGGCGCCCCAGCGACCATGGCAATGAGGTCGGGAAGCGGCATCGAGGAGATCAGCCGGTCGAACGCGACGGTCGATCCGTCCGCGAATCGCAGCTCGCGAGTGCGGGGATCGACACCAACGACGCGATGCTCGAGGCGGACGTCCGCCCGTTCCATGAATCCGCGGAGGTAGCTCGCGAACCCGCCCTCGCGCGGATAACGGAACTCGGTGATGTAGTGGACGTCTGCGGTGTTCGGGCTGAGGGCGCCTTCGAGGACCTCCTCCAGGCGAGGCCGATAGAGGCGCGGCCCGATCCAGTCGGTCGCGAGATTTCGCGCCTCCGTGGTGTGGTTCTTCCGGGTGTACTGGAGCGGGAAGGTCTCGGCCAGCGTGTTGCCAAAGCTGGCGCGCAGCCACTCCTCGTAGTTGTCGATCGGCCGCTCGGGGGCATGCTGGGCGTCGATGAAGTCGGCCAGGATGCGGACGACCAGGTCGGTGGGCAGTCCGTGGAGGTTGACCTGCACCGGGTGCTTGATCCAGTGGCCACGCCAGTAGTTGTTCACGCGGGCCTGGATCGTCTCGTACTCTCCGTTGACGTTGTCCGCCAGCAGCCGCTGCATCCGCTCGTCCTTCGTGAACGAGACATGGGGTCCCTCGTCAAACGTGAAGCCGGCCTCGACGCGGTAGCTGGCCGTATGTCCTCCGTAGTGGTCACGACGCTCGTAGAGCACCGGACGGATGCCCTCTTCCTCCAGCCGGTGCGCGGCCCCATAGCCGGCCATCCCGGCCCCGATGATCGCGATCCGCGGGGTCATGCCGGCGCGCCCTCAGCGAGAACGCGGCCGCGCCACCAGTCGACGGTCTGTGCGAGTCCGGCGTCGAGGTCATAGCGGGGGCGCCAGCCAAGCTCGGTAGCCAGACGACTCCCGCCGGCGACGACGAGGTGCACGTCGTTCGCTCTTGCGGGGATCTCTCCGATTCGGAGCAGGTCCGGGCGCCCGATGATGTCGCCGATGCGCGTCACGATCTCACGCAGGGCGACCGCCTCGCCCGCGCCCACGTTCACTGGACCGGTGAGCTCGCTGCCGAGGGTGGCGACCACCGCATCCGCCACGTCCTGGACGTGAAGGTAGTCGCGCTGCTGCCGGCCGTGAGACGTCGCCGCCGGCTCCCCACGCAGCAGCGCACGGGTGACCGAGGCCACGAGGCGGTCGGGGTGCTCGCGAGGGCCGTACAGGAAGAATGGCCGGACCCACGCCAGGGAGGTCCCGGCCTCGCGCGCGATCGACGTCGCCAGGAAGAAGAGGGCGGCCTTGGATGCCCCGTACACGGTCGTGGGGGCGAGGGCCGTCGTCCGCTCGTCGCAGCGGCCCTGCCCCCAGTCGTATTCGTAGGCGGAGCCGCTGAGAACGGCCCGCGTGCCCGCGGCCCGCACGAACGCCTGCAGGAGCTCCGTGCTGCGGGTGACCCATACGTAGTTGATCGGGTCGCTGATCACCTTGCCCGGGACGACGTACCACGCGAGGTGGAGGAGGTGGGACGGGCGGACTAGCTCGACGAGCGACTCCGCCACCCCGGCCTCCATCAGGTCCGCCGTGTGCCACCTGACACCGGCAATCTCCTCGGGCACGGATCCGTGCGTGACCGCATGCACATCGAATCCGCGCTCGCGCAGAGGCTCCAGGCAGTGCCAGCCGATGAAGCCGTTCGCGCCGGTGACGAGCACGCGACGAGCGTCAGAGGCGCTCAACGCTCGAGGTCCGGCCAGCCGCGGTCGGCGTCGCTGATGACCGACACACGAATCGGAAGGTCGATTCCGAGGGCCGGGTCGTCGTGGCGCACTCCATGGGCCGCGGCCGGCGCATACGGGCGCGACGTGAGGTACGAGACTTCCGTGTCCGGCTCGAGGGTGAGGTAGCCGTGGGCGCACCCGGGCGGCACGTAGACCATGTTCCGCCGGCGGGCGTCGATCTCGACGCCGGACCATCGTCCTCGGGTCGGCGAGCCTGGGCGGAGGTCCGCGACCACGTCGTAGGCACGGCCGGCCGTGCAACGCACCAGCTTTGCCTCGGCGTGCGGCTCGCGCTGGAGGTGGAGGCCGCGAAACGTTCCCACCCGGGGGCTGAACCCGACGTTCTCCTGGCACATGCCGCCGACCAGGCCGTGGGCCTCGAGGTCCTCCTCGTCCCACACCCGGGCGAACGAGCCGCGAGCGTCGTCGATCGGCTCGGGCAGAATCTCGAAGGTCCCGGCGACGCCGAGCTCGGCGAAGATCATGCGCCTCGGTCGAGGAAGGCGCGGTACCACGCGATCGTCCGCTCGAGTCCCTCATCGAGCGTGCACAGCGGACTCCAGCCGAGCCGTGAGCGCGCCTTCTCGGCGCTCAATGACTGGTGGCGGATCTCGTTGAACGCCTCGTTGCGAACGTCCGGCTCGAGGTTCGAGCCCATCAGCTGAAGGATGCGGTCGACCAGGTCCCCGACGGTGACCTGGATCTCGTTCGAGAAGTTGAATGCCTCGCCTCGAAGCGATGGATCGGACGCCATCCGCTCGGCGAGGAGCATGTAGGCGGCCGCGCCGTCCTCGACGTAGAAGTAGTCGCGGATGAACGTTCCATCGGAGCGGATGACGGGGCGCTGATCGCGGAGGACAGAACGGATGGTGCCCGGCACGATGCGGTTCCAGTTGAGGTCACCGCCGCCGTAGAAATTGCCGCAGCGTGTGATCACCACGGGCATGTCGTAGGTTGCGGCGTAGGCCTGGCCGATCAGATCCGCACACGACTTGCTGACGTCGTAGGGATGCCGCCCCTGGAGCGCGGCCTCCTCGGTATACGGCAGCACGTCATGGTCGCCGTACGCCTTGTCGGACGAGGCGAGCACGATCGACTCCACGCCGCCGGTCCGTCGGCATGCCTCGAGCAGACGCCACGTCCCGGCGATGTTCGCCTCGAAGGTCGAGATCGGATTGCGATTGGCGATCGGCACGATGGTCTGGGCCGCCAGGTGGATGACGGCGCTCACTTCGTATTCGTTGATCGCGCGCTCGAGCAGGGCCTGGTCGTCGACGTCCCCCCGGACGACGCGGACGCGATCGATCATCCCCGAGCGAACGAAGTCGCTCTCGGGGACCCAGTCGCGGACGAGGCACACGACATCGGCGCCTGAAGAAACGAGGCGCGGGACGAGCCAGCCGCCGACCAGGCCCGTCGCACCCGTCACGAGGGTCGGGCGATCCGCCCAGAACTGGCTCATGCGGACCGGCGGTCCTGCTCGGTGATCCGGAGCTGCCATGGCGCCTGCCCGGACTCGACGAGCGAGTTGAGGAGCTGGACGTCGCGCAGCGAGTCCATGCCCGACCAGAATCCGTCGTAGCGATAGGCGCGCAGCTGGCCCTTCGCTGCCAGCCGCGGGAGCAGACCCTCCAGCATCGAGTCCTCGATGAGCTCGTCGAAGATTCCTCGCCGGAAGAAGAAGTAGCCGCCGGCCATCCAGCGATCGTCACTCTCCAGCGAGCTGACGCCAGTCACCAACCCATCGGGAGCGGTATCCAGCAGCCCAGCACCGCCACGCGGCCGCACGGCGAGGACGCCCGCGAGCTCTGTGCGATGCAGAAAGTCCTCTCGAAACTCCCCAAGTGGCGCATCGGTCAGCACGTCCCCGTAGCTGGCGCAGAAGACCTCCTCATCGGCGAGCAGCGGCTGGGCGGCGCGGAGGCGCCGCAGCACCGGCGCCTGGCGGCCGGTATCGGCGAACGTGATGCGCCATCGGTCCATGTCGCTGTGGAGCAGGCGCACCTGGCGCTCCGGGCCGGAGAGCACGAAGTCGTTCGCAAGTGCCTCCTGATATTCGAGGAAGTAGGCCTTGATCACGTCGGCACCGCGCCCGAGGCACAGCACGAAGTCGTCCAGACCGGCGGACGCGTGGATGCGCATGACGTGCCACAGCACGGGCTGGGCTCCGAGCCGCACCATCGGCTTCGGGACGGGCTGGCCGTCGTTGGCGAGCTGAAGGGGGGCTCCGCCGCTGAAAACGACAGCCTTCATCGGCTCAGGCTCGGGCAAACGGGGCTCGGTTCGAGGCGGGTCACTCGCATCCCTCGTGCGGGGCGATGAGGGTACATGCCGGATTCAACGTTCGCCACCGATCATCGAGATCGCTGCCCTGGCGGAGGACCGGCGACGAGCCGCTCGTAGAGCGCCGCCGTCTCCGCGATGAAGCGGTCCATCCCGTACGTCGCCCGGACGTGGTGCCGAGCCGCGGCCCCGAGGCGCGTCCGGCGATCCGGATCGCCGCGGAGGGCCTCGATCGCCGATGCCATCGCCGCGACGTCGCCCACCGGGACGAGGGCGCCCGTCTCGCCATCACTGACGATCTCCGGCGTGCCGCCGGCCGCCGTGGCCACAATCGGCAGCCCCGCCGCGGCCGCCTCGAGAACGGCGTTGGGCAGTCCCTCGCTCTCTGATGGGTGGACGAAGAGATCCATTCCCGGCAGGAGACGGGACGGATCGGCATCCAATCCGTGGAACCGGACCCGGTCAGAGACAGCCAGGCGCTCCGCTTGATCCATCAGCTGGGCCCGACGTGGGCCGTCCCCCACCAGCACGAGGCGCACCGGGTCGCGATCGGCGAGGAGCGCGAAGGCCTCCAGCAGGTCCTCGATCCCCTTGCCCTGCTTCAGGTTCGACACACAGCCGATCACGAAGTCATCGTGGCTGATGCCCCACTGACGACGAGCCGCCTGCCGACACGCCGTGTCCGGTTCGGGGGGACCTCGACGCCGTTGGGAATGACGACGATGCGACGCGGGTCCATCCCCTCTCGCTCGATGACGTCACGGCGCACGAGCTCCGAGTTCGCGACGACGACGTGCGCCCGGCGACGCGCCAGTCCGTCCAGCGCGCGAGCGGGCCAGCCCCAGCCCTCCTTGAAGTCGCTCAGGCTGCGGCGACCAGCCACGAACAACCGTATGCCCGCCAGGCGGTGGGTGACGGCCGCCAACCAGTACCCGTGATAGAGCCAGGCGTCGACGATGTCGTAGCGGCCGCGTCGCGCCGTGCGCAGGAAGCGGTACAGGCCACGGATGGACAGGGGCAGCACCCGGATCCATCCGACCTGTGACGGCGGCAGGATGCCCAGCACGGTCACCTCGATGCCCTCCGCCTCGACTAGGTCCGCGTGCATGCCGCGCTCGCGGATCAGCACGAATGCGGCCGTGAAGCGGTCGCGCGGCAGGCGGCGCGTCAGGGCCACGAGCTGACGCTCGGTCCCGCCCGAGCCCAGGTCGGGCACGACGAAGAGGACGCGGATCGGACGGGGCGATGCGGAAGTCACCTGCGCCCTCTGGCCGCCTTCCTCGTTGCAAGCTCCTCGTAAAGGGCGGCGAACTCGGCCACGCAACGTTCCACGCCGAACGCGACGCGCGCGTGCTCGAGGGCGGCGGCTCCCATCGCGGCTCGGAGGTCGGGCGCGTCCACGAGGCGCAGGAGCGCCGTGGTCATCGCCTCGCGATCTCCCACTGGCGTGACGAAGCCCGTCTCTCCGTGAATGACGATCTCCCGGGAGGCCCCCGCATCGGTGGCGACCATCGGTCGTGCGGCGGCCGCGGCCTCGAGCAGCGCGTTCGGCAGGCCTTCGGCCTCGGACGCGAGGACCGCGATGTCGAACGCGAAGGCTAGGGGCCTCGGATCCGGCGTGGCCCCAGCGAGCGTCACCCTGCCGGTCAGGCCGCGATCCGCGATCTGCCGTTCCAGGCTGGTGCGAAGTCCCCCCTCGCCAATCAGGACGAGGTGCGTCTCGGGGCGGGACGCCGCCACCGGAGCGAAGGCGTCCAGCAGCAGGTCGAGGCCCTTTCCGGGCTTGTAGTTCGCGACGCAGCCGATCACCAGGGAGCGCTCGTCACAACCCCACCCGGCTCGAATCACCTGCAGTGCGTCCGCCTCCGGCGAGGGCAGGATCTCGACCCCGTTCCGGATGACTCGAATGCGATCGCCAGGCAAGCGCTCGCGAAGCTGTACGTTCTCCGCCACCGCGTGCCCGTTGGCAACGATGGCGTCGGTCCACGCTGTGGCCACTCGATCGGCGAGCCGCCGCACGATGGAGAACTGGGCCTTGTAGTCGGACAGGCTGCGGCGGCCCGAGACGAGGACGGGGATTCGGGTCACCGGTCTCGTCACGGCGGCCATGGCGTACGCGTCGAAGAGCCAGGCGTCGACGAGGTCATAGTGTCCCCGGCGAACGAGCCGGACGAACGACCAGACCGATGCCACCACCCTGAGGCTCCAGAGTGGGAGCGCGACCCTGGAGCGCGACGGTGAGCGAATGGAATGGACCCGTGCGCCGGCGGCCCGCGCTTCGTCGGCGAGCTCGCCGGGCTCCCCGAGCAGCACGAATTCGACCTCGAACCGGGGTCGCGGGAGGTGTCGCGCCAGCAGCAGCATCTGGCGCTCGCTGCCGCCGAGCCCGAGCGATCCGTTGACATAGGCGATGCGCAGTGGGCGGCCCGACGATGGAGGTCGGCTCACGGCTCCCTTTCGGCTACCGGGACGCCCGATACCACGCCACCGCCGATTCGATGCCCGCGGCCAGACCCACGCTCGGCTCGTAGCCGAGGCGCTCGCGGGCCAGCGTGATATCGGCCTGGGAGTCGCGGACGTCTCCGGCGCGCGGAGGCTCGAAACTCGGCTCCAGCCGCCGGCCCACGGCGTCCCCGATCAGCTCGAGGAGCTCGAGGAGCGAGTATCGCTCGCCACAGCCGATGTTGCAGGTCAGGCGATCCAGCGCAGGGGCGTCGAGAGCGCGGAGGTTTGCCTGGACCGCGTTATCCACGTACGTGAAGTCGCGTGTCGTCTGCCCGTCTCCGAAGATGACCGGTTGCTGGCCCTCGAGCGCTGCCGTCACGAATCGAGGCACGACCGCGGCGTACTCCGAAGCGGGATCCTGCGCCGGGCCGAAGATGTTGAAGTACCGGAGCGACGCGGTCTGCATCCCGTGCATCGCGCCGATCGTGTGAACGTACGACTCGGCCGCGAGCTTGCTCGTCGCATACGGCGAGGCGGGACGGGTGGGGTGTGACTCGCGGGCCGGCAGCTCGCCACCGCCATACACGCTCGAGGAGCCCGCATAGACGACCCGCGACACGCCGGCCCGGGCGGCTGCAAGCATGAGCCGCACGGTGCCGGTGACGTTCACCTCGTTGGAGGTCGCCGGGTCGCGTACCGATCGAGCGACGGATGCCAGGGCTGCCTCGTGCAGGACGGCGGTGCAGCCGGCCAGGGCCTCGTCGAGGGCGCCGTCGTCGAGGATGCTGCCGATGACGAGGGTGATCCGATCGTCCAGGCCCTCGAGGCGCTCGATCCTGCCGGTCGACAGGTCGTCGAGGACCGCCACCTCGTCGCCGCGGTCGAGCAGCGCCTGAACCAGGTGGTGACCGATGAATCCGGCTCCGCCGGTGACGAGGCATCTCATGCGGCGGGCCGATCCTGGAGCCAGCGGCGCCCCCAGAGCTCGAACATCAGGATGAGCCAGAGCTGGCGGGCGTGGAGCGCTTCGCCGCGCATGTGGATGTCCAGCAGGTCGTCCGCCACCGCCACGTCGAGGAAGTCTCGCGACACGCTATCCGGCGCGAGGACCGTCTCGCGGAAGACATCGCCAAGCGCGCCTCGGAACCAGGCTTCGATGGGCACGCCGAATCCCATCTTCGGCCGATCGACGATCTCTCGCGTCAGGACCCCGGTCGCGATCTCGCGCAGCAGGACCTTCGTCTGGAACAGGGCGACCTTGCGGCTCGCGGGCAGACGGGCCACGAACTCCAGCAGCCGGTGGTCGAGCAGCGGCGCGCGGCCCTCGAGCGAGCTGGCCATCGAGGCGCGGTCCATCTTCACCAGAAGGTCCTCCGGCAGGTAGGAGCGAACGTCGGCGTGAAGGAGCTCATCCACCGAGCCGCTCGGGCCGGCTGCCAGGATATCCAGCAGGTAGCGCTCCGCGTCGTCTGGTCGACCGAGGAGCCGCGCGCGGAGCTCGCGGTTGAAGGTTGACATGACGACCACGTAGCGCTCGGCACTGCTGAGCCGGGCCATGCGATCCCAACCGCTTCCCCGACCACGGGCCTTGATGCCCGGACGTCCCCACATCGCGACGCGCGCAGCGAGCAGCGCAGCCGACCGGCGAATCGGTCTGGGGAGCCGGTCGAGGCGCTGCATGCCGATGTGGAAGCGGTAGCGTTCGTAGCCGCCGAACGCTTCGTCCCCGCCATCGCCCGTCAGGACGACCTTGACGTCGCGGCCGGCGAGCTCGGATACGCGGAAGGTCGGGATGGCCGATGAGTCTCCGAATGGCTCGTCGTAGTGCTCCGCGAGTCGCGGCAGCATCTCGATGGCGTCCAGGCGCACGACCTCCTCGGTGTGCGCGGTGCCGTATCTCTCGGCCACCGTGCGGGCATAGCCCGCCTCGTTGTACGCCGGATCGTCAAACCCGATCGTGAACGTGCGCACCGGCTGGCTCGAGACTTCGGCCATGAGAGCCAGGACCAGGCTCGAGTCCATCCCACCGGAGAGGAAGAGCCCGACCGGCACGTCGCTGCGCATTCGCAGGCGCACCGACTCGCGCATGAGCTCGAGACAGGCCTCGCGCTGCTCATCGGGGGCCATCTTGAGCTTGGGCTCGTAGTCCAGATGCCAGTAGCGGGTGATCGTGGGCTCGCCACCGTCCCAGACGAGCGTCGAGGCCGGAGGAAGCTTGTGCACCCCGTCGAGGATCGTGTGGGGCGACGGGACGTACTGGTACATGAAGAACATCTCCAGCGCCCGTCGGTCCACCGTGCGCTCGAGGCTGTGATCCAGCATCAGCGCCTTCAGCTCGGACCCATAGGAGATTCGGCCGCCGGCGAGCCGCCAGTAGAGCGGCTTCTTGCCGACCCGATCGCGGGCGAGCACGAGGCGGCGGCGCGCCGAGTCCCAGACGGCGATCGCGAACATGCCCCGCAGGTGGTCCACGAAGCGCTCGCCGTAGTCCTCGTACAGGTGGACGATGACCTCGGTATCACCCTGGGTCGTCAGGCGATGGCCCTTGGCCTCGAGCTCGGCGCGGAGCTCCACGTAGTTGTAGATCTCGCCGTTCTGGGTTGCCCACACCGACCCGTCCTCGTTCGAGACCGGCTGCCGCCCCGTCTCGAGGTCGATGATCGACAGGCGTCGCGCCCCGATGCTCGTCATCTCGTCCGCCTGGAGGTGCTGGTCGTCCGGCCCACGATGGGCAAGCGACTCGAGCATGCAGCCAACGAGGTATCGGTCCTGGTCGGTGAGCCCGTGGGTGGTTGCGATGCCGGCGATGCCGCACATCTCAGCGTTTCCCCCGCACGCGCGGGAGACTCCCGCGATCTGTCACTCTTCGTCTCCGCTATCGGCCGCCAGGTCTCAAGGCTGCGGCGCAGCGGGCAGGCTCGTGGATGCTGGAGGGTTGCACGCGCCGGACGCTCCGTCAAGACGACCTCGGAGCCGGAACACCCGCGATCCTCGCACGATCGCCCATCGTTGCGGGAAGGCACCGCTACCCGATAGTCGCCCCTTGACATAGGTACCTTAGTACTAGGAGACTCGCATCCCGGCGGGGAAGTGTCCAGCCCCGGGGGGACCCGAGCAACAGGGGCGTGTCCATTGACGGAATTGAGGGTTAGTCTCGACGTCGGCGCTGTGCCGCGCCGCTCGAGCATTTCTAGCTATCGACCCAGCGAGGGCGCATCGGCGCAGCCGGTGATCGCCATCCTCGGGCTTGGCTACGTCGGCCTTCCGACGGCGCTCACGGCCCGCGCGAAGGGCGCTCGCACCATCGGCATCGACATCAGCGAGTCGCGCCTCAGGGCGATCCGAGAGCGGCGCGTCGACCTCGTCCCCACGGACCGCGTCCTTCTGGACGCCAGGCTCGATGACGATGACTTCGTGCTGACGCACTCTCTGGAGTCGCTCGGAGAGGCCGACGCCGTGCTCATCTGCGTCCCCACGCCGGTGGACGAGCATCGGGCCCCCGACCTGCGGATGCTGCGCGGGGCCTGCGCGGATGCCGTGAGGCACGCAGAACCGGGCCAGGTCATCATCCTCACCAGCACGAGCTACCCGGGGACAACCCGCGAGCTCCTTGCCGAGCCACTGCGCGAGCGCGGGTTCGTCATCGGTGAGACGATCTTCGTTGCGTCCAGCCCCGAGCGGATCGATCCCGGCAACACGACGCCGCATGGCGACGTGCCGCGGGTTGTCGGTGGCGTCACGGCGGAGTGCCTGGAGCGCGCGTCGATGATCATCGGCCTCATCGCCGACGAGGTCGTCCAGGTGAGCTCTGCCGATGCCGCCGAGATGACGAAGCTGCTGGAGAACTCGTTCCGCGCCGTCAACGTCGCCTTCGCGAATGAGATCGCTGATGTGTGCGGGGCCCTGGGCATGGACCCACGCGAGGTCATCGACGCCGCAGCCACGAAGCCGTATGGGTTCATGCCGTTCTATCCAGGGACGGGCGTGGGTGGGCATTGCATCCCGTGCGATCCCCACTACCTGCTCTGGGAGCTACGGTCGCGCCATGCCGAGGCCCCGATCCTCGCAAAGGCCATGGAGGCGATTGCGGCCCGTCCGCTCGAGATCGTTGACCAGATCGCCGGCAACCTGTCGTCGATCGGGCGCGGGCTGTCGGGAGCACGTGTCCTGGTGGTGGGCGTCGCGTACAAGCCCGGAATCGAGGACACGCGTGAGTCGCCGGGGATCGAGATCGTCACCGAGCTCATGCGACGGGGCGCGTCGGTCGATGTCTACGACCCGCTCGTTCCCTCGGTGCCCATCGACGACCACAACATCCTGCTGTCCGTGAAGAACCCCGACCCAGCGTCGTATGACGCGGTGCTCGCGAACACGCTGCACCCGGGCGTGGATTACGCATGGCTGAGCGAGGCGCGAGCCGTCATCGATCCATCCGGCGCCGCCAGGGTGGCGATGTCATCGATGGAGATGCGGCCGGCTCGCGTGCGCAAGGTCGCCGAGGCGCGCTCTGTGATGGTCGAGTCGGCCCGGCCGTGACCGCGGTCGGTCCGCCCGAACCGACGATCAGCGCGCCGTTCGCCCCGCCCGCAAGCCGTCTCATCCGACGCACCGTGTCGGCCTCGGACGCGGCGCGTGCGCACGCCGCGTCGGTGAAGGTCCGCGACGACATGCTCGCTGACGGCATGGCCCTCGTCGCCAGGAGCTGGCGCGAGACGCCGGCCGGCATCGTGATCGACCTGGTCTTCTCACCGCGCTTCTAGGCGGCGCGCCGCCGACGCCTCACGCGCCATCGTCGGCGCCGAACAGCCCTGCTCCCAGCGCGACGAGCTTCGATCGAGCCCACATCGGACCGAGGCCGGCGGCGCGAGCATCAGCGTGCGCCTCGAGGTCCGTGTGGGGACCGAAGAGGATCACCCGGGCCTCATCGCGGCCGCTGAGGGCCTTCGCCCACCCTTCGCGACGGGCCGACCAGTCGACGAGGATCAGGTCGAGGCCGCCAGGCAGGTCGGCCGGCTCATCGGCTCGAACGAGAGGGACGCCGGCGGCCGCCGCGGCCGATTCGATCCGGCTGAAGAAGATGAGGTCGCTGAGGACGACGCCCACCCTCATTCGGCGGTGATGCCCTCCGGCGCCTCGTCATGGGCCGCCTCGGGGAGGGCATGGACGCCGTTGCCGTGGTAGCCGATCGCCTGGTCGATCACGAAGCGCGCGATCCGCATCGGATAGATGCCGACGATGACCGGGGCCCGGACCTCCACCGAGAGCTCGACCCCGACCTCCTCGCGCTGCCAGAGGTCCTGGAGCTTCGACGCCTCGCGCTCGGGCAGCCCGATGAAGGCCGTCGTCCCGTTGCGGGACACGACGCTCATCGCGTCAGGATCGAGGCCGAACCGTCGCCGAACGTCGGCGACCGCGATGTACGGACGGGATGTGAGGTATCGGCGGAGGCTCGAGGTGCTCGGCCGTTTGCTGGCGGACATGGGCTGTTGGGCGCAGTCTACCCCTGATCACGGCCGGCGACGCGCGGGCGGTGGGTGGCTCCAGCCGCGGGCGCGCTCGACGGCGCGCCGGATCAGCGGCTTGTCCGGCACGGGACCCGCGCCGTAGTCACGTGGGGCCAGGCCGACCGGGCCGGCCGAGTCCGGGTCGAGGTCCTCACCGTCGATCCGGATCGACGGCGAGCCGTGCATCTCGAGCAGCGCGGCGTCCTCGGCGGAGCTCACGGCCACCATCTGGATCGGCGTCTCGAAGGCGTCCTCGGTCAGCACCTCGACGAGGTTCTGGCGCGCCGGCATGGCCGCCGGGTCGCCGTCGGCATAGAGGAGCTCGACACGCATGGCTAGCTCGTGGCGAAGAAGGCGACGAGCGCGACGAGCGCCACCGCGCCGAGCCCGATGCCAGCGAAGACCCGCCGGCGCTCCTCGCCGGTCATCCCCTCGCGCGGCCGGGGCCCGCGCGAGGCGCGGCCCCGCCAGGCCAGGTAGCGCTCGGCATTCGTGTCCAGCGCGTCGCGGCCTCGGTACGATCGCCAGGCCGGCCAGCCGACGAGGTACCCGGCAGCCCCCGCCGCCAGCGCGATGGCCAGCCACGCGATGGCGGGCACGTCAGGCGGCCCGCGCGCCGGCGGCGGCCGAGTCGACGATCCACTCGACCCTCTCTCCAGCCACGCGCGCGGCCGGCAGATCGGACGCTCCGGAACGAATCGACGACAGCGCCTCGCGCTTGTTGGCGCCGATGACGCTGACGAAGGTGTGCCGCGCCGCGTGGAGGACCGGGAAGGTGAGCGTCATGCGCCATGCCTCCCGCGACGGCGCCCAGTTTCCGACGACCCAGCGCTCCGTCTCATCGAGCGCGACCGAGCCGGGAAAGAGGCTGGCGGTATGGCCGTCGGGACCCATCCCGAGCCACATCAAGTCGAACGCGGGCGGCTCATCGCCACGCGCGGCGAAGGCGAGCCGGAGCTCGCTCTCGTAGGTCATGGCGGCGGCGTCGAGATCGGTGGCCTCGGCCGGCATGCGGTGGATCCGTTGAGGGAGGACGTCGGGGAGCTGCGAGATGAAGAGCCCGTAGGCGACGCCGAAGTTCGACTCGGGGTGATCGGGCGGCACCCGTCGTTCGTCGCCCCAGAAGAACTCGACGGCCCGCCAGTCGATCGCGTCGCGCCGCCGGGGCTCGAGCAGGAACGCGTAGACCTCGAGCGGCGTGGAGCCGCCGGGGAGGGCGACGCGGAAGGCGCCCCGCTGGTCGATCGCCTCGACCGCCACCGCCACGAAGCGATCCGCGGTGTCGCGGCATACGTCGGCCGGCTGGTCGCGCACCGTGAACGACGTCACGCGGCGGCCTCGCGCGCCGAGGCGAGGAGGATCGCGCCGGCCCGCAGCGCGTCCTCGTACACCCGGTCCACCACGTCCATCGACAGCTGCGAGGCGAGCAGCTCGGCCTCGTCCGAGTCGGCCATCGCCACCCGCCGGAGGAGCGCCGTCATGCCGTCGGCGTTGGTGGCGACCATGGCGTCGTCCCCGTCGCGGTCGATGATGAACTCCGCGGCGCCGGTCTCCCCGAGCGAGCGGAGCCGGACCGAGAGGAGCTCGCCGGCCGGCACCGCATCGGTGGCCTCCGGCTCGACGAGCAGGTCGACCATCTCGTGCTTGCCCTCGAGCCGCAGCCGGAACGCACCGTTCGCGAGCGGCTCGATGGTGCGGTAGCGGCGCCATCCGAGGCGGGTTGCGATCCACCCGGCGTAGAGGAGCGCCTGGGCCATCGGCGAGCTCACCCCCGGCGCCACATCGTCCGCCGTCGCGGGGCCCTCGGCCGCACCGGTCGCGTAGCGGATCCGCAGGCGGCTCAGATTCGGGAGGTAGCGCCGGAAGCGTGGGGCGTCGAAGAACTGCGCCGTCAGCTCCTGCCACCACGCCAGTCGCTCCCAGCTCAGGTCGCCGACGCCGCTCGATCGTCGCAGGCTGCCCAGCCGTCGCAGGCCGCCGAGGAGGTCACCGAAGTCGGCGGAGTCGAACAGCACCCGATCGCCCATCTCGATGAGCTGGTCGAAGACCGGGTCGTTGAACGGCGGGTCGCCCGGCCACCACACGTGCGTCGGCAGGTCGTGGATGAGGAGCGGGCCGACGATCCCGGCGACGTGGGCGGCCGCCTCGCCGCGGACGGTGAGCACCACCTCCTCGTAGCAGACCCGGTCCCCGCCACCCGACGGGTCGTTGCAGTGCGTGCTGATCCGCGCGTCGAGGGGCGTCCCCGTCGACGCCACTTCCGGGACGAGGACGATCGCGCGCGACGGGTGGCGCACGCCGAGGCCCGTCAGCGTGTGGACGACGCGGTCGGCGGCGGCATCGTCGACGACGGTCACGATGAGGTTGAGGACCGAGGCGCGGGCGTGCGGCAGCCCCTTCTCGGTGACGAGCGGGTCCCCACCGTCATCGAAGCCGGGCGGCGTGTCCCACAGGGAGGCGAGGTGGCCCGCGACCGCGCGGACGGTCGTGTCGCGCTCCTCCCACATCGGTGTCGCCAGGCTGGCGTGCTCACCGAAGCGCATGAGGCGCCGGTGGACCGCCTGCTCCTGCGTGACGCTCGGGACGATCTCGCTCATGGCTTGCGCCAGGCGCGTGCATCGCGCACCAGCAGCTCGTCGGCGGCGGGCGGGCCCCACGTCCCGGCACCGTAGAAGTGGAGCGGTCCGCCCTCGCCCGCCTTCCAGGCAGACAGGATCGGATCGAGGATGGTCCAGGCGCGCTCGACCTCGTCGCTGCGCGTGAAGAGGCTGGCGTCGCCGACCATGGCGTCGAGGAGGAGCGTCTCGTACGCGTCGGGCGAGTCGACCGCAAACGACGAGCCGTAGCGGAAGTCCATGTTGACCGTCCGGATCTGGAGGCCCTGGCCCGGCACCTTGGCGCCGAAGCGGAGCAGGATCCCTTCGTCGGGCTGGACGCGGATGGCGAGCACGTTCGGGTCGACCTGCGACACCCCGGCCCGCGAGAAGAGGGCGAGCGGCGCGCGCCGGAACTGGACCGCGATCTCGGTCACCCGGCTGGGCAGTGCCTTCCCGGTGCGGATGTAGAACGGCACGCCCGCCCATCGCCACGAGTCGATCGCCAGCTTGAGGGCCACGTACGTCTCGGTCTCGGAGTCCGGTGGGACCTCGGGCGCGTCGCGATAGGAGCTGATCCGCTCGCCCTCGACCCAGCCGGACACGTACTGGCCCCGGATCGTGTTGGCGGCGACGTCCTCGCGGGCCATCGGCTTCACGGCGCGCAGCACCTTGAGCTTCTCGTCGCGCAGGTCCTCGGCATGGAACTCGACCGGTGGCTCCATGGCGAAGATGGCGAGCAGCTGGAGGCCGTGGTTCTGGACGACGTCGCGCAGCGCCCCGGTGTCGTCGTAGAACTCGCCCCGCCCCTCGACGCCGACGGTCTCGGCCACGGTGATCTGCACCGAGTCGATGTAGCGCCGGTTCCAGATCGGCTCGAAGAGGCCGTTCCCGAAGCGGAAGACCGACAGGTTCTGAACCGTCTCCTTGCCAAGGTAATGGTCGATCCGATAGACCTGGTCCTCGTCGAAGACCTCGGCGAACTCGTGGTTCAGCGTTCGGGCGCTGTCGAGGTCGTAGCCGAACGGCTTCTCGACGATGACGCGCGTCCACCCGCGCTTCGCGCCGGTCCGGCGCCGATCGCCGCTAGCCGCCAGCCCGGCCCGATCGAGCTGGTTCACGATCTCGGGATAGAGGCTGGGCGGCACGGCGAGGTAGAAGAGCCTGTTCCCGGCCGTGCCCCGGTCGCGGTCGATCCGATCGAGCCGCTTGGCCAGCTCGGCGTAGGCGGCCGGGTCGTTGAAGTCGCCCTGGTGGTACTCGATCGCATCCGCGATGGAGTCCCAGATCGCCGGCTTGACCGGCGTGTTGCGGCTGTACTTGTTGATCCCGCCAAGGAGGTGGTCGCGGAACTCCTGGTCGCTCAGCTCACGTCGAGCGAAGCCGACCACGGTGAACTCCGGCGGGAGGAAGCCGCCGAGGAACGTGTTGTAGAGCGCGGGGGCGAGCTTGCGCTCGGTGAGGTCGCCGGTTGCGCCGCAGATGACCATCGTGCACGGCTCCGCCATGCGCTCGTGGCGCAGCCCCTCGCGAAGGGGGTTCGGCTCAGCCGGCAGCGCGGTGCCCGGCCGCGGCCCGGCGTCGCGGTCGCGCCCCGTCCGGTCAGCGCCGCTCGGCGCGCCCTCGACGCTTGCCGGGTCGGCGGTGCGGGTGGCCATCGCGCTACGAGCGCTCCTTGATGGCGTGGCCGCCGAACTCGTTGCGCAGGGCGGCGAGGACGCGATCGGTGTACGAGTCCGGCGCGCGCCGGCTGCGGAAGCGCTCGATGAGGCTGAGGGTGATGACCGGCGCCGGCACGTCGTGGTCGATGGCCTCGGCCACGGTCCAGCGTCCCTCACCAGAGTCGCTCACGTATCCAGTGATCGCGTCGAGGTCGTTGCCCTCCTTCTCGAACGCGTTGCCGGCCAGCTCGAGCAGCCAGGAGCGGATGACCGACCCGTTGTTCCACATCCGCGCGATCGCCGCCAGGTCGAGGTCGTAGTCGCTGGCATGGAGGATGTCGAATCCCTCCCCGTAGGCCTGCATGATCCCGTACTCGATGCCGTTGTGGACCATCTTCGTGTAGTGGCCCGCGCCCGCCTCGCCGCAGTAGAGGTAGCCGTTCTCGGGCGCCAGGGTCTTCACGACCGGCTCGAAGCGCTCGAAGACCTCCCGCTTGCCGCCGAGCATCGCGCAGAAGCCGACCTGCAGGCCCCAGACGCCGCCCGAGACGCCCATGTCGAGCCACTCGATGCCCGTGGACGTCAGCTCGGCGGCGTGGCGCCGCGAGTCGTGGAATCGGCTGTTGCCGGCGTCGACGATCACGTCGCCGGGTTCGAGGATGCCGGCCAGCTGCTCGATCAACGCGTCGGTCGCGTCGCCGGATGGAACGCTGATGACCACGTGGCGCGGCGGAGCCAGAAGCTCCAGGAGCCGCTCGATCGGCTCGGCGACCGTCACCCGCCCCTCGTTCTCGGCCTCGGAAGCCACCGCCGCGGCGACCGACTCGGTCCGGTTCCAGGCGACGACGTCATGGCCGCCCCGCGCGGCCCGCCGCGCCATGCCGGCCCCCATCCTGCCCAGGCCCGCGATCGCGACCTGCATGCCTCGCTCGCCTCCTCTGCTCGTCAGACCGATAGCGCCGTGTCGACCATGGCCTCGAGCCGGCCGAGGCCGGCCTCGAGGTCGCCGAGATGGAGGCGCAGGGCGCGCCGGCCGCGCTTCTGGAGCGAGGCGAGGTCGCCGAGCGCCTGTGCCGCGATCAGGGTAGCGAACGTTTCGTCCCATCCGGGGATCGGCAGGTCCTTGGAGGGGTCGGCGGTCAGCTGCAGGAAGACGCCGCTGTCGGGCCCGCCCTTGTGCAGCTGGCCGGTGGAGTGAAGGAAGCGAGGGCCGATGCCGAGCGTCGTGGCGACGCCGCGGGCGTCGCGGATCCGGAGGCGGACGGCCTCCAGGCGCTCGACGATGTCCGGACCCGGCGGCACGTAGGCCAGGATCGCCACGTAGTCGCGGCCCGCGCGCGCTGATCCGAGGAGCTGGTCGATCGCGCCGTCGACGCTGACCGGCGCGTCGCCGAGCACCCCCGGGTCGGCGCTGACGGCCAGGCCTGGCTCGCTCACGATCGGCATCGGCTGGGGCAGCGCCCCCTCCGCGCGAAACGCCTCCAGCAGCGATTTCGTCGCGTCCTTCGACTCCTGCACGTTCGGCTGGTCGAACGGGTCGATACCGAGGACGATCCCCGCCGCCGCCGTGGCGACCTCCCAGCGGACGAACTCGGCGCCGATCTCGAGCGGGTCGGCGAGCTCGATATGCGTCCCCGCGTGCCCGAGGCCCATGAGCTCCTCCGCGAGCGAACCGAGCTCACCGCGGGACTCGCCGGCCAGGGTGAGGAAGATGAAGTACCGATCGTCGCCGTAGCGCTTGGCGGGAGCCGCCGCCTCTCCGACGATCGGGACGATCCCGGTGCCGGCCTTGCCCGTGCTCTCCGCGATGAGCTGCTCCGCCCAGTCCCCGAAGGCGGCGAGGCGCGGGGAGGTGAGGATCGTCAGCTTGTCGCGTCCCGCAAGCGCCGCCTCGCCGATCGTGGCGCCGAGCGCGAGGCCCGGATTGTCGGCCGCCGGCGCCGTGTGGCATGCGTCGGCCATGCGACGCGCGCGCTCCAGGAGGGCACCGACATCCACGCCGGCGAGGGCGGCCGGGACGAGCCCGAACACCGTGAGGGCCGAGTAGCGGCCGCCGACGTCGGGCGGCGCCTCGACGATGGCCCGGAACTCCTGGGCGCGAGCGAGGTCCGCCAGGCTCGTCCCCGGATCGGTGATGGCCACGAAGTCGAGCGCCGGCGCGATCTCGCCCATGGCCGCCTGGTAGGCATTCGGCTCCGTCGTGGTGCCCGACTTCGAGCTGACGATGAAGAGGGTGCGCTGCTCGGAGGCCCACGAGCGGAACCCGCGAACCGCGTCGGGGTGGGTCGAGTCGAGGATGCGCAGCGCGAGCCCGTCGGGAGAGGCACCGCCACCCGACCCGAAGACCCGCGCGAACAGCTCCGGCGCGAGGCTCGAGCCGCCCATGCCGAGCACCGCCGCGCGGCGGTAGCCGTCTTCCCGCACGTCGCGGGCAAGGTGCTCCAGCTCGGCGACGCGGGCGCTCATTGCCTCGGGCAAATCAAGCCAGCCGAGCCAGGCGGCGACCTCGTCGGCCGGCTTGCCCGAACCGGCCCACAGCGAGCCGTCCTTCGCCCACAGCCGCTCGGCGACGCGCTCCGTCGTCCAGGCCTCGAGCCGCGCGGCGACCGCGGCGTCGAGCTGGGTCATGCGGGGGCGAGCTCCTGCCGCTTCGACTCGATCGTCTCGATCAGCTCGTCGAAGCTCTTCGCGAAGCTGGCGACGCCCTCCACGATGAGCTCGTGGGTGACGCGCTCCATCGTGATCCCGGTGGCCTCCACCGCGGCGAGCGCGTCGCGCGCGGCGTCGAGGTCACGGTCCAGCGTCCGCTCGATGCGCCCGTGATCCAGGAAGGCGGTGATCGTCTCGAGCGGCATCGTGTCGACCGTCTCGGGGCCGATCAGCTCCTCGACGTACAGCACGTCGCGGTACTCGGGGTTCTTCGTGCTCGTGCTCGCCCACAGGCATCGCTGCACGCGGGCACCGGCTGCGCGCAGGTCGGCGAACTCGTCGCCGTTGAAGACCTCGCCGAAGGCCTCGTACGCCATCTTGGCGTTCGCGACCGCCGCCTTCCCGCGGGCGGCGAGCGCATCGGGCGTCCCGAGCTCATCGAGGTACTTGTCGACCTTGGTGTCGACCCGGCTGACGAAGAAGCTCGCCACGCTGGCCACGTTCGACACGTCCTCTCCGTTATCGTGGCGGCGGCGCAGGCCGGCCACGTACGCACGGGCCACGCGGCGGTAGATGTCGACGCTGAACATGAGCGTGACGTTGACGTTGATGCCCTCGGCGATGGCGTTCTCGATGGCCGGGATGCCCGCCTCGGTGGCGGGGATCTTGATGAAGACATTGGGGCGGTCGAGGCGTGCCCAGAGCTCCCGTGCCCGTGCCAGCGTGGCATCGGCGTCCTCGGCCAGGTCGGGCTCGACCTCGATGCTCGCGAAGCCGTCGGCGCCGCCGGCCGCGTCGTACACGGACCGCAGGACGTCGGCCGCATCTCCGACGTCGGCGACCGCGATCGCCTCGTAGATCTCGCGGGCACCGTCGCCGGCCTCGATCTCGCGCCGGATGAGCTGGTCGTACTGTCCGGTCGCGACCGCCTTGGCGAAGATGGTCGGATTGCTGGTGAGACCGCGGATCCCGTCGTCGACCATGCCCTTGAGCTTCCCGCTCGCGATCAGCTCACGGTCGATGAAGTCGATCCACGGGCTCTGGTCCTGGTCGGCGTGGAGCCGCTGCAGCGCATTCGACGAGGTGGCGGCGTCGGCCATGTTTTGTGCCTCCCGGTCCTGGTCGACCGTCGCGGCCTCGCGGCGGTCCTGCTCTGCGCCTGTCATCTCGTGGCCCTCCACTACTCGCGCCGGCTGGAGCCGACCTCCGCCTTGCTTCGTCCCCGCTCGCCGGCGCGTCCGACGAGCTCGCGCGCCGCGTCGGCGATGTGTCCGGCGTCGATGCCGGCGGCCGCGAGGAGCTCGGCCGGCGTGCCCGACCCGGGCATGGCGCGGACGGCCAGCTTCACGACGATCGGGTGTGGCTGCTCTTCCGCCAGGGCGTCGAGCACCGCGTCGCCGATGCCTCCCTCGGGCCAGTGATCCTCGACCGTCACGATCGCGCCGGTCTCCCGCGCCGCGGCGCGGATCGTCTCAACGTCGACCGGCTTGACGCTGTACAGGTCGATGACCCTCGCGGCGATGCCCTCGCCGGCCAGGGTCTCGGCGGCCGCGACTGCCTCGTGGAGGGTGATGCCCGCGCCGATGAGGGTCACCGCATCCGCATCGGTCGATCGAACGACCCGGGAGCCGCCGATGTGGAAGGGCTCCCCGGGCTGGTAGAGGATCGGCGTCTTCTCGCGGGTGGTGCGCATGAAGACGACTCCCTCCCGGTCGGCCATCTGCGGCACGAGCGCCGCCGTCTGGTTCGGGTCGGACGGGTAGAGCACGGTAGAGGCGTGGACCGCGCGGAACGCGGCCAGGTCCTCGAGCGCCATCTGCGATGGGCCGTCCTCGCCGATGCTGACGCCGGCGTGGGATCCGGCGACCGAGAAGCTGGCGCGGCTGACCGCCGCCATGCGGATGAAGTCGTACGCACGGCTCAGGAAGGCGGCGAAGGTGCCGGCGAACGGCTTCCATCCGCGCACCTGGAACCCGATCGCAGTCGCGATCATCTGCTGCTCGGCGATGTATGCCTGGAAGAAGCGGTCCGGCAGCTCCTTGGCGAAGAGCTCGGTATACGTGCTGTTGCCGACCTCGCCGTCGATCGCGACCACCTCGCCGCGCGCGCGGCCCAGGGCCACGAGCGCGTCGCCGAAGGCCTTGCGGGTCGCCTCCTTCGTGCCGGGCTCGTAGGAGGGAAGCACGAGCTCACCGGTCGGGAACCGGTGTGGTGCGCCGTCGCCCTCCGGCTTCGGGACGTCGACGTGGATGTCGCGCATCCCGCCGAGCTCGGCGATCGCCGCCTCGGGATCGTCCAGCGGCTTGCCGTGACGGCCGTTCTGGTTGGCGACGGCCTTGACGCCGTGCCCCTTCTCGGTCTTCGCGATGACGACGGTCGGCTGGCCGGTGGTCTCGGTTGCCCGCGCCAGCGCGCGGTCGATCGCGGCGACGTCGTGCCCGTCGATCTCGATCGCCTTCCACCCGAACGCTTCCGCCCGGCGCCGGTATGCGTCGAGGTCCCATCCGTGCATCGTCTCGCCGGTCTGCCCGAGGCGGTTGACGTCGATGATCGCGGTCAGGTTGTCGAGCTTGTGGAAGCCGGCGTGCTCGAAGGCCTCCCACATCGAGCCCTCGGCCATCTCCGAGTCGCCGCAGAGGCACCAGACGCGGTATGGCAGCCGATCCAGCCGCTTTCCCGCGAGCGCGACGCCGACGGCGATCGGCAAGCCCTGGCCGAGGCTCCCGGTGGCGACGTCGACCCACGGCAGGACCGGCGTCGGATGGCCCTCGATGCGGGAGCCGAAGCGACGGAAGGTCAGCATCTCGTCGTCGCCGATGGCGCCCGCGGCCTTGTACATCGCGTACAGCAGCGGCGACGCGTGGCCCTTGCTGAAGATGAGGTGATCGTTGCGGGGATCTTCGCGGCGTGCCGAAGTCGTAGTGGAGGTACTTCGCCATCAGGACCGCCATCAGGTCCGCGGCGGACATCGAGCTGGTCGGGTGCCCGCTCCCGGCCGCGCTGCTCGAGCGAACGGAGTCGACCCGAAGCTGCTGCCCGAGCTCGCGCCAGTCGTCGTGCTGGGAGGTCATTGGCTGATGGCTCCGCAAGTTGTCTGCCGGGGTGATCGTGCCCATCCATCATAGGCGGCCCCGTGCTCGACGGCCGATGCGGGACAGGGTCGGGACACGAAACGGGCGGCCCCGAAGGGACCGCCCGCCGTCGGCGATTCGCGAATGGGAGCGGGCTTAGCCGCGCATCATCCGGAAGCAGTCGGAGCAGTACACCGGCCGGGCGCCGGTTGGCCGGAACGGGACCTGCGTCTCGTTGCCGCAACGCGCGCAGACGGCATCGTGCATCTCCCGAGGCCCACGCGAGAAGCCACCGCCACCGCTGTAGCCGCCGCCGCCGTTGCCGTAGCTGCTCGCGCCGCCGCCGCCGGCCGCGCGGCGCTGGGCGCGACAGGACGAGCAGCGCTTCGGAGCGGACGCGAAGCCCTTCTCCGCGAAGAACTCCTGCTCGGACGCGGAAAAGACGAAGTCGATTCCACAGTCGCTGCAGGTGATCACCTGATCGGTGTAGGTCACGAGACCCCTCCCAACTGAGTTTGGACCACGTCGAAGGTGCGTCGCTCGACGCCGGCCCGGGATCTTGCCGCTGCCCCGAGGCCGACGGTTGGACGTGGTGAGGGGAGAGGAAGGGGAGCTGGTGGCGCCGCTCGTCACGGCTTCGACGCGCGGAGTATTACGCGAGGGTTGCGGAATCCGCAAGTCTTCGATCGTGAGTACGATCGGCGCATGCGCATCGCCTTCACCGTGCTCGGCGTGCTCCTGGCGGGAGCCGGCCTCGTCTGGATCGCTCAGGGCCTCAACCTGCCCTTCGCCCCGCGCAGCTTCATGACCGCCGATCGACTATGGATCGTGCTCGGGTCAATTGCCGTCCTGGCCGGCATCGTCCTCTTCGGCTGGGCGCGCCAACGCGCGCCCGATCGCTAGGCGATGGCGACGCCGGCCGCGGCCATCTCCTCCAGCGCCCGGTCACCGTCGCCCGGCTCGAGGTCCACGGCCGCGATCGCGTCCGACAGCAGGGTGACGCCGAAGCCGAGTCGGGCCGCGTCGATCGCCGTCTCCTTGACGCAATAGTCGGTCGCCAGCCCGCACACGACAACGTGCTCGACGCCGCGATCGCGCAGGATGCCCTCGAGCTCGGTGGGCGTCTCCTCGCCCGACACCGGATCGCGGACGAAGAAGGCGCAGTAGCCGTCCTCGCCACCGGTCCCCTTACGGATTCTCGGCGCGTCCGGAGGGACGGCGAACGCAGGATGGAGCTCGGCGCCCCAGGTGTCGCCGACGCAGTGGACCGGCCAGATCCCGCCGTCCTTGGCGAAATGGGGCGTCGACTCGGGATGCCAGTCCTGGGTCGCGACGATCAGCGCCTCCGCGGCCTCCGCGTCACGAACCGCCGCGTTGACGACCGGAATGATTGCCTCACCCCCCGCCACGGTGAGCCCACCGGCGGGATCCGCGAAGTCATTCTGCAGGTCGACGACGACGAGCGCCGTTCGGGAATCGAAGCGGTCCATCTGAGCGATGGTATGCGCCGACCGCGGACCTAGCCCGGGAAGATGCGTCGCAGGCGTCGGTACGCTCGCGTCGCAGGCCCCTTCGTGCCGATCGAGGTGACGCTCCCCGGCCGCGGGGTCACCGATGGCGGGCGCGGGACCGGCGGCTGGGTCCGCGCGATGACGACCGCCGCGTCGACCGGTGCCGGCGGTTCCGTTGGGGCGGCGGGCGTCTCGGCCTGCATCGCCGCGAGCGCATCGGTGAGCTCGTCGGCCCCAGGCATGGTCGCGGGCGGCAGACCGGACGCCGCGGGGCGGCTGGGGGAGGTGCTGACCTCCATCTCCTCGGCTCCCTCGGCATCGTCGGGTGAGCGGCCGAACCAGAGGACGGTCTCCTCGGGCGCGGCGGGAGCCGCGTCGCCGGCGGGCGGCGGCTCCACCGCTTCCGCCCGCTCCTCGGCTTCCGGAGCCACCATGGGCTCAGCGGCCTCGACCGGCGGGGCGGCCACCGTCTCCGCTTCGGCATCGTCAGCGGACGCGGCGACGGGCTCCGGCTCGACCGAATCGGCGTCGGTCTCCGCGGTCACCGCATCGGGTAGTTCCGGCTCGACGCTCTCCGAAGCCTCGACCTCCACGCGCGGCTCGGGGTCCGGCTCCCATGCGTCGCTCGCGAGCCAGTCGGGGTCGTCGATGGTCGTCGTATAGCGCTCGGCGTCCCAGACGAGCGGCGTGGTCGGCGGAGCCTCCTCCGCGTCCGCCCCGGACACGGGAGCCGGAGACACCGGCTCGGCGTCCGCCGCCGAGCCCACCGGCTCCTCATCCTCAGGCTCTCCCGCCTCGAGGGGTGCGACCTGGTCCGGCTCATCGGCCGCCTGGCCGTCGGGTGCCGCGACCTCGGCCATGTCCGCGGCGGCGGGCGCTTCGGCCTTTACCGAGACAGCGTCCAGGGGCTCGTCGGCCTCCTCCTCGGCCGTGGGGGACGCGGCCTCGGCCGGCCCGGCCATCGGGGTCGGATCGACGGCGTCGCCACCGGCCTCGACCTGGGGTCCGTCGGCCTCGTCCGCGACCGGAACCATCTCGGCCGCCGGCAGCTCGCGCGGCAAGGAAGCCTCGGCCGGCGACTCACCCTCGGCGTCGAGCGCCGCCAGCGCCGCGGCCGCGTCAGCCGCCCCGGGCAGCTCCGGCGGGCTCGGATCCTCGGCGCGCGCCAGCGCATCGGCGAAACGCTCGGTCGCCCGGCGCGGGCCTCGACGGCGGCTGCGGTGCTCTTCCTCCTCGTCCGGGTGGACCTCCGGCGTCGTCGGCGCCCCGGCCCGGTCCGCGGTCGGGATGACGGTGTGCTCGGTCGGGAACGATGAGCCGGCACTCCCCCATCCCGTTGCCTCGGGAGCGGGGGCCGACCCGAACGGGAGCCTCAGGTCCATGCGCGCCTCGAGCAGGTCGACGCGCGAGCGGAGTGAGGCCACCTCGCCACGCGACTCGCCGAGCGCGAGGAGGGCCTGCCCGTAGCGCTCGGTCAGGTTGCGGAACTCGGTCAGCAGCTCGCGAAAGGGGGACAGCTCCCGCTCCGGCTCGCGACCGCCGTCCCCGTTGGAACGCGCCGGGTCTGGCTGGGCAGGCGCCGGTCGCGGCTGGAGGTAGACGCGCATTCCGGTCTCGCCCTCTGGCGTGCCGGCCAGCACCCCGCGCGCCAGCAGCTCCCAGACGCGCTCCGTGGGCACGCCGAGGACCGATGCCGCCTCCGTGACCGAATAGCCTTCCATCACCGGCCGCTAGGGTAGCGCCTCATTTCAAGCCTTCGAGGTGCTGGGATCGGCTGTGGAGCCCCGCACCGCGGGCGGACCCGCCGCTATCATCGGCCACCGTGACGAGCTCCTCCCTTCGCGTGCCGACGATCGCCGGCCATGACTTCAACCTGCCGGCCGATCTCGAGGGCCTCGGCGAGCTCGCCTACAACCTGTGGTGGAGCTGGACGCCACGCGCGCAGGCGCTCTTCAGCCGCATCAACGTGAGCGCCTGGGTCCGTCACCGCAACCCGATCGCGGTCCTCCGCTACGCCGACCACGCCCGCTGGGCGGAGCTGACCGCGGACGAGGACTTCATGGTCGACGCCAGCCGGGTCCTCGACGAGTTCGGGCGATACATGGCGAACGGCGCAGGCTCCTGGTACCTCGCAGCCCCCCAGCGCAAGCTGCCCGGACCGATCGCCTACTTCTGCGCCGAGTTCGGCATCCACGAGTCGATGCAGATCTACTCCGGCGGCCTCGGCATCCTGGCCGGCGATCACTGCAAGTCGGCCTCAGATGCCGCACTCCCCTTCGTCGGCATCGGCCTCCTCTATCGGCGGGGCTACTTCCGGCAGCAGATCGACGCCGACGGCCACCAGGAGCACGCGCAGCCCGACATCGACCCCTCGCAGCATCCGCTGCGGCGCGCCCGGGGCCTGGATGGCGCACCGCTCGAGGTGAGCGTCGAGATCGCGGACCGCGAGGTGCGGGCCGCGGTATGGGTCGCCCAGGTCGGGCGCGTGCCGATCCTGCTGCTCGACACCGATATCCCGGCCAACGACAAGGCCGACCGCCCGATCACCCACATCCTCTACGTCCGGGGACGCGAGATGCGCCTGTGCCAGGAGCTCGTGCTCGGCATCGGCGGCGTGCGCGCCCTCCGGGCGCTGGGCATCGAGCCGGCGGTCTGGCACCTCAACGAGGGGCACTCCGCCTTCCTCCTCCTGGAGCGGGCTCGCGAGCTCGTGGCCGCCGATGCCGCCCTCGCGCCGACCGAGGCGCTTCGCCGCGTCGGTCGCGATGCGGTCTTCACCATCCATACCCCGGTTCCGGCCGGCAACGAGGTCTTCGGACGCGACATCGTCGAGCCCGCGCTCGCGGACTGGTTCGCCACCACGCGGGCGGCGCCCACCGACCTCCTTGAGCTCGGGCGTGGGCACACGGATGCGCCCGACGCGCCATTCGACATGACCGCATTCGTGCTGCGGCACGCGACCGGCGCGAACGCCGTGTCGCAGCTGCACGGGCGCACGGCGACCGAGACGTGGCAGGCCCTTGCCGGACACCCGATCGACGCGATCACGAACGGCGTCCACGTCCCGACGTGGCTCGGCCGCCCGGTGCGACGGCTGGTGAAGGCGGCGATCGGCGTCGCCCTGGGCGAGGACCTCGTCGGGCCGGAATCGCTGGCGGGGCTCGCGTCGCTCGACGACGAGGAGCTGTGGTCGGCCCACCAGCAGCAGAAGCGCGAGATGACCGGCTTCCTCGAGGGCCGCCTCGCGCGCCAGTTCGCGCGTCACGGCGAGTCCCCGACGACGCTGCGCGAGGTGCGCGACGTCCTCGACTCCGATGCGATGACGATCGGTTTCGCGCGCCGCTTCGCGACCTACAAGCGCGCCGACCTCCTCTTCCGGGACGAGGCTCGCCTGGCCCGCATCCTGTCGTCCACCGATCGCCCGGTCCAGGTCGTCATCGCCGGCAAGGCTCATCCCGCCGATCGCCCTGGCCAGTCGGTCATCCAGCGCATCTTCGAGCTGTCGCGCTCGGATCGGCTCCGCGGCCGGGTGTTCGTGGTCGAGGACTACGACATGCGCATCGCGCGCTTCCTCGTCGGTGGGGTCGACGTGTGGCTCAACAACCCTCGTCGCCCGATGGAGGCCTCGGGAACGAGTGGCATGAAGGCCGCCATCAACGGCGTGCCATCGGTGTCGATCCTCGACGGGTGGTGGGATGAGGGCTTCACCGGTGAGAACGGGTGGGCGATCGGAGACCGCCAGCCCGACGGCGATGAGACGGCGCAGGACGCCGCCGACGCTGACGAGCTGTATCGGCTGCTCGAGGAGGAGATCGTCCCGCGCTTCTTCGACCGTCCGTCGGGCCTGCCGGGCGCGTGGATCGCGACGATGCGCGCGTCGATCTCGTCCGCCCTGTGGCAGTTCAGCACGGCGCGGATGCTGAGCGAGTACGTCGACCGGCTCTACCTGCCGGCGGTGCGAACCCCGATCGAGGCCTGAGCCCGGCCTACGGGAGGTAGTTGCGCGGGTTCTCCCAGACGCCGTGGTGGTTGACGGCGAAGTGGACGTGGCAGCCGGTCGACATGCCCGTGCTGCCCTCGTAGCCGACGACGGAGTTGCTCGTCACGATCGTGCCCGGCGAGACGACGACGTGCGGCTGCATGTGCCAGTACCAGGTCTGGACGCCGTTGCCGTGGTCGACCACGACGCCGAATCCGCTGTCCCACGGTAGGAGTGGCTGTCCCGAGGCGACGACGACGCCGGCGCCGGCGGCGTAGATCCTCGTCCCACAGCCCGAGGTGAAGTCGATCCCGGCGTGGAAGTGCGGGTAATAGGTGCCGTGGTAGGTGTACGGCGGCTCGAGCGCGAAGGTCGTCGGCCCCCATTCCTGGGTGACCGTCGTCGGCCGTTCGGGCCATCGGAAGCCGTAGGTCGACGTGGCGTTGGCGGCGGCCTCGGCGGCGGCCCGGGCCGCCTCCTCCGCGGCACGGCGTCGCGCCTCCTCGATGGCGGCGGCCTGGGCGGCGGCCTGGCGCTGGAGCTGGGCGGCCAGCGAGGCGGCGGCCTCGGCGGCGCGCTCGTTGTCGGCGATCATCGCCTGGACGTCGTCCTCAGCGGCGAGCGACTCGTTCAGCGCGGCCGCCTGCTCGGCGCGCTTCTGATCGGCCGCGACCCTGAGGTCGGCCAGCTGGGCCTCGAGCGCCGTGAGCTCCTCGCGACGGGCCTTCAGTGCGGCCTCCTCGTCGAGCGCCACGGCCCGCGCATCGGCCAGGGCCCTGCGGCCATCGCGCAGGGTCGCCCGGCGGGTCTCGAGCTCGGCCCGGATGGCGCGCACCTCATCGGCCAGCACCGTGTCCTGGTCGGACACGGTCATGAGATAGCCGACCTGGGTCGTCGCCTCGTCGAGCGAGTCGGCGGAGAGGAGGATTTCGAGGAGGGACGTCTGGCTCCGCTCGTAGGCGCTGCGGAGGTGGTCCTGGAGGAGCGCTTCCCGCTCCTCCAGATCGCTCGTGCGGCGCTCGATGTCCGCCGCGACGGCGATCAGCTCATCGTCGAGGACGGCGATCTTCTCGCGCAGCTCAACGAGGCGCGCTTCGACGTCGGCAACCTGCTCCCTGACCTGGGCGAGGAGCCCGCTGACGCGCTCGAACTCGGCCGTGACGACCGCGAGCTCGGCGCGCGCCAGGTCGAGCTGGGTCCCCAGCTGCGCTGAGCGATCCCGGAGCGCTGCGAGCTCGGAGCGCTGCTGTTCGAGGGTGGCCGCCAGCGACTGCTGCGCCGAGCGTGCGTCGGCGAGCTGCTCGCGGGTCGCGGCGAGTTCGGCATTGGGATCAGCGGCAAGGGCCGAGCCGCTGGGCCGACTGGAGACGGCGAACCACCCGACCGTCAGCAGGGCGACGAGCGCGACGGCAAGGTGTGATCGCCGCCTCATCGAGCGGTGATCCGTATCTGCAATTTGCCCTTGTGCCCCAGTGCGAGAGAGTCAGGGGCGGATGGTGCTCCGGACCTGGTGGCTCCGGAACGGGCCCAAAGGTACTACACGCTGTCCACCCTCCAGGGCCGTGCGGTAGTACTCGCCTAGTCCTCCTGGCGCTTGGTGAGACGCCCGGCGACGATGCCGATGACGGCGGCGCCGGCCACGAGCGCCCACCGAGGCAGGCCCTTCCGATGGGGCACGAGAGCCGGACGGGCGCCCGGCTCGACCACGACCGGCAGGAAGCGCGGGTCGGCGGCGGTCAGCAGCATGCGCTCATCGTCGAGGGCTCCGGCACGCGCGAATTCGGCGCCGAGCAGGACGATCACACTGGCGAAGTAGAGGAAGACGAGCAGCGTGATTCCGGTCGAGAGCGGCCCGAATGCCGAGTCGTAGTCCGCCACGCTCGTCGCATACCACGTGAACCCGAAGCGGAGCAGCGTCCAGAAGATCGTCGCCACGATGGCGCCGGCAAGCACCTCGCCCCACGTGACCGGCCGGTTCGGGACGACGCGGTAGATGACCCAGAAGGCGAGGAAGATGAGCACGACCGGCAGAACCAGGCCGATGAGCCAGACGGCCGCCTCGCCACCGGCCGTGTCCCCGATCGCATCGCTGGCCGCGGCCTGCAGGACACCGGTCACGACGCCGATGACCAATGAGGCGAGGGCGAGCGCTCCGGTGAGCGCCATCAGCAGCAAGCCGACGAGCTTGTCCTGGACGAAGCCGCGGCGCGGGGCGCTCTCGAAGGCGCGGCTGATCCCGTTGGAGAGCGCCGAGAAGAGGCCGAGCGCGCTCCAGGCCAGGAACCCGAGGCTGATGATCGTCATGCTGCCGCGCGACTCGATCGCGGCGTCGATCACCCCCGCGATGGTCTCGGCGTCGAGCGGCGTGCCGCCCTGGACCTGGCCGATGATGAACTCGCGAGCCTCTCCCTCGCCGACGATGAGCGAGCCGATGACGATGCCGAGGATCAGCAGCTGGAACACGGAGAGCACGCCGAAGTAGGCCATGCTGCCGGCAAACTGCAGCGCGTCGTGCGCCAGGAAGCCCTCGATGGCGCGCCGGGTGACCCGCGGCAGCCGATGGCGCAGCGACCACCCGTCGAGTCGGCGCAGAAAGCTCTTCATCGGTGCGTGGGTCTCTCGCAAGGGACGTGCCGCTTGAGCGTAGCGCTACCCTTGGGCGGATGGCACGCGCCGAGTCCGAGACGCTCTCCCTCGACGGGCACGAGGTCACGATCACGAATCCCGGCAAGCTCTTCTTCGCCGAGGCGGGGATCACGAAGCTCGATCTCGTGAACTACTACCTCGCGGTTGCCGACGGTGCCGTCCTCGGCGTTCGGGATCGTCCGATGGCCCTCAAGCGCTTCGTGGATGGCGCCGGCGGCGAGGCCTTCTTCCAGAAGCGCGCCCCGAAGTCGGTGCCGGCGTTCGTGCGGACCGTCGAGCTGTCGTTCCCATCCGGGCGCACCGCCGACGAGGTGGTCGTCGACAACGCCGCGGCCATGGCCTGGGTCGTGAACCTGGGCTGCATCGACCTCAACCCGCATCCGACGCGCTCGGGCGACCTCGATCACCCCGACGAGCTGCGCGTCGACCTCGACCCGGGCCGGGCGTGCCGTGGGCGGACGTGCGCGCGGTCGCGCTCGTCGTGCGCGAGGTGCTCGACCGAGCTCGGTTACACGGCCTGGCCGAAGACGTCGGGCTCACGCGGCATCCACGTCTACGTGCGCCTCGAGCCGCGCTGGGGGTTCGGCGAGGTGCGCCGGTCGGCGCTCGCGCTGGCGCGCGAGGTCGAGCGACGCGCGCCGGAGATCGCGACGAGCAAGTGGTGGAAGGAGGAGCGCCACGGCGTCTTCCTCGACTACAACCAGAACGCCAAGGATCGGACGGTCGCCTCCGTGTACTCGGTGCGACCGCGCCCGCGGCGACCGTGAGCGCGCCGATGACGTGGGACGAGGTGCCCGACGCCGAGCTCGAGGACTTCACCCTGAGCAGCGTGCCGGAGCGATACGCGAGGCTCGGCGACGTCGGCGCCGGGATCGACGCCGTCGCCCACTCGCTGGAGCCCCTCCTCGAGCTCGTCGCCAGGCACGAGGCGGAGGGGCTGGGGGACGCCCCATGGCCGCCGAACTACGTCAAGCAGCCGGGCGAGCCGCCGCGCGTCCAGCCGTCGAAGCGCCGGATGCCCGACCCGGCCGAGCTGACCCCCACGGATCCGACCGCGCCCCGCGGCCGCGCTGGCTCGGTCGCGCGGGCCATGCCCTCCGCCCCGGCGCGCAACGCCGATGGCACCGTTCCGCCGACCGGCCGTCGTCGCTCGACCCAGCCGCTCCTCGTCATCAGCCAGGCCGCCGACAAGGCCGATGCGCTCGCCGGCCTCGATCGCTGGCGCGCTCGTCATCCGGAGGCCGCCGCGCACGTGCGCGACCCCGAGGACGTGCTCGTCGACGCGATGCGCGGGCGCTACAAGGTGTGGTGGCGGATCCGGGTCAACCTGCGCAACGTGCCGGAGGAGCTCCGGCCCGCCGCCGAGCCGCCGGACCCCGACTACGACCCCTGGACCGATAGGCGCGGTACGGCGCACGTCTCTGCCAGGGCTCGCGCGGCGTTCGCGTGGCTTCGAGGGCCGTCGATGCCGGCCCCGAGGGATCCTCGCGTTCGTCAGTCGCGGTGACGGCAGCCTCGACCCAGCCACCGATCTCGCGGCGCAGCGTGGGCAGCGGCAGTGAGCCGTGGCCGAGCACCTCGTCGTGGAAGGCGCGCAGGTCGAATCGCTCGCCCATGGCCGCCGCGACCTCCGTCCGGGCACGCTCGATCTCGCGCTGGCCGATCTTGTAGCTCAGCGCCTGGCCCGGCCACACCGTGTAGCGGTCGACCTCGATCTCGGCGTCCACCATCGGCAGCGAGCCGCGCTCGTGCATGAACGTCGATCGCCTGCTCGCGGCTCCAGCCCATGGCATGCAGGCCGGAGTCGACGACGAGCCGCGCGGCGCGGAAGGACTGTGCGTCGAGCATCCCGAGCCGCTCGCGATCATCGGCATAGAGGCCCATCTCGTCGGCCAGGCGCTCGGTGTACAGGCCCCACCCCTCGACGTAGGCGGATCCCGCGAGGCGCGCGCCGAGGATCCGGAAGGCGGGAAGCCCCTTCAGCTCCATCTCGATCCCGATCTGGAAGTGGTGGCCGGGCGTCGCCTCGTGGAAGGTGATCGCCGCGACCTTGTGGAGCTGCCGCTCCTCAGGCTGGAAGGTGTTGATGTAGTACTGCCCCTGGCGCGAGCCATCGAGGGTGGGCGGGATGTAGAAGGCGGGCGGTGACTCGGCCTCGCGATAGCTCTCGACCGCCTTGACCGTGCAGTTGGCGCTCGGCAGGCGGCCGAACCACTGCGGCGCGACGGCATAGACGCGATCGGTCTGGTCCTGTGCCAGCCGCACGATGTCCTCGGGGTCGCTGGTGTGGTTGGTGGGATCGTCCGCGAGCGCCGCGCGGAGGGCGGCGCGGTCCGCGTGACCCAGCCGGCGAGCGATCTCATCCTTCTCCGCCTCGATCGACACGAGGTCCGCCATGCCGAAGGCGTGGACCTCGTCGGCGCTCGTCTCGATCGTGGTGTGCATGCGGATGGCGAGCCGATACGCCGCCTCGCCGGCGGGCGTGCTGCCAAGCCCGGGCTCCGGCCGGGCGTTCGGCGCGTACTCATCGGCGAGATAGGCGCGGAGGCGGCGCAGCCCGGCGTAGACGTGCTCCTCGACGACCGCGACCACTTCGGAACGCGCGGCGTCGTCGGATACGCGGGCCATCGTCGAGGCCGGATGCTCGGCCGGAGCCAGGGCCAGCAGCCGATCGATCTGCTCGACCGCGCGACGGACCGGGACGGCCGCCGAGGTCCGGCCATCGGCGACGCCCTCGGCCAGGGTGCCGATGAACTGGTCGATCACGGTCGGATAGGTCCGGAAGCGGGTCAGCAGCTTCTCGAGCTGCTCGGGCGTCTCGGCCGGCTGGTACTGCGCCATCTCGGCCGGCCACACCTGCGGGCCGGACATGTGGTCGACCGCGATCTGGTACTGCTTCTGGGCCAGCATCTCGAGCTGGTTCTCGCACGACCAGGATGAGCAGGTCGCGGGTGATCACCTGCTCGGGATCGAGGCCGTCGTGCGGAATGGATCGGGCCTCGGCGAGCGTCTCGCGGTAGGCCGCCTCATCCGCCGCGCGCCCCTCCGGCCCGATGTCCGGCCAGCGGTCGTTGAATCGTTCGTCGCCGAGGATCGTGGCCCACATCGTGTCGCGTTCGATGAGGCCGTCCCAGAAGCGGTCGGCGAGGTCGTTGACGGCGGCATTCGGATCGGCAGCGACGGACACGGATGAGCCTCCAGTGCGGGGAGTCGGGCACAGCGCTGCGAAGTGTAACGCGGGCCCTCAGCAGCCGAACAGGTCCGCCAGGAGCGCCGGCGGCGTCTCCTCGAGCTGGTCGTATCGGCAGTCGGCGGGCGATCGGTCCGGGCGCCAGCGCTGGAAGGTGGCGGCATGGCGGAACCGGTCGCCCTGGAGATGGTCGAAGGCGACCTCGCACACGAGCTCTGGCCGCAGCGGCTCCCATGACAGGTCCTTTCCCCGGTTCCAGCGTGAGGTCGCGCCGGGCATGCGCCGGCTCTGCTCAGCGGCCGCCGCCTCGGCAAGCGCCCACTCGCGCCACGGATGGTCGTCCGTGCCGCCGCGCCGGTACGGCTCCAGGAACTCGACCAGCTCGGCGCCGCTTGGCCATCGTGAAGGACGAGGTGACCCCGACGTGCTGGAGGCTGCCCTCGGCGTTCCAGAGGCCAAGCAGCAGCGAGCCGATCAGCGTGCCGGGACCGTTCTTGTGCCAGCGGAAGCCGGCGACCACGCAATCCGCGGTGCGAGCGTGCTTGATCTTCGCCATCGCCCGCTTCCCGGGCGCGTACGGCCGCGCCCGCCGCCTTGGCAATCACCCCGTCCAGCCCGGCCCCCTCGAAGACGTCGAACCAGTGCTGCGCCATGGCCGGATCGGTCGTGGACGGCGTCAGGTGGACGGCGTCGGGCGGTGAGGCTGCCAGCTGCTCGAGGCGCGCGCGGCGCTCGGCGAACGGCCGCTCGCGCAGGTCATCCGACCCCTCCGCCAGGCAATCGAAGGCGACGAAGGACGCCGGTGATGCCTCGGAGAGCATCTTGACCCGCGATGCCGCGGGGTGGATGCGGATGAGCAGGGAGTCGAAGTCAAGGCCGCCGTCGTCACCAGCGATCACGATCTCCCCGTCGAGCACGAAGCGCGCGTCTGGCCCGCCGAGCGCGAGGAGCGGCGGCTCGAGCTCCGGAAAGTAGCGGTTGAATGGCTTGAGGTCGCGCGACTGGAGGTACAGCTCGGGGCCGTCGCGGAAGGCGAGGGAACGGAAGCCGTCCCACTTCGGCTCGTAGAGCCATCCATCGCCCTCGGGGATGGCCGGGGTCGGCTTGGCCAGCATCGGCTCGATGGGCGGCTCGATGAGGAACGGCATGGACCGATCATACGCACCCCTCCGCCCGGCTTCGGCCATACTCGCCGGACCCCGAGCGCGACCCGCGACGTGTGGAGGACCCCGTGACCATCGAGATCCAGTTCCTCGGCGCCGCCGGATGCGTGACCGGCTCCCAGTTCCTCGTCAGCGCCAGCGAGCGCCGCGTCCTCGTCGACTGCGGGATGTTCCAGGGATCGCCCGAGGAGACCGAGCGCAACCGGATGCCGTTCGCGTTCGATCCCGACTCGCTCGACGCCGTCCTTCTCACGCATGCGCACCTCGACCACTGCGGACGCCTCCCCGCGCTGACGCGCTCGGGCTATCGCGGCCCGATCCACGCCACTCGCGCGACCGTCGACCTGACGGAGATCGTCCTGCGCGACTCGGCCAAGCTCCAGGTCGAGTTCACGGCGCGCTGGAATCGCCATCACGCGCGCAAGGCCGATGCGGCGGCCGCCGCGGTGGAGACGGAGGCGGTGGCCGCCGAGGGCGAGACCGATGACCCCTCGCTCCCGAAGCGGCTGCGGCAGGCGCCGGCCGAGGGCCGCACCGAGACGCGCGAGCCGCTCTACGACGAGCACGACGTCGACCGCGCCATGGAGCAGGCGCGCGGCTGCGACTACGGGGACGAGGTGGATCTCGGCGGCGGCCTGAGCGCGATCTTCCACGACGCCGGGCACATCCTCGGCTCGGCGATCATCGAGCTGCGGGTCGGCGACGGCGAGGCGCGCCGCACCATCGTCTTCTCCGGCGACCTCGGTCGGGACGACACCCCGATCCTGCGCGACCCGACGCCCCTGGCCCACGCCGACTACATCGTGGTCGAGTCCACCTACGGCAACCGGGAGCACGCGCCGCACGACGAGGCCATCGACGAGCTGGCGGCGGCCATCAGCGAGGTGGCCGCCGACGAGGGCGTGCTCCTCATGCCGGCCTTCGCCATCGGGCGGACGCAGGAGGTGATCTGGGTCCTCGACGACCTCGTGCGCGAGGGCCGCATCCCGCGGATCCCGCTCTACCTCGACTCGCCGATGGCCTCGCGCGCGACGCAGGTCTACTACGACCACCCCGAGACGTACGACGACGAGACGGCGGCGCTCCTGCGGGCGGGCGACTCGCCGCTGCGCTACCCCGCCCAGCAGTTCACCGACTCGGTCGAGGAGTCGAAGGCGATCCGCTACGCCAACCGGCCGATCATGGTCGTCGCGGCCTCGGGCATGCTGACCGGCGGCCGGATCATGCACCACCTGAAGGACTTCCTCCCGGATCCGAAGAGCACGCTCCTGTTCATCGGCTACCAGGGGGAGGGAACCCTCGGCCGGCACATCCAGGACGGCGTCCGGACCGCGAAGATCGACGGCCAGGAGATCGAGGTCCGCTGCCGCGTCCGATCGATCAGCGGCTTCAGCGCCCACGCCGACCAGCACGAGCTCGAGGCCTGGCTGGGCCACTTCGGGAGGGCGGCGGGCGACGGCGCGCGTCCGAAGACCGTCTTCATCGTCCACGGTGACCCCGATGCGGCCGAGGCCTTCGCCGGACGCATCCGGACGGACCTCAAGCTCGAGGCGCACGTCCCCGCCCATCGGGAGACCGTCTCGCTCGACTGACCGCTACGATGCGCGGCATGGCGGCCCGCCGAGCGACCGGTCATCACCCTCCTCACCGACTTCGGCCTCGACGGCGCGGTCGCGACCTGCAAGGGGGTCATCCTCTCGATCTGCCCCGACGCGCAGATCGTCGACGTCGCCCACTCGATCCGGAAGTACGCCATCCGGGACGGATCGTTCCTCATGCGCTTCGCGCTGCCCTATGGCCCGGTCGGCGTCCACGTCGGCGTGGTCGACCCGGGCGTCGGGACGGCACGGCGCCCGATCGCCATCCGGACCGGCCGAGGCGACGTCCTGATCGGGCCGGACAACGGGCTGCTGCCGCCGGTCGCCGATGCGCTCGGAGGCATCGCCGAGGCGCGCGAGCTGACGAACCGCGAGCTGTGGCTGCCCGTGACGAGCTCGACCTTCCACGGCCGCGACATCTTCGCCCCGGTCGCCGCCCACCTCGCCACCGGCGATGCGCGGTTCGAGGCGGTCGGAGACCCGATCCCGACGGCCGAGCTGGAGCGCGTGCGTGAGCCGGAGGCGACCGCCTCCGAGGGGCGCATCGACACGGCCGTGACCTACGTCGACAGCTTCGGGAACATCCGACTGGCGGGCGGTGCCGACGAGCTGACGACGGCCTTCGGCGAGCTCACCGATGGGATGCCGCTCATCGTCGAGTTCGGCGACCCGAACCCGGCCCGGGAGTCGACCCGCTATGGATCGACGTTCGGCGCCGTCGCTGCGGGCGAGTCGCTCGTCTACGTCGACTCGCTCGGCAACCTGGCCATGGCCGACAACCAGGGAAGCCTCGCGACGCGCCTCGGGATCGGCCACGACCGGCCGGTCCGCATCACCCGGGCCTGACCATGTCCGAGGAGTTCATCACCTTCCTGACCGACTTCGGCGACACGGCGCCGGCGACGTGCCGCGGCGTCATCTGGTCGATCCTGCCCGGGGCGCGCATCAACGACCTGAGCCACGAGACCCGCGCCTTCGCGATCCGCGACGGCGCCTTCCTCCTCTGGTCGTCGCTGCCGTATCAGCCCATCGGCGTGCACCTCGCGGTCGTCGATCCCGGCGTCGGCACGACGCGTCGCGCGATCGCGCTCCAGGTGGCCCGAGGCGATCGGCTGGTCGGGCCGGACAACGGGCTCCTCATGCCGGCCGCGGAGCGCCTCGGCGGCGTCGCCGCCGCGCACGAGCTGACGAACCGGGCGCTCTGGCGCGAGCCCGTCTCGGACACCTTCCACGGCCGCGACCTCTTCGCCCCGGTGGCGGCCCACCTGGCTGGCGGCACACCGATCGCGGACGTCGGCCCGCCCATCCCGGTCGCGTCGCTCGTGCCCCTCGCCTTCCCCGAGCCGCGCCGGTCGAGGGCGTGCTCGAGACGAGCGTGCTGTTCATCGACTCGTTCGGCAACGCCCGCCTCGCCGGAGGGCCGGCCGACCTTGCCCGACTCCGGGGCGAGCTCGCCCCGGGCGATCGCTTCCGCGCGCGCGTCGGCGCGCGAGCGATCGAGCTGACCTGGCAGTCCACGTTCGGGGCGGTCGAGCCCGGGGAGCCGGTCCTGTACGAAGACGCCGACTACGCCGGCCTCGCCGTCGGCATCAACCAGGGCTCGGCGGCCGACTCGCTCGGCCTGTCCCACGATGTAACGGTTCGGATCGAGCCCGCCTGACATGGCCGCCGCCCCGCTGATCGACGTCGACGCGCTCACATTCCGCTACCGGCGATCCTCCGAGCCAGCGATCCGCGACGTCTCGCTTCGCATCGAGCCCGGCGAGGTGCTCCTGGTCGCCGGTCCATCGGGCTGTGGCAAGAGCACGCTGCTGCGCGCGATCAACGGCCTCGTCCCGCACGCGTACTCGGGCGAGCTGTCCGGATCGGTACGGGTGGCGGGCCAGCCGACCACCGCGCTGTCGCTGCGGGAGATCGGCCAGGTGGTGGGCACGCTGCTTCAGGATCCCGGCAAGCAGATCGTCGGCGCATCGGTGGAGTCGGAGCTCGCCTTCGGGCCTGAGAACTTCGCCATGGCCCCGTCCGACATCCGGACCCGGATGCAGGAGGTCGTCGCCGACACGAGCATCGGCCACCTGCTGGGCCGCGATACGGCGCACCTCTCGGGCGGCGAGCGCCAGCTGCTGGCGATGGCGGGGGCGTTGATGCTCCGACCGCGCGCCTACGTCGTGGACGAGCCGCTCGCCAACCTCGACCCTGCCACCGCCACGCACCTGCTCGGGCTTCTGCGAGGGCTGGCCGATGCGGGCCACGTCATCGTCATCGTCGAGCACCGGGTCGAGGAGGCGCTCGCGCTTCGCCCCGACCGCGTGCTCGCCATGGACGATGGCCGCGCCATCTACCTTGGGCCGGTGGCCGGGTTCCTTCGCGTGGCCGACCCCGCCGCGGTCAAGCTTCCGTTCGAGGTCGTGCTGGATCGGGCCAGGCAGGGACCGCCCACCGTCCCGGTTTCGGCGCCGACGTCGACGGACCGCGTACCCGGAGACCCACGCCTCGCGTTCGATGCGGTCCATCTGCGGCTCGGCGAGCGAGAGGTCCTGCGTGGCGTGACGGCGACGCTCGCCCGCAACGAGGCCGTGGCCGTGCTGGGGCCGAACGGGTCCGGCAAGACGACGCTGTTTCGGGCCGCGATGAATTTGCTGCGCCCGGATGCCGGCCGGGTCCTCGTCGACGGCCGGCCGACCGCGGGGATGCCGGTCTCCGAGCTCGCTCGCACGATCGGCTACGTCTTCCAGAGCCCGAGCCAGATGCTCTTCGCCCGCACCGTCCGCGAGGAGCTGCTGTTCGGGCCCAGGAACCTGGGCTTCGAGGTCGACGACCCCGACGCCCTGGCGCTCGAGGCGCTGCGCCGGACGAACCTCGACGACCTGGAGGGGATCCTGGACCGGCCGCCACTGACCCTCAGCTTCGGCCAGCAGAAACGGCTCGCGCTGGCCATCGGGCTCGCGCTCAGGCCCCGCACACTCGTGCTCGACGAACCGTCGGCCGGGCAGGACCACCGGACCGCGGAGTCGTTCATGGCGTCCGTGGCGGCCATCCCCGGGCTGGAGAGCCTGTACTTCGTCACCCACGACGTGGACCTTGCGCTCACCCACGCCGACCGTATTCTTGTGCTGCGTGACGGCCGGATCGTCGCTGATGGTCCGCCGGCCGCCGTCGTCGAGGACGAGGAGCTGTGGCGGGCGTGCAACCTGGAGCGGACATCGCTCATCGCGGCAAACCTCGCGTGGCGCGGCCCTGGGGACGGTCGCTTCCTCAACGCGCCGTCGCTCGCGGCGGCGATCGTCGCCGCCGAGGCCACGCCGGCATCTGCGGGGGAGGGAGGTTCATCGGTCGGCGGATGACCTGACCGACCGATTCAGCAACGGAGGAGTCCATGTCAACTACCGTCATGCAGGACGATCGCAGCGCCGGGATGTGGGACGTCACCACCCGGGTCATCGTCTATGCCGCCATCGGCGCCGCGCTGTACGGCATCGCCGGCCTGTTCAGCTTCCTCATTCCCGGAACGGCGAACGTGTTCGTTCGCCCCGCCTTCGCGATCCTGACCTTCTTCGGGTTCGCCTTCGGACCGATCGTCGGGTTCTTCACGGGCCTCGTGGGGAACATGATCATCGACCAGCTTCAGGGGTCAGGCCTCCTGACCTATTGGAACTGGAGCCTGGCCAACGGCCTGGCCGGCCTCTTTGCCGGACTCTTCGGCGTGTGGCTCGCCCGGTCGATCCCGAATCGCCTCGTGCTGTCGGCGGTCGCGGCCGGCCTCGCGGCGATCGTCGGCTTCCTGTTTGTCTTTACGGACATGTTCATCGGGACGGCCGACAACATCGGCGTGGCGTTCACCGCGAACTACCTGCCGGTCGCGATCGCAAACGTGCTCGCCGGGGTCATCCTGACGCCGATCCTGGTGGCCGCCTGGGAGCCGATCAAGGAGTCGATTGGCCGCTAGCGGCCGTCATCCGGCGGCGCGATGAACATCGCGCCACGCTATCTCGGCCGGGGGTCGTGGCTCGCCCGCCGCGACCCCCGCGTGCTCCTGCTGGCGGTCGCCCTCTTCGTCTTCACGGCCGTCCAGGTATGGGACCTGCGCATCCTCATCGGTCTCGCAGCGATCGCCTACGCCTACTACCGATCGGCAGGCATCCCGTTCCGCGCGGTGCGCCGCCAATGGGCCTTCGTTGCCTTCTTCATCAGCTTCATCGTGATCGTCAACACGCTGCTCACCGGAGGCGCCCTCCGAGGCTTCGAGGCCGACGACGTCCGCGTCTTCTTCCGGCTCCCGTGGCTCGGGACGCCGATCAGCGCGGAGGCCGTCAGCTACGCGGCCGCTCAATTCCTGCGCTATGGCTCGATGGCGGCCGTCGGGTTCCCGATCGCGTTCGCCATCGCGCCGGGCGACATCGGGCCTGCCTTCGCCCGACTCGGCGTGCCGTACAAGTTCGCCTACGGCATGGAGCTCACCTTCCGATTCATTCCGTCCCTTGGCGCCGACATGCAGGACACGATCGACGCCCAGCGGCTGCGCGGGTACGACTGGGAGAGGCGCGGCCGCTCGCCGGTCGGCCGCCTGACACGCACGATCCCCCTGCTGACGCCGGTGACCATTAACGCCATCGTCGGCGCCGAGGACACGATCGACGCGATGGACCTCCGGGGCTTCGGGACCCAGAAGCGGACCTGGCTTCGACAGCTGGCGTTCGACGCGACGGATCGCGCCGTCCTCGCCGGGTTCGCGATCCTCCTCGTCGTGGTCACCGCGATGAGCTTCTCCGGCCTCACTGAGCTATGGGTCCCCGACGCGCTCATCGACCTGGCGGCGTGACGACGGCTGTGGACGGGGTGTTGATAACTCGGTCCCTCCGACCCAACTTGGTGGAGAAGGGGGCTTGCCTCGGCCTCGGTGCAGTCGCTAACGTAGTCCTTGTCCCGGAGGAGTCCTGGACCTGGAGATTGCATCAACAGGTCTTGTGGTTCCTTCGGGACGTTTCTGTGCCCGGCACCTGGCGCACCCGGGGGACCCGAGCGTGACCGACCAGCGCTATCCGCCCCTTCGCCCGCAGCCGGGCGTTCGCGTCCGACGCCAGCAGCCGCCCTGGCCCATGATCATCGGCATCGCCCTGCTGGCGCTCCTCGCCACCGTCCTCCTCGTCATCCTCTTCACCGGCGGCGGCGACGGTGGGCCGGGCGGCAGCGCATCACCGTCGACCTCAGCGCTCGCCTCTCCATCGACCCCGGCGAATGCATCGGCGTCTGCCTCCGCGTCGGCCGAGGCGAGCGCGGGGGCATCCGCGACGCAGATGCCCGGAACGGCCTTCGCGCTCGACGACGTGGTGCGGACTGCCGTCGAGGCCCTGACGCTGCGCGGCGGGCCGGGGCTGTCGGCCGAAATCCTCTGGCGCCTCCCCGCCGGCACGCTCGGCATCGTCATCAGCGAGGGCAGCACGGCGGATGGCTACACCTGGTACCAGCTGAGCGGCATGGGCCTGCCGTACGGATCCGGGTGCGTGACGCCCGAGCGCGGCGAGCTCCTTGATTGCCCGGCGTTCGTCGGGTGGGTCGCCAGCGCCGGCCCCGACGGAACCGCGTGGCTCGAGGCGGCGGAGCCGGGCGACTGTCCGACCGGACAGCCGAGCGTCGAGGTCCTCGCGCTCCTTCCGTACACGATGCGCCTCATCTGCTACGGCGCGGAGCCGATGACCTACGGTGCCTTCTGGCCAGAGCTGCCGGACGACGCCGGGCTCGGCGGGGCGTGCGCGGCCGGCGAGACGGCTGTGGCGTGGCTCGTCTGCCAGAACATCAACTCCACCGTCCTGACGGTCGCGGGCGAAGCGCCCACCGGCACGGGCCTGTCCTTCCCCATCAACATCGACCCCGCCAGCGGCGTCACCATGCCCGAGCGCGGTCAGTGGGTCGAAGTCACGGGACACTTCGACGACCCCGCCGCCCAGGGGTGCGGCGAGGCGGCCGACGAGATGGAGTCCGATCCGGACGCACTGGTCTTCAACTGCCGCTGGGAGTTCGTCCTCAGCTCCGTGACGCCGGCTGAGGCGCCATAGCGAGCTGGCTGCCGTAACGGTTCGGGGGGTTGGCACGTCTGTCGCATCGTTCCCCGGCCAAACGGCCGATGTGCTCGCCGCTCGTCGCCGGGAGCATGCCGATCACAGATCCATGATCCGGCCTGGACCCTCCGCGCCCGGGCACAGACACACACGGAGACCCTGACGATGACCGAAGACCGATCGCCCCGCCGCTGGGCGCCCATCGCCGCCGTCGGCGCGGTGCTGCTCGCCGCCGGGGTGGTCGGCGCCGCCCTCGGCACTGGACTCATCAATCTTGGCCCCGCCGCCGAGGCGGATCCGACCCCCACCCCTTCACCGACAGCGGCTCCCGGATCGCCGGAGCCGTCCGCGCCAGCAAGCCCGGACGCCTCAGACGCTCCGCCAACCCTCGCCTACGAGCCGCCGCCGGGCGTCCTGCCGCCAGGAGCGGTCGTCGTCGTCAACGAGCCGACCGAGCTGCGCGAGGGGGCCGCTGACGACGCGACGGTCGTCACTGAGATCGAAGTCGGACGCCGCATGACGATCTACGGGCCGCTCATGGTCGACGGGCGCCGCTGGTACACGCTCGCATCGACCGACGAGAACGACCCCGCCTACGGCTACGTCGCCCTCGATCCGACCGGCGACCAGGTGAGCGTGGAGCCCGTGACCTGCCCGACCGGCGAGCCCGGCATCGGCACGCTCGCGCCGCTGTCCGGCTGGGAGCGACTGGCCTGCCACTCTGACCGCGAGATCGTGCTCGAGGGTCACGAGGTCGTCGGCTTCGGCGGATTCCGTCCGGGGACGTACGCTCCCGAGTGGCTGAACGGCTTCCTCGGCGCCTTCGCGATCGCCGATCCGGCCGACCCCTCGAAGTACATGTTCGTGCGGGTCGCGCCCGACGGCCCGGACGTCACGCGGCCGCAGCCGGCCGGTGAGATGGGAAGCGCGCTCCTCCGCGTCACCGGCCACTTCAACGACGACGCGTCGACGAGCTGCACCGTCACCGACCTGCCAACCAATCCCGCCAACAACGCGGATACGGCAGACCTCGAGCCGATCGCGGCCGAGCTGAGCTGCCGCGGCGAGTTCGTCGTTACCGCCTTCGAGGTGGTCGACGAGGGGACCGCCGAGGTGCCGAGCCTCGGCGCGCTCGACATCGGGACGGTCGTCGCCCCGGTCGTCGAAGGCGTGACGCTGCGCGAAGGGCCGGGCACGGGCGCGACCCGCATCGGCATCCTGTCGGCGGGGTCGGAGAACATCGTGCTGGAGGGACCCGTCGAGGCCGATGGCTTCGCCTGGTACCGGCTGTCGGCGATCGGTCTGCCGCCGGCCACCGGCTGCACCGGCCCGGCGGTCACGACGCCGTTGTCGTGCCCGATCTGGCACGGGTGGGCGGCTGCGGGCAACCCCGACGACGGATCCGCCTGGTTCGTCGCCACGGGGACGGACTGCCCGGATCCGGATACGGAGTCGACCCGGTTCCTCTCCCTGCCCTTCCGGCTGCCGCTCGTCTGCTACGGCGACGATGAGATCACGTTCACCGCCTTCTACCCCGAGCTGCCAGACGATGCCGGCCTGGGCGGCGCCTGTGCGGTCGACTCATCGATCGCCTGGCTGTACTGCGTGAACATCGCCTACGACGAGGTCTGGGCGACGGACTCCTATACGGGACCGCAGGCCCGGCTCTTCGTCGACCCGGCAAGCGGCGTCGAGCTGCCCGACCGCGGGCAATGGCTCCGCATCACCGGCACCTACGACCACCCCCACTCGCCCGACTGCGCGGCTGCCCATGAGCTGGTCGGAGAGTTCGGCAGCGCTGAAGATGCGGTGCTCGACTGCCGCACTCACTTCGTCGTGAGCGCGGTAGAGGTGACCTCCGCCCCGTAGCCGTCGGCTACGGCCGTCGCAGCACCCAGCCGCGATAGCCCTGCCGGAAGCCGGCCTCCGCCATGGCCTCGGCCAGCGGAGAGCCGGCCGGCGGCTCGCGGTCGACGCGCTCGATGCGCAGCTCGCGCATCGGACCAGGCGGCGCGACCAGCGAGGGCAGGACGGCCACGGCTCGGCCGGCGCGCTCCGGGTCCGTGGCAGCCGGAAGACGCAGCAGCCCGCGCCCGCCGCGCTCGACATACAGCGTGGCGAGCCCATCCACCAGCACGACGTACGCCCCGGCGGCGCGCTGGAGTGGCAGGCGCTCATCACCCTCGGAGCGCGGCCACGGCAGCGCCGCGCCGTAGGGCTGGGCCGGATCGGTGGCGGCCAGGAACCGCACGGAGGGCTCATCCTCGCGAACGGCCCGGAGCCGGTCCACCGCTCCGGGAAGCGCGAACTGCGCCGCTCCGAGTCCCGCGACGAAGTAGCCACGCCGGGCGCGGCCCGACTCCTCCATGGCCCGCAGCACGGGATAGACCGATGCGTAGCCGCCGCTGATGCCCTCGGCCGCGACGCCCTCGCGCGTCACGACGCCATGCCGCTCGAGGAGGCTCGTCGCGAGGGCGTGCCCGCGCTCGGTCGGCGACCGCGCCTCGCCGACGAGGTCGGCGACCAGCGACCAGCGTCCAGCCGCGCTCGGAGGACCGAGGGCGACGAGCCGGCCCGGACGCGGCGCCGCCTTCGAGCGGCTGCGCGGCAGCGAGAGGGCGCGGAGGGCGGCGAAGGTGTCGTTCGTGACCTCGCCCGCCCAGGCGAGGTCCCAGACCGCGTCGAGGAGCTGCGCATCGGTGCCGGCCTCCCCGACGACGGCGCGCAGCTGAGGAAAGAACGATGCGCCGCGCCGCTTGAGATGCTCACGTACCGCGTCGTGGACCGCCTCCGACGGGCGGTCATCCGCGGCACCCGCGCTGGCCAGCAGCTCGACCCGGTCGCGTCGGTAGAGCGCGATGCGGCCGTCGTCGCGGCCGAGCGAGCCTCGGCCGATCCAGACCACCTCGCCCGATGCGCCCAGCTCGTCGAGCAGGCGCGGCGTGTAGCCGGCAACGCGAGCCGGGAGGACATCGCGCTCCAGGACCGAGGCCGGGATCGGCACGCCCTCGAGCTGCGCGACGACCTCCACCAGGCGCCCGAGGCCGCCCGCTGCCGAGCCGATGCCCTGCCAAGCCGGCAGGAAGCGAGCGAGTGTCTCGGGCTCGACCGGCTCGACCTCGCGACGAAGGCGCGCCAGCGAGCGACGTCGGAGCTGGCGCAGGACGTCGGTGTCGGTGAACTCGTGCGACGCGCCGCCCGGCCGGAACGCGCCCTCGAGCAGGGCTCCCGTCGCTGCCAACGCCCGCAGGCGCGCCTCGACTGTCGCCCGGGCCAGGCCCCAGCGTTCGGACGGCGCGTCCGCCACGAACGGCCCGTGGGTGCGCGCCCATCGCGCGAGAAGCTGGTCAAGGGGGCGATCCACGGCCTCGAGATGCGCCTCCGCGACCCCGGGCGGTGGGCTCGCGCCGACCGCGTCGCGATAGCGGCCGACGTCCTCCACCGCGACCCAGCGCTCTTCGCCGCCGATCCTGATGCGCACCGCCCGCCGGGTGCGCTCGAGCTCGTCGAGGCTCGCCGCGGCATCCAGTGACTCGACCACGCGCGCGGCGACCTCGTCGGCACGCAGGTCACCGAGCCGCCGGAGGAGATCGGCCACGCCGTCGAGCGTGCGCGCTCGGCGGGGCTCGGCCAGCGCCTGGAGCTCGAGCTCGAGATCGGCGACCGCGTCGGGATCGATGAGCTCGCGCAGCTCCTCGGTGCCGAGCAGCTCGGCAAGGAGCTCGCGGTCGAGCGCGAGCGCCTGTGCCCGGCGCTCGGCCAGCGGGGCGTCGCCCTCGTACATGAAGGAGCCGATGTAGTCGAAGAGGAGCGAGCTGGCGAACGGGGACGCCGAGCGCGACTCGACGCTCACCACGCGGATGCGGCGTGCCCGGATCTCGGCAAGGAGGTCCCGCAGCGCCGGCATGTCGAAGACGTCGCGCAGGACCTCGCGATACGTCTCGAGGATGATCGGGAAGGATCCGTACTGGCTGGCCACGGCCAGCAGATCAGCCGACTTCTGGCGCTGCATCCAGAGCGGGGTGCGCTGCCCGGGGCGACGTCGCGGCAACAGCAGGGCGCGGGCCGCATTCTCGCGGAACCTCGCGCTGAAGAGCGCGGATCCGCCCAGCTCAGCCATGAGGAGGTCCTCGATCTCATCCGGGTCGAGGAGCAGCGCGCTCTCGATCATGCCGCCGTCGCTCTCTGCCCCCTCCGGCAGCCGGACCGCGATGCCGTCGTCGGACCAGATCGACTGGACGTCGAGGCCATGGCGCTCGCGCAGCCGACCCTCGATCGCCATCGCCCACGGGGCGTGGACGCGCCCACCGAACGGGCTGAGCAGGACGACGCGCCAGTCGCCGAGCTCGTCGCGGAAGCGCTCGACGACGATGGTGCGGTCGGTCGGCAGGACGCCCGTCACGTCGCGCTGCTCCGCGAGATAGTCGAGGAGGTTGCGCGCCGCGAGCTCGTCCAGGGCGTGCGAGTCACGAAGGCGCGCCATCGCCGCGCTGGGGGCCATCGGCTCGAGCTCGCGCAGGAACGCCCCGATCGCCCGACCGAGCTCGATCGGCCGGCCGACCGCGTCGCCGTGCCAGAACGGCATCTTTCCCGGCTGGCCCGGGGCGGGCGTCACGATCACCCGGTCGGGGCGGATCTCCTCGATGCGCCAGGTCGACGCGCCGAGGAGGAAGGTCTCCCCCACCCGTGACTCGTACACCATCTCCTCGTCGAGCTCGCCGACCCTGCGCCCTCCGCGGCGCTCGTCATCGCCCGGGAGGAAGACGCCGTACAGGCCGCGGTCCGGGATCGTCCCGCCCGAGGTGATCGCCACCACCCGGGCGTCGTTGCGCGAGACGACCTCATCGGTCTGGCGGTCCCAGACGAGGCGGGGCTTGAGGTCGGCGAACTCGTCGGACGGATAGCGGCCGGAGAGCATGTCGAGCACCCCGATGAGCTGCTCGCGCGAGAGGTCGCGGAAGCTCTCGGCGCGGCTGACGAGCCGATGCAGCTCGTCGACCGTCCAGCGGTCGTGCGCGCAGATCGCGACGAGCTGCTGCGCCAGCACGTCGAGCGGGTTGCGTGGGATCCGCGTCTCCTCGATCGCGGCGGCCTTCATCCGCTCGACCACCACGGCCGCCTCGACGAGGTCGCCACGGTATTTCGGGAAGATCTTGCCGACGCTCGGCTCGCCGACCTGGTGCCCGGCGCGACCGATGCGCTGCATCCCGGACGCGACCGATGGTGGCGCCTCGATCTGCACCACGAGGTCGATCGCGCCCATGTCGATGCCGAGCTCGAGGCTCGAGGTCGCCACGAGCGCCGGCAGGCGGCCGGCTTTCAGCGCCTCCTCGATCTCGAGCCGCTGCTCGCGCGCCACGCTGCCGTGATGCGCGCGCACGAGCTCCTCGCCGGCGAGCTCGTTGAGGCGGGCGGCCAGCCGCTCCGCGAGGCGCCGGCTATTGACGAAGATCAGCGTTGACCGATGCGATCGGATCAGCTCGAGAAGGGGCGGATGGATCGATGGCCAGATCGAGTGCCTCGCCTCCGGGCCGGCGGCGGGTCCCCCCGGAGCCTCATCGACGTCGATCGTGTCGCCCATGCGCGACATGTCCTCGACCGGGACGATCACCTCGAGGTCGAGCTCCTTGCGCGCCCCGGCGTCCACGATCTCGACCTCGCGCCCCACACCGCCGAGGAACGCACCGATCGCCTCCAGCGGCCGCTGCGTGGCCGACAGGCCGATGCGCTGCGGGTCGGCGTGGGCCAGGTGGCTGAGGCGCTCGAGGCTGAGCGCCAGGTGCGACCCGCGCTTCGTCGCGGCGATGGCATGCACCTCGTCGACGACCACGTGCTCGACGCCACGCAGGATCTCGCGCGCCTGGCTGGTGAGGAGGAGGTAAAGGCTCTCGGGCGTCGTGACCAGGATGTCCGGCGGCGTCCTCGCCAGCGAGCGACGCGCGTCGGCAGGCGTGTCCCCGGTGCGGGACGCGACGCTGATCTCGGGAACATCGATCCCCAGTCGCTCGGCGGTCCGCCGGATTCCGGCCATCGGGGCCCGGAGGTTGCGCTCGACGTCGTACGCCAGCGCCTTGAGCGGGCTGATATACAGCACCCTGACCGTCGCCTTCGCCGGTCGCGGCTGTGTGCTGAGGCGATCGATGCACCAGAGGAAGGCGGCCAGTGTCTTGCCGCTCCCGGTGGGGGCGTGGATGAGCGCGTGCTTGCCGGCGCTGATCGCGGCCCAGCCCAGCTCCTGCGCGAGCGTCGGCTCGGCGAAGGCCTCCGCGAACCAGGCGCGCGTTGGCTCGCTGAAGGCGGTCAGGGGATCGTTGCGGGTGGTGGTGGTCGTCACGGCTGTCCCAGTCTATCGGCCAACAGGATGAACCCGATTCCTGCCAGCCAATGACTGGAATCACCGTGTATCGGAAGGAGGATCACGGCGGACGGAGCCGGCTCGAGGCCCGCCCCGCCCGCCGTCTCGATCAGTGGCCGAAGCCGCCCGGGAACTGGGCGATGATCCCGTCGCTCAGCATGTCGGCCATGTGGAGGATCTGGACGTGGATCTCGTCGTACGCCGCCACGTCGGCTGCGTAGTCGTCCTGGAGGCGGGCAACCGCCTCAGCCAGGGTCAGGTCGAGGTGATCGGCCATCATGGCCTGCATCTCCGCGCGATCCCAGTTGCGGGGATTCGCGTCGGCCAGGAAAGCTCCGATCTCGGCGCCATTGGCGTACCACGCCGCATGGGCCGCATCGAACCCGACGCCGGTCTTCGCTGCCACGAGCAGGTCGGCAGCGCCGACGATGTGCTCGCGCAGCAGCGCCGTCAGCGCGTCGCCGGCCGCCTCGCCGTAGAACGGCTTGATGGCGTCGCCGATGTCGTCCTGGTTCTGCAGTAGCCGCTCGACCGCGAATGACTGGTCAGGTCGGTCGTCGACGATGCTGATGATGGCCATCCGGGTCCAGACGATGTGGTCTTCCCAGAGGACGCGCATCGCGTCGTGGAACGCGGTCCGGTCGGCGCGCGAGGCCGCGGCCGCATCGTGCTGGTGATCGGCGGGTGCGAGCGCGATCACCGCCCCGGTGAGCGCCAGCGCGACGACGGCAACCAAGAGCGGTCGTGTCATCGATCGAAGGGAGAGGGTGCGAGTCATGGATTCTCCTTGGGGTGGGCCGATGAACGGTCAACTGTCGGTGACGATCACCACGCCGCTCATGTCGTTGGGATGGAACGAGCAGTCGTAGCGGTGCTCGCCGCGCCCGGTGAAGGTGAAGCTCACGCTCTCGCCGGGGGCGAGGGACAGGAGCTCGCCGCCGTCATCGAGCAGCCGAACGTTGTGGGTGAAGTTGTCGTGGTTCGTCCACGTGACCGTCGTCCCATCCGGCACGGTGATCGCCTCGGGCTCGAACCGATAGGACGGCGGCAGGTCGACCTGGTTCGTCGCCACCGGCTCGGCCGGGGCCGTCGGCGGTGCACGCCGAGAGCGCCAGGCCGATGCCGAGCAGCAGCCCGGCACCGACCCGCGACGCCAGCCTCATGCCCCGCCCTCGGCGCCACGCAGGGTGGCGCCGACACCACGGGTCACGGCCACGAAGACGAGGACGATGGCCAGGAGGTCGAGGACCTCGCTGATCGTGTGCGCGAAGAGGAACACGGTCCAGTCGAGGTGGTACGTCATGTAGCTGATCTCGGCCAGCGCGTACAGGGCGAACGCCCAGCCGAGCGTCCCGGCGTCCGCGTTGAAGCTGCGCCAGGCGAAGTAGGCGCCGACGGCGAAGGCGGTCAGGTGGATGAGCATGAAGATCGGTGCCGGAATCTGGTTGACGAAGTCGCCGATGGGCATCAGGTGAGCCTCCAGGTGTCGCCGCGTTCGCGGCGGGAGAGATGGCGGCGCACCCCGTGGATGGCGATGGCCGCGAGGACGAGAGCCATGCCGACGAGGACCGCGACGTGACCGGCGTGAGCGCCGCCGTGCCCGGCGTGAGGGCCGGCGGACAGTGCGGACACCAGCGCTTCTATCATCAGCATGCACTAGTGATACATTGCCGTCGGGAACGTGTCAACTGTATCGAGAGAAAGAGCGCGTGATAGAGTGCCGCACGATGCATCCCGAGTCCCGTGAAGCCAGCCTCTCCGCCATCGCGCTCCTCGACGAGCCGGTCCGGCGCGACCTTTACGACTGGGTCGTGGCTCAGGGTCGCCCCGTGGGACGCGAGGAGGCCGCACGCGCGGTCGGCGTCACGCGCGCGCTCGCGACGTTCCACCTCGATCGGCTCGTGGTCGGTGGACTGCTGAGCGCCGGCTATCAGCGGCTCACCGGCCGCGTGGGGCCGGGTGCCGGGCGGCCCGCGCGGGTCTACTGGCGCGCCGAGCGCGACTTCGGCGTGTCGTTGCCCGATCGCCGCTACGAGCGGGCCGCGGAGCTCTTCGCGTCCGCCCTCGAGCGGCTCGGTGACGGGGGTCCGCCGCCCGCACTCGAGGACGACGCGCGGGATCTGGGCCTCGCGCTCGGCCGCACGTCCCGACGCGGAAAGCCGATGCGGCGCCTGATCGCGGCCCTCGAGGGCGCCGGCTACGAGCCGGCCGTCGACGAGACCGGCACCGTGCGGCTGCGGAACTGTCCGTTCCACGCTCTGGTCGACGCGCACCGTCCGCTCGTCTGCGGGACGAACCTGGCGCTTGCCGAGGGGATGGCGTCCGGGTCCGGGGCGGCCGTGAGGGCGTTCCTCGACCCTCAGCCCGGGCTCTGCTGCGTCGCCTTCCGGCCGGCCGATGCGGGCTCGCCGGCGGCCTGAGGCGTCCCGGATTCAGGAGCGGCCGGTGGCGGCCTCCCACAGCATCCGCTCGGTGCCATCGCGGTCGGCGACGAACACCCACGAGGCGATGCCAGGTGCCGTTCGGCGCTCGGAGGTGACCGATCCACCTCCGTCCACGGCGACCTTGACGGCCTCCTCGAGGCTCGGCACGGTCAGTTGCGTGGGGACCGTATGGGCACTGGGGCGATGGATGAAGGCGACCATGGGGTCCTCCTCGGAGGGCTGCTGCTTGCCCCATGAGACCTCACGGCCGGCTGAAACTCATCGGCCGTCCGGCGGTCGCCCGCCTACGTCATCCCTCCCAGGCCGCGCGCCACACGCGCCACAGGGCGTCGGGATCGGAGAGCGGGTCACCATGCACGAGGAAGAAGTCTGCCGGGCCGCCCTCACGGATGACCCCGGCATCCTCGGCGCCGATCAGCTCTCCCCCGCGCCAGGTCGCGGCAGCGAGCGCGGCCGCCGGCGCGAGGCCGGCGGCGACCAGGCTCGTCACCTCCCAGGCAAGCTGGTTCGCGCGCAGCGAGCCGCCACCGAAGTCGCTTCCCGTCGCAATCGCGACCCCCGCGTCGCGCGCCGCGCGGACCGATGCCTCGCCCTGCTCGAGGCGCGACTGGATGGCGGAGCGGCCCGCGGCGCCGGCGAAGCGCTCCATCGTCGTGGTGTCGCCGAAGCTCAGCCAGGAGCGCATCACGGCCAGTGTGCTGACGAGCGTCGTTCCGCGTGCCGCCATTTCGGCCGCGACCCCCGCGTCAAGGTCGAAGCCATGCTCGATGGAGTCGACGCCGCCGAGGACGGCCGCCCGCGCGCCGTTCAGCCGTCCCGAGTGGGCCGCCACGCGGCCACCGCGCTCATGGACGGCCTCCACCACACGTCCCACCTCGTTCTCCGTCCACGGTGAGACGTTCACGTCGGGCCCGTCCATGTAGAGCTTGACGAGGTCCGCGCCGGCATCCAGCTGACCGATTGCGGCATTCAGCAGCTCGTCGCCGTTGGCGGCCTCGATGGCCCCGTTCATCGGCGCGACGCCGGTCTTGAAGAGCCAGGCGCCGGCGGCGCGCAGGTAGGGACGGTCGTCGCGGCCGGCCCATCGGTCCCGCACGCCGAGCGCCAGGGCCCGCTCGCGCCCATCCTCGGGGTCGACGCCGATCGGCGAGCCGACATCCCGCATCCAGCGCACGCCAGCCGCGAGGCCGATCCGGCCGTTGTGCTCCGCGGCCGCGACGAGTGTGGCGGGCGGGTCATTGAAGCGCTCGATCCAGTTCGCGCCACCCTGCCCGGTCACGTGGCTGTGGCAGTCGACCATGCCGGGGACGAACGTCGCGCCGGCGCAGTCGACGACCGTCGCATCGCCGGCGTCCTCCTCACTGCCCGTGGGGCGGACCCAGGCGATCGCGCCATCCACGACGAGGATGCTGACGTTGCGCTGGAGCGCGTCGGCCCGGCCATCGGCGAGCGCTCCGTCGCGGTAGAGGACCCGGCCGGTGCGCGGCGCCGCCGAGGGCCGCGGGGTGGGCTCGGAAGTGGCGCTCGGCTTCGAGCTCGGTGTGGAAGGCGGCACGGTGGCGGTCGGCGAAGGCCGCGACGTCAGCGTGGGGAGCGGCGTCGCGCAGGCGGCCAGTCCGGCCGCTGACGCGGCGGCGCCCAGCTGCAGCAGGCGCCGCCGGCTGATCGGTGCCTGATGGGTATGCATCCCGCCATTATCGGTGGACTGCCGGTCGAGGTCGGCGCCGATGGGCGTCGGGCTAGAAGTCGCCTCCGCCGAAGTCGCCGCCGCCACCGAAGTCTCCTCCGATGTCACCGCCGCCGAACTCGCCACCGATGTCGCCACCGTCAGCGCCGGCGTCGCCTCCACCGAGGTCGCCCTCATTCGCGCCGGAATTGGTGCCGGCCGGCTCGGACGCATCGCTGCCATCGAACATCGCGTCGGCGATCGCCGTGCCGACGAAGGCGCCGGCAAGGGTGGAGAAGAAGATGCCGCCGAGGCCGGGACCCTGGTAGACACGCTCAAGCGTGCCTGGCTCACGCATCTCCGCGCGGGTCGCCGTCCGAGCCAGGGATCGAGGGTCGTCGCCGCCGAGCTCCGAGGCCGGGACATGCTCCGACAATGCCGTCAGGACCGCGGCGCGCTGCTCCGGGGACAGCTGGGTGAACGCCTCCTCGTGTGCGCGCTCGATGTCGTCGGGCGGCGCGCTGCGCAGCAGGTATCGGTAGCGCTCCACGGCCCGTTCGTCGCTCATCTCATTCATGCCTTCATGCCTCCGGTCTCGTGGATGGACCGGCGACCTGCACGTCGCGGGCCGGATGCCCGGATCGGCCGATGCGACCGAGGTGGGTGTCCTTGAAGTCGGTCGGCAGCTTCAGGCCGTATCCGAGGGTGCGATCCATCCCCACGTGGGCGACGAGCACCGCACCAGCCAGCGCCAGCGGCGCGATCGCCAGCGCCCAGCCGATACCAAGCGCGACGAGCGCCGTCACCAGGTTGTGGGCGAGGTTGTAGGTCACGGCGCCGAGCCGAGGTCCGCCGAGGTAGCCCACCATCGAGACGTCGGGCACGATAAGCAGCGGCACCAGCACGAGAGGATGGCCGCCCATCTGGAGGAAGAGCACGGCGCCCGTGACGAAGAGGGCGAATGACTCGGCGCGCAGGATCCGGTCGACGGCGCGCACGCTATTCCCAGCGGAACATGCGGATGGCGAGCACGAACGTGATCACCATCCAGACCCCCATGCCGAGGAGCTCGGTCCCGAGCGAGAAGACGCTGACGCCCCCGTTCACGATCGCGCGGAGCGCCTCATTGACGTAGGTCAGCGGCATGAACTGCGTGATCGACGCCAGGAAGTCGGGCATCGCGTCGCGCGGGAAGAAGACCCCGGAGAGGAACATCATCGGCAGGCTGACGAGGTTGGCGACCGGCGCCGCCTGGTCCTCGTTCTTCGCCCAGCCGGCAATCGCGAACCCGACGGCGAGGAAGATGGCCGAGCCGATGAGCACGACCACCAGCAGGCTGAAGTAGTCGCCGAACATCTGGAGTCCGAACCAGATACCCACCGCGAACAGGATCGCGACCTGCACGATGCCGATGATGAGCCGCGAGAGCACCTGCGCCGAGAGGAAGTAGGCCGGTGACGTCGGCGTCGCGAAGAGGCGCCGGAGCGCGCCGGTGCGCTTCAGCTGGACGAAGCCGAACGCGACCCCGAACAGGCCCAGCTGCATGATCGTCATCCCGACGATGCCGGGCACGAGGAAGTCGATGTAGCCGTAGTCGCGCGACTCGACCGACTCGAAGGTCACTGGCGGCGCGAGGCCGGATGGCGCCCCACCACCCCCCGGCGCGAACATGGCCTGCCCGATCGCCTGCTGGATCAGGCCCTGGCCGACCTGTGCCTGCGCGGGATCCTCGTTGCTGGCGTACGCAACGAGTCCCGACTCCGCGCCGGGCGTGGGAACGCTCCAGTCGGGCGGGATGACGAGGACGAAGTCCCGCTCGCCCTCGGCGAGCTCGTCGAGCTCATCGGTGCGCGGTCCCTCGGTGATGATGAGGTAGTCGTACGCACCGAGCGCCTCCACGAGACCCGCGCTGGCCTCGTTGTTCGCCTCGTCGGCGATGCCGAGCTCCATCTCGGTGCTGCCCTCGAAGTTCAGCACCCCGAAGATCAGCATGATGATCAGCGGCAGGAAGAGGCTGAAGAAGACGGCCGCGCGGTTGCGGATGAACATCTTGAAGCTCGCCACGAAGAGGGCCCAGAGGACGCCGAAGCGCACCGTCACTCGTCCTCCCGCAGGTCGTGGCCGGTGAGGTCGATGAAGACGTCCTCGAGGTTGGCGAGGCGCTCGACGCGCGCCTTCGTGAACCCGCGACCGATGAGCTGGTCGACGAGGACCTGCGGCGTGGCGAGGGCGATGATCTTGCCGCGATCCATGATCGCCACGCGGTCGCAGAGCTCCTCGGCCTCCTCCATGTAGTGGGTCGTCAGAACCACCGTGCGGCCCTGCTCCTGGATCCGTCGGATGAGGCCCCACATGTGCCGTCGCGCCTGGGGATCGAGCCCGGTCGTCGGCTCGTCCAGGAAGAGCACGCGCGGCTCGTTGACGAGGGCCGAGGCGATGCTGAACCGCTGCTTCTGGCCGCCGGAGAGGGTCCGCACCTGGCTCTTCGCCTTCTCGGTCAGGTCGACCATGTCGAGGAGCGCCATCGGCTCGACGTCGCGCTCGTAGAGGCGCCCGAACAGGTCGATCAGCTCGATGAGGGTCAGCTCGTCGAAGAAGGCGGATGACTGGAGCTGGATCCCGATGCGCCGCTTCACCTCGCGCGGGTTGGCCCGCACGTCGACGCCATCGATCGTGGCCGCCCCCTCGTCGATCGGTCGCATTCCCTCGATCATCTCGAGCGTGGTCGTCTTGCCCGCGCCGTTCGGCCCGAGGATGCCGAAGACCTCGCCCTCGCCGACCTCGAAGCCCACGCCATCGACGGCGACGAGCGAGCCGTAGCGCTTGCGGAGGTCACTGACGACGATGATCGGCGGGCCCGCGATGGAGCGATCGCCCGGGGCGGGCAGCGTGCTCGGGGAGGTCACCGCTGCATGCTACAGGGCCGGACGTGGAGCGGCACCTGCCCCCGATCCGCGCTGCTGAAATGGGGAGGGAAATTCGTCGGCGCAGGCATTACCCTGCGGTCGATGACCACACGACGCGGCCGCGGTCGGCCGCCCCACCCCGACCTGCTCACGCCGGCGGAGTGGCGCGTGCTCGACCTGGTGCGCCACGGGATGCGCCGGGCGGAGATCGCCCGCCGTCGCGGCACGAGCGTCGAGGCCGTGAAGTACCACCTCGCCAACATCAGCGGGAAGCTCGGGGTCGGGGCGCGCCAGCTCCGGCGCTGGCCGGGCATCCCCGTCACCACCACCCTCGCAGCCAGGAGACGTCGACCACCGATGACCACCACCACCACGACCACCGGCCTCGGCTCGATCGGCCAGGTCTCCCTGTCGATCCGCGATATGGAGCGCGCGGAGCGCTTCTATGGGGAGGCGCTCGGCCTCCCGCATCTCTTCACCTTCGGCGACCTCGCCTTCTTCGACGCCGACGGCACCCGCCTCTACCTGCATCGGAAGGACGAGGCGGAGTGGCGCCCCGGATCGGTCCTCTACTTCGACGTCGCCGACATCCACGCGACCCAGGAGTCGCTCACCGGGCGCGGCGTCCATTTCACGGGTGCGCCGCACATCATCCACACCCACGATGACGGCACCGAGGAGTGGATGACCTTCTTCGACGACGGCGAGGGCAACACCCTGGCGCTGATGTCGCGCGTCAGCCCCTAGCGACGCGCGGGCGCGATCGGCGAGGCGTCCGCGGGCGCGCGGCTGGCTCCGAGACTGCCGCCATGGGCAGGAGGGAGCGGTACAGGTCAGCGGTCTCGCGGGCGATCGCCTCCCAGCCGAACTGCGCGACCGCACGCCGCCGCGCGGCGCGGCCCATCACCTCGCGCGCGGACGCGTCCGCCATCAGCGCGTTGATCGCGCCAGCCAGGTTGAGCTCGAACCGATCCGGGTCGACCGGCATCATCGGGTCGTCGAGCGACAGCTCGACCGGGACGAGGAGCCCGGTCTCGCCATCCACCACCACCTCGGGGATGCCGCCGACGGCACTGGCCACGACCGGCGTCTCGCACGCCGCCGCCTCGAGGTTGATGATCCCGAACGGCTCGTACACCGACGGACAGCAGAAGACGGCCGCGTGCGAGTACAGCTGGCGCACCTCCTCCCGGGCCAGCATCTCGGGGATCCACACCACGTTCGGGCGTTCCGCCTGGATGGCCGCCACGCCCTCGGTCATCTCACGCGCGATCTCGGGCGTGTCGGGCTGGCCGGCGCAGAGGACGGCGCCGATGCCGGGATCGAGGTGGCGCAGGGCGCGCACGAGGTGAACGATGCCCTTCTGCCGCGTCACGCGGCCGACGAAGAGGACGTACGGGACGGCCGAGTCGACGCCATGGCGGAGGAGGGCATCGGTCGCCGGATCGGGTCGGTACACGTCGGGGTCGATGCCGTTGTGGACGACGTGGACCCGCTCGGGCGGGACGCTGAAGTGGTGAAGGACGTCGGCGCGCGTGCCCTCGCTCACGGCGATGACCGCGTCAGCCGATTCGATGGCCGTCCGCTCGACCCAGCTGCTGACCTCGTATCCGCCGGCGAGCTGCTCCCGCTTCCAGGGTCGCAGCGGCTCCAGTGAGTGGATGGTCACGACCAGCGGGATGCCGTACGCCAGCCGGATGAGGATGCCGGCCAGGTGCGTGTACCAGGTGTGCGCGTGGACCACGTCCGCGCGAACGGGGTCGACGGCCATCGCGAGGTCGCGCGAGAGGGCGGCGAGCACCGGCCGCAGCGGCTCGTCGGCAGCGGCCAGGTCGTGCGCGACCGGATACCCGTTGACGCGCCATCCCTCGGACGCCTCCGAGCGCGTGCCGAAGGTGCGGACGTCGAGCTCCACGAGGCCGCGCAGGTGCCGCGTCAGCTCGTCGACGTGGACGCCGGCGCCGCCGTAGATGTCGGGCGGGAACTCGTTCGTCAGGAGGAGGGCGCGCACGCCCTCAGCGTAGCGCGTCGCCCCGCGAGCCATGCCGGGCCGCGGCCAGCAGGCGCTCGATCTCCGCCAGCTCGAACGGCTTCGAGATGACGGGTGCCCATGCGCCGATCTCGGCCTGGCGCAGGGGGTGGGCCGCGGTGCAGACCACGACCGGCACGCCGGGACGGGCGCGATCGGTGCGCAGGTCGCGCGCCAGGTCGCCACCGCGGCCGTCTGGGAGCTCGTCGTCGAGGATGACGAGCGACGGCGGCTCGGTCCCGATTCGGTCCCGCGCATCCCTGAGGCGGGTAAAGCCACGGGCGACCCAGCCGGCATCCTCGGCCACGTCGCACAGGAGCGCGAGCGTCGAGGCGTCATCGTCCACGACGAAGACGACCGGCGCGTCGGCCGGCCGCGAGTCGCTTGGCATGGATCGTGTGTTCACCGGTCCCCTCCCGGGCCTGTGCCGACCGTTCCCTAGCAATGAACGTGCCCCGCGCCCTTTGGCGAAGGTCATTGACATACTCCCCTGTAGTATCCTGGAGCGGAGCCATGGCACCCACTGCGCCGACCCCCACGACCAACGCATCTGAGCTCACCGTGCCCGTGGTCGGGATGACCTGCGCGAGCTGCGTCAATCGGATCGAGCGCTTCCTGAGCCGCGCCGAGGGCGTGGACGAGGCGAGCGTCAACCTCGCGACGGAGCGCGCCACCGTCCGCTTCGATCCTGGCCGGATCGATCGCGCCGGGATCGTCCAGGCGATCGAGGATGCGGGCTACGAGGTGGGACGCGATCGGACAGCCGAGGCGCCCGAGGCCGTCGAGCGCGCCGAGGAGGCCGCGCAGGCATCCGAGCGTCGAGAGCTCCTCGTCCAGTCCGTCGCCGCGATCGGCATCGGCCTCGCGATGATGGCGCTCATGTTCTGGCCGGGCGGCGCGCCCTGGCCGGTGATGGACCTCAATCGCTGGCTCCTGGTCCCCGCCACGATCGTCCAGTTCGTCCTCGGACGCCGCTTCCTGGTCGCCGCCGTGCGCGGCGCGCGCCACGGCGACGCGACGATGAACACGCTGGTCGCGCTCGGCACGATGGCCGCCTACGGCTACTCGGTCTTCGTGACCCTCCTCCCCGAGACGGTGGAGGCGGCCGGGCTCGGCCACGAGACGTACTTCGACTCGGCGGCCGTGATCATCGGCCTCGTCCTCTTCGGTCGCTGGCTCGAGGCTCGAGCCAAGGGACGGGCCGCCGGCGCCGTGAAGGCCCTCCTGCGGCTGCGCCCGGCAACCGCCCGCGTCCTGCGTCCCGGTGGCGAGCGAGAGATCCCCGTCGAGGAAGTCGTGGTCGGCGACCTCGTGCGCGTCCGTCCCGGCGACCGCGTGCCGGTGGACGGGGTGCTCATCGACGGGGCGTCGGCGGTCGACGAGTCGATGCTCACCGGCGAGGCGTTGCCCGTCGAGAAGGGCGTCGGCGACCGCGCGATCGGCGCCACCATCAACGCCAGCGGCTCATTCGTCATGCGCGCCGAGCGCGTCGGGCGGGACACGGCCCTCGCCCAGATCGTCGCGCTCGTCGAACGAGCGCAGGGGTCGAAGGCGCCGATCCAGCGCGTCGCCGATCGGGTCACCGGGTGGTTCGTCCCGGCCGTGATCGTGGTCGCGGCCATCACCTTCGTGGTCTGGATCCTCGTCGGGCCCGAGCCGCGGCTGCCGTTCGCGCTGAGCACGGCGATCGCCGTCCTCATCATCGCCTGCCCGTGCGCCATGGGCCTGGCGACGCCCACCGCGATCATGGTCGGCACCGGGAAGGGCGCCGAGCACGGCATCCTCGTTCGAGACGGCGCCGCGCTCGAGCACGCGGAGCGGATCACGACCGTCGTGCTCGACAAGACCGGCACGATCACGCGGGGCGAGCCGGCGGTCACGCTCGTGCGCGCGGCCGCCGAATTCGATGAGCGCGAGCTGCTGCGGATCGCCGCCGCGGCGGAACGGGGCAGCGAGCATCCCCTGGCCGAGGCAATCGTGCGTCACGCTGACGGGCTGGGCATCGAGCCGGCCGAGGCCACGGCCTTCGAGGCGATCGCTGGGCGCGGCGTGCGGTCGCAGGTCGACGGCCGGGAGGTCCTCGTCGGCACCGCGGCGTTCATCGCCGATGCCGGCATCGACCTTTCGATGGTCGACGAGATCGACGACGTGACCGCGACCGGCGTGCTCGTCGCCGCGGGCGGCGCCTTCCTCGGCCTCATCTGCCTCTCCGACACCGTCAAGCCGGAGGCCGCCGGCGCCATCGCGCGGATGCGCACGTCCGGCGTCGACGTGTGGATGATCACCGGCGATCGGCGGGCCACCGCGGAGGCGATCGGCGCCGCGGTCGGCATCGGTCCCGAGCGAATCCGCGCCGAGGTCCTGCCCGCCGACAAGGCCGCGGCAGTCGAGGAGCTGCGGGCGGGCGGCGCCGTGGTCGCGATGGTCGGCGACGGCATCAACGACGCACCCGCGCTGGCGCAGGCCGATGTCGGGATCTCGATCGGCACCGGCGCTGACGTCGCCCTCCAGGCCTCGGACATCACCCTCATCCGCGACGATCTCGTCGGCGTGCCGGTCGCCATGGGCCTCTCGCGCGCCACGATGCGGACGATCCGCCAGAACCTGGGCTGGGCGTTCGGGTACAACGTCATTCTCATCCCGGTCGCTGCCGGTCTCCTCTTCCCGCTGGCAGGCCTCCTGCTGAACCCCGCCCTCGCGGCCGGCGCGATGGCGCTGTCGAGCGTCAGCGTCGTCGGCAACTCCCTTCGGCTGCGCGCGTTCCGCGCCGCCTGACCCGCCAACTCATCAACGGAGAACCGATGAACGAGCTCCAGATGCGACCGATGGCCACCGACCCGGTGTGTGGCATGGAGGTCAACCCAGAGATCCAGGCCGCCCTCGGACTGAGCAGCGAGCACGCGTCAACCACGTATTTCTTCTGCGGCCGCGGTTGCAAGCTCGATTTCGACGAGGATCCCGCAAAGGTGCTCGACCCGTCCTACCAGCCGCACATGTAGCGGCTACTAGACTGAGGGGCGCATGCCCCTCATCCGCACCCAGGCGCTGACGAAGCGCTACCCCGGCGGCGTCACCGCGCTCGACGGCCTCTCCGTCGAGATCGATGAGGGCGTCATCGGCCTCGTCGGCGCCAACGGCGCCGGCAAGAGCACGCTCATCAAGATCCTCCTCGGCCTGCTGCCGGCGACCGAGGGATCGGCGAGCGTCCTCGACCTCGACACCGCCACCCAGGGCGCCGCCATCCGGGCGCTGGTCGGCTACATGCCGGAGCACGACTGCCTGCCGCCCGACGTCTCCGCCACCGAGTTCGTCAGCCACATGGCGCGAGTCTCCGGACTCCCCTCGGGCGCGGCGCGCGAGCGCACGGCCGACGTGCTGCGCCACGTCGGGCTGTACGAGGAGCGCTACCGGCCGATCGGCGGCTATTCGACCGGCATGAAGCAGCGCGTCAAGCTGGCGCAGGCCCTGGTCCATGACCCGCGGGTCGTCTTCCTCGACGAGCCGACGAACGGCCTTGACCCAGCCGGCCGCGATGAGATGCTCGCCCTGATCGAGCGCATCGGCCGTGACTTCGGGATCACCGCCATCGTGGCCAGCCACCTCCTCGGCGAGATCGAGCGGGTCGCCACCTGGCTGGTCGCGATCGACGCCGGCCACCTGCTGCGGACGGCGCCGCTGGCGACGTTCACCGAACGCACCGGCCAGCTCCTGGTCGAGACCGACGAGGACGCCGCTCCCCTGGCCGAGCGACTCGTCGGCCGCGGGATCGAGGCCCTCGCGGCGGGTCGCATCGTCCTGGTCGAGATCGCGTCTGCCGGCGACGGCGAGTTCGCCGTGTACGACGCGGTCCGTGACGACGCCGTCGCGCTTGGCGTGGCGCTTGTCCGCATTGAGCATCGCCGCCACCAGCTCGAGGACCTGTTCCGCCTCGGAGGAGCCGATGAGCGCGTCGCCTGAGGCCGTCGGGACGATCTACGACATCGGCTACCGCCGCTACGACGGGCCGCGGCTCGGCCGTCGCGCGGCGATCGGGGCCGTCGTCGGCGCCGGCCTCCGCGCCGTCTTCGGCCTTGGCCGCTCGGGGCGCTCGAAGGTCATCCCGTGGGGCGCCGTGATCCTGGCCGCGATGCCGGCGATCGTCGCGGTCGCCATCAAGGTGCTCGCCGGGGACCTCATCGAGCTCTACGACTACTCGAACTACATTTTCAGCATCTCCGCCCTGCTCCCGATCTTCGTCGCCGCGCAGGCCCCGGAGCTCGTCGTCAACGACATCCGCAATCGGGTCCTGCCGCTGTACTTCAGCCGGCCGATGGGTCGCGTCGACTACGTCGCCGCCAAGCTCACCGCGCTCGCGATCGGGCTCCTCTCGCTGACGCTGTTCCCGGTGCTCATCCTCTTCGTCGGCCGCGTGCTCGCGACCGATGACGTCATCGCCGCGCTGGGCGACGAGGTCGGCGCCCTGCCGTCCATCGTTGGCAGCGGTGTCCTGCACGCCGTCGTCCTGTCGAGCGTCGGCCTGGCCATCTGCTCCCTCGCGGCGCGGCGGGCCTACGCCGCGGGCGCGGTCCTCGCCGTCTTCCTCATCGGCTCGGTCGTCAGTGAGATCTTCGCCGAGGCCGGGGGCAGCGGCGCCCTTGGCGGCGCGTTCACGGACGTCGCGCCGTTCCTCAACCCGCTCGCGATCCTCGACGGCGCGCGGCAGTGGCTCTTCGGCGGGGCCGTCGCGGAGTCGCCGGTGGGGCGCGCCGACGTGCCGCTGATCCTCTACGGGCTGGCCGCCGCCGTCCTGGCGCTGGTGGCCTGGGCCGTCCTCGCCCTCCGCTATCGGCGGATCACGGCATGAGCGTCTTCCGCCTCGAGAGCGTCTCGCGCTGGTACGGCAACGTCGTGGCCGTCAACGACGTCACCTTCGAGGTCGGCCCCGGGATCACCGGCCTCCTCGGCCCCAACGGCGCCGGGAAGACGACCCTGCTTCACATGATCGCGGGCTTCCTCGCCCCGAGCGCGGGGGCGGTGCTGCTCGACGAGACGCCCACGTGGCGGCATCCGGAGCTGTACCGGCGCGTCGGCTTCGTTCCGGAGCGCGAGGCGGTGTATCCGTTCCTGACCGGGCAGCAATTCGTGCGCGCCTCGGCGCGGCTCCAGGAGATCGCCGATGCGGACGCGGCCGCGGAGCGCGCCATCGAGATGGTCGATCTGCGGGACGCCGCCGGCCGCGCGATCGGCGGCTACTCGAAGGGCATGCGGCAGCGCGTCAAGGTGGCCGCCGCGCTCGTCCACGACCCACCGGTCCTCATCCTCGACGAGCCATTCAACGGGATGGACCCGCGCCAGCGGCTGCACATGATGGACCTCCTGCGATCGATGTCTGCCGAGGGCCGCACGATCCTCTTCAGCAGCCACATCCTCGAGGAGGTCGAGCGCCTCTCGGATCGCGTCCTCGTCGTCGTCGCCGGCCGCCTGGCCGCATCCGGCGACTTCCGGCGCATTCGCCGCCTCATGACCGATCGACCGCACAGCTTCACGATCCGATCGAGCGACGATCGCCGCCTCGCCCGCGAGCTGCTCGCCGCGACCGCCGTCGAGGCGGTCGAGATCCACGGCGGCCTGCTCACCATTCGCACCGGCGACTACGGCGCCCTCACGCGCGAGGTCGGCGGGGCGGCCCAGCGGGCCGGCGTGTCGCTGCTCGAGCTTCACCCCGCGGACGAGTCCCTCGAATCGGTCTTCAGCTACCTGGTGCGCCGATGACGTGGGCGCTGGCCGCGATCACCCTCCGGGCGCTCCTCAACCGGAGGCGCACGATCCTCCTCGCGCTGCTCGGGCTCCTCCTGGTCGGCATCACGGCGCTGTACCGGCTCAGCGATCCAACCCCCGCGGAGGCGCTGGACGTGACTCAGCGCCTGCTCGGGGACCTCGGGATCGGGGTGCTGCTGCCGCTGGTGGCGGTGATCGTCGGGACCGGAGCGCTCGGGTCGGAGCTCGACGACGGCACGATCGTCTACCTCCTCGCCAAGCCGGTGCCGCGCTGGCGCATCCTGATCGTCAAGCTCGTCGTGGCCTGGCTGGTGACGGTCGCCCTGGTCGCGCCGGCCATCTGGGTCGCGGGCATGATCGGCAATGGTGATGCCCAGATGGCACTCGGCTTCGCGGCGGCCGCCGTGGTGGGTGGCCTCGAGTACACGGCCGTCTTCGTGGCCGTCTCCCTCGTGACCTCCCGCGCGCTCATCATCGGCCTCGCCTACGTCGTCGTGTGGGAGGGCGTCGTGGCGGGGCTCTTCGAGGGCACGCGGGCGATCAGCATCCGGCAGCATGCCCTGGCGGTGGCGGAGGCGGTCGGGGGCAGCGATGCCGCCGGGATCGCCGAGCTCGGCACGGCCTTCGCCGTCGGTGCGGCGGTCGCCGTCACGGTCGTCGCGGCGGCGATCGGCGTGCGACGCCTGGAGCGGGTGGAGCTTCGCGGGGAGACCTGATCCGGATGCCTACGCGGCCGGGTGGTCAGGCGGGCGACGTGCCCCGCGCGGTGCGCGTCTCGCCGGGCATGGCTGGCACCTCGTCCCGGGCGGCAAACGACGCTGCGGGCGCGGGGTGGCCGAAGAGAAAGCCCTGGCCGAACGGGACCCCGAGCCGGTGGAGCGTGGCCGCCTCGGGCTCGGACTCGATGCCCTCGGCGATGAGCAGGCAGCCCGACTGACGGGCGAAGTAGACCATGCCGGCGATGAGCGCCTGGCGGGCGGGGTCGCCGTCCACCCCGCGCACGAGCTGCATGTCGAGCTTCACGTATCGCGGGCGCAGCTCGAGGATGTGACGGAGGCTCGCGAAGCCCGCCCCGGCATCGTCGACCGCGACCTCGATGCTTCCCGCGAGCTGGTCGAGGCTGGCCCGCACGGCCTCGTAGTCGTCGACGGCGAGCCGTTCGGTGACCTCCACCACCAGCCGGCGACCGTTCGCTCCGCGACGAAGCGCGTCCGCGATCCCCGGCTCGGTGAGGCGCACCGGCGAGAGGTTGAGGCTGAGCCACGCCCCGCGCGGCAGGGCGACCGCGTCCCGGGTCGCGGCCTCGATGGCGGCGAGCTCGAGCTCGCGACCTGCCCCGACGGACTCGGCCACGGCGAAACGCCGGTCGGGCGGGGTCCCGTCGGCGAACCTGGTCAGCGCCTCGAAGCCGACGACTGACCGATCGCCGATCCGGACGATCGGCTGATAGGCGGGGGCGAGCTCGTCGGCTGCGACGATGCGCTGCATCTCGGCCCGCGTGCCCTCCTCGAGGCGGCGCGCCGACAGCTCCGGCACGAGGAGCGCCGCCGCAATGGTCCCGAACTCGGTCAGGCTCGGCAGCCAGCGGGACACGCCGGCGGAGCCGATGGGGGCGGTGGTGCCGGCGAAGAGCAACCCGAAGGTGGCGTCGTTGGTGCCGAAGGGCACGTACGCGGCACACGTCAGGCCAAGGTCGAGCCAGGCTCGGTCATAGGCATCGTCGTCGTCACGGTGACGCCACTCGTCGATCCAGGGGCCGGTGGCGCTCTCGCGGAGGTAGAGGGCCGTGGCAGCGGGCAGCGGCCGCCCGGCGGCGATCGGCGCTCCGGGCGGGATGAGGTGCCCCAGCGGCGCGACCGACCCGTCGTGGGCGAACTCGAGCACCGCGGCGATGTCGAGGTGCGGGATGCGGCCGAGCTCGCGGCACATCGCCTGCGCCGTCTCGGTCGCCGGTCGGTCGCCGGGAAGGCGCCGCAGTGAGGCGGCGATGGCGGCTCGCTCCGCCACGGCCAGCTCGAGCTCAGCCTCGACCCCGCGCTCTCGCGTGATGTCGAACATGATTCCGCTCACCCGCATCTCGCCGTCGAGGTCGCGGTGGACCGTGGCCTGGTCGCGAATCCAGACGACGCGACCGTCGCGGGCGATCAAGCGGTAGATGTAGCTGAACGAGCTGGACGACGCCTCACCCTCGCGCAGCTGCGCCACCGCGCGCTCACGGTCATCGGGATGGAGCGCCCGCGTCCAGAGGTCGTCGTTGGCGAGCCACTCCTCGTCGGTGTAGCCGAGGATCTCGTCGATCTTCGGGCTGACATAGACGCCCGCCCCGCCGATCCGATCGACATAGGCGATGCCCGGGAGCTGGCGGATGACGCTCGCAAAGCGCTCCTCGCTGTCGCGCAGCGCCTCCTCGAGGCGGCGGTGCTCGGTCAGGTCGCGCAGGAAGGCAACGAACGTGATGCCGTCCTCTTCCTCCAGGGCGGTGATCGAGAGCTCGATGCGAAGCTCGTGCCCGTCCCGGTGCAGCGCGCTCGTGTCGATGCGCGTGTCGATCACCGTTCCGACGCCGGTCAGGCGATACCGAGCCAGTCCGGCGCGGTGGGCGCTGCGGGACCGCTCGGGGATGATGACCTCGTCCATCGGGCGGCCGAGGACCTCGTGGGCCGACCAGCCGAAGAGTGATTCGGCACGGTCGTTCCACCCGGTGATCGTGCCACCGGGCTCCATGGTGACGACGGCGTCGAGGGCGTGAGCCGCGAGCTCGCGCATGGCGGAGGCCGACGAGGCCGGCACCGCATGGTTCCGAGGCCGCATCGCGCGCTGGCTCATGGCGCACGCCCTCGGTCAGGTCGCACGCGTGGTGTCGACTGTGGTTGTCATCGCGAATCGAGAGTGTGGGCGCGCGCGAACCGGACCCCAATGACCCATCGGTACCACGCGGCGGAGCGTGGCCGGACGGCCTGCTACGCTCCGCCGATGGACCTTCCCGCCCCCTGGGGCCACCGCTGGGCGGGCCGACTCGACGAGCTCGCCATCGACAGCCAGGCGCTCACCGGCAACCCCCTCGGCGACCCGCACCGACGGCCGTTGTACATCTACACGCCACCCGGCTATGACGACGAGCCCGAGCGCCGCTACCCATCGGTCTACGTCATCCAGGGCCTGACCGGCCAGCTCGACATGTGGCACAACCGCCGCTCCTTCACGCCGACGCCGCTCGAGGCGGTCGATGACTGGTTCGGGCGCGATGAGAGCGCGCCCGCCATCGTCGTGTACGTCGACGCCTGGACCAGCCTCGGCGGCTCGCAGTTCCTCGACTCCCCCGCCACCGGTCGCTATCACACGTACCTGTGCGACGAGGTCGTGCCCTTCGTCGACGGACGGTATCGGACCCTCGCGGCCGCGGCCCACCGTGGCATCGCCGGCAAGAGCAGCGGCGGCTACGGCGCAATGGTGACGCCGATGCTCCGACCGGACCTCTTCGGCGGCCTCGTCACGCACGCGGGAGACGGGCTGTTCGAGGCGTGCTACCTGCCCGAGTTCCGCGAGGCGGCGCGGGCTCTGCGCGAGGAGTACGACGGGTCGTTCGACGCCTTCTGGTCAGACATGCGCTCGCGGCCGGGTCGCGCGAAGGGCAGCGACGGCGCGCTGCTCGACGTCTGGTGCATGGCCGCCTGCTACTCCGCCGATGCCGACGGCACGGTCCAGCTGCCGTTCGACGTGGCCACCGGGCGGCTGCGGCCCGAGACCTGGCTGCGGTGGCTGGCGCGGGACCCGGTCCGGATGGTCGCCAGCCACGCCGACGCCATGCGTGGCATGCGGGCGATCTGGATCGACGCCGGGCGTCGGGACGACTTCTATCTCGACCTCGCCGCGGAGGCCTTCCGAGCCGAGCTTGAGCGGATCGGCGTCGCCGAGCCGGTCGTCCGATTCGAGCTGTTCGACGGCACGCACGCCGGCATCGACTGGCGCTATCCAGAGGCGATCGGATGGCTCGCCGAGCGCCTCTCCGCCTAGCGGGCGATCGAGCTCGTCGGCGACGGGCTGGCCGCGCGTGGCGGAGGCTGGCACGGTGGACGCTATGCTTCCCGGTGCCCGGCGTCCGCTGGGCCGTGAATCTCGCTGTGGAGCGCGCCCGGCATGACCTTCCGACCAGACGTTGAGCTCGACCCCGGGCAGGTTCGCGACACCCGCGGCCGCCGGGTGCGTGGCGGTGGCGTGGCGCTCGGCGGCGGCCTGGGCAGCATCCTCCTGATCGTCCTCGTCCTCCTCTTCGGCGGCAACCTCGGGGACCTCGGCGGCCTGGGTGGCGTCAACGCCCCGGCACCGGAGGGGCCGGTGTCGAGCGAGCTCTCCACGGAGTGCCAGACCGGAGCGGATGCCAACGAGCGGCAGGACTGCCGCGTGGTCGGCACGGTCAACAGCCTCCAGGCGTACTGGACCGACGCCTTCGCCGCATCGAACCGCCAGTACGAGCCGGCGCAGACGGTCCTCTTCACCGATGCCGTCGACACCGCCTGCGGCGGAGCGTCGAGCGCCGTCGGCCCCTTCTACTGCCCGCTCGACCGGACCGTCTACATCGACCTCGGCTTCTACGCCGACCTCGAGAGCCGCTTCGGAGCGGAGGGCGGACCGTTCGCCGAGATGTACGTCCTCGCCCACGAGTACGGACACCACGTCCAGAACCTGCTCAACCTGCTCGAGGGGGGCACCGAGGCGGGTGCCGAGGGCACCGCGGTGCGCACCGAGCTCCAGGCGGACTGCTTCGCTGGCGTGTGGGCCGCCAACGCGGTCGACACCGGGCTACCTCCAGCCGATCACGCGCGAGCAGGTCAACCAGGCGCTCGACGCGGCGAACGCCATCGGCGACGACCGCATCCAGTCCCAGACGCAGGGCCAGGTGAATCCCGAGACCTGGACGCACGGCTCGTCCGAGCAGCGCCAGGAGTGGTTCGTGAACGGGATGGAGGCCGGCTCCGCCGACGGTTGCAACACGTTCGAGGCGGACCTCTAGGGGGCTTGGCGCCCGGCGCCGGGCGTGTGAGACTGTCGCCCCCCAGCGGGAGGTGACCGATGGCGACCACGAACGGACGGCCCGGGCGAGGCGTGCCTGACGCCGACAAGCCCTTCGGCGCCTCACCCTTCGCGCCGATCGGCGAGTACGGCTTCCTCTCCGACTGCGAGACGACGGCGCTCGTCGCGCCCTCCGGCAACGTCGAGTGGCTGTGCCTGCCGCGCCTCGACTCGCCGAGCGTCTTCGGGTCGATCCTCGATCGCGATGCCGGCGGCTTCCGCTTCGGTCCCTCCGACATCGAGGTGCCCGCGGCCCGACGCTACCTGCCGGGCACGATGGTGCTCGAGACGAGCTGGGGGTCGCCCACCGGCTGGATCATCGTCCGCGACGTCCTCCTCATCGGGCCATGGCGGCACGGAGACAAGCGCTCACGCACCCACCGCCGCCCGCCGACCGACTACGACGCCAGCCATGTCCTCCTGCGGATGGTCCGTTGCGTCAACGGCGAGATGCAGCTGACGCTCGACTGCGAGCCGGCGTTCGACTACGGGCGCCAGCGCGGGACGTGGAGCTACCCGGAGGAGGGCTACCACCAGGGGCGCTGCACGTCGGAGATTGGTGACGTCGAGCTCGTGCTCACGAGCGACATCAACATCGGCTTCGAGGGCCCGCGGGCCGTGGCCCGCACGCTCATCAAGGAGGGTGAGGAGCGCTTCTGCGCCCTCGCGTGGAATGGGGCCGCCGCCCCGCAGAACACCGATGAGGCATATCAGCGCCTCGTCTGGACCGCCCATCACTGGCAGCACTGGCTCGCTCGCGGCACGTTCCCGGATCATCCGTGGCGATCGCACCTCGAGCGCTCGGCGCTCACCCTCAAGGGGCTGACCTACGGGCCGAGCGGCGCGGTCGTGGCGGCCGCCACGACATCCCTGCCGGAGACGCCCGGCGGCGAGCGCAACTGGGACTATCGCTACAGCTGGATCCGAGACTCGACGTTTGCCCTATGGGGCCTGTACACCCTCGGCTTCGAATGGGAGGCCGCCGACTACCTCGCCTTCATCGCGGACGTCGCCGAGCGCGACGATGAGCTGCAGATCATGTACGGGGTCGACGGGGAACGTGCCCTGACCGAGCGGACCCTCGACCATCTCGGCGGCTACGAGGGCGCGCGCCCGGTCCGCATCGGCAACGAGGCGTACGGCCAGCGCCAGCACGACATGTGGGGAGCCGTCCTCGACTCGGTCTACCTCCACACGAAGTCACGCGACCATCTCGACGAGCGCATCTGGCCCATCCTCGTCCGGCAGGTCGAGGCGGCGCTCGAGGCGTGGCGCGAGCCGGATCGCGGGATCTGGGAGGTGCGCGGCGAGCCGAAGCACTTCACCAGCTCGAAGGTGATGTGCTGGGTCGCCGCCGACCGCGGCGCCCGGCTGGCGCGCCTGCGTGAGGAGCGGGAGCTGGCCGACCGCTGGCAGGCCGCCGCCGACGAGATCCATGCCGACATCTGCGCCAACGGCGTCGACGAGCGTGGCGTCTTCACCCAGCACTACGAGACGGACGCGCTCGACGCGTCCCTCCTGCTCATGCCGCTGGTGCGCTTCCTGCCATCCACCGACGACCGCGTCCGGCGCACGGTGCTGGCCATCGCCGACGAGCTGACCGATGGCGGGCTCGTGCTGCGCTACCGCACGGAGAGCACCGATGACGGGCTCTCCGGGGGCGAGGGCAGCTTCACGATCTGCTCGTTCTGGCTCGTGTCGGCGCTCGTCGAGATCGGTGAGGTCCACCGGGCGCGGCGGCTGTGCGAGAAGCTGCTCTCCTACGCCAGCAGCCTGGGGCTGTACGGCGAGGAGCTCGATCCCGACACCGGTCGACACCTCGGCAACTTCCCGCAGGCCTTCACCCACCTCGCCCTCATCAACGCCGTCATGCACGTCATCCACGCCGAGCGCGGGACCATGCCGATGCAGGCCGCGCCGCTCTCGCCGCAGACGGTGGCCGGCGGGAGGAGCGTCGAGCCGCGGGGCAACGACGCCGGCCCGATCATGCCGCCGGCGCGCGTCGAACCTCCGCCTGCCGGCTGACCCTCCGGGCAGAACGACGGTTGACGGCTACTCCTCGAAGGGGAGGCCGCGCTCGACCGCGGACCAGCCGGCCGAAAGCAGCCGGATCGCGACCTGTGGGTCCCGCGCCGGTGGATGATCCGGCGCCAGCAGCGCGCCGGCCAATGCCGGCATGAGGGGCGACGGGCCGAAGGTGACCGCGACGAGCGAATCGCCGGCGAGCGGGCCCTCGCTGATCTGGTACAGGCTCTCCTGCGCGGTGCGGTCGTAGGCAACCCACGTCGGGTCGGTGTTCGTGACCCGTCGGACCCGCGTCCCCGCGGCCAGGCGGCGCCCGGGTGGCGTCTGGGGCATTGCCGGTGCGCCGGCGTACCAGATCCGTCCCTCCTGGTGTGCGTGCTCGAGCGACTCGTTCCAGCCGGCCCACCAGCTCGAGCCGCGCGGCTCGGTGGGGTCGAGCGCGATGGCGCTCAGGACGACGTGCTCATCGGGGTCGTGATCGAGCCCGACACAGCGCGAGTCGCAGCCGGGCACGATGAGTCGCGGCAGCTCGGCGATCGTGAGGCGCGCCCGCAGCCATTCGCCGTAGCGATCGGGGTCGCGGTCGCGCGCCCCGGGGTCGATGAGTGTGAGCACCGTCTCGCCGCGGCGGATGAGGTCCACCGCCACCGAGAAGGTGGCGAATCGGTCTCTCGTCCGGGCTCGGCGGCTCGGTGCTCGGTCCCGAGCAGCCATGAGGTCGAATGGAACACCACCACCGCGAGGCACACAAGGCACCTCGACCTCACCACACCGCACCAGACCGCACTTCGGTGGCGCGTGCGCGCACCGAATTCCACTCGTGGACGGTCACTGTTCAGCCACAATGACCACATGCCCCGCCCGTTTCGCTTCCTGGCCGATGCGCGTCGAATCGCGTCGATGGCCGAGCTGACCGAGACCGTTCGGCGCGCTGAGGCCATCGGGATCGACAGCCTGGTCGTTCCCGACCATCTCATCCCGCAGCTCGCGCCCGCGCCGACGATGGCCGCCATCGCCGCCATCAGCGATCGGCTGCGAATCAGCGCCTTCGTCCTGAACAACGACCTCCGCCACCCGGCGATGCTCGCTCAGGACCTCGCCAGCCTCGACGTCCTGAGCGGTGGACGGCTCGACGTGGCGATCGGCGCCGGCTGGAACCGCCCCGAGTACGAGGCGATCGGCATCCCGTTCGACCCAACCCCCATCCGACAGGCCCGACTGGCCGAGGCGGTGACCGTGCTGAAGGGCTGCTTCGCCGACGGCCCGTTCAGCTTCTCGGGCGAGCACTACACCATCACCGACTACGACGCCGAGCCGAAACCCGTCCAGCGGCCGCATCCGCCGTTCCTCATCGGAGGCGGTGGCCGGCGGACCCTCCGCCTCGCCGCGCGTGAGGCGCAGATCGTCGGCCTTGCGCCGCGCATCCTCCCGGTCGGGGCCGCGGACCCGCACTCGGTCACCGTCGAGGGCACGCGCGAGAAGATCGAGTGGGTCCGGGAGGAGGCCGGCGACCGGTTCGCGGACCTCGAGCTGAACGTCTACCCGTCGCAGACCGGCATCAGCGTCACCGACGCGCCGCTGGCCGAGGCGACCGAGCTCGCCGAGCGCCTGACCGAGCGCAGCGGCGTGCCGATCACGGCCGAGGAGCTGCTGGAGTCGCCGCACATCTTCATCAACACCGTCGACGGATTCGTCGAGAAGCTCACCCGCATGCGGACCGAGCTCGGCATCAGCTCGATCATGGTCGGCGAGGTCGGCGAGCTCGATGCGGTGGTGGAGCGGCTGGCCGGAACCTGACCCGCGCCGGCGGCGACGTAGAATCGGTCTCCCCAAGGCTTCGGAGCGACGGACCGACGTGACACGCATCCTCGTCTACACCGGCAAGGGCGGCGTCGGCAAGACGAGCGTCGCCGCGGCAACGGCGCTCGCCTGCGCCGATCGCGGCTACCGCACCATCGTCATGTCGACCGACATCGCGCACAGCCTCGGCGACGCATTCGATCGCCAGCTCGGCCCGACGCCGCTCGAGATCGTCCCGAACCTGTGGGCCCAGGAGTCCGACGCCTTCTACAACGTCGCGCGCTATTGGGGACGGATCCAGGAGTACGCCGCGTCCGTGCTGCGCTGGCGCGGCCTCGATGACGTCATGGCCGAGGAGATGACGATCCTCCCCGGGATGGACGAGGTCGGGGCGCTGCTCTGGATCGCCGACCACCACGACTCGGGCAGCTACGACGTCGTCGTGGTGGATGCCGCACCGACCGGCGAGACGCTGCGCCTCCTCAGCCTCCCCGACGCGGCGCGCTGGTGGATGGAGCGCGTCGAGCCGATCGGTCGCAGGATCACGAAGCTGACCGGACCGCTGATCAAGCGCGTCACCGGGATGCCGATGCCGGGCGACGATGTGTTCGACGCCGGCCAGGAGCTCTTTGCGCACCTCGAGCACATGCACGAGCTGCTGACCGACCGCGACACCACCTCGGTCCGCGTCGTCCTCACCCTGGAGCAGGTGGTCATCGCCGAGGCCCAGCGCTCCTTCACCTACTTCCACCTCTACGGCTACCCGACCGACCTCGTCGTCGCCAACCGCGTGCTGCCCGATGAGGTGGGCGAGTACTTCCGCGGCTGGTATGAGGCGCAGCAGCGCTACGGCCCCCTGGTCGAGAAGACCTTTCACCCCATTCCGGTCTTCAAGGCGCCCTTCTTCGACCGCGAGATGGTCGGCGTCGATCTGCTCCGGCAGCTGGCCACCGCGCTCTACGGCGAACAGGACCCGACGACCTTCTTCTACCGCGGCCGGCCATACGAGGTGGTCCGCGACAATGGCACGTTCCTGCTCTCGGTCGACCTGCCCTTCACGGAGAAGCAGCAGATCCACCTGTCGCGCCACGCCGACGAGCTCGTCATCGACCTCGGCACGTGGCGCCGAACGCTGGTCCTCCCACGCCTCCTCGTCGACGTCCCGACCGAGGGGGCACGATTCGAGAACGGCACGCTCAAGATACGATTCGGCACTGCCCCCCGCGAGAAGGAGACCTCCACATGACCGATCAGCCCCCCGCGGACCGGACCGCCCAGCTCGAGGCGCGAATCGCCGAGCTCGAGCGGCGCGGCAGCTGGCGGACCACGATGGACGAGGGGCGCAGCGGGATGGAGAGCGCCTTCTGGGCGGTGATGCACTCGCTGTTCCCCGAGGAGGCGCGCAAGCACCTCAAGACGGCCGGCCGCGAGCAGCTGCTGGCCGCGAGGGTCTACCTCGACCGCTGGATCGCCCGGCTCGACGAGAGAGAGGCCGCAACGGCCGAACGGCGCGAAGAGATCCCGATCGAATGACGGTGGGGCGGAAGGAAGGAGCGCGATGAGCGCCATGACCCCGGCGACCCGCATCCGCAGCGACCAGAACCACCTGGCCTGGGACCCGGCCATCGCGCCGGTCGCGACCGTCGGCTCCGGCGAGGTCGTCGAGTTCGACTGCCTGGACGCCTCGAACGGCCAGATCACGGCCTCCTCGACGACCGAATCGCTCGATTCCCTCGACTTCGCCAGCGTCGACCAGGTGACGGGACCGGTGGAGGTGGCCGGCGCCGAGCCGGGCGACACGCTCCAGATCGACCTGCTCGAGTTCGAGCACGCTGACTGGGGCTGGACGGCCTCGATCCCCGGGTTCGGCCTGCTCGCCGACGAGTTCCCGGACGGCCACCTGAAGATCACCCGCCTCGACCCCGCGGTACCCGAGGCCGAGTTTTGGCCGGGGATCCGCCTGCCCCTCGCACCCTTCTGCGGTGAGCTCGGCGTGGCGCCGGAGACGGGGCCGCTGTCGACGATTCCGCCGGACCTCCATGGCGGCAACATGGACACCCGGCACCTCGTCGCGGGCTCGACCCTCTTCCTCCCGGTCTTCCACGCCGGCGCCCGGTTCTCGATCGGCGACGGCCACGCCACCCAGGGTGATGGCGAGGTCTCCGGGACGGCCATCGAGACGCCGATGCGGGCGCTCGTGCGCCTCACCGTTCGCAAGGACCTGCACCTCAGCGGCCCGGAGTTCGTCGCCGCGCCAGACCCCCACGCCGGCCTGCGCAACGGACCCCGCTATGCCACCGATGGTATCGGCCCGGACCTGATGGAGGCCGCGCGCGATGCCCTGCGACGCATGATCGCCTGGCTGGGGCGCGAGCACGGCCTCGACCCGATGCAGGCCTACCTGCTCTGCAGCGTCATCGTGGACCTGCGCATCAGCGAGATCGTGGACGTCCCGAACTTCGTCGTGACCGCCCACTGTCCACTCGGGATCTTCGCGTAGCGGTCCGGGCCGGCCTCGCGGCCGGCCCGAATCGGTGCCTAGGCGTCCGGCGCCGAGCCGTCCCCGCCGTAGACGTCGTCAACCCGGTCGAGAGCCTCTGGGTTCCGAGCGCGGAGCACGAAATAGGCGACCACACCCAGCACGACCCAAGCGGCGACAATCGGCGCGGTCAGGCGCAGATAGTTGTCGTACGGGTCGAGGGTGATGTCGACGATCGGGATCGTCACCCCGCCGATGACGGCCAGCAGGGCCGGGATCATGGCGATGACGCCCAGGATCGGCACGATGAAGTGCTTCAGCCAGTTGAACTCGGAACGCCGATGGCGCCAGAAGTAGCCGAAGCAGGCCACGTTCACCAGGATGTAGATCCCGGCGAAGATCAGGCCGAGCATCGTTCCGAGGAAGACGTAGACGTTCAGGCCGAACGGATACGGATCGTTGGCGAGAAGGAAGCCCAGTACCACCGCGATGATCAGCGCCGTGATCGCCTGGAAGTGAACGGCGTTGACGGGCGCCCGCGTCGCCGGATCGACCCGCGCGAAGAACCGCGGCAGGAGGGCGGCGCGACCCATCGCGAAGAGCGACCGCGTCGCGGCCGTGGCGCCCGCGTTGGCATTGGCCACGCAGCTGTTGAGGATCGCGAAGATCACCAGCAGGCCGCCAGCGGTGCCGAGCACCTCGGTCGCCATGCCGCCCCATGGGTCTCCGTCATTCGCCGCGAGGAAGTCGCCCATGTTGTCGGGGCCGAAGTAGACCGTCGCGGCGTACATGTTGAAGACGTAGAAGAGGCCGACGAGGATCGCCGACCAGATCACGGCGCGCGGGATGACCCGACGCGGCTCCGCCGTCTCCTCGCCGAGCGGCGCGGCGGCCTCGAAGCCGATGAACGCCAGGAGGCAGAAGATCATGCCCTGGAAGGCCGGCTTCACGCCGTCGTCGCCGGGAACGAACACGCTCAGGGTGTTCTGGTCGGCGTTGACGATCAGCAGCGCCGAGATGAGCAGGAAGATGCCGATCTCAATGGCTCCGAGCACGACGCCGGCGCGGGTCGAGAGCCCGACGCCCCGGTACGTCAGCCACCACACGATGAGCCCGCACAGGATCGCGAGCGCAACCCAGGCGAGCTCGAACTCGATCCCCAGGTAGGTTGAGAGGAAGATCGCGCCATAGAAGCCGAACCCGCCGAGCAGGAGCGGCATGACGAGCGGCTCCGCGAGGGCGAAGCTCCAGGCCACGAGCCAGCCGAAGAACGACCCGAGCCCGCTTCCGACGTAGGTGTACATCCCGCCGGCCGAGGGCAGGTGCCGCGCCAGCTCGCTCATCGAGTAGGCCGTGAACAGCACGGCGATCATGGCGAACAGCACGGCGAGCGGGGTGATGCCACCCGCGAACGACGTGGCGGCGCCGATCGAGGCGGCCGTGGCGACAGCGGGCGCCATGTGCGTGATCGACTGGAAGAGGACCTCGGGCAGGCCAATCGCGTTGCGCGCGAGGCCCTCGGACCCGGCGTCCATCGGCTGCTGGGTGGCGGTCACGTGCGGACCCTCCTGCGGTGTGCCCCCGCACGGTCCGGTCACGACGACCTAACGCCGGGCGCTCAGTTCCCGGGCCGCGGCGTAATACTAGATGCGCTCGTCAAGCCACTGGCCCGCATCATCAGTCCGTGAAACCGTCGTCCAGATGGCCGGCCGGCCGGAAGTGGGATATCGTCACCTCGCCGTCGTCGGCGCGGGAGTAGCTCAGTTGGCAGAGCGGCAGCCTTCCAAGCTGCATGTCGCGGGTTCGATCCCCGTCTCCCGCTCCACTCACCCTTCCTTGCAGGGAAGGTCCTCGTCCCAGACGGCGTCGTCGGGGTAGCGCTGCAGGAAGTACTCGACCGTTCACGGCGCGCCAGGCCACCACGAGCACGAGCCGGCGCATCGGCCAAGGATCGCGGGTCGCCTGGTCCGTCGCCCTGGCTAGCCGATCCGCCAGGGGTCGGCCAGGACCTCCTCGGTGTGCTGGCCGAGCAGGGGCGGCGGGAGCCTCGGCGCGATGGGACGCCCGCCAACCCGGATGGGGCTCGGCGCCAGCTCGATCTCCCCGATCCCGCTCGTCCACCCCGGCCCCATCGAGGCCAGGGCCTCAGAGACGGATTGGACCGGACCGGCCGGCACGTCGGCGCGCCGGAGGTCGTCGAGCAGCTCGTCCCGGTCCCGCGTCGTGATCCGCGATCCGAGCCACCCGGCCAGCTCGTCCCGCGCGGCAATGCGGTCCGAGTTGGTGGCGTACCGATCGCCGGCATCCTCGAGTCCCAGCACGTCCAGGAGCCGCCCGAACTGCGCGTCGTTGCCCACCGCGACGACGAGGTGCCCGTCGCGCGCCGCAAAGCTCTCGTACGGCGCGATGTTCGGATGGGCATTTCCGTGGCGCCCCGGCTCCTCGCCCGACGCGAGGAGGTTGCCGAGCACATTGATGAGCGAAGTGACGCCGGCCTCGACCAGGTTCACCTGGACGGTTGACCCGCCCTGCCCGCGGCCGACGAGCGCGGCGAGGGCGCCGACCGCACACTCGAGCCCGGCGATGAGGTCGAGCAGCGCGACGCCGACCTTGGTCGGCGGGCCCTGAGGGTCACCGGTGACGGCCATGAGGCCCGAGACGGCCTGGGCCAGGAGGTCGTAGGCGGGGCGCTCCGCGTCGGCGCCCGGGAATCCGCCCACGCTGGCGACGATGAGGCGAGGGTGACGCGCGCGGAGCTCATCGGCCGCCACGCCCAGTCGCGCGGCCGTGCCCGGTCGATAGTTGTGGACGAGCAGGTCGGCCCCCGGCAGGAGCCGCTCCAGGTCGGCCCGGCCGGCCTCCATGCGCAGGTCGATGACGGCGCTGCGCTTGTTGCGATTGACCGATGCGAAGTACGCGCTGCGTCGATCGGCCGGGTCGCCCCACCACGGTGGGCCCCAGCCCCGCGTCTCGTCGCCGGCCGGCGGCTCGACCTTGACGACGTCCGCCCCGAGGTCGCCCATGAGCATGGTCGCGAAAGGGCCGGCCAGCACGCGGCTGAGGTCGACGACCCGGATCCCATCGAGCGGGAGCGTGGACATGCCGCCTACGGTAGCCGGGCGCTGGCACGCTCGACGCTAGCATTGGGCGCATGAAGATCGGGCTCATGCTTCCCCTCGCCGACGACGAGACCTCAGGCTACGGCGACCTGCGGGCCATGGCGCTGACCGCCGAGGCCGAGGGCCTCGACTCCGTGTGGGGCGCCGACCATCTCATCTACCGTGACGAGGGGGTCACGACCGGCATCCACGAGTCGTGGACCCTGCTGACGGCCGTCGCGGCGCTGACGTCGCGGGTCGAGATCGGCCCCCTCGTGCTGGCGCTGCCGTTCCGCAACCCGGCGCTGACCGCGAAGATGGCCGCCGAGCTCGACGAGGTGAGCGGCGGCCGGCTCATCCTCGGCCTCGGCTGCGGCTGGCATCAGCCGGAGTTCGATGCCTTCGGCTACCCCTTCGACCACCGGGTGGGCCGATTCGAGGAGGGCCTCGAGATCCTGGCTCCCCTCCTTCGGGGCGAGACCGTGACGTTCGAGGGGCGGTACCACAGCGTCGTCGACGTCGAGCTTCGGCCGCGTCCGATCCGCGAGGGTGGCCCGCCGATCCTCATCGCCGGCAAGCAGCCCCGGATGCTCGGCTTGGTCGCGCGACATGCCGACCAGTGGAACGGCGCGTGGTACGGCCTGCCGGCGGGCGCCGACGACCTGCGAACGAGGCTGACGAACCTCCGAGCCTCGCTCGACGCCGCGGACCGCGACCCATCGACGCTGGTCACGACGGCCGGGATCTTCGTGGCCTTCGAGGGCGCACCCGACGATACGCCCGAGCGAGCCATCCGCGGAACGACGGACGAGGTGGCGGAGGCCCTTGCCGGCTACGCCGAGCTCGGGATCAGCCACCTCATCGCGCACATCTTCCCGAGAACCACCGATGCGGTGGGGCGGCTTGCCGAGGCCGCCGCCCGGGCGAGGGATCTCGTCACGACGCCGGCCTGAGGAGCTCGTCCAGGCCGATCCGGACCCGATCGAGGATCGAGCCCGAGCCTGCGCGCCGAGGCCGCACGCTCCGGCGCCGCTCCAGCGGGTCCCCGACCTCGGCCAGGAGCTCGCGCTCTCGCAGCTCGGCGAGGAGCGCGAGCTGGCTCGACCCGCGGAAGTTCACGCGCTCCATGTCCCACCCCTCTCGTCGCGGCGCGTCCAGCCGCGCGAATCCGCGCCGAAGCGCAGCGCGACCAGGTCGAACGCCACCAGTCCGGCCAGGACGGCCAGCACGATCAGCAGGTCCATGGGGCCACTCCCTTCATCCGGTTCACGTCATTGGCACGATCAGGATGCACTGGATGTGGTCCTCTGCTAAGGTCCAGTGCGATGGTGGGAATGAAGACCAGTTCGGCGGTCGAGCTCCTTGTCGAGCTCCGTCGCGAGGACCCCGCACCGCTCCACCAACAGCTGGAGCGTGAGCTGCGGGCTGCCGTCCGCAGCGGACGGCTGGCCGAGGGCTCGGCGATGCCCTCGTCGCGCGCGCTGGCGCAGCAGCTCGGCCTCTCGCGCGGCGTCGTGGTCGAGGCCTATGAGCAGCTCGTTGCCGAGGGATACCTCGCCAGCCGGCCGGGCAGCGCCACCCGGGTCGCCGACGGCGCCGTTCCCGCGTGGTCGCCGGAGCCGGCCGCGCCGCCGAGGGAGCCCGAGATCGCCTTCCGCTACGGGCGGCCCGACGTCTCCCAGTTCCCGCGCGGCGCCTGGTTGCGGTCGATCCGGCGCGTCCTGGCCGAGGTCGCCGAGCGACCGCCTGAACTATGTCGACGGTCGCGGGACCGCGGAGCTGCGCGAGGCGATCGCCGCCTACGTCAACCGCGTTCGCGGCACGTGCGCCGATCCTGAGCGGGTGGTCATCTGCGGCGGCTTCGCCCAGGGCATGACGCTCCTGGCCCAGGTGCTCCGCGCGTCCGGCGCGCGGCGGCTCGCGCTCGAGGATCCCTCGGACGACACGCCGGTCACGATCGCCGGCGCCGCCGGCCTCGAGGTCGTCGGCATCCCCGTCGACGCGTCTGGCATGCGGACTGACCTCCTCGCGCGGACCGATGCCGATGCCGTCCTCGTCACGGCGGCTCACCAGTTCCCGGTCGGTGGCGTCCTGCCCCCCGAGCGTCGGTCCGAATTGGTGGCGTGGGCGGCCGCCGGCGACCGGCTGATCATCGAGGACGACTACGACGCGGAGTACCGCTACGATCGCGAGCCGATCGGCGCCATCCACGGGCTGGCCCACACCCGCGTCGCCTACGTCGGCTCGGCCAGCAAGACGCTCGCGCCGGGCCTGCGCATGGGCTGGATGGTGCTCCCACCGAAGCTCGTCGAGCGCGTCGCCGCGGCCAAGTACGCCGCCGACCGCGGCTCCCCGGCAATCGACCAGCTGGCCTTCGCCGACTTCGTCGCCCGCGGCGAGCTCGATCGCCACCTGCGCCGCATGCGGCCGATCTACCGCCGGCGGCGGGACCTCCTGCTCGCCGCGCTGCGGCGGCACCTCCCCGGCCTGGAGCCGGTCGGTGCATCCGCCGGCCTCCATCTCACGGCCTGGCTGCCGCAGGGCGTGGGTGAGCGGCCGGTCGTCGAGGCAGCCGCGCGGCGCGGCGTCGAGATCGAGGGGGTCGCCAAGTACCGCATCGGCAAGGGCGACGTGCGCGCGGGGCTCATCTTCGGCTACGGCATGGTCGACGAGAGCCGCATCGACGAGGGCGTCCGGCGGCTGTCGGAGGCGCTGGCCGAGGTCAGCGGCTGACGCTCAGGAGGCCGCGCTCGTCATGAGGACGTGGTGGACCGTCCTCCGCGCTCGGCGGATGCGAGACAGGTTCGGGCCGACGATCCGCTGCCGGCACCGCGCGCACACCGTCCAGCGCCCATCGCGCTCGAGGCGGATCGGGTGCTCCGGGACCAGGATGCGCCATCGACGCCGTGGCCGGGCGCGGAGCGCCGCGCGATGCGACGCGAGGGCGGCCGCGGCACCCGGCACGTCGAGGGCCACGGCGTGCGCCAGCGAGCTCCGGTATCGCCCCGACTCGAGCCGCAGGGCGTCCGGCGCGGCGATCCCGTAGCGCCGGTACAGGTCGAAGGCCGTCGCGTAGAAGGCCCGGCCGTGGTGTGCGGTCCGGCCGCGGCGGCGTCGTTCGGGCGTCGCGATGAGGTGTGCGAGCTCGTGGAGCAGGGTCAGCCGCTGGTCGAGTGGATCCGACCCTGCCCGCACCACCACCGTTCCGGTGTGGCGACGAGCGACGCCGGTCGAGTGCTCGCCGGCCCGGCGACGCCAGGTCAGCCGCGGGACGGTGATGCCGGCATCGGCACAGACGGTCGCCACGAGCGCATCCGCCCAGGCGGGTGGCGTCACCTGGCGGCCCGCAGGAGGCGACCGACCTCGAGCAGCCAGGCATCGAGCGTGGCGTCGGCGTAGGAGGCCTCGTCGTACGTGAAGCCGACCATGTCGGCACCATGCGCCTCGACGTACGCCGCCGGGGTCACGCGCAGGTAGGGGAACGCGCGGGCCGCGAGCGCCTCGCGCTCCGGATCCGCCGCTGGCCGTTCGGTCGGCGAACGGGCATCGTGGCGCTTCCGCCACCGGCGGGTGAGGTTCTCGAGACGACTGCGGTCCACGGTCCGCACATTGTGCCGCGGTCGGTCAGGCGGCGGCGGGCTCCGGAACTCGCTCGTAGAGGCCGAGGCGGGCCACGCCGCGCTGGACCCATCGCGGCGCCCACCAGTTGACCGAGCCCATGACCCGCATGAAGGCCGGCACGAGGATGCCGCGGACGATGGTCGCGTCGATGAGGACGGCCAGCGCCATGCTGAACCCGAGCGACTTGATGACCGAGACCGAGGAGAGGGCGAAGGCCCCGAAGACGGCGACCATGATCAGGGCGGCGCCGGTGATGATCCCGCCGGTGATGCCGATCCCCTCGGCCACGGCGCGGGTGTTGTCCCCGGTCACCAGGTACCGCTCACGGATGCGGGACAGCAGCAGGATCTCGTAGTCCATGGAGAGGCCGAAGAGCACGGCGAACATGAGGATCGGCGTGGACGCGATGATCGTGCCCGATGCCTCGAAGCCGAGCAGCCCGCCGAGGTTGCCGTCCTGGAAGACCCACACCAGCGCGCCGAAGCTGGCGGTAATGCTGAGGAGGCTCATCAGCACCGCCTTGATCGGCAGGAAGACGGAGCCGAAGGTCAGGAAGAGGACCGCGGCGGTGACGCCCACCACGATGGCGACGGCGACCGGCACCGATCGGGTGAAGCTTGCCATGAAGTCATGCGATCTCGACGAGAGGCCGCCGCTCAGCGTCCCGCTGAAGCCCTCCGGCGCCGGCACGGCGCGAACGGCGTCGACCAGCTCGCGTCCCGGTCCAGAGTCGGGCAGGGCCGAGCTGAAGATGTCGACGCGCGTGACGTCATCGGCGATCCACTGCTCGAGGTAGGCGGTGACGCCCCCGGCCTCCGGAGGACGCTCGGCGGCCGGCATCGCGGCGAGCGCCAGGTAGGTCGCCTCGTCCATCCCGCCGGGTGGGGTCAGCGCCGTCTCGACGTCGAGCACAGCCTCGGTGGTGGCCACCTCCTCCGAATAGGCGCGAAGCGCATCGGCCCGCTCCTCGCTCAGGGCGCCATCGACGAGGATCGGCCCGTCGGCGTAGAGGGCGACCTCGATCGGGTCAGCGCTGCCGCCGGGGAACTCGTCCTCGAGGATGCGAAACCCGGTGACGCTCTCCGAGGGCGGCAGGTCGTCGAGGTTGCCGCCGGTCGAGAGCTGGATGCCGAAGAACGGCAGGCCGGCCAGGATGAGGATGACGAGCACCGGCGCCGCGGCCAGCACGGGTCGGCGCATGACGACGCGGGCGACGCGGCTCCAGACGCCGTGCCCATGGCGGACCTCGCCGCCGCTGCCGGCGTCGTCCATGATGCGGAGCGCGCGTGGGAGCGGGACGCGCAGGCGGTTCACGCGCGGGCCGAGCATCCCGAGCAGGGCCGGCAGCACGGTCAGGCCGAAGACGAGCGTCGAGAGTACGGTGACGACGCCGCCGATGCCCATGCTGCGCAGCGCGGGCGATTCGAAGACGGTGAGGCTCGAGAGACCGATCGCCACGGCGATGCCGCTGATGGCGACCGCCTTGCCCACCGTTCCCATGGTGTGCTCGACCGCGTCGGCCACCGACCGGTGACGGATCTCCTCGCGGAAGCGGCTCACCATGAAGAGCGCGTAGTCGATCGCCAGGGCCAGGCCGATCATCGTGGCGACGTTCGTCACGAAGATGCTCATCTCCGTCACGCCGGCGAGGAGCCCGATCATCGCCATCGCGCTCGGCAGGGCCATCCCGGCGATCACGATCGGAAGGACGGCGCCGACGACCGTGCCGAAGACCGCGAGCAGGATGAGGAGCGCGATCGGGAGGCTGATGACCTCGGCGCGGAAGAGGTCGCGCTCGACCGCCTCGTTGAACTCGTGCTGCACGACCGGGATGCCGGTGACGACCGTCTCGACGCCATCCGGCGCATCGACCAGCGAGGCGAGCCGTTCGGCGTCATCGACCGCCCCCTCGATATCCTCGCTCAGGCGCACGAGCGCGAATGTCTTCGCCCCGTCGCGGCTCACGAACGACGCGTCGCCGATCTCGGCGTAGGTGAGGATCTCGTCGACGATCGCCTCATCGGCCATTGGCGCGACCGCATCCGCGACGACGGCCTGGAAGGCGTCCGACGCGGCGTCGCCGTCCGGGTCGGTGAAGATGACGATGACGCTGGTCGCCTGCTCGCCGAACCGGTCGGCCAGCATCTGCTCCGCCCGCACCGCCTCGGAGCCGGCGATCTGCCATCCGCCCTGGCTCAGCCGGCCGCCGGCCATCGCGCCCCAGACGTTGAGGCCGATGACGGTCGCGAGCCCGACGATCGGAAGCCAGCGGCGCCATCGGTACGTTGCGCGGCCGAGCGCCGCGAAGATGCCGTTGTGGACCGCCGGGTCGGAACTGCCGCCGGCACCGGCGACGGCGCCGGGATCCAGGGGCTCGGAAGCGGTGACATCGATCCCGGGCGGTGGCTCGACGACCGAGCGCGCTCCGCGACGCACGAACCAGGTGGCGGCGAGGGCGGCCAGGATGCCACCGAGGATCACGGGACGACGCATGAGACTGAATACCCATTCACTATCGGCTTCGGCGACTTTACCCTTGCGGCATCGACGCGTCAAGGCAATAATGAATTCTTGTTCACTCACAGATCGGTGTCTCGATGACCCGCGCGGCGGCCCCGCACACGGCGGAGACGCCGCCACCCGACCACGCGCTTGGCATGCGCCAGCGCATCCTCGAGGGAGCGCACCGGTCGATGCTGGCCGGGGGCTACCGCGGGACGACGATGCCGGCGATCGCGGCCGAGGCCGGCGTCAGCGTCGGCCTGCTGTACCGCTACTTCGCCAACAAGGAAGAGCTCTACCTCGCCATGTGCGAGGGCGTGACTCAGGCCAACCTCGACGAGCTTGCCGTCAGCCTGTCGCAGGTCTCGGACCCCGCCGAGCGACTCGAAGGCGTCATTCGGCTCTATGTCGAGAGCCTGGAGGGCGAGCGCTGGGGGGCCATCGTGACGACCGGCTGGGCGCAGGCCGACCTGCAGCCAGCCCTTCGCGACCTGCTTCGTCGGCGCTGCGACCAGATCCGATCCTTCGCCGCGATGTTCCTGCGTGAGGGCGTCGCCCGCGGCGAGGTCGCGCCCGACACCGACGTCGAGGCACTCAGCCTGGCCATGGCGATGCTCATGGACGGAGTCATCGGCCACCAGGCGGAGATGGGCGACCGGTTCGACCCGGCGCTCGTCCAGCGCGCCCTCGTGGCCCTGATCGGGCGGACCCTGCGCCATTCGGAGCCGGAGACGAGCGCCTCCGCCTGACGAATCTCCCATACCGGTCGGCCAACGGTCCCGTTATCCTGCGCCGAGCCCGGGACAGCCCGCGCGTCTCGTGCGACGCGGACTCGACCAGGCGGGGGAAAATCCCACCTGGAGTGGCGGCGCCAGAAGTATGACCAGCCCGCGTAGCAACATGGATTCCCCGCGCCATGGCACCCGCGTGGCGCTTCCCCTCGTGGCGCTCCTCACGGCACTTGCCGCCGTGATGGCTGCGGGAGTGGCCTCGCCCGCTCGGGGAGCAACGATCACCTGGACCGGACTCGGCGCAACGACGAACTGGAACCTGGCCGCGAACTGGTCGACGCTCACGGCTCCCGGAGCTGGCGACGTTGCCGTCTTCGATGGCACCGGCAGCAAGCCGGCGCTCGTGAACGCCAATATCAACGTCGGTGGCGTCCAGGTCACCGCGGCATACACGGGCAGCATCACCCAGGGCGCGGGCCGCTCGATCACCGTCGGAGCCGCGGGATGGGTTCAGGGCGGTGCAACGTTCACCGGAAGCGCAGCGGCAGTGACCATCAACGGGCCGCTCACGCTTACCGGTGGGACGTACCTCAGCACCAGCGGAACGCTGAGCGTCTCGGGAGACCTTGCGCTTGGCGGTGGCACGTTCTCGCACAACAGCGGCACGCTGCGCTTTACGGGCGCCGCCGCCGCCGTGGACGTTCCGGGCAGCTTGACCGTCTGGAACCTCGTTCTCGCTCACAACAACGCCACGCCAAAGACGCTGGATCCGGCCGACGCGCTCGTCGTTGATGGCCTGCTGACCCTCACAAACGGGACGTGGGAAGGAGGCGAGCTTCGCGCCCACGGCCCGATCGCCGCCGCGTCCGGGTTCGATGGGGGTGCCGCCACGCTGCGCATCGACGGCAGCGGCGATCAGCTCTTCACCGGCAGCGCCACCACGGCCGCCGGCGCGCTGCCCAACCTCGTCATCGACAAGTCGTCGGGCACCCTGACCCTGGCCGGCACGGTCCGCACCGCGCGCGACTGGACCTACCTGGCCGGTAGCCTCGATCCGGGGACCAGCAGCGTCGTGTTCGCCGGAGCCCAGACCATCAGCGGGAGCCACAGCCTGGCCGGCGTCGAGTTCCGCGGCGCCAGCGTGAAGACCCTGGCTCCCGGCACGACCCTGGTCGTCACCGGCCTGCTGACGCTGACCGACGGCGATCTCGACGGGGCGACGCTGGCCGCTCGGGGCAACATCGTGGCCACCTCCACCTTCGACGGTGAGACCGCCACCCTGCGCATCGACGGCAGCGGCGACCAGCTCCTCACCGGCAGCGCCACCGTCTCGGCCGGCGAGCTGCCCAACCTGGTCATCGACAAGCCGTCCGGCACCCTGACCCTGGCCGGCACGATCCGGGTGGTGAGCGGTGGCTGGACCTACCTGGCTGGCACGCTCGATCCGGGGACCAGCACGGTCGTGTTCGACAGCGGCAGCCTGCTCAGCGGCAGCCACAGCCTGGCCAACGTCGCGCTGCGCGGCACCGGCTCGAAGGGCATCGGCGCCGGCGAGACGCTGACCGTGACCGGCACGCTGTCCCTGGTCGACGGCACCTGGGACACCGGCACCCTGGCGGCCCACGGGAACCTGACCCAGGCCGCCACCGCCGACGGCGGGACCGGCGTGCTGCGCATCGACGGCAGCGTCGATCAGCTCTTCACCGGCAGCGCCACCACGGCCGCCGGCGCGCTGCCCAACCTCGTCATCGACAAGTCGTCGGGCACCCTGACCCTGGCCGGCACGGTCCGCACCGCGCGCGACTGGACCTACCTGGCCGGTAGCCTCGATCCGGGGACCAGCAGCGTCGTGTTCGCCGGAGCCCAGACCATCAGCGGGAGCCACAGCCTGGCCGGCGTCGAGTTCCGCGGCGCCAGCGTGAAGACCCTGGCTCCCGGCACGACCCTGGTCGTCACCGGCCTGCTGACGCTGACCGACGGCGATCTCGACGGGGCGACGCTGGCCGCTCGGGGCAACATCGTGGCCACCTCCACCTTCGACGGTGAGACCGCCACCCTGCGCATCGACGGCAGCGGCGACCAGCTCCTCACCGGCAGCGCCACCGTCTCGGCCGGCGAGCTGCCCAACCTGGTCATCGACAAGCCGTCCGGCACCCTGACCCTGGCCGGCACGATCCGGGTGGTGAGCGGTGGCTGGACCTACCTGGCTGGCACGCTCGATCCGGGGACCAGCACGGTCGTGTTCGACAGCGGCAGCCTGCTCAGCGGCAGCCACAGCCTGGCCAACGTCGCGCTGCGCGGCACCGGCTCGAAGGGCATCGGCGCCGGCGAGACGCTGACCGTGACCGGCACGCTGTCCCTGGTCGACGGCACCTGGGACACCGGCACCCTGGCGGCCCACGGGAACCTGACCCAGGCCGCCACCGCCGACGGCGGGACCGGCGTGCTGCGCATCGACGGCAGCGTCGATCAGCTCTTCACCGGCAGCGCCACCACGGCCGCCGGCGCGCTGCCCAACCTCGTCATCGACAAGTCGTCGGGCACCCTGACCCTGGCCGGCACGGTCCGCACCGCGCGCGACTGGACCTACCTGGCCGGTAGCCTCGATCCGGGGACCAGCACGCTCATCCTGACCGGCGTCGAAACGCTCACGACGGGAGACATGCCGTTGCACAACCTCGTGGTGCGGGCCGGCGTGGCGACCCTGGAGGGCGCCCTCATCCTGACCGGAGACCTCACCGTCAGTGGTGGCACCTTCGATCTGGATGGTCACGATGTCGACATTGCCGGCTCCCTCACCGTCGCCGGCACCGTCCTGGCAGATGTCAGCGACCTGAGCGTCGCCGGCAACGTCAGCGTGACCGGAACCTTCACTGCGGGCGCCGGCTCGGTGATCCTGGATGGGTCCGCAACCCAGACGATCGCCATGGGCGGGTCTTCCCTGAACGACCTGCGCATCGACAATGGTTCCGGCGTGACACTGGCCGCTGATCTCGCGGTCGGCGGCGAGCTAGAGCTCGCGGCCGGGCCTCTGACCATTGGCGCCCATCGGCTGACGATCGCGATGCCCATCGCCGAGCTCGGTGGAACGCTGGTGACTGACGCAACGTCGGCGATCAGCGTGGCCGGCACCGCTCCCGACATCCGCATCCTGGCATCGGTCAGCGACCTGGGCGAGCTCGAGATTGTGAACCCTGCCGGCGTGGCGCTCGACGGGCCGATCACCATCCACCTGCGTCTCGACCTCGCCGGCGGCAACGTGGATGCCGGGCCCCACCTCGTCGCGGTCGCTCCGGGCGGGACCGTGATCCGGACGTCCGGGCACGTCATCGGGCGTCTGCAGAAGACGATCGGAGCCGGGAGCCCGGTGGCAGTCCTCTTCGAGATCGGCGATGCGTCCGGGTACACCCCGGTGGACATCGTCTTCGACGCCGTCCTCGTCGGCGGCACGATCACCGCTTCAACGGTGGCCGGAGACGACGTCGCGGCGCTCTCCGCCGTCGGGCTGGTGCCGTCGGCGAGCGTCAACCGGACCTGGACGATCGTGGCGAGCGGCGTCGTGGCCGCCAGCTCCGAGGTCCAGCTGACGTACGTCGCGTCGGACCTCGATCCCGGTGCCGACCCCATGCAACTGCGAGCGGTCACGTCGAGCGGCGGGAGCTCGACCCTGACGCCGGTCATCAACCGAACCACGACCAGCGTGACGACCTCGATCCCGGGGGCACCAGATGCGACCTTCGCGCTCGGCATGGCCGGGGCCAACATGGCGGTGCTGCTCACCGGCCCGAGCTCGGGCGTGGTCGGCGTGGTGGGCGCGTATCGTGCGTCCGTCACGAACGCGGGGCCATTCGACGCGAGCTCCGTGCGCGTCGCCATCACGCTTCCGCCGGCGGCCGCAGTGTCCAGCATCGCGGTCAGCCAGGGGACGTGCACGCCGACCGGTTCCGGCCTGAGCTGCGACCTCGGCCCGCTAGTGGCCGGCGCCACAGCGACGATTGACCTGGTCATCTCGTTTGACGCCGCAGGCACGCACCTGCTCGTGGTCGCCGCATCGACCAGCGGCAGCGCCGTCGACCCGGACGCAGGCAACGACATGGCGCAGCTGAGCGTCGTCATCAGCGGGGCCCCGGGCGAGCCGTCGCCGAGCGCGTCACCCTCACTCACGCCGCGGCGGGTGCCGCCAGGAGGCGTCGACGAGCTGCCGAACACCGCCGACCCCGCGCGCGGGCCGGCGGGTGCCGCCATCGCGGCATGGCTTGCCGTGGCCGGGCTCGCGGTTCTCGGTGTCGCGAGCCGGCGGCACGCCTCCGGTCGGCGATAATCCGCCAATCGTGTCGCTCATCGATCGATGACGGTCCTGGCGCCCGCTGGGTGGTGGCGCGGCCTCGGCGGGTTCGCGCGCAGCGGGTCGCCGGTCGAGGCCCTGGCATGGGCGCTGTACGACTTCGCGAATACGATCTTCAGCTTCGCGATCGTCAGCTTTGCCATGAGCCTGTGGGCGATCCGATTCCTGGGTGAGGCCGATGGCACGTTCTGGTTCACCGCAGCCGTGAGCGTTTCGGTGCTTCTCAATGCCGCGGTCTCGCCAGTGCTCGGGGCCATGAGCGACCGGGTCGGGCGCCGCAAGCCGTTCCTCGCCGCGTTCACTGCCCTCTGCATCCTGGGGACGGTGGTCATCGGGATCGTCGATATCCGGCTCGGGCTGGTCGCCTTCGCGATCTCAAACTTCGCGTACCAGGCAGCGCTCATCTACTACGACGCGCTGCTGCCCGACGTGGCGCGACCAATCGCCCGTGGGCGGCTCTCGGGGATCGGTGTGGCCCTCGGGTACTGCGGGACGCTGCTCGTGGGGGTCCTGCTCCTGGCCGGCATCAGCCGCGACGCCGACGGCCGATCCACGGCGGCGACCTTCGCCCTGGTCGGCGGCCTGTTCCTTGTCTTCGCCGCCCCGCTGTTCCTCATCGTGACCGAGCGGGCTCGGGCCGGATCACGCTTCAGCGCGGCTGATGTCGTGCGATCGTGGGCGCAGCTCGGCGCCACCGTGCGACGCGCTCGCGAATCCCCGGGGCTGCTGCGCTTCATCGTGGCGCGCTTCTTCTACTCCGACCCGGTGAACACCGCGATTGCCGTCATGAGTGCCTTCGCCGTGTTTGCGATCGGCTTCACCGAGGGACAAGCCCTCCAGGTCCTCCTCGTCCTCACCGTCGTCGCGGTCATCGCAAGCTTCGGGTGGGGCTTCCTGGCCGACCGATGGGGCCCGCGCCGCACCCTCTTTGCCGTGCTCGCGACGTGGGCGCTTGGGCTCAGCATCCTGGCGCTCTTCCTGTCGACCGTCCCGTTCCTCATCGCCGGGGCCCTGCTCGGCGCTGGGCTGGGCGGCGTGGGCGTCGTCGATCGGCTCATGCTCCTCCGGCTCACGCCGCCAGACCGGGTGGGCGAGATGTTCGGCCTGTACGGCCTGGTGGGCAAGTTCAGCGCGGTGGTCGGGCCGATTGTGTACGGCGCGATCGTCTCGACCCTCGTCGGCACGCTCGACCGCGGCGCCTACCAGGTCGCCATCGCCTCGCTCTTCGTCTTGCTCCTCGTCGGGGTGTGGGTCCTGCGCGGTGTGCCGGAGGGCGAGCCTGAGAACGACGAGCGCGCCGCGGACGCGCTGGTCGAGGGGATGGCCACATGACGGTCATCGTCGCCCACCGCGGAGCCTCGGCCGAGGCGCCCGAGAACACCATGGAGGCCTTCCGCCTCGGCCTCGAGGCGGGGGCGGACGCCATCGAGCTCGACGTCCATCTCACCGCCGACGGCCAGGTGGCGGTGATCCACGACGAAACGCTCGAGCGAACCACGGACCGCGCCGGACGCGTGGCCGACCTCACCATGGCGCAGATCCGCGAGGCCGATGCCGGCGCCACCTTCACGCGGCCGGACGACTCCGGCCACCCGTTCGCCGGGCGCGGCCTGACCATCCCGACCCTCGGCGAGGTCCTCGACTGGCTGCCGAACGCCGCGGGCCTGGTGATCGAGATCAAGGCGCGCGCGGCGAGCGACGCCGTCGTCGAGGCCGTGCGCGAGCACCCCGTCCGTGCCGACGGCCGCCTGAGCGTGATCAGCTTCGACGAGGCGGCCATCGAGCGCGTGCGCGAGCTCGATCCCGAGATCAAGACCGGCTACCTGCTCGTCCCCTCGCAGCCAATCGAGCCGGCGCTCGTGTGGGCCACCGAGCACGGGCACGTCGGCGTGCACCCCTACGAAGGCGACCTGGGTATCGATCCTCTGCCGCTGCTCGCCAAGGCGAACGCGTTCGGTCGGGAGGTCGGCTGCTACGTCGTCAACGACCCGGAGCGCATGAAGCACCTGGCCGCGTTGGGCCTGTGGGGCTTCGTGACCGATCTCCCTCGCGTCGCGCGCGAGGCGCTCGGACCCGTCTAGAGCGCCTGCGCCCCGGTCGCCGCCAGCTCGCCGAGCGCGTCGCGTGCGGCCGCGGCGTCGTCGACCCCGAAGGCCACCGTCACACGGCCGCCCTGCATGCCGGTCGGCATGATGAGGGCGATGTTGATCCCGCGGTCAGCGAGGCGGCGGGCGGCGGTGCCGAGCGAGCCGGGCTTGTCCTCGAGGCCGGCCGAGACGACATCGACCTCGCGGAAGGCGGCGCTGCGGGACTCGAGGACCGACCGCGTCCCGGCGTCGTCGTTCGTGATGACGGCGATCGCCCCCTGGCCGTCCCAGGTCGAGCCAGCGACCCCGCTGATGTTGATCCCACGCTCGCCGAGCGCATCGCCGAGATCGGCGAGCTGGCCCGGCTTGTCCTCGAGCCCAACGATGAATGCGCGCACCAGGCACCTCTCATTCGTGACGCCGGCCCGACCATCGGGCAGAAGGGAGGCCCGACGAGATCGGGGCGGCCAGGACCTCCGAGTCTACGCCCCGTGTCACCCCCGACCGCCCGGGGTGCTGGCTACCGCCGGCGGCCGCCGAGGATGCCGAAGACGGCGCGCAGGATGGTGTTGAAGGCGCCGGATCGCACGACCCGGGAGCCCTCGGTCGCCACCTTCCCCCAGTCGACGCCGCGCTCCGGCGCGCGCGTCGGCCGCATGCGCCGCTCGTCCGGCGACTCGGGGTCCTCGACGCCCTCCATCTTCTCCGCGTCATCGGCAGCGTTCGACAGGCGGGCGGCGAGCAGCTCCTTCGCCGACTCGGGATCGGTGTCGGTCGCGTACGTTGGCGCAATCTTCGAGGCGGCCACCACGGCGTCGAAGACGGCCGGCTCGATCTGCGCCATCAGCGACGTCGGCGGCCGCATCATCGTGCGCACGGTCGGCATCGGCCGCCCCTTGACGTCGAGGGTGGTGACGAGCGCCTCCCCGGTGCCGAGCGCGGTCAGCTCCTCCTCCACGTCGTAGAGCTCGGTGGTCGGGAAGGTCTCGGCCGTGGCGCGCACCGTCTGGAGGTCGTCGGGCGTGAAGGCGCGCAGAGCGTGCTGCACCCGGTTGCCGAGCTGGCCGAGCACCTCGGCCGGCACGTCTGACGGCGAGTGGGTGACGAAGAAGACGCCGACCCCCTTCGATCGGATGAGGCGCGCGACGAGCTCGATCTGCTGCATGAAGGTCTTGTTCGCGTCACGGAAGAGGAGGTGCGCCTCGTCGAAGAAGAAGACGAGCTTCGGCTTGTCCGGGTCACCCACCTCGGGCAGGGACTCGTACAGGGACGCGAGGAGCCACATCATGAAGGTGCTGAAGAGCGCCGGGCGATCCTGCATGTCAGCGAGCTCGAGGACGCTGACGATGCCGCGACCGTCCTCGGTCAGGCGCAGGAAGTCGTCCACCTCGAACTCCGGGGAGCCGAAGAAGGCGTCGGCCTCCTGCTGCTCGAGCTCGACGATCTTGCGGATGATGACCCCGGCGGTGGCGGTGGCGACGCCGCCGTACTCGGCCATCTCTGACTTGCCCTCGTCCGAGTTGAGATGGTTGAGGAGGGCTCGGAGGTCCTCGAGGTTGACGAGCGGCAGGCGCTTGTCATCGGCGTACTTGAAGGCGAGCGCCAGGACCGACTGCTGCGTGTCGTTGAGGTCGAGCACCTTCGCCAGCAGGATCGGCCCGAAGCTCGAGACCGATGCCCGCAGCCGCACGCCCTTGCCGTCCCGATCGAGGGTAAGGAGCTCGACCGGGAAGGAGGCGGGCGCGTAGTCCGCGAATCCGATGGCCTGGGCGCGCCCGGTGAGCTTCTCGTTCAGGACCGCGGGCGCCGCCAGCCCGCTGATGTCGCCCTTGATGTCGCTGATGAAGACGGGCACGCCGGCTGAGCTGAGCTGCTCGGCCAGGATCTGGAGCGTCTTCGTCTTGCCCGTCCCGGTGGCGCCAGCGACGAGACCGTGGCGGTTGAGCATGCTCAGCGGCGCCCGGACCTGGACGGCGGGGTTGGCCTCCTCGCCCTGCATCGCCGCCCCGAGCGTCACGGCTGGCGCGTCGAAGGCGTAGCTCTCGTTGAGCGTGGCGACGAAGTCGGGGGGCATGGCGGCGAGTATAGGTGCGGTCGCGCCGAGCGGATCAACCGCGCTTTGGGTCGACCCGCGGCAGCCGCGTCTTGCCGTCGATGAGGAAGTGGCGGAACCACTGGTCGATCAGGCGCAGGTTGTCCACGCGCCGGAACGGCGTACCGGAGCGGGTCAGCTCGTGCGACTCCTCGGGCGTCCGCATGAGCCGCACCGTCCTGCGCAGCGAGCGCAGGACCGCGAAGAGCTCCTCGGCCTGCGTGATCGTGCAGCGCAGGTCACGCTCCGCGTGCTGGATGAGCAGCGGGGTCGTGACCTCCTTGGCGTAGGTGAGCGGCGAGTGCCGGCGGTACAGGTCCCAGTCGTCCCAGGGGTGGACGCCGTACTCGTACAGGCCGAAGGTCGGGCCGCCGATATCGCCGGAGAGCATCTGGCTGACCATGTCGTTGACCGATCGGCAGGTCACCGCGGCCTTGAACCGATCGGTGTGCCCGACGATCCACGAGGTGAGGTAGCCGCCGTATGAGCCGCCGGTGACGCCCATCCGGTCGCCGTCCACCAGCCCATCGGCGATCAGCGCATCGAGGCCGGCGATGACATCGTCCATCGGGCCATCGCCCCAATCCCGCACGTTGGCGGTCAGGAAGGCCTGGCCATAGCCCTGCGAGCCTCGCGGGTTGCAGGCGTACACGCTGATGCCCGACGCGGCCAGTTGCTGCCACTCCCACATCAGCGACCAGCCGTACAGCGTCGCCGGGCCGCCGTGGATCTGCAGGACGACCGGCGCCGGCTTCCGCCGGCTGCTGCTGGGCGCCTCGATGAACCAGCCCTGGACGCGACGACCGTCGATCTCGTGCCAGCGCTCGACCGGCGCCACGAGGCGAACGTCGTTCCACGCGGCCATGAGGTCGCTCACCGCGCGCAGCTCGACGCGGTCGCCGGACGCAAGGCGTCCGGCCGGAACGTCGCCCACGGCGACCTCCGGCGCGCTCGTGGCGGTCGTCCGCGAGGTGGCGATTCGCGCTCCGCCGCGCGGAAGCTGAACGAGGTTGGTGCGACCGAGATAGTGCTTGTCACGGGTCAGCCGCTCGACCCGACCGCCGTCGACCTCGACGCGCCAGAGCTCGAGGGAGCCGTCCACCGGCGCCCCGAAGACCACCCAGCGGCCGTCGGCCATCCAGAACGGCCGGCCGGCGGCGCCGCCGATGAGGTCGCTGCCCATGCCCGGCGCGGCCTCGAGATCGCTCTCGGCGATCAGGTTCTCGGCGTGGCCGTCGCGCACCCGGATGCGCCAGACCGACGGCTGGGCGAGCACTCCGCGCTTCCAGTCACGGTTGCCGATGGCGGCGATCCAGCGACCGTCGGGCGACCAGGCCGGGCCACCCCACGCCTGGCGCCCTGAGCCTGGCGAGAGCTGGCGGATGGCCCGGGTGCGGAGGTCCACGAGGTAGACGTCGCTGCGCCAGCCGAGGTCAGGGTTCGGGTGCCGATCTGAGACGAAGGCGAGTTGCCGCCCGTCGGGCGACCACCTCGGATCGCCGTCGTGATGGTTGCCGCGCGTGACGAGCTCCGCCTCGCCGGTCGAGACGTCGAGCGTCCAGATCCTCGTGAAGCGGTCGTGCACGAAGCCGGCGCCGTTGAACTGGTAGGCGAGGGTGTCGATCAGCCGCGTATCGGGCACCGGCGGGTCATCGGGCTTGCGGTCGGGCTTCGTTGCCGGCTCGGTGGAGTCGGCCGTGCTGACGAGCGCCAGTCGCCGTCCATCGGGGGACCAGTCGATGCCCTCGACGTCCTTGGGCAGGTCGGTGAGCTGCCGCGCTTCCCCGCCATCGGCGAACGGCAGCAGCCAGACCTGGGTGCCGCCGTCCTTCGGCGCTTCAGGCTTGCCGGGCTTCGCCCCGCCGCCCCCAGCCTGGAGGATCGAGCCGCGGTCCGAGAGGAACGCAATCTGGCGCCCATCGGGGCTCCAGCGCGGCGTCGTGTCGCTCTTGCTGCCGACGGTCAGCTGGCGAGCCGGGGCGCTGCCGTCGGACGGCGCGATCCAGAGTGACGTGCGGTAGCCGTCCTTCCCGGGCGCCACGCTCTTGACGCTGAAGGCGACGAAGCGTCCGTCCGGCGAGAGGGCGATCTCGGCGGGGACGCGCAGGTCGTACAGGTCCTCGGGGCGAGGTGCACGGGAAGCCATCGGTCGATCGATCTCCAGCGGGGGTGGGTCGTTAGTCTAGTCAACGACCCGCCGTGCGGGAGCGCGCGCGGCTAAGAACTCGACGTCGGCCAGGGCAGCCTCGGTCAGGACGTGGTCAGACAGGCGTTGCCGGCCCGGTCCGTTCCCGCGGCCGCCGGAGTTCACGCCATCGCGGAGCTTGCCGCGCCCTAGCCGATGCCCCCGTCCTGCGGTCCGGAGCCAGGGCGCATGCCCGTGAGGTTCCCCCGATCCCCCGCCTCGATCGCGCCGTCCCTGTTGCGGTCGCGCTCGGAGGCGAGGTGCCGGTGAGCGTCGAGCTCGTCCGCCGGCGGGATGCCCATCGACCAGCGCAGGATGGCCCGCGGCCAGCGGGGCAGCCTTCCCATCGCGACTCCTCCCTACCAGTTCGTGGCGGTCGAGGTCTCGATCTCGCCAACGGATGCGAGCCAGCGCTCGGCATCGATGGCGGCCTTGCAGCCGTCGCCTGCGGCCGTCACGGCCTGCCGATAGTGGTGGTCGTGCACGTCCCCGGCGATGAAGACGCCCTCGACACGGGAGCCGGTATCGCCGACCACCTCGAGATAGCCTCCGGGGCCGATGTCGAGCTGCCCGGCGAAGAGGTCGGTGTTCGGCTTGTACCCGATGGCGATGAAGAGCCCCTGTACGGCCAGCTCGCTCTCCTCGCCGGTGGCCGTGTCGCGGAGGGAGAGCGCGTTGACCGTCATGTCGCCCTTCACCTCGGTGACCTCGGTGTTCCAGCGCATCGAGATCTTCTCGTTGGCGAGGGCTCGGTCCTGCATGATCTTGCTGCCGCGGAAGGCGTCGCGACGAACGAGCATCGTGACCTTGTCGGCAAACCGGGTGAGGAAGAGCGCCTCCTCGAGCGCGGTGTCGCCACCACCGACGACGGCGATCTCGCGCCCGCGGAAGAAGAAGCCGTCACACGTCGCGCAGGCGGAGACGCCGCGACCGCGGAACTCCTCCTCTGAGGGGAGGCCCAGCCAGAGCGCCGAGGCGCCGGTCGCGACGATCACAGCATCGGCGCGGATCTCGGTGGCGCCGATCCAGATCCCGAATGGCCGCTCGCTGAAGTCGACGCGAGTCGCGTCCTTCTCGATCACGGTGGCGCCGAAGCGCTCGGCCTGGGCGCGGAAGGTCTGCATCAGCTCCGGTCCCTGGATGCCATCCGGGAATCCGGGATAGTTCTCAACGTCAGAGGTGATCATGAGCTGGCCCATCGGCACGTTGCCGGCGATGACGAGCGGCTCGAGGTTGGCGCGCGCGGCATAGATGGCGGCCGTCAGGCCCGCCGGCCCGGAGCCGATGATGGCGACCTTGCGGCGAGTGACCTCCGTTGGCGTCTCCTCGGCTGCATCGGTGCCCGGCGGCACGGTGGCGGTCATCGTCGGGCCAGTGTACCCAAGAGTGGTTTTCGGCGGATCGCCCTATCATCGGCCGATGACCGTCTCATGCTGAGCGCCGTGCGCCGGCGACTGGCGCTCGCAGCCAGGGCCGACGAGGTGGAGCTGCTCGACGCCGGAGGACTCTCTTCATCTGAGGTGCGGGCAAACCTGCTCGACCTGGCGCGCCTCAACCGTCTTCCCGGCGGCACGCGGGCGAGCGTGGCGGCGGTCCGGCACCTCACCGGCGGCGGCGCCGGGATCCGCATCCTCGACGTTGGGACCGGCGCGGGGGACATTCCCGTCGCCTTCGCGAGCCGTGGCTGGCCGACGGTCGCCATCGACACGAACCCCGAGGTGCTGCGCGTGGCGCGCGCGATCACCGCGGACGCGCCGTTGGTCGAGGTGCTCGATGCCGACGGCGGCGCCCTTCCCTTCGAGGACGGCTCGTTCGACGTCGCCCATTGCTCGCTGCTCGCCCACCATCTCGACCCGGCGGAGGCCGTGGCCGTCTTCCGCGAGCTCCGACGTGTGGCCCGCCGAGGGATCGTCGTCAACGACCTTCGACGCGGCCTCCTTCCCCTGGCGGCAACCGCCGCTGGGATCGCGGTCCTCGCGCGGAGCCGCGTGACGTGGAACGACGGGATCATCTCCTCCCGTCGCTCCTACACCGTGGCCGAGCTCGACGACCTCCTCCACCGGGCCGGCCTGGCCGTGGCGTGGCGATCACCGGGCTGGCTGCCGCGCGTCGCCACGGCGGCAGTCGCACGATGATCCGACCTGACGCGATCGTGGTGGGCGGCGGGCCAGCGGGTGCCGCCGCGGCTGCCGGACTGGCCCGCGCGGGAGCTCGCGTCGTCATGCTGGAGGCTGCCCACCATCCGCGGCCAAAGGCGTGCGCCGAGTACGGAAGCCCCCGCATCATCGAGGAGCTGGTTCGCATCGGTCTGCCGCCGGCGGCGTGGGCGACGGACGCCGTTGCGCTCTCGGGCATGGAGATGCACGCCGGCGGCAACGCGGTGCGGATCGCGTATGCCGATCGCCGCGGACCGCGATCGGCGTGGGGCGTCGATCGCCGCAGCTTCGACGCGCTCCTGGCCCGTCATGCGGGCGCGAGCGGCGCGGAGGTGCGGGAGGGTACGCGCGTCGTCGGCGTCATCGCCGACGGAGGTCGCGTGACGGGCGTGCGCGTCCGCGGGCACGATGGCGATGACGAGACGCTGCGCGCCGATGTGGTCATCGGTGCCGACGGGGCCCGCTCGACCGTGGCCCGGCTGCTCGGCGTCGAGCGACCGCTCCGGTTCCCCCGACGGCTCGGCCTGGTGGCACACGTCAGCGGTGTCGAAGGCCTGCGCGACCACGGAGAGATGCACGTCGGCCCCGGGTACTACGTGGGCCTGGCGCCGACCCCCGGCGGCGAGCTGAACGTCGGCATGGCGCTCCCGCTCGACGGCGTCGGGACGGCGCGCTCGCGCTTCGATGCAGCGATTGCCGGCCTGCCCGCGGTCGCCGAACGCCTGGTTGGCACGTCACGCCTGACGCCGATCCGTGGCGCGGCGCCGATCGGGCACCGCGTCGGCGACGTCGCCGGACCGGGGTGGTTGCTCATCGGGGACGCGGCCGGCTTCGTCGACCCCTTCACCGGGGAGGGCATCCATCGCGCCTTCCGCTCGGCGCGGGCCGCGGTCGACTCGATCCTGGCCGGTGGCGAAGTCGCGGCCCGCTACCGCCGCGAGCGGCGACGGGCATTCGCCGCCAAGTCGGCACTGAGCTGGATGGTCCAGGGCTTCCTGGCGGCGCCGCTCCTCCTCGAGCACGCCGTCGAGCGCCTGGCGGAGCGCCCGGCTGCCGCGCTGCGCCTCGGATCCGCGCTCGGCGACTGCCGCCCGGCGACCGATGCGCTCGCGCCACGGGCCCTCCTCGAGGTGCTCGCGCCGTGAGGAGCGAGCTCCACGAGCCGATGCGCGCGCCATTCGACCGGATCTTCGACCTGGCCGGCGACGTCGAACGCTGGCCGCAGATCCTGCCGCACTACCGGTACGTCCGGGCTCTGCCCGCGCCCGAGGGCTGGCGCCGATTCGCGATGGGGGCTCGACGCGGGCCGCTGCCGGTGCGATGGGAGGCGCTCCAGCGGCCGCTGCGCGACGAGCGGCGCATCGAGTTCGTCCATGTCGGTGGCGTGACCCGCGGGATGTGGGTGGCCTGGCACTTCGAGCCCGGCCCCGAGGTCACCGACGTGATCATCGAGCATCGCCTCGAGCTCGGGTGGCCGCTCATCGGCGGGCTGGCGGCCGAGCGGGTCATCGGCCCGCAGTTCATCGAGGCCATCGCGCGTCGCACGTTGCGACGCATCCGCGAGCTGGCCGAGGCCGGCGACGCATGACCCGCCGTCGCGTTGCGATCACCGGCATCGGGGCGATCACGCCGATCGGCACCGGCGCCGATGGCCTCTGGGCGGGCGTCCTCGCCAACCGTTCTGCGGTCAGCGAGATCGATCGGTTCGACGCGTCCGCCTTTCCGTCCCGCATCGCCGCCCAGATCAATGACTTCGATCCCGCCGACCACCTCGACGTCCGGCGCGCACGGCGCCTGGATCGCTTCAGCGCGCTCTCGGTCGCTGCCTCGCGACTGGCGATGGAGGATGCCCGCATCGAGATCCGCAACGGCCAGGCCGCCCGCACCGGCGTCTGGATCGGCTCGGCACTTGGCGGGGTCGCGTTCGGCGAGGAGCAGCACGCCGGCTTCGTTGCGCGCGGGGCGCGCGGCGTGTCACCGACGCTCGCGCTCGCGGTCTTCGGCGGCGCGGGGGCGAGCAACGTCGCGCTCGACATGGGCCTGACCGGTCCCGCGGTCGGCAACGCCAACTCGTGCGCCTCGGGGGCGATGGCCATCGGGCAGGCGTATCACGCCATCCGGGACGGCATCGTCGACCTCGCCATCGCCGGAGGTGCCGAGGCGCCGCTCGCGCCGCTCACCTTCGGGGCGTTCGCGCTCATCCGCGTCCTCTCCGCCCGCAACGACGACCCCGGAACCGCGTCGCGGCCCTTCGATCGCGGTCGCGACGGGTTCGTGATGGGCGAGGCCGCGGCGATCATCGTCCTCGAGGAGCTCGAGGCGGCACGCGCCCGAAGGGCACGGGTCATTGCCGAGCTGCTCGGCTTCGGCTCGAGCAACGACGCGTACCACATGACCGCCCCACGCCCCGATGGCCGGGACGCGGCCCGCGCCATTCGAGCGGCGCTCGACGACGGCGACGTCAGTCCCGAGCGCATCGGCTACATCAACGCGCACGCCTCGAGCACGCAGCTCAACGAGCCGGCCGAGGCGCGCGCCATCCGGGCCGCCTTCGGCGAGGCGGCGGACGGCATCCCGGTCGGGGGCACGAAGGGACTGTACGGGCACGCCCTGGGGGCATCCGGCGCGGTGGAGGCCGCCATCACCGCCATGGCGGTCGAGCGCGGATTGCTGCCAGGGACCTGCAACCTCGTCGATCCGGATCCGGAGATCGCGCTCGACCTCCTCACCGGCCCGCGCGAGATCGCCGTCGACGCGGCGGTGAGCAACTCGTTCGGGTTCGGCGGCATGAACGCCGCCCTCGTGATCGGGCGCGCCTAGGCGCCGGCGTCCATCGCCTTGGGCCCGTCGACGGCCCAGGCCAGCGCGCGCTCGAAGGATCCCACGCCACCGGCCTTGTCGACGATGCACGTGAATCCGTCGTCACGGACCATCGCCGGCAGCGCCTCGGCCGTGCTGCCGGTCCAGTAGATGACCGGCAGGCGCGGATGACGGTGGCGCGTCGCCAGGAAGAGCGCGGCCGAGAGCTCGCGCTCGAGCCGCCAGTCGAGGACGACAGCGCGGGGCGCGTCGCTCCCCTGAAGGGCGGCCAGGAACTGCTGGGGTGCGCGGAAGACCGATGCGTCGACGCCCGCTGCCGCGCACAGCTCCAACGCCAGCGCGGCCGCGGCCGGCTCGTCCTCGACGACCCAGATGGCGTGGCGTCCGCCGGCCGGCGGACCGAGTGCGGGGTCCGTCACGGGTCGCTCGAGATGCACGCTCCATGCCGCATGGAGGGCCACGATCTACCATGCCGGCATGAGCACCGAGCCGCGGCGTCGCACGGTGACCGTCGACGTCGGCGGCATCCCGGTCGGGTCCGAGCACCCGATCGTGGTCCAGTCGATGACCAACACCGACACGGCCGACGCCGATGGAACCGCCATCCAGGTCGCCCAGCTCGCGCACGCCGGCTCCGAGCTCGTCCGGGTCACGGTCAACAACGATGCGGCCGCCGAGGCCGTGCCGGTCATTCGCGCCAAGCTGGATGCGCTCGGGGTGGCCGTCCCGCTCATCGGCGACTTCCACTACAACGGGCATCTGCTGCTCACGAAGTACCCGGCCGCGGCGGCGGCGCTGGCGAAGTACCGCATCAACCCCGGCAACGTCGGGACGAAGCGCCACGACGAGCAGTTCGCTCAGATCGTGGAGGTCGCGATCGCCAACGACAAGCCGGTACGTATCGGCGTCAACTGGGGATCGCTCGACCAGCAGCTCCTGACCGAGATGATGGACGCGAACGCCGCGTCGGCCGAGCCGAAGGACAGCCGCGAGGTGATGATCGAGGCGATGATCGAGTCGGCGCTCCGTTCGGCCGAGCTCGCCGAGCGGACCGGCCTCGGGCACGACCGCATCATCCTCTCGGCGAAGGTGTCCGGCGTGCAGGACCTTGTCGAGGTCTACGACCGCCTGGCCGGACGGTGCGACTATCCGCTCCACCTCGGGCTGACCGAGGCCGGGATGGGGGCCAAGGGCATCATCACCTCCACGGCCGGGCTCGCGATCCTGCTCCAGCGTGGCATCGGCGACACCATCCGCGTCTCGCTCACCCCTGAGCCGGGCGGCGACCGCACCGAGGAGGTACAGGTCGCGCAGCAGGTGCTTCAGTCGCTCGGGCTGCGCTCGTTCCTGCCGCAGGTCAGCGCCTGCCCGGGATGCGGACGGACGACGAGCACGTTCTTCCAGGAGATGGCCCGCGACATCCAGGCCTACCTCGTCGAGCAGATGCCTCGCTGGCGCGAGGACCACCCCGGCGTCGAGGAGATGCGGGTGGCCGTCATGGGCTGCGTCGTCAACGGGCCCGGCGAGTCGAAGCACGCCGACATCGGCATCAGCCTGCCGGGGACCTTCGAGGAGCCGGTGGCGCCGGTCTTCGTGGACGGCGCCAAGACCGAGACGCTCCGCGGCGACGACATCGTCCCCCGCTTCCTCGCCATCCTCGACGACTACGTCGCGCGGCGCTACCCGTCCCCACTCGCGCAGTCCTGATCGTCGCGGGCGACGTCCCGGCCGATTCGGGACATCTGCTCCTTGTCGCAGTCGCCGCTTCCGCTCAATCCTTGCTCCCATTACGTAGCACGAAATTCGGAGGCATCCCCGATGTCCACGACGACCGTCCCCGACCGCCGCCTTACGGCGCTGGGGATTGCCCTCACCCTCGTCATGGTCGGCCTGGCGCTGACCTCCGCCTACATCCACGCCGGGCTCGGCGGGATCCTCTTCACGCTGAATGCGATCGGGTATGTCGCCCTCGCGGCCGCACTGGCCGCCACGCTGATCCCCCACCCGCTCGTGCGGCGTTTTGCCTGGTTGCCGCGCGTGGGCCTCGCCGCATACGCGATGACGACGATCGTGGCCTACCTCGTGATGGGGCCGTACTTCACGCTCGGCTGGATCGCCAAGGCGGTCGAGGTTGCCCTCGTGGCGCTGATCGCGGCGGACCTGCTGCGCCTGTATGGCTCGCCCGGAGGCGTGGTCCGGGCGGCGCTCAGCTCGCTCGGCCTCACGACGGCGCGGGGCTCGGCCGGCTGATCGACACCTCCCGGATCGCCGCTCCTCGCCGCCTCAGGTGGCGGCGAGGAAGGTCCAGGCGGCGATGACGAAGGCGATGACGATGAACGCAACGAGCGCCAGCGGCAGGAAGGCCACGCTCAGTGGCCGGCGCGGCGGCAGCGGCGCCTCGCGCTCATCGCCGTCGTCGAGGGCCGCATCGGCGGTGGTGGCGGGGAGATTGCGGTCCATGCTCATTCCTCGTCCATGATGGCAGCCAGCGACTCCTGAAGGGAAGCCGCGGAGAACTGCCCGATCTGGCGCGCTGCGATCGTCCCGTCGCGGCCGATGAAGAAGGTCTCCGGTGGCCCGAGGATGCCATACGCGGCGGCCACGCGCTGGCCCGGATCCATCGCCGCCACCCAGCCGGCATCGTTCCGCTCCATGAAGGCGCGCGCAGCCTCGGAGCGATCGTCGTAGACGACACCGACGACGGCGAGCCCGTCCCCGCCGTGCCGCTCGACCGCCTCGCGCAGGAGCGGGAATTCCTCGACGCACGGGCCGCACCAGCTGGCCCAGAAGTTGACGACCACCGGCCGACCGATGAGGTCCGCCAGCCGCACCGGGTTGCCGTCGAGGTCGGCCAGGCTGAAGTCAGGGGCGGGCCTCCCGACGCCGGCGGGTGACGCCGACGGCTCGCGAAGCAGGAGCGAGAGGCCCAGCCCGGCGAGGAGGACGAGCGGCACGACGGCCGCGACGAGCAGGTGGGATCGCGACAGGCGCCGCAGGTCCGGTCCGACGCCGGAGGTGACCCGTGTGGTCACCAGTGCTCAGTGTCCTGGCGCGTCGTCGTGCGAGCCGTGCTCCGTCTCGTGCCACTCGTGGTCAGCCGCCCGCACCCAGTAGGCGCAGCCGGTGACGAAGACGATGAGGCCCGGGATGGCTAGCCAGGGGTTGGCCAGCTGATCATCGCCGCGGAACGCGAGCCCGGCGCCGAGGAGCCCCCCACCGAGCGACAGGATGACGGGGAGGAAGCTCGGCGGCGGGAGATGCACGCCGCGCGGTGGCCGCGGACGCGCGCCGCCGCCTCCGGCGCGCGACGAGAGGGCGAAGACGAGCCCGAGGACGACGAGCATCGCGGTCCCGATGAGGACGAATCCGACCGCCGTGTCCGACATCTCGTCCTGTCCCCTAGCGCAGCAGGTAGATGGTGGAGAAGACGAAGATCCAGACCACGTCGACGAAGTGCCAGTACATGCTGACCGCCTCGACGGCGACGTGGTTCTTCGCGCTGAACTGCCCGGTGAGGGTGCGCGCCAGCACGATCGTGAGACCGACGGCGCCGCCGAAGACGTGGGCGCCGTGGAAGCCGGTCAGGGTGTAGAACACGGTGCCGAAGACGCCGTCGGAGATTCCGAAGCCGAGCTGGCTGTAGTCGTACAGCTGGCCGGCCAGGAAGAGGATGCCGAGGCCGAGGGTGACGGCTGTCCACATCTTCAGCCTGCCGGTATCGCCGCGGCGAATGGCCCACACGCCGAACTGCATCGTGAAGCTGGAGGCGACGAGGATCGCGGTCAGGACGGCGGCGAGCGCCAGGTCGAGGTGCCCGCCCGGTGGCGGATGCCACGGCTCCGGAGCAACGGTGGCGCGCGCGTTGAAGTACGTCGCGAAGAGGCCGGCGAAGAACATGACCTCGCTGGCGATGAACAGCAGCATCCCGACCAGGGCGGTCGGCATGCCGCTGCCGCCGTGCGCGATGGCGGCCTCGGCGCTCTCCTCGCCCATGGGGTGCGCCTGCATCGTGCGGGTCGTCACACCAGGCCCCCTCGTCGCTCCACGTCGTCCTCGGCGTGCTCCTCGAGGTCATCCGGCCGTGCCGCGGCATGTCCGTGGCCGTGGGTCAGGAAGAACAGCGGCCGCTCGGAGTGGATCGGGGGCAGGGTGTCGAAGTTGTACGCCGGTGGAGGCGAGGTGGTGGCCCACTCGAGGGTGTTCCCCTCCCACGGATCGTCCCCCGCCTCCTCGCCGTTGATGAGCGAGGCGACGACGTTGACGAGGAAGGGAAGCACGCTGATGGCGATCATGAAGGCGCCGATGGTCGAGGCGAAGTTCAGGATCGTCCAACCCGCGTCGGGGCTGTAGTCGCTGATGCGTCGCGGCATGCCTGACAGTCCGAGCTGGTGCATCGGGAAGAAGGCGAGGTTGAAGCCGATGAAGTGGATCCAGAAGTGGACCTTGCCGAGCGGCTCGTTCAGCTTGCGGCCCGTCATCTTCGGGAACCAGTAGTAGGCGGCGGCGAAGACGCCGAAGACGGAGCCGCCGAAGAAGACGTAGTGGAGGTGCGCCACCACGAAGTAGGTGTCCTGCACGTGGAAGTCGATCGGTGGCGATGCGAGCATGACGCCGCTGATGCCGCCGATGAGGAACATGCTGATAAAGCCGAGCGCGAACAGCATCGGCGTCGTGAGCATGAGCTTGCCGCGCCACAGGGTGCCCAGCCAGTTGAACATCTTGATCCCGGTCGGGATCGCGATGAGCGCGGTCATGAAGCTGAAGAACGGCAGGAACACCGAGCCGGTCGTGAACATGTGGTGCGCCCATACGCTGAAGCTCAACAGGCCGATGGCGATCGTGGCGAAGACGAAGGCCCGGTACCCGAAGAGCGGCTTGCGGCTGAACACCGGCAGGACCTCGCTCACCACCCCCATCGCCGGCAGGATGACGATGTAGACCTCCGGGTGGCCGAAGAACCAGAAGATGTGCTGCCACAGGATCGGGCTGCCGCCGACGCTCGGATCGAAGAACGACCCGCCGTAGTTGCGGTCGATGAAGAGGGCGATCAGGCCTGCCGCAAGGACCGGCGTGGCGAGCAGGATGAGGACCGCGGTGACGAGGACGGTCCACACGAAGATCGGCATGCGGAAGAGCGTCATGCCGGGCGCGCGCATCTTGAAGATGGTGGCGATGAAGTTCACGGCGCCGAGGATCGACGCGGTGCCGACCAGCGTCAGTCCGATGATCCACAGGTCCGTCCCCACGCCCGTCGAGAACCGTTCGTCGGTGAGTGGGGCGTAGCCGGTCCAGCCCTCGGCGGCGGCTCCGCCGAACAGGTAGCCCGAGAAGATCAGCCCGCCGCCGAGTGGCAGGAGCCAGAAGCTGAGGGCGTTGATGCGCGGGAAGGCCATGTCCGGCGCGCCGAGCTGGAGCGGCACGATGTAGTTCGCGAAGCCGGACAGGGCCGGGATGATGAACAGGAACAGCATGATCGTCCCGTGCATCGTGAAGGCCTGGTTGAAGGTGTCCTGGTCGAGGAACTGGAGGCCCGGGACGGCCAGCTCGCTGCGCACCACGAGCGCGAGGATCCCGGCGGCGAAGAAGAAGAGGAAGCTGTTGACGATGTACAGGATCCCGATCTTCTTGTGGTCGACGGTGGTCAGCCACTCGAGCACCCACGACCGCCGATAGGCGCTAGTGCGTGGCTCGAGGGTGGTGGTTGCCATGGTCGTCGCTACTCCGTGACGCTCAGGTCGCCCGTCATCTGCGGGTGGATCGTGCAGTAGAAGGTGTAGTCACCGGCCTCCATGGCCGGAATCTGATAGACGATCGACTCGCCGGGCGGGACGTCCTCGCCGTTGAATTCGATCTCCTGGATGCCGATGTCATGCGGCGCGGTGTCGTTGTTGGTGAGCTCGATGCAGAAGTCCTGCCCGCTCGGCGCCTCGATGGCGTCGGTGTCGAACTGCAGCGACGGGACCGCGGCGATCTGGATGGTCGTCGCGCAGGCACCGGCCGACGCCGGCGGCGGCGTCTCACCCGAGGCGATGGCCTCGATGTGGGCGTCGTACTCCTCGCGCGACATGGCGTTGACGGTGAAGGTCATCTCGGCGTGCTGCGTGCCGCAGAACTCGGCGCACTGGCCGCTGTAGATGCCCGCCTCGGTGACGGTGAACGAGAGCTCGTTCGGCCGGCCGTGCTCTCCGGGGTCCAGCAGGTCACGTTTGATGAGGAACTCCGGGACGTAGAACGCGTGGTTGACGTCGGTCGAGGCCAGCACCAGGTGGACGGGCTCGCCGACCGGGACGGCGAGCTCAGGCGGCTCCTCAGCGCTGCCGACGATCTGCGCGCCATTGGCGTAGAGGAAGCGCCACTGCCACTGGAAGCCCTCGACCTCGATCGTGACACCGGGCTCGTCCGACGTCTTCTCGAGCTCGGCGAGCGTGATCATGCTGAAGATGAAGAGGATGAAGACGATGACGGTCGGGATCGCGGTCCAGATGATCTCGACGGTCGTGTTGCCGTGCAGCTGGGCCGGCAGGACCTCGTCGCCGGGGCGTCGGCGATAGCGGAAGACCGCGTAGAGGATGAAGCCCTCGACGCCGACGAACACGATGGCAGCCAGCGCCAGCACGAGCAGGTAGAGGTTGAAGACGTCGCGCCCGCCCTCGGTCATCGGCTCGGGCGGCAGCATGCAACCGGAGAGGAGGGCGATGAGCAGCAGTGGCGTTCCGGCCCGAAGGACCGTCCGCAGCCGACTCGCGGGCGCCGTTCGTTGCATCAGCTCGCTCTCGAGGCTCCTGGAGGACACCGACGGTGGGGAGCGCGCGCGTCAGGCACGCACGGACCCGTGGGCTGACGGCGACACGCCCCGCATTGTAGCGAAGGGCGCCGTCACGGGGTGATCCGCGCGGCGCCATCGACGGACACCAGGAATGAGGTCGGCTAGGTGTCGACGGGTGGGCAGGTCGCCTCTTCGTGCGGGAGGAGCGGCCGGGGCCGGACCGACCATCGGTCGTCGCCATCGGTCGTCCAGAGGGTGTTCTGGTTCGACTGCGACAGCTCGGCGAACCAGGCCGCGCCGGCGTCGCCGTCGACCACGCCACAGGTCGTGCCGTCGTTGAAGCCGGCGTCGGCGCCGAAGGCGGCGGGATCGTCACCGGTCGGCCAGTCGCGCAGCTGGCCGGGGAGCTCCTCGTCGACGGGCTCGCCGGTCACGTCGCGGATGAAGAGGCGGAAGGCGGCCGGCTCGTATGGCTGCCAGCCCTCGCCCTCCCAGCCGTCCGCCGTGACGGACGTGTCGATCGTCTGCAGCGCGTCGCGCAGCTGGCTCAGGGTGGCATGGGCCTCGATCTCGGCGGCGCTCACGCCCTCGAGGTTCCCCATCGACGGGTCGAGGAAGCCGAGCGCATAGACCGAGACGGTCACGTCCGTGCCGTTGGCGTGAAGCGTGAAGACGGTGTTGCTCGCGTCGGCGACGACGTTCTGCGCCCCGTTCAGCTCGAGGTCGCCGGTGAAGAGGTTCGTCTCCTCGACCGCGTCGAGCACCTGCTGGATGCCGTCCTCGGTCAGCGTGCGCTCGATGAGCGCCGGAAGGATCGGTCCGGGAAATTCGAGGGTCTGGGCGCCCTGCATGATGACCCGGCCGTCGCCGAGGAGCGCGAAGCTCGGCAGCTGCGTCGCGGCGCCGCCGACCATCATGAAGCCGCCGGCCTCCTCCATCACCAGGATCGCCTCATCCGCTCCCGCCGGGTGCTCGATCCCCCCGGTCTCCCCGCCATCGGTCGGCGGTGGCGAGGCGCTCGGGGCACCGGAGTCGCCGGGGGAAGGCCCGGCGGACTCGTTGGGCGTTCCGGCTGGGGCCGCGCAGGCGGCAAGGACAGCGAGCACGACGAAGAGACCCGAGGCTGTTCGCTTCATGTGCGCCATGACGCCGCTCGCAGCGCCACGGTTCCCCCGCACTTCGGGGCACAATGTGGGCCATCCATGCGTCGCCTCGCCGCCTGCCTCTTCACGCTCACTCTCGCCCTGGCTCCCGCGCCCGCCGCGGCGCACGGTGCCGCTGCCGACTCGCCGTCCTTCCCGAGCGTGCTGCTGGAGTGGCGGTTCGACCCGCTGGCGCTGGGCCTGATCCTGGCCGCCGCGGCCATCTACCTCTGGGCCGTGCGGCGCGTGAACCGCGCACACCCTGGGAACCGTCAGCCGACATATCGGTCCTGGCTGTTCCTGCTCGGGCTGGCGGCCATCGGCGTCGCTCTCCTCTCGCCGATCGAGGTCTACGAGGGCTCGCTGTTCAGCGTCCACATGGTGCAGCACATGCTCCTCCAGCTCCTGGCTGCCCCGCTGCTGCTGGCCGGCGCGCCGATCACGCTCAGCCTCCGCGCGTCCGGGCCTCGCCTGCGGCGCGCCCTCCTGGTCGTCCTGCGCAGCCGCATCGTCCACGTCCTGTCGTTCCCGGTGATCGCGTGGCTCCTGTTCGCGGCAGCCAACTGGGGATGGCACTTCAGCGTGCTGTACGACGACGCGCTCGAGAACCCGCTGCTTCATCACCTTCAGCACGCGAGCTTTTTGGCAGTCGCGCTCCTCTTCTGGTGGCCGGCCATCGGAGCGGACCCGTCGCCGTGGCGGATGCCGCACCCGGTCCGGCTGTTCTACCTCTTCCTGGCGATGCCTCAGAACTCGTTCCTCGGCGTGGCGCTTCTGCAGGCCCCGCAGGTCCTCTATTCGCACTACGTGACGAACCTGCGCTCGTGGGGAGCATCGCCGCTCGAGGACCAGCAGCTCGGCGGCGTGATCATGTGGGTCGTCGGCGACCTCGCGTTCCTCGCCGGGATGGCGGTCGTCGTGGTCGTCTGGATGCGGCACGAGGACCGTCGCACGGCGCGCCTCGACGCGCGCCTCGCCGCGGAGCGGGCGGCCCGAGGTGAGGAGGTCTGGCGGCCGGGTTCCTGACCTCGCTCAGGCGAGCGGAAGGCGGACGATGGCGTCGACCGCGACGGCGGCGAAGAGCAGGGTCAGGTAGCTGATCGAATAGCGGAAGAGGCCGATGGCCGCACGGCCGTCGGCCGCATTGGCGCGGAGCCGGAGGGCTCGCCACACGAAGAGCCCGCCAAGCACGACGGCCGCGACGAGGTAGATCCATCCCATTCCCGCGGCCGGCAGGAGGAGGAGGCTGATGCCGACGAGCGCCACCGTGTACAGGACGATCTGTCGCGCCGTCTCGGCCTCGCCGCGCACGACCGGAAGCATCGGGACGCGAGCCGCCGCGTAGTCGCCGCGATAACGGAGCGCGAGCGCCCAGAAGTGCGGCGGCGTCCAGTAGAAGACGATCCCGAAGAGGACGAGCGCCGGGAGCCCGACCTCGCCGGTCACCGCGGCCCAGGCGACGAGGACCGGCACGCACCCGGCGGCGCCCCCGATCACGATGTTCTGGGGCGTGCTCCGCTTGAGCCAGAGGGTGTAGACGAAGATGTAGAAGAGAATCGCGCTCGTGGCGAGCAGCGCGCTGAGCAGGTTGACGGTCAGGGCCAAGCCACGCGAACGACGCCACGCTGAGCGCCACGCCGAAGGCGAGTGCCGCGCGCGGATCGACCGCATGCCGCGGCAGGGGCCGGTGGCGGGTGCGGCGCATGAGGTCGTCGATATCGCGATCGACGTACATGTTGATCGCGTTCGCACCGCCGGCCGCCAGGGTGCCGCCGATCACGACCGCGGCCATGAGCAGCAGCGACGGGACGCCGCGCTGGGCCAGCACCATGGTTGGCACCGTGGTGACGAGCAGCAGCTCGATGATCCGCGGCTTCGTCAGGGCAACGTAGGCGCGGACCGTGTCGATGGGGCCGGGCTCGCGCGCCGCGGGGAGCACTCGACGGGCCTCCGCCATCGGCACGCGGCGCGTGGCGAGGAGCAGCCACACCGATGCGCCCCACAGCCCCGCCCCCACCGCGAGATGCGGGACGACGAAGAGCGCGCTGAGCCGCGATGCCACGTTGAGCAGGCCGAGGGCGATCTGCACGCCGACGAGGACGACCATGAGCACGGCCAGCCGGCGCGGCACGGCGGCGGTCGTGCCCCGATGGACGGCGATCGCCACCCATGCGACGAGCCCGGCCACGACGAGGCTCAAGAGCCGATGCGCCGCGTGGGCCGCCTGCTGGCTCGTCGCGACCTCGGGGATGAGCTGGCCGCCCATGAGCGGAACGTCGGGATAGGCGAGCCCCGCCCCATGACCCGTCACCCACGATCCGAGCAGCATCTGGGCGAAGACGGCCGCGGTGGTGACCCCGACGAGCCGGCCGATGCCCGGGGTGGCCGTGACGGCCGGCATCGGCCCGCGCGCGGATCGCTCGGCGATGACGATCGTGGCCGCCAGCACCGTGAGCGCCATGCCGAGGTGGATCGTGACCAGCTCGGCGCGCAGGCCCTCCATCACGACGCTGCGGCCGAGGAGCGACTGCACGATGACGAGCACCCCGGCGGCCACGGCGGCGACGAGGAGGGGACGGTCGCGCCGCCGCTCGCGCGCGACGAGCGTCCAGACGGCGAGGATCCCGACGAGCGGCCCGACGAGGATGGCGGCGATGAGGCGGTGGGTGTGCTCGATCCAGGTGTGGAGCTCGGCCGGCGGGATCCAGTCGTTGAAGGCGAAGCAGCCGGGCCAGTCCGGACACGCGAGCCCGGAGTCGGTCGCGCGCACGAGCCCGCCCACGGCGATCAGGACGAAGGTCGCCACGGCAGCGGCGAGCGCGAGCTTGGCAAATCGGGTCACGGACGGTACCTGCGAGGCCGCCGGCCAGGGCGTCGCCGTGCCGAGCGGGGTGCCGGCATGATAGCCGCCGACCCTGCCGACGACCACGCGAGGATCTTCAGGCGTCGGTGACCCGGTGCGCGTCAGCGTCGACGCGCCGGTCGGCCGCCCGGGCCGCCGGCGCATGGCGGAGCGGCGTCGGAAGCAGCGGCAGGAGGCTCCGCGTGGCGGAGGCGATCACGTCGAGCCCTCGTTCGCGCGCCGGGGACCATCCGATGCCGTACGCGCGCCGCATCGCCGGCGGGAGCGTCGCGAGGGAGACGAGGTGCGCCGCGTCCCAGGCGACGCGCGGGATGAGCGGGATGGGCTGCAGGATGGTCCGCGCGATGCGACGGGCGGCCGGCGTCACCCGGATGCGACCAGACGCCTGCATTTCGGCCATCCAGGCCCGGAGCTCGGCGATCGTCGGCGGGATGGCGTCCGCTGGAACCCCGAGCAGCCGGGCAACCTGGGCGCTCTCGACGTGGTACGCCTGCTCCTCCGATGGCGAGAGGGGCCGAACGAACCGCCCGTAGACCCGCAGCGCCGTGTCGACGAGGGTGGCGTGCACCCACAGCAGCGCCTCGGGGTCACGCGCGCTATAGGCGCCTCCACCGTCGGGCAGCGTGCCGCTGACGCGGTCGTGGATCGCGTTGACGCGCGCGATGGCGGACTCCGCCTGTGACCGAGTGCCGAAGACGACGTCGAAGCTCGTCTCGAGGGTCCGCAGGAGCCGCCCGAAGGGGTCGGTGGCGTAGGTCGAGTGCTCCGCGACACCGGCGGCGACGGCCGGGTGCGCGGCCTGCATCAGCAGCGCGCACGAGCCGCCGGCGAGGACGACGAGCTCGCGATCGATCCGCCACGAGACGCTGGCCGGGCCGAAGAGGCCGGCCGCCTCCGAAGCGGCGTCGCGCGTGGACGTCGTGGCCCGCGACGGTGCGATCGTCGCCATCAGGCCGCGCTGGCCGGCACGCCCCTCGGACGGCGGGGCTCGTGGAAGAGCACCCGGAAGACCACCCCCGCGACGAGGCCGGCGATGAAGCCGCCGATGTGCGCCATGTAGGCGACGCCCCCGCCCTCGCCGCTGAGCCCCCCGCCGAAGCCGCTGATGAACTGGAGGGCGGCCCACATCCCGATGGCGACGATGGCCGGCACCGGCAGCAGGATGCGGAACAGGAAGACGGTGACCCGATTCGTCGGGAACATGACGAGGTACGCGCCGAGCACGCCGGAGATCGCGCCGGAAGCCCCGAGCGTGGGGATGACCGAGTCGGTCGCGATCAGGATCTGCGCGAAGCTGGCGATGACCCCCGCGACGAGATAGAAGACCAGGTACAGCGCGTGGCCGATGCGATGCTCGACGTTGTCGCCGAAGATCCACAGGAAGAGCATGTTGCCCCCCAGGTGCAGCCAGCCGCCGTGCATGAAGATGCTGCTGAAGAGCGTGAGCCAGATCGGCGACGGGCCGGGCTCCTGCGGGACCTCGACGGTCTGCCCGTCGACCTCGATCGGCTGTGGATCGGTCAGGTCCTCCCCGTGGGTGATCTCGTATGGCACCGCCGAGTAGCCGTACGTGAACTCGGTGCCCTCGGTGCTGGCGCCGGCCCCCTGCAGCAGCAGGAAGACCAGGACGTTGAGGCCGATGATGGCCAGGGTGACGAAGGCGGGTCCGTGGCCGCGCTCGTTCTCGTCACCGATCGGGAACATCGGCGGATCATAGAGCAGGCTCCAGGCCATAATCGCGGCCATGGATGTCGACGTCAGGCCGTACGACGGCACGCCAAAGGCGTTCTTCGAGGCCGGCGAGCTGGCCTTCGGAGAGCGGCCGCGAGCCGAGGACGCCGCGCTGCACGAGCGCACCTTCGAGGCGGATCGCGCCATCGCGGCATACGACGGCGACCGCGTGGTCGGCACCGCCGGGGCCTTCAGCTTCGACCTCACCGTCCCCGGCGGAGTACTGCCGGCGGCCGGCGTGACGATCGTCGGCGTCCATCCGACGCATCGGCGTCAGGGGATCCTGCGCCGGATGATGCGGCTGCAGCTCGACCAGGTCCACGAACGCGGCGAGCCGCTCGCGATCCTGTGGGCGTCGGAGGGCAGCATCTACCAGCGCTTCGGCTACGGGCTCGGCTCGCAGCACAGCTCGATCGCCCTGCCGCGCGACCGGTCGGCATTCCGCTCCCCGATCGTGCCGGCAGGCACGATCCGCTTCGTCGAGGTCGACGAGGCGAAGCGCCTCTTCCCACCGATCCACGACGCGGTCCGCCCGTCCCGCCCCGGATTCTTCGCGCGGACTCCGGACTACTGGGATGCCGACGTCTTCCCCGATCCCGAGCACTGGCGTCGCGGGGCCTCGGCCGCCTTCCACGTCGTGCACGAGGTCGGGGGCGATCCCGATGGCTACGCCCGCTACCGGATCCGCGACGAGTGGGATGCGACCGGACCGAAGTCGTCCCTCGTCGTCGTCGAGATCATGGCCACCAACCCGGCCGCGCACCTCGACCTGTGGCGCTACCTGATCGACATCGACCTCATGGCGAAGATCGACGCGTGGAACCTCGCCGTGGACGACCCGATCATCCTCTCCGTCGCCGAGCCGCGACGCCTGGCCCTCACGGTCGGCGATGCGCTGTGGCTGCGCGTCGTCGACGTCCCCGCCGCGCTCGCCGGGCGCCGGTACCGCACCGACGGGTCGATCGTGCTCGAGATCGGCGACGAGTTCTGCCCCTGGAACGACGGCCGCTGGGCGCTCGACGTGGAGGCCGGCGCGCCACTCGCCACGCCCGCCACCCGCTCGGCCGACATTGCCTGCGACATCACCGACCTGGGCGCCGCCTACCTCGGGGCCTTCAGCTTCACGCAGCTCGCCGCGGCGGGCCGGGTCCGCGAGCTCGAGCCGGGCGGCATCGCCCGCGCCGACGCGCTCTTCCGGACCGATCGCGCGCCGTGGTGCCCGCGGGTCTTCTGATCAGCTCGGCGGGGACGGCGGCGTCCGACGCCGCGGCGACCTCCCCCGCGCGCGGATTCCGGATCCCGATCCCGTTGATGGCGGCGCCGGCCAGGCAGAGGCCCGCCGAGACGAGCATGGCCAGGTGGAACGCGTCGGTGCTCGCCTGGCGCGCCGCGGCGGCGAGCGCCGCATCGGTACCGGGCGCCGGCGTCGTGAGCGGCTGCACCTGCTCGCGAACCGCGCGGTCATTCACGTCGACCCCGGGCGCCAGCGCGGCCAGCGTCGGATAGAAGGTCGCCGTGATCGCGATGAAGAGGACCGCGCTGACGAGTGGCGAACCGGCCCGGCTGATGGCGTTGTTAATCGCGGAGCCGAGGCCCGAGTTCCGTTGCGGCACCGATGCCATGAGCGCGGTGGTCAGCGGCGCGACGAGGAGCGAGATGCCGATGCCGAAGACGACGAGCGGAAGCATCACGTCGATGATCGTGGACCACGGCGGGATGAGGGACGCGAGGTCGTCGAAGTCGGCGGCCCACGCCTGCGAGTCGACCGGCACGCGCGCGAGCCAGAGCAGCCCGAGCGCCATGATCAGCGGACCGATCGTCATGAAGAGGCGCGGGCCGAAACGGGCGGAGAGCTGGCCGGCCGGGGTGGACACGAAGGTGAGGAGCAGTGCGACCGGGACGCCGACCGCCCCGGCCGCCACCGGCGCGTAGCCGAGGGTCCCCTGCCAGAAGAGCGCCTGGAAGGCGAGCGACACGTACAGCGCGCCGTAGATGACGAAGGTCGACAGGTTGACGACCGTGAAGTTGCGCGACGTGAAGAGCCCGGGCGGGATGAGGGGATGGGCACGGCGGAGCATGAGGATCGGCACGGCGACGATCGCGATGGCGCCGACCACGAGCGCCGCCCACGCGACGGGATCCTGCCAGGCGCGCTCCTGCCCGCGGGTGGCGCCGAAGGCCAGGCCGCCGACCCCGACGGCGATGACCGCCGCCCCGAGCCAGTCGAACTCACCGGTTGCCTCGGTGTCGCGGCTCTCCGGGACCTGGCGGCTGGCCCACCAGGCCACCAGGACGAGCGGCGCGTTGATCAGGAAGGCGAGCCGCCAGCTCAGGCCCTGGACGAGCAGGCCGCCGATCACCGGCCCGAGGATCAGCGTCGCCGACGTCCCGGAGGCCCACAGCCCGATCGCGCGCCCGCGCTCCTCGCCGCTGAACGCGTTGGTCAGGATCGAGAGGCTCCCCGGCACGAGCAGCGCACCGAAGGCACCCTGCACGATCCGCGCGGCGATCAGGATCTCCATCGTCGGCGCCAGGCCGCACGCGACCGAGGCGGCGCCGAAGCCCAGCAGGCCGATCACGAACATCCGGCGACGCCCGTAGTAGTCGTTCAGGGCGCCGGCGAGGACGAGCAGCGCCGAGAGCACGGCGAAGTAGGCGCTGTTGACGTACGTCAGGCCCTCGAGCCTCGCAACGAGCGTCGACGGCAGCTCCTGGCCGATGCGCTCCAGCGCGACGTTCACGATCGTGCCGTCGAGAAAGACGATCGCCGATCCGAGGATGGTGGCCACCAGGACGGCGGTTCGGGCGCTCACTCAGCGCATGGTAGTCGGGAGGCGATGCGACCCCTGTTCGTCCGCCAACGGCACGCATATACTCCGGCCCGATGCGGCGGCGACCGGAGGGTGTCACGCGGTCATGGCGGCGGGCGACGGCCCGCGCCGTCCTCGGCGTCCACGCGGCCATCCTCGTTCTCGTCTTCGCGGCGGCGCTCGCCGCCCCGCGCCTGGCGTCGGCGGCGGGAGGACAGGCGGAGATCGCCTCGGACGGGTCCGCTCACCCGGATCATCGTGACGGGCGACCTGAACTGCCAGGTCGCGCACGAGGCGGATACGAGCCTCGAGTTCTTCGGCGGCGAGGCCGGGTCGTGCGGGACGTTCCTCGCGGTCGAGGGGACGCTCTACGGCCCCGCCTCGGGCCCGTCGGCGGGACAGACCCCCTGGACGCCGGCGAGCCTCTCCGCCGTGACCGGGAGCGGATCGTCGGGCGACCCGTATCGAATCGTCACGACGGTCGACGCCGCGGACACGGGGGTCAGCATCGAGCAGACCGACTCCTACGTCGAGGGCGAGGAGTCGTACCGCACCGACATTCGCATCCTGAACCCCGGCGGTGCGGACTTGAGCGTCGTCGTCTACCGGGCCGCCGACTGCTACCTCCAGGATTCGGACGTCGGCTACGGGCGCGTCGATGACGGCGCTCCGGCGTGCGTCATCTCCCAGGAGGACGATGCCCGCATCGAGCAGTGGGAGCCGATCACGCAGGGCAGCCACTACGTCGAGGGGCATTACGGCGAGGTCTACCGGCTCGTCTCGACCCAGGCATCGTTCCCGGACACCTGCGCCTGCGACCAGCAGATTGACAATGGCGCCGGCCTGAGCTGGGAGACCTCCGTGCCCGCGGGCGGCTCCACCACCGTCTCGCACCTCACCTTCTTCTCGCCCGAAGGGCGCCGGCCGCAGGGAGTCCCGCTGCGGGATGCCGTGCCCAGCATCACCCAGATCAATCTCGACCCGGTCGTGGTCGCGTCGAGCGTGGCGCTGGCCGCCGGCGTCGTCGTCGTCGTGCCCTTCCCGGCCGCGCTCTTCAACTCGACCCTCGAGAAGAACCAGGCCGAGGTCAGCGTCCTCCGACGTCGCTTCACCGGCTGGCTCGGCCGCCTCATGAGCAAGGCATGGTCGGGCGTGCGTCGTCGCGCGTCCGGCGCGGGCCCACCCGCCGCGGCCTCCGCCGCACCCGACGTGGTGGTGCCGGCGGCGGCGCCCTCGGCGGGGACGGAGACCGACCTGTGGCGCACGCCGCGCGGCATCGCGCTCTTCCTCCTCCTCAGCGCGTTGCTGTACGGGCTCCTCGACCCGACCTTCGGCCCGAACCTCGATTCGCTCGGGACGTTCCTCGGCCTGGCGCTCGGCCTCGCGATCATGCTGGCCGCCTACGTCGTCCCGCTGTGGGTGCTGACGCGCGGGCAGGACATGCGGATCACCGCGGCCGCGCTGCCGGCGACGATCGTCATCGCCATCCTGTGCGTGATCGTGAGCCGGGTCGCGAACTTCCAGCCCGGCTATGTCTACGGGCTGATCATCGGATTCGGCTTCACGCGCGAGCTGACCCGGGTGCAGGAGGGGCGGGTCGTCGGCATCGCGGCCGCCGTCTCCCTGGGCGTCGCCGTCGCGGCGTGGCTGCTGCTGCCCCTCGTCCGAGGCGACAGCGCCGGGTTCGGCGGCGTCATGCTCGAGACGGCGTTCGCGACGGTCGTCGTGGCCGGGCTCGAGGGCGCCCTCTTCGGGATGCTTCCCCTCCAGTTCCTGCCGGGGGAGGCGGTCCGCGCGTGGAACCCGCGATTCTGGATGGGGCTCATCGGCGTCGCCGCCTTCGCGTTCTTCCACATCCTGCTCAACCCGAGCTCAGGCTACCTCGCCGACTCCGAGCGCTCGTCGATGACGACGGTGGTCTTCCTCCTCGTCATTTTCGGCGGCGTCTCGGTGCTCTTCTGGGCGTATTTCCGGTTCCGCCCACCGCGGCAGGTCGCGGCCGCCGCGGCCGCAGCCCCGCCCGCCCCCGCCCCGGTGACGCCGGACTCCGCGTCGGCTGCCGCCCCGCCGCCCGAGGCCACGGCAGCGGTGCCGCCGCCGTCGGCGGATGCACCGGAGTCGACGCCTGACGAGTCGCCGCCATCGTCCGAGCCGCCCCGCAGCGGCTGAACGCGGAGCGCCAACCCAATGACCAGCGCCGTCCTCGATCGGCTGCTGGCGCTCCTGCTCGCCGCTCAGCTGCTGAGCGGACTGCTGACCCTCCGCGCCGGGATCCCGGCCACCGCTCCGCTCTTCTGGTTCCACGGGCTGGTGGGCGGCGCGCTCCTGGTGGCTGCCGCCGAGAAGCTGCGGCGCAGCGTCGGCCCGGCGGTTCGACGTCGGCGCTGGGGGCGCCTCGCGCTCGGCCTGCTGCTGTCGCTGCTCGTCGCCGCGGCCCTGGTCGGTGGCCTCGCCTGGGTCGCTGGAGGACGGATCCTCACGGTCGGCCCGTGGACGATCCTGACGCTCCATGTCTGGGCCGCCCTGGCCATCGTTCCGGTGGCGCTGGCCCACCTCGTTCCCCGGCGCATCAGGCTCCTGCGACCGCCCGCCGGCGGAATTCGCATGAGTCGCCGAACGCTCCTCGCCAGCGGCGCGCTCGCGGTGGCCGGCGCGGCCGTGTGGGGGGCGACGAACGTCCTCGACGCGCTGCAGGGAGGCGCTCGTCGGTTCACCGGGTCCCGCTTCCTGCGATCGGGAGGCATTCCTCCGCCGACCACCTTCTATGGGGAAGGGACTCCGGTGATCGACCGCGCTCGATGGCGGATCGCGGTGACCGGTCGCGTGGCGCGTCCCGCTCGGCTCGACCTTGACGCGCTCACGGCGCTCGGCCGGGAGGAGTGGGAGGAAACGCTTGACTGCACGTCCGGGTGGGCCATGACGACCCGCTGGTCAGGGGTCCCGCTTGCCGCGCTCCTCCGCTCGGCCGGGGCGGACGATGCCGCCACGACGGTCGTCGTCACGAGCGTCACCGGTTGGGGCGTCGCGCTCGACCGCGCCGAGGCCGACGGCGCGCTTCTCGCCACGCACGTCGCCGGTCGACCGCTGCCATCGGATAACGGCGCGCCCTGCCGCCTCGTCGCACCGCGCCGCCGTGGCCTCGACTGGATCAAGTGGGTGGCCGCGGTCGAGGTGAGCTGACGGAGGGCCTCCCACTCAGCGTCAGCTGGAGCGATCGTCAAGCGATTGGCTCGAACCGGGCCGTGAAGTGCCGGAGGGCCGTCGGCTGCTCGACGATCCGCATCCCGCGCAGCTCGTCGGCCCGCTCGGCCACCCAGCGGATGACCTCGATCACGTAGTCGACGTGCGACTGCGTGTAGACGCGGCGCGGGATCGCCAGGCGAACGAGCTCCATCGCGGCCGGCGTCTCGGTGCCATCGGGGTGCCGCCCGAACATGACGGTCCCGATCTCACAGCCGCGGATGCCCCCCTCGCCGTAGAGCGCACAGGCGAGCGCCTGGCCCGGGTAGGCGAGCGCCTCCACGTGGGGCAGGAGCGCCGCGGCGTCGAGGTAGACGGCATGCCCACCGATCGGCTGGACGCAGGGCACGCCCGCCTCCAGGAGCGCCTCGCCGAGGTAGGCCGTCGATCGGATCCGGTACCGCAAGTAGTCGTCCTGCACGACCTCCCGCAACCCCGCGGCCATCGCCTCCAGGTCCCGCCCGGCCAGGCCGCCGTAGGTGGGAAAGCCCTCGGTGAGGATGAGCATGTTGCGGCACTGCTCGGCCCAGCCGTCGTCGTTCATGGCCAGCCAGCCGCCGATGTTGGCGAGGGCGTCCTTCTTGCCCGACATCGTCATGCCGTCGGCCAGCGCTGCCATCTCGCGCACGATGTCCGGGACGGCGGCATCGGCGTAGCCGTCCTCGCGCTGCTTGATGAACCAGGCGTTCTCGGCGAATCGGCAGGCGTCGAGGAAGAGCGGCAGCTCGTATCGGTCGCACACGGCGCGCACCGCGCGCAGGTTGGCGAGGCTCACCGGCTGGCCGCCGCCCGAGTTGTTGGTGACGGTCATGAAGACGACCGGGACGGAGTCTCGACCCCGCTCCCGGATGAGGGCGTTGAGCGCATCGGTGTCCATGTTGCCCTTGAAGGGGTGCAGGGCCGATGGTGAGCGCCCCTCGGCGATGACGAGGTCGATCGCCTCCGCGCCGGTGAACTCCACGTTTGCGCGCGTCGTGTCGAAGTGGGTGTTCGACGGGATGACCTTGCCCGGCCCGCCGATGACGCTGAAGAGGATCTTCTCGGCGGCGCGACCCTGGTGCGTCGGGATGACGTGGCTGAAGGGGAAGAGCTCGGTCACCGCCTCCAGGAACCGGAACCACGATGGGGATCCCGCGTACGACTCGTCGCCACGCTGGATGCCGGCCCACTGCTCGGCGCTCATGGCGCCGGTGCCGGAGTCCGTGAGCAGGTCGATGAGGACGTCGGCCGCGTGGAGGTTGAAGAGGTTGTAGCCGGCCTCCCGCAGCTTCGCGTCGCGCTCCGTGACGCTCGTCATTCGGATCGGCTCGACGCTCTTGATCCGGAACGGCTCGATGATGGTCTTCCAGCGGTCCATGTCGCCGATGGTAGCCATTCGGCCAGTCGCGCCGGAGGTCGGAGGGCGGATGGCGGCACAGGGGTGCGGTCCGGGTGGGTCGCGCTCGGCTGCCGAGCCGTGCATCATGCGCCGGATGATCGGCAGACTTCTCGCCGTCTGTGGCTGGCTGGCGTGGCGTGCCCAGCGCCTGCCGGGCAAGCGCGTCCCGCGCGCCGTGGCGCCCGTCGTCATCGGCGTCGTGCTCCTGGTGCTCGCCGTGCTGCCGATCGTGGTGCCGCTGCTCGATGCGCAGCCGGAGGACGCCACGGTGCAGCAGGTCTTTGACGGCGCGATCACCGAGCCGACCGGCTGGATCAGGCTGCATGGCCGCATCGCTCCCCTTCAGCAGTCGCCGACCGAGCAGGAGGGCAACTACGCCCTCTTCGTCGACGCTGCCAACACCCTGCGCGCGATCGTCGTCCGCTCCGACACCGCTCCGGAGGCCGCCGCGTCGACCACCGTCACCGGCCATCTCGTCACGACCGGGGTGCTGGTCGAGGAGGAGATCCCGCACGAGGCGACCGTCTTTGGGGCTCCTCCGCAAATCGTGCTCGACCGAATCCTCGAGCTCGACGCGACCGTGAAGGGCGATCGGCTGGGGCTCTGGCCGATCTCGATCCTGCCGGCGCTGCTGGCGATCATCGTGCTCATCGGCTGGCGCGTGGGCTACCCGATCTTCCGGCCGACCACCGAGGTCGACGTCCTGTCGGGGCCGCTCGGGCCCGGCGAGCGCCTACCTTCAGCTTTCGGCGGCACCGTCGGCGGGAGCGTCCGCGACCTCGCGGACCCCTCCGGCGCGCTTCTCGTCGTGCGGCGCGGCCCGAAGGGCAACCTGCTGACGGCCCAGCCGCTGCCGGACGACGGCGGCGTCGCGCCGCCGCCGGTCACGATCGGCGGAAGCTGGACCAGCGGTCGCGTCGGGCATGTGTACACCGTCACCGAGACGATCCCGGCGCTCACCATCCGCTCGGAGCTCGTCGATGCCACCTTCCTCTTTGCCCGGACCTCGGAGCGGGATCGCGTCGCGGCCCTCATCGCCGTCGAGCGATGAGATGAACCCGTCGCAGCGAATCGAGCCCGCGCCCGGCCAGGAGTCCGCCTGGGACTTCCCCCGGCCGCCCGCGGTGGTGCCGTCAACGCGCGAGGTGCGCATCGAACATGGCGGTGACGTGGTCGCGAGCTCCCGCCGGGCGGTGCGGGTGCTCGAGACGGCGGGTGCGCCGGTCTGGTACGTGCCGCGCGAGGACGTCCGGATGGAGCTGCTGCGACCCGTGCCCGATCGCCGGACCGTCTGCGAATGGAAGGGCGATGCGACCTACTTCGACGTCGCCACCAATGGCGGCATCGCGGCGCGCGCGGCCTGGACCTACGAGCGCCCCCTGCCGGGGTACGAGGCGATCGCCGGCCACATTGCCTTCTATGCCGGCCGCGTCGACCTCGCGACCATCGACGGGGAGCCGGCGCGGCCCCAGCCGGGCGGCTTCTACGGTGGATGGGTCACCGATGACGTGGTCGGTCCCTTCAAGGGCGAGCCGGGCACCGAGTCCTGGTGACCGGCCGCGGGCGCGTCAGCCCGCGAGGAGCATCGCCACGATCGTGACCACGTAGCCGGCCAGGAGAAGGCCGCCGACGACGAGGTTGAGGCTCACGTTCGTGCCCATGACCGCCATGAGCGTGTACGGGCTGTCGTAATGGACCCCCAGCCCGGCATGCACCCGGAACGCGATCGGCACCGCGGCCAGCGCAACGAGGGTCGGCCAGGGCAGCACCCCGGCCGCGACGCCACCGACGATGACGGCGAAGGCCGCCACGGCGGCCGCAAGATAACCGGCGCGGATCACGGCGGGGCGGAACCGGACGGGGAGCGTCCGCTTGCCGGCCTCGGCATCCGAGCGCCGGTCCGGGATCTCGTTGACGAAGAGGATGAGCGCGATGAGGATCCCGGGCACGAGCGACAGCACGAGCGGCTCCCACGCGATGCGCCCCGTCTGCACGACGTATGCGCCGAGCAGCATGACCGGGCCGAAGCCGATGGCGACCGCAAGCTCCCCCAGCCCGCGGTAGACGAGCTTCAACGGCGGCGCCGTGTAGGCGATGCCGATCGCGATGCCGGCGACGCCGATCCACAGCAGGGTCATGGACCCGGTGACCGCGACGAGGATGAGGCCGATGGCGGCCGCGACGCCGAAGAGGCCAGCGGCGATGGCCACCAGGCCGCGGACGGTGACGAGGTCGTAGACCGCCACGCGGGACCCGCCCGAGTACATCGTTGGGGTCGTGTTGGCCTCGTCGGCGCCGGAGAGCGTGTCGAAGACGTCGTTCGTGACGTTGATGGCGAGGTGCGCGAACGAGCCGCCGATGAGCGTCAGCAGTGCCGTCCACCAGGTGAATGCGCCATGGCTGGCGGCCACCGCGATGCCGAGCAGGACCGGGACCGCGGTCGCCGAGAGGAAGGGCAGCCGCGTCGTGCGCAGCGCCAGCCAGAACGGCCCCAGCCGCGGTCGGATGTGGCGCCCCTTCTCGACCGACAGGTTGGCCAGGTACTGGCGCGACTGCGGCACCGACCGCTCCGAGTACTCGAAGAAGGGAACCTCCTTCTCGTCCCAGCCCCACGCCCGGGTGGGGACGAGGGTCGCGCCATCCGACACGTGTCCCCACAGCTCACGGTAGCGGCGCTCGTCGTAGCCGACGCCCGGCTGCGGCCGGATGTGGCTGCCGACGACGCCGACCTCGCGGTCGGACGGGATCGGCATCCCCCCGGGAGGCGCGAGGCGCACGGTCACGGCATCCAGATCGACCTCGAAGTCGGTCGCCACGCTGATCGGGTATCCGTCATCGGCGATCCAGCTCACGACGACGTGCGGATAGGCTCCCAGGCGCTCGAGGTCGGCCGCGGTTGGCGGATGCGCCGGGATCGAGCCGGATCGGGGCATCAGGCGGCCTCCTCAATCGGGGCGCGGGTCACGGCCGGGGCGGCATCGGTCAGTCCGCCGGCCCAGTAGAGGCAGCGCTCGGGGTCGATCTCGATGACCGCGCGCTCGAAGAAGAGCGGCAGGGCGACGCGCGCCTTGAGGAAATCGTCGATCGCGGGCTCCTTCTTGCGCCACAGCTCGAGGATGAGCCCCTCCCAGCCGGCATGCGGGTCATCGTCGATGACGCGGGCCGTCCCCTGGATCGTGGCGCGGTCGGGATTGCCCTTCAGGGCGATGGGGTCGGTGAGCGCCAGGGCCACGCGCGGGTCGCGCTTGATGTGCTCCAGCTTGCGGCTGAAGAGGGTCGACGAGTGAAGGTAGATCCGCTTGCCGTCATACAGCGGGATGAGGGGATGCGTGATCGGCCGGCCGCCGCGCCCGACCACCGTCAGCTCTCCGACGAGCGCGACCTCGAGCAGGCGCTCGACCGGGTCAGGTAGCCATCCCATCGCGACCTCCGTCGCATTGCGAATAACGTGTTACCGAAGGTTAGCATATTATCGCCCCGCGCTGGCAACGGGACGATCTACACTCCGCAGCCATGACCGGCGTCGAGACTCCCCTGGTGATCCTTGCCCGCCACGCCGATGGCGGCGTCGAGGAGCTGCCAGCCGCACGCGCCGGCGACATCGACACGCTGCGCAGCAGCGCCGGGACCCTGGTGTGGGTCAGCGCAACGGCGCCGGACGCCGGCACGGTCGCGGAGCTCGGACGAGAGTTCGCGCTCCACCCGCTGGCCGTGGAGGACGTCCATCGACGGCAGCAGCGCCCGAAGCTGGACACGTACGAGACCCAGCACATGATCGTGACGTACGAGGCGGTCGCCGACGCCACGCCCGGCCTGTCCGAGGTCCATGTCTTCATCGGAGCCGGCTGGCTCCTGAGCGTGAGCTGGGACGAGACCCCGATGATCGACGCCGTTCGGGAGGGGTTCGCTGCGGGGCGGAACGCCAAGACGGCCGACGTCGGCGAGCTCCTGTACCGCCTGCTCGACGCGGCCGTCGACTCCTACTTCCCCGAGCTCGATCGGGTTTCGGATCGCATCGACGCCCTCGAGGAGCGGATCCTCGATGGTCGCGCCGACCCCGAGGCCCTTGGCGAGATCCTGCGGCTGAAGCGCCGGCTCCTGGAGCTGCGACGTGTCCTCGCGCCGATGCGCGACGTCGCCAACGCGCTGCTTCGGCGCGACCTCGAGTTCGTCCCGCCCGCGGCGATTCCCTACTACCAGGACCTGTACGACCACCTCGTCCGGGTGCTCGACCAGATCGACGTCTACCGGGAGCTGCTGGCCGCCGTGCTCGACGCTCGGCTCACCGTGGCGAGCAACAGCCTCAACGCCATCATGAAGCGCCTCACCGCCTTCACGGTGGTGCTCATGGTGCCGACCCTCATCGCCGGGATCTACGGCATGAACTTCGTCGACATGCCCGAGCTCGGCTGGCCCCTCGGCTATCCCCTATCCCTCGCGCTCATGGTCGTTGCCGCCGGCGCCGCCGTGGCGTGGTTCCGTCGCAGCGGATGGTTCTGACCGGCACGCCCGATGCAGAAGAGGGTGCCATGACGATCACACCGCCCCCGAACGATGACATGCCACCGCCGGTGCCAGAGCGCGACCCGGAGCCGCCGGCGATCGACACGCCCGACGAGCCCGAGCAGCGCGCGCCCGGTGCCGACCAGCCGCCGCTGGGGGCTCCTCGAGACGAGCCCGATCCCGACCTGACCTGAGTCAGCGTCCTCGCACGAAGAAGGCCCGGCCGCGATGGCCGGGCCTTCCGTCTTCGGGGCTAGTGGCCCCTTCTGGGTTGGAACGAGACGAGCATGACCGACGGGTCGTGGTCGCTCGCCTGGCTGGCGAACTCGGCGTTCACGTGCACGACGTCGTACCGCGGGCCGAGAGCGAGGATCGAGTTGCTGACCAGGATCTGGTCGAGCACCTGGCTGTTCCCCTCGAACACGTACGAGTAGCGCTCGTTGGCGGCCAGACCCTCGAAGAGGGTACCCATCACGGCCGGGCCGTCGAGAGCGGTCTGGCCGCTGCCGTCGGGATCGGGCATGAAGTCACCGGGGTTGAGCGCACGGCGCTCGCCGGTGACGATCTCGACCGTCTCGCTGAAGTCGAAGTCGTTGATGTCACCGAGCACGATCACGTGCGCGTCGTCATCCACGGCCAGGATCTCATCGACAAAGTCGTTGATGACCTGCGCCTGCGCGTGGCGCCAGCCGTCCTCGACCCCCGCGGCGTCCTCCGACTGGAACTCGGTCAGGCGGAACGGTGGCTGGAAGTGGCCGTACAGCGGGCGGTCGTCGCCCTTCGAGCTGAAGTGGTTGGCGATGACGAAGACCGTCTCGCCGCGCCAGCGGAACTCCCCGGCCAGGGACTTCCGCGTCAGCTCGAATGAGGTGGCCCATGGCCCGGTCGGATCCGGGAGGACCCGGCCCGGGCTGGCTGTCAGCTGCGCGCCCTTGCCGTTCGACGTCGCAACGACGTCCGTGTCGGTCGTCGCGGTCCCACCCGGGCGATCGACGAACTCGAGGCCACGCTCCGTGTGGAAGAGGAAGCCGACCCGGATGTTGCCGCCCGGCGCGCCGCCGTCGGCGTTGTTGACCGGATCGATCTGCCGGTAGTCGTACAGCGGACCCCCGGCAGCGACGATCGCGTTGATCAGCCGCTGCCAGCTCAGGTCAGCCGCGACGACGCCGACGTTCGACGGGCCGCTGTTGTCCTGCATCTCCTCGATGGCGATGAGGTCGGGCGAGCGCAGGTTGGTCACGATCTGCGCCGCCAGCTGGTTGACCTTGGCATCGGTGTCGATCGCCGACAGGTTCTCGACGTTGAAGGTGGCCACCGCCAGGTCCTGCGAGCCGGTCGGCCCGGTCACCTCGCGCTGGAGCCCGTTGTCAACCCGACCCGGGTTGGCGGTGATGAACAGCTTGAAGTTGCCGAAGGTGTAGTCGAGCACGCCGACGGGGTTCGAGACGAACTCGTCCCCGGTGTTCACCGGCGTCATGGTGGAGAGGCCGGTCACGAGGAGGAGGCGCTCCGGGTTGAAGTCGCCGGGCTGGTAGTTTCCGGCGGTTGCCAGCCGGCGAACCAGGAGCCCACCGCGGGGCGTCCGGAGCCCGGCGTTGGCCTGCAGCTGGCTGATGACCGATGTCTCACCGAAGCTGTTCGTCGGCCCGGTGGCGACCGCGTCCGCGATCTCGAGCCGCATCCCCTCCAGGCTCTCCCAGAAGTCGATGCCGTCGTTGGCCGGGTCGAAGACGGCGTCTGACGCCTCGACCGTCGAGGTCGAGTCGTCGTCGATGACCACCGCCGGCGGCGTGCGATCAACGCCGATGACCGTCGTCGGCAGCGCGTGCGGACTGCCCGGCTGCACGGTGACCATGGGCGAGACGATCTCGGTGGTGGTCAGGTTCTCGAAGCCCCCGGCGCCGCCCGAGCGGAACTCGTCCACGGTCCCGTCGACCGTCACGAGATCACCAACGGCCGCGACGCCGCGGAAGACGAAGATGCCATCGGACGTGTTCGGGTTGTCGTCGGGCGTCGGATCGGTCATCCAGAATCCGCCGTTCGTGCCGGCGCGGAAGGCCGTCACGATGCCCTCGACGCCGAAGACGGCCTGGCCGTCGAGCGCGGAGAGATGGGACTCGCCCTGGATCTCCCAGATCTGGCTGGGAGGCGTCTCGACCGTGAGACTGATCCCGGCCGTTCCGGTGCGGGCCTGTTCGTCGGTGATGGTCGCGGTGATCACCTTGTCGCCCCCGGCTACGGCACCGACGGTCGCGGTGTAGCTGAAGGTCCCGTCGCCGGCGACGGCGTCGCCGTTCGTCGCGTCATCGAAGAAGCCTTGTGATGCGGCCCCGCCGATGGGGCCAAGGTTCGCGGATACCGCGAGGCCGGTGCTCGGCGGGTCGCTGCCCGCGGTGACGGCGACCGTCAGGAGGGTCGTGTCGCCAACCATGAGGGTCGACGGGGTCGCCGCTCCGACGCCGGTCGGCCCGGTCGAGACCGAATGGCTGCCCAGGCCGGCGGCGTTGTTCTGCGGGAAGCCGTCCCACTCGACGGCGGGGTCGAAGGCGTCCGAACCGTTCGTATCGCCAGCCTGGACCGAGCTCTTGCGACGGATGGTGTTGTCAAGGGTGTCCGTTGGATCGGTTCCCCACTGGGTCCCGGGGTCGAAGCCGATCTGGCCGATGACATCGATCAGGGCGCCGTCCTTGCGCAACGCGACCGCGTCGTCACCGTTGAAGTTGATCACCGCGTTGTTCACGACATCGGTCTGGAGCAGGATCTCCGCGTTGGCCCCGCCATTGGCGACGACGAGCACGTCGCCGCTCGCCATCGTGCCGGTGAATGCCATCGACTGGCTGACGGTCAGGGACCCGTTCGAGTACAGCTCGAGCGTATAGACACCGGTCGCGAGGTTCACCGGCGCACCGGTTCCGTTGAAGATCTCGATGGCCTTGTTGAGGCCCGAGCCCTCGATGTACTCGCTCATGAAGAGCTCGGTCGGGGCCGCTCGGACGGCCCGCGGAAGGACGAGCGGAATGATCGTGCTGGTGAGGAGCGCGAGCGCGACGAGCCAGACGAGGCTGCGCTGCATCGGCATCGCTACGGGAGTGGACACGATGGGAAGGCCTCCAGCTGAGCGGTCCCGTTCGGCTCGGACGACGAGGCGCAGATGGTGATGGACGACCAGCATATCGAGCCCGCGGCGAGCAACAATGGACACTTCGGCAAGGAATCGTGAACCGAGTGTCATTGCCACCCTCCCACCCCCAGTGGCCCGGACTGTGCGCAACCTGCCGCCACGCGCACGTCATCGCGGCTGCGCGGAGCACCTTCTGGCGCTGCCGCCGATCCGAGACCGATCCCACCTTCCCGCGCTATCCACGGATTCCGGTGCTCCGGTGCACCGGCCACGAGCCGATGGATCCGACCGACTGACCCTCCCGCGCCCCGGGCACATGCCGGGCACGCGGAAGCCCCCGCCGGCGGACCGGCGGGGGCTTCGATCGGTTGCGGCTTGGCGCGCCGGATTACGGAGTTCCGGGCGCCTTGATGAGCTGAGCCTCGGCGGCGCCGATGGCGTTGTCCTGCACGACGCTCATCACGCCGAGCATCTTCTGTGACTCGTAGGCCACCGGGTCGATCGAGATCGTGTCGGTCGCCGTGGCGCCTGGATTGACGCCGAGGAACGGGAAGTTCGTCAGCGCCGGGGTCCACGGGTTGAACCCGGCCTTGCCCTTCATCGGATCCTGACCCGGTCCCTCGAGCGAGAAGCTGACGGCCTCGTACTCGAAGTTCCCGTCCGCGGGCGTGAGCCCGAGCTGGCTCGCGAGGATCGGCAGCAGCACCGTGCTGCTGTCGCTGGGAGCCGTCGCCAGGAAGTTGATGGTCGCGACATCGGTCTCGAGGTTGAACACGAACGCGCCGAGCCGACCATCGAACGTGCCGGCCGTCACCGCGCCGAAGTCGAGCCCGACCACGGCGAACTCTGCCGCCGGGTCGTCATCGACGTTGACGAGGATGTCGTACTCGTTCGTGGCCGCGTTCGACCAGCGGTCATGCGTGCTGACCGCGAAGACGATCGCCTGCTCCGTCGCGGTGAACGGGAAAGACTGGACGCCGACGGCACGCATGTCATAGCCGCCGCCACCGAAGACCGCCTCGTTGACGTCGTTGCCGTCCTCGAGGCCCCACTGGTACACGTCCGCGATGCCGGCGATCTGGCCGCCGGGGTTCGTGGCCGTGAACGTGCGCGGGACGCCGTTCGGGTTGAGGTTGCCGCTGAGCGAGGCCGAGATCTTCGACAGCGCCCGTGGCACGAGGAGGTACGGCACGCGCAGCGGGACTTCACCGCCCGAGAGCAGGACATTCCCGCTCACATGACGGAATGCGGTGCCGCCGCCCGTCGTCGAGTTGCCGGCCGTCGACGCCGTCACGTTGAGCGTGACGTTCAACGTCGCCTGCTGGCCGGGCTGCACCGTGACCGCCGACGCCCCGAAGGTGAGGGTCGCCGGCTGCGATGCCGGGCCGCCCTCCTGGGTCGGGGTGAGGGTCACCGCCGATGTCCCGTTGTTGCGGATCGTGATCGCCCGCGTCGCCGAGAAGTTCGAGCCCAGCTCGGCGAATCCGAAGCTGAGGTTCGAGGTCTGGAACTGGGCGAGCCCGAGGCCGGGATTGGCGGGGATCACGTCTCCGAGGGCGACCACGTCGGTCGCGATGGCGTTCGCCGGGGTCACGAGGCCGCTGCCAGCGCGAGTCACGCGATACGTGCCTGCCGCCATCCCGGCGGGGTTGCCGGTGTTGACGATAGCGGCCTTGACCTCCTCGGGCGACCAGGTCGGATGGGCCTGGCGGACGAGTGCGGCCACGCCAGCGACGTGGGGCGATGCCATCGAGGTGCCGGAGAGGACATAGCCCTTGTTTCCGGTCCCCGACGCGGTTGAGAGGGTGCTGACGCCCGGAGCCCCGATGTCGGGCTTGAGCGCGCTGTCGCCGTTCCGCGGGCCACCCGAGCTGAAGCTCGCGAATCCGCGGAAGTTCGGGTTGGCCAGGACGATCGCGGTCGTCGCTGCGGTGCTCGCGGCACGGAGGGCTGCCGCCTGGGTGCTGCCGGTCGGGCCCTGCACCCCGAGGAACGGAATCGTCACCTGGAACGGAACGCCGGTGTCCGGGTTCGAGAGGATCGGTCCCTCGAACGGCGGGAAGCCGGCCGCGTTGTTGACCATGGCCACGGCGGCGGCGCCGGCCTGCTGGCCGAAGACACCGCGCGCCACGCGTGCGCACACGCCACGCTCGGTCACCGCGAGCTGACCCTGGCCCGCCGCGATCCCGGCCTTGGTGTAGGCCGCGACCGAGCAGCCGAGCGATTCGTTCTCGCCGGGTGTCGTGGTGTCGTCGCGCAGCACGACGACGTTATAGATCGTCCCGTCGGGCGGCTGGATGCCGTTGGCCGAGATCGTGTTGATGCTGGTCCCGCTGGGTGCGAGGGTGAGCCGCACGCCCGGGAACTGGGTGTTGCTGTCGATCGCCGCCGTGGCGATCGAGCCGTCGCCGGTGCCCGGCGAGCCGGTGATGTACACCGACGGGCCGCTGTTGCCGGCCGAAGTCACGACCGTCACGCCGGCCGCCGCCGCGTTGGTCGAGGCGACCGCCGACGGGTCGTCGGAGCGCCCGAACGCGGAGCCGAGCGACATGTTGATGACGTCCATGTCGTGGTCGACCGCCCAATCGATGGCCTCGGTCGTCACGTTGGTCGAGCCGTCGCATCCGAAGACGCGGATGAAGTAGAGGTCCGCCTCCGGCGCGACGCCGGGGCCGATCTCGAAGGCGTTGGCGTGCGTCGTCGAGTCGTACGGACCCTCATAGGTGTCGCCGTTGGCGAGCACGCCGAAGCCGGTCGCGGTGCCGGAGACGTGCGAGCCGTGCCCGACGCTGCCGTTCGTGAAGGGGCAGTCGAGCGGGTCCGGATCGGGGACCGGCATGTTGTCGCCGTCGTAGGCGTCGCCGACAAGGTCGGTGCCGCCCTTGACCTTCGGGGCGTCGGGGCCGAAGAACCCGTCGTCAGCGGCGTCCGCGAGGCTGGTATCGGCCGCGTCCGCCGCCGCGTACGCTTCCGGGGTGCCGGGACCACCGAAGTTGGCGTGGGTGTAGTCGATCCCGGTGTCGATCACGGCGATCTTGACCCCCGAGCCGGTGTAGCCGAGGTTCTCCCACACCTGGGTCGGGACCCCGAGGAACGGAACGCTCGTCTCGTTGCCGCGGGTGTGCTGCTGCACCCCACGCACGGCGATGACGTTCGGGAGGGCGGCGAGGGCGGCGACGTCATTGCGCGCCACCTGCACCTTGATGCCGTTGTAGGCTGACTGGAGCTGCGCGAGGACGCGTCCGCCGTTGTTGGCGATCTGGCCCTTGATGGCGTCCTGGCGCGCGCGGAGCTCGGCCTTGATCCGGTCGCGCTGCGCCGTGGTCAGTGACTTGTCGGCATCGCGAGACTGGACCACCGCGACCGGGTCGCCGCGCATCTCGAGCATGACGGTGACCGTGCGGCTGTCATCCGCGACGATGGGGAGGAGCTGGGGGTCAACGGTCCCGGCGTTGGGGGCCGGCTGAAGTCGGTCGGCTGAAGAGGGATCCCTGGCGAGCGCCGTACTCGGCAGGAGCAGGGCCAGCATGCTGGCCAATACGAGAAGTCGTCGTACCACGAATTCGCAAACCTCCGCTCGGGGCAAGGGGCGATTGGGCGACCGCGGACGGGCGGCCGGTCGATGGGGCGAGTCGATCCGGCTCAATCGATAGGCGTCAGGCTCCCCCGCCACGCGCTCGGTCTGGGCGGAATGCGAGGGTGTGGGAGACGATGCTAGACGCGCTCGTCAGGCCTCGTCAAATGCCGATGGACCGCGACCTCACTGATTCCGTTGCCGCCCGACACCACCCGCCAGGAGCACGAGGAGGCGGGTCGCAACGAGGGCCGTCAGCTCGTTCATGTCGCGCTCGGGCACGTATTCAGTGACGGCGGCACCGGCCAGTCGCGGACCGATGCCGGCAAGCAGCGCGGCGACGGCTCCGTAGTCGAGGCCGCCCGGCACGGGAGCCGAGACACCCGGGCAGACCGAGGGGTCGAGCCCGTCGAGATCGAGCGCCACGAAGATGGACGCGTCATCCGGCAGCTGGCCGAGCAGCCACCCGACGCCGCGGTCGGCGAGCTCGCGGGCGGTCACCAGCAGGCCGCCCGCCGCGCGCGCGTCGGCGAGGTCAGAAGCGCGCGCCGACCCGACGCCCCGCAGGCCGACCTGAACGATCCGCGCGACGTGTGACATCTCGGATGCGCGGCGCATCGGCGACGAATAGCCGTCCCGTACGCCGTCGACCTCATCGCGGAAGTCGAGATGGGCGTCGACCTGCAGGACGATCAACGGCCCGCGGCCCTCGAAGGCACGCAGGATCGGGATCGGCACGGAGTCGTCGCCACCGATGCAGAGCGGCACGGCTCCGCGTGCCAGGATCGCGCCGATCGTCGCGCTGGCGCGTTCCGCGTTGCCGGCACCGTCGCCCGGGTCACCGGGGACGTCGCCGGCGTCGACGATTGTTGGCCCGCCGTCCGGCGGCAGCATCGGCCCGTCGAGGTCGAAGTCCCAATGGTCACGAAAGCGACTGAGGCGGGCGGCGCGCCGCCGGATGGCGGACGGCGCTCCGGCGCAGCCCGCGGTCGCGCCGGGGCGCGGGTATGGCCAGCCGTGCGGCACCCCGAGCACGACGACCTGGGCGTCGAGCCGGGAGAGGTCAGTCTCGACGGATGCGCCGAGGAAGCCGGACTCGGGTGGATCCATGCGCACGGCCGCAGCCTAGCAGCCGGGGCGTTGCGCGCCGGACGACAATGAGGGCTCCACGCAAGGGCACCCGACCGATGACGACGCTCCGCGCCGCTGCCTCGCAGCGCCCGTCCGCCGCCTGGCTTGCCCTGCTCGCGCTGCCACTCGCCGGGCTGGCGGTCCTGATCGCTCGGCCCGAGCTGGACGTCGAATGGCGTCATCAGCCGAGCCACTTCTGGCTCGTCCTGATCGTGGCGGTCGTGAACGTCGCGCTGGCCTCCCTCACCAACGAGGCCGCCATGCGACGCGGGGATGCCCGGCTGGTGCTCATCTCGCTCGCCTTCGGCGCCAGCGCGGGGTTCCTCGGGCTCCACGCGCTCGCCACGCCGGGCGTGCTCCTGGCCGGGTCGAACCTCGGTTTCGTCATTGCCACGCCGGTCGGCCTGACGGTCGCGGCCGCGCTGGCCGCGGCGTCGGCGCTCCCCCTCGGCGGCCCGCGCGGAGATCTGGTGTTGCGCAACGCGAGCCTCCTCCGCTGGGCGCTGGCTGCGTCGCTGCTCGTCTGGGGCACGGCGTCGGTGGTCGGAGTCCCGGGCGTCATGTCGGAAGCCGCACCTGCCGAGGTGGCGACGCCGGTCCGGCTGGCCGCCCTCGTGGCGGTCGGGCTGTACGCCTTTGCGGCGTGGCACTTCCTGCGCCTCCTCGTCCGGCGCGGCCGGCCGCTCCTCTTCGCGATCGTGGTCGCGCTCGTGCTCCTCGCCGAGGCGATGGTGACGGTCGCCTTCAGTCGCGACTGGCACCTGTCGTGGTGGGAGTGGCATCTGCTCATGGCCGTTGCCTTCGCCACGGTCGCGGTCGGCGCCCGGGTCGAGTACCGGCGCGAGGGCTCCCTCACTGCCGCCTTTGGCGGGCTCTACCTCAGCGGCACCCTCGAGCGCCTGCACCGATGGCACGCCGACGCCCTCTCCGACCTGGCGTCGGCCCAGGCGGCGGGGCGCCCGGTCGACGGGATCCTCGACCGATTGCGACTGGACGGGGCGACGACCGAGGAGCTCGCGATCCTCGAGCGCGCCGGCGCGGAGCTGCGTCGCGTCGACGAGCTGTTCCGGCCGTACGTGCCCCAGCAGCTCGCGGAGCGGGCACGGACCGATCCGAGCCATGCGCGACCCGGGAGCGGTGAGGAGCGCGAGATCACCGTCCTCTTCGCCGATCTGTCGGGCTTCACCGCGTTCGCTGAGCGGCACGCGCCGACGGCCGTGGTCGAGCTCCTCAACGCGATCTGGGCAGCGGCGGTCCCGGTCGTGGCGCGCGAGGACGGCCTCATCGAGAACTTCACCGGCGATGGCCTCCTCGTCATCTTCAATGCCGTCGGCGACCAGCCCGACCACCCGCAACGCGCCGTGCGGACGGCGATCGGGCTGCGCCGGCAGATCGAGGCACTCGGCGCCGCGCGCGGCGATACGGTGCCGCGCTTCCACATCGGCATCAACACCGGTCCGGCCTTCGTCGGCACCGTCGGCGCCGCGGGCCGCACCAGCTTCGCGGCCATCGGCGACACGACGAACCTGGGGTCACGCCTTCTCGGGGCGGCCGGGCCCGGCGAGATCGTCGTGGGCGAGGTGACCTGGGCGCGCCTCGGCGAGCTCGCGCGCGGCGAGGCAATGGATCCGCTGCGCCTGAAGGGGAAGCGCGATCCGGTCCGCGCCTGGCGCCTGGAGGCGGTGACCGCCTAGCTCAACGGCGCCCTCGTGCGCCGATGGGAAGGGGCCCGCCAGCGTGGCGGGCCCCTCCTCGGGCGACGGTTCGACCTGATCGGTCGGGGCCGGGTCAGTCCTCGACGGCCCGGTGGAGGAACGCCGCCATCTGGCCGCGCGTCACCGGGTTCTTCGGGCAGTACTTCGATGGGCCACAGCCGGCCGTGATCCCCGCGGCCGCCAGGGCATTGATGTCGTTCTCATGCTGGTTGCCCTCGTCATCGGTGAAGAGGTCCACCGCCGAGTTCGGCAGGTCGAACGCCCGCACCAGGAACGAGGCCATCTGCTCGCGCAGCACGCTGGCCTTCGGGCAGAAGGTGCCGCTCCCGCAGCCGCCGGTGATCCCGGCCGCGGCGAGGCGGTTGATCGCGCCCTCGTGGATGCTGGTGTCGTCGTCGCCGAAGAAGTCGGTCGACGTTGCCGGCAGGTCGAGGATGCGATCGAGGAAGGTCGCCATCTGCTCGCGCGTCACGTTCGCGTTCGGGCAGTACAGCGGCGGGTCGGTGGAGCAGCCGCCGGTGACGCCATTCTCGAAGGCCCACACGATGTCACCGACGAACGGTGAGTCCTCGATGTCGTCGAACGGCAGGTCACCGGGTGGCGGCGGAGGCGGAGCCTCTCCCTGCTCGACGCTGAGCACGATCGTCTCGTGGCTCTGCGGCGCACCGGCGCGGAACCCGCTGCGGGCACCATCGGTGAAGAGAAGCACGCCAAGCTCGCTCGGATTCGTCCCGTCGGGGCCGAAGTCCATGACGTTCAAGGTCGCGGACCCGCCGGCCGGAACATCCCCGCTGCCGAAGCCGTCGTCACCGACCACCGGGAAGTAGCGCTCACCCAGCGGGGCGAACTCGATGCCGGTGATCATGTCGGTGGCGCGACCGGTGAAGTACGTGTCCACCGCGAACAGATCGGCGGTGATGGGCGCGAAGAAGTCGCTCGCGTTCATCCCGATCTGCTCACCGCACAGCGTGAGCACGGTGTTCGCGCTGTTCGTGCCGTGGTCGGTCCCGAAGAACGCGACCGCGGCGTCCGGGTCCCCCAGGTCGTCGACGAAGGCGAGGTTGCGGCCGTCACTCAGGTTGCCGGCCGCGTCCAGGTTGAAGACCGCGAAGTCGGCCTCGCCGTCTCCGTCGGTGTCGAGATCCCATTCGAAGGCCGCGGGGGCGTTCGCGTGGGTCTGTCGCTCCCAGGTGTTGACCGCCAGGAGCAGGAGGAAGGAGTCACTGCCGGAGCAGAATCCTGCCGGGACGGGGATGGTCTGGACGCCCGCGTAGCGCAGGTCGATCGTCGGAAGCTGCGACCCCTCGGGGGCTGCCGGAAGCTCCGGGCTCTCGCCGACGAGCGAGTACCCGTCGATCCCCGTGAGCCCGACGCCGGCGTTGCTCAGCTGCACGCTACCGGACGGGACGCCATCGAACTCCTCGTCGATGACCACGGTGTCGTCGGACGCCGTCGTCTCGCCGGAGAGCCTGGGCAGCACGTGCCAGGCGAGGTGGAGCGGCTCGCCCACCTCCGGCGTGAGCTCGATGTAGCCGTCGTACTCCAGCAGGTTGAAGGGCGCCGGGTTCGCCCCGGACAGCCCCGAGTTCGCCGTCCACGGGAGCAGGCTTTGCCCGTCGACGTCGAGCTCGACGGTGAACTGCTCGGTCCCTCCGGCAGGCACGGTGACGTCCGGCGGCAGCGCAAGGGATACGCCACCGGTCGCAACGTCATTGGCGAACCGGAACGAGGAGGAGATGTCGAACGTCGCCTCGGCGCCGCTGTAGTTCGCGACGGTCACCTCACGGCTCAGCGTCGTGAGCTCATCCGTGGCGTCGACGAATCCGAACGAGAGAGCGCCGGTCTGGAGCTCCGTGTCCCAGGCGGCATAGTCGGAGCCTTCGAGCGACTGGTCGACCCGCACCTCGCCGGCGCCGATGCGCTGAATGGCGGCGAGGGCACTGTTGATCGGCGCGTCGGGCGCGCCGTTGAAGATCTCGGTCTCGGCATAGTTCATCAGCAGCGACTTGATCTCTGCCGGTGAACGGGTGTCGAAGGCATCGAGTAGGAGGGCCGCCGACCCGGCGATCATCGGCGTGGCACCCGAGGTTCCGCCGAAGGGCGTCGTGTCAGTGCCCGTCCCCGCCTCAGCCGAGAGCGACGCGCCCGGCGCTCCGATCTCGGGCTTGATCGAATTCGTGAGCATGGACGGTCCGCGCGACGACGAGCCGACCATCGTGCCGACGAGCGGGAGTCCGGTCGCCGGATCGAGGCTGACGACGACGCCCGGAGCGGGCTCGTTCGCCTTCAGCAGGTTGCCGTTGGCCTGGCTGATCATGAACCCGGGAATGGCCTCGCAGAGGTCGTCCGGGCACGCGCCCAGGGCGCCGGTGAATGGGTCGCCGGGCTGGACCATGGCAATGATGCCGGCCTCGGCATCGCCGGCCGCAATGTTCGCGATCTTCAGGCTGAAGTCGCAGGTCCCGCGGTTGACGAGGACGACGAGCCCGGCGAGCGTGCCGTCCGCGAACGCGGCGCAGCCGTCAAGGTTGCCGCCCGCGCCATCACCGAACTGCAGCGGCGTGTCGAGGATGGCACCCTCGACCTCGAGTGGCTCGGACCACGGCTGGAAGACCGCCGGATAGTTTCCGGCGATCGCCGCCGGTGACTCGACGGTGAGGAGCGGCAGGACGTCGGACGGGACCGCCGTCTGCGCAACGGAGATGGCGCTCGGCGCGGCGGCCGGGCTGCCCGACACGTACGGCTTGTCGGCGCTGTTGCCGGCGGCGGCGACCGTCAGGACGCCGACGTCCGTGGCGGTCTCGACCGCGGCCGCGAGGTCGTCGTCGCGGGCCTGCCCGTAGGGCGAGCCAAGCGACATGTTGATGACGTCGACGTGGTCGTCGGTGACGCCGTCGGCATTCGGGTCGAGCGCGTAGTCCATGCCGAGCAGCAGAGCAACGCCGCTGCACGCGGTGGAGACGGCCGAGCAGACCTTCACGGCATGCATCTCGACACCCGGGGCGACGCCATTGATGCCGCCAAGGATGTCCGCGACGTGGGTGCCGTGGCCGCCCGCGCACAGGGCGTCTGGATCGGGCGGATCGCCCGGGTCGGGATCGACGTCCTTGCCGCCACAGTCGATCGGATCGGGGTCGGGCCGGACGTCCTGGTCGCTGGTCGGCCACGTTTCGCCGACGAAGTCGAATCCGCCGACGATGTTCGTGTGATCGGCGATGGCGGCCCAGTCCGGCTCGGTCTTGTTGGCCGGATCCGATGTGTTCGCGCCGTATGCGGCGTCGTAGTCCTCGACCGTGGCGTAGTCGCCGAATGCCTCGTGGGTGTAGTCGATCCCGCTGTCGAGGACCGCGACCGTGACGCCGGAGCCGTCGAAGCCGGCCGTGTGGACGGCGGTCGCCCCGATGTACGGGACGGTCTCGGAGAGGTCGAGCGCGTAGTCGATCACCGGCGAGATCGAGGCGACGGCCGGGTTGGCCGCCAGGGTCGTCAGCCGGGCTGCGTCGACCTCGAGCACGACGGCATTGAGGGCGATCTCGGTCTGGGCCAGCACATCGGCATCGGCCGATCCGATGAAGCCGGTCTGCTGGGTCCGAACGGCACCCAGCGCGGCGACCTGGGCGGCGGCGCCGGCACCGGTTGCGGCAACCTCGCCGACCGATGGCCTGGTGAGCCGGACGACGACCTGGCGCACACCCGTCGCCGACAGCAGCGATGCGTCGAGCACGGTTGGCCGCGCGACGCCGGACGTCACCGGCTGGTCGAGCCGGGTGTCATCGATCGCCGCGGGCACGGGCCGCGAGGTGCGCGTGGGATCGACGGCCAGCGCGGTCGATCCTCCAAACAGCGTGAATACCAGAATGAGCAGGAACGAGATGGAGAAGGCGCGGCGCACGATAGTCCTCCCTACACGTGGGGCGCACTGACGCGCAACAGCCGGGGGCGGGGCGCGATATGGGCAGGGGCCTCATGCTAGTGGCCGTGATTGGTGTACGTCGAGCGTTTCTACGGCTCCATCGAGGCAACCATCGAGGTCTCCGTGGCGTCGTGTCACCGATGTCCTGGATCCGCGCTGCGATCGTCCGAACCGGCCTGACCCTGGCGCTGGCGCTGGCGCTGGCGCTGAGCACCGTCGCCTGTGCCGCGGGGCCCGGTTCATCTGAGCCGCCCGGGTCCACCGAGGATGGACGGCCGGCCCGCAGCCTCGGAGCGATCGCGACGCTGCCGCCGTCGGCGTCGCCCATGCTCGGCGAGGTGCCGGCCCCGATCCTCGACGCCATCCTCTCCGACGCCGCCGAGCGGACCGACCTCGATGTCGAGGACTTCGTCGTCGTCATGGCCCAGGCCGTGACCTGGCCGGACGGCTCGCTCGGTTGCCCCGAGCCCGGGATGCTGTATACGCAGGCCCTGGTCGACGGCTACCAGGTCGTCGTCGAGGCCGACGGGCAGCAGCTCGACTATCGCGTCGGGGGCGGCGGCTCATTCCAGATCTGCGAGGAGGGACGCCCCGGCGACGGGGCCTGATCCCTCAGACGAACCGCAGCTCGTCCGCCTCCGGCTCCTCGAGCGAGCGCGCGCAGGTCGGGCACCAGAGGCGGGCCTCCACCGGCGTCCCGCACGACGCGTGGCGCATCGGCTCCGCGTTGGCTGACCCGCGGGCACCCCAGTCGCCGAGCAGGCGCAGGACGCCGGCGAGCTCGATCCCCTCGTCGGTCAGGGCGTACGTGAAGCGCGGAGGACGCTCCGAGTAGGGTGTCGCTCGAAGGACGCGCTCGCCCTCGAGACGCTTCAGCCGATCGGACAGGATGTTCGGTGCGATCCCGTCCACCGCCTCCGACAGCTCGCCGAAGCGGCGCGCGCCTCCGAGCAGGGCCTCGATCAGCAGGAGGCTCCAGCGGTCGCCGACCCGTTCGAGCGCGGCGGCGAGCGGCGTCTGGACTCCCATCCGCCGATCGTAGGGCATCGGGCTTGACAGCGGCTGGCGAAGGAGTAACTTGCGCATTGCAAGTCACATCTTACCCTGCGGAGGCAACGAGACAACGATGACAGCCCTGGCGGACCTGGGCCGGGAGATCGGCAGCATCGCGGAGACGGTCGGACCATCCGTCGTCGGCATCGGCAACCGATGGCGCGGCGGCTCCGGCGTGGTGATCGGCGAGAACCGGATCCTGACCAACGCTCACAACCTTCACGGCGATGAGGTGACCGTCACCTTCGCCGATGGCCGCACGGCCGAGGCGACCGTCGCCGGCGTCGACACCGATGGCGACCTGGCCGTCCTCGAGGCCGCCACGGAGGGCATCGCGCCGCTCGCCCTGGGCATGGAAACGCCGGGCGTCGGTGCGCCGGTGGTTGCCCTCGGCAACCCGAACGGACACGGGCCGCGTGTCACCTTCGGGTTCGTGTCCGGCACGGGACGCTCCTTCCGCGGCCCGCGCGGCCGGCGGGTGGCCGGAGCGGTCGAGCACACGGCACCGCTCATGCCCGGCAGCTCGGGAGGTCCGGTCGTGGACCTCGAGGGCAACCTGCTCGGCATCAACACGAACCGCCTCGGCAACGGCTTCTACCTGGCGATCGCGGCCGATGCGGCGCTGCGCGACCGGGTGGCTGCGCTGGGTCGCGGCGAGTCGCCGACCCGCCGACGCCTCGGCGTTGGCCTGGCCCCGGCCACGTGGCGCGCCAGCTTCGACGTGCGGTCGGGCTTCCGGAGCGCGACGGCCTCCTCGTGCGCGAGGTCGAGGAGGACTCCCCCGCCGCGCAGGCCGGCATCGCGGAGGGCGACCTCATCGTCGCCGTCGGCGAGCGACCGATCACCGGCGCCGACGACCTGTTCGACGCGCTCGCCGGCGAGGGCCCTCTCGAGATCGGCCTCGTCCGGGGCGCCGAGGAGCTGACGGTGACGGTGGCCGCGTGATGGTGCTGGACGCCGGCGTGGCCAAGGCGCTCGAGCGCGGCCACCGCATCGACATCACCACCACCGGGCGCCGCACCGGGCAGCCGCGACGGATCGAGCTGGTCTTCCACAACGTCGACGGGCGCATCATCCTGAGTGGCCGCCCCGGCTTCCCGCGCGGTGGGTGGCCAACCTGAAGGCCAACCCCGCCATGACGTTCCACCTCACCGGCGAGGTCGTGCGGACCTGCCGGCCACGGGCGGGTCGTCACCGACCTGGCCGAGCGCGAACGGCTCCTGGATCCGATCGCGCGGAGCTGGCGCATCGACCATGCGCTGATGGTGCGATCCGCCCCGCTCGTCGAGGTCACCTTCGGCTGACCCGTATCGGCGGGCCGTGTCGCGCGGCCCTACGATGGGCGGCCATGAGCGAATCCACGGCGCCGGTCGACCTCGCCGTCATCGGCGGCGGCCCGGCCGGCGTGACCGCCGCGCTGCGCGGGGCTGAGCTCGGAGCTCGCGTCGCACTCCTCGAGCGCGACAACCCCGGCGGCACCTGCACTGATGACGGCTGCGCGCCGACGCGCGTCCTCGCCAAGGCGGCGCGGCTCCTGCGCGATGCGGAGCAGCTCCCCGAGTACGGGCATGACCGCCACGTCCCCGAAGCTCGACGTTGCGGCGCTCATGGCAGCGACGCAGAGGACGGTGTACGAGCTCCACGAGAAGAAGCAGCTCGTCGGGCACCTCGAGCGGGCGGGCGTGCGGGTCGTCCGCGGCGCCGGACCGGCGCGATTTGCCGATCCGCATCGGCTCATCATCGGTGAGGACGAGGTCATCGCCGAGCGCGTGATCATCGCCGGCGGTGGTCATGCGCGCCGGCTCGACTTCCCGGGCAGTGACCTGGCCCTGACCCACAGCGACATCTGGGGGCTGCGCGAGCTGCCCGCCTCGATGTGCATCGTCGGGGGCGCGGCGACCGGCGTTCAGCTTGCGTCGATCTTCGCCGCCTTCGGCTCGCGGGTGACCCTGCTCGAGCTCGCCCCACGTCTCGTGCCGGGGGAGGACGCCGAGATCTCGGGAGCACTTGCCGATGCGCTCGGATCCAACGGGGTGGCCATCACGACCGGCATCGCCGGTGTCGATGCCATTCGCCGCGCCGATGTCGGACTCTCAGTCGACTATCGCTCGAACGACGCTCCGCACACCGTCACGGCCGTGGCCGTGGTCCTCGCGGTCGGGTGGCCGGGAAACCTCGAGCCGCTGTCGCTGGAGGCCGCGGGCGTGGCGAGCGACCGCGGGTACGTGCGGGTCGACGACGCCCTGCGCACCTCCGTGCCCCACATCTGGGCAGCCGGAGACATCACCGGTCGGATGATGCTGGTTCAGAGCGCGACCTACGAGGGCCGCATCGCCGCCGAGAACGCCCTCGGCTCCGACGCGCGGCCCCTGCACCACGCGATCGTCGCCCACGGCGGCTTCACCGATCCCGAGTACGGCAGCGTCGGCCTGACCGAGGCCGCTGCCGCGGACCGGGGCGACGTCGTCATCGGGCACGTGGACTACGCCGAGCTCGACCGTGCCGTGATCGATCGGCGCACCGCCGGGTTCGCGAAGCTGGTCGTCGACCGCTCGACGCGCGAGATCCTCGGGGCGCACGTGATCGGCGAGCAGGCCGTCGAGGTCGTCCAGATCGCCGCGGCGGCCATGGCGGCCGGCATGCCGGTGGAGAGACTGGCCGAAGTCGAGTTCGCGTACCCGACCTTCACCTCGATCATCGCCCTCGCGGCGCGCCAGGTCGTCCACGCCCTGCGGCTCGGCGGCGAGGCCGCAGCATGGGAGGCGGTGGGCCGGCCGCGCCCGGCCGAGTGGGAGCGCCGCGACCCGTGACCGGCATGAGCGCCGGCCGCGTCTAGACTGCCAGCCATGTTCGAGGCGGTCCACGTCATCGGCACCGGCCGCGCCGGCGGCGCCATCCGCGCTCGGCTGATCGAGCGCGAGCTCCAGGTCACCGATGGGCGGGAGCCGGACCCGGACGGCCGAGCTGGTGCTCCTGTGCGTCCCGGACTCGGTCATCGCCGATGTCGCGGGCGGCGTCACGCCCGGTCCGTGGGTTGCGCACGTCTCGGGCGCGACCCGGCTGTCGGCGCTCGATCCCCATCGGCTTCGCTTCAGCGTGCACCCACTGCAGACCCTGACGCGGAACCGGGGTGCGGAGCAGCTCGACGGTGCCTGGGCGGCGGTCAGCGGCGAGACCACAGACGCCCTCGACCGCGCGCGATGGCTGGCGGACACGCTCGGGCTTCGTCCGTTCGAGGTCGCCGATGCGGACCGCACGCTCTACCATGCCGCGGCCGTCATCGGCGGCAACTTCCTCGTCACGCTGCACCAGGTGGCGACGCGTCTGCTGGCCGAGGTCGGTGCCCCGCCGGAGGCGATCGTCCCGCTCATGGCGCGCACGATCGAGAACGGCTTCGACCTGACCGGCCCGATCGCGCGCGGTGACTGGGCCACGATCGAGGCGCACGTCGCCGCCCTCCTCGAGCGGGACCCCGATCTCGTCCCGCTGTATGGCGCGCTGGCCGAGGCGACGCAGCGGTGAAGGTCGTCCGCACCGCGGCCGAGGTGCGAGAGGCGCTCGGTGAGCGGCAAGCCCCGGGCGCACGGATCGGGTTCATCCCGACCATGGGCGCCTTCCACGCCGGGCATGTCGCGCTGTTCCGGGCCGCCCGCGAACGGTCCGACGTCGTCGTCGTCAGCCTCTTCGTCAACCCGACGCAATTCACCGCGGCCGAGGACCTCGCCCGCTACCCGCGTGACGAGGCGGCCGACGCGGCGGTCGCCGGGGATGCGGGCGTCGACCTGATCTTCGCGCCCGGCCGCCGAGGAGCTCTTCCCGCCGGGATTCGACACCTGGGTCGACCCCGGCGAGCTCGCCACCCTCCTCGAGGGCGCAAGTCGGCCCGGCCACTTCCGCGGGGTCGCGACGGTATGCGCGAAGCTCTTCTCGATCGTCGCGCCGACGGTCGCGTTCTTCGGCCAGAAGGACGCCCAGCAGGTCGCCGTCGTGAAGCGCCTTGTTGCCGATCTCAACCTGCCGATCGACATCGGCGTCGTTCCGACCGTGCGGGATCGGGACGGCCTGGCGCTGAGCTCTCGCAACGCGTTCCTGTCGCCGGACGAGCGGCGCGTCGCGGTGGCGCTGCCGCGGTCGCTTGAGGCCGGGCTGGCGGCGTACCGATCCGGCGGCGACCCCGTCTCGGCCGCACGGGCCGTCCTCGAGGCGGAGCCCGGCCTGAGCGTCGACTACGTCGAGCTGGCGGACTTCGGCGGCGCCACCCTGGTTGCCGCGGTTCGCGTGGGGAGGACCCGCCTCATCGACAACGTCCTGCTCGCAGACGCCTGAGGTCGATCCCGCAGTCCATCCGCAGGGTGGGCGGCGATCATGCTGGCATGCGCATCACCCGTCGCGCCTCGGCGCCGATCTCGGCCACCGTCGCGTTCGCCCTCGTCGGGTGCGGCGGAGGACCGTCCCCGTCAGCAACCCCGAGCGCGACCGCGCGACCAAGCGCTGGGGCACCAGCTTCCACCGCGGCCAGTCCGGCCCCGCCCCCCACGGGCGCCTTCGTTCAGGTCGCGGCCGACGAACTCCGCGTGCGGTCCGAGCCCGGGACGGACGGCGACGTGACGGGGTCGCTGGGGCGTGGAGCGGTCGTGCGCATCGAGTCCGGCCCGACCGACGCCGACGGATTCACCTGGTACGAGGTCGTCGACACGACGAGCGGGCGTGGGTGGGTGGCCGCCGGGGACGACACGGATGCCTGGCTGCAGCCCGCGGTCGATGAGGCTGACACGAGCGTCATCCTCAGCTTCTCGTACGGCTGCGACGTCACCGGGCCGGTCTCGTACCCAGCCACCACGATCACCGAGGGCGGGCGCGTGATCATCGGCTATGGACATGCGGAAGGCATGATCGTCGGACGGCTCTCGGAGACCGGGCTGGCCGATGTCCGCGAGAACGTCATCGGCTCGCCGTATTTGCAGGCGAGCGCCGAATACAACGCCGAGCCCCGACCGGGCGCCGGCGATCCGCCCGGCCACGGGGCGTGCTTCTACACCTTCACGCTGCCATCCGACGCCGACCCCGTCGTGGTCACCGCGGTGAGCTGGTTCGGGGACGAGGAGGAGGCGCAGTTCTGGCTGCCATCGCCGGAGCGGAAGTCCCTCACCGGCCTCGCCAACAACCTCATGGTCATCGATGAGCTCCTCGACGACGACGCGTGGGTTGAACCGCCGGACCGGCCGTACATCGCCACCGAGTATGTCCTCGGAATCGTCCCCGGTGAGGGGCCCGAACCGGAGGGGACCTCCCGCGTCGACTCGGCCACGCTCGGCCTCGGGGACCTCGACGCATACGGCGGGCCAACCGACATGGGCGGCAGATGCGCGGTGGTGCCGCTCGCCCAGGCATTCGAGGTCGTCCGGGTCCTCAACGAGGGCGACGGCGATGGCCTCAGGCTCGACAGCCTCCTGTTCTGGCCGTTCGGAGCGGACGATGCGTGGTACTCGTTGACGATCGTGCCTCGAACGCCGGACGGTGAGCCGGGGTGTGACGCGCTCGGCGGCTGATGAGCTCCCTCGAGGATGCCGCAGGGATCTGGATGCCCGTGACCTCCACGCGGCTCGTTGACAACCACCCGGCGGGAGAGGACGCTTCGCCGATGACCGAGCTGCGCGCTCGCGAGCCGCTGACCCTGCCAGAGATCGGTGCCATGAAGGGCGCCGGCACGAAGATCGTGATGGTCACGGCCTACGACCACCCGTCCGCGCGGCTCGCCTCCGAGGCCGGCGTCGACCTCATCCTCGTCGGGGACTCGGCCGGGAACAACGTGCTCGGCTACGAGTCCACCGTCCCGGTCACGATGGACGAGTCCGTGATGCTCACCGCCGCCGTGGCGCGCGCGAGACCGCGGGCGATCGTCATCGGCGACATGCCGTTCGGCTCGTTCCAGGCCTCCGACGCCGATGCCGTCGCCAACGCGGTGCGCTTCATCAAGGCCGGCGCGGACGCGGTGAAGCTCGAGGGTGCGGGGCCGATGGTGTCGCGCGTGCGAGCGCTGGTCGGCGCCGGCATTCCCGTCATGGGCCACCTCGGCCTCACGCCGCAGTCCGCGACGAAGCTCGGGGGCATGAAGGCCCAGGGCCGCACCGCCGCGGCCGCGCGACAGCTCCTCGCCGACGCGCGCGAGCTCGAGTCGGCCGGCTGCTTCGCGCTCGTGCTCGAGTCGGTGCCGGCAAGGATCGGCGCCCATGTGTCCGCGGCGCTCGGGATCCCGACCATCGGCATCGGTGCCGGTGGCGGGACCGACGGCCAGGTGCTCGTCTGGCACGACCTGCTCGGCATCAACGAGGGCGTCGCGCCGCGATTCGTGAAGCGCTATGCCGACGTCGCCGGCGAGATCCGGCGCGGGATCGAGGCCTTCGCGGCCGAGGTCCGCTCCGGCGAGTACCCCGGCGACGAGCACATCTACAAGATCAACGCGGACGAGCTCCATGCCTTCGAGGCGGAGCTCAATGACGGAGCGGGTCCGGCGGGCTAGACCACCGCGACGCTACGCTCGATCGCCTCACCGATCGCATCGAGGACGGCGTCGCCCAACCCGAAGAGCGCCTCCGTGCTCGATCGCGAGCCGTCGCCGACGCTCATGGTGAAGATGACGTCGCCGTCGAACATCGTGTGCGCCGGGCGGATCTGGCGGGCGAGCGCGTCGTGGCCGATCTCGGCCAGCTTGCGGCACTGGGATCGGTCGAGCTCGGCATCGGTGGCGACCACCACCAGCGTCGTGTTCCCGAACGGCGGGGTCGAGCCACCCGACGTGGCGAGAGGGCTCCCGTCGCGCGCGTGCACGTCGCCGAGCGCGTTGTTGACGACGATGGCGCCAACGATCCGATCGCCCGCCACGCGGCGCGCGGCGCTCCCCACGCCGGACCGAATGGCTGCTGAGGGTCCGCCGAGCTTCGCCACCGTGGCACCCGTCCCCGCGCCCACCTGGCCCTCCAGCCCACCGTCGTTTGTCTCGGCGGCGACGGTGGCCGCATAGCCGGCCTCGGCGTCGGGATAGGCGTCGGGATCGCCAACTCCCAGGTCGAAGAGGATGGCGGCCGGCACGATCGGCACCGGCCGGATGCCGGTCGCGAAGCCGATCCCCCGCTCCGCCAGCCGTCGCATGACGCCGTCCGCGGCCGCGAGGCCGAAGGCCGACCCACCCGCCAGGCAGATGGCGTTGATCCGCTCCACGAGCGCCGTCGGTCGCAGCAGGTCGGTCTCGCGCGTTCCCGGTGCCGATCCACGCACGTCGACGCCGGCAACGGCGCCTTCGTCGGGCGCGAGCACCACGCTGCAGCCGGTGAGCCCCTCGGCGTCGGTCCAGTGGCCGACCCGGATGCCCGGCACGTCGCGAATGGTGAGGCGCTCCATCGGCCGATCCTAGCCGGGTCCGGTCGCGGCGGCGACGCAGGCGAGTACCTCCCCGGCGCTCCCGCGGAGCACGGCGTGGGCGCGGCCGTCGAGTGGCGTCGGCTCGGCGTTGACGATCACGAGCCGCGCCCCTGATGCCAGCGCCAGCTCCGGCAGGCGCGCGACCGGATAGACGCTCAGGCTCGTCCCGACGGCGATGAAGAGCTCGCACGCCGAGGCGGCCGACTCGGCACGGGCGAGCAGCGCGGGGTCCAGGTTCTGCCCGAAGCTGACCGTTGCCGACTTCAGGATCCCACCGCAGACGAGGCAGGCGGGATCGGCCTCGCCCGATCGCACGCGGTCGAGCGTCTCGGCCATCGGGCGCCGGTCGCCGCAGGAGAGGCAGATCGACTCCCGCATCGAGCCATGGATCTCGACGACGCGCTCCGGCGACGATCCCGCGTCGAGGTGGAGCCCGTCGATGTTCTGGGTGACGAGCAGCGCCACCCTGGCCGGCGATGTCGAGGGCGGCCAGCGCGCGATGCGCCTCGTTCGGGACGGCACCCCAGCCTGGGTGCTCGAGCCGGCGCTGCCAGGCCTCTCGGCGAACCATCGGATCGGCGATGTAGTAGCCGATGTTGCTGAGGCGCTCGGCACGTGGGTCGCGCGTCCAGACGCCCTCCGGACCTCGGAAGTCCGGGATGCCGGACTCGGTGCTCACGCCGGCCCCGGTCAGGATCACCGTCGACGACGAGGCGAGGACCCAGCGCGCGACGTCGTCGACGGCCGCGGGCGCGCTCATGCGGAGCCATCCTCGAGCCAGGCCAGCACGCGTCTGACGTAGTCGTCGAACCGATCGCGATGGATGGTGTGGCCGGCATCCAGGACAACGACCGCGGAGCCGGCGGGCAGGGTCGCCTCCAGCTGCCCCCGCGCCACGGCCGGGAAGACGGAGCGAGCCTCGTCGGCAAGCAGGTACAGCGCCGGGACGGTGATGCGCGGGGCGAGGTCGAGCACCCGGGTGCCGACGTCGCGCCGGAACGACGCGACGATGCCTTCCCGATCCGCCAGCCGCCTGCCCTCAACGTTCTGTCGCACGTCCTCGGGCTGCCACCCCGGATTCGCCGCACGGTCACGCTCAACCTCGCCCTCGAGGTCGGCGGCCGCGGCGAGGAGCTCGCGCTCGATGTTCGCGAGCCAGGCCACGTCACCGAGACGCGAGATCGCGGGCGGGTCCTCGAGCACCAGGCGGCGGACGAGCTCAGGCCGATGGAGCGGCCAGCTCGGCGCAGACCGCCGCCCCGAGGGAGTGGCCGATCGCGGCGTCGACCGGCCGGTCGAGGCTCTCGACGAACGCGGCCAGGTCATCGGCCAGGTCGCGCACCGTGATCGTCCCGTCGATCCGTGGGCTGCGGCCGTGGCCGCGCAGGTCGACCGCCACCACGCGCCAGCCGGCATCGGCGAGGGCTGGCCCGACCCGCCACCAGGTCCGGTGCCAGCCGGTGACGCCATGCACGAGAACGGCGAGCCGCTCGGGCCCGGCGGCACGAGCCGGGCGGCACCCACTCGTCGGAGGCGAGCGCGACCATCGGCCGATCCTAGCCGAGCCCATCGCGGGCGCGTTCTGCGATCATGGCCGGACCATGGCCGAGCTCGGAAACCGGGAGCGCGCGAAGCTGCCGGACAGCGCCTTCGCGTACGTCGACAGCAGCGGACGTCGCCGCCTCCCGATCAACGACGAGGCCCACGTCCGCAACGCTCTGGCCCGCTTCAACCGCGTCCTCTTCGAGGACGAGGGCGCCCGCGACCGAGCTCGGACGCGCCTCCTCAAGGCGGCGAAGCGGTACGGGATCCTGCCGGTCGGCTTCATCGACGGCCAGCTGCGCCCGAAGCTGCCGACCGGGCAGCTGACGCTGCTCTTCGCCGATGTCGAGAACTCGAGCGGGCACCTTGCCGAGCTCGGCGAGCGCTATGGCCCGATGCTGAGCGCGATTCGTCGGATCGAGCGCGGCGCGGTCCGAGGCCACAACGGGTACGAGGTCGACGCACGAGCTGACGAGTTCTTCGCCGTCTTCCGCGACGCGGCCGACGCCATCGATGCGGCCGTCGAGATCCAGCGCGCGACCCACGGCCACGACTGGCCTGATCGACGCGCGGTCCGCGTCCGCATCGGCCTTCACACCGGACGACCTACCCTGACCGCGACGGGGTACCAGGGGATCAGCGTGAACACGACGGCACGACTGTGCCAATGCGGGCACGGCGGTCAGACGCTCGTGTCGCGCTCGACCCGATCAGGGCTGGCCGATGGGCTGCCGGTCGAGCTGCGGCTCCTCGGGCCGGTTCGGCTTCGGGGCATCCCGGACGAGCTCGAGATCTTCCAGGCCGTGGTGAAGGGGCTCCCGCATGCGTTTCCGCCCCTTCGTATCGAGGAGGCCGAGACGGAGACCTACCGGATCCCGCACTGAGGGGAAGGGAGCTGGTCGGGGCGAGAGGACTCGAACCTCCGACCTCGTCGTCCCGAACGACGCGCGCTACCTACTGCGCCACGCCCCGACCGAAGGACGGCCATCCTAGCAGGGGCCGCTTGCCCGGTCCAACCCCCGCGGCACCGATCCGGGGGCGACCGTATAGTCCGCCAAATGCTCTCGCGGCTTCTCGAGCGGACCGATGCGCTGCTGCTTGGCGCCACCCTGGCGACCAAGGTTGCCGTCCTGGTGATCGGGTTCGTTGCACTGTGGACGGCCTCGGGCTCGGTGCCCGATCTGCTCGAGCCGTGGCAGCGCTGGGACGCCCCTCACTACACCGACATCGCCATCTGGGGCTACATGGCCAATGATCCGGGAACGCTGTCGTACCCGGGCTATCGGCAGGACTTCCCCGGCGACCTCGACCTGTACATCGTCTTCTTCCCGCTCTTCCCGTGGCTCACGGGCATCGTGCTGGCAATCGTGCGGGACCCGGCGCTGGCGGCATTCGTCGTCGCGACGGCGGCCTCGCTGTTCGTGGCGCCGCGTGCTCTATCGGCTCGTTGCCGTGGACCTCGGCGAGCGGGTGGGCCGCTGGTCGGCGATCCTGCTCCTCGTCTTCCCGACGGCCTACTTCCTCCACATCGGCTACACCGAGAGCCTGTTCCTGGCGCTGGCCTTCGGGTCGCTGTGGATGGGACGGTCGGGCCGATGGTGGGACGCCGGCGTCCTCGGCGCGCTCGCGGCGCTGACGCGCATCAACGGGCTCGTCCTCATCCCGGCGCTGGCCGTCGAGGCCTGGCTCCAGTGGCGTCGCGATCGGCGCGTCCGCACTTCGTGGCTCGGCATCGGCCTGGTGGCGGCTCGGCTTCGGCTGGCTACCTCGCGCTGAACTGGAACGTGTACGGCGACCCGCTCGCCTTCAGCGTCATCCAGCACGAGCACTGGTACAAGGAGCTGTCGCCGCCGTGGGACGGGATCGCCGGCATCGTCGGCGCGATCGGGCGCGACAACCCGGACGAGGCCTTCATGCTCGGCTGCATGGAGCTGCTCTTCGTCGTCCTCGGGCTCGTGGCGACCGTTGCGACCGCCATCTGGCTGCGACCGACGTGGGCGGTCTGGATGGCGGGCAACTGGCTGATGATCGTGAGCACCGGCTTCGTGATGAGCGTGCCGCGCTACAGCCTGGTCCTCTTCGGGATCGTGGTGTGGGCGGCGCTCATCGCGGACCGATGGCGACGCCGCGGGGTGGGCGCCTCGGGATCGCGTCCGCGCTGGCGATGGGCTACTTCACCTGGCGCTTTGGCGCCGGCCAGTGGGCCTTCTGATCGCGCCGGGCAACGAAATGTCCCGAAGGAACCGCGGCGATCGTTGAGGTGATCTCGGACCGGCCAGCCGCCCCTTCGGGACGGCTCCATCATCGCGGGCGGCGGTGCGCACGGATCAACCCCACTTGTCCACGAATGTGGCTAGGATCGGACCGGTTTATCCACACCGCGTCTACGTGGAAGGGGGACCTCGCCCGATGACACGGTCTTCTCCGCCGCGCGATCCCGGCAATCGCCATCGCCGCGATCCTCCTCGGCATCGGGATGATCGGCTCGGCGCGGGCAGCGACTCACGCCGTCGAGATCAGCGACTTCGCCTTCGGCCCGGCCGACCTGACCGTCACGGCCGGCGACACGGTGACGTGGACGAACCTCGACGCGGTCGAGCACACGGCCACCGGCACGATCTTCGACACGGGCCTCCTCGCCCAGGGCGAGTCGTACAGCGTGACCTTCATGCTCCCGGGACCTACGCGTACCTCTGCACGCCGCACCCGACCATGACCGGCACGATCGTCGTGACGGGTGCCGCCGCGACTCCTGCGCCGGGAGGCTCGATCCCCGATGTCGCCCTCCCCGCCGGTCGGAACGCCGACCTCGTCGCGCTGGGAGGGGCGCTCATCCTGCTCGGCGCACTGACGCTCGCGCCGCGACTTCGGTCCAGGCGGCGCTAGGCGGCCGCGATGTCGTCCGCGTCCAGGCGAGCGCTGCCCGCGACGTAGCCATCGGGCCGCACCAGCCACGCTCGATCAGCCCCGTAGACCGTGTCCGGCCCGACGACGACGAGCGCGCTGTTGGGCGGCCGCTCGTCGGTGTCGCGCGGCGCGATGACCAGGTACCCGCTGCCGACGTGGTCGAGGAGGCGGCCGCCGTCGGGCAGGCGCACGTCCGGCGCCACCGTCCCGTGGCGCGGGAGGCGCGGATCGTCGGGCCCCGGCTCGACCGACGGCAGCCCGGCGTACGACGCCGGCTCCGCGAGCCGTCCGGAGTTGACGCGCGCACGGAACCAGCCGGCATGGGGAGCGAGGCGCAGGACGAGGGATCGCCACGCCCGCCGCCAGGCGCCGTGCGGCGCGAGGAACCGCATGGTGGCGTCGGTCGCGGCGAGGTTCGCGACCGCGGCTGAGCGACGCTCGCGGTCGTACGAGTCGAGCAGCTCGGCCGGCGAGCGGGCGGCGACGACGGCCGCGAGCTTCCACGCCAGGTTCTCGGCATCGGCCGCACCGGAGTTCAGGCCGCGCGCGCCGAATGGCGACATGACGTGGGCGGCGTCCCCGGCGAGGAACACGCGGCCGGCGCGAAACGCATCGGCCAGTCGCTGGCTGAATCGGTAGCCGGTCATCCAGACCAGCTCGTACGGGGTCCCGTCGCCGATCACCTGGCGGATCCGCCGGTCGAGGCGGCCGCCGGCGCGCTCCTCGTCGGGATCGGTCTCGGGCGGGACCTGCCAATCGATGCGCCAGACGCCGTCCGGCTGTGGGTGGATGAGGACCTGGCGGCCGGGGTTCCAGGGCGGGTCGAAGTGGAAGTGGCGCTGGTTCGTGAACGGCAGATCCGCGCGGATGTCGCAGATGAAGAAGCGATCATCGAAGGTGTACCCCGGAAACGGCATCTCGATCGCGTGCCGGACGGCCGAGTGCGCGCCATCGGCGCCGGCGAGGTACGCGAATCGGCGCGTGACCGTCCCGCCATCGGTCTCGAACGAGGCATCGATCCCATCGGCGTCCTGCGTGAGCCCCATGAATCGGTGGCCGCGATGCACCGGGACGCCGAGCTCGGCCAGCCGCGCCTCGAGCGCGTCCTCGACCTCGGACTGGCTGATGTTCACGAACGGGGGGAAGTGGTCCTCGTGATCCGGCAGCCGAGTCTCGAAGAGGAGGCGGCCGCGGGCGTAGGTGCGACCGATGCGCCACTGCACGCCACGCCGCGCGATGCGCTCACCCGGGCCGAGCCGCGTCCAGATCTCGAGCGTCTCGCGCTGCATGCAGATCGCCTTCGACCCGACGCGCACGCGGCTGGGCAAGCCCTCGAAGACCTCGACCGCGGCGCCATGCTGGGCGAGGCGTCCCGCCAGCGTGAGGCCGACCGCCCCGGCGCCGACGACGCCGACGATGCCGGGCGGCGGCTGCGCCCGATCAGTCGGCGAGGGCGTCCCAGACCTCGCGGTCACGCTCGGCCGTCCAGATGCGCGGATGGTCGATGCCGTCCAGCTCGTCCCAGGTGCGCTGGACGTTGAAGGGCATGCAGTGCTCGAAGATCGGGAAGCCCGCGTAGCGCGGCGCGAGCTGATCGTGGACGAGATCGAACGCGTCCTTGAGGCTTCCGCCGCCGTTCCGGACCGCGGCCGTGGTCTCCGAGGTGGTGCGGAGGAAGGCACGCGTGTCCTCGATCGCCGTCGCGACGTCCTCCCCGGCGACGACCGGCCCCCGGCCGCCCACGAGCTGTTGCGCCCCGAGGCCGGCCACGCGGTCGAGGGTGGCGGTAGACCAGTCCTCGACGTGGGCGTCGCCCATGTACGGCGCGGCCTGCGCCTCGACGAGGTCACCGGCGAAGCAGATCCGCTCCTCCGGCAGCCACACCACGAGGTCGCCGGCGGTGTGGCCGCGGCCCAGGTGGCACAGCTCGACGACGCGATTGCCCAGGTCGATGGTCATGGCATCGTCGAAGGTATCGGTGGGTCGCGTCAGGCCCGGGATCGTCTCGGCGCCGGCGAAGAGGCGCGGCATGCGTCCCTGCTCCGATGCCCAATCGGCGAGCCCGCGCTCCTCGATGAGGGCCGCCGTGCCGGCGTGCGCCACGATGCGGCGGGCGGCGAAGGCGGATGCGCCGAGCGTTCGGACCGCGTGGTAATGGGTCAGGACGAGGTCGCCGAAGGGGAGGTCGCTGACCCGGTCGCGGACGACGTCGATCCACTGCCGCGCCATGACGGGCGTGGCACGTGCCTCGATCGCGAGGATCGCATCGGTCCCGACGATGCAGCCGACGTTCGGGTCGCCCTGCGCGGTGTAGGCGAACACGCCATCGGCCAGCCGTTCGAGGGTCGCCTCCTTCTCGGCGAGATCCGCGGATGACGCGAACGGCCTTGGCATGCGCCGATGATAGGCGCGCTACAGCGCCGGCAGCTCCACCACGCGCGCCTCGATGATGCCGTCAGCCTCCCGCACGCGGGCGAGGACGTCGTCACCGAGGGGATCGTCGACGGCAACGAACATCATCGCCTCGCCACGCTCGCTGAGCCGCGACAGCTCGAGCGACGAGATGTTGATCCCGGCGTCGGCGAGCAGCGTGCCGACCCTGCCCACGATTCCGGGACGATCGTGGTGGCGGGTGACGAGCATCGCACCGACGAGCTCCGCGTCGATCGCGAACCCGTCGAGCCCGGCGAGGTGCGGCCTGCCATGCGCCGTCGAACCGGCCAGGGTCAGTGCCGGTTCGCCATCCGACGGCCCGACCGAGAGCTCAACGAGCGATGCCCACGGCTCCGACGATGCGGTGCGCTCCTCGCGGACGGTCAGCCCGCGCTCGTGCGCGACGAGGTCGGCGTTGACCGCGTTGACGCGCTGGTCCGTCACCGACTCGAGCAGCCCGGCGATGGCTGCCGTCCGGATCGGCGCGCACTCGCCCGAGGCGATCTCGCCGGCGTACGTCAGCGAGAGGGCGTCGTAGGCGCCCGGGGCGAGCTGGCGGGCGAGGATCGCGAGCCGCCGGCCGAGCTCGACGTAGGGCCGCAGGCGCGGCGCCGTCTCCGGCGCAACGGCCGGCGCGTTGACCGCGTATGGAGGCGTCACGCCACCGAGCGCCATGATGACCTGCTCCGCCATCTCGAGGCCGACGCGGTCCTGTGCCTCGCTGGTCGACGCCCCCAGGTGTGGCGTCAGCACGAGGTTCGGGGCGCCGCGCAGCGGGTTGTCAGCGGCCATCGGCTCCGCCGAAAAGACGTCGACCGCCGCTCCGGCGAGGTGCCCCGATGCGAGCGCTGCGGCCAGGGCCCGCTCGTCGACGATCCCGCCACGCGCCACGTTGAGGACGAATGCGCCGGGCTTCGTCGCGTCGAGCTGCGCCGTTCCGATGAGATTGCGAGTCTGCTTCGAGAGGGGCGTGTGCACCGTAATGACGTCGGACCGATGCAGCAGCTCCGCCATGCCGACGAGCTTCGCTCCGGCCTCCGCCGCCTGCTCCTCGCTCAGGTACGGATCGCTCGCGATCACCCGCATCTCGAATCCGGCGGCGCGCCGGGCCACGGCGCGGCCGATCTTGCCGAGTCCGATGATCCCGAGCGTCCTGCCGCGCAGCTCGCTGCCGGTGAATCGTGGGCGCTCCCACTCGCCGGATCGGACGGAGGCATGGGCGTCGGGAACGCGGCGCAGCAGGGCGAGCATGAGCGCCATCGTGTGCTCAGCCGCCGCGATCGTGTTGCCCGTCGGCGCGTTCACCACCATGACGCCGGCGCGGGTCGCCGCCTCGACGTCGATCCGGTCGATGCCGACACTGGCCACGCCGACGACGCTGAGCCGTGGCGCCCCGAGCGCCAGCAGCTCGCCATCGACGCGGGTCTGCGATCGCACGACGAGGGCGTCCCAGCCGCCCGCTTCGCCGAGCGTGCTGAGCAGCGCGTCGCGTGACAGGCCGAGGCGGACCTCGGTGTCGTGAACGGCGGACAAGGCGTCGAGCCCGGGCTTGGCCACGGGCTCGACGACGAGGATGCGGGCCATGGCTGGCCCGAGTCTAGCGGCGCCGGGGCGGTGGTCCCCCGCCGCCGGCGCCACTGGGGGTCAGTTCCCGACGATGTTCGGCCCGGCCGGTGCCGGAGCGGGCGCCGCGAGCGTGAGTGGTGCCGTTGCGGCCCACGTCCCGACCGCAACCGCGGTACCGGCGGCCGTGGTGATCACGTTCATCGCGATGCCCTCACGGCCCGTTCCACCGCCGCCGGTATACGGGCTGAAGAGGCCGACGCTTGCGACGTTCGTTTGGAAGCCGACGAAGACGCACACGTGTCCCGGCGAGGCGGCGGGGGCGGTCACTGAGCCCGAGCAGCCCGCGGGAGGCACACCAGCGACGCCGATCACATGCCCGGTCAGCGCTGACGACATCCGCACCGGATAGGAGATGACGCCGAACCCGCGGTTGCCGCCAGCGACCGCCTCCACGCCGAGCGTGAAGGAACCCGTCTGGGTGGTGGCGCCGGGCGCGGTGCCGAAGCGGTGGAAGACGGTCGCGTCGAGGCCGTCGACCTTGTCGGCGTTCACGACCGGGGTCTTCCCGGGGGCGAGGGCGCCAAGTCGATTCATGAAGGCGGCCATCTGCTCGCGGGTCACATTGGCCTTGGGACAGTAGTTGCCGTTGCCGCAGCCGGCGGTGATGCCCGCGTCGACGAGGGCATCGATGTCGGCGTGGAAGGGGTTCGAGTTCGGGACGTCGCCGAACTGGTGGCTGGCCAGCACGATGCCCATGGGGAAGGTGAGCAGTGCGGTGACCATGATGGTGAGGAGGACGGGGCGGCTTGGCCGCGGTACGCGAGGAGCGGGGATCACGGAGTTACCTCCAGGTGGAAACGGTGACGGGGGCGGGAGGGCACGTCAGGCGCCGCAGGAGGTCCGCGGTCGCGGACGGAGCCAGCGGGCTCAGCGGGGAGGGCGCTGACGGGGTCGCGAGGGATGGCTGCGGCGGGCGTCCGCAAATGGAATCCCCTCATGGGTGAGCCGACGGCTCCGTGGCCATCGTACTCGCGCCGCCTCGGCCTGCGCACCCCGGACTCGCGCGGGACTTCCGGGCCGCTTGGTACCCGGGTTCAGATCAGTCGAGGGCCCGATGGAGGAAGGCGGCCATCTGCTCGCGAGTCACCGTCGCTGCCGGGCAGAATCGGCCGGGTCCGCAGCCGCCGGTGATCCCGGAGGCGGCAAGCCGATTGATGTCGCCCTCGTGGATGGATCGATCGTCATCCGTGAAGAAGTCGGTCGCGGTCGATGGCAGATGGAGGGCTCGGGCCAGGAACGAGGCCATCTGCTCACGCGTCACCGTGCCGCGCGGGCAGAACCAGCCTGGCGCGCACCCTCCGGTGATGCCGGCGGCGGCGAGGCGATTGATGCTGGCCTCGTGCTGCGACGTCTCGTCATCGGTGAAAAAGTCGGTTGAGGTCGGTGGCAGATCGAGCGCCCGCGACAGGAAGCTCGCCATCTGCTCACGCGTGACCGGCGACTTCGGGCAGAACGCCTCGCCGTTGGCGGTGCAGCCGCCGGTGATGCCGGCGTCGGCGAGCCAGGCGATGTCGCCGCGGAACGGCGAGGAGCTGACGTCGAGGAAGCCACCGAACGGGTCGACACGGACGAGGAAGGCGCTCATCGCGCTGTTCCAATGCGTGGCGAGGTAGCTGCCCGCGGCCGGCCGGGTGTGGAAGTAGTCGTCGTGGCCGCAGTCGAAGAAGCGCTCGTTCGATGTCGGGCAGCGCTGGACGAGCGATTTTGGCGACCCGTCCTGGTAGCACATCGTCTCGGACTCGTCGACGCAGTGCCCGTAGATGTCCCAGACGTCGGGGGCGACCTCGACGGATGAGCTGTTCGGGGAGCTGTACTGGACGGCGCCCAGCGTGTGCATCAGCTCGTGCGCCTCGACCATCGTCCCAGGCGCGGCCAGCCCCCAGCAGGCCTCGTCCACCCGGCCGAAGTGGACGAATCCGGTGGCGGCGCCGTTGTTCCGGTTCGTCTGACCAGGCGTGTCGTCCACGATGTTGACGGCGACCCCGCACACCAGGTCGGCGCCGTCGAACCAGACGAGGTATCGCCGATCCGGCCGGTTGAAGCCGTGCTGGTCGAGCTCGAACATCATCACGCCGAGGTCGTTCGCGGCCGACGACGAGAGCGCGACATGGACGACGCTGGCGAGGCAGTCCTCGTCATGCAGCCAGCGGACGTGGCGCTGCCCGCCGGTCTGCCCGGCGCTGACCCGGACGATGCGGTCGATCTCGGCGGCCCACCCTCGGATCAGCGGGGTGAGCTCGCTCGCCCGCGAGGGCGTGCCCTCGACGTGCGCGTAGATCGCCTGCGTCCGGAAGCCGGACGTCCCGTCGCCGACGCATGGCACCGGCTCGTTGGGGACCGCCGCGGCGAGCTGATCGCGCGTCGAGAGCGGCCCCGGATCACGCACGTCGATGCCGGCAGGTGCGGGGTCCGGGCCATGGCTGCAGGCAATCGACCCGTTCGGCGCGGCGAGCTGGAACGCGTAGCCGGCACACGGCCCGCCCATCGCGGCCGGCTCCAGGCCGATGTCCACGAGCCCGCGTGCGGGGTCGTCGCGAAGCGGCCGCGCCCCCGGCGGATCCGCGGACATCGGAGTGGTTGCGGCGATGACGAGCAGGCCACCGATCGTGATCGCCCCGAGCAGCCCGAGCCCGGCCGGCACGGCCCGATGCGGCTGGTGGCGCGGCTCGCGAGGGCGTGGCATTGGCCCGAGTCTAGCGCGCGATCGACCCGAGGCCATCGGGCATACTTCGGTCATGCCTGACGCTCGCGGACCGATCGAGGTCGTCGTCGAGATTCCCTCCGGCAGCCGCAACAAGTACGAGTACGACCACGCCCGCCATCGGTTCGTGCTGGATCGCGTCCTGTATTCGAGCGTGCACTATCCGTGCGACTACGGGTTCATCGCCGGGTCGATGGCCGAGGATGGCGACCCCCTCGACGTGCTGGTCGTCATCGCGGAACCGACCTTTCCCGGCTGCGTCGTCCGCGCCCGACCGATCGGCGTCCTCGATATGGCCGACGAGAAGGGGCACGACTACAAGATCCTGGCCGTGGCCCACGACGACCCGCGCTGGGAGGATGCCGCGGAGCTCGACGACGTCTCTCCCCACCGGCTGCGCGAGATCGAGAACTTCTTCCAGACCTACAAGACCCTCGAGAAGCGCGCGACCGACGTCCGCGGCTGGCTGCGCGCCGCCGAGGCGTGGGCGATCATCGACCTGGCCATGCAGGCGGGTACGACTGAGCCGACCGAGGCGCCGGGCACCTGGCGCTGAGCGCGGCGTCAGCCGCGATCACTCCAGGGCGCGGTGAAGGAAGGCAGCCATCTGGCCGCGCGTCACGGCCGAGCGTGGGCAGAACGTCTCGGGTCCGCACCCGCCGGTGATTCCGGCCGCGGCGATGCTGTTGATGCTCCCCTCGTGGATCGACGCTTCGTCGTCGGTGAAGAAGTCGGTGCTCGACGGCGGGAGGTCGAGCGCGCGGGCGAGGAAGCTCGCCATCTGCTCACGTGTCACCGTGTTTCGCGGACAGAACCGCGTCGCCGTGCACCCGGCCGTGATGCCGGCTGCGGCCACACGGTTGATGTCGCCCTCGTGCTGCGACGAGTCGTCATCGGTGAAGAAGTCGGTCGCCGTGTGTGGAAGATCGAGGGCTCGCGACAGGAAGCTGGCCATCTGCTCGCGGGTAACCCTGCTCGAGGTGCAGAACAGGTTCGGTGCGCAGCCGACCGTGATCCCCTGCTCGAAGGCCCAGGCGATGTCGTTCGCGAAGATCGAGGTCGAGTAATCGTTCACGCACGTGCGCGCGCTCGCCTCGACCGTCACCGCACTCGACGAGCCGCCGAATCGGACGCGCGCCCAGGCGCACTGGTTGGCCTCGCTGGACTCGGTGAACGAGCCGTTCGGATCGACCGACGCACGGACGACGTAGGTCCCGGCCGGGACGTTGGTGATGTCGACCCATTGCCAAGCGAGGTACCACTCGTACTCGTCCCCCCAGCCCACGCTGATGCCCATGCGGTTGTTCAGGATCGAGGGGTTGGTGCTGCACATCGAGCCGCGGTAGTACGAGCCGTTGTAGCCGGGCAGGCCGGTGGCCCACGGGTCGGAGTCGAGGAAGCAGTAGCCGACCTTCGCGCCGCGGAACGTGCCCCCGCCACCCCACATGTCGTAGCGCATCATCTCGTCGACGTGCCAGTGGTTGTGGCCATCGCCCGCATATGAGGCCACCGCGTCCGTCGGGATCTGCTGAACCACCGAGGCCGAGCGTGACGTGCCGTCGTACACGACCTGGGTCATGTGCATGGGCTGCGACGTGTTCGGTCGGCTGCCGCGCAGCTCGAAGTGCCCCGCGCCCACGTTCACCATCATCGCGGTGAAGCGCAGCAGACGGCGACCGTTGACCCACTGGATCTGGAAGTCGCCCAGCGGCGCCATCGCGAGGTCGGGCAGCAGCGCGGACCCGCCGGAGACCGGGCGCGAGACGGCGAGGCCAAGCACCGATGCCGTCATGACGCCGGTCAGCAGCACGCCGACCAGCCCCAGCCAGGCTGCCGGCCGCGCGGTCGTGCGGGCCTCGCGCTCGCGACGCCTCAATCGAGCGCCCGCTTCAGGAAGGCCGCCATCTGGCCGCGGGTGACGTTGGCGGACGGACAGTACGTGCGGGTGCCGCACCCGCCCGTGATCCCCGACTGCGCCAGGGCGTTGATCGAGTTCTCGTGGATGTTGCCGTCGTCGTCATCGAAGAAGTCGGTGCCGGACGGCGGCAGGTCGAGGGCTCGGACGAGGAAGCTCGCCATCTGGGCTCGCGTCACGTTCGCCTTCGGGCAATAGCGATTCGTGTCGCAGCCACCGGTGATGCCGGCGGCCGCCACGCGGTTGATGTCGCCCTCGTGCGGTGAGCTGTTGTCATCGGTGAAGAAGTCCTGCGACGTGCCCGGCAGCTTGAGTGCCCTGGCGAGGAAGCTCGCCATCTGCTCACGCGTGACGGCGCCGTTCGGGCAGAACTTGCCGCCGCCGCAGCCACCGGTGATGCCCTCGTAGTAGAGCCACAGGATCTCGTTGTAGAAGGACGAGGTCTTGATGTCGCTGAAGGGCGACGCGATAACCCGGAAGAGCCGCCCGGCGTGATCGGTCAGGTAGATCTCGCCGTTCTCCGCCTCGCCGAACGACGAGATCAGCGCGGACGTGTCGCGATGGAAGAGGAGCGAGCTCCCGCCGGCCGAGATCGTCCAGAGACGGCCGGAGCAGTAGTCGCCCAGGACGTACTGCCCGATGAAGTCCTCCTGGATCGACCCGCGGTACACGAACCCGCCGGTGACCGAGCAGTTGCCTCCGGCATGGGTGTACTCCGCGATCGGGTCGACGAAGGTCTTCCCGGAGCACGAGATGCCGGGGCTGGGATCGCTGTACGGATGCTTGCCCTCGCGGCAGTCCCACCCGTAGTTGTTGCCGCCATCGCCGGCGTTCTCGCGGTTGATCTCCTCGTAGCTGCCCTGGCCGACATCGGCGATCCAGAGGCGATCGGTGGAGCGATCGAAGCTGGCTCGCCACGGATTGCGCATGCCGATGTCCCAGATCTCGTCGCGACCCGGCGTGCCGCCGGCATACGGGTTGCCCGCCGGGCTCGTGTACCCGCCATTGAGGTTCGGCGCGATGCGAAGGACCTTGCCGAGGAGGGCGTTCACATCCTGCGAGTTCTCGTCGGGATCGCCGGCGCCGCCGCCGTCGCCGGTGAAGACGTAGAGGTAACCATCGGGCCCGAAGAGGAGCTGGCCACCGTTGTGATTGCCGGCCGAGCTGTGCTCGACGGAGAGGATCGGGTCGTAGGTCGACACAGCCGCGCTCGTGCGGCGCGGCGTTCGCGGTGAACTCGGCGATCACCAGGTCGCCGCCGCCGTTGGTGTAGTACGCGAAGAGCTTGCGATTCGACTCGAAGCCCGGATGGAACGCCAGGCCGAGGAGGCCGCGCTCGCCTCCGGTGGTGAACCCGCCCGAGACCGAGCGGATGTCGAGGAAGTTGCCCGCCACGAGCTTGTTGTTCTGGACGACCCGGACCGTGCCGCCCTGCTGGATCACGAAGAGCCGATTCGTCCCATCGCCGGCGTTCACGACGCCGATCGGGCTGCTCAACCCGCCGAGGACGAGCTGGATGTCGACCATCCCGGCGGTCACGGCGGCCTCCTCGCGAGGCGGTGCGGGCGGCGCCGTGGTCGGTGACGCGATGGCAGGAGCGGCCAGCGAGAGGAGGAACACGAGGGCAAGGAGGACGGCAAGCCGGATTCTCATGGGGCAGCTCCGCGATCTGTGGTGGAGCTCCATTGTGTCGCGGAGGACCGCCGCCCGCGCCAGATTTTCGCGGGCGCGCCCACGTACCTTCGAACCAGCGAGGCTCGAGCTCAGCCGCGGCGCGTGGACCCGACGGCTCGCGAGTAGACGGCGAGGAGCGCATCGGCCGCGGTTGACCAGTTGTACGTGCGCTCGACCGCCGACCGCCCCCGCGCGCCCATGGCGCGCGCCCGGTCCGCGTCGGCAAGGAGCTCGTTGACGCGCGGCCGCGATGCGCGTCGGGCGGCTCGTGTCGACCACGAGCCCGGCGTCGGATCCGGCCACGATCTCGCGGACCTGCGGGAAGTCACTGGCAACGACCGGGATGGCGGCCGCCATGTACTGGAAGAGCTTGTTCGGCAGCGAGTACCGATAGTTCAGGCACGAGTCGACGATCGGTGAGACGCCGACCGTCGCCGACGACGCGTACGCCACGAGATCCTCGGACGGCACGGGCGTGACGAGATGGACGCGTTCGCGGATGCCGAGCAGATCGGCCTCCGCCATCAGCGCGTCCGCCTGGTGGCCCGATCCGAGGAGGACGAGGTGGCCGGTCGCGACATCGCGCATGGCGCGGATAAGAAACTCGAGGCCGCGGCCCTCCATCAGCCCACCGACGTACAGCACGATCGGCGTCGCCGCCGGCACGGTCGCGAGGTCGGGAAGGCTCGCCAGCTCGCGTCGCGCCGCCATCTCGGATCGCTCCGGGTAGTTCGGCACGAGGTCGACCGACGTCAGCCGATACCGACGTTCGAGATGCCGGGCAATCGGCGGACTCACCGTGATCGTGCCGGCGGCACGCGGCACGAGGAGGCGCTCGACGACCGTGTAATACGCGTTCTGGAGGGCGTGGTAGAGGCGCGACCGCTGTCGCCGGGGACGGTGAAGCCAAAGGTCGTGGGCGTCATAGATGAACGGGCGCCGGCCGGAGCGGGCGGCTAGCCAGGTGGCGAGCAGCGCGTTGGAGTCGTGGGCATGGAACAGGTCCGCTCCGAGGCCGGCGAGGACTCGGCTCAGCCGCCACTCGTGCCGGACGAAGCCGAGACCGGGCACCCGCGGGCCGGCGCGAGGAACGCGGCGCACCTCGACGCCGTCGCGAGTCTCGTGCTCAGGGAGACCGGCGGCATGATCGGCCACGATGGTGACCCCGTATCCCGCGTCCCGAAGCGTCGCCGCCTCCTTCTCTACGCGGGAGTCATGCGTGAACTGGTTGCGCACCAGCATCGCCACCCGGGGCCGCCGGTCAGTCTCGATGGCCATCCGGGTCCTCGGCGAGGACGCGCCCCCAGACGGCGGCCATATCCGCCTGCCAGCGATCGAGGCTGAACCGCTCGACGGTGCGAGAGACGGCGATCGGATCGTAGTCGGGGATGTGCGCGAGCGCGCGCGCAAAGTCGCCGTCGTCCACGAGCGTGCCGTTCACGCCCTCCACCACGATCTCCCGCAGCCCGCCGATCGCGTTGGCGACGACCCAGCGACCCGACGCGATGGCCTCCACGGCGACGAGGCCGAATGCCTCCGTCGTCGAGGGCACCAGCACGACGTCGTGCTCGGCCATGAGCTGGGGCACCTGCGCGTACTCGACCTCGTGAATCCCGGGGCCGATGAGCGTGTCGGCGAGGTCGCGGGCGACCTCGTAGCCCTTGTGCGGGACGTTCCCACCCATGTACAGCACGCGGCTCTCGGGCGGCCGCGGGCTGGGACGGAATCGCGAGAGGTCGGTGCCGGGCACGATGACGATCGGCTCGATCCCGATGGGGCGCAGCTGGTCGGCCGTCTCGCGCGAGTTCGTGATGACGGCGGCGCTCGACTGGACGACCAGGCGTGACAGGAAGCGCAGCGCCGGAAACTGGCCGACGTAGCTGCGAACGTCTCGCCCGTGCGAGTACACGACGAGGGGAACGCCGCGCAGGCGGGCGACGATGAGCCCGACCAGGCCCGTCGGAAGGATCATGTGAGCCTCGATCCCGTCGACCCGGGAGGTCTGGCGAATGGCGTCCCACAACAGGAGCGCGTACAGCAGCGGGCGGACGATGCCCTCCCGTCGCGGCTTCACGACGTGAAGCCCGGCCACGCCCAGGGTGCGTTCGCGGACGAACGTGCCGACGCCCGGGCGCTCCGGCGTGGGCCACAGGCGCGTGACGAGGGCGATGCGCGGGCGAGTGGTCTCCTGCTTCGGGTAGTCCTCGACCAGCCGCTGCGCGGCATCGGCCCAGCGGAATCGACCCTGGAGCTGTCGGAGGTCCTCTCGAACCGCAGCGTTGTGCCCCGGGTCGTGCAGGGACTCGAGCGCGCGCTCGAGGCTCGCATCGTCGACGAACACCTCGCCGATGCGGTGCGCGGAGCTCACGGCCGCGAGCTCGCCCTGGGCGCGAAAGACGAGCGGCACCGTGTTGGCGATGGCGACGTAGAGGTTGTTCGGCGCCGCGTGCGCCGCATATGGATGGTCCGGCTTCAGCGCGTAGTAGAGGGCGTCGGCCGCAGCGAAGAGCTCGCTGGTGTCGGGCACCCAGCCGAGCAGCCGAACGTTCGGCACCGATGCGCTCGCCTCGCGCAGGGCGCCCTCGGCATCGCCGCTGCCCGCGATGAGGATGACGTCCTCCGGGTGGCGCCGGGCATAGCGAATGAGCGGCTCGAGGTCGCGTGACCCAATGAGGCCGCCGGCATAGACGACGCAGAACTGGCCATCCAGCCCGAGCGCTGAACGTGCCTCCCCGCGATCCACGACCGTCGGAGGCGGATCCACCCAGTTGGGGACGGCGAGCGAGCGGATGCCGCGCGCGGCGAAGTAGGCCTTCCGATCCTCACCAGGAGTGATGACGAGGTCGGCGAGACGCGGGAGGTAGCGCTCGCTGATCCGAATCATGGCCACCAGCCAGCGCGGGTAGCGGTGGACGCCCATGAGGGCATGGATCTCGAAGGCGTCGTACACGATCGCGGGCCGCGGACCGGGAGTCAGCGGCGCGAGCGCCAGCGCGACGATCAGCATCGGCAGGTCGACCGCGTGGATGACCTGGGGCGGGTCCTTGCGCATCAGGCGCAGGAACTCCCGTGCCACGCGGAAGAGGAAGAAGATCTGGGTCCAGCCACGGCTTGCGCGACTGCGCACGCGGATGCGATGGACGCGGATCGGGCCGTCGTCGGACTCCTCCGGCCGCTCGCCGGTGCGATCCCAGGCCAGGACCCGGGGCCGATACCCGGCAGCCGCGAGCGCGTAGCCGGTGCGGCGGACCCGCAGATCCGGGTCGTAGGCCTTCGCCAGGAGGACGTCGACGCGCGCGCCGTCGGTCATGGCCGCGCTCCCGCGGCGATGACCATCGCGGCGACTGCGGCCCGCTCGTCTCGGAGCTGCGCAACGCGATCCCGGAGCGCGAGACGCCGCGCATCGGTCGTCGCTGACCGTACGAGCGCCGAGAGCGTGGGACCGCTCACCGTCTCGAGCGGCACGACGAGGTCGCCGAGGCCGAGGCGCTCCGCGGCCAGGCCGACCTTGGCGTCGTAGGCGATGGCGACGGCCGGGACGTCGGCCAGTGCCGCCAGCACGAGGCCATGGAGGCGGACCGTGACGGCCGCCGAGAGGCATGACAGCCGGTCGAGCGCGGCGGCGGGAGTCGGGCCGAGGGGTTCGCTGGCGACCCCGCTCAGCCCCATCGCGGCCGTCGCAGCACGCACCTCCTCGGCGAACGGGTCGTCGCGCGGGCCCCCCATCGTGAGGATGACCGGACGCATGCCATCGGCCGCGGCCGCCACCGCAGTGGCGGCAAGCGCCTCCACGAGCCGTGCCCGGTGACCCTGCCCCGACGGTGTCGGTGCTCGGACGACCACTCCAAGCTCGTCGCCGCGGCGTGGATCCGGGGGATCGTTGAAGACCGCGGGGTCGGAGACGACCCCGACACGAACCGATCGCCCGAGCAGGGCGGCGCTCTCGTCGTCTCGAACGAGGACGACGTGCGACATCCGCGCCGCCAGGCGGGCAACGGCGCGAAGCCAACCGCGGCGGATCGGTCCTACGCCAACCCCGACCCATGCCACGCGGGCGCCGGCAAGGCGAGCCGCCAGCACCCAGGCGCAGTAGCGCGGGATGACCCCGGTCCAGTGGTCGTTGAAAAGTCCGCCGCCCGCGAGAAGCAGGAGGTCCGCCCGCCTGAGCGCCCGAACGGCCCGGATGCCCGGCAAGTGTCGCCAGGTGACGATGCGGGGAGCCGATGGGAAGGCCGCGATCGTCTGGGGCCGCGGGCCGCTGAAGACCGCGACCGCGCGGACGCCGTCTCCGAGGGCCGCCTCGATGCCGGTCAGGATCGCCTCGTCGCCGAGATTGCCGAATCCCTGGAAGCCCACGGTCGCAACGCGGAGCGCGGGGGCCGGCGACGGGCGCTCAACCACGATCTGCCGTCTCGCCGGCGAGCACGCTCACGATCCGCTCCGCCGCGTGCCCATCTCCGTAGATCTCGCCACCCGCCGTGGCCATCGCGGCAAGCGCCGACGGGTCCGCGAGGAGGTCGAGCGTGGTCTCTCGGATTCGCGTTGTGTCCGTGCCGACGAGGCGGACCGCCCCGGCGTCGATCCCCTCGGGACGCTCGGTCGTCTCTCGCGTGACGAGAACCGGAACGCCGAGGCTGGGGCCCTCTTCCTGGACGCCTCCCGAATCCGATACCGCCAGCCGCGCGTTGGCCAGCAGGATGAGGAACTCCGGGTAGGGAATGGCGTCGACCACCATCGCCTGTGGCTCGCCGCCGAGGATGGCGTCGACCGGGCCGCGGGCCACGGGATTGGGATGGGTCGCGAAGATGAGCCGCAGGTCGGACCGCTGGCGGAGCACGTCCCGGAGCGCCGTCGCGATGGCCGCGATCCCGCCATCCCACGACTCCCGCCGATGGGCCGTCGCGAGAAGGTACGGCGTAGCGCCAACGAACGTGGCGAACGGCTCCGGCAGCGGGGCGCCGATCGGGTCGATCCGACGCAGGGCGTCGACGACGGTGTTGCCGACGACGTGGACTCCATCGTCGATGCCGGCGACCCGGAGGTTCTCCGCCGCGCCCGGGGTCGGCGCGAAGTGCCAGGTCGCGATCGCGGATGCCAGGCGGCGATTCATCTCCTCGGGGAACGGCAGCAGCGGGTCGCCGGACCGCAGGCCGCTCTCGACGTGCGCGACCGGGATCGTGCGATGGAACGCGGAAAGCGCGGACCCGAGCATGCTCGTCGTGTCGCCCTGGACGACGACGGCGCGCGGCCCGTTGGCGTCGAGCCATCGTCCCACGCGGTCGAGCGCGGTCGCGAGCAGCTGGTCGAGTGACTGGCCGGGCTGCATGAGGCCGAGGTCGGCATCGGGCTGAATCTCGAACAGCGCGAGCACCTCCTCGACCATCGTGGTGTGCTGTCCGGTCGTGACGACGAGGTGGGGCAGGCCACGGTCTCGCAGCTCGAGCACGACCGGCGCGAGCTTGATCGCCTCGGGACGCGTGCCGAAGAGGACCGCGATGGGCGCGGACGAGGTGGACATCGGGGCAGAAGTATAGGTTCGGTGCTGCCGATCGCCCCACGGCTAGAATCCCGGCGGTGAGCCTGCGAAGACTGGCGAGGGAGTCGGCGCTCTACACGGTCGGCAACATCGCCCCGAAGATCGGCGCCTTCCTCCTGCTGCCGGTCTACGGCCGCTTCCTCGCCCCGGACGCCTACGGGGACGTGGCGCTCATGACCTCGTTCGCCGGTGTCCTCGCCCTCGTCACCCACGTCGGCATCGACTCGGCGCTGATGCGACTCCACTTCGACACGGCAGGGCCGGCTCGAGCACGCCTCTACTTCACCGTCTTCGGCTTCACCGCCGCAACGTCGATCCTCGTGACCGTCCTCGCGGCCGTCCTTCTCGGGCCTCGGTTCGAATCGCTGTTCTCCGGCATCAAGTTCCTCCCGCTCGGGACGCTCGCGCTCCTGTTGGCGCTGTCCGGCTCGATGCAGTTCATCCCATCGGTCTTCTTCCGCGCCTCCGGACAGGCGGGCCGATTCCTCGCCGTGAACCTTGGCGCGTTCCTTGTGAGCAGCGTCGTCTCGGTGACGCTCGTCGTCGGGTTCGGGATGGGCGCGACGGGCGTCCTGCTGGGACAGCTCACCGCGAACGTGGGCGTTGTCATCGTCGCCGTCGCACTGATCGCGCGCATCGGCTCGACCAGGCTGGACCTGCCGGCCCTCCGCGCGGCGCTCAGGCTCGGGCTCCCGCTGTTCCCGCACGCCCTCAGCGCGTGGGCACTGCGGCTCGCGGACCGGTGGCTCCTCGCCATCCTTCTGACCGTGCCGGCTGGCGACCCGCGCACGACACAGATCGGCATCTACGCCTTCGGCTACCAGCTCGGGTACGTGGTGACGATCCTCATCACCTCGTTCAACGCGGCGTGGTCGCCGACCTTCTACCGGATCGGTGATCGGCCGGACGCGCCGCGGTTCTACGCCGACATGACCAACGTGGTGCTCGCCGGCATCCTCGCGGTCGCGGTCCTCGTGTCCGTCACAGCCCCCGAGGTCCTCGCGATCATCGCGCGCCCCGGCTTCGCGCCGGCGGCCGACATCGTGCCGATCATCGCCTTTGCCTCGGCGCTGCAGGGGGCATACACGATGTTCGTCACCGCGGTGTTCTTCAGGAAGCGCACCGGACCGCTTGCGCTCATCACCTTCGGATCGGCCGCGTTGAACATCGGGCTCAACGTCGTGCTGATCCCCCTCCTCGGGATCGTGGGCGCCGCGCTGGCCACGTTCGGCGCGTACACGGCGTTCGCGACGGCAACCTACCTGTACGCACGAACGATCTACCCGATCCGGCTCGGGTGGGTCCGGCTCGGCGCGCTGAGTCTCTCCGCGATTGCGGCGGTCGGGCTCGGTAGGGTCCTTTCGCCCGAGCCATCGGTGCTCGGCTTCCTCGTCCACGTCGCGATCGCCCTCGGGTTCACGGCGCTCGCCGCAGCCGTCTCGCTGCGCCCGCTCGACCGGCTGCGCCAGGTCGCCCGCACGCTGGGGACGGGCGAGCCGGCCGGATGACGGACTATCTCGGACGACCCGAGCGGGAGACGGCCCGTGCGCTCATCGACGCGCTGCCCGAGGCCCTCGCCGCAACGATGCGCTGGCAGGACATCGACCTGCGGCCGAGCGCCGAGCACGTCCTGTACACCGCCCTCCGCCGTCCACCGCTTCCCGCGGCTCGCCTGCGGCTCGAGGCGATCCGCCCGCTCGCTCGCCTCGGCCGGGCGTTCACGCGGTCGCGCCGAGACTGCGCCGGTGGACGGGTGGAGCTCGTCGCGCTCGTCACCCGGTCCGTCCACGCGCAGCTGTTCACCCCCGTCGCCGTGCGCCTCGAGGGGATGTCCCGGCTCGTGGTCGACGCCCGGACCGCGGGGTTGTCGCGGCAGCTGGACGGGACCGGCTGCCGCCTCGTCGACCACCTCGCCGCGCGGGACATCGGCAGCCTGTGGACCCACGCCGCCCACATCGGCCGGGCCTGGGCCGCCCCGCCTGCCGAATGGGCCGGGCACGTGGACGTCCCGACCGCCGAACGGCTCTCGGGACTGCTTCGCCGAGGGCTCCCGATCGTCGCGCTCGACGGGGCGCGCGTCCTGGCGCTCGCGCGACGCCACGCGCCGAGGATCGTCGCGTGCTTCAGCGAGTCCGGTCCGCTCTCTCGAATCGTGCCGCCGGTCGGGCACCATCTCAAGATTCCGGTGGTCGACCTGCCGCACGGCGAGGCGAACGACCCGTGGGGCAGCGCCGGGATGGCCTACGACGGAGTCGCCGTCTACGGCCCGCGTGCCGCGGCGGCCATGGCCCTCGCGGGCGTCGCCCCGGAACGCGTCACGATCATTGGCCCGCTGGCGCTGGACGGGCTGCTGGCTCGTTCCGCGTCGGAGGCGGCGCCGTCGCGGCCGCGGATCGTCTTCGCCTCGCAGCCGGGGGACCCGACGAAGGCGGCCGTCCACCCGGACATGAAGCGCGAGGCACTGCGAGCCGCCATCCGCGTCGCCGCGGCCGTCGGCCCGGCTGATGTCATCATCGTCCCCCACCCCAACGAGACGGACGACATCGCCGCAGACGTGCTCGCCGCGGAGCCGCCGCCGGAGGGCGTCAGCGTCCGCACGGAACGGATTCGGCGCCTTCACGACGTGCTGCCCGACTCATTGGCGATGGTGACCGCCTCGTCGCAGAGCGTCTTCGAGGCCGCGGTCAGCGGGGTGCCGGCCATCACGGTCAACGCGAGTGGTGGTCCGGATCCGGTGACCTTCGCGGCCGATGGGATCGCGATCGGCGTCACGTCGGCCGAGGAGGCTGGCGCGGTCGGAATCCGCCTGGGCGACCCCGACGAGCGACGACGAGCGGCGGAGGCCGCGCGAGCCGCGCTGGGCGACCGCCTCGGACCCCTGGATGGGCGCGCCGCCGAGCGGGCGGCGGCCTGGCTGCGCTCGTTCGTCGATGGCGCAGGCGGGGCGCCAGCGGCCGAGCCGGGCACCGCCGCTCTAGAATCCCCGCGATGAGCATGCTCGACGGCCGATCGGTCCTCGTCACCGGGGGGACCGGCTCCTTCGGCAAGCAGTTCGTGCGGACGATCCTTGACGAGACCGACGTGCGCCGCGTCGTCGTGCTCAGCCGCGATGAGCTCAAGCAGTACGAGATGCAGCAGCTCTTCCTGGATGAGCCCCGTCTCCGCTACTTCATCGGCGACGTCCGGGACCGGGATCGCCTGAACCGTGCGTTCCACGGCGTCGACGTCGTCATCCACGCCGCCGCGCTGAAGCAGGTCCCGGCTGCCGAGTACAACCCGTTCGAGGCGGTGAAGACGAACGTCCACGGGGCGCAGAACGTGATCGACGCCGCCATCGAGCGAGGCGTGGAACGCGTCGTCGCGCTCTCGACCGACAAGGCCTGCAGCCCGGTCAATCTCTACGGCGCCACGAAGCTCGTCAGCGACAAGCTGTTCATCAATGGCAACGCCTACGCCGGCGGCACGAAGACGCGGTTCGCGGTCGTTCGGTACGGCAACGTCGTCGGCAGCCGTGGCAGCGTGGTGCCGTTCTTCAAGCAGCTTCGATCCACCGGCGTGCTGCCAATCACCGATGAGCGCATGACGCGCTTCTGGATCACCCTCGACCAGGGCGTGCGCTTCGTGCTGGACTCGCTCGAGCGCATGCAGGGCGGCGAGCTGTACGTCCCGAAGATCCCGAGCATGCGCGTCGTCGACCTGGCGCGGGCCATGGCCCCGGAGGCCAAGCTGCAGGTCGTCGGCATCCGCCCCGGCGAGAAGCTCCACGAGGAGATGATCAGCGCCAGCGACGCCCGCTCGACGCTTGATCTCGGCGATCGCTACGTGATCCAGCCCGAGCTCGATTTCTGGCCGAAGGGCAGCATCGACGGCGATCCGGTGCCGGATGGGTTCTCGTTCGCCAGCGACACGAACGAGCGCTGGCTGACCGTGGACGAGCTCGAGGCCATGGTCACCGATGCCTGACCGGATCCCGTACGGGCGGCAGTCGATCGACGACGAGGACGTCGCCGCGGTCGCCGAGGTCCTGCGCGGCGACTACCTCACCACCGGCCCCGAGATCGATTCATTCGAGCGAGCGCTGTGCGAGACGACCTCGGCGGCACATGCCGTCGCGGTCAACTCCGGGACCGCGGCCCTGCACGCGATGTACTTCGCCGCCGGGATCGGCCCGGGGGACGAGATCATCACGACGCCGCTCACGTTTGCGGCCACCGCCAACGCGGCCCTCTACCTCGGGGCCGCCGTCCGCTTTGCCGACGTCGAGCCCGCGACCGGAAACCTCGATGCCGCGTGTGTCGCCGACATGGTCGACGACCGCACGCGGGCGATCGTCGCCGTCGACTATGCCGGCCAGCCGGCGGACTACGCCGCGCTCAAGGCGGTCGCGAGCGACCGCGGCATCACCGTCCTTGCCGATGCGGCGCACGCGCTCGGCGCGACGGACCGCGGCGCGCCGGTCGGGACCCTCGCCGACGCCAGCGCCCTCAGCTTCCATCCGGTCAAGCCGGTCACCACGGGCGAGGGCGGGGCGGTCGTCACCGACGACGAGGCGCTCGCCGGACGAGCGAGGCGCTTCCGGACCCATGGCATCACCCGGAACCCCGAGGAGATGGGACGCAACGACGGCCCGTGGTTCTACGAGCAGCACGACCTGGGCTTCAACTACCGCATGACGGACCTGCAGGCGGCGCTCGGCCGGAGCCAGCTCGGCCGCCTCGACGGCTTCCTGGCGCGCCGTCGCGAGATCGCGGCCCGCTATGACGAGGCGTTCCGTGACGTGGACGGGCTGGAGCTGCCCACGGTCCGCGACGGCGTCGAGCCGGGGTGGCACCTGTACGTGGCGCTGGTCCGCGACCCGGCCCGCCGGCGAGCCTTCTTCGAGCGCCTCACCGAGCTCGGGCTGGGGGTCCAGGTCCACTACATCCCCGTCTACTGGCACCCCTTCTACCGAAAGCTCGGATTCGCTCCCGGCACGTGCCCGGTGGCCGAGGGCCGGTACGCCCGCTCGGTGTCACTGCCGATCTTCCCGCGCATGACCGACGCCGATGTCGACGCCGTCGTCGAGCGGGTCGCGACCGCCGTCGCCGACGTCCTCTGATCGCGGCGTGCGGATCGTCGTCGTCGTCCAGGCCCGGATGGGCTCCACCCGGCTGCCGGCCAAGGTGCTGGCCGACGTCCATGGCCGGCCGATGCTGGCCCGTGTGATCGACCGGGCCCGTCTGATCGAGGGCATCGACGACGTCGTCCTCGCCATCCCGGACCTCGCCGAGGACGACCGCCTGGCGTCGGCGGCGGCCGAGCTTGACGTGTCGGCTGTCCGCGGGAGCGCCGATGACGTCCTGTCCCGATACGTCGATGCCGCCGCCGCGTCGGACGCCGACGCCGTCGTGCGCATCACCGCGGACTGCCCGCTCCTGTCGCCGCGGGTCTCCTCAGAGGTCGTCGCGGCCCTGACAGACGGCGAGGTGGACTACGCCTCCAATACCCTGGAGCGGACGTATCCGCGTGGCCTCGATACCGAGGCGATGCGCGTCGCGGTGCTGCGGGAGGCGGAGCGTGAGGCGGTGCGGCCGGCCGATCGGGAGCACGTGACGCCCTTCATCTGGTCGCGGCCGGATCGGTTCCGCTTGCGCTCGATCCGCGCGCCGGTCGACCGATCGGCCATGCGCTGGACGGTGGACGAGCCGGCCGACCTTGCGCTCGTGCGCACCGTGTACGAGGAGCTCGACACTGACGCCTTCGAGATGGAGGACGTGCTCGCCCTGCTCGATCGGCGTCCGGAGATCGCCGCACTCAACGCCGCGGTCGCCCAGAAGCCGATCGGCTGATGCGGGTCGTGCTGCACGCCGACGCGTCGAGCCGGATCGGCACCGGCCACGTCCACCGGTGCCTGGCCCTGGCGGCCGCGCTCCGCGATGAGGGCACCGATGTCGCACTGGCCTCCGACGAGATGGTGGACGGCCTGGCGAACCGCGCGAGGGAGCTCGAGATCCCCCTCGTCCGCCGCGCGGCGGCGGATCCCGATCCGGACTGGGCGGTGATCGACGGCTATCACCTCGATCGGACGGCGCGGGACGGCTTCCTCGGCCCGACCACGAAGCGACTCGTGATCGACGACGGCGGCGGCGATCTCTCCGACGCGACGATGGCCGTGAACCAGAACCTGTACGCCACCCCAGCCGGACCGACGCGCGCATCCGGGCGGACCGAGGTGCTGGCGGGGCCGGCCTACGCGATGCTCCAGCCGCCGTATGCAGGCGCCACCCCCAGCGCGTCCAGCCGGCGATCGCGGATCGGCTCATGGTGACGATGGGAGGGGCCGACCCGCACGATGCCACCTCCGCCATCGTCTCGGCGCTCCACGAGTCGGGCCGAGGTGGAGCCGTCCGGATCGTCGTCGGACCGGCCCATCCCGATCCCGAGCGCGTTGCGGGCCTCGCGCGGGACGCCGGGTACGACGCGGTCGTTGGCGTGCGCTCGATGGTCGAAGAGCTCGCCTGGGCAGATCTCGTCATCTCCGGCTGCGGAACGGGGATCCTCGAGGCGGTGCGGCTCGGCCGGCCGATCGTCGGCGTCGTGCTGGCCGAGAACCAGCGCCCGGTCGCGGCGGCGGTCGAGGCGCTCGGGTTGGGCATCGTCGCGGGCGAGCAGCCCGGGCTGGATGTCGAACGCCTCGTCTCGGCCGTTGGCGAGCTGACCTCGGACGCTCGTCGCCGGTCCGAGATCGCCGAGCGTGGCCCGGGCCTCGTTGACGGCCGCGGTGCGCGCCGGGTCGCGTCCGCCATGGTGAGCGGGCCGATCACCCTCCGGCCGGCCACCCTCGACGACGCGGACCGGCTGCTGGCCTGGCGAAATGACCCCGTCACCCGCCACGCGTCGTTCGACTCGCGCGCCATCTCGCTCGAGGAGCACCGCGCGTGGCTGTCGGCGCAGCTGGCCGATCCGTCGGCCGTGATCCGCATCGGCAGCCTCGGAGGGCGGCCGGTCGGGGTGGTCCGATTCGCCGTGGATGGCGACCGCGCCGTCGTGTCCGTCGCGATCGGGCCCGACGACCGGGGTGCGGGGATCGGCACGCGCCTCATCGCCCGCGGGTGCGCGAGCGTGATGGAGACGCGCGGGGTCGCGGCCATCGACGCGTGGATCCGGCCCGACAACGTGGCGTCGCAGGCCGCCTTCGCGCGCGCCGGGTTCCGCCCGGTGGACTCGACCGATCCGGATCGGCTCCTCTACCGCCTCGCGGCCGCCCCGATGGGATAATCGGCCGATGGAAATCGGAGGCAGGCGCATCGGTGACGGTGCGCCCACCTACGTCATCGCCGAGCTGTCGGCGAACCATCGCCAGAGCTTCGAGGCGGCCGAGCGCCTCGTGCACGCGGCCGCCGACGCCGGCGTCGACGCCATCAAGCTCCAGACCTACACGGCCGACACGATCACCATCGACGCCGCCGGGCCGGAGTTCCGGATCGGGTCCGGGACGGTCTGGGACGGTCGCACGCTGTACGACCTGTATGCCGAGGCGGCCACGCCCTGGGAGTGGCACGAGCCCCTCCAGCGCGTCGCCATCGAGCGCGGGCTCCAGTTCTTCTCGTCGCCCTTCGACCGCACCGCCGTGGACTTCCTGAGCGGCCTGGACGTTCCGGCCTTCAAGATCGCCTCGTTCGAGATCGTGGATGTCGATCTCATCGCCGCGGTCGCTCGGACCGGGAAGCCGATGATCATCTCGACCGGCATGGCGACGCTCGACGAGATCACCGAGGCGGTCGAGGCGGCACGCGCAGCCGGGGCGGTCGACCTCGCCCTCCTGAAATGCACGAGCGCGTACCCGGCGCCGCCCGAGGAGGCTGACCTCCTCACCATCCCCGACATGGCCGAGCGGTTCGGGGTGCCGGTCGGCCTCTCCGACCACACGCTCGGCACGACCGTTGCGGTGGCCGCGGTCGCGCTCGGCGCCGCCATCGTCGAGAAGCACCTCACCCTCTCGCGCGCCGACGGCGGCCCGGACGGCAGCTTCTCGCTGGAGCCGGACGAGCTCCGGGCGATGGTCGACGCGATCCGGACGACCGAGAAGGCGCTCGGCAGCGTGAGCTACGAGCCGTCCAGCCACGAGGTCGGCAGCCGCGTCCTTCGCCGGTCCCTCTTCGTCGTCGCCGACGTGGCCGCCGGCGACCCGTTCACCGAGGCCAACGTGCGGAGCATCCGCCCGGGACAGGGCCTGCACACCCGTCACCTGCCCGAGGTAATCGGCCGCGCCGCCAGCCGGGACATCGCCCGCGGGACGCCGCTGAGCTGGGAGCTCGTCGCCGACCGGCGCTGACCACCGCGTCGGGAATCGACGCTATCCTGCGCCCATGTCGACGACCAGCCACGACGCGGCGACGCGAAGCGGAGCGGCGCCGCTCGGCGCTGTCGGGCGAGTGGGGCTGCGGGCGGCGGCCGTGGCGACCGGCTACGCGCTGCTGCTCGGCGCCATCGCGATCGTCCTCTTCTATCCGAACGGGATGTGGCCGATCGTCCTGGCCACGGGCGCCACCGTGCTCCTCTCGCTCGATCGCCGGCTCGGCCCCCTGCCCGCCGCGCTGTTCGTCGCGCTCTGCCTCCCCGTGGGACGGGGTGCCGAGATCGGGCTCCCTCGGATCCTGGGGGACGTCCCGCTGCGCGCCCACGATCTCGTTCCGATGGCGGGCGTGGTGCTCGCCGTTCCGGCGGTCGTCCGTCGCGTCGGGCGACCGGGGTGGATCGGCATGGAGATCGTCCCGCTCGCCGTCTTCGCCGCCGTCGGCGTCCTCGCCCTGGCCGTCGGCCTCATCGGGGACCAGCAGATGCGCGACATCTTCCGAGACGTGCGCTGGTGGGCGTTCTACGGCGTCGGCCTGATCGCCCTCCTGGCGGGGACGCCCGCCTCGGCGATCCAGCGCGGGCTGGTCTGGGGGCTCACGATCTACTCGGCGCTGATCCTCATCGGCCTCCTCATGCCGCTCTTCCATGGAGGCCTGAAGTACGGGGCCTACGCCTACGACCCACGCATGCGGCTGCACTACGGACAGGCCGTGCTGCTCCTTCCCGCGGTCGCGCTGGCCGTCGAACGCTTCGTGCGCCGCCCGTCGCTCATGGGCGGGAGCCTCATCGCGCTGCTCGCCGCCGGCATCTCGGTCACGCTGACGCGGACCCTCCTCGCGGGCCTCATCGGGGTGGCGGTGCTGGCCGCCGCCTGGACGGCGGTGGAGGTGGCGAGGCGGAGCGGCGCTCGCGCCAGGCTCCGGGCCGCCCCGGCGCTCCTCGCCGTGCTCGTCGGGATCGGTGGCGGCTTCGGCATCTACCAGGCCGGCGTCCAGATCTGGGTGCCCGATTGGGCCTACTCGGCGAATCCGACCGACCCGGGTGCGGGGCCGACCGAGGAGCGTCCGGTGCGGCCATCGCTCGGCCGGGTCTTCGAAGATACGGAGAATGCCGGGTTCTCGGCCCAGGGAGCCGGGCGGCTCACCTCCTACGCCATCGCGTTCGTCGACGAGGCCCGCTCACCGGTCATCGGGCACGGGATGGGGGCCCTGGCGCGGATCCCGTGGGCGTGGGGTGGCTTCCGCGCCTACACCGCCGGCGCCCAGCCGGGTGTCGACAACGCCTACCTGACCGTCGGCCTCAAGGCCGGGGCGATCGGCATCGCCGCGTTCGCCGCGATGATGCTGTGGCCGCTGCGACAGGTCATGGGGCGCCGGCTGCGGCGCATCCGGCCCTGGTACGTCCCCGCCTGGCTCGGGATCCTCGGCCTGACCATGATCCAGTCATTCGCCGTGAGCGGGTACGCCCCCTTCGCCCTCGCGTTGCTGGTCGTGATTCCGGGCGCCGCCACCGCGGCCCACCGAGCGCGGTAGCTCCTCCGCGGCGGGTCCCGGCGACCGAATGGCGCCGGACGGGGCGATGCCCGACACGAGGCCGAAGACCATCCAGATGACGAAGGCCGGGAAGTTGCCCTCGTAGATCATCTCGGTCGCGTTGTTGAGCGAGACCACGATGAGCGCGGTCGCCGAGCCGGCCAGGACAACGAAGCGGGTCGGATCGCCGGTGGCCGCACGCGCGCCGCGGGCGAAGCGGATCCAGAGGCCGGCGATGGCCGTTAGGAAGACGACGCCGCCGACAACCCCCACCTCGCCGAACAGGTGGAGCCAGAAGTTGTGCACCGTCCGGAAGCCATACAGGTCGGTCCCGTACTCGGCGTAGACCGGTGAGGGCACGATCGCCGCCGCCGCTCCGCCGTAGCGACCTGGCCCAACCCCCAGCCACAGGTTGTCGGTGACGATCGGCAGGCCCTCGCGGATGAACCGCATTCGGAGGTCTCGGCGCTCGTAGACCTCGTCGAGCCGGTCGATCGTCGAGTCGATGATGCTCGGCGCCCCGCTCTCCGGGAAGTACAGCGCGAGGTCCTCGGGCGAGATGAGCAGGTTGCGGGGCATGACGATGGTGATCAGCCACGCCAGCGCCAGGCCGCCGATGAACGGAAGCAGCGCTCGGCGGTCGAGCACAACGAGGCCGATCAGGATGCCGAGGAGCACCGCGATCCACGCGCCACGCGAGAAGGTGAGCAGGAGCGCCAGGCTGAACGTGACCACGACGGCGAAGGCGATGCGTCGCGCCCGCCGCGTCTCGGCGCGCCGGACCGCCGAGAGCGGGAACGGCAGCGTGAAGCCGATGACGGCCGCGACCATGTTCGGGTTGCCGAGGAACGAGGTGATCCGCCCGCCCTCGCCGAAGCGCCCGGCGAAGGAGGCGAAGCCGAACAGGTCGGGATGGAGGAGGACCTGCATGATGCCGATCACGGCCGCGACGAGGGCGACGCCGACGACGACCCAGATCGCCGTCGACACCTCGCGCGCCGTCGCCGGCACCATCCGCGCGATGAAATAGACGGCCACCGCGTCGACCGTCATCACGATCCCGAGGAGGGCGACCCGAGCCGGCGTGCCGTTGGCCAGTGCCGAGACGATCGCAACCGCGACGAAGGCCACCATGAGGGGCAGGATCGGATCGCGCAGGGCTCGCCAGAAGGCGCCGCGTCGCCAGGCGTCCACCGCCACGATGGCCCCGGTGACCGCCAGCATCGGCTCGCTGAAGCCGATCGGGCCGAGATCGATCGTGTCGGGCAGGATCGTCTGCAGCAGCACGGGATCGGTCAGGACGGTCAGCGCTGACACGAGCAGCGTCGCGATCGGCCACCGATGCGCCGCGTACCCCACGAGGCACAGCACGACCAGTCCGAGCACGACGAAGACGGGCCATGCGATCCACGCGCCCAGGGTCATCGCCACGACCAGCGCGAGCCCGACGGCGGCGACGCGGAACGCGTGAGGATCGGACCGCGGCAGTGACAGGATCATGACTCGATGCCCAACGTCTCCAGGATGAGGGCGGCGCGGGAGCGCCACGAATGTGCGGTCGCCGCCCGGGTCGCGTTCCGCGACCATCGATCGAGGTCCTCAGCTTCGGCCGACGCCATCCGAGCCATGGCGGCCGCCATCGCATCGGTGCCGTCCTCGGTGACGATGCCGGCGTCGGCCTCCGCGACGATCGCGGCCTGCTCGGTGCAATCGGTGACCAGGAGGGGGCGCCCGTAGGCGAGGTAGTCGAACAGCTTCACCGGGAGCGCGAGGTCATTGTAGGGATTCCTCGGTCGGGGGATGACGGTGGCGAGGACCTCGGGCAGCAGCGCCTCGATGCCGGCGCCCTCGGCGTTGATGACGCGCAGCCACGCCGGGTGGGGCGGCAGTGGCTCCTCACCCGGACGCGAGACGATCGTCAGGGACAGGGACGCTCCGCGGTCGCGAGCGGTGCCAACGGCCGCGATGAGCGCACCCGCCCCCTGGGCCGGCAGCCGCCCGTTGCCGACGAACAGGAGGGTGCTGGCGCCCGGCGAACGGGCGACGGCGAGCGGCGGCGGCGACCCCGGCGGAATGAGCACGGCGCCCTCCGTCGTTCCGGTCACCGCGCGGGCGAGCCCGGCCGTGGGGAATGCCAGCGCCGACGAGACCCGACCCAGCGCGCGCATGGCCGGAAGGAAGGCGCGCGCGGCCAGGCGACGCCGCAGCGAGTCCCTGGCGTAGTACTCATCGAAGAGCTGGTAGGCATCCCGGACGTAGGTGAGCACCGGAATGCCGAGCGTCGCGAGCGAGCCCGAGGAAGGCGATGTCGGTCTCGGCGGGAAGGAACGTCGAGCTCTCGACGTAGATGGCGGCGAGGCGTCGGAGCTTGCCCGCAAAGGCATATCGGACCAGCGCCGGCGCGCCGGCTTCCGCGGTAGCCGCTCACGAGGTCGAGATCGACGCGCGACGCCAGCTCGTCGCGCAGGCTCGTGATGCGGACGGTCGGTCCCCACCGCCCTCGATCGAGCGGATACATCGAGAGGAGGAGGAGCCGAGGCCGTGCCGCTGCCGTCACCGCGCCGCCGATGGCTGCCCATGGGTCATCGTCGACCGACCTTCATCCCTGTCCTCGAAGCGACGATCTGGTCGCGCCGCGGGCGGCGGCGGCGCCGAGGCGCATTCTGGCATGACGCCCCGGTCGCCGGGATCTCGGCCGGGAGGACCCCGGCCGAGCTCAGAAGGCCTCGAGGTAGCGCTCGACCTCCCAGCCGCTGACCTGCATCCGGTACTCGTCCCACTCCTCGGTCTTGGCCTCCACGAACCGCTCGAACACGTGGTCGCCGAGCGCGTCGCGAATGACCTCATCCTTCGAGAGCTCGTCGAGCGCCTCTCGCAGGGTCCCCGGAAGCTGCCGGATCTTCCGGCTCTCGAGCTTGGCGGCGTCGAGGTGATAGAGGTTCTCCTCGACCGGCTCCGGCGGGGTGAGCTTGCGGTCCATGCCGTCGAGGCCGGCGGCGAGCATCGCGGCGAAGGCGAGGTACGGGTTCGACGAGGGATCCGGGCAGCGCAGCTCGATCCGCGTCGAGTTGTCTGAGCCCTTGCTGATCTGCGGGATGCGAATGAGCGCGGAACGGTTGATTCGCGCCCAGCCGATGTATACCGGCGCCTCGTAGCCGGGGACGAGGCGCTTGTACGAGTTCACGAGCGGCGCCAGCACCGCGATCATGCCGCGGGCATGCTCGAGCGTGCCGGCGATGTACTGGCGCGCGATGTCCGACAGCCCGTACGAGTCCTTCGGGTCGCTGAACGCGTTCCGGCCCTTCTTGACGTCCCACAGGGACTGGTGGGTGTGCATGCCCGAGCCGTTGATGCCGAAGAACGGCTTCGGCATGAAGGTCGCGTACAGGCCCTTGCCCGCGGCCACTGCCTTCAGCGTCGTCTTGAAGGTGACGGCGTTGTCGGCGGTGCGCAGCGCATCGGCGTACTCGAAGTCGATCTCATGCTGCCCGGTCGCCACCTCGTGGTGCGCCGTCTCGACCTTGATCCCGAAGTCCTCGAGCGAGTTCATCATCTCCTTGCGGACGTTGGTGCCGAGGTCCTCGGAGAGGTCGAAGTAGCCGGCAGCATCGTGCGGCAGCGGCTCGACGACGCCATCGTCGCGGCGGAGGAGGAAGAACTCGAGCTCGGGCCCGGTGTTGAGCACGTAGCCAAGCTTCTTGGCACGTTCGAGCTGGCGCTTGAGGACGCCGCGTGGATCGCCCGCAAACGGATCGCCGTTCGGCGTGAAGACGTCGCAGATGACCCGCGCCGAGCCGGTGTGAAGCTTCTCCTTGCCGTCTGAGCCGATGCCGGGCTCCCACGGAATCGGGCTGAACGTGTCAAGGTCCGGGACGAGGAACATGTCGGACTCCGCGATCCTCGCGAAGCCCTCGATGCTCGATCCGTCGAACCACTTGCCGCGCTCGACCGCCTCCTCCAGCTGATGCATCGGGACCTGGACCGACTTCACCTGCCCGACGATGTCGGTGAACTGGAGGCTGACGAAGCGCAGGTTGCGCTCGTCCGCCAGCTTCATGGCAGCGGCAAGCCTGGTGTTGGCCATGGAATCCTCCGGGACATGTACGATGGATGGCCTATGACACTAGCCGGGGATGCGGTCCCGACGCCTCCCGGATGACCGATGCGCCTGCGGAAACCGATGTGCAACCTGCACAAAGCCAGCTGGCCCTCCTGACGACCGGCAGCCGGCACGCCGCCGGCATCCTCGACGCGCTCGAGCGCCGAGGCCTGACCCCGGATCTCGTCGTCATCCAGCAGCCCCGGGGCCAGGCGATGCTCGGCCAGGTCCGCACCTCCCTCCGGCGCCGCGGCGTGCGAGCCACGGCGGCGGCCGTGATGCGCGCCCTCTCCGCGCGGCTCCGTCCGTCCCGGGAGCCCTGGCGCGGGGCCGCGTTCTATGCGTCCCGCGCGCGCCGCGTCGCCACGGTGACCGCGCTCGCGAGCGACGAGGCGGCCGACGTGCTGCGCGCCTCGCGGCCCAAGCTGGTGCTCCTCGGCGGCGCCCCCATCCTGCCGGCAGCCGTCCTCGAGGTTCCGTCCCTTGGCGTGCTGAACGCCCATCCCGGCCTCCTGCCGCGCTACCGCGGCGTCGACGTGGTCGGACGGGCGGTCCTCGACGGCGGGCCGGTCGGCGCCACGATCCATTTCGTGGACGCGGGCATCGACACCGGTCGCATCGTGAGCCGGATCGAGGTTCCGATCGCCGCCGGCGACAGCCTTGACTCCCTCCAGCAACGCGTGGAGGCGGCGGGAGCCGACGGCCTGGCCGATGCCGCCGCGCGCCTGCTGCGCGATGGGCACATCGAGACCGAGACGCAGGCCGAACGCCACCCGCTGAGTCGCCGCCTCGCACGGCACGAGCGCCGCGAGATCCGGGCGCGCCTGCGCGCCGGATGAGCGAGATCGCCTGGTTCCTCGAGGACCCAACCCCGGTCCGTCGCTACGCCGCCACCCTGCTGAGCGAGACCGTCGGGCTACGAGCCCGATTCGTGGACATCCCGCCCGACGCGGGCACGGCATACGTGCATCACGGTCGGGACCCGTCCGCCGGGGTGTGCGTCGCGATCCCGAACCAGCCAGTGAGCGAGCTGCCCACCGCGGTCACCTCGACCGCCACACCTCACGGCGTGAGGCTCAGTGCGGACGTCGTCGACGCCACGGTCGCGCTCGTCACCGATCAGGTGCACGCCGCTGCCCCAGCGAGCGCGCTCGATCGGCACGGTCGCCTGCGCTCCGACGCCAGCCATCTCGGAGCCCGCGGGGAGGCGGCCACTCCCGTCGTCAACCGGTACGCCAACGCGCTGGCCGATGCGATCGGCGCGGTCGCCTCGGTCGAGGCCGCGCCCCGCTGGCCGAACGGGTATCGCGCGGCCATCGGCCTCTCGCACGACGTCGATCGGCCCGACAAGTACGCGATCCTCCGCGCGGCGGGATCGCTCCGGATTCCCGGCCCCCGACGATTGCCGTGGTTCGTGGCACGCACGATCCGAGATCTCGGCCAGCGCCTCCGCGACCGCGCGCCGAACGACTTCTGGCTCTTCGACGAGGTCGTCGCCTCGGAAGCCGCCCTCGGGATGCGCTCGACGTTCCTCTTCTCGGTCATGCCCGCCTACGGGCGCTACGGGTCGACCAACGACGTGCTGTACGACGCCGCCTGGCCGCACCTGCGGGCCGCCATGCGCGGGCTGCGGCGCGACGGGATCGAGATCGGCCTTCACGCCAGCTACCACGCTCACCACGACGCTGGCCGCTTCGTCGAGGAGCGAGGCCGCCTCGAGGAGCTGAGCCGCGGACCGGTCGTCGGGCTGCGTCATCACTTCTGGCAGATGGGCTCGGACGTGGCGCGGACCCTGCGCGCGCACGAGTCGGCAGGCTTCGCCTACGACTCATCGATCGCGTTCAACGACGCGGTCGGCCTACGCCGGGGGATCGCGTTGCCATACCGGCCCTGGGACGCCGCGGAAGCACGGCCCCTGAGAACCTGGCAGCTCCCGGTCATCGCGCTCGACAGCGCCGCATCGGCGGGAGCGCGCTCCGTCGGTGAGGCGACCGACCACCTGTGGCAGGCGATCGAGGGGGTGATCGACGTCGGCGGTCTGGCCACGCTGGACTGGCACGTCCGCTGCTCGTACCCGGCGAACGATCGCTACCGAGCCTGGGCCGAGATCTACCAGGCGATCATCGCCCGCCTCGCCGAGCGTCCGGACGTGTGGACCACCGGGCTCGGGGAGATCGCGGAATGGGCGGCACGCCGGGAGGAGTCGCTCGCCAGCGCACCGTGATCAGGACCGCGGCGGCTCCTCGGCCGCCCTGAGCAGGCGGAGGGCATCGTCCGGGCGTCGGGGGTCGATTCCGAGGTCGACGGCGGCCCGGCGCAGGCGGTAGAGGACGGTGTTGCGGTGGACCCCGAGGCTGCGCGCCGCCGGGGCGATGCGACCGTTCGCCCGCGCGACCGCCAGGAGCGTGTCACGCAGCGCGTCGCCGGTCGAGGGTGGCGTCCGAGGCTCCCGGCGAGCCCCCGCCGGCTCCGCGGGCCGCCGCCGCAGGAGGGCGCGAAGCGTGATGGCCAGCGACTCGAGGCCGACCTCGTCGACGCGGGCGAACGGCAGGTCGTCGAAGAGCCAGACCGATGCTCCCGGCCGGATCGGCCGGTCGATCAGCCACAGGCCATCACGGGTGCGGCGCGCCCCGCCCGTCGAGTGCCGGTCGGCGAGGAGGCGGGCGTGCGCGGCCGCGAAGCGTGTGGCCAGCGCGCGTCCCGCCTCACGTGGATTCAGCGAGTCGAGGGCGCCGTCGACCGACACGGCCACACCTCGGCGCAGGCGAGCGCCGATGACGCCGGCGGGGGCGCTTGGCCGCGGGTCGGCGAGCGCCGCCTCCGCGCCCGCGAGACGGAAGGCGGCCGCATCGCTCGCCAGCCGGTCTCCCTCCGCCTCGAGATAGGCCGCGGCCGCCGCGAGGTGCGCGGCCGGGCGGCCGGCTCCGGCCAGCACCGGCAGCCGGTCGTCGGCGGCATCGAGCTGGAGCGGGCCGTCCCCGACGACCCACAGCGCCGCGGGATCCAGATCGGCGAGGCGCACCGCGCGCACCAGCGAGTCGACGCTGGAGCCGTCGAGGATCGCGGCGTCGGCGAGCAGGACATGGCCGTCCGCGGCGCCCGGCAGATGCGGCGGTGCGGCGCGGGTGCGTGCCATGCCGCGCACCGGGCGGCCGAGCAGCTCAACCGATCCGGAGACCAGGCGCGCCGTCGGGTCGGTGCCCCGCCACACGTCGATGACGCTCGGCATCAGCGCGATCCCAGGCCGCCGACGAGGCGGTCGCGCTCGCTGAGCGGCCAATCGAACCGCTCGCCGCGGAGGACGAGGAGCAGGTCGGCCCCGCGGCGCCGCACGGTCACGCGGCGGCGCGGCATCCAGAACGCCACCGCCAGGCAGACGGACAGCAGGATCCCACCGAGGAGCAGGATGGGCTGGCCCGGATCGCGTCGGGAGAGGAACGTGACCCACGCATCGAAGCCGGTCAGCTCGACGACGAGGTCACCGATGCGGGCCTCCTGCCCCGGACGGAGCCTGGCGCTGTCGATGAGCCCAGCGGCGCCGACGACGCTCACGCCGAGCTCGTTCGTCTCGGCATCGGTGAGGGCCAGGCCGAGTGTCAGGCCCACGCTCGGGAGCGCGCTGGAGCCGACCGGGACGCCGGCGCGAGCCGCGTCCAGGGGCACCGGGGCGTCGAGGAGGGCGCTGCCTCCCAGCGTCGCGACACGGAGGTGCGCGGCGGGACCATAGGTCCACGGGTGCACGAGGTACCCGTCGAAGTCACCGGGCTCGTTGACGCGCAGAACGGCGGCCTCTGCGACGCTCCCCTCGCGCACGAACGAGACGGTCGTATCCAGCCGGGTCGGGCGGCCCTCGGCGCCGAAGTCGGCGTCGAACGAGTCAAGCCGCACGGCGGAGGAGAACCCCGGCCGCGGGGCGTCGAGCAGCGCCTGGTCGCCGGGGAGGAGCGAGAAGACCGTCTCCGAGCCGAAGGCCGCTCCGAGCGCCGCCCCGAGCACGATGATCACGAGCGCAAGGTGGCTGGCCACGCCGGCGAAGCGCGACGGGCCCCGCCTGACGGCGTGGACGGCCCATCGCCCCCTCGACCGCTCCACCCGGACGCGGTATCCGAGCGCCGCCAATCCCTCCGCGATCCGATCCGGCTCGCTCGGCGCAAGCACCGCCTCGAGCGCCCCACGTCCGGGCTGCACCTGGGATGGCCGTCGCCACTCCCGCCACGCGATCGGCCCCCGCACCGCGACCGTGGCGACCCCGCTCAGCGCCAAAGCACCCAGGAGGACGGCGTACCACGGCGCGGCCAGGAGGGATGGCCCGTCGGGCAGGAGTGCCGCGACCGCGTTGGCGACCGCCGTCGCCGCGAGGAGGACGAGTCCGGATCGCCCATCGCCGATGACACGCAGGAGGCGCTCGGCGGCGCGCGCCGCCCGATCGGCGACCGGCAGGGTGCCGACGGCCGCTGGCGACGCGGTCATGAGCCCGGGCGGGCGGCCTTCACGAGGTCGGCGACGAGGTCATCGGCATCCTCGAGGCCGATCGACAGGCGCAGCATGCCGGGAGTCAGCCCGGCGGCCGCGAGGTCGTCGTCAGAGAGCTGCCGGTGCGATGAGCTGGCGGGGTGGCTGACGAGCGTCTCGACGCTGCCGAGGCTCGTGGCATGCACGCCGACCCCAATCCGGCCGAGGAACGCCTCACCGTGCTCGCGACCGCCCTCGAGCTCGACCGCGACCATGCCGCCGGCCATCCCGCCGCGCAGGACGCGGCAGGCGAGGTCGTGCTGTGGATGCGAGGCGAGGCCCGGGTAGTGCACCGCGGTGACGCCGGGAGCGCCTTCGAGGGCACTCGCCACCGCCAGCGCGTTCGACGAGTGGCGTTCCATGCGCAGACCGAGGGTCTTCAGCCCGCGTAGGGCGAGAAACGCCTCCCAAGGGGACGCGTTGCCCCCGGCGTTGATGACGATGTGCCGGGCCGCCGAGACGCGCTCGGCGGAGCCCACGACGGCGCCGCCGATGAGGTCGGAGTGGCCGCCCACGTACTTCGTGATCGAGTGCACCACGAGGTCAGCGCCCAGAGCAAGCGGGTTGGCGAGCGCCGGAGAGGCGAAGGTGTTGTCCACGGCGACCAGGACGCCGCGCGCGTGGGCGAGTTCCGCGAGCGCGGCCACGTCGGCAACGGCCGTGGTCGGGTTGGAGATCGTCTCCAGCCACAGGAGCTTCGTCGTGGGACCGATGGCCGCCGCGACCGCGCCGGCATCGGTCGTGTCGACCGCGACGTGTGAGATCCCGGAGGCCGCGAGGATCGTTCGCGCGAGGCTGATCGTGCCGCCGTAGACGGCACGCGGGACGATGAGCGCATCCCCGCTCCGCAGGATCGACAGCATCACGCCATGGATGGCGGCCATGCCGGAGCCAGTGACCAGTGCGGCCTCGCCGCCCTCGAGCTCGGCGAGGGCTCGTTCGAGCGCATCGTGGGTCGGGTTGGAGTACCGGCTATACGAGTGGCCGGGGCGGGCGAACTCGAGCAGCTCCCCGAGCTCCGCGGCATCGGCGACGCGGAAGGTGCTGGAGGCGTAGATCGGCACATTCACCGGTGGCTGCGGCGCGTCGGGGACGCGGCTCGCCGCCCGAATCGCGCGCGTCGAGAAGCCCGGCATTGGAGCGTGAGTCTAGCAGCGGATTGGCGTCCTTCTCCCGCGAGCCGCTAGGATCGTCCCTTCATGCGCATCACCCGACGACGTGCCGCCCTGCTCGGGGCGGTCGCGGTGGTGGCGATCGCCATCCTCATCGGCGCCGGCGTCACCATGCTCAACGTCTTTCCCAGCCCGACGCCGTCCCCGACTGCGACGCCATCGCCGACTCCATCTCCCAGCCCGACGCCGAGCCCGACCCCCAGTCCGAGCCCGACGCCGACACCCTCGCCGACTCCGACGCCGGCGGCCGTGTGCCCGATGAACGGGCTGGCGCTCGACGATCCGGCGCTGGCCGAGCGGGTTCCCCTGATCGTCCAGATCGAGAACAACCCGATCGCGCGGCCGCCCTCCGGCCTGAACCTGGCCGACTTCGTGTGGGAGGCCCCGGTCGAGGGCGACACGACGCGCTTCAGCGCCGTCTTCATGTGCCGCGAGACCGTGGCGGCCGGGGTCGGCCCGGTGCGCTCAGCGCGCTACTTCAACATCGACTTCTGGCAACAGATCCGCGGCCTGACGCTCCACTTCGGCGGCGCCGGCCGCGTCATCGCCCGCTTCGACAACAACAGCATGCCGTACGCGAATGGGCTCACCGGGGGCTGGGGCTTCTTCTACCGCGCCGGGCCCTGGGCCGCACCTCACAACGTCTATCTCGACGTCGACGCGGCGCGCGCGGCGACGATCGACGGCCCCCTCGCCGGACGCGCGGAGCAGCTCGGCGAGGTTCGCGCACCGCTGGCGTTCCGGGAGGGCGCGGACGTTCCGGGGGGCCGGCAGGTGTCGGAGGTCAACCTGAGCACGTCGTCCTTCTGGCACTTCGGTTGGCAGTGGGACGACGACGATGAGCTCTGGCTGCGGACCGATGGCGGCGTGCCGAACGTCGACGCGGTCAGCGGCGATCGGATCAGCGCCCGCACCGTCATCGTCCAGGTGGTGCGCCAGGACGTCCTCGCCGGCGAGCTCGATCCCGGTGGCTTCCCACGGCGCTACCAGTACCTCGTCGGCGAGGGCGACGGCGTCCTCTACGTCGGGGGACGCGGACTGAACGTCCACTGGTCTCGCCCGACGAAGCACGATGTGACGAAGTGGACGTACCGCAACACGGGCGAGCCGGTCGTGCTGCCGCCGGGAAGGGTCTGGTGGGAGATCATCCCGATCGGAGCCGCGATCAGCGAGGGCTGACGTCCGGGGTCAGTGGTCCGGGGTCCGACGGTCGGAGTCCGACGCACCCGGGGACAGGAACGCATCCATCGCGCGGCGGATCTGGTGATCGGGGTCGAACGACCGGCTGGCAGCGGCGATCTGGCGGCGGACCACCTGTGGATCCGCCTCGTCTTCCTCGCCGCCCTCGATCCCGACCGGCCGGGCGTCGTCCGCCGTGACGACCGGCCCGAGCTCAACGGCGACCGCGCGGTCCGCGAGGGGCGCCATGCCGCCGTTGCGACCCGCCGAGGACGTCGCCCGCGCTGCCTCGGGAACGGTCGCGGGTGATGCCACAGCGGTCGCGTCAGGAGCTGGCGGGATGGGCGATGCCGGCGTCGGCATGGATGGCGGCTCCGCGGCGGGGGTCGGTGCGGGCTCGGCCTCGATGGTCGAGCGGCGGGCCAGGAGCGCCGGCCTCGGTCGCGGATTGCCGCTGATCTGGTTCTTGCCGAGCTTCTTGGCCTGGTACATGGCGCGGTCGGCGGCGGCCATCAGCTCCTCACCGGCGAGCCCGTCCTCGGGATGCGAGACGAGGCCGATGCTGACGCTCGTGAGCGGCTCGCCTTCGGAGAAGCTCGCGCCGACGTCCTCCGCCCCGGCTCGGATCTTCTCGGCCACGACGAAGGCGCCCACGATGTCCGTCTCCGGCAGGAGGACGACGAACTCGTCGCCGCCGTAGCGGTAGGCGCTGTCGACGCCCCGAATCGACCCGGTGATGACCCTCCCGAGGGCGCGCAGCACGTCGTCGCCGCGCAGGTGCCCTGCGCTGTCGTTGATCGCCTTCAGCCCGTCGAGGTCGATCATGAGCACGCAGAACCCGCGGTCACTGCGCCGCGTGCGGCTCACCTCCTGCTCGAGCGTCAGGAACAGCTGGGAGCGGTTGAAGAGGCTGGTCAGCGGGTCGGTGCGCGAGAGGTCGATCACGCGCTGCATCGCACGCCGCTGGTGGCCGGCGTACGCGATCGCCACGAAGGCCAGGAGCCAGGTTGCCACGAGCCCAACCGACAGCTGGAGGACGTCCTCGGGCCCGTAGGTCCGCAGGCTCGGGTCGACGAGAAGGACGGCGCCGAAGGCGGCCGTGGACAGGCCCGCGGCGGTGAGCCCGGCCCGAGGGCCGTAGGCCAGCGCCGCCGTGACGGCGACGAGGGCGAAGAGCATCGCGAAGGGCGACGAGGCGAACCCAGTGAGGGCCAGCAGCCCCCCGATGAGCGCGATGGCGGCCGTGACCTCAGCCAGGCGCAGGAGCCGGCCGCGATGGCCGGTGATGAGCTCGTGGAAGATGACGACGGCGAGCACCGCTGCCCCACCAAGCGCAAAGATCGGCGCCTGATCGGTGACGAAGGAGCCGCTGATCCCGACGCCGAGAAGCACGATGGTGATCGTCAGCCACCACACGACGCGGAGCGTCGCGTCCGGGCCGCTCGCGTGCTCGGAGGCAGCCGGCTCGCCCGTGGACGCCACCACCGACATCGGTCGCCCGCCACCCGGCCGGAGTGCCGCCGTTCCGCGCCCGGCGAGCATGATCCCCACGATGAGGAGCCCGGCGAGAAGGGCGGTGACGGCGAAGTCCGGTCAGCACTGCTCGTAGAGGTTCAACCTTGCGCAGTTGGCAGCAATAATCCGGCTCACGTTCCCATAAACGTTCGCCTAACGCTGCGGCTTGGGCCTCAAGAGATAGAGACGTTGCCACTCGCTCGAAGCGGATATCGTAGCGGGCTTCGAGTTGATCGCGCAGTTCATAGGTTTCCGGAAAAAGCAGGTCAGTATCGATATAGAAGATGCGCGCGCCTTTGGTGATACGAGCTACCATGTCGATAAGCACGCAACCCTCGGTGCCGAAGCCGGTAGCCAGGGCCACGTCAGAAGCAAACTCCTCTAACGCCCAGCGCAGCACAGCTTCCGGCGATTGGGTCTCGAACTCCCTCGAGATTACTGCCAGCTCTTCATCCGAAACATCGTAATCGATTGCCAATTTAGCCCCAGCCATTCAGTTAATTCTTTTCATTGAACTACGGCGAAGACGGGTTCCAACTCCGTGCTCTCCACCAAATCGCTTTCAAACCACTTGAGACGCTCCCGCAAACGCACTACCTCCCCGATGATGATCACACCTGGAGGGCGCATGCCAGAGGCGTGCGCCTGGTCCGCGATGGACTGCAATGTCCCCACAACTGTTTCCTGCGTTTCGTATGTTCCCCAGCGAATGATAGCTACAGGCGTTTCTGGATCTCGTCCGGAAGCCATCAGGTCATCG
>CAWBOA010000002.1:0-52287 GCA_963790255.1 uncultured Chloroflexia bacterium | reverse complement strand
AGCCAGAGGAGGGCACCGATGGGGAAGGGCGACGACAACATCGACGTGTCCGGCGATGCGCGCGTTCCCGTCGGACCCGGCCACGACACGAGCTTTGACGCGAAGACCATTGACTTCGGCCACCACGCCGGCCGCACGATCGAGGAGCTGGCGGCGACCGATCCCGACTACCTGCGCTGGCTGGCGCGCCATCCGTCGGGCATGCGCTATCGGTCCGAGATCGCCCGTGTCCTCGCCTCGGCCGTCCCGCGCGCGAGCGACTGGGAGCGCTGAGAGCAACCCGAAGCTCTGACGCCCGGGTGAACCCCCGGCGAGGCCTTCTCACGCCGTGGCGCCCGGGTCCAGGGCGCGCCCTTTGGACCGCCGAATCGCTCGCGGCACGCCTCCTCGGCTGACCATTTTCAGACCGGCTGCTCCCCGTTTGGGGGGCGGTCTGGTAGGATCGGAGCGCTCGCGTGGGCGGCTAGCTCAGCTGGTTAGAGCACTTGCTTGACATGCAAGAGGTCACTGGTTCGAGTCCAGTGTCGCCCACCATCACACGAATCTACGCACGAATGACCGCCATTACGGCGGTCTTGTGCTATCCGGCGGATGGCCACGTGATCAAACTCGCGAACGCGGCCGTCGCTGTCAGCGTCGTCGGAGTCCCTCCGAGTACTGCGCAGCGGCAATCCACCGTTGGCTCCGAGGTCATACTGGTGGAGCGCCCGGCCTTCTGTATTCCCCCTACAGGAAGGCCGGGCGCGGTTGTGTCTCCCCCCAATACCCAGACCTATGCAGCCGCTGTGCCACGACCCGCGATGGGCACGGCACGCTGGGGCGAGTGGACGTCGTCTTGGACACTGACGGTGGTGAGCCGATCGAAGTCGCGCGTTCCATATTCAGCTGGCGTCCGCGCGCAAGAGTCGGTCGGGATAGCGGCGGGTTCCGTAAACCTCTTGTCGGGCGTAGTGAGTAGGGAGTACAACGGTGGTCTGCGGGAGGGCGTGCACGCGGCCTATTCGCTGCCGAGGGGACCGCATCCCGACCCGCCACGACGCGAGGTGCCCGATGCTTCGAAGAACCATCCTGGTAGTCATCGTGCTCGCCGTGCTGCTAGCGGCCGCCGTGGGCACAACCCTGGGAACCATGTCCAGCGGCGTTACCGCCGAGACGGCGCGTGGGCCGCTCGTCGACCGACCCTTGGACATCAACTGGCATTTCGGCCCCGGGTCCAAGATCAAGATCCAGAGTCAGGGGCCGATGGAGCAGGCAGTCCAACGCATCGTGGCCGTACCTGGAGCGACCTTCGGTTGGCACAGTCACCCGGGTCCGACCATAGTCACCGTCCTGAGCGGGACCTTGAGCTTCTACCACGCCGAGGACTGCACCCACCGGATCAACTACACGGCGGGCCAATCGTTCTCGAACCTGCCTGATGAAATCCATCTCGCCAGGAACGAGGGCGCGGTCGACCTGGTGGTCTATGCGTCTTACTTCGTGCCGGTGGGGACGGGACCGCTGCGCATCGATCAGCCGTCTCCGGGCGCGGGCTGCCCGCAGTAGGCAGGCGAGGGAGTGGGGCGCCGCCACGGCACCCCCGCTCCTTCTCTGAGCCAGTCGCCGGCTAGCGCACGCTTAACGTTGGAGCCGCCGCGAAGCCCGGCAACGGGTCACTGGTTCGAGTCCAGTGTCGCCCACCACCACATCGATCTAACCCGGCCGGGCTGCCTGTTCGGCGCCGCCGCCCGATGACCCCGATCGGCATGGAAGCCGACGCGAAGCCCGGCCATTACCCGCCCTTCTGGGCTAGGAGGGAGGATCGGTGCGTCGGGATCGGCGGCCCGCTTACTGAGTTGGAGCGCCGCCCATCCTGGACCACGCCCTAGCCGCCTCTAGCCCGGGAGTTCATGGCATCGGCGAGTTCGTGCAGATCCGCCCAATCCAGCGTGCCAGCCGCCACAAGAATCACCTGCCCCGTTCGCCACAGACAGAATCTCTCGTGGACGCCACCGACGTCCCGGTTCGCGCCCTCGGTGCACTTGCCTTCATCGCCGATCTCATCGGATGTCCGCGAATCGAGCCCATACCCTGCCTCTGACTCAAGCTCGTTGAGGAAGAGGTGGAATGCGTGCTCCGCGTTCTCCACGGTGTCGAACTGAACGCCGAGCGACATGAAGAGGCCGCCATCGCCGCTGTACTGGCTATATCGCGCATCGCTCCAGCCGGGCAGCTCCAAGAACTGCGACTCTCGACCGGAGACAACGACACGGTCCACGACCGCAGCACGCGTTTCGCCCGTCTCATCGTGGCTCGTGCCCTCGGGCGCCGAGTCGGCATCCAGCACAATGCTCGAGAGTTCAACGCTGGGGCTCGGTGAGGGGCTGCTTCTAGCCCCACAAGCGGCCAGGAGCACCGCGAGGCCGACGACGAAACCGCGAACCATCAGCCTGGAGGCAGTGTTGCTTGGCACGGTGCGCTCCTTCGTTGAAGAGCCGTGTGAGTTCCGATCACTCTATAGACCGTCTGGGGCGCTCATTCGGTTCGATATTCGCCGGTTGACGACGCGAATCCCGGCCATACCCGCCCGACTGCTCTAGACGGTCGGATCGGTGCGTCGGGATAGCGGCGGTTTCCGTACGGTGGATGAACGCGCGGCGAGTTGCATCGGTCGAGAGTACGAGCGCTTCATCCCGTTCATGGAATCGCGGGTGGCCTCCAGCTGTCGTGCACCGCCCACCATTCGGCATGGTTTGCACCGACCCAGCAATACCAACGCTGCGGGGGTTCCTCCTCAGCCCCTTCGATCTGTATGCGCTCGGAGGACACGTAGGATCCGCCCCTTACGTTCTCTCGCCCCCGACCGAAGCCGAGCTCGAATGGCGACGCTTGGCCGGCGAAAGGCCAACCCTGCACCGGGACGAAATCCGCACTCATCGGGCGCTTCCAGCGGTGCGGGGGTCAGGAGACCGGCACAGCCCGTCAGGAACAGGGCTACCGCCACCACGGATCGCATCGGTCCCTTCTCCACTTCGCTCCACGCCGATGCCTTCGGTGGCCGGAGTCCTGCAGCGGTCGGGGCACGAGAGCCCGACGAGGAGCAGGACATGGCAGTCAAGACCCAGGTCGACGCGCACGCGCTGACCGATCGAGGCACCGCCGCATGGGCCACCGCCCAGGAGCGCCTCGAGAACCCCGAGCGGCCGAGAACGTACTGGCTGGCGACGGTGCGTGAGGACGGACGCCCGCACGTCATGCCGATCATCGGCATGTGGATGGACGACGCGTTCTACTTCATCAGCGGGGAGCGGACGCAGAAGGCCCGCAACCTCGCGCGTGAGCCACGCTGCGCGGTCGCGACGGGCAGCACCACGCTGCCATCGCTCGACCTGATCGTCGATGGCGTGGCCGCGATGATCACCGATGAGGCGACGCTCGGACGCGTGACGGAGGCCTATCGGTCGCGGATGGAGTGGCCGCTGGAGGTTCGCGACGGCCGTGTCCACGGCCCGAACGCACCGACCGCCGGGCCGCCGCCATACGCCGTGTGGAGGATCACGCCATCGTCGGTGATCGGGCTGCCGGGAATGACCGGGATGGAGGAGTTCAAGCCCGAGGATCTTCCTCGGCCCACGAAGTGGGACCTCGGCTGACGAGCCCTCGCCAGATCGCGACCAGGCTCACCCGGGGAACTTCGCGGACGGGCCCAGCGTCCCGGCGCCATGAGACTCACCCGAGCGATCATGGTCGCGGCGACGATCCTCGTCGCCTGTTCCGCGCCCACCGGCGACGGTGTCGAGGGCCACGAGTACCTGTCGACGTCGGTGCGGCAGGCGGGAGCCGACCGACCGCTCGTGGTGGGAACACGCATCCGGCTCTCGTTCCGTGATGGCGACATGGGCGCTTCGGTTGGGTGCAACTCGATGGGTGGCGCCTATCGCATCGAGGACGGGCGGCTCGTCTTCTCTGGCGGATCGATGACCGAGATGGGGTGTGACCCCGACCGGCACGCCCAGGACGACTGGCTCATCGGGTTGCTCGGATCGCGACCATCCATCGCACAGGACGGTTCCGAGCTCACGTTGACCGCCGGAGAGACGGTCATCGTCCTCCAGGATCGCGAAGTCGCCGATCCCGACCGGCCGCTCGTCGGCACGACGTGGACAGTCGACACGCTCATCTCGGGTGACGCCGCCTCGAGCATCCCCGACGGCGTGACCGCCACGCTCGTCTTCGCAGGTGACGGGACCGTTGCGGTCCAGCCCGGGTGCAACAGCGCTGGCGGGCGCTACGAGGTCGGCGACGGCACCATGCGCATCACCGGCCTCGTCACCACCGACATGGCCTGTGACGGTCCGGCGGCCATGCTGGAGAGCACCGTGCTCGGCGTCCTGGGAGCTGATTCCCTGACGTACGACATCGACGCCGGATCGTTGACGATCATGGCCGACGATGTCGGGCTGGTCCTGCACGGCGACGGCGCCTGACACCGCCCTCTCAGCCCGGGCAGGCGTTATCCGAGGATGGCTCAGACCGGGCCGACCTCCTGGCCGACCTTCTTGAGCTCCATCATCCGCGCGCCGAGCGCCTCGAGCTCATCGGCATCGAAGACCTGGCGGGCCTGCTTGAACATGTCGCCCTCCTCCTCCTCGATGTGGTGCTCGATGTTCTCCTTCATGACCTTGAACTTCGCGCCCCACGTCTCATCGGTAACGTCGGTCGTCTCGAGCTCGCCCATGATCTCGTCGACCACGTGGTGCTCCTCGAAGCCTTCGAGCACGATGTCGCGAGCCTTCGGGTGTTCCTTGAGCGCCGGGTAGAAGATCTCCTCCTCGATTCGCTCGTGGAGCATCATCTCTTCCTTGAGCGTCGCGAAGAGCTCGGTGCGGGTCTTCTCCCCCCGCTCGGTCGTCGACTCGCCATCGGCGAGCAGCTTCTTCACCTTCTCGTGGTCGGCCTTGAGCAATGCGATCGCGTCCATGTGGGTGCCCCTCCGGCTGTCGGTGTGTGTGTGAACTTGGCACCCCTACGCACGCCGCGTGCCGTGGCCTTCGATCAGCCGGGGTTGAGCGTCGCCAGGATCGCCTCCCGGGTCGGCATCCCGGACCGGGCGCCTGCCGCGCCGACCGAGAGGGCGCCCGCGGCGTTCGCGGCGGCGATCGCATCGGGCAGTGACGCCCCGTCGGCCATCCAGGCCGCGAGCACGCCGCAGAACGTGTCGCCGGCGCCGGTCGAGTCCACGACCTCCGGGGCGACATGGCCGGAGAAGCGTTGTCGCCGATCCCCGTCGGCCAGGAGAGCACCGGCCGGCCCCTGGGTGACCACGATCGGGCCGTTGTGGCGCGCCGACAGCTCGTCGAGCGCCGCGTTCGTGTCGTCGTTGCCGATTGCCACGACGAGCTCGTGCTCGTTCGGCGTCAGGATCGGTCCGAGCGTGAGGATCTCCGACGGCAGGGCTCGCGCCGGGGCAGGGTTGAGGATGGCGAGCGTTCCGCCCTCATGGGCCGCGCGCAGTCCCGCGATGACCGCGTCGTTCGGAACCTCGTGGTTGGTGAGGAGCACGTCGGCCCCGGCGATGATCGACCGATCCTCGTCGTCGATCACGAGGAGGCCGTTCGCGCCGGGCGCGACTGCGATCTGGTTCTCGCCTCGTGGGCCGACGACGATGAGCGCGACGCCGGTCGGCTCCGCGTCGACCCGACGGACCCGGACGACGTCGACAGTCTCGGCGGCCAGGGCCGCGAGCCCATGGTCGCCGTGCTCATCCGTGCCCACCGCGCCGATCATCGTCACCCTCGCCCCCGCACGTGCTGCGGCGACCGCCTGGTTGGCACCCTTGCCGCCGTGATGCGTTGCGAATCGGCCGCCGAGGACCGTCTCGCCGGGGGCGGGGAGCCGATCAGCGGCCACGACGAGATCGACGTTGACGGAGCCGATGACGACGACGTGGCCGGGCATGCGTGGGTGAGTATGCGCGAGTGCGGGGTCGCGACGAGCCGTCTGACGGCCGATGATCCTACGGCTGGAGACGTCGAGCGTGCCACGGCCCGTCTGCGCCGCGGCGGTACTCGACTCGGTCGTGGAGTCGATCGGGTCGGCTCTCCCACAGCTCGATGGTCCGAGGAAGGATGAGGTAGCCGCCCCAGGTGGGTGGCAACGGGACCTCGTCGGGGTGGCGTTCCTCCACGGCGCGCGCCAGCTCCTCGAGCTCGGCTCGCGATCCGATCTCCTGGCTCTGCGCCGACGCCATGGCCGAGACCTGGCTGCCGCGCGGCCGGCTGCGCCAGTAGGCGAGCGACTCCTCCTCGGGCAGGTGGCGAGTCGGCCCGCTTACGCGGGCCTGGCGGTCGAGGGCCGGCCACCAGAACGCGGCCGCGGCCCAGGGGTTGATCGCGAGCTCGCGACCCTTGCGGCTGGTGCGGTTCGTGTAGAAGCGCAGCCCCGCGTCGTCCAGCCCGTGCAGGAGCACGAATCGCACCGATGGAACGCCGTCGCCGTCGGCCGTCGCGAGCGAGAAGGCGTTCGGCAGCTTGACGCCCGCGGCGGTCGCTTCCGCGATCCAGCGGCCGAGCTGGCGGATCGGGTCTGGATCGAGGATCGATGCGTCGATCGGCATCGTCAGGCCGGAGCCAGGATGGCGGTCAGTTCGGCCGCCAGCCGCTGGAGATCGTCGAGGTCCACGTACGGCGCGACGCTGAAGCGCACGAGGCGTCGCCAGGCTCGGACGCTCGTGTCGATCGGCCAGGTGCCGATCGCGACCTGGATGCTTGAGGAGACCAGGGCGGCATGGACCGGGTCGGCGTACGTCGTCGAAGGGGGGCGCTCGCCGGGGGACGCCCACGGCAGCGGCACGGCCGCCATCGTGCCGATCATCTCGTCGGGAGCCGGCACGGGCTCACCGAGCGCCTCGCACAGGCGGTCGCGGCCGGCCAGGGCGATCGCGTGGCCGCGGTCTCGGAGCGCCGGCCAGCCACCGGGGACGAGCCCGTCCCCGAAGGCGATCGCGTCGGGGATGGCCAGCCACGGGGTCGGGTCATACGTTCCCGTCCAGTCGTGCTCGAGGCGGAACCTGGACCGATCGGTCCGCGGCGACGTCGCCCCGTGGCTGATCGACAGCGGACGAACCCGGTCCTGACGGTCGCGCCGGACGTGGAGGAATGCGCTGCCCTTTGGCGCGCACATCCACTTGTGGCAGTTCGCCGCCGTGTAGGCGGCACCGAGGGCGTCCAGGTCGAGGTCGACCATCCCTGGCGCGTGGGCGCCGTCCACAAGCGCGTCGATCCCGCGATCGACGAGCGCTGCCACGAGCTCACGCACCGGCAGCACGAGCGCGGTCGTGCTCGTGACATGGTCGAGCAGGACGAGGCGCGTTCGCGCGGTCGTGGCGTCGAGGACGGCCCGGACGACGTCGTCCGGCCTCGTGCCGGGGAACGGGATCTCGGCGACGGCGGTGCGCGCCCCGGCGGCTCGAGCAGCGGCCTCGAGGGCGTTGCGCGCCGCGGTGTAGGCGTGATCGAGGACGACGACCTCGTCACCCGGCTCGAGCCGAACCGAGCGAGCCACCGTGTTGATCGCGGCGGTCGCGTTCGGCACGAGGGCGAGGTCGTCGGGATCGGCGCCCACGAAGGCGCCCAGCGCCTCCCGGACGGCGTCGAGCGCGGGCTCGAGGTCTCGCGCGAGGAACGCCACCGGCTCACGCTCCATCCGCGCTCGCCAGCGATCCTGGGCGGCCAGCACGGGGCCCGGCGTCGCACCGAACGAGCCATGGTTGAGGAACGTGACCGACGGGTCGAGCATCCAGTGGTGGGCGAGCTCGGAGGGCATCGGCTCGGTATCGTACGACCCATGCCACCGCCCGCGCGTCCGGCCGCGATCGTGTTCGACCTCGACGGGACCCTCGTCGACACGGTCGGCGCGCGCATCGCCGCGTGGGAGGAGGCGCTTGCCGAGCACGGCATCCCGTCGTCGCACGCGGCCCTCGAGCCGTTGATCGGCATGGACGGTCGTCGCCTGGCCGCCGAGGTGGCCGCCGCGGCCGGCATGCCGATCGGTGACGAGATGGCCGAGATCATCGATCGGCGAGCCGGGGAGCGCTTCGACGTTCACAACCGTGAGCCCATCCCCCTGCCCGGCGTGCGCGATGCGCTCGCCCGCCTCACCGCGGCAGGCGTCACCTGGGCGATCGCGACCTCCTCGCGCCGCGACCAGGTCGGCTCCTCGGTCAACGCGCTCCATCTGGCCGAGGCACCGATGATCGTCGACGGAAGCGCGGTCGAGCATGCGAAGCCGGCGCCCGACCTCCTCCTGCACGCCGCCCGGGAACTGTCAGCGGACCCCGCGGCGTGCTGGTACGTGGGCGACTCCACGTGGGACATGCAGGCGGCACGCGCCGCGCACATGCGACCGATCGCCGTCCTCGCGGGGGCCGTGGTCGACGCGGATGCGCTCCGGGCGTCCGGTGCCGAGGTCGTCCTCGACACGCTCGACCAACTCAGCGTGGACGGCTGACCGATGCCGCTGGAGGAGTATCGGCGCAAGCGCGACTTCGGCAAGACGCCTGAGCCCGCGCCGAGCGACGTGGTCGCCCGCAGCGGCCGATTCACCGTGCAGCGCCACCGAGCGACCGCCCTCCACTACGACTTCCGCCTCGAGATCGACGGCGTGCTCGTCAGCTGGGCCGTGCCGAAGGGGCCGACCCTCGACCCACGGGCGCGCCGGCTGGCCATGCGCACCGAGGACCACCCGATCGAGTACCTCCCTTTCGAGGGCGTCATTCCCGAGAAGGAGTACGGCGGCGGAGACGTGATCGTGTGGGACTGGGGCACCTTCGAGCCGGAGGACGAGACGCCCGATCCCGCGAAGGCGCTGCGGAAGGGCGAGATCAAGTTCGTGCTCCACGGCGAACGGCTCCACGGCCGATACACGATCGTGCGCACCGACGACGACGATGGTCGGGAGCGCTGGCTGCTGCTCAAGAAGCGCGACGATGCCGCGATCGACGGCTGGAACGCGGAGGATCACCCCGCCAGCGTCAAGTCCGGGCGGACGAACGACGAGGTTCGCGACGGAGCCTCCCCACGGTTCACCGCGGACCCGCCACGACCGCCCGGCGAGATCGACCTGGCCGCGGCGCGGGAGGCGCCGATGCCCGACTTCATCCCGCCCATGCTGGCGACCCTCGCCACCGACCCGTTCGACGATCCCGACTGGGTCTTCGAGGTCAAGTGGGACGGCTACCGGGTCGAGGCGGTCGTTCGCGACGGCGTGTCACGCATCTACACCCGACGGCGGCAGAACGCCGCCCAGTACTTCCCCGACCTGGCGGGCGACGCGACGTGGATCGCGGCGCGGGAGGCGATCGTGGACGGCGAGGTTGTCGCGCTGGACGAGGAGGGACGCCCGCAGTTCAGCCTCCTGCAGGACCATACCGGCATCCGGACGGGGCGAGCTCCCGGGGGCAAGCGGCGAGGCACGCCGGCGCACATCGTGTACCAGGCGTTCGACCTGCTCCACCTCGACGGGCGCTCACTGCTCGGCGTACCGCTCGAGGAGCGCAAGCGGCTGCTTCGCAGCGTCCTCCGCCCGCACCCCATGGTCAGGTACGCCGGCCACGTGGAGGCGAGCGGCGTCGCGTTCTTCAAGGCGGCCGGTGAGAAGGAGCTGGAGGGGATCGTCGCCAAGCTGCGACGGTCGCCCTATGAGCCGGATCGCCGCACGCGGTCGTGGCTCAAGCTCAAGGTCCGGCGCGAGCAGGAGGTCGTCGTCGTCGGCTGGCTGACGGGCCAGGGAACCCACACCGACATCGGCTCGCTCATCCTCGCCGTTCGTTCAGGCGATCGGTGGCTTCACGCCGGACAGGTCGGCAGCGGGATCAACACCCGGACCCGCCGCGAGCTCCTCCGTCAGCTGGAGGCGATCGAGCGGGACACCTCGCCGATCGACCCGGCGCCGAAACTTCGGGGCGCCCGCTGGGTCGAGCCGCGCATCGTCATCCGGGTCGAGTTCGCCGAGTGGACGGCGGACGGGATGGTCCGGCAGGCCGCGTACAAGGGGATCGAGCCTGAGAAGGATCCCCGTGACGTGCGCCGCGAGCGCCCGGTCGTCACGGCCAAGGCGACGGCGGAGGCCGAACGCGCGCATGCTCAGCGACCGATGCGAGTCGCCGACGATGCCGTGGCCGAGCTGGACGCGATGGACAAGGAGGGGACGTGGTCGGTCGACGGACGCGAGATCCGGGTCACCAACCTCGACAAGATGCTCTTCACCCCCGCCGACGGGGGAGCGCCGATCACCAAGCGCGACCTGCTGCGCTACCACGTCCAGGTCGCGCCGACGCTGATCCCATACCTCGCCGGCCGCGGGCTGACCGTCCAGCGCTACCCGAACGGCATCGAGCAGAAGGGCTTCTGGCAGAAGGACCTGCCGAAGCACGCGCCGGAGTGGGTCAACCGTTGGACGTATCACCACCGCGAGGAGGGTCCGAAGGATTACGTCCTCGCCGACTCCGCCGCGACCCTTGCGTGGCTGGCCCAGGAGGCCGCCGTCGAGCTCCATCCCTGGACCAGCCCGGCCGACGCGCCGGACCGGCCGAGCTACGCCCTGATCGATATCGATCCCGGCCCGGACACGAAATGGGACGAGGTGGTAACGCTGGCGCGCCTGTACCGCACGGCGCTCCGGCACCTCGGCGTCGTCGGCCATCCAAAGGTGACCGGGAAGCGGGGGATCCAGGTCTGGATCGGCATCGAGCGCGGGCCGACCTTCAGCGAGACGAGCGACTGGGTCGGAGGGCTGTCACGGGCCATCGGCGCCACCGTCCCGGACCTCGTCAGCTGGGAGTGGGCAAAGCGCGCGCGCAAGGGCAAGGCGCGCCTCGACTACACGCAGAACGCCGTCAACAAGACGCTCGTCGCGCCGTACAGCACCCGACCGGCGCCGGGGGCGCCAGTGAGCATGCCGATCACGTGGGATGAGCTCGACCATCCGGACCTGCGCCCAGATCGGTGGACCATCCGCGATGCGATCGAGCGAATCCGGACCGATGGGGACGCCTTCGCCGGCCTCCTCACCGACCGCCAGACGCTCCCTCCGCTCGGCTGACCGTCGCCCTGCGCTCAGCGATCCGAAGCCTTGCGACCCATGTCTCATCGGGGCTCGCTCGAGCCTTCACCAACGACCGCGTTGGCCGTCTCCGCCGGGTCGGCTACCATGGCCTGCAATGATTGAGCAGCTCCTCCGCGTCACGCCCCAGGCACGAGAGAAGATCGATGGGGTTCGGACCTTCAACGACTTTCCCGAGGCCGTGCTGCGCGTGCGCGTGCTCGCCAAGGAGGGCCCGCGGTTCCAGTATGAGATCGCGCTCGAGGACCCTCGCGAGCGCTCCGAGGACGATCTCCTGATCGAGCTCGATGGGCTGCACGTGGCGGTCGACCCCACCAGCGCCGTCGACCTTGCCGGCGCCACGATCGACCTCGATGCCGCCATCACGGGCGGCGGACTTCGAATCGACAACCCGAACGAGGGCTGGCAGGACCCGCTGGCACGGGCCGTCCAGGACGTGATCGACCGTCAGATCAACCCTGGGGTCGGCTCACATGGGGGCATGGTGACCCTGGTCGAAGTGAGGGAGGGCACCGCCTACCTGCGCTTCGGAGGCGGGTGCCAGGGGTGCGCCGCCGTCGACGTCACGCTGAAGCAGGGGGTCGAGACGGCGATCCGCACCGCGGTTCCGGGCATCTCGGCCATCGTGGACGCGACCGACCACGATGCCGGCGCGAATCCGTTTTACCGGCACGACCACTAGCAGACCAGTTAGGGGCCGGGCACGGCAACGGGGCCCCCGCCAGGGCCCCGCTGAGTGTGCCGAGTCCGCCTAGCGGCGGAGGGGGAAGTCGCCGCCGCCGGTCGCAGCCATCACGGTCGAGACGAGGCTGAGGATGCTCAGCGCCGCCGCCGAGCCGGCAACCACCAGGGATCGGACGATTCGACGAGTGCGCATCGGTCCTGCTCTCCTTTGACGGCGCGGCCGAGTGGGCTTGGTCGACGAGTGGCCGCGATATGGCCACCCTCCGGCCGATGGGACCAACCGGCAATGACCCGACGGTCCCGTGAGCGATGCCGAGCGGTGGTACTTTCAGACGGCGCGAGGTCAAGTCACGCTTGCCAAGCGGTGTAGACTGCGGCCATGCCAAGAACCCGGGCCGGTGCGCGCGCCTCCGAGAAGGACCGCGAGCTGGCACAGCGCATCGGCCATCGGATTCGTGAGGCGCGACACCGCGCCGGCCTGACCCAGCAGCAGCTGGCGGGGGACCGATACACGAAGGCCTACGTCAGCGCGCTCGAGACGGGCATCGCCCGTCCCTCGATGGTCGCCCTCAGCTTCCTGAGTGAGCGCCTTGGGCTGCCGGCGAGCCACTTCATCGACGAAGCGCACCCCGCCTGGACGCGACTCGAGGTCGACATGCGCCTCGCCGCCGGCGACTGGCAGCAGGCCGCCGACGGCTATACCAGCCTCCTCGCCGATGCGACGGACGACACGACACGCGCCGACCTTCTCCGTGGGCTGGCGGAGGCATCAGCCCGCCTCGACAGAGGCAAGGACGCCATCGCAGCGGCCTCGGAGTCGTCGCGCCTCTTCACCGAGGGCGGCCGCGAGACCGATGCCGCCCTGGCTCGCTACTGGATGGCCTACGGCCTCTACCAGTCGGACAACGAAATCGACGCCCGCAGCGTGCTTACCGCGCTCCTCGAGCAGGTGCGCGGCGGGATGCACGTCGAGCCCGACTTCGAGATGCGGCTGCTGACCTCGCTCGCGGCCGTGGAGTCGCGCGCCGGCCAGGCGCCTCGCGCGCTGACGTACCTCGAGGAGGCTCGCGGCCTTGCCGCGGACCTCGACGACCGGCGTCGAGCCGCCTTCCTGTTCAACCTGGCCATCAACTATCGCGAGGTCGGCGACTTCGAGGCAGCCATCCGAGCGGGCACGCAGGGCATGGCGCTCTACCGCGCCGCGGGGGCCGTCTTCGAGTCAGCGCGGATCGAGAACGATCTGGCGCTGGCCTACCTGGCAACAGGGCAGGTCGAGCGCGCCCGCGAGCTTGCGGCCGATGCGCGACGCCAGATCGAGGAGACGGGTGACGAGCGCTGGATGGCCGCCGTGGTCGACACCGAGGCCCAGGTCGCCCTTGCCAGCGGGGACGTGGACGGCGCGCTGCGACTGGCCGCCGCAGCGCGCGACCACGCCGCCCGCAGCGGGAACGAGTTCAACGGCCTCATGGCGATGCTGACCGAGGCGCGCGCACTCCGCGTCGCCGGCCGCGCCGAAGAGGCCGAAACGCGCTTTGGCGAGGCCGCCACGATCGCGCGCGCCAGTCGCGCCCCCAGCCGCCTGCGGGACGTCCTGCGCGAGTGGGCCGACCTCCGTGCGGAGGTGGGTGACCACCGCGGCGCCTATGAGCTGAGCAGCGAGGCGCTCACGGTCAATTAAGTGTTGACAGGTGCGGTGCGCGAACCGTACGCTGTCCGCCGACGAGTCGGATGGGCACGCCGACTTGCCTGACGGGATCGGAGATGGGGCACGTCTCCGATCCCTTTTCGTTGCCCGACTCAGCCGGTGACTAGGGGGCTTCCCGTGGCACTCGGCAGCGGCTCGACCAGGCGGAAGCTTCCCGCCGCGATGGCCGGGCCGTCCGGTTCGAGCTGAATGAGCATCTCGTACGAACCTGGCCCCCACGCGTCGAGAAGCACGGCGGCCGGGACGGTGAAGCCGATGAGCGACGGGCCATCAGGCAGCGGCTGGGGATCGACGGGCGCCTGCACCTGCTCGATCGGGCCGCCGAAGCTGCGCCGCACCTCGACGTAGACCTCCGTCACCGCATCGGTGCCGGCCACCGAGTACGCGAAGGTGTCGCCGCGCGCGAATCGGTCGGCCTTGGAGCCTTCTACCACCTGCCGCTGCGCATCGAGCGCGGTACCGAAGGCGATCTGCAGCGGACCGCCGCTGGGCGACGGAGATGCGCCGGCGGGCGCGCCGCCCCCATCCGTGCCACCCAGCAGCCGAACCACGCCGGCCACACCCAGCAGAAGCACGAGGGCCACGAGCCAGCCCGCGATGCGCATCTCACGTGGGGAAAGCGAGATCCGGCCCGTCTCGCCGGGCCGGCGGGCCATCGGCCGGCCCCGTTGTGGACGGAGGCGCTCCCGCAAAGCCGAGACATGACCGGATGGCGCGGTGCTCATCTGCACCGCCCACTGTACCGAGGGCGAGCGGGTACGATGGCCCCACATGACGCGACGCCTCTTCATCTTCGACGACCCCGACCGATTCGTTGCCGGGACCGTGGGCGAGCCTGGCGAACGGGCCTTCTACCTCCAGGCGCGAAAGGGCGGCGCCCTCGTGAGCGTGGGAATCGAGAAGGTCCAGGTCGCGGTCCTGGCGCAGCGGCTCGACGACCTTCTCGACGCGGTCGAGGCTCCCGAACCCGACCCCGGCGCCGATCCGCGCGGGCTCGAGGAGCCGGTGGTCGAGCTGTTTCGCGTCGGAGCCATGGCGCTGGCATGGGACGCGGGGAGCGAGGCGGTCGTGATCGAGGCGCAGACGCCGACCGAGGATGGCGACTACGTCGAGCTGCCCGACGACGCCGAGGACGGCCCCGACGTGCTTCGCGTCCGCATCGACGCGGCCGATGCCCGCGGCTTCGTGCGGCGTGCCGAGGAGCTGCTTGGCGCGGGACGCCCGGCGTGCCCGTTCTGCGGGGAGCCACTCGAGCCGCAGGGCCACTTCTGCGCTCGCGGCGACGGCGGGCTGAACTGAGCCGATGGGGGCGGCGCTCGACCCACCGCTGCGGGTCGACTGGCTCGCGTCGGACGACCTCGCCGACGATCTGCCCGGGCGCCTGGGCCTGACGTTCCTGCCCGGCAAGCGCGGGGCATCGGTACGGTACCCCGGGCGCATCTATCGGCGCGAGCTGATCGGCGACCTCACGACCCTTCGGGACGCCGGCGTGCGGCGCCTGCTGCTCCTGGTCGAGGATGGCGAGCTGGAGCGCTGGGGCGACCCCTCGATCGTGGATCGGGCGCGCGACCTCGGGGTTGAGGTGGATCGACGCCCGTTGGCCGACGGGCACGCTCCGCGAAGCGTGGCGGAGATGGACGCGATGATCGCGAGCCTGAACGAGGCGCGCGGCCGGTCCGATGTAGCAGTCGCCTGCATGGGTGGCGTCGGCAGAACCGGGACGGTCGCCGCGTGTGCCCTCGTTGCGGCCGGCTTGAGCGCCACGGCCGCCATCGATCGCGTGCGTGCCGTGCGGCACCCGACGGCCGTCGAGACGCGTGAGCAGATCGACTTTGTGACCACCTACGAAGGTCACGTTGCCGAACGCCGGCAGCGTTCGGCTAAGGTGGCGCCGTGAACGAGCGATGGGTCTGCAAGCGCTGCTTCGCGGACAACGACGAATCGAACTCCGCGTGCCTGCGTTGCGGACTGACGCGGGGCGCCGAGTCGACCGAGGACGATCGTGCCACCTGGGCTCAGGTAGCCTCGACCGAGCCGGCCAAGCCTGCCGGGTGGCAGCAGTGGCTGCGGTACTGGTGGGTGCCCGCCCTGGCCGTGGTGCTGGTGATCGGCTACCTCGCGAGCGCGCGCCGCGACGGCTCAGGCGCCATCACCGATGGCGGCACGATGCACATCGAGGACCTTCAGGTTCAGGACTGCTTCGACTTCGAGGACGCCGAGGAGATCAGCGAGGTCGACGCTCGCCCCTGCACCGAGGCGCACGGGTACGAGCTGTTCCACATCGCGACCTTCACCGGGCCCGACGCGTATCCGACCGAGGACCAGTGGGTCAACTTCATCTTCGACGCATGCGCCCCAGCGTTCGAGGCGTATGTGGGGCGCACCTACGAGTCCTCGGCGCTCGACTTCGTCCCGTTCACCCCGACCGAGGAGGGGTGGGACGACGGTGACCGCGTCGTGCAGTGCGCGCTCGTCGACCCCGCTGACGCCCAGCTGACGACCACGCTCCGCAACGCCGATCGCTGACGGTGCGGCCCGAGCGGCTCATCGCGCTGCTCATCGTCCTCGTGGCCACCGCGGCGCTGGCCGTGATCGTCTGGCTGGTCTCGGACCCAGGGCCGGTGGCGTCCCCATCGGGAAGTGAGCCGCCCGCCGAGGCGGTCGCCGGCCGGGTGACCCGCGTCAGCGACGGTGACACGATCGTCGTCGAGATGAGTGGCGTGAGCGAGCGCGTCCGCTACATCGGGCTCGACGCACCCGAGATCGCGCACCCCGACGAGGGCACGTTGGCCGAGTGCGGCGGCGAGGCGGCGCGTGCCCTCAACGCGCAGCTGGTCGACGGGAGGGAGGTGCGCCTCGAGCGCGACCACAGCGATCGGGATCGGTTCGGGCGCCTGCTACGCCACGTGTGGGTTCAATCGGACGCCGGCTGGCTCCTGGCAGGTGAGCGGCTCGTGCGGCTCGGGGCCGCTGACGCGCGGAGCTTTCCACCCGACACGGGACGCGACCGTCAGCTCGACGCGGCGGAGGAAGTAGCTCGTCAGGAGCGGCTGGGCATCTGGGCGACCTGCTGATCGCCGCCGTCGACGCGGGTAGCGACCCGACCCTCTCCGGCGAGCTCGACGAAGCGACAGAGCGCGTTCGCCAGCCGCATCTGCTCCGGGGTTCGGGCTCGCACCCGGAGGAGTGCGGGCTCAGCGACGACCACGGCAACACAGCGTGCCCGGGAGGTCGCGACGTTGAGGCGGTGGCGCGAGTAGAGGAAGTCCATCCCGCGGGGCGCATCCTCCGGTGAGCTGGACGTCATCGAGTAGATGCTGATCGGGGCCTCCTGGCCCTGGAACTTGTCGACCGTCCCGACGCGCGCGCCCGTCGGAAGAAGGCTTGCGATCTGCCCGACCTGCGCGTTGTAGGGAGCAACGACGAGGACGTCGCTCGTACGTGATGGGGTGCTCGTCGCCATGGCGATCGATCCAGGTCGATCCGCTCTCGACGAGGGCACGAACGATGCCGGCGACCTGGAGCGCCTCCGCCGGGAGAGGCTGTCCGCGCCGACATGATCGGCCGCGACAAAGCGAATGCCGCTGCCGCGCAGCGGCGGCCGGGCCGATCACCCGCTGGCGTCGCGAGGTCGGGCCGGGAGGCCAGGCGGCCGTCGTAGAACGCCTCCGAGGTGAAGGCGCCGACGTCCGGATGGAGCCGCCAGGTGTGCTCCAGGAAGAGCCCGAGTCGGCCGGGCATCGTCGCCGCCCCGTCGAGGAGTGCGCCAGCGCGGACCGATCCGCACCGGGCGGGTGCGAACCCTGGAGCGGCTGATCGAGCTGCTGCGGGTCGCCGAGCAGGACGATGCGACGACGCCGAGCGCGCCATGGCGAGCACGTTGGCCAGCGCCATCTGGCCCGCCTCGTCGACGAAGAGCACGTCGACGAGATCGTCGCTGTCGTTCCGCGGCCCAGAGCCATGACGTGCCGCCGACGACGTCGAGGTCGCCGGCGCCGAGACGCGCGCGGACGAGGTCGTTGTCCTTCGTGACGAGGCACGTCGCGGGTGCTCGACGCCCTGGCCGTCATCCGTGATCTTCTGCCCGATCCGGACCGTCACGCCCTCCTCGAGCGCGGCGGTGCGCACGACTCGTCGAGGAAGTTGCCGATGACCTTGTGGCTGTTTGCGCTGATCCCGACCCGCTTGCCGGCGGCGACGAGCGAGACGATCATCCGCGCGCCCGTGTAGGTCTTGCCGGAGCCCGGCGGACCCTGGATCGGCGAGCGCGCCCTCGTCGAGCTCGAGCGCCAGGCGGCGAGCGGCGGCGAGCTCGAGCTCGCCGCTCCGGCGCAGAGCGGGCTCCCGGCCGGCTGGCCGGCCCGCGGTGGCCGGCGGAGGAGGAGGTCGCGCGCGGCGCGCCAGGGTCCGTCGCGCGTCGATCCCGTGCTCCGCCACCCACTCGCCGAGCGCGCAGGAGCGCAGCGCGGTGCACGTCCGTCCTGGATGACGTCGAGCGGGACCAGGCCGCTCGGGTGGGTGGGCGCCTCGGTGACCGCCCTTCCACTCGAGGTCGATCGTGCCGTCGCCGGCGTCGATGCCAGCGATGTCCGCATTCAGCTTCCAGGCGCCCATGCCGCCTCGGGCTGCGCCTGGCGCCGCCCGGGTCGTAGAGCTCGCTTCTGAGGCTGATGTCGTGGTCCTGCGGCGCGAAGCGGTAGCGCCAGACCTGCCGCCAGAGCCTCGCGTGGCGCGGGAGGTCGACGGCTCGGCGACCATGGACGACGACCTCCAGCGGCCCGAGCGCGGCCTTGTCGATCGTCAGCTCGGTCGTCCGTCGAGCTCGGCACGGTGGAAGAACTCCCAGTACGTCGCCTTCTCCTCGCGCCGATGCCAGGAGAGGAGCTGGGCCAGCAGCCAGCGCGCCGTGCTGCTCGGCGCTGCGCTCGGACGGGTCCGCCGGGCACGCCGGCGGTCAGCGCGGTCGGCGACCTCTGCGACCCGCGCGAGCGGTCGCGGCGAGGTCGTCCGGCGCCTCGCCCGAGCCGGCGGCGGGCGCGGCACCTCGAGGCCGGTCCGCGCGCGCGAGCTCGTCGCGCAGCTCCTCGAGCCAGTCGCGCAGGCGAGCGGTGCTCGACCGACGTCGTCGCGGTTGTAGCGCGGCGATCTCGTCGAGGATGTCGGACGTCGGCCGGTCGCCCTCGCCGAGCTCGAGCCACTCCTCGAACGCCACGATGCTCGAGCCGGCGTCCCGCAGCTCCGACTCGCGCGCTGAAGCCGTACAGCGGCTCGAGCCGCTTGATCGAGTAGCTCTCGACCGACGCGCGGAGGCCCTGGCGCACGACGCGCGTACAGGTCGACCAGCACGCCGCCGCGCAGCAGCCGGTCCACCTCGTCCTCGCGCGTGGCGTGGCGGCCCATCAGCCGCTTCAGGGCGGTCGGCTCGTAGCGGCGCGTAGTGGTAGACGTGCATCTCCGGGTACTGGTCGAGCCGCGTCGATGAGGAGGTCGATGAGCCGCTCGAACGCCGCCTTCTCGCCGGCGAGCGTGACCTCGCCTGGCCGTCCGGGTCGAAGCGACCAGATCGGCGTGAACGTCGCTCGCTCGACGGTCGAGGACGCCGAACAGGTAGTCGACGCCGTCGTCGAGCGCGTAGGGGTCGCCCTCGAGGTCGAGGAACAGGTCGCCCGGCGCTCGGCTCGGGCAGCGCCGCGAGGCCGCGCTCGGGCTCGATCGGTTCGCCTGGCGCCGGGAGGAGCAGCTCGTAGATCGGCCCGGGCCGGTCCTCGGCCCTCGACCTGGATCCGGGCCTGCTCGCGGACGCGCTCGAGCGCTCGCGGCGCTGTCCCGTCGAGCGGCGGGATCGAACGGGAGCGGCGCGCTCGCCAGAGCGCACGACCGTGTCGATCTCGCGCGCGCGCAGGGCCGTGCGCTGGCGCGCCGTGATCCCGCCACGAGCGAGAGGTGGTCGTCCTCGCGCCGTCGCTGCACGCAGGCCTCCGCCCAGCGGCAGACCTCGCAGTGCTCGACGGGTTCCGGGTACGTCGCGGCGGGCGGGTAGCGCCGGGCGGGGAGGCCTCGTCCGAGCACGGCCTCCTCGAAGCGGCGCTTGGCGACGCGGTAGTAGGCCATGTAGTCGTCGACGCGGAGCTCGGCCGTCTCGCGCGGCTGCCGCCGAGCACGACGTGCATCGTCGCCGGTCGCACACCCTGGATGCGCTCGAGCTGCTCGACGTACGAGCAGATCTGCAGCACAGCGCCCGGCCTTGACGTGGCGCGCCAGCTTCGTGTCGGCCACCTCGTAGTGGTACGGGCCCCAGACCGACGGCCGCTCGGGCGCTCCACGCGCAGGAGGAAGTCGGCGTAGCCGAGCCAACGGCCGTCGAAGAACGTGGCCTGGAAGATGACGTCGGCACCGGCGGCCATCGCCGGCATCGTCTCGTCGGCCTGCCGGCGGATCCGCTCGCCGTCGGTCCTCGTCTCGTCGCGCTCGATGCGTGACGACGGTCCGCCCCGTGCCCTCAGCTCAGCGAGGTAGCGCGCCTCGTGCTCGAAGCCGCGCGCTTGCGGATGACCTCGAGCTCGCGGTCCTCCCGCATCGGCCGCGTCGACGAGGCCGCGCCATCGCGGCGCGCTCGAGCGCGGTGAGGTGCTCGCAGGCGAGGAAGCCGACGAGATCGGTGGCGGAGAAGACGGGCTGGCCGTCGATGAGCTGCATCGGTCAGGAGGTCCCCCGCATGACGGGCAGCCTACCCCGACCGTACGACAGCTCGTCTGTCGCGGTCGCTCTACGGCGACGGCGTCGGTGAGGGCGTCGCCTCGGGGATGCGCTCGATCACGAGCGTCCAGCCGCAGTCGGAGGTGACGCGCACGAAGAGCTGCCCTCGCACGCCCAGAGCGTCGAACGATCCAGGTTGGAGCGTGCCGGGCACGACGTCGGTGCCGATCGTGGCCCGGATGGCCGGCACCGGCTCGGCGCTGCCCTCCGCGAGGGAGACCGCAAACGAGCAGCCCACGCGGTCCGGGTCGACGGCGACCCAGCGGATCGCATGGTCGCCGTCGCTGACGACGACCGGCCCGTTCTCCGCGTCGCCGGTTCCCGCGAATGACGCGAGGTATCGAGACCCCGAGCCGACCTCGCCGGTCGACCCGAGGTAGGCGTCGGGCTCGCGGCCGGCGGCAACCCACCCCTCGTCAAAGGACGGATCGTCGGCGCTCGCGTCCGCCACGAGGTACCAGCCGACCTCACCGACGACCAGCGGCCCCATCACCACCTCGAGGGGCGCGCCGAAGGGGAGGAGCCCGGCGATGACGGCGCTCACGAGGCTCGGCCGCTGCCGCACGCGCAGCCCATCGATGCGAGTCGCGATGAGCTCGCCGGCACCGAAGCTTGGCACCGCGCCGAGGGCGGCGGTCGGCGTCGGTGTCGCCGATGGGGTGGTGGCCGGGGTGGGGGATGGGCTCGGCAGAGCCGTCGGTGTCGGCCGCGGGCTCGGACTCACGAGCTCGGGGAAGGTGCAGGCGGACCCGGCGGTCACGAGGGCCAGGAGGACGATCGGGATCGCTCGGCGACGGTTCCCCACCGCGCGAAGGGTAGTCGGTCAGCGATCGAGACGGGGGATCGAGGCGGCCAGGAGGTCGGCGATCTCACGCGCGTTGGTCGTCCCGTAGTTCGCGTAGCAGTTGTTCATCAGCACGTGGACCTCCGGGACCTGCTCTGCCGTCTCGCGGATGCGCGGCACCCACTCGCCGAGCTCGCCCTCGTCGTAGAGGTAGCGGAAGCGCTCGACGACCGGGATGCCCGCCTTCTCCCAGGTCTCAGTGCGGCGACCGTGGAAGCGGACGACCGCCAGCTTCGGCGAGGTGATGAGCGTCATCGGTGGGACGGACGATCGCGTGCCCGGCGGCGCGTCGACCATGACGAATGGGACCTCGTGCTTCTCGAGGAATCGGACCGTGCGATCGCGGTTCTTCTCGTTGAACCAGCTGGCGTGGCGAAGCTCGACGGCGAACGGAGTGTCGCCGAGCCGCTCCTTCGCCTTCACGATCTCGTCGCGTGACTCGTTCGACGGGAAGAACCAGCGCGGGTACTGGAGAAAGACGGCGCCGAGCTTGCCCGATGAGCGCAGGGGCTCGATGCCGTCGAGGAAGCGCGCCCAGATCTCGTCCTCGATCTCATTCGGGAGATCGCGCGCGTAGACGCGCTTCTGGGTCGCGAGCTCGGCGGGCAGCGCCTCGCGCAGGTCCTTCGGCAGCCGTTTCGGCTCTGATGGCTGCCCGGTCATGAGCGCGTGGGCCTTGATGTCGAAGGTGAAGTCGGGCGGCGTGCGCTCGAGCCACAGCTCACCGGTTCGGCGTGCGGGCAGGGCGTAATAGGTGGCGTCGACCTCGACGATCGGGAACTGGTTCGCGTAGTAGACGAGGCGGTCCTCGGCACTGCCCGCATCGGGCGGGTAGAAGACGCCGGGTGCCGTCATGGTCGGATCGGTCCAGGAGGCGGTGCCGATCCGGATTCGGGATGAGCCGATCGTCAGCGGCTCGCGGGCCGCGGCCGCATGTGCCTCACCACGTGTGCCGGCGAGGTCTGGGCCGGGATCGTGAACGCTCGCATCGCTCATCGGTGCATCCTACCGATGGAACCTGACAATTCGTGTCGACTTTTCCGGGCCCGACGGGCCGGCTCATCAGGCCTGACCGAGCGCGCGACGGACGGATGCCGTCGAGAGCACGAGCATCACGACAGCCGTGGCGGCGAACCCGACGAGGTAAAGCGGGTGCCACTCGGCCACGATGACCGCGATCCCGATGCCGACCGCGGCGAGGACCTGGAGGATCGCCGCCAGGGTCCACGCCGAGGGACGTCGCCTGCGGGCTCCCCTCGAGGCGAATGCCGCGAGGATCGCCAGGATGAACGCGCCGCCGGCGGCGAAGCGGATGAGCTCCTCGGTCGATCGGCCGCCGTCGGGATCTGGAGCGACGCGACCGGCGATCATGCTGAGCAGGATCGCAAGCACAAGCCCGCCGACCGCTTCAGCCAGGAGCAGGACTCGCAGTGCGCCGATCATCGGCACCGAGGCGGTGCCCGCGGGCGCAGGGACGGCGGTCGTGTCCACGGCGTTCATCGAGGGCGCAGCCTACGCCATTTGTGTGCGCGTCGGGCATCCGCCATGCAAGGGGCGGGGCAATGCATCGCGTCTCCCGAATTCGAGCGGCGCCGTCGGGGCGGAGTCGGGGACTCGCCGAGGTGGAGCTCCTCGCGTGGCTGCTCGACAACAGCGTTCCCGTGCCCGGCACCGGCCGTCGCTTCGGCATCGACGCGGTCATCGGGCTGGTTCCCGTGGTCGGCGATGCCGCCAGCGCAGGCCTCGGGCTGTTCATCATCTGGCGGGCGTCACGGCTCGGGCTGCCGCGTGTCGCGGTCGCCAGGATGCTTGCCAACACCCTGATCGACCTCGCGATCGGCATGATCCCGATCATCGGTGACGCGTTCGACCTGTGGTTCAAGGCCAACACCCGCAACCTTGGCATCATGCGGCGGCACCTTGCGGCGCCCGCCGCGTCGACGCGGGGAGACTGGCTCGGACTCGGCGCGGTCCTGGCCGTCCTCCTCGTTGCGCTCGTGGCGGTGGCCTGGCTGGTCGTCGCCGCGATCTCCGCGCTGGCTGGCGCGCTCAGCTGACGGCGTGGCGCTCGACGAGGCTCCGAGCGAGGTCCACGGCGCGCTCGCGGACCGCCGCCGGCTCGAGGATCTCGACCAGACCGCCCATCGCCATCAGCCGGCCGGGGACCTCTTCCGGCCAGTCGACCGCCAGCCGGAGCCGATGCCAGCCTTCGGCCTCTGACCCGTCGTCGAGCCGCGTCGCCTCCCGCACGGCGCGCTCACCGACCTGGTCGATCAGCAGCCCAATGGCGCGCGGGTCGACGCGCACGGTGATCTCGATCCGCGGGGTGGAGCGCTCGTAGGCCGCGATCGAGTCATGCCAGTGTCGCGCGAGATCGAACCCGGCCGGGCGCGTGAAGCCCTCGCCCGTGGCCATGACACGCGTGATGCGCCTCACGCGGTAGGTCCGGACCTGGTCGTCGGTCGTGGCCACGACGTACCAGATGCCGCCCTTCAGCACGAGCCCGAGCGGCTCGATCTCCCGCTCGACGGTTCCCTCCCCGCGCCGATACGAGATCCGCAGCCGCCGAGATTCCCAGACGGCGTCGGCCAGCGCGGCCAGGTTGGGGACCGGATCCGTCACCTGGAACCAGCCCGCCGCATCGAGGTGGAAGCGCTCGACCAGGCGTGAGGCGCGCGCACGCAGCTCGCTCGGCAGTGACGCCAGCACCTTGAGGCGCGCGGCGGCGACGACGGTTCCGAGGCCCAGCTCAGCCGCGGGTCCCGGCAGCCCGGACAGGAAGAGCGCCTCGGCCTCGTCGCCGGTGAGGCCGGTCAGACGCGTGCGATAGCCATCGACGAGCTGGATGCCGCCGTGCGGACCGCGCTCGGCATAGATCGGGACGCCCGCCGCGCTGAGGGCGTCGACGTCGCGATGAATCGTTCGCTCCGAGACCTCCAGCTCCTCGGCCAGCACGGCAGCCGTCACCCGGCCGCGTGCCTGGAGCAGGAGAAGGAGCTGGACGAGGCGTGAGGCGCGCATGGGCGCCGAGGATACGCCGGATTCTGGACAGAAAGCGTCAGGTACGAGAGCCGATGAAGGCCGCCACGGCGTCGAGAGCCGCATCGAGCACGGGTCCCACACCGTGGCCGACGCCGGGATAGGTGATGAGCGTCGCATCAGGCAGGAGCTTGACCGCGCCGCGCAGAAGGTCGATCCGGGCGAACGGGTCCGACTCGCCCGAGAGCAGGAGGACCGGACAGTCGATGCTCGGCCAATGCTTCGTGCGCTCGACCCACGCGTCATGGCGGCCGGGAGCGTGGAGCGGGTACGCGAACAGGACCAGGGCGGTCGGCGGACGCTCCGCGGCGATGAGTGACGCGACCCGGCCGCCGAACGACTGGCCACCGGTCACGATCGGCTCACCATCCGCCGCGATGGACGCCTCGTAGGTTGGGATCGCGCGCTCGGCCGTCCCCTTCGGCAGCGAGACGAGCTCGACGGTGAAGCCGCGCTTCTCGAGCCCAACCGCGTGCTTGCGGAGCTGATCGATGGAGCCCGAGGCGCCGGGCGCGAGCAGGATGCGGGTCGCCGACATTGGCCAAGGATAGGCGGCTACTGGAGCTCCCACAGGACGAGGCGCGGCACTCGGCCATCGGCGTGGATCGCCGCGGCGAGGTCGCGACCCACGTAGCGATAGTGCCATGGCTCGTAGTCGTAGCAGGCTTGCGCGTTGGCGCTGCGGGGGTAGCTCATCACGAAGCCGTGGCGCCAGGCGTTCGCCGCCATCCAGGCCCCGGCCGGCGTCGCCGCCCAGTCCGCGGACTCCCAGGGCGCCGCGCCGCCCTCGTCCGTCACGTCGATGGTCGTGCCGAGCTGATGCTCCGAGTGGCCGGCGCGAGCGCTCGTGCGGAGGGCCTGCTCGTAGCCGCCGACGTTGACCCAATACTGGAACGTCGCCTCCTGCTGTGCGTGGCTGCGATAGCCGCTCACGAGCGCGATCGGCGTGCCGTTGGCTCGCGCGCCGGCGGCCATGGCGGCGAGGTCAGCGATCACCAGGCTGCGCAGCGGGAAGCCACCGTTGAGGCCGGCCGTCGCGCTGTCCGCGAGGTCGCCCGGCGCGTAGCCCGCCGGCAGGTGGTAGATCGTGTCGAGCAGCGAGATCGGCCAGTCGCCGTAGCCGTGGTGCGGAGTCAGCACGTCGTCGTAGGCGCACGCTGGAGGTCCTGACGGCGGCCTTGGCGTGCTGGTCGGCGTCGGAACGGGCATCGCGGGGGCGGGCGTCGGGGTTGCCACCGGCGTCGGCGTCTGGGTTGGGGTCGCGGTTGGCGTCGGCGATGCGGTGGGTTGATGGCTGACGATGGGGGACGGTCGCGGCGTGGCGGGCGCCGGCGTCAGGAGCGTCGCCGATCCACCACCCTGGCCCGCCCGCAGGCCGGAGAGGATGATCGAGAGGGTGACGGCCATCAGGGCGAGGCCGACCGCCGCGAGGGGCGGCGCGCCCATCGCGGTCCTGGGTCGGGGCCCGCGGTCGATGGCCATGGCCGAATCGTCGCAATCGGTTGCGGCGGCAACCATCGGCATCGGTCCCATGCCGGGATGCGACATCCCGCCGACCGCCGAAGTCCGTCGTCTCGCGCCTCATCGGCCTCCGGCGTACGCTATGACCATGACGAGCGAGAAGACCACCGAGAAGATCATGAAGTCCGACGCGGAGTGGCGGGCAGAGCTCACGCCCGCGCAGTATCACGTCCTTCGCGAGAAGGGCACCGAGCGCGCGTTCAGCGGCTCGTACTGGGATGAGCACGGAGCCGGGACGTACCGATGCGCCGCGTGCGGCGCGGCCCTGTTCGACTCGGCCACGAAGTTCGAGTCCGGTACGGGCTGGCCGTCCTTCTTCCAGCCGAAGGACCCCGGAGCCGTGGAGACCGAGACCGATCGCGCCTTCTTCATGACGCGAACCGAGGTGCACTGCGCCCGATGTGGCGGACACCTCGGGCACATCTTCGACGACGCGCGTGACCAGCCGACCGGCCTTCGCTACTGCATCAACTCGGCATCGCTGACGCTCGACCCGGCTGAGGTCGAGCCGATGGAGCAGGTCTAGCCCCTCAGCCGGTCGAAAGCCTCCGCGGTCGTCTCGGCCGGCGGCGCTGCACCAGTGACGCGAGCGGCGCCGCGCCGGGCGGGATCGCGCGCGGCGTGCCCCGGAGCCACTCGATCGCCGCCTCGAGGTCCTCGACGCAGAACGGCTTGGCCATGACGGCCACGTTCGGTCCCGAGACGATGTTGACCGGGATCGAGGCCAGGAGGATGCCGGTGCACACGAGGACGCGGGGAAGGTCGAGGAGCGAGGCGCGCTATCGACTGGCAGCTCGAGCAGCTGGGTCCCATCGATGACGAGGCCATCCGGTCGCTGGCCGAGCGCGAGCCGGGCATTGAGCTCGTCGGGGTCGAGCACCTCGGCATCCGGCAGGAGCTCCGCGAAGAGGTCGCGGATCCCCGGTTCTCGATCGCTTACCCACAGCAGACCGGCCACGGTATTGTGCCTCAGAGCAAGGCGAGTGCCTATCGTACTGCGGCCCGCGAGCACGGGCCGTCGTTGTGCTTCCGAGGTCGCCATGCGTACGATCGAGCAACGCAACCGTTCCCGTACCGACATCATGATGCGCGATGAGCCGGCCCACTCGGCGATGAACGATCGGCAGGCCGCCGTCGCCGGTCTGGCGGCCGGCGCAGCCGCGCTCGGCGGCGCCGAGCTCCTCGCCGGCCTCCTGCCGGGGGCGGCAAGCCCGATCATCGCCATCGGCGACCTCGTGATCGCCCTCCAGCCGCCAGGCGCCAAGCAGTTCGTGGTCGACCTGTTCGGCGAGGCCGACAAGCTGGTCCTCAACCTCTTCATCGCGGCCGTGGCGATCGTCGGCGCCGCGGCCATTGGGGTCGCCGCCCGTCGATGGCCGCCCGCCGCCCTGGCTGGCTTCGGCGCCGGTGGCGTGCTCGCGCTGGCCGCGGGCCTCCGCGACGGCCAATCCGACGCTGTCACGACGCTCATCGTGGCGGTCGCCGCGGTGGCGATCGGCGTCGGCGTCCTGCGCTGGCTCACCTCGAGGGCCGTGACCCATGGCGCGCCCGTTGCGGAGATGCCGGCGTGGGGCCGGCGCCGATTCCTCGGCTCGTCGCTCGCGGTGATCGGGGTCGCCGCGGGCAGCGGGCTCATCGGCCGCGCGCTGCTCGATCGTGGGCGCCTCTCCGCGCCGCCCTCGGCGGGCTCCGTCCCCGAGCCAGTCTCCACGGCAGCGCCGCTGCCCGGAGGTGCGGCCCTGGACGTGGCTGGTCTCAGCTCCATCGTCACGCCGAACACCGAGTTCTATCGCATCGACACTGCGCTCCTCGTCCCGCGCCCGAACCTCACGGAATGGCGCCTTCGGGTGGTCGGCATGGTCGATCGGGAGATCGAGCTCACCTACGAGGAGCTCCTGGCACGGCCGCTCCACGAGCAGTACGTGACGATCGCCTGCGTCAGCAACGAGGTCGGCGGCGAGCTCGTCGGCAACGCGCTGTGGCGCGGCGTCCGGCTCAAGGAGCTGCTGGCCGAGGCCGGGGTCGATCCCGCAGCCAGCCAGATCGTCGGCCGGGCGGTCGATGGCTTCACCGTCGGCTTCCCGACCGCCTACGCGCTCGGCGACGATCGCGAGCCGCTGGTGGCGGTGGCCATGAACGGCGAGCCGCTCCCGGCCAGCCATGGCTTCCCGGCGCGGCTCATCGTGCCGGGACTGTTCGGTTACGTGAGCGCCACGAAGTGGCTCACCGAGATCGAGCTCACCACCTGGGACGGCTTCGACGCCTATTGGGTCCCGCTCGGGTGGTCGAAGCAGGGGCCGATCCTCACGCAGTCGCGGATCGACACGCCGAGCAATGGCGCGAGCCTCTCCCCGGGCCTGGTGCCCGTCGCCGGGGTAGCGTGGGCGCCGGACCGGGGCGTGACGGCGGTCGAGGTCCAGGTCGACGAGGGCGGGTGGAACCCAGCCGAGGTCAGCTCGCCGATCTCGGATGCGACGTGGGTCCAGTTCGTGTACCGCTGGGACGCCCCGGCCGGTGAGCACGTCGTCCAGGTGCGGGCGACCGATGGAACCGGCGAGGTGCAGACCTCCGAGCGTACGCGCCCAGACCCCGACGGTGCGCGCGGCCACCACACCATCACGGTGCGCGTCGGCTAGCGCCGCTCAGCGGGTCGGCTGCGACCCCGGCGCTGACACCGGCGTGAGGTAGAGCGCGACCCGAACGAGGCCCTCCTCGAGCGGTAGGTCGGTCACCTGGCGCCACGCCTCGTGGGACAGGTTCGCGACGCGCTGGTCCGACGTCCCCACGTAGCAGGGGCACGAGTCGACGACGGGCATCGAGACGCACCGCTCGGCGCACACGAGCACCCAGGTCGGCTCGCCGTCCGGAATGCCGCCACCGATCTCGACCGGCAGCGCCACGGTCGCCTTGCCCTCCCAGCCACGGCTCTCGGGATAGCTGGAGGCCGATCCGATGACAACGCCGTCGATCGCGGTCAGCGATTCGGTCGCCTCGGGCCGCAGGACGGCGGCCGCCCCGCCACCACCAAGGCTGGCCGCCGGGTCACCGGCGAAGGCATACCAGTAGTCGGTCTTCCCCTCGAAGTAGGGGCTGTGCTGCAGCCAGGTCTCGGCGCCGCTGATGCTGCCGTGTGGCAGCCGTGCCACGCCATCGGCAACGTAGCTCGGCTCACGCGCGAAGACCTCGCCATAGGGAAGGTCGGGGTCGTCGAGGAGCGTCCCCACCAGACGCGCCGCACCCTCGAAGAAGTCGGTCGCGAAGTACGCGGAGGCGCCCATCTCGGCCAGCGGTGTGCGGCTGTAAGCGCTCACGCGCTCGGCGGCGACCTCCTCGGTGGCGGGCTCGTGCTGGCCCTCACCGGCGCCCGGGGCGTAGCAGGCGTTCGAGTAGATCATGACCCAGCCAGGCGCCGGTCGCGCGTGCTGCGCGATCCAAGCCTCGCCGTAGTACGCCAGGCTGCCGTCGGCGACCGAGTCGCGGTGATCGCCTCGGGCACCCGGTCCGTTCAGGGCCCAGCCGTTCGTGGTCGCCGGGCTCGGCGTGTCGGTATACGGGTTCGGGCTGCCGATGCCGTGGCCGAAGTACACGACCGCGTTCGCGTCCTGGACGGCCTCGAGCACGCTGTCCTGGTCCGCATTGGGCGAATACGCGCGGGCGACCGTCGCGCCGCGCGCCTCGGCCGCTTCCGCCGCCGCATCGGCGAGGGCGATGTACACCGGGGTCAGCTCCTCCCCGACCGGGCCGACGATGATGGCCACCTTGATCGGCGTGGAGGCGTGCGCGGGCGCGGCGAGGCCGAGGCTGCCGAGGAGCGTCGCCACGAGCGTGGCGAGAACGAGCACCGGACGCACGAGATCTCCCCCGAGGGCACTAGGGTGAGGTTCAGACCAGGCGCGTAGCATCGCACCGAGGCCCGGCAGCGTGCAAGGCGCCGTGCAAGGGGCGATCGCGCGCCGCGACGTCGGGTCAGGCCGAGCTTGGTTCAACCTCCCCACCGATGGGGGTCGGGCCCGCCAGGAGGGCCTCGGAGATGACGTCCGCCCATGCGGCGTAGCCGACCGCCGACGGGTGGAACTGGTCGCGTGACAGGACGTCGGTGCGCCCCCGGATGCGCTCGGGAACCTCGGCCGCGAGATCGCCGTAGGCGACCCCGGCCCGCGCGGCCTCGTCGCGGCCGATGCGCCGGAGCAGGCGGGCGTACTGGTCGGTCAGGAGGATCAGCGGCTCGATCGAGCGGAGGGCGCCCCGGAAGGCGGGGATCCCGGCGAGGACGAGCCTGGCGTCCGGCGCGGCCGTGGAGATTCCCTCCAGGACCGTGCGCAGGTCGCGGCGGAAGCGGCCCGGCGCCGTGCGGTGCGTGGCGTCGTTCGAGCCGATGACGACCGCGACGAGGTGCGCCCCCGGCAGGAACGGTTCGGTCGCGGTCGCGCGAATCGGCTCGAGCGCCCGGGGAAGCTGGGCCCGCGCGAGGTCCGCGACGCGCGCCCCGGCCCACCCATAGCTCACGACGTGGACGGCGCGGCCCTCCGCATCGGCGACGCGTTGCGCCATCACGTACGGCAGCGCGTCCTCGGGCCGCTCGACGCCAACGCCGGCCACCGTCGAATCGCCGAGCACGACGAAGCGCAACGGAGGCTCTCCCGACGTCCCGGCCGCCGGCTTCACGACATGGTTGATGTAGAAGCCGGGATGACCGGGGAGGAATTCCATCCGGCGCAACCGCATGAACTGGATCGCGATCAGCCCCGCGGCCGCTCCGATGAGCGTGCCGATGACGCGCGCGAGGTGCACGTGCAAACGTTCCATGGGACCCCACCGTAACAACTCGCGTGCCTTGACGCCAACCGCACAATCGGTCGCGTGCCGAACGCTCCGCTCGTCGTCGTCAACCCGGTCGCCGGGGGCGGTCGGGCCGCGCGCCTCATCCCATGGATTCACGAGCGGCTCGAGGCACGGGCCGATGCCGACCTGCGCGTCACGACCCGCCCGGGCGAGGCGGAGGAGGCCGTCGCCGACGCCGCGCGTGACGGCCGCGAGCGAGTCGTCGCCGTCGGTGGCGACGGAACGGTGCAGGAGGCGCTCAACGGAATCATGCGCGGCGGGGGAGCGTGCCAGCTCGGGCTGGTCCCGGTGGGAACCGGCAACGACCTGGCGCGCAGCCTCGGCCTCCCATCGGATCCCGGCGCCGCGTGGACGGTTGCCCTGGGCGGCACGACCCGTCGCATCGACGTCGCCAGCGCGACCAACGGCGATGGCCGGCAGCGCTGGTTCGCCTCCGCGGGCGGGATCGGCTTCGATGCGCAGGTCGCCGCCGCCATGGCGGCGCGACGAGGCTGGCAGGCGAGCCGCGCGCGGCTATCTGCTCACCACGCTCAGTGAGCTCCGCCGGTTCGAGAATCGGCAGGTCACCCTGACCGTCGACGGTGAATCGTCGGCCGAGCAAGGTGCTCTTCGTGGCCATCGCCAACGGCGCGTATTACGGTGGCGGCATGCGGATCGCTCCGGAGGCCAAGCCCGACGATGGCCTGCTCGACGTGTGCGTCGTCGGCAACATCTCGCGCCTGACCGCCATACGGCAGCTGCCCAACCTGTACCGCGGTACTCACGTCCGCCATCCGGCGGTGACGATCCGATCCGGGACGTCGATCTCTGTTGCGGGGGACGCGGCGACGCGTGCCCATCTCGACGGCGAGCCGTTCGGCGGCCTGCCGCTCCGCGTCACCCTCTCTCCGGCCTCGATCGACATTGCCGCCCCGCCCGCCGCCAGGTCGGAGGCACGGCCGTGACCGATGACGGCGCCGGGGTGGAGATCGGCGCGGCACTGCGCGGGCGGGCCGGACGGCGCCTCGGGACGGTCGACGCCGTCTTTGCCGACTACCTGCTCGTCCGCACCCGCGGCATCCTTCCGGTTGACCTCTATGTCCCGCGTGCCGATGTCGGCCGGGACGGGGATCGGCTCGTCGTCGACGCCGATGCCCGAGAGGCCTATCAGCGCTGGCATCGCCCGTTGAAGCGCGCCCCGCACGAGGACCGATGAGCGCCTTCTCGGCCCCGGCGCTCGAGGCGATCGGGCGCGCCCGAACGGTCGTCATCGAGACGTCGGCCGGCGAGGGCCTGCCGGTCCATCGGACCGTCATCTGGATCGTGGTCGACCTCGAGGGACGCGTCCTCGTGCGCTCCGTGCGGGGAGCGCGGGGGCGATGGTTCCGGGAGCTCCTCGCCAACCCCGCCGGCGGCCTCGACGTCGGCGGGACGCGGATCCCGGTCTCGGCCGTTGCCGCTGACGACCCGGGTCGGATCGCGGCCTGCAGCGCGGCCCTGGCGGTCAAGTATCGGACCTCGAGGGGCTCACTGGCCTCGATGGTGCGCGACGAGGTGCTGGCCGCGACGCTCGAGCTGCGGCCGGCCTGAAGGGTCGCCGCCGCGCTCGCCGCGGCATCGGACCTGCGGTACCCTTTTGCACGATGGATGACGCGAACACGATCCAGCCGCTGAACGGCCGCCCGCCATATGCGCCGGGCGACGCCGATGCGTTCTACGCCCACGTCGGCTCGGGTGGCAGGGTCGAGGCCGACGATTGGATGCCGGACGAGTACCGCGCCGCGGTCCTGAAGTTCGTCGAGATGCACGCGAACTCCGAGCTCATGGGCGTCCTGCCCGAGCGCGACTGGATCATGCGCGCCCCGACCCTGCGTCGGAAGCTGGCCCTGACGAGCAAGATCCAGGACGAGGTCGGACACGCGCAGCTGCTGTACCGGGTCGCCGAGGACCTTGGGAAGCCGCGCGTTGCGATGCTTCAGGACCTGCTCGACGGCAAGACCAAGTTCCACAACGTCTTCCACTACCCGACGCGCTCGTGGGCGGACGTCGGGATCATCGCCTGGCTCGTCGACGCCGCCGCGATCGTCAGCCAGCAGGCGCTGCGCGACTCCTCCTACGCGCCGTACGGCCGGACGATGAAGAAGATCTGCTGGGAGGAGTCCGTCCACATCATGCACGGCCGCGATGTCGTCCTGACCCTCATGAACGGGACCGATGGGCAGCGCGCCATGGTGCAGGAGGCGCTCGATCGCTGGTGGAACCCGCTCATGCAGATGCACGGTCCCCCGACCGACCCGGCGAAGGACAAGGACCTGCACTGGGGCATCAAGGGCAAGAACAACGAGCAGCTGCGCCAGGAGTTCCTCTCGATCTACGTTCCCCGCATCCTCGAGCTCGGCCTGCGCATCCCGGATCCGAACCTGCGCTTCGACGACGACACCGGCAGATGGCTCTACACCGAGCCCGACTGGGCTGAGCTGAAATCGGTCGTGACCGGCCATGGGCCGGCGTCGCAATCGCGCCTCGACTTCCGGCGCGACAGCTTCGCCGACACGCAATGGGTGCGGGACGCGCTGCTGGGTTCCGCGACCGCCGCCGCTTGACGCTCGCCGGCCGGGCGAACCGTCCGCGTTTTCACCGGGTGACCGGTATGCCGCATTCGTTGCGGCGAACCGTCCGCGTTTTCACCCGGTGAACAGGGGTCGGCTCATTTGACCGTTCGCGGCCGCTCCGCACGCATAGCGTTCACCCCGTGAAAAGCGAGACCCTTCGGTTGGCAGCCCACGCACATCGGCGGCGCCCCGAGGCACCTGCCACCCATGGCACCCAGTGACCCACCACGGTACGCTTTGGCCGAGATGAGCACCGCAGCGCCCGCTGAACGCATCTGGGAGGTCTTCCGCCAGGAGGACGAGGGCGACCCGATGATCCACGCCGGCAACGTCAACGCGCCGGACGAGGAGCTGGCGATGCACTACGCCCGCGAGTTCTACGGGCGGCGGGGCGAGTCGCATCGGCTGTGGATCGTCGCGCGCGACGCGATCACCGAGCTCGACGACCCCGACCTGCTCAAGCCGCCGTTCGATCGGTCCCACAAGAAGCCGGGCGGCTACATCATCAAGCACAAGCTGGAGGCCGCGAAGGCTCGTGCGGCGACGGAGGCGGGAGAGTGACGGCATGACGGTCGCTCCATCGCTGGAGCCAGCGACCCGCGAGGCCCTGGCCGAGCTCCTGCTGAGCGCCGCCGACGACGAGTTCGTCATCGGCTTCTGGGACTCCGAGTGGACCGGGATCGCGCCGATGCTCGAGGAGGACGTGGCCACCAGCTCGATCGCGCAGGACGAGATCGGGCACGCCAAGGCGCTGTACGAGCTTCTCGCCGAGCTCACCGACGACGACGCCGATCGGATCGCGTTCGGCCGCGCCGCCGAGGACTTCCGACACGCGGCGCTGCTGAACCACGCCCGCGGCGACTGGGCCTTCAGCGTGGCGCGCCGCTACCTGTACGAGACGGCCGACGCCGTCCGCCTCGCCGCCCTCGCCCGCTCGACCTACGAGCCGCTGGCCCAGGTGGCCGGCAAGATGCGCCGCGAGGAGACCTACCACCTGCTCCATGCCGATGCCTGGCTTCGACGGCTTGCCGAGGCACCGCCGCCCGCCTCCGAGCGCCTCGCCGATGCCCTGCGGACCCTCTGGCCCGACGCGCAGCAGGTCTTCGCACCCCAGGCCGGCGAGGAGGATCTGCTGCGCGCCGGCCTCCTGCCCGAGACGATGGACGACCTCCATGCGACCTGGCAGGCGCAGGTGCGCCCGATCCTCGGGCCGATCGCTGGGGCGCTGCCGGATGCGCAGCCCGAGGTGACGGGCCGGCAGCGGCGGACGGATGACTTCGTGTGGCTGCACGGCGAGTTCACGCGCGTCGCGAGCTCGGAGGTGGGGGCGACGTGGTGAGCGCGATGGCCGTCGATTCGATCGAGCGCCGCGTCTGGGACGAGCTGGCGCGAATCGCCGACCCGGAGATCCCGGCGATCAGCGTGGTCGACCTCGGCGTCATCGGCTCGGTGACCGTCACCGGTGGCCGCGTGACCGTCGAGCTGCTCCCGACCTTCGTCGGGTGCCCGGCCATCGGCGTCATGCAGGAGCAGATCACGGAGCGGATCGGGGCGCTCGCCCTGGCGGACGGCGTCGACGTCACCGTCACCTTCAACCCGCCCTGGACGAGTGACCGGATCAGTCCGGCCGGCCGCGAGCAGCTTCGGCGCAGCGGGTTCGCGCCGCCGGCGCCGCTTCCCACCGGGCCGATGCTCGGACAGCTGGACGAGCTCGCGGTGCTGCCGATCGCCGAGTGCCCGTACTGCGGCTCGCGCAACACGACGTTGGACAACCCATTCGGGCCGACCCTCTGCCGAGCGATCTACCACTGCGCCGACTGCCGTCAGCCGTTCGAGCAGTTCAAGCGGGTGTAGCGAAGGGCGGAGCCGTGCCCTGCCCTTCGCTGTGCATGGTTGACGGTGGGAACGCTGGCGGTCATTCACAGCCAGCGGGCGTGTCGTTAATGCCCGATCTTGACCACGGCGGAGGCTTCGGCGAACGCGTCCTCGTCGAAGGCGAACGCAAAGGCGTTCACGGTCGCCTTCCCACCGGCATAGCGGCCGTTCTGCGGGAACGCCTCGGCCGTCCACTCCACACCCTCCGGAGTGCACAGGACCTCGGTAAAGAAGAACGCGTCGATGAAGGCGCGCCCGGCCCGCTGACGGACGGACCCGTCGATGCCGATGAATGCCTCTCGATCGCAGGTGACCGTGCCAGAGACCAAGACGTTGCCGGTGGCGCGGTCGAGGCTCGCGCGCGGATCGATAGTCAGCGAGATCTGGAGTGGCGGCGGAGCCACGTCGATGCTCCACACCAGGTTCCCGGCTGGCGACGCATCGTCTGGAGGCGTCACGAGGAACCAGTATTGCGTCCCCGCGGTCAGGTCGACGCGGAAGGTGCCGATGGCGCAGAACACGTTCTCGAACGAGCCCGGTGCGCCGACGAGGACGTTCGTCCCGGCCAGGTAGTCGCTGTCATCCGTGGAGATCTGGACGGCGACGTCGCTGGTGGGCTGGTAGGTATACCAGACGCTGCCGATGACATCCGGGCCGCCGCAGCCGACCGCGTCATCGGGTCCATTGGTCGCCTCCGTCGTGTCGATGGCATCGACGAAGGGGAGCGGCTCGGTGACAAGGGTCGCCCCGCTCGGATCATCGTTCGTCGGCGGAGCCGCGGCCACCGGAGCGGCGAGTGCAATGAGCAGGATCATCGCCGTCACGATTGCGGCGGTTGTGGATCGGCGCATGGCTATCCTCCAAGAGCGTGAGTGCTGGCTGTCATCGAGCGACGCGTAGGGTCAGGATCGGAACCCCCGTGATGCGGATCGCCCGTCGACACTGCGCCGAGTCCACTACGGTTTGACTGCGGCCGGCGCCCGCGAGCCCATACATGGCGCGCGGCTTGCATCGGCGCCGCCCATGATCGACCGCGACAACCCGCAGGGCCCGGGTCAGGGCCCGCTCGACGATCCGGTCCGGGACGTTGGCGACCCGATCGGCGACGACGCCTATCCCGGCGGGGCGATGCAGCCGCCGACCGCAGACATGGACGATCCGATCCCGGAGACCGGCATGCCGGGCGAGCCCGAGCTCGAGCCCGCCGAGCTCGCCGGCGACGAGGTCGAGCGCGAGGAAGACCTCAAGCCCTGACCGCACGCCATGCGCTAGGCTTCGGCGCATGGCCATGGACGCTGACGAGATCGCCGAGGAACCCGGCGCCGCGCTCGATTCGGGGACCGAGGACCACCTCGCCGCGATGCGGCACAGCGCCGCTCACATGATGGCCGCGGCCGTCGTCGAGCTCTTCCCCGACGTCAAGCTTGGCATCGGACCGGCCATCCGCGACGGCTTCTACTACGACTTCGACCTTCCCCGCCCGCTGACCCCCGCCGACCTCGAGCAGATCGAGGCGAAGATGCGCGAGCAGCAGGCCGCGGCCCTGGCCTTCGAGCGGTCGCAGGACCTCCCCGCGCGGACGCGATCAAGCTCCTCGGCGAGCGGGGACAGCCATTCAAGGTGGAGATCGTCGAGGACCTCGCTGAGTCCGAGGGGCCGACCGTCTCCTTCTATCGCCATGGCACCTTCGAGGACCTCTGCCGCGGTGGACACCTCGGATCCACGAAGGAGCTCGGTGCCGTTCAAGCTGCTCAACACGGCTGGCGCCTACTGGCGCGGCGACGAGACCCGGCCGATGCTTCAGCGCATCTACGGCACGGCCTGGGACACCGCGGAGGAGCTCGATCGGCACCTCTGGCGCCTCGAGGAGGCCAAGAAGCGCGACCACCGCAAGATCGGTCGGGAGCTGGACCTCTTCACGTTCCACCCGGAGTCGCCCGCCGCTCCCTTCCTCCACCCCCGCGGCATGGCGCTGTGGCGGGCGCTGGAGGCCTGGTCGCTGGAGGTGCGCCGCGGGGCGGGGTTCCACGAGGTCCGCACGCCGAGCCTCGTCCGTAAGGAGCTGTGGGAGACGAGCGGCCACTGGGGCAACTACCAGGACAACATGTTCGCCCTCGACGACCACGACCACATCAGCGGCCTGAAACCGATGAACTGCCCCGAGGAGGTGCTCATCTACCGCACCCGGGCACGGTCGTATCGTGAGCTGCCGATGCGCTTCGCGGACTACAGCGTCCTCTTCCGCAAGGAGCGCACCGGCGTCCTGGCCGGGATGTTCCGCGTGAGGCAGCTGACACAGGACGACTCCCACGTCTTCTGCCGCGAGGACCAGGTCGACGACGAGATCAGGCTGGCGCTGTCACTGGTGCGGAAGCAGTACGCGCCGTTTGGCTTCGAGCCGCGCGCCAAGCTGGCGACGCGGCCGGAGAAGCGCCTCGGATCGGACGAGTTCTGGGAGCGCGCCGAGCAGCAGCTGCAGGAGCGCCTCGAAGAGGACGGCATGGCCTACACGATCGATGCCGGCGGCGGGGCCTTCTACGCGCCCGAAGATCGACATCTTCATCGACGACGCCCTCGGCCGCGAGTGGCAGATGGCCACCATCCAGGCCGACTACCAGCTGCCACAGCGCTTCGACCTCGAGTACCGAGCCGCCGCGGGGGGCTTCGAGCGGCCCGTGATCATCCACTACGCCATCTACGGGAGCTTCGAGCGCTTCATCGGCATCATCACCGAGGACTACGCGGGCGCCTTCCCGCTGTGGCTGGCGCCACTCCAGGTCATGGTCGTGCCGATCGCCGACCGCCACCTCGACTACGCGGAATCGGTGCGCGCGGCGCTGGCCGCGGCCGGATTGCGGGCCGAGGTCGACGCTCGCTCCGAGCGGATGCAGGCCAAGCTCCGCGAGGCACAGGAGCAGAAGATCCCGGTCATGGTGGTCGTCGGCGATCGCGATGCTGAGGCCGGCGCCGTCTCGCCCCGCCTGCGCACCGGCGAGTCATCCCAGGGCGTCCCGCTCGACGACTTCGTGGCCGACCTTGCGGCGCGCAGTGCGTCGCGCGAGCTGTGGCCGCCGGCCGGATCGGCGCACGATGGGGCGGCGTGAGGCTGGGCCGCCACCGTCTGTGAATCCGGCTCATCCAATGGCAAAGCTGGGCGGCCGACCGCCTCGGCACGGCCCTTCGGTGGCGCATCCGTGGACCACGTTCACGCGGCCGACACGGAACGGCCGGATCCGCGCTCTTCTTGGCTCATGCGTGAGGCTGCCTCACGCGGAGCGCGCGCGTGAGGAAGATGCGCGGGGTCGGACAGCTGGCGCTCCTGAGCACGAATCCGCCGCGCGTCGCGGAGTTCTACGAGTCGGCCTTCGGCTTCCGTCGCCTGGCGGGGGACGAGGGTGGGGTGGACCTCGAGCTCGGCGGCTTCGAGCTCAGCTTCCGCCAGCGGCGAGACGGCGACGCGCGAGGGGATCCAGATCGGCTTCAAGGTCGAGACCGCGGCCGAGGTCGACGCCTGGGCCCAGGAGCTGGGCCGGCGCGGGTTCGCGCTCGCGGCGCCGCCCTCCGGCGACCGCTGGGAGGGTTCCCGGAGCTTCCGCCTGGCCGACCCCGACGGCCGCCAGGTGGCGATCTTCTTCGACTACCTCCGTCCTGACGGGTACTGGCGCGACGCTGGTACCAACGGTCTGGGGTGCAATCGGCACCTGGCGGTCACCATGGGCGACGCATGCTCTCTGGCCCGTGCTCTTCCTCGCGGCCTGACCCGACGGCTACGGCAGCTGCCCCCGCCGTTCGGGTCATGCTGCTCTCCGCCGGACTGGCGGCGAGCGCCTTGATCGCGTTCGCGCTGTGGCTGGCGCCGCTCGATGCGCCCGAACCCGGCCGTCGCCGTTCCCTGGTGGGTCATCGCCGTCGGCTTCTGCCTCGTCGACCTGAAGGTCATCGAGGTGCACTTCCGCCGCGAGTCGCACGCCTTCAGCCTCTATGAGCTGCCGGCGATCATCGGCCTCTTCGTCCTCAGCCCGGCCGAGTACCTCTTCGCGGTCGGGGTTGGCGGCGGCGTCGCGCTCGCCGTCACGAATCGGACGGCCCCGATCAAGCTCGCCTTCAACCTCGCCAACTACCTCTTCCTCGCGGCGATCTCGCTGCTCGTGTTCCACGCCATCGTCAGCGGGAGCGGACCGCCCGGCTTTGCCGAGTACATCGCCGCATTCGCCGCGTCGGGGGTCGCGACCGTGGTCGGCGCGCTGACGATCGCCTCGGCCATCACCTTCTCGGGCGGTGCGCCACAGTTCGAGAAGCTTCCCGAGATGCTCCAATTCGGGACGCTCGTCGCGGTGGCCAACACCAGCGTCGCGCTCCTGGCCGTGATCCTCCTCGGGTCCGATCCCACCGCCCTGTGGCTTCTGCTGCTGCCCGTCGGAACCCTATTCCTCGCCTACCGGGCATGGGTCTCGGAGCGGGAGAAGCACGAGCGCCTCGAGCTCGTCTACCAGTCGAGCCGCATCCTGCAGCACTCGCCCGAGCTCGACGTCGCGCTCATCGCCCTGCTCGATCACGCGCGCGCGATGTTCCGCGCCGAGATTGCGGAGGTCGTGCTCGAGACGGCCGGCGCGGGCGGCAGCGCCGTCCGCACCACCTCGCGCGACAACGGGCCATCCGAGGCGATCGTGCCGATCGCCGGCATCGTGCGCGAGCCGGAGCTCGACCGGCTCCTGGAGACGCGTCGCGCCGGCTTCGTCCACCTCGGACGGACCCCGGGCGGGCGCGAGATGCCGATCCGTCAGGCGATGGTCGCGCCGCTCGTTGGCGAGTCGGGGGTCATCGGCATGCTGACCGTGGCCAACCGGCTGACGGAGGGGACGGCGTTCGGAAGCGATGACCTTCTCCTGCTGGAGACGATCGCCAACCAGGCGGCCGTCGCTCTCGAGAACGGCCAGCTCGAGCAGTCGCTGGCGGAGCTGTCGCGCCTCAAGGAGCAGCTGCGCCATCAGGCCTACCACGACCCCCTCACGGAGCTGCCGAACCGCGTCGCCTTCGCCGAGACCGGCGTCGCTGCGCATCGGCACGGCCCGACTCGATGATGTGCGGCCGGTCATCCTGCTGCTCGACCTCGACGACTTCAAGGCCGTCAACGACACGCTCGGCCACGCGGCCGGCGACGAGCTTCTGGTCATGGTCAGCGATCGCATCCGCGGCTGCCTGCGTGACGGTGACGTCGCGGCGCGGCTGGGCGGTGACGAGTTCGCGATCCTCATCGACGATGCCCCGGCTCTGGAGCGAGCGATGGCGATCGCCCGGCGGCTGGTCGAAGCTGCTCGGCACGAGCTTCCCGGTGCGCGGCCAGGAGGTCGTGGTCGGCGTGAGCATCGGCATCGTCATGAGCACTGGCCCCGACCAGAGCGTCGACGACCTGCTCAGCAACGCCGACGTCGCCATGTACACCGCCAAGGAGCAGGGCCGGCGCCAGTACGCGGTCTTCGACCCGACGCTGCACGCCGCGGTCATCGCGCGCCACGAGCTGTCGGGCGAGCTCACGCGCGGCATCGATCGCGGCGAGCTCGTCGTGCTGTATCAGCCGATCGTCGACCTCGACACCGGCAGCACCGTCGGCCTCGAGGCGCTCGTGCGGTGGCGTCACCCGACGCGAGGGCTGGTGACGCCCGAGGAGTTCATCTCGCTGGCCGAGGAGTCCGGCTCGATCGGTGCGCTCGGTACCTACGTCCTCGAGCAGGCGACCGCTGCGCTTGCGCGAGCTCAACGCTCGAGACGAGGCCGACGGGTCCTTCATCAGTGTCAACGTCTCGCCGATGCAGCTGCAGGCGCCGGACTTCCTGGATGACGTGGAGCGCGTGCTCACCGGCTCCGGCACTCGGCCGCGGCCAGCTCGTCCTCGAGATCACCGAGTCGGCCATGTTCCGCGACTCGGCAGGCGACCATCGCGAAGCTCGCGACACTGCGCGAACGGGGAGTGCGCATCGCGATCGACGACTTCGGGACCGGCTACGCCTCGCTGACGTACCTGCGGCGCTTCCCGGTCGACATCATCAAGATCGCCCAGGAGTTCATCGCTCGTGCGGACGCCGACGCCCAGGAATGGGCCTTCACCGGGGCCATCCTGGCGCTCGGCCAGCGCCTCGGGCTCGACGTCGTGGCGGAAGGAGTCGAAGACCGGCGGCCAGATGGAGCGACTCGTCGCGCTCGGCTGCCGGTTTGGACAGGGCTACCACTTTGCGCGGCCCGGTGCGCTCGGTGCCCCTCGGCTCGCCCACGGCACCGGGCCTCCCGCCGATCCGGCGCCGGTGGGCTGGCGCCCCGACGGAGCGCAGGGCTGAGCCGACGTGTTTCCGCTGTACGCCATCGCGATCGGCCTCGGCGCCGGGCTGCTGGCCGGCGGCCGCCTCTCGCGTCTCGGTCGGATCGACCTCCGATGGGCGCCGCTGGCACTCATCGGCCTGATGGCGCAGGTCATCCTGTTCGCGGAGCCGGTGGCGGCGCGCGTCGGCAGCCCCGGCGCCCCCATCTACGTTGCGTCGTCCGTGCTGGTCCTGGTGGCGCTGCTGCGCAACGCCGAGGTCGCCGGGCTGAAGCTGGTCGCGGTCGGCGCGATCGCGAACCTCGCCGCAATCATCGCGAACGGCGGGTCGATGCCCGCATCGGCCGATGCGCTCGCCGCGCTCGGCAAGTCGATCGGCGCCGAGTACTCGAACAGTGTCACCGTCGCCGATCCGGCGCTGCGCGGGCTGACCGACGTCTACGCCATGCCCCGCTTGGCTGCCGTTCGCGAACGTCTTCAGCGTCGGGGACGCGCTCATCGGCGTCGGCATCGCGATCACCCTGCTCGTCGCGATGCGATCGGAAGGTGGTGCCGATCGGAACCGCCCCCGGAGTCACCCTACCTTAGTACCTATGACCCATGGCCCGAGCCCTGAGCCGCCCATACGGTCCGACTGAAGGCGAGAACGCCTTCCGTCAATGGTCTGTCCAGGGCAAACCCGTCGTGAGGCGGGGACGCAAAGCCAGGGACCTCGCTCGGAGGCCGCCCGGTTGCCGGTCCAGAGGCGCGTCCAGATGTGGAGGTGAACCAGCGTGACTCAGCGCATCACACGCATCACCTGGGCATTGGCGATCCTGGCGTCGATGGCCCTCTCTCTGTCCGCCGGCATGCGGTGGTATTAGCCATGCACACGTCCGTGCATGACTACCCGCCTACGCTTCGGACGCACGGGTCGCAGTCTCCGCTCGAGCTGGTCATTCGCGCCGGCCACCGCTGGGCCTGACGGCACCAACCCCGGTCGCCGTCATGGCGCCCGACCCTGAGGACCGCCATCGCGGCGGTCCTTTTGGTTTCCGGCGTTCGCCGGCTAGAGCGAGACAAAGCCGAGGACGTTGATGACCCAGATGCCGTACGCGTGGATCGCGATGGCCCACAAGATGGCGGCCCGGCCGATCCAGCTGATCCGCTCTCGGTAGACGAGGCCCAGGAGCAGGAGCATGAGCGGCAGGACGTCGAGGATGCGCCGATAGCCGAACTGGGCGAATCCCCAGCTGCCCCACATCAGGTCCGGCAGCATGACGAGCCCCACGCTCACCCAGAGGGCCGCCGCGAAGCGCCCGCGGGCGAGGCCGGCGAGGAAGAGGAACGGCGCGGTGAGGACGAGCGAGGCGCCCGACAGCGAGGGGCGCAGGTACGGCGCCTCGGGGACGACCTGGAATCCGTCGATGAAGATGACCTTGAGATGGCGCGGGATGTAGGAGATCGAGAGGAGCCCCTCGCTGAACCACGGCTCATCGGTGATCAGCCCGCTCTCGCCCGACGGGATGTGGGCGTATCCGAAATCGATCGGCGATCCGAACCGGGCGCCGTTGTAGGCCGCCAGACCGAGCGACACCACGCCGACGCCGGCGAGGAGCCAGGCGTGCTCGCGCCGCAGCTTCCAACCATCGTCTGGGCGCCACGCGAAGAGGGCGGCGAAGGCCGGCAACGCCAGGCCGGCCGGAAGGCGTGATCCTGCCGCGAGGCCGAGGAGGACGCCCGCGAGCGGCGCGGATCGGCGGCGAATGGCGAGGTTCAGGCCGAGCAGGCCGAACATGACGGCGCAGATCTCGGCGAAGTGATGCGGGCCGGCCATGCCTGCCACCCACCAGTGCGTGCTGAACGCGAAGCCCGCCGTGAGCCAGCGGCGCGGTGATGGGGCGACGCCCCACCCGTACAGCAGCCAGAAGGCGAGCGCCACGTTGATGGCGCCTACGACGCTGGCGTATGTGTTTCCGGGAAGCTCGCCCAAGATCGTGTCGGGTCCGGTCACGATCGCGAGCGGGATGAGCGTGAGCGCCGGGACGGGCGGCAACGGGACGTACTGACCGCCATCGGACCGCGGGACCAGCTCGAGCCAGGGCCGGTCGACCGCGAGGTACAGCTTGCCGTCGAGGAAGGCCTCGGCCAAGGGTGGCCACATGTCGCCGGTGGCCGGCGGCCCGGTGATCCAGTAGGTGACCAACGCCACCGCCGCGAAGGCCACCGCCTCTGCCGCGGGCGGGAGGTTCAGCCGCGGGGTTCGTCCACGGCCGCCGTGACCCTCCATGTCACCCTCCGCTCGTTGACCGTACGTTCGAATCCGGTGTATCATCCGCCGGCAATTCGCGTACGTTTGCAGGGCCACCCGTCCGTGATCGGCCAGGTGGTCTTGTTGTTGAAGGGGAGCAGAAACTGGCAAGGGATCTCAGGGTCAACGAGGTGATTCGCATCCGTGAGGTGCGCGTCATTGACGATGAGGGCCAACAGCTCGGCGTCATGCCGACAGCCGAGGCGCTCGCCCTGGCTCAGGGGAAGGGGCTCGACCTCGTGGAGGTGGCGCCCACCGCCGTTCCGCCGGTCTGCCGCATCCTCGACTACGGCCAGTACAAGTACGAGCTGCAGAAGCGCGAGCGCGAACAGAAGAAGAAGCAGAAGTCACAGAGCTTCAAAGAGGTGCGGCTGGGCGTCAAGGTCGACGTCCATGACCTCCAGGTGAAGGCCCGACGCGCGGGCCAGTTCCTGGACCATGGGGATCGCGTCAAGGTCACCGTCCGCTTCCGCGGGCGCGAGATCAGCCACGCCAACCTGGGTCGCGACCTGCTCATGCGGACCGCCGAGCTCCTCGCGGAGCACGGCACCATCGAGCGGCAGCCGCTGCTCGAGGGACGCAGCATGTTCATCGTCATGGCTCCGCTGGAGAAGCGGGCCGAGAAGAGAGACTCCGCGGACGGCGACGCGCCGTCAATCGAGACCATCGGCGACGCGATCGCCGCCCAGGGGACCGCTCCCCAGGCGACGCCCGAGGCGCCAGCACAGCAGGGACCGTAAGACCATGCCGAAGATGAAGACCCACAAGGGGACGGCCAAGCGCTACCGGAAGACGGGCTCCGGCAAGTGGATCCGCCCCAAGGCGTGGCGCGGCCACCACCTCGAGATCAAGTCGAGCCGCCGCACCCGTCGATACGCGGGCAACGCCATCGTCTCACCGACGCATACCGACGCGCTCGAGCGGCTGATGCCGTACGCTGGCAAGGGCAAGTAGCCGATGGCACGTGTGAAGCGCGGGGTCACCGCCCGCCGACGCCACAAGCGGCTACTCAATCGTGCCGAGGGACGTCGCGGGACGCGTTCGACGCTCATCCGGCCTGCCCGCGAGGCGCTCATCCACGCCCTCGTCTACGCCTACCGTGATCGCCGCGATCGGAAGCGCGACATGCGCCGTCTCTGGATCGAGCGCATCAACGCCGCCTCGCGCCAGCATGGCGTGCCCTACGGCCGGTTCATCGCCGGCCTGAAGCGCGCCGGCGTCGAGGTCGATCGAAAGATCCTGGCCGACATGGCGGTGCGCGAGCCGGCCGCCTTCGCAGCGATGGTCGACACGGCCAAGGCCTCCTTTACCACCTGACCGGCGTCGACGACGCCGGTCCTGCCGACCCCCTCCCGGAATCCGGGGCGGGGTCGTTCGTTTTCACCGATCATGCGCTGAGCCGATGGACCTGACGAGATGACCGACCTGCGGGCCGAGCTGGAGGGCCTGCGTGCGACCGCCCGCGAGCGGCTCGCCGCGGGCGACGCCGATGCTGTCGATGCCCTGCGGCACGACCTGCTCGGGCGTTCGGGAGCCCTCACGAGCCTGCTGAGGCGGATCGGCTCGGTGCCGGAGGCCGAGCGCCCCGCCCTGGGGCAGCTCGCCAACGAGGTCCGTCGCGAGCTCGAGGCGGCCATCGGGGAGCGGCTCGACGCTCTGCGCGGCGTGGGGCTCGCCGCACAGCTCGAGGCCGAGGCCATCGACATGAGCGCCCCCGGCGACGCGATCCGCGTTGGGCACCTCCATCCGGTGCTGACGCTCATGCGCGACCTGCGCGAGGTTTTCCACGCCTATGGCTTCGAGGTCTTCGAGGGTCCGGAGGTCGAGACCGACGAGTACAACTTCGAGCTCCTCAATATTCCGCCCGACCACCCCGCCCGGGACCTGTGGGACACGCTCTATGTCGCCGAGCCCGGCAGCGTCGAAGCTGGCGCGTCGCGCCCGGCCGCCGACGGGACGATCCTTCGAACCCACACCTCGCCGGCACAGATTCGCGCCATGCGGGCGTTGGAGCCCCCGATCCGCGTGCTGACGCCGGGTCGCTGCTTCCGGTACGAGGCGGTGGACGCCAGCCACGGATTCGAGTTCCACCAGGTGGAGGGGCTCGTCATCGACCGGGACACGAGCCTGGCCGACCTGAAGGGGCTGCTGGAGGAGATCGCACGAGCGCTGTACGGGCGTGAGGTGCGCACGCGGTTCCGCCCGGGCTATTACCCGTTCACCGAGCCGAGCGTCGCGTTCGACATCGGCTGCCTCGTCTGCGGCGGCGAGGGATGCCCGGCCTGCGGGCGGTCCGGCTGGATGACGATTCTGGGCGCCGGGATGGTCCACCCCGACGTCGTGCGGGCCGGTGGATACGACCCGGACGAGTACCAGGGGTACGCCTTCGGGATGGGCCCGGACCGCATGACGATGCTGCGCCACGGTATCGGCGACATCCGGCTCTTCTTCAGCGCCGACCTTCGCTTCGTCACCCAATTTGCAGAGGGCCGCTGAGGTGCGCGTCCCGCTGTCGTGGCTCGCCGACTACGTCGATCTTCGCCTCTCACCGCGCGAGCTCGCGGACGAGCTGACCATGCAAGGGATGCAGACAGCGGTCGAGGTCGACGACGCCGGCTGGACGGACGTGGTGGTAGGCCGAGTCCTCGAGGTTCAGCGCCATCCGAACGCCGACACCCTGTGGCTGGCCCGCGTCGACGTCGGGCCGTCGGGGGGCGAGCTGGAGATCGTGTGTGGCGCGCAGAACCTGGAGGCTGGGCAGCTCGTGCCGACTGCCCTCGTCGGAGCCGTCCTGCCCGGCGATCGGCGCATCGAGCGCAGCAAGATCCGCGGTGTGGTGAGCAACGGCATGCTGTGCAGCGCCCTCGAGCTCGGCCTGGGGAGCGACGCCGATGGCATCCATGTCCTCGGCCGCGGCGAGGAGCTGGCACTCGGCCGGCCGGTCGCGGAGGTCGTGGGTGAGGTGGTGCTCGACGTCGACGTCAAGCCCAACCGCGGCGACGCCCTGAGCATGGTGGGTCTCGCGCGCGAGATTGCCGCCTTCAGCGGTGCGGCGCTTCGGCTCCCGGTCACGGACGTGGACGAGGCGGAGACCCTGACCGCGGACCATGTCCGCGTTCGGATCGAGGAGCCGGAGCTCAATCCGCGCTTCGCCGCGCGATGGTTCGAGGCGGTCGCCAACGGGCCCTCGCCGGACTGGATGCAGCGTCGGCTGCACGCGGCGGGCATGCGCCCGATCAGCGCGGTGGTCGACGTCACCAACTACGTGATGCACGAGCTCGGGCAGCCGATGCACGCCTACGACGCGGATGCGGTGCCGGAAGGAGAGATCGTCGTGCGGCGCGGGCGTGCCGGCGAGCGGCTGACCACGATCGACCACGCCGAACGCGAGCTGGACGATCGGATGCTGGTCATCGCCGATCGCGAGCGGGCGATCGGCCTTGCCGGGATCATGGGCGGCGCCTCGACGGAGGTCACGGAGGCGACAACCCGCGTCATCCTCGAATCCGCGATCTTCCACGGTCCCTCCATCCGCAACACGGCCCGGCGGCTCGGCCTGCGATCCGAGGCCAGCATGCGGCACGAGAAGGGGATCGGCGGCGACCTGCCGCGGATGGCGGCCGATCGGGCGGCGCGGCTCATCGCCGAGATCACTGGTGCGCGCGTTGGACGCGGGATCGTGGACAACGAATCTGAGCCGAAGCCGCGCCGCACGGTCGCGGTTGACGTCGCTCGCATGGAGCGGCTCCTCGGCCTCGAGCTCGACGCAAACCGCATCCGAGCGCTCCTCGTGCCACTCGAGTTCGGCGTGGAGGGTGATGGCGGATCGCTCGAGGTCAGCGTGCCCAGCCATCGCCTCGACGTCACCGAGGCCGCTGACGTGGCCGAGGAGGTCGCCCGCGCGCATGGCTATGAGGCCATCACGGGGCGCCTGCCGCGGGCCGCGCTGCCACCGTACCGCCCCGACCCTAGCGAGCCTCGGCACCGCGTCCGGCGGATCCTCGCCGGACTCGGGCTCGATGAGATGGTCAGCCACGCGCTCATCGGGGCGACGGACATCGAGCGGGTTGGGCTCGAGCCGAACGATGCGAGCCTCATCCGGATCCACAACCCGCTCAGCCCGGAGCACGCCATTCTCCGACCGTCGATGGCGGCATCCCTCCTCGGCGGGCTGGCCGAGAACGCGCGACGCCGCCGCCCGAACGCCTGGCTCTTCGAGGTCGGCAAGGTCTACGTCTATCACCCGGACGGACCCTCGCCGCGAGACCGTCGCTCGGAGACCGCCGGGACCGGCCGGTACGAGTCGTGGGAGCTCGGCATCAGCCTCTCCGGTGTCGCGGCGCCACCAGCCGCGGGCCAGGCGAGCAGGCCGGCTGGCGTCGCCACACTGAAGGGCGTCGTCGACGCACTGCACGACGCGCTCGGCGCCCCGCGCCCGACCTACCGTGCCGAGGACGCGGCGACGCGGCATGCGCATCGGCACCCGGGCCGCAGCGCCGTCATCGTCGACGAGGGCGGGCATACGTATGGATCGCTGGGGGAGGTGGATCCTCGGACCGCTGAGGCGTGGGGCCTGCAGGGCCGGCCGGTGGACGCGGCCATCGACCTTGGCTGGCTGCTCGAACTCGTCCCGGTGGCGCAGCGGTCGCACGCGGTGCCCGCTGCTCAGCCCGTGGACCGCGACCTGGCGGTCGTCGTCTCAGATGACACGCCGGTCGGCGAGGTGCTGCGCATCGCGCGCATGAGCGCCGGGCCGATGCTGGACGAGCTCCACCTCTTCGACACGTACCGCGGGGAGCAGGTCGGTGCCGGGCGGGTCAGTTACGCGATCGCGTTCCGCTTCCAGCCGACCGAGGCGGGGGACGAACGGGGCGTCGAGAAGGCCATGAACCGCGTGCGCGGCTCGCTGCGGCACCACCTGGCGGCGGAGATCCGGTAGCCCGATCGTTTGCCTTGTCGCCTGTCGCGGGCGGCTGGTACCCTTGCGCCCGCCCGAGTCACGGCGGCGTGCCTCGGCCCAGGGATCGGTGTGGAGGTGGACGAGGCGTGGAGCTGCTGTCGCGGCTGAGCTGGGTGGACCTGGCGATCATCGCCACGCTGGCGGCCGGCGTCTTCGCGGGCTTCACGCAGGGGATGATCCGCTATGTCCTGAACGCGGTCGCCGTACTCGTCGCCTTCATCCTGGCCTCGCAGCTCAAGGGTCCGCTCCACGACCTGCTGAGCTTCTGGACGGCCTATACGGCCGAGGGCCGCGAGCTGCTCATCTTCGTGCTGCTCTTCTTCGGCTTCGTCATCGCCGGCTTCTTCGTCATCCGCGCCGTCTATCGACGGACCCGGCTCCCGATCGTGAAGCAGCTCGACGAGATCGGTGGCGCCATTTTCGGGCTCCTCTTCGCGGCGCTCGTGCTCACCTTCCAGCTCCTCGTCTTCGACAGCTTCTTCCGCGGCGGCGACCAGTCCGGCGGTGGGTGGGTGGCGTCCTACTACCGGGCGTTGGACGATTCGCTGATCATCACCTTCTTCCGCGAGACGATCATCCCCACCGCCGGAGTCATCGTGCGCCCGTTCGTACCGGACGAGATCGCCCGCCTCCTCCTCCCGTGACCTCGACGGCGGCCGAGGCCTCGGCCGCGCTCGATCGCGACTGGTTCGACCGACCCGCCACCGAGCTCGCCCGCGACCTCCTCGGCTCCCGCCTGGTCCACGCGTCCGGCGAGGGGACGGTCGGCGGACGCATCGTCGAGGTCGAGGCATACCGGGGGCCGGAGGACCTGGCAGCCCACTCCTCGCGCGGGCGCACGCAGCGCAACGCCGTCATGTTCGGCGACCCGGGCCACCTCTACGTGTACCTCGTGTACGGGCTCCACTATTGCCTCAACGTCGTCGCCGGACCTGGCGACAAGCCCGAGGCCGTCCTCATCCGCGCCCTCGCCATCGACGAGGGCCTCGATCTCGCCGCTCGACGCCGCGGCCCGCGGGTCCCGGCGATGCGGCTCGCATCGGGGCCGGGCAACCTCGGCCGGGCACTCGGCGCCGATCGCCGCCTGGACGGCGTCGACCTCCTCGACGGCCCGGTGTGGGTCGAGCCGCGCCTCGGGAGCGCCCCGCGGATGAGTCGCGGCCCGCGCATCGGCGTCGCCTATGCCGGTCCGTGGGCAGGTCGCCCGCTCCGCTACTGGATCACCGATGACGCCCACGTCTCCCGCCGCTGACCCCACGGCCGGTGCCGCCGCCGACGCCGGCACGTTGCGGGCGCTGGAGTTCGCGGCGATCGTCGACCAGCTGGCGGCGCACACGTCCTTCGAGCCGTCCCGCGAGCTGGCGCTCGGCCTCCTCCCCGTGGCCGATGCGAAGCACGTTGGCCTCCTCCAGGACCAGACCGATGAGGCCGTCCGCCTGCTGGCCGATCAGGCGCAGGCGAGCATCGGCGGTGCTCGGGACATCCGGCCGGCGCTCGAGCGCGCCGGGCGTGGCGGCCGGCTGACCGCGGCAGAGCTGCTGGAGATCGGAGACACCCTGGTCGCGGGCGGCCGGTTCGCCGACCGGCTGCGGACGTGGCGCGGCGAGCACCTGGCGGGACTGCGCGACGAGATCGATGCCGCGCCCGACCTCGCGGATCGCATCGCGCGCAGCGTCGACGAGTCCGGTGAGCTGCTGGACACCGCGTCGGCCGAGCTGGCCGCCATCCGGCGACGCCTGCGGGTCGCCCAGGATCGGGTCCGTGAACGGCTCAACGCCATGCTGCGCTCGTCGCAGCTTGCCGGCGTCATCGGTGAGCCAATCGTCACCGTGCGCGCCGGCCGCTACGTCATCCCGATCCGTGCAGAGGCGAAGGGCCGCCTCAAGGGCATCGTCCACGACCAGAGCTCCTCGGGCGCGACCCTCTTCGTGGAGCCGCTCACGGTGGTGGAGCTCAACAACGCGTGGACCGAGGCGACACTGGCCGAGCAGCGCGAGGAGGAGCGCATCCTCGACGAGCTGTCGCGCGAGGTCGAGGCCCGCGCCGACTCGCTGCGCCTCACGCTCCAGGCGCTGGCGCGCGCCGACCTGTGGATCGCCCGTGCCCGGCTCGGGATCGAGATGGACGGGGTGCGGCCGAGCGTGTCAGAGGACGCCGCGGAGCTGCTCTCCGCACGGCATCCGCTGCTCGGGGCGGGCGCGGTGCCGATCGACCTGCGCATCGGCGATCGATTCGGCTATCGGGCGCTCGTCGTGACCGGCCCGAACACCGGCGGCAAGACCGTTTCGCTGAAGACGCTCGGCCTCCTGGCGCTCATGCACCAGGCCGGCCTTCGGGTCCCCGCTGCCGACGGCGCGCGCCTCCCGGCATATCGCGCCGTCATGGCCGACATCGGCGACGAGCAGAGCATCGCGCAGTCGCTCTCGACCTTCTCGAGCCACCTCCGCAATGTCGTGCGCTTCGTCGCGGCCGCCGGGCCGGACACGCTCGTTCTGCTCGATGAGGTCGGCGCCGGCACCGATCCGGCCGAGGGGTCGGCGCTGGCCATGGCGATCGTCGCGCGCCTGCTCGACGCCGGCGCGACGGTCGCCGCGACCACGCACTACGCCGAGCTCAAGGCCTTCGCGACCGAGCATCCGGGCGTTACGAACGCGGCGGTCGAGTTCGACGTGACGACCCTGCGACCGACGTACCGGCTGACGATCGGCCTGCCCGGAAAGAGCCAGGCGTTTGCCATCGCCGATCGGCTCGGCCTGCCCGCGGAGATCCTGGCCGATGCGCGGGGACGCATCTCGGCCGACCACGCGAGCATGGAGGAGACGCTGGCCGCGATCGCGCGTGCGCAGGAGGATCAGGCGGCCGCGCTCGAGGCTGCGGCGCGCGAGCTGGCCGCCGCCGAGGCCGAGCGCGAGAAGACACGGAGCGGCATCGCGCGAGCGCGGCGCGAGGCCGGTGAGCTCCTCGCCGACGCCCGTCGCAGCGCCGATGAGCTCGTTGCGCGCGCCGAGCGCGAGGTGGCCGAGATCCGTCGCGAGCTGACGCGGCAGCGGAACCTGGGACGCGGCAAGGCCGGGGTGCAGGCCGAGGCCTTCGAGGAGATGTCGCGCCGCGCCGCGCGCGTTCGCACGGAGGCGGTGCCATCGGTCGTCGACGATGCGTCGGTCGAGGTCGGCGGGCCGCAGCCGCGCGTCGGGCTGTGGGGACGGTCCCGCACGCTCGGCAGCAGCGGCCGCATCGTCGAGATCAGCGGTCGGACCGGTCGCGTCACGCTCGAGACCGATGGCGCCCGCCTCGTGATCCCGGCCGACGACGTCGAGGTCGTGTCCGAGCCGATCAGCGGTCCCGCGCCCCGTGACCCGCAGGCGGAGGAGCTGCGCCGCCGGGCGGCCGAGCGGGTGTCACCGACGATCGACCTGCACGGCGAGCGCGTCGAGGCGGCCCTCGAGCGCCTGACCGCCTACCTCGATGACGCCCTGCTGGCGGGCCTCGACAGCGTCGTCATCGTCCACGGCGTCGGCACCGGGGCGCTGCGACGCGCCGTCCGCGAGGCGCTGCGCGAGCACCCGCGGGTCCGCTCGTCCCGCGGCGGCCGCAAGGACGAGGGTGGTGAGGGCGCCACCGTGGCCGAGCTCTAGGGCAGGGGCGTCGGCGTCGGCGTCGGGGTCGGTGTGGGCAGCGGCGGCAGGGTGAAGGACGGCAGCGGGGTCGGGGTGTCGATCGGCGTCGGCGTCGGGGTCGGTGTGGGCGACGGCGTCGGCGTGGAGCAT
>CAWBOA010000001.1:0-210435 GCA_963790255.1 uncultured Chloroflexia bacterium | reverse complement strand
ACAGGACGGCGCCATCGAGCAATCGCGCACCTTGAACATACTCGCTGAGGTGCTCGAAGGCGTAAGCTACGCGCATCGCAACGGGATCATTCATAGAGATTTGAAGCCGGATAATGTCTTTCTTATGAATGAGGCGACCGCCTGCGCGTCAAGGTGCTCGACTTTGGCATCGCCCGCATAGTCGGCGGCGAGAACCTGACGCTTACCGGTGAGAGTTTCGGCACGCCGAATTACATGTCTCCCGAACGGATCACCGGCGGCCAGAGTATAGATCAGAGAACCGACATTTACGCTCTCGGAATAATTCTATTCGAGATGCTGACGGGCAAAGCGCCCTTCGAATCAAAGGCCACGGACCCCGCTTTATACTGGTCAGAGATGCGCACGCGCCACGAAACCGAGCCGCTTCCATCGATGGCGCGTCAGTGAAGAGATCGACAGGTCGCACGAAAGGCGACTGCCAAGCGCATAGAAGATCGTTACACGACAGCCGAGGAAATGCTCGCCGATCTGCGCAAGGTGAATCGGCGGGTAGCGACGGCAAATGTTGAAACGAGCGCACGCCTCGCGTTGCCATCGCTCCCGGCACAGCCGAGGTCTTTGTAGATAACATCTCGCGCGGCATTTCGGATGACGAACGGCAGAATCCTGATTGATTGCCTCGCGCCGGGGCTTCACGCGTTCGCGTCTCGAAGACGGGCTACAGCGATTACAAAATCAACGTGTCGCTGGAAGAAAACCGTCAAACAGATTTGCAAGTGGCGCTTGCGGCCCGCTCAACTATGGTGATGCCGCAAGCGGAAGATACAGGGCCCGTTGACGCCAAGACTATAAAGGTCGAAAGGCGTGACGAGATCGAGACAGCGCTCTTTGTGGTCGAAGGCATCCGTCAGCCAGCACCATCTTTGTGGGCGATAAGGCTGTGGCGCAAGCAGGTGATGACGGGCGAGCGACGATCAAGCTCAATCCAGGTGTTCACGAGATACAGGTGACTGCTCCTTCCGGCGCCGGGGCAAAGCGAATGGTAACTGTCACAGGCCAGGACACAGGCTCGTTGAACACTATAAAGATGCCGATGGAGCCCGCTGCTGTTGTGACAAAGCCTATTCGTCTGCTGTTGCGATCGCGGCCCCGGCCGGAAAAAAATTGGCAGCCGCAGCCGCCGTGATGATACTGCTGGCGCTTGTCGTCGCCGCTTTCCTTGTGTTGCGCGGCCCGGAGCGCGGACAGGCCAAAGTTGTTGAGCCGGTCCATCCAATCGCTTCCGAAAGGGAAAGAGCTGCTCGCGAAGCCGAACAGGCCGCCGAAGCTCAGCGAAAAGCGGCGGAAGAAGCCGGAGCCCTCCAGAAAGAAACAAAAGCTGGTGAAGCAGAAAAAAGAGCGGCGGAAAAAAAGGCCCAGAATCAAGAGTCCCAGAATCAAGTGGACCAGAATCAAGCGGCGCAACAGCCTGCGCCTGCACCAGCCGCCCCGCCTGAGCCACCGCGCCAGCCGCCCGCGCAAGCCGATGCCTGCGTAGACGTTCTCGTCCTGACCCCCGAGGGCGATCCGACGCCTGGCATGAGGGTGGTGGTTTTTTCGTCCGCAAACTCCGTAGGCGGCATGACGGATATGAATGGTAAGTGGGGGCGTTGCGGTCTACGGCGGGGCAGTTGGTCAGAATTGAAGTCGCGGGCATGCGAATGGGCGCGGTCGGAATGCGTCAGCGAGTCGTCGGACCCGGCAGAAACGAAATCGTTATCAGGGCCAAAAGGAACCTTCAAATGATGCCGCTTGACGGGCTCACAGGAACCGGCTCAAGACAGGCCGAAGAGGCCGGGAAATTCCGCCGCCCCTGAAGCTGCGAGCCGGTTTAATTCACCGTTCCGCGCGCGAAGTTCTTGTAAACAGTGCCGCCCTTCATCACAAACACGACGCGCCTGACGGCGGTGATGTCTTTCAGCGGGTCCCCATCGAGAGCGATGATGTCCGCTTCGAGTCCCGGCGCGATTGACCCGATCTGATCGGCCATGCCGAGCGCTTCCGCCCCAAGCGAGTTGGCCGAGACCATCGCCGCCATCGGATTGACTCCGCCGTCCCGCACGCGCTCTATGAACTCCTCCGCGTTGCGCCCGTGCGAGCCCGCCAGCGCGTCCGAGCCGAAAACGAGCTTCAGCCCCGGAATCCGTACCGCGCGTTTCATAAATTCGTGGTACGTCGGGATGATCTTCTCAATCATCGGGAACGCCTCTTCCGGGAAGCCGGGTGTGCCGACAAACTTTTCCTTGTTCAGCAGGTAGTTCCTCATCACAAGCCCGGCCTGCGCATCAAGATAAGTGCCGCGCTCGGCCATCAATTTCAGGTAGTCGTCGGTCGCCAACGTGCCGTGCTCGATCTGCGTGCAGCCGGCGATGGTCGCGGCCCGGACGGCGTCTTTGTAAGAGTGCACGAGCGTGCGCAATCCCAGCTTTTTCGCTTCATCGCAGGCCGCGTTGAGTTGCTCCTGTGAAAGCGAGGGCTCGGGCCGGCGGATGCTAAAGGCCGCGAAGATTTTTATCAGGTCCGCGCCCGCTTCTTTCTGCTTCCTCACGTAAGCGCGTATTTCGTCCGGCGTGCCGGTCTGCTCGCCTCGCCCCGTGAGCGGCTCGACTGAGGTCAGGATGCGCGGGCCCGGCAGCGTGCCCTGCGCGATGGCGTCACGCAACGGAACGTCGGCGGCCGAGCCTACGCTTTGCACGGTCGTGAAGCCCGCCATCAGCGTCAGCCATGCGTTCGACGAGGCCCGATAGGCGGCCTCCTCTTTTGTCCCTTCGGGGCCTCCATTCTTCCCGTCCTTGCCGAAGCTCCAGGCGATGTGCACGTGCGCGTCGATCCACCCGGGCAAGACCGTCAGGCCGCGCAGGTCGTAATCTACGGGCGCGGCTTTCGGGTCGATCGCGACAATCTTCGAGCCCTCGACCACGATGCGCGTGTCGCGCAGCACGCGCCCCTTGCCGTCGAGCACCGAGCTCGCGGCAATCACGATGCGTTTGCCCCGCGCGGGCGGTTTGGGAAGAGGTTTGTTGAGCCGGGGCGCTGACGCCGAGAATGCCGAGGATGCATAGAATGATCATCGTGTATCGCATTGCCGCTCGTCCCTCCGTCAGTCAGGATACTATAGCATTATCAAGATCATTGATAGTTTTAAGCGGTTTTGGTAAGCTGTTACTTTGTCTAATACGATATATTCAAGACATGCTACATAGTCGAAAGGAGTTGATAGAGAATGGCTAAAAGAGGAGCAGCCAGGGCCGTCAGGTTGACCTGCCCGAAGTGTGCGAGCCCGTTTACGGTGGTCGCGTTTCTCTCTCAGGGAATAGACGCGGGCGATTACTGGAAGGCCAGAGCTGAAGAGCACGATTGTGAGGCTCACGCAAAGTCGCTAGCCTCAATGCGCGGCTCGGACGGCACAAAGAACCCGCTCAAGGCTTCAAAGGCCGCGATGCGAGGCAAGAAGTAACATCAAGATTCCAGCCGGGGCCGGGCACACAAACCGGCCCCGCCCATCTCACTAACCCCCTGCATACTCAGATTAAACTATTTCAATCGCCGGATGGCTGTCTGCCTTTTATTTGGATGAGAGGCGCTGTGGGCGCTTCGGCGGGTTTCCAGTCGCCGCAAACACGGGGTCAAGGCTGTAATCACTGACGGCCGTCTCTGCGCCGTCGGTGTGACGGCCCGCGTGGTAAGAGCTTCGCACGAGCGGACCCGCTTCGACGTAGCGAAAGCCTAAACCGAAGCGCCTCGTCGCTTGAGGTAGTCGAACTCTTCGGGCGTGTAATACTTTTCGATGGGGATATGTTTTGGCGTGGGCGCGAGGTACTGGCCAACAGTCAGGATGTCGCACCCGGTGTCACGAATATCACTGAAAGTCTCGATCAACTCGTCTACGGTTTCGCCCAGGCCCGCCATCAAACCGGATTTAGTCAGCAAAGGGTATTCCGATTTGCGGCGGCTGGCGCGGCTTAGCAGCTCAAGCGATTGGGCGTATTTCGCGTCGGGACGCACGCGCTTGTAGAGTCGCGGGACCGTCTCCGTGTTGTGATTGAGCACGTCGGGCCGCGCCTCAAGGACCGTGTTGAGCGCGTCTTCGTTGCCGCAAAAATCGGGTATAAGCACTTCGACGCGGCAGCCGGGATTGAGCCGCCTGATCCATTGAATCGTCTCCGCGAAATGGCGCGAGCCGCCGTCAGGCAATTCGTCACGGTTGACGCTGGTCACGACGGCGTGGCGAACGCCTAAGCGGCTCACTGCTTCGCCGACGTGGCGCGGCTCCGCAGGGTCGAGTGCGACAGGCTTGCCTTTGCCGACGGCGCAAAAGCCGCAATGGCGCGTGCAGATGTCGCCTAGGATCATGAAGGTCGCGGTGCCCTCGCCCCAGCATTCGAAAATGTTTGGGCAGCGGGCTTCCTGGCAGACAGTGTGGAGGCTCAGGTCGTTTATCATCCGGTTGACCCGCTCAAACGAGTTGTCCGCGCGGATTCTCACCTTCAGCCACGCGGGCCTCGGCCCTGTCAGTTTTGGTTTAGCCATTCAATCAGCCCTGATCTGATTCTACCTTCTCTCTTTTAAGATAGCTAATCGCCCAGGCCCGCGCCAATCTCTACCTTCTCTTGCTCGGCGGTGGCAGAGGTTTCAACGTCCGCGGCGGCATCACGCCTGCGGGCGCTACGCCGTTCGGCCGCGCGTCGCAGGCGATCGGTCAAAGGGCTAGCAAGTGATCCGACGCGGGACGCAAGCGCGCGCCACCGCGCGGTGGCCGACAGGTCGTCAAACAGCGAATAGGCGACGGGCGTGACGACCAGCGTCAGCAACAGCGAAAGCGTCTGGCCGCCGATGACCACCACGGCAATTGCGCGGCGCTCGTCGGCCCCGGGCCCTGTGCCGAGCGCGAGCGGAAGCATCCCGGCTACCAGCGCGAGCGTCGTCATAAGAATCGGGCGCAAGTCGGTCGCGGTTGGCTTGCAGTATCGCGGGCAGCCGCTCCATCCCGGCCCTGCGCAGATTGTTCATGTGATCGATCTGCAAGATGGCGTTCTTCTTGACCACGCCGAACAGCACCAGAACCCCGAGCGCCGAATAGAGGTTGAGAGTGTTCGACGTGATCCACAAAGAGAAGAGCGCGAACGGGACCGAGACCGGCAGCGAGAGCAGTATCGTCAACGGATGGACGATGCTTTCAAACTGCGACGCCAAAATCATGTACATGAAGATGACCGACAGCAAGAACGCCCAGATGAATTCGTTAAACGTCCGCTCAAGCTCGCGCGCGCGCCCCGACACGCTCGTCGTGTAGCCTGCGGGCAAGTTCATATTCGGCCGTCTCCGCGCGGAGCGCCTCCAGTCGGTCCGCCAGCGCGAAACCGGGCGCGACGTTCGCTCGGAGGCTCACCTGCCGCTGGCGGTCCAGGCGGTCTATTCGCGAAGGGCTTGTGCCGGAGACGATCTTTACCAGATTGTCCAGCCGCACCAGCCCCGCGCGCGCGCTCGGCACGTAGAGCCGCGAGATCGTCTCCGCGTTGTTGCGGTCGCCTTCGGCCAGTCGCAACTGCACGTCGTAATCGTCGTTGACCGCCGGGTCGTGGAAACGCGAAGCCCGCTGGTCGCCGCCCACCATCAGGCGCAAAGAGGTCGCTATGTTTTCGGTAGAGACGCCCAGGTCGGCCGCGCGCGCGCGGTCTATCTCGACGCGCAGCTCGGGCTTGTCCAGCTTGAGCGTAGTGTCCGCGTCAACTATGCCAAGCTCCGGCGCTTTCAGTCTGAGCTGGTCCGCGTAGCCGGCCAGCGCTTCGAGGTCAGGGCCGCGAAGGACGAAGTCGATCTCGGCCCCGCCGCCGCCTATGTTGAATGACTGGATGTTGCGGACCGAGGTGCGGAGGTCGCGGTACTTTCTCAACCGCGAGCGTATCTCCATCATCACGTCGCGCTGCGAATAGTTGCCGCGAAAAGCCTCGAGCGGCTCGCCGTGAATTATGCCGCGCCACAGACGCGAGAGAGAGAAGCTGCGCTCTTCGATCGGGGCTATGCGCACGTACGCGCCCCCCTGGTTGACCCCGCCCAGAAAACCGCCGCCCGCCGACGCAAGCACGAGCTGGACGCCCGGAGCCGAGCGTATCTCTGCTTCGACCGCGCGCATCGTCTGGTCCATCGCCGCGACGCTCGTGCCTTCGCGCGCGGTGATGTTCACGTCAAACTCCGATTCGTCAACGTCCGTAGGTATGTAGTCCTGTTTGACGACCGAGTAGAGCGGCACCGATGAGAGGATGACCGCTACGGCCAGCGCGCTCACGACAAGGCGGTGCCGCATGCTGAGCGAGAGCATCCACGTGTAGATCGCGTCGATCTTGCCGTAAAACCCCGCGCGTGATTTTGCGGTGTCGTGGCCGCGCCGCGTCTTCCGCTTTCAAAAGCCGCGCGCTCATCATCGGCGTGAGCGTGAACGACACGAGCAGGCTCACCATGATCGCCACGGCCGCCGTTATGCCGAATTGATAGAGGAAGCGGCCCGATATGCTCGACATGAAAGAAACCGGGATGAAGATGACGACCAGGCTCAAGGTCGTAGCCATGACGGCCAGCCCTATCTCCGCCGTCGCGGCGCGCGCCGCTTCAAACGGGCGCATCTTCTTCTCTTCGACGAAACGGAATATGTTTTCGAGCACCACGATCGCGTCGTCGATCACCACGCCGACCATCAGCACCAGCGCGAGCATCGTGACGCTGTTTAACGTGAAGTCGAGCGCGCGCATCATGCCGAACGTCGCGATGACCGAGGCCGGTATGGCGATGCCCGCGATGATCGTCGCGCGCCAGTTCCGCATGAAAAACATCACGACCAGGCAGGCCAGTATGCTCCCCAGTATGAGGTGCAGATTGATCTCGTGGAGCGCCGCGTAGATGTATCGCGACTGGTCGCGTATGACCTCCGCTTTGACGTCCGCCGGGAGCCGCGCCGTGGCCCTGGCGAGATTCGCCTTGACCGACTCGATCACCTCAATAGTGTTCGCGCCCGGACTGGCGGCGGATGTCGAGTATGACCGTCGGCATGCCGTTTAACCGCGCGAGCGAGCGCTGCTCTCTCGTGCCGTCTTCGGCCCGTGCCGATGTCGCGCACGCGAATGGGCGCCCCGTTGATCGTGGCGACTACGATGTCGTTGAAAGCCGCCGCGTCCTCGACGCGCCCCATCGTGCGCAGCGTCTCTTCGCGCTGACCCGAAGTGACGTTGCCGCCCGGCACGTCCGCGTTCTGGCGCGACGATGGCGTTACGAACATCGGTGATCGGAATCTGATAAGCCGCCAGACGGTCTGCGTCGATCCAGACGTTGATCGCGCGCTCAAGCCCGCCGACGATATTCACTTCGCCGACGCCCGTCGACCGCTCAAGCTGGACTTTGACAATCTTATCGGCAAGCTCCGTAAGCTCGCGGATCGGGCGGTCTGCGGAGAGCGCGACGGTCATCACCGGGGCAGAGTCGCTGTTAAACTTTGCGACGATGGGCGGGTCCGCGTCCGGCGGCAGGTCGCGCACTACGGTCGCCACGCGGTCGCGCACGTCCTGCGCCGCAGTATCTATATCGCGGTTCAGATCGAACGTGGCGAAGACGATTGACGTGCCCTGGCCCGATACCGACCTCAGCTCCTGGACGCCCTCCACCGTGTTGACGACCTCTTCGATCTCTTTGCGAGACGACGTTCTCGACCTCTTCGGGCGAAGCGCCGGGGAGCGAGGTGCGCACGCTGACGTTGGGCAGGTCGATGGCCGGGGTTCGATCAACGCCGAGCCGGAAATAACTGGCCGCGCCGATGACCACTAACGCCAGGATGATCATCGCCGCAAAGACGGGCCGCTTGATACATATTTCTGCGAGCTTCTGCATAATTACCTCAACATCCAGCGCTACTCTGCCGCTACCTTGACCGGCTGGCCGGATTGAAGGTTGCCGGGATCGATTATAACCGCTTCCCCGACGTTTATGCCCGAAGTGACTTCGGTCCAATCTGCTGTACGGCGGCGAGTGGTGATAGGTTTTTCCAACGCCTTGCCGTCCTGATTACGAGGACTTTTTCTACCCCCGCAAAGCTCACGATCGCTTTTGTGGGGACGGCCACGGTCAGGCTCCTGCCGCTTGTTACGATGTCGGCCCGCGCGAACGAGCCGGGCCGCAATTGCCCGTTGTTGCGAACTTCGGCCTCGACTATCAGCAAGCGATTCTGCGCCGTTATCGTCGGGCTTAAGCGCGCGATGCGACCCGTGTAGAGATTCGTGTCGCCTTCGACGCTCACGCGCACCTCCTGGCCCGAGCGGATGCTGTGGGCTTCGCGCTCAGGCACTTCGGCGCGCAATCGGAGCGGGTCTATGCGGACGATAGTGACTACGGGCGCGCCCGCAGCGAGGTATTCGCCGAGGTTCGCGAGTCTTCTCCTGCACGACGCCGTCGAAGGGCGCGCGGATCGTCATATCGCTCAATTGCTGGCGCGCCAGCTCAACCTCAGACTTGCGTTGCAAGACCAGTGCCTGGCCGGTTGCGGACCTCTTCGATGGCATCCTGGTAGCGGCTCTCCGCGACCTTTAACGCCGCCTCCACCGTGTCCAGCTCGGCGCGCGAGATGACTCCCTGCTGAAATAGCTTGGCCGAGCGGTCGCGCTTCAATCGCGCTTCATCGAGGACGGCGCGCGCCTGTGCGACGGTGCCCGTCTGTTCGATGTTGACCTGCTCGTCCGCGCCGTCAGGCGACAGTCCCACGCGCGCGCGCGCCTGCGCGAGCGCGGCTTCGGCCTGTTGCAAGCGTAGCTGCGCGTCGCGCGGCTCAAGCTCGGCGATCAATTGCCCCCTGCGGACCATGCTGCCCAGATCAACCGTGATCGAGCGGACGCGGCCCGGACTTTTGCGCTGACAGTAGCCTCGTCTTGAGCCGCGAGCGTGCCGGTCACGCTGATCGTCTGCTCCATAGGAACCTCGGAGACGAGCAGCGTGTGGACCTCTCGCGGGCCCAGAGTCCTCTGCCGAGCGATTCTTTGTGGAGGCAACCGGGTAGCCGCTCTTGCACCCCGACGAGATCAAGACGCGCGGCCAGAGCCATAAAACACGCAACCTTTAGAGAAGCTTTTTTGAAGGATGATTTCAGAAATAGTATCGAAAACATCATGATTGGTTGTTAAAACGAGAACCCTGTTGATTACTCGGCGAACTCCTTTCTAGCATAACGTGGCAGGTAAGAAATACAAATGGCGGGAATATCATTCATAATCTCCTCTGAGTGCAAACTACCCTGTTTAGTCGGCCCCGATTGGCTCAAGCGAATCCGGCGCTGCGCCTCTCTCGTCTTCCCTGGCCGTGACCTTCTTAGCGATACATGCCGCGCTCTTCGATTATCGTGTAGATCGTCGGTATAACAGACAGCGTGATCAGAGTCGATGTTAAAAGCCCGCCTATCACGACTCGCGCCATTGGGGATTGCACCTCCGCGCCTTCGCCGAATCCCAGCGCCATCGGAACAAGCCCCAGCACTGTCGTCAGCGTCGTCATCAAAATAGGTCTGAGCCTACGGCGCCCGGCAAGCTCTACGGCATGCCTTAACGGAAGCTGGTCGCGGCGGCGCAAAAGGTTCGTGTAGTCGATCAACACGATGGCGTTGTTGACGACTATGCCCGCGAGCATGATCGTCCCTATGAATGCCTGGATGTTAAAAGTGGTGTTGGTCAGAACCAGAATCAGCGCGATGCCGATTGCCGCCAGCGGAATCGAGAACAGGATGATCAGCGGGTCGCGCAACGACTCGAACTGCGCCGCCATCACCATGTAGACCAGCACGATTGCCAGCCCCAGCACCAGCAATAGCTCGTTAAACGACTTCTGCTGCTCTTCGTACTCGCCGCCGTAATTGAACGAAAAGCCCAGAGGCACGCTGAATCGCGGTCAGCCGCTCGTCTATGTCCTGCATGATCGAGCCGAGATCGCGATTGGCGTAGTTCGCGTTGACCGTGACGACGCGCTCCTGGTCCTGGCGGTCGATTGAGACAGGCCCTTCGCGCCGCTGCATCGTAACCAGGCTCCCTATCGGCACGCTCTGCCCGGAGGGAGTTACGACCGGGACCTGACCGATCTGCGCGATGTTTGAACGCTCGGCTTCGTTAAGCCGGACCAGTATGTTGTATTCGTCGCCTTCCTGGCGGAACTGGCTCGCGCGGCTCCCGCCGATGACGGCTTCGAGCGTGTCCGCGACCTCCGAAGCGTTTATCCCGATGCTCGCGGCCTTTGATCGGTCAACCGTAATGATCATCTCGGGCATGCCTTCCCGGCGGCTGATCGTCGAGTCGGTCACTCCGGGGATCGCTTCGACCACGTCCTTGACCGTCTTCGCCAGATCGCTCGCGACGGCCATGTCGTGGCCGCGTATCTCGACCGACACGCGGTCGCCGGCTTGCGACCCCGGCGTCATCCTCATCATGAAATTATTGCTGCCCGAACGCGACCGCACTATCAAGCCCGGCTGTATGTTTATCTTGGGCCGCAGCGAGTTGGCTATCTCCTGGCTGGAGCGGCTGCGCTTTGATTTATCGACCAGCTTCAACCGTATATCCGCAGTATGCGTGGATGAAGACATCCAGCCGCCGCCGCCGACTTCGCTCAAGATGTGCTCGGTTTCCGGGACCTCGCGCATCAGTATGGCTTCGATCTTCTTTGAAAGCTCGTCGGTGACATCCGATCTTGGTCCCCGCGGGAAGCTCCAGGTTGACGCGGACCTCGCTCTCGTCTGTTTCCGGCATCATCTCAAACCCGATCAGCGGGATCTAGCGCCAGGCTCGCGGCAAACAAGGCGACCGCGCCCAGGACTACAGTCTTGCGATGACCGAGCGACCAGTGAATCGCGTTCTGATAACGCTCGTCCAGCCGGTCGAGCATCCGCGCCGCTCACGCCGTATGATCTTGTTCAGCCACGGATGGGTCTTTTCGTCGGGCGGCTTGACTCTCAAGTATTTCGCGCTCAGCACCGGCACCAGCGTCAACCCGACCAGCAGAGAAAAGATCTGCGAGAAGGCGACGACGTAAGCCAGTTGCTGAAACATTATGCCGCTCACGCCGCTCAAGAATACCAGCGGCACAAAGACCGCGACCGAAGTGAGCGTCGAGGCGATGATTGCCGAAGAGACTTCTTTAGTGCCGAATATCGCGGCCTCTTCATGAGAAAGCCCGCTTTCGCGGTGCCGGAATATGTTCTCAATAATTACAATGGCGTTATCTACGATCATACCCACGCCGAGCGCCAGCGCGCCGAACGACATGGTGTTGAGCGTGAAGCCGTAGTAGTACATCAGCAAAAAAGTGCCGATGATCGTTATCGGGATCGAGACCGAGACGATGAGCGTGCTGCGAATGTTGCGCAAAAACAGGAGCAGAATCAGTATGGCGAGAATCCCGCCGGAGATGGCCGATTCCTGAACGTTATTAATCGACTGCTGGATGAACTTTGACGTGTCAATGATCGGCCAGATCGAAATATCCGGATAGGTCTTTTGAATCTTGTCGATCTCTTCGCGAATCTGCTCGACGACGGCGACGGTGTTTGCGCCCGACTGCTTGCGGATCGCAAGGCGTACGCCCGGCTTGTCATCAATGCGAACGACCTGGCGCACCTCTTCCGAAGCGTCTTTGACATCGGCCACGTCCCTCAAGTAGATCGGGACGCCGTCCCTGGAAGCGATCACCACGTTGCGGACCTGATCTACGTTCTTGAACTCGCCTTGAGTCCTGAGCAGAACTTCGTATTTGCCTTCGTCAACGGGGCCGACCGGGCGATTCTGATTCTCGCGGCGCAGGACGGTTGTGATCTGTGCGACGGACAGGTTGTATGAGCGGAGCTTGTCTGTAGAGAGATTGACGTGTATCTCGCGCCTGATGCCGCCGCGAATGTCAACGGCGGCCACGCCCGGGACGCGCTCGAGCCGCGGCTGTATATCGTCTTCGATAAACGTGCGCATCTCGCGCGGCTCGCGGTCGCCCGAGATGGCGAGAAAGAGGATGGGGAATTGCGATACGTCGAACTTGAATATCGTGGGAGGCTCTACTTCATCAGGCAGCGTGCCTCGCACGCGGTTAACGCGCGTGCGGACTTCGTTTGCCGCTTCGTCAAGATTCACTCCCCAGTCGAAAGTCACACGGACGTTGATCGCCCCTTCGGCTGATGTCGAGTTTATGCGGTAGACGCCGGGAGCGGAGCTCAAGGCCGCTTCCATAGGCCGCGTCACAAGGTTTTCGACCTCTTCGGGAGCGACGCCCTGATACGCTGTTCTCACGGTGATGGTCGGATTCTCGAATATCCGGCATCAAATCGATCGGCAGCTTTGTAAAGGCGATCACGCCCAGCAGCACGAACACCAGTATCATCATGTAGATCGTTATCGGGTGGCGTACTGAAATCTCTGGAAGATTCATCTAGGACTCCGCTTTATCTCTTATGATCCTTGTGAATCTTTTCGACCCGCCCGGTCAAGGGCGCTCTTGCTTGCCTCCGGGTTGCGCACCCATCACCCTGACTCGGTCTCCGTCTTTAAGCAGGTTGGTCCCGCGCGTGACGACTGTCTCGCCTTCTTTCAGCCCGTTGAGGACCTCGACCTTCTCGCCTTCGGTCAACCCCGTCTCGACGTTGCGAAACCTCGCGACGTCGTTGTCTATTATATAAACGCCGGGCTGCTCGCCTCTGTATACGAGCGCGTCGCGGGGAATCAGCGTTGTCTCTCGCGCGCTCGTTAAATTAAGCTCGGCGCGGGCGAACATCTCGCCTTTCAGCGCGCCGTCGCGATTGGCTATCTCGATCTCGATTATCCCGTTGCGCGTCGCCGGGTCTAGCATCGGTGAAATCCTCATCACGCGCCCCTGGTACTGTTGCCCCGGCAGGCTGTCGAGCGTTACGGTCGCCGTAACGCCCGGGCGGATGCGCGCTATGTCGCGCTCTGACGCGTTGGCCTGAATGACCATTGTGCCCAGGCTCACTACGGTCACTATCGGGACCGAAGGATTGACCATTGCCCCCACGTTGACGTGCCGCTTGGCGACGGCGCCGGCCATCGGCGAGTAGACTCGCGTCTGGCCCTGTTGAATCTTCAGCTCGCGCTGCTCGGCTTCAGACTGACGCCGCTGCGCTACGGCCAGATCGAGTTGAGATTTAGTCACCTCGTAGCGCGTCTGCGCCGCCTCAAACTGCTGGCGCGAGATCAGCCCCGAATCGAGCAACCGCTGGTTGCGATCAAGATCGGCTTTCGAGATAGTGGGTGACGGTCAGGACGAAGAGCTCGTCCTTGGAGGCGAAGTGCCGATAGATGAGCGCCTTGTTGATCCCGACGGCCTTGGCGATGGCGTCGACCGACGCCTCCTGGACCCCTGCTCGTCGAACAGGGCGCGTGTCGCCTGGACTATCTCCTGGGCCCGCTCGCGAGGGGAGCGGCGGCGCTTCCGGATGCCGGCCATCGCCTCGGCAGTTTACGTCTGCGCTGACGACCGTGTAAAACATGTTGTAACAGACGTTTACGTTTACTCGAAAGGACCGCCGCCATCATGGCCACCGACACCATCGAGGGCATCGACGCTGCGCCCGAGACCCCGGCCGAGCCGTCCTTCTCCATGCACCTGACGCAGGACCAGAAGGACCTCCGCGAGTGGGTGCACGGATTCGCCGAGGGCGTCGTCCGCCCCGCCGCCCACGAGTGGGACGAGCGCGAGGAGACGCCGTGGCCGATCATCCAGGAGGCGGCCAAGATCGGCCTCTACGGCTACGAGGGGCTCGCCCAGTTCTTCGCCGACCCGTCCGGCCTGTCGCTGCCGATCGTCAACGAGGAGCTCTTCTGGGGCGACGCCGGGCATCGGCATGGCGATCATGGGCACCGGCCTCGCCGCCGCGGCGATCTTCGGCCAGGGCACCGGCGAGCAGATCGGCGAGTGGATCCCGCGCTGCTTCGGCACCGTCGACGAGCCCAAGGTCGCGGCCTTCTGCTCCTCGGAGCCCAACGCCGGCTCCGACGTCTCCGCGCATCCGCACGACGGCGAAGTTCGACGAGGCCGCCAACGAGTGGGTCATCAACGGCCACAAGTCCTGGGCGACCAACGGCGGCATCTCCGACGTCCACGTCATCATCGCCTCGGTCGACCGCGAGCTCGGCGCGCGCGGCCACGCGGCCTTCGTCGTCCCGATGAGCGAGGCCAAGGGCATCGAGAAGGGCGCCAAGGTCAAGAAGCACGGCCTGCGCGCGTCGCACACCTCCGACGTGCACCTCGACGACTGCCGCGTGCCGGCCGAGTACGTGCTCGGCGGCAAGGAGAAGCTCGACGCGCGCCTCGCGCGCGCGCGCGAGGGCTCAAGAGCGCGCGTCCAACGCGTCGATGGCGACGTTCGAGGCGACCCGCCCGACGGTCGGCGCCCAGGCGCTCGGCATCGCGCGCGGCGCCTACGAGTACGCGCTGGACTACGCCAAGGAGCGCGAGCAGTTCGGCCGCAGATCATCGAGAACCAGGCGATCGCCTTCACGCTGGCGCGCATGAAGATGGAGATCGACGCCGCGCGGCTGCTCGTCTGGCGCGCCGCGTGGATGGGCCGCAACCAGGTCCCGTTCGACAACGCCGAGGGCTCGATGAGCAAGCTCAAGGCCGGCGAGGTCGCCGTGTGGGTCACCGAGCGCGCGATGCAGATCCTCGGCGGCAACGGCTACACGCGCGAGTTCCCCGTCGAGCGGATGCACCGCGACGCGAAGATCTACGACATCTTCGAGGGCACGGCCGAGATCCAGCAGCTCGTGATCGCGCGCGCGATCTCCGGCGATGCAGATCCGATAGGCCTTCGCGGTGGCCGACCTGATGCTCGAGCGAGTGCGTGCCACCGGCCTCCTGCCCGCGGGGGAGCCGGTGGTCGTGCTCCTCTCGGGCGGCCGCGACTCGGTCTGCCTGCTCGACGTGCGCGGTCGAGCTCGCCGGCGCGGAGGCCGTGAGCGCGCTGCACGTCGACTACGGGCTGCGCGCCGAGTCGGCCGCCGACGCCGAGCACTGCGCCGCGCTGTGCGAGCGCCTCGGCGTCCCGCTCGAGGTCGAGCGCGGCGGCGGCCGCCGCCGGATGCGCCGGGAACCTCCAGGCCTGGGCCCGCGACGTCCGCTACGCCGCCGGCGGGCGGCTCGCCGCCGAGCGCGGCGCGCTGCTCGCCGTCGGGCACACCGCGACCGACCAGGCCGAGACGATCCTCTACCGCCTCGCGGCGTCGCCGGGCCGGCGGGCGCTGCTGGGCATGGAGCCGCGCCACGGACGGGTCGTGCGCCCGCTGCTGCGAGGTCACGCGCGAGGAGACGGCGGCGTGGTGCCGGGCGCGCGGGCCTGGCCTGGCGCGAGGACGCGACCAACGACTCGACGCGATTACGCCCGCAACCGCGTCCGCGCACGGCCTGCTGGCCGCGATGGAGGCGGTCGACCCGCGGGCGGCGGACAACGTCGTGCGGACCGCGCGCGCTGCTGCGCGAGGAGGCGGAGGTCCTCGACGTCGTCGTCGACACCGCGCTGGCGGGGCGCGACCGCATCGCCGTCGACCACCTGGCGGCGCTGCCGCGGGCGGTGGCGCGGCTGGTCGTGCGGCGGCTCGCCGAGGACGTCGCCGGCGGCCTGTGCCCGCGGGCGGCCGCCCGCCTCGACGACATCCTGGCGCTCGGCGACGGGGCGCTCGACCTGGGCGACGGCGTTCGGGCCCTGGTCGACGCCGGCGTGCTGCGGATGGTCCCGACGCCTCCGCTCGGCGCCCGCGCCGGACGGTAGATTCCCGCCCGCATGCGCGACCCCCGCATCGGCGAGATCCTCGTCCAGGCCGACGAGCTCAAGCAGCGCGTGCGGACGCTCGGCGAGGAGATCTCGCGCGACTACGCCGAGCGCGACCTGCTGCTCGTGGGCGTCCTCAAGGGCGCGGTCTTCTTCCTGGCCGACCTGATGCGGCACATCGACGTCGCCTGCGAGGTCGACTTCATGGCCGTCGCCTCCTACGGCTCGGCGACCGACTCGAGCGGGGTCGTGCGGATCCTGAAGGACCTCGACACCCCGATCGCGGGCCGCAACGTCCTCATCGTCGAGGACATCGTCGACTCCGGGCCTGACCCTCCAGTACCTGTTGCGCAACCTCGGAGCGCGCGACCCCGGGACGCTCGAAGTCTGTGCGCTTCTGACCAAGCCGGAGCGGCGCAAGGTCGAGCTCCCGATCCGCTACGTCGGCTTCGAGATACCCAACAGGTTCGCGATCGGGTACGGCCTGGACCACGACGAGCGGCTGCGCAACCTGCCGTACGTGGCTGCATTGGCCTGATTTCCCGGTGCTACCCTTGCCGTCTTGAGCCGGTTCTTCAAGAGCGCTGCCTTCCCGATCCTCATCGTGGTGGTGCTGGCCTTCTTCGTCCAGAAGCTGGTCAGCCCGCGCAACGAGGAGAAGCCGCCGTCCTACGGCGACTTCGTCGCGCAGCTCAACGCCGGCCAGGTCAAGGACGTCGACCTCAAGACGAAGAACAACACGATCAACGTCAAGCTCCGCAACGGCCGCAGCTACGAGCGCGGCTACGTCCCGGAGTCCGGTGACCGGCTCGAGAGCCGCCTCGAGGCCGCCAAGGCCGAGGGCAAGCTGCAGGACTACAACGTCGAGGGCCGCAAGACCAACGGCTGGCTCTCGCTGCTGACCTACGTCCTGCCGTTCCTCATCTTCATCGGGTTCTGGATCTTCCTGATGAACCAGGTGCAAGGCGGCGGCTCGAAGGTCATGTCGTTCGGCAAGTCGCGCGCCAAGCGGCTGTCGGTCGACTCGCCGAAGATCACCTTCCGCGACGTCGCGGGCGTCGACGAGGCGGTCGAGGAGCTGCACGAGATCAAGGAGTTCCTCGAGAACCCGAAGAAGTTCCAGGCGCTCGGCGCGCGGATCCCGAAGGGCGTGCTGCTGTACGGCCCGCCGGGCACCGGCAAGACGCTGCTCGCGCGCGCGGTCGCCGGCGAGGCGGGCGTGCCGTTCTTCTCGATCTCCGGCTCGGACTTCGTCGAGATGTTCGTCGGCGTCGGCGCCTCGCGCGTGCGCGACCTGTTCGAGCAGGCCAAGCAGAACTCGCCCTGCATCATCTTCATGGACGAGATCGACGCCGTCGGCCGCCACCGCGGCGCCGGCCTGGGCGGCGGCCACGACGAGCGCGAGCAGACGCTCAACCAGCTGCTCGTCGAGATGGACGGCTTCGAGATGAAGGACAACATCATCCTCATCGCCGCCACCAACCGCCCGGACATCCTCGACCCGGCGCTGCTGCGCCCCGGGCCGCTTCGACCGCCAGATCGTCGTCGACCGGCCCGACCGCAAGGGCCGCGCCAAGATCCTCGAGGTCCACACCCGCGGCAAGCCGCTGGCCAAGGAGATCGACGTCGACACGCTCGCCGGCCAGACGCCCGGCTTCACCGGCGCCGACCTCGTCGAACCTCGTCAACGAGGCCGCGCTGCTGGCGGCCCGCACGGGCAAGCGCGAGATCGGCCAGACGGAGCTCGAAGAGGGGATCATGCGCGTCATCGCCGGCCCGGAGAAGAAGACCCGGGTCATGAGCGAGAAGGAGCGCCTGATCACGGCCTACCACGAGATGGGCCACGCGATCGTCGGTCACTTCCTCGAGCACTCCGACCCGGTCCACAAGATCTCGATCATCAGCCGCGGCCAGGCGCTCGGCTACACGATCTCGATGCCGGCGGAGGACCGCTTCCTCACCACGCGCGCCGAGCTGCTGGACGGGATGGCGATGACGCTCGGCGGCCGCGCCGCCGAGGAGATCGTCTTCGGCGAGATCACGACCGGCGCGTCCAACGACCTCGAGAAGGTCACGGCGACGGCCAAGCAGATGGTCATGCGCTTCGGCATGTCCGAGAAGCTCGGCCCGCGCGTGTTCGGCCACGACCACGGCCAGCCGTTCCTCGGCCGCGAGTTCTCCTCCGAGCCCGACTACTCCGACGAGATCGCGCGCGACATCGACGAGGAGATCCGCCGCATCGTCGAGGGCGCCCACCAGCGCGCGAAGGACATCCTCACCGAGCACCGCGACCAGCTCGGCACGATCTCCGAGGTCCTCGTCAAGCGCGAGACGATCGAGAAGGAGGAGTTCGAGGCCCTGCTCGCCGGCAAGTCCGAGGAGGACGTGTTCGGCCCCGACGAGCCCGCCGCCCCGGACGTCCCGGCTCCGCCCGCTCCCGCCGAGCGCCCGGGCCGCGAGGCCCCGCGGCCCCTCCCGCGCCCCGGCCTGGCCGGCGGCGGCGTCGAGGCCCGTGGCCTCGACCTGCCCGAGAAGCCCGAGCTGGCTTAGCTCCGCCGGTCGGCGGGCGTCCGACGAGCGCCTCCGCCTACGCAGACCGCGCCTCCCGCGCGATCTGCTCGAGTGTCGGCGGAGTCGCCATCGGACGCCCGCTACGTCCACAGTAGGGTGAAGCGTGTGAGTCGCCTGCGATCCGTCGGTGCTCTCTTGCTCGCCGCGACGCTCGTCGCCTGCGGCGGCGGCGGCGACAAGGACGACGGGCTCGATCGCGCGCGGAAGTTCATCGACCCGCGCAGCGACCTCGTCCTCGCGGTCGACCTCGACTACGACGGCCCGCAGTGGGCGCAGGTCAAGCGGCTCTACGCGCGGGCCGCGCGGGAGGGGGCGCTGCGGGATCTCGTCGGCGGGCAGCTGCCCGTGCCGCCCACGCTCGACGGTGCGCTGTCGTTCCTGTCCTTCCTCGGCGTGTCCTTCAAGGACGACGTCCGGCCGCTGCTCGGCGGGACACTGCTCGCCGGGCTGCGGGTCCATCCCGGCGCCCGAGCGGGCGCGGGGCCGCGAGCCCGCCCGAACCGAGCTCACTCTGGCCTACCGCGTCCGTGATCCCGAGGCGCTCGGGAGGCTGATCCGCATCGCGTCGCGGTCGTCCTGGACCTCGCTCGGGACGAGCAGCGAAGGATCGAAGTCGTCGACGTCCGGGTCGCCGCCGTTGGTGGGCTGGGGCAGTGCTGCGGTGGCCGGTGTCAGCCCCGCCGTGACGGCGGCAAGGAACTCGGTGCCGGTCGCTTCGGGCCCATGCTCCCACGAACACGTCCGGCAGGTAGAGCGTGAAGGTGCTGCCCTGCCGGGCGCGCTCTCGACTGGATGTCGCCGCCGAGGAGGCGCGCGATTTCGCGGCTGATCGTGAGGCCGAGCCCGGTTCCGCCGTACTTGCGGCTGGTCGTCCGTCCGCCTGCTGGAACGCCTCGAAGATGAGCCTCTGCTTGTCCGTCGGGATCCCGATCCCGGTGTCCTTGACGGAACGCGATCACGTGGCGCCGACGAGGTGTCGTTCGCGAACTCGGCGTCCTTGCGCTGCCGGACGACCGTGCAGCTTGACGCCGCCCTTGTCGGTGAACTTGAACGCGTTCGAGAGCAGGTTCTTGAGGATTTGCTGCAGCCGTGCTCGTCGGTGACATGGTCGGCGGCAGGCCGCGGCGATGCTCGATCTCGAACGTCGAGGCTCTTGTGCTCGGCCACCGGGCGGAACGTCTGCTCGACGTAGTCGCGCGATCTCGGCGAGCTGGAGCTCGGGGGTCGACGTCCATCTTTCCGGCCTCGACCTTCGAGAGATCGAGGATGTCGTTGATCAGCTCGAGTAGATCCGCTCCCGGCCGTGTCGATCGTCTGCGCGAACTCGACCTGCTTCTCGGTCAGGTTCCTGTCGTTGTTCTCGCGCGAGCATCTTCGACAGGATCAGCAGGCTGTTGAGCGGCGTCCGCAGCTCGTGCGACATGTTCGCCAGGAACTCGGACTTGTACTTCGAGCTGAGCGAGAGCTGCTCCGCTTTCTCCTCGAGGCCCGCGCGGCGAGCTCGATCTCGCGGTTCTTGATCTCGATTTCGCGGTTCTGCCGCTCCAGCAGCGCCGCCTTCTCCTTGAGCTCCTCGTTCGTCTGCTGGAGCTCCTCCTGCTGCTCTGGAGCAGCTCCTCGGACGGCGTGAGCGCTCGCGCCTGCTCCTCGAGCTCGGCATTCGACTGCTTCAGCTCGTCCTGGCGCGACTGCAGCTCCTCGGACTGGCTCTGGAGCTCCTGCGTGAGCGACTGCGACTGCTGGAGCAGCTCCTCGGTGCGCATGTTCGCGATCATCGTGTTCAACACGACGCCGATGGACTCCGAGAGCTGCTCGAGGAACGTCAGATGGATCTCGCTGAACGGCCGAACGACGCGAGCTCGATCACCGCCATCACCTCGTCCTCGAACAGGACGGGCAGCACGATGATGTTCGCCGGCGCCGCCTCGCCGAGCCCGGACGTGATCTGGATGTAGTCGTCGGGAGCGTTCTTGACCATGATCGGCTTCTTCTCGAGCGCCGCCTGCCCGACGAGGCCTTCGCCGAGCGCGAACCGGTTCGCACAGCGTTCTTGCGCTCCGTAGCCGTAGCTCGCGACCAGGCGCAGGTCGGTCCCGTCTCGTCCTCGCCGAGTCCGGCCATGTAGAACGCGCCGTGCTGCGCCGACGACGAGCGGCGTCAGCTCGGACATGATGAGCATGCGGGAGACCGTGCGCAGGTCGCGCTGGCCCTGCAGCATCCGGCGAAGCGTGGCCAGGTTCGAGTTCAGCCAGTCCTGCGCCGGTTCCGCTCCGTCGTCTCGCGCAGGTTGCCGATCATCTGGTTGATGTTGTCCTTGAGGACAACGGGTTCGTGTCGGGTACCCCGATCCGGTCATTCGACTCCATCGACCGCGATGAGGCGCGCGCGTCGTTCGGGGTCGGCCCTGAGGATCGACTGCTCCTTGTCTTTGGTGGTTCGCAGGCCGTGATGCGCCTCAACGGCGCGACCCTGGAGGCGCTGCCGCGCATCCTCGCCGACTGGCACGTCCTGCACCTCACGGGCGAGGCCGGGCTCGCCGACGCGCTGGCCGCGCGCGAGGCGCTCCCGGAGCCGCTCGGCGCTCGCTACATCGCCGAGCCGTACCTGACGGACCGCATGGCGCCGGCGCTCGCCGCGGCCGATCTCGTGCTTGGCCGCGCCGGCTCCTCGACCTGTGCCGAGGTCACGGCGGTCGGCGTCGCGTCGATCCTCGTCCCGTACCCGTTCGCGGGCGCCCACCAGCGCTACAACGCCACCTTCCTGGCCGACGAGGGGGCCGCGGTCACCGTTCCCGACGGCGAGCTCGACGGCGACCGGCTGACGCGGGAAGCGGCCGCGTTGAGGAACGATGGCCGTCGCGGCGAGCTCGCGGCCGCGGCGCGACGGCTCGGGCGCCCGGATGCGGCCCGCGCGCTCGCGACCGAGCTGCTTGCCATGGCCGAGCGGCGACCGATCCCGTCGTCAGAGCCGGCGGCATGACCGCCACGATGGCCACGCCCCTGTCGCGCCTCGACCAGCTGGCGGGCGAGCGCGGCCTCCAGCTGGAGGTCGACGCCGCCCTCGCCCCGCTGACCACGCTGCGGGTCGGCGGCCCGGCGGACCGGCTGGCGTCGCCCACGACGATCGACGAGCTCGTCGAGCTGCTGCGCGTGGCAGTCGAGGCCGATGTCCCGGCCTTCATGCTCGGCAAGGGCAGCGATATCGTGGTGGCCGACGCCGGGATCCGGGGCCTCGTCGTCCGCGTCCGCGCGGACGACGCAAGGATCGACGGCACGAGGCTGTGGGCCGCCGCCGGCACCTCGATGACCGCGCTCGCGAAGCGCTGCGCCCGTGAGGGGCTGGCCGGGTTCGACTGGGCGATCAGCATCCCTGGCTCGTTCGGCGGGGCGATCTGGGCCAATGCCGGCGCTCACGATGGCGAGATGGCGCACGTCGTTCGCGACGTCGACGTCTTCGACCCCCTGCATGGCGGGCGCCGATCCCTCCGTGGCGACGAGTGTGGCTTCGCCTACCGCGACTCGCGCTTCAAGCGAGGCACGGAGGTGATCCTCGCCGGCACGGTCGAGCTGCAGCGCGGCGACCCGGCCGCGATCAGCGCGCTCGTCGACCGGCACCAGGCGCACCGCCGCGCGACCCAGCCGCTGGCCGACCAGAATGCCGGGAGCGTCTTCCGCAACCCGGAGGGCGACCACGCCGGCCGCCTGATCGAGGCCGCCGGCCTCAAGGGCCATCGCATTGGCACGGCGCAGGTCAGCACGCTTCACGCGAACTTCATCGTCACCGACCGGGGGCGGACGCGCGCCGCCGACGTGCGGGCGCTCGGCGATCACGTGCGCGCCACCGTCGCCGACCGCTTTGGTGTGGAGCTGCGGTACGAGATCGAGTTCGTCGGCGACTGGCCGGAGGCGAGCTCGTGAGCGGGCGCCTGAGAGTCGGGATCTTCGCCGGCGGTCGCTCGGCGGAGCACGAGGTCAGCGTCGCATCGGCTGAGAGCGTCCTGCGCGCCATCGATCGCGATCGGTTCGAGCCGTTCCTCGTCTACATCGACCGCGAGGGCCAGTGGATGCTGCCCGACGGGCCGGCTCCGTCGCTGGGCGACGGGCAGTCGCTGGCCGGGCTTGTCGGCGCGGCCAGCCCGGCGGAAGAGGTCGCCCGGCTGCGGAGCCACGAGGAGCACTACCTCCCGGTGCCGCTCGCCGAGCAGGCGGTGGCCGCTCGCGCAGCCGTGCGCTCGCTGGCCGAGGCGATCGATGTCGCCTTCCTCGTCGTCCACGGTCCCTTCGGGGAGGATGGGACGCTCCAGGGCTTCCTCGAGCTGGCGGGCATCCCGTACACCGGGGCGGGCGTGCTGGCGAGCGCGGTCGCGATGGACAAGGTGGTCTTCAAGGACCTCATGCGCGGGCATCGGCTGCCGGTGGTCGACGACACGTGGTTCCGCAGGAGCGCCTGGCAGGCCGATCCCGGCCGCGTCCTGCGCGAGATCGCGGAGCGCATCGGTCCGCGGTCGGTCGTGAAGCCGGCGCGCCTCGGCAGCAGCGTGGGGATGTCGCTGGCCCACTCGGCCGACGAGCTCCCATCGGCGCTGGATGAGGCATTCCGGTACGACAGCAAGGTGATCGTCGAGGCCTACGTGGCGGGCGCGCGGGAGCTGGAGTGCGGCGTTCTCGGCAACGACGAGCCGGTCGTCTTCGAGCCGGGCGAGGTGCGCTCCAGCCACGAGCTGTATGACTACGAGGCGAAGTACGTGGAGGGCCTGGCCACGGTGGAGCCGCGGGCGGACGTCGAGCCCGACCTCGCCGCGCGGCTCAAGGAGCTGGCCCTGGCGGCGTACCGGGCGGTCGACGCCGCCGGGCTCGCGCGCGTCGACTTCCTCGTGACGCCCGACGAGACGTACATCAGTGAGATGAACACGCTCCCGGGCTTCACCCGGACGAGCATGTACCCGAAGCAGGCAGCGCTCGCCGGGCTCCCATTCGATCGGCTCATCGCGCGCCTCATCGAGCTCGCGCTGGAGCGCGACCGATGAAGCTCAAGCCACAGCCCCGCACGCCGCGGCGCGTCACCCGGCCCTCGCGGCCCAGTCGAGGGCGAAGCCGCGGGCGGGGAGCTCGCCGGCCGGGAACCCCGCTTCGTCAGCGCGTCGGCGCGCGGCTCCCGTCGATCCGTCGCCTCATCGCCGGGGTCGGCGCCGTCGCCGCGGCGGCCGTCCTGGTCGCACTCCTCAGCGGCCCGTGGCTGCGCGTGACGCAGGTCGCCTGGGCCGGCGATCGACACGTCGATGACACGCAGCTCGAGCACGTCCTCGGGTCGGCTCGCGGGACCTCGGTGCTGGCCGTCGACACCGAGGCGCTCCGCCTGCGGATCGAGCGGCTGGCGGCGGTTGACTCGGCGACGGTCACGGCGAGCCTGACCGGCACGCTGGAGGCCGTCATCGTCGAGCACGAGGCGGCCTTCGTCTGGGAGACGCGCTCGGCGCGCTTCCTCGGCGCCGCCGACGGGACGATCTTCGCCGGCGGGCGCGACGAGGCGAGCCTTCCGGCCGAGGCCGCGTCACTGACGCGCGTCGTCGACGAGCGATTCGCCGCGCGGCTCATCACCATCGGCGACGTCATTCCGGCCGACCTGCTGCGCATCGCGCTGCAGCTCGGGGAGCTCGACCCGACGGCCCTCGGGTCGGACGCCACGCGGCTCTCCGTGCGACTCGACGACGAGTACGGATTCCGCCTCGTGTCGGCCGAGCCGGCGTGGGAGGTGGCACTCGGGGTCTACGGGCTTGATCCACGCGAGTCGTCAACCGAGGCGGACGCGCGGCTGGAGCGGCAGGTCACCGCGGTGCGCACCCTCTTCGCGGCACGCCCGGAGACCGGCATCGGCTGGGTGGATGTGCGCAACCCGGGAAAGGTATATTTCCGTGCGAAGGGGTGACGTGATCGGCGAGTCGCGGTGCCTCACCTGCCGAGACCCCCGCTTCGAGACCTTCCCTGATGTGGCTTCCGCTCGTCGGCCTTGCGCTCGGCATCGCGCTCGGGCTGGTGCTCAACGTCAACGTGAGCCCGGACCTGGCGCGATACTCGGCGGTGGCCATCCTGGCCGGGCTCGACTCGGTGCTGGGCGCCATCCGCGCCGAGCTGGACGCCCACTACGACAACCGGATCTTCATCAGCGGCTTCATCACCAACGCGCTGGTGGCGGTTGCGCTGACCTTCGTCGGCGACCGGTTGGGGATCGACCTCTACCTCGTCGCGCTCTTCGCGTTCGGCCTGCGCATCTTCCAGAACGTGGCGCTCATCCGCCGCCACTTCCTGTAGGCTCGATCGTCGATGGCGCGCTCGCCCCGCGCGCCGCAGGCAGGAGGTAGCTTGGAACGCGAAGCGGTCCTCGTCGGCATCGACGCGGGGACGACGAAGGTCACGACCCTCATCGGTGAGGTGGGGCGCTCCGGCGACGTGAACGTCATCGGCTATGGCATCGCGCCGTCGGCCGGCATGAAGAAGGGGATGGTCGCCAACATCGACCAGACCGTGAACTCCATCGCCTCGAGCGTCGAGAAGGCCGAGCGCCTCTCCGGCTACAAGATCAGCTCCGCCTTCGTTGCCGTCGGCGGCTCGCACATTAGCTCGCAGAACTCTCGCGGCGTGGTGGCGGTCTCCGGCCACAAGCGCGAGGTGAGCCGCGAGGACGTCGGTCGCGCGACCGAGGCGGCGCGGGCGGTCCAGGTGCCCTCCAACCGCGAGATCCTCCACGTCGTGCCGCGGGGCTACATCGTCGACGGCCAGGAGGGGATCAAGGACCCACTCGGGATGAGCGCCGTCCGGCTCGAGGTCGAGACCCACATCGTCGCCGGAGCGGCGACCTCGGTCCAGAACCTCTCGAAGTGCGTCACCAGCACCGGCGTGCAGATCGACGAGATGGTGATCAGCTCGCTCGCCGCGGCCGAGGCGACCCTGACCGATACCGAGAAGGAGCTCGGCGTGCTCGTCGCCGACATCGGCGGCGGGACGGCGGACATCGCGATCTTCGTCGACGGGGCCGTTTACCACACGGCCGTCCTGCCGGTGGGCGGCATCAACGTCACGAACGACGTCGCCATCGGCCTGCGCACCAGCCTCAACCTGGCCGAGGAGATCAAGATCAAGCACGGCACGGCGAACATGACCGAGGTCGAGCCCGAGGAGCTGCTGAACGTGGCCGTCCTCGGCGAGGCGGCCGGCCAGACCATCCAGCGTCGCAAGCTGTGCGAGATCATCGAGGCGCGAATGGGGGAGATCTTCAGCCTCATTCGCGAAGAGGTGAAGCGCTCCGGCCACGCCGGCATGCTGCCGGCCGGCGCTGTGCTGACCGGCGGCGGGGCCCGCTTGGCCGGGGTCGACGTGCTCGCGCGCGACACGCTCGAGATGCCGGTCCGAACCGGCTCGCCGCAGGGCGTCGGCGGGCTGATGGACCAGATCGGCAATCCGGCCTTCGCGACCCCGATCGGGCTGCTCCTGTGGGGCGCCAACCACATCGGCGAGGAACCGATCGGCTACGCGGTCGGCAATGGCGTCAACCCGCTCTCGCGCGTCGGCGAGTGGGTGCGGAACCTCTTCCCGGGTTGACGTCGCGGGCTGGACGCCCTTCGTAGACTGGCGCACACATGATCGTGCGCGCCAGGTCGATCCCGAGCCTCCCTGGTCGCAACCCGATCACCGTTGCCGTGATCGTCGGGCTGCTCGTTGGCGCCTGCTCGGCACCGACGCCCTCTCCCTCCGAGGCTGCGCGGACCGGTGGGACGCTGCGCGTCGCGCTGGTCGAAAGCGGCCTCGAGGCGGAACCCGGGACGCCGTACTACGACCCGGCCATCTTCTTCCCGCCCAATCCGATCTGGCGCTGCCTGTTGCGCACCCTTCTGTCGTATGACGGCCGCCCGATCGAGGAGGGCGGAGCCGAGCTGCACCCCGACCTTGCGGCGGCTCTGCCGGACGTCTCGCCGGACGGGCTGACCTGGACCTTCCGCCTGAAGCCCGGAATCCACTACGGACCACCCATGGCTGACCGCGTCATCGAGGCTCGCGACTTCGTGACGGCGATCGAGTACGCCGCCCGGCACGGCGACCTTCTTCCGAGCCCCATCGTCGGGGTGGACGAGTATCAGAGCGGCGAGGTCGACACGATCGCCGGGATCGAGGCGCCCGACGCGTCAACCCTGGTGATCCACCTCCGGTATCCGTCGGGGCAGTTCGCCAACTACATGGCGACCTGGCCGACCGCCCCGATGCCCGAGGAGGCGATCGCCGGTCGCGAGGCGCTCGGCTACGCCGGCTTCCTGGTGGCATCCGGCCCCTACATGTTCGAGCACGCGCCTGAGCTCGACCTGTCGGATCCCGACGCCCGTCCAATCTGGGAGGGACGCGACGCCAGCGTGGCACTCGTTCGCAATCCCTCGTGGTCCCCGGCGGGCGATCCCCTTCGCGGGGCGTACGTCGACCGCATCGAGCTCCAGCTCTTCCCTGACGCGGAGGCGGCCGTCGATCAGGTCGAGGCCGGGCTCGCGGACGTGGTGGGGCAAGAGGCTCCGCTCGACGTCGTCGAGCGCTACCTGGCCGACCCCGAGCTCCAGGGAAGGGTGTTCACCCAGAGCACCCCCCGATCCAGCTACATCGCCATGAACCTGGCGATGCCGCCGTTCGACGACGTTCATGTGCGGCGCGCGGTGAACTGGATTCTCGATCGCGCGACCATCGCGGAGCGGCTGAGCGACGAGCTTGGCCTGGGCGCCGTGGTCGCTCGTCATGGCATTCCGGACTCGCTGCTCAACAACCTCCTGATCGACTACGCGCCGTACGCAACGACCGACGACCGTGGCGACCTGCGTCGCGCGCAGGAAGAGATGCGCGCTTCGCGATACGACTCCGACGGGGATGGCACCTGCGATGCCGAAGCGTGCGCTGCCGTCCCCGCGTTCTACTACAACCCGTCGGAGGGGGTGCAGACGACGATCGAGCGCAACCTGGCCGAGATTGGGATCAACGTCATTCGCACCGACGCCGATTTGCTCGATCCCGCCAGCCACATCGCCGTGGTTCTGGGCATCGGCTGGGGCGCCGACATGCCACGGGCCGAGAACTTCGGCCTGCTCCTCGCGAGCTCCGGGTTGTCCTCCACCAATCTTTCGCTGCTGGGGGCGTCGTCGACCGACCTGGAGGCGTGGGGCTACGACGTGGACAGCGTTCCGACGCTCGACCCGGTCCTCGCGGCCTGCATCTCCGCCATCGGCAGCGAGAGCTTCGAGTGCTGGGCGTCCATCGACCAGCTGGTGATGGAACGCGTGGTCGCCTGGGCGCCGCTCATCTTCGTCGTCAACGGCTTCATCACCTCTGAGCGAGTGGCGGCGTTCTCGGCTGATGTGTACGGCTTGCAGCCCGCGCTCGAGCGCATCCAGCTGCACGGGGAGCCCTAGGGTGCTGCGACGGACACGTTCGCGCCGCGCGCTTGCGACGGTGCTGTTCACCGACATCGTCGGCTCGACCGAGCGCGCCGAGGAGCTCGGTGACGCCGGTTGGCGTGCGTTGCTCGACCGGCATCACCGCACGATCCGTCGCCTGCTGCGCCGTCATCGCGGGCGGGAGGTCGACACGGCCGGCGATGGCTTCTTCGCGACCTTCGAGCAGCCGGCGGACGCCATCGCCTGCGCGCTCGAGGCGGCGGACAGCGTCGCCGCGCTGGGCATCGAGATTCGGGCGGGGATCCACACCGGCGAGGTGGAGCCGATGGGCGCCAAGGTCGGCGGCATCGCCGTTCACCTGGGCGCGCGGATCCTCGGCGCCGCGGAGCCGGGGCAGATCGTCGCATCCGCCACGGTGCGAGACCTCGTCACGGGAGCCGGGTACTCGTTCCGCGACCTGGGTTCGCGGCCGCTCAAGGGAGTCGCCGAGGAGTGGCGGCTCTTCGCCGTCGAGCGCCCGGTGAGGGTCGGGCCGACCCTCGTCACCGAGCCAGGCGAGCCGCGTCGCCTGGCACGACCGCTCCTCATCGGGCTCGGCGTCGCTGGCCTGGTGGTCGGCTCGGCGACCGTTGCCTACCTGGTGGCACGAGGCGTGGGAGGGGAAGGCGTCAGCGACGCGCCGAACGTCGTGCGGGCCATCGACGCGGCGGGCGACCTTGGGGAGGCGTTCGCCGTTGGACGCGGCGCATCCGCCGTCGACGTCGCCGATGGGATGCTCTGGGTGGCGAACACCTACGGCGGCACGCTCTCTGCCCTCCCGACCCGCGGCGGTGAGGGCACGGTCATCGGCGCCGGGGCTCCGACCGATGTGGCCGCCTGGGCGGGCGTCGTCTGGGTGCTCGACCCGTTCAACGGCACCGTCTTGGCCGTCGGCGTTTCGGACGCGCGGCTGCTGGACACGATTGACGTCCGTGGCCGTGCCATTGCGGCCAGCGAGTCCGGCGTCTGGGTCGCCGACGACATCAATGACTTGGTCCACCGCATCGACCCTCGATCCCGATCCATCGTGGCGACGATCGCGCTCCCGCCCGGGAGCGGGCCGGCAGGGATCGCCGCGACCGAGAACGCCGTGTGGATCGTCAACACGCTCTCCGGCACGTTGTCGCGCATCGATCCACGATCCAACGAGGTCGTTCTCGAGGCGTTGGCGCTGTCGATCCGCCCGAGCGCCGTGGCAGCCGGCCCCGACGGGGTCTGGGTCGCGTCGGAGATCGATGACGCCATCCTTCGCATCGACCCGGCCACGAATCGGGCGGTTGGCGTCAGCCGCAGCTGCGACCAGCCGACTGACCTGGACGTCATCGGCGCGGGTGCGATCGTGATCTGCGCGGGCGAACGGGCGGTGCTCCGCCTGCCGGCAGGCGATGGCGAGGTCATCCGCACCGAGGTCGATGCCATTCCGCTGGGGATCGCCGTCGACGGCGAGCGTATCTGGGTGACCCTGCGGGACAGCTGACTGGCGAACCCCCCGTCCCAACCGGCGACGTGGACAGAGTGCGCAGCCGTCCACCGCGTGGTTGCGCGATGTGGATAACTCCGAGCACGGATGTGGAAAAACTGCCGACGGCGCTCTGACCGCCTCGCTAGAATCGGTCAAACCCGTCGAAGCCCTCGGGTTTGCCAGCACTCATTCGAGAGGGATCACCCGACATGCCGCTCCGATCGGACTCCGAGAACTTCGCACTCATCAAGGTCATCGGTGTCGGTGGCGGGGGCAGCAACGCCGTGAACCGGATGATTCGCGCCGAGATGATGGGCGTCGAGTTCATCAGCGTGAATACCGATGCGCAGGCGCTGCTCCAGAGCGACGCGCCGCACAAGATCCGCATCGGCGACAAGATGACGCGCGGCCTCGGCGCCGGAGCGGACCCGAACGTGGGGCAGCGCGCGGCGGAGGAGGACTCGGAGAAGATCTACGAGGCGCTCAAGGACGCCGACATGATCTTCATCACCGCCGGCATGGGCGGCGGCACGGGCTCAGGCGCCGCGCCGGTCATCGCGGAGATCGCGAAGGATCTCGGCAGCCTCACCGTCGGCGTCGTGACGAAGCCGTTCTCCTTCGAGGGGATGCGACGCAAGCTCGTCGCCGAGCAGTACACCGAGCTCCTGAAGGAGAAGGTGGACACGCTCATCACGATCCCGAACGACCGCCTCCGCGAGGTCGTGGACAAGAAGACATCGATCGTCGACGCGTTTCGGGTCGTCGACGACGTCCTGCGCCAGGGCGTCCAGGGCATCAGCGACCTGATCACCGTGCCGGGCCTCATCAACCTCGACTTCGCCGACGTCAAGACGATCATGCGCGACGCCGGCAGCTCGATGATGGGCATCGGCATGGGCACTGGCGAGAACCGCGCCGTCGATGCGGCCAAGGCCGCCGTCATGAGCCCGCTGCTCGAGGTGAACATCACCGGCGCGCGCGGCATCCTCTTCAACGTCACCGGCGGCAGCGACCTCGGCCTCTTCGAGGTCAACGAGGCGGCCGAGGTGATCAAGGAGGCCGCCGATCCGGAGGCCAACATCATCTTCGGCACCGTCATCGACGATCGGATGCGCGACGAGGTGAAGGTCACCGTCATCGCCACCGGCTTCGACGCGACGCGCAAGTCGAAGCCGAACAAGTTCGCGGCGGACTCGGCGAGCGGCATCGAGTCGACGCTCGACGAGCGGAGCCGGGAGATCCTCGCCGAGATCGAGCGCGACCGAGAGCAGCGGGAGAGCCTGACCGAGCAGATGGGATCGGAGTCGCCGTTCGCCCGCCCAACGGAGCGAGAGGCGACGGAGGTCCGCCCCAGCGAGCGGAAGCCACTCCCGGTCACCAGCGGAAGCCTCGAGCAGCGACCGGCCTACAACGAGACCGATCTCGACATCCCGAGCTTCCTGCGCCGCAAGCAGGACTGAGCCGAGGGCGGCGTCGGGCGCTCGCGCCTGACGTCGTGCCACGAGGCCGATGGAGATCGTCGGCGCCGAACCCCCGAGCGTCGGGCAGATCGCGGAGCGGCACGAGCTGCTCCTGCGACGCCTCAGGAACGCGTCCGAGGCAAACGGCCACGACCCGACCCGGCTGCGGATCGTCGCCATTACCAAGGAGCACTCTCTTGAGCTCGTCCGCACCGCCGTCGCCGCCGGGCTCACGCGCCTCGGCGAGAGCCGGGTCCAGGAGGCCGAGCCGAAGGTCGAGGCGCTCCCCGAGGTGGAGTGGCACCTCGTCGGGCGGCTGCAGTCGAACAAGGCGCGGCGCGCCGTCCGCGCGTTCGCCGCGATCCATTCGGTCGACAGCGTGGCGCTCCTCGAGCGCCTCACGGCGATCGCGAGGGAGGAGGCACGGCAGCCAACGCTCCTGCTCCAGGTCAACGTGAGCGGCGAGGCCGCCAAGGCCGGACTGCAACCGGCTGAGGTCGTGAGCCCGGACGCCGTCGTGGCCGTCCGGGACGCGCGCGTTGCCGGGCTGATGACCATCGCGCCGATGGGGGCATCGGTGGAGGTCGCTCGAGACATCTTCGGCAAGCTGCGGCACCTTCGCGACGAGCTCGAGCAGCTGGTCGGCGTCGGGTTGCCGGAGCTGTCGATGGGGATGACCGCGGACGCCGAGCCCGCCGCGGCCGAGGGCGCAACGCTCGTCCGGGTCGGCACCGCCCTCTTCGGCCCGCGCCACTAGACGCTATCCTCCGAGCATGGGGCTCGTGCTCGTCAACTTCATCCGCATGCTCGCCACCGTGCTGTGGCTGCTGCTCATCGCGAGGGTCATCCTGAGCTGGACGAACCCGATGGGCGGGGGTGGCGTCGTCGCCTTCATCTACCAGGCCACGGAGCCAATCCTGGCGCCGATCCGCCGCGTGCTGCCACCGACCGGCGGGATCGATTGGTCGCCTCTCGTCGCCATGCTGCTGCTCGGGGTCGTCGTCCGCGTCGTCGCCCAGCTGTAGGAGTGGCGCACCGCTCGATCGGCTGGCGTTGATGCCCTCGAGTGGCGACGGCTATACTGCCGACTCCCCGATGGGCGATTGGCTCAGCTGGTTAGAGCGCACGGTTCACATCCGTGAGGTCACTGGTTCGAATCCAGTATCGCCCACCACTTCGCCCGCCCTCGCCGCGCTCCAGGCGCCGCCGTGACAGGCCGATGCGGGTCGTTCTGACCTCAGAGTCCTTCCTGCCGTACCTGTCGGGCGTGACCGTGTCCGTCGATGCGCTGGCCCGCGGACTCGTCGCGCGCGGGCACGAGGTCCTCGTCGTGGGCCCCCGATCGGCGAACGGTGAGGAGCCGATGCCGGTCGGGTCGCCCGGTCCTGCCCCACGGTACGCGTGGCTGCCGTCGTACCAGGTGCCCCGCGTCGCACCGCCTGGCTACCGGATGCCGTGGCCGAACCCTCTGGCTGCGGCGTGGCGCGCGGCAATGCACTTCGGGCCGGACGTCGTCCACGCTCACTCACCGTTCGTGACCGGGCTCCAGGCGCGCCGCCTGGCACGCGCTGCGCGGGTCCCCCTGGTCTTCACCCATCACACCCGCTTCGCCGACTACGGCCACTACCTCGGCCCCCTCGCCGGCCCGGGTGCGGCCCTGACCGATGCCTTCCTCCGCCGCTTCTGGACCGGGTGCGCGGCGATCATCGCGCCGTCGCGCGACCTCGCCGCGGAGATACGCGACCGCCTGCGCGGCGACGTGCCGGACCGGGTCCACGTCATCCCGACCGGCATCGACGTCGCCGGCATCCGGGCCCTCGCCGGGGTCGACCCGCGGGCGGCCGCGGGCTGGCCGGCCGACGCCATCGTGGCCGCCACGCTCGGGCGCCTGGCCCCGGAGAAGAGCGTCGACGTCATCCTCGACGCGTTCGCCTCAGTGGCTGCGGCGGCGAAGCGCGCCCGACTCCTGGTCGTCGGTGGAGGACCGGCCGAGGCCGCGCTGCGGGAGCGTGCCACGGCACCGGACCTCGCCGGACGCGTGGCATTCACGGGCGCCCTGCCGCGCCTCGACGCGCTGTCGCGAATCTCGGGGGCGGACCTCTTTATCTTCGCGTCGCGGACCGAGACGCAGGGCCTCGTCCTGGCCGAGGCCCTGGCCGCTGGCGTGCCCGCCGTCGCCGTCGACGGCCCCGGCGTCCGGGACTCCGTGCGCGACGGTCTGGACGGCGTGGTCGTCGACGCCGAGCCGAGTGCGGATCGAGCCGGCCGTCTGGCCGACGCGGCGCTGGCGCTGGTGCGCGATGGCGCACGACGCCACGAGCTGGCGCGCCGAGCGCGCCACGACGCCGACCGCTTCGACCTCGGCGTCCGGGTGGGTGAGGTCGAGGCGCTCTACGTCGGGCTTCTGAGCTGACCTTGTCCGGCACGGACTCGCCGGTGAGCGATTTTGCTTGCGCCGTCATGGTGCCGGCGTACAATGCCGCCCATGCGAGTGAGTCTGGTGGCCCGCTTCGTCTCCCACCCAATGATCGACTTCGGCGTCGGCCGTCGTTCCGGACACCGGTCACGGCTCGGCCTCGATCGCGCGCGGACCGTGTATCACCGTCCCCGCCGCACGGCCGCCTCGATCGTGAGCATCAACGCGCTGCGCTCCCAGACCAGCCGATTCCGCTTCCCGGCGGTCGGCCGCGCCACTCGCATGCCCGCTCGCCGTCCCGCGCTCCCGTTCGGGTTGCCGCGCGCCCGCCGCGGCTAGCGGTCGTCGGCGTGGCGATCCTGCGCACCGCCCGCGCCACCTCGGCCGGCGGGGTGGTCTACCGGACCATCGACGATCGGATCCAGGTCGCCGTCGTCCATCGCCGCGCGCCGGCTCTGTGGGCGCTGCCGAAGGGGACGCCGGACTCGGGCGAGACGATCGAGGAGACGGCGCTCCGCGAGACGCGTGAGGAGACCGGCCTCGAGGCCGAGATCGAGGCGCCGCTGCGGTCGATCCGCTACTTCTTCGTGCGCGGCACGACGCGTTTCCACAAGACGGTCCACTTCTTCCTCATGCGCGCGACCGGCGGCAGTCCGGATGCGCATGACGCCGAGTTCGATGAAGTTCGCTGGGTCGACCTCGACGAGGCGCTCGCGATCCTGACCCACGCGACCGAGCGATCGGTGGTCGAGGAGGCGGCGAATGCGCTGCGCGGGGAGGCCCACGGCGGGACGGTCGCCTCCGCCGAGGCGAGCGCGTGACGGTCGACGCGAGCACCGAACAGCTGCGGCGGACGCCGCTCCACGACCGCCACCTCGCACTCGGTGCGCGGATGGTCCCCTTCGCCGGCTACGAGATGCCGGTCCAGTACGCCTCGATCATCGAGGAGCACCGCACGGTCCGTGGCGCGGTCGGCTGCTTCGACCTGTCGCACATGGGCGAGCTCGAGGTGCGCGGCGAGGAGGCGGTCGCCTTCCTGCGCTACGCCGTCGTCAGCGACCCGGGTGCGATGGAGGTCGGCCAGGCGCAGTACTCGATGCTCTGCACGCCGGAGGGCGGCGTCATCGACGACCTCATCCTGTACCGGCTGGCCGATCAGCGATTCTGGGTGGTATGCAACGCCGCCAACCGCGCGGCCGTGCTCGACCAGATGCAGAAGCTCGCGAGCGGCGGGGACTTCGCCGCGCAGATCGAGGACCGATCCGACCGGATCGCCCTGGTCGCTCCGCAGGGCCCCAACGCCGCCGCGCTGCTGGCCACGCTCACCGACCTCGACATCGACGCCATCGAGAACTATCGCGCCGCGCAGGGCGCGGTCGCCGGAATCGACTGCCTGGTGGCCCGCACCGGCTACACCGGCGAGGACGGCTTCGAGCTCTTCTGCGCCGCGCGGCGGGCAGGCGAGCTGTGGGACGCCGTGCTGGAGGCCGGTGGTGCATATGGCATTCGCCCCTGCGGCCTCGGCGCGCGTGACACCCTGCGCCTCGAAGCCGGCATGCCCCTCTACGGCAACGAGCTCGATCGCGACACGAGCCCGTACGAGGTGAACTTCGGGCGCGTGGTGAAGCTCGAGAAGGGGGAGTTCATCGGTCGTGCGGCGCTCCGAGCGATCCATCAGGCCGGCCCAGAACGGAAGCTCATCGGCCTTCAGATGATCGACAACGCGATCCCGCGGGCGGGCTACGAGGTGCGTGTGGGCGGGGACGACGTCGGTCGGGTCACGAGTGGAACCCTCTCGCCGTCGCTCGGCACGAAGATCGCGATGGCCAAGGTCCCGGCCGCGATGGCCGGCATCGGCAACGAGTTCGAGGTCGTCGTCCGCGAGCAACCCTATCGGGCCGAGCAGGTAAAGTTGCCGTTCTACCGCCGCCAGCGCGACTGACGCGGCGTCCCGCCAAGGAGGAGCCACCGCCGCATGGCCTACCCCGACGACCTCGCCTACTCGAAGGAGCACGAGTGGGTCCGCACGGATGGGACGCGCGCGACCATCGGCATCACGAGCTTCGCGGCCGATGAGCTGGGCGACATCGTCTTCGTCGAGCTGCCCGAGGTCGGATCCACCATGACCCAGTTCGGCACCTTCGGCGTGGTTGAGAGCGTGAAGGCCGTCAGCGACCTCTTCGCGCCCGTCGGCGGCGAGGTGGTCGAGGTCAACGAGGCCCTCAGGGACACTCCCGAGCTGCTCAACTCCGATCCATTCGGAGAGGGTTGGATCGCGCGGCTCGAGCTCTCGGACGCCGGGCAGCTCGACGCGCTGATGGACGCCGCCGCCTACGCCGCCGAGACCGCCTGACGGCATCGCCGGCATGACGTACTCCCCGCACACCGACGCCGATCGGGCCACGATGCTCGAGGCGATCGGCGTCGCCGGGATCGACGATCTTTTCGCCGATATCCCGACATCCGTGCGCGCGAGCGATTGGTCGATCCCGGCGCCGTTCGTCGAGCAGCAGGTCCGTGCCGAGCTGGTGCGCCTCGCGGGACGCAACCGGATTCCGGAGGTGAGCTTCCTCGGGGCCGGCGTGTATCGCCACCTCATCCCGTCGGTGGTGATGGAGGTGATCGGCCGGCCCGAGTTCGCGACGGCCTACACGCCCTACCAGCCTGAGGTGAGCCAGGGCACGCTCCAGAGCATCTACGAGTTCCAGTCGCTCATCTGCGAGCTGACCGGGATGGAGGTCGCGAGCGCGTCGCACTACGACGGTGCCACCGCCACCGCCGAGGCGGCGCTGATGGCGTGCCGTCTGACGCGCCGGTCCCGGGTCGCCGTCTCGTCCGGGGTCAGCCCCGACTATCGACGGGTGCTCGAGACGTACTGCTCCGGGCCCGGGATTGAGGTCGTCACTGTGCCGATCGACGTTGACGAAGGAGGAGCTGGCACGACCGATCCGGAGCGGGCGGCCTCGTTCCTCGGCGACGACGTCGCGTGCCTCGTGGCCGCCCAGCCCAACTTCTACGGCCAGATCGAGCCGATGGCCGAGCTTGCGGACGTGGCACATGCGGCCGGCGCGCAGCTCGTCGCGGTGGTCGAGCCGACCTCGCTCGCCGTGCTCGCGGCGCCGGGTGACTACGGGGCGGACATCGTCGCCGCGGAGGGCCAGCCGCTCGGCGTGCCGGCCAGCTTCGGCGGGCCGTTCGTCGGCCTCATGGCTGCGCGCATGGCCTCCGTGCGCCAGATGCCCGGCCGCCTGGTCGGGACGACGCGCGACGCCGAGGGCCGCAAGGGGTACGTCCTGACCCTCCAGGCGCGCGAGCAGCACATTCGTCGCGAGAAGGCGGCGAGCAACATCTGCACGAACCAGGCGCTGATGGCGCTGGCTGCCGCGGCGTACCTCTCCGCCGTGGGCCCGTCCGGGCTGCGCGAGGTGGCCGAGCTGTCGATGACGCAGGCGCGTCACCTCGTCGCCGCACTCGAGGGCGCCGGGCTGGCCGAGCGTCGCTTCGGGGGCACGTACTTCGCCGAGGTGCTGCTCCGCGTCCCCGATGCGGGTCGCCGCCACGCCGCCCTGGCCGAGCGGGGGATCGTCGCCGGCCACCTGCCCGCCGAACCGGCACTCGCCGACACGCTCCTCCTGGCCACCACCGAGCTGACGACCGATGACGACATCGCGCGGCTGGTCGACGCGCTGGAGGCGACCCGATGAGCGTGGCCGAAGCTCCACCCTCCGACGCGTCGGGTCGCGGCGCCGCGTTCTCCGGCACGACCGCCGGCGAGGACCTCCGCGTCGTCGAGCCGCTCATCTTCGAGCGCTCGCGCGCCGAGCGGCGGGCGGTGCGGTTCCCGATGCCATCCGAACGGGCACGCCAGGCGGCCGCCGGGCAGCCCGAGCTGCCCGCATCGGCGCTGCGGGCGGAGGCGCCGCGCCTGCCCGAGGTCAGTGAGCTCGAGCTCCTGCGGCACTACAACCGGCTGGCGCACCTCAACCAGGCCATCGACCTGAACTTCTACCCGCTCGGGTCGTGCACGATGAAGTACAACCCGAAGGTGAACGAGTGGGCGGCCCGCCTGCCCGGGCTGGCGGACTCGCACCCCTTCGATCCCGAGGTCCTGGCGCAGGGATCGCTCGAGCTGATGTGGTTGCTGGCCGAGCTGCTGAAGGAGATCAGCGGCTTCGGCGCGATCAGCCTCCAGCCCGCGGCCGGCGCGCACGGCGAGCTGACGGGCATGCTCATGGCTCGGGCGTTCCATCGCGCGAACGGGGAGGCCGAGCAGCGGACCAAGGTGCTCGTGCCTGACTCGGCGCACGGCACGAACCCTGCCACCGCCACGATGGTCGGCTACCAGACCGTGACGATCCGGTCCAACGAGCGCGGAGGGATCGACCTGGAGTCGCTGCGCGACGCCCTCGGTCCGGACGTGGCGGCGCTGATGATCACGAACCCGTCGACCCTGGGCATCTTCGAGGACCAGATCGACCAGGTCGTGGCGGCCGTGCGCGGCGCGGGTGCCATCAGCTACATGGATGGCGCCAACCTCAACGCCATCCTCGGCCGCTTCAGGCCCGGCGAGGCGGGCTTCGACGTCATGCACTTCAACCTGCACAAGACCTTCTCGACGCCCCACGGCGGGGGAGGCCCGGGTGCCGGGCCGGTCGGCGTCAGCGAGCGGCTCGAACCGTTCCTCCCGGCGCCGATTCCGACCCTCGTGGCCGGCGATGCCGACGAGGTCCGCGCCAACGCATGGGCCGGTCGATCCACCGATGGCGCGCGATTCGCGCTCGACTGGGACCGCCCGCACAGCATCGGCAAGGTGCGCAGCTGCTACGGCAACTTCGGGATGTTCGTGCGGGCCTACACCTACATCCGGTCGAACGGCGACGCCGGGCTGCGCACCATCAGCGAGGACGCGGTGCTCGCCGCGAACTACCTCCGCGTGAAGCTCCACGATGTCTACGACCTCCCGTATGACCGCCTGAGCAAGCACGAGGTCGTCTTCAGCGGCCGCCGCCAGAAGCGCGAGCACGGCGTGACGACGCTCGACATCGCCAAGGCCATCCTCGACCACGGCATCCATCCGCCGACGATCTACTTCCCCCTCATCGTCGAGGAGGCGCTCATGGTCGAGCCGACGGAGACCGAGTCGCTCGAGACGCTCGACCACTTCATCGGCGTCATGCGTGGCATCGCCGAGCAGGCGGCCGCCGATCCCGACGCCCTGAAGCGCGCGCCGACGACGACTCCGGTCGGCCGCCTCGACGAGGCGGCGGCCGCCCGGCGGCCGGACCTCCGCCACAGGTTCGCCGGCGAGGCCGCACCCGGACCCGCGCCGGTCGGCGAAAGCGAACCGACGGCGCCCACCGCTTGAGCGCCGCCGGGCGCAACCGCGCGCGTACCAGTCTCAGTGGTGACGTGAACTTATCTGGACGGCCCGGCGTACTATGACAAACCCCAGCGGCGTCCCAGCTGCGCAGGTGCCAGTGGAATCAAGAGAGTCCGACGACCTCGTCAGGCGTATGCAGGGCGGTGACCTGGATGCGTTCGAGGAGTTCTTCAATCGGTTCAAGCGCCCCGTGTATGCGACGGCGCTTGCGATCACGCGCGACCCGTTCCTGGCGGAGGAGGTCCTCCAGGACTGCTTCGTCAAGGCCTACAAGGTTCGCGAGCGGCTCGACCCGACGCGGTCGCCGCTCCCATGGCTTCAGCGCGTGACGATCAACCTGTGCTACAGCCGGGTGAGCCGCCGCAAGTCGCTGGCGGAGCCGATCACCAGTCTGATCACGAACCTCGTCGTCGACCTCGCGGCACGGCCGGACCAGGTCGTCGAGTCGCGCGAGGTGCTCGAGGTCCTGCAGCGCGGGATCGACGCCCTGCCACCGAAGCAGCAGACCGCCGTCATCCTCTATTACCTCCACGGCTATTCGCTGGCGGAGGCGGCCGAGATCGCCCAGTGCAACGTCGGGACCATGAAATCTCGTCTGCACTACGCCCTCAAGGCGCTGCGCATCCGCCTGCCGGTCGAGCGCCGCATCCCCGTCGGAACACCGGCCGCGGTACGGATCCCGAACCGATGAGGTGCCGCCGGATCTGCCGCGAGCTCCTCTGGCTCGCTCGTTTCGGGGAGTTCGGCCCAAGCTCGCAGCCGCACCTCGACCACCTGGCCGGCTGCCAGGGATGCCGCGACGAGGTCGGGTTCGATCGGGCCATGGTCGACCAGCTTCGCATCGCGCTTGCCGCGCGCATCGAGCATGCCAGTCCATCGTCGTCGGCCTGGGATCGCATCCTGGCCCGCGCCCAGAGCCCCGAGCCGCGCCGCGGCGAGCGGCTGCTCGGGTGGTCCACCGCCCTCCTCGCGCGGCTGCGCTTCGCGACCGCGATGGCCGGCACCGGCCTTGCCCTCGTCCTCGCCCTCAACATGGAGGTCATCCCGGTCGGCGTGCCGGTGACCGACGGCGCCAGCTCGGACGGCGAGTCCGGCGCGCTCCAGCAGGTTCCGCGCGTGCCGCCAGTGCCGAGCGCCCTCGAGCAGCTCGTCGACGCATGGGGCGGGCCCAACCAGGAGGGCGCCGCCCGGCCAGACCCTGAGGCGGCGATGGTGATCGGCCGCGTCCCGCAGCCGACGGCCGCGAGCATCGACCAGCCGGTCGAGTCGCAGCTGCGGATCGTTTTCCGCGCGACCCAGACGCCTGAGCCGGAGCCGGCTGGCGTCAGCGCGGCCATTCAAACGGAGGGCACGACCTCGTCACCCAGTGGGAGCGAGCCCGGCGTGCCTTCCTGATTTCTCGGGAGTGTGCGAGACTATCGCACCGTTTTGGCGAGATCAGCCCCCGGATCACCGGCGATTGCCGAGCGAGCAACCGGAGCGGTGGTCCGCATAGACATATCCACTTGGAGGAGCATGGATGCGCACTTGGAGATTGATCTCCGTGTTTGCCGTCCTGGCGCTCGTGCTGGCGGCCTGCGGGCCGTCTGGGGCGAGCCCATCGGAGGGTGAGGAGTCGGAGCCTGCGGCGACGGGCTCAGGGGAGCCGACTGAGAGCGCCGGCACCGGGGGTGACCCGCAGCAGGGCGGCACCCTCGTCTTCGCCGGCTCACGGCTGGCGTCGAGCCTCGACCCGATCCTGACGAGCGACGGCGAGTCGTTCCGCGTGCTGCAGCAGGCCTACGAGGGTCTCGTTGACCTCGAGCCGGGCACGACGGACCAGCTGGTCGGGGCCCTAGCCGAGACCTGGGAGGGCGAGCCCGATGGGACCGAGTACGTGTTCCACCTTCGCGAGGGCGCGACCTTCCACGACGGTACGCCGTTCAACGCGGATGCCGTCGTCGCGAACTTTGAGCGCTGGCAGAACCTGCCGGAGGCGATGCAGGTCGACGCGTACTACTACGACGCGGTCTTCGACGGCTTCGGCGCCGACAACCTCATGGCGAGCATCGAGGCCACCGACGAGACGACGGTGACCATCACGCTCCGAGAGCCGAACCCGAACTTCCTGTACGGGCTCGCGCTACCATGCTTCAGCATCGTCAGCCCAGCGATCCTGGAGTCGACGAACGCAAGCGATGAGTCCAGCACGCTCGGCACGGACGTCGTCCAGGCCGGAACCGGTCCCTTCATCCTCGAGGAGTACGTTCCCGAGGAGAGCGCGACGCTGGCCCGGAATGAGGAATATTGGGGTACCCCCGCGTACCTCGACCGGGTGATCATCAGGCCGAACGCTGACGGTACGGCTCGGCTGCAGGCCCTGGTGGGCGGAAGCGTCCAGGGCTTCGACCTCGTCAATCCGGCCGACTACGAGACGGTCGAGAGCGAGGGCTTCCAGCTGGTGGAGCGACTCTCGTTCAATACGCTCTACCTGGGCCTGACCCCGACGGCTCGCGACACGGTCGCGGCGCTGGAAGGTGATCTCGCGCGGGATGACCTCGTCGACATCTACGGTGGCGAGCCCTCGCCGCTGCAGGATCTCGCCGTTCGCCAGGCAGTGGCCATGGCGATCGATCGCGAGGCGCTGATCGAGCCGTTCTACGGCGGACGCGGCACCGTGGCGAACACGTTCATCCCGGAGACGAGCCAGTGGTTCGACGACATCGAGAGTGCCGTCGAGCCCGTGACCTTCGATCCGGAGGGCGCCGCGGCGCTCTTGGAAGAGGCCGGGTTCGACGCCGACAACCCGGCGACGATCAACTTCTGGTACCCGACCGATGTGACGCGTCCGTACATGCCTGACCCGCGCGGGCTCCACGAGGCCATCAGGGGCATGCTTGAGGAGGCCGGGTTCGTCGTGAACTCGCAGAGCGATATCTGGGACAGCCCCGGATACCTGTTCGACGCGCAGAACGGCTATTACGACATGCACTTCCTCGGCTGGACCGGTGACTGGGACGATCCGGGCAACTTCTACGGCATCCACTTCGGATACAGCCAGGGTGCGCCCGCGGCGCAATTCGGCTGCGATGTGGATGGCCTCGAGGAGGCGATCAACACCGCCGACGCCGAGGTCGAGCCCGAGGCCCGTGTCGCGGCCTGGGGCGAGGCGGCGGCACTCATTCACGAGAATGTGTGCTTCGTCACCATCGCCCACGGTGACACGGCCCTCGCCTTCACGCAGGAGGTCAAGGGCTACGTCGCCAACCCGACCGGCTCGGAGAGCTTTGCGGGCGTCTGGTTGAGCGGCGACTGATCGTCGGCGCCGCTTGATCGACCGATAAACTGAGAGGGCCTCGGCTCCGGCCGAGGCCCTCTCTCGACATCACGACGACGGGAGTGCCGTGGGCAAGTTCATCCTGCGCCGGCTGCTGCTGCTCATCCCGATCCTGATCGGGCTGACCGCGATCATCTTCGTGCTCGCGAGGCTGCTCCCCGGCGATCCGGCCAGCGCGATCCTCGGCGAGCGCGCGACGCCGGCAAGTCTCGCTCGGGCGCGGGAAGCGCTCGGGCTCGATCAGCCCCTCATCATCCAGTACTGGGAATACATCTCCGGCTTCGCCCGCCTCGACCTTGGCTCTAGCTTCATCACCAATCGCAACGTCACCGACGACTTCCTGCAGCGATTCCCGGCCACGATCGAGCTGTCCATTGCGGCGATGGCGTTTGCGCTTGCCCTCGGTATCCCGCTCGGCCTGCTGACCGCCAAGCGGCGCGGGACATGGGTCGACCAGGTCGGGAACGTCGTCTCGCTGATCGGCATCAGCATTCCCATCTTCTTCCTCGGCCTCATGTTGAAGTGGCTGCTCGCCATCGAGTTCCCGATCCTGCCCGACTCGGGCCGGATCAACCTGATCGAATACTCGATCCCAAGAGTGACGAACTTCATGACCATCGACGCGGCGTTGGCCGGGGAGTGGGGTGGGGTGGGTGACGCGCTGCGCCACCTCGTGCTGCCCGGGATCGCTCTCGGGACCATCCCCCTCGCGATCATCATGCGGATCACGCGCGCCAGCGTGATCGACGTCCTCAACGAGGACTACGTGCGAACGGCAAATGCGAAGGGACTGCCCCCCGGCACGGTCGACCGCCGCCACGTGCTGCGCAACGCGATGCTGCCGGTCGTGACCGTCATCGGGCTCCAGACCGGCCTGCTGCTGGGGGGTGCCATCCTGACGGAGACGATCTTTGGCTGGGCCGGTGTCGGCAAGTGGATCTACGACGCCGTCGTCACCAGCGACTACCAGGTGATCCAGAGCGGCGTCATGCTGCTCGCGCTCATCTTCATCCTCGTCAACCTGGTGGTGGACGTGAGCTACGCGTTCCTGAATCCCCGGATCCGATACTCATGACCGCCCCGGCCGCCACGGTCGACGCCGGGCCCCAGGAGCGGCACGTCGGGCTGTGGGGCGACGCGTTCCGCCGCATGCGGAGCAGCCCCGCGGCGATCATCGGGGGGACCATCGTCGCCGTGTTCGTCCTCATGGCCATCTTCGCGCCGTTCCTCGCGCCCTACGACCCGACGCAAGGCACCCTGTCGGACGGCTACCTGCCCCCCAACCCCGAGCACTGGTTCGGGACGAACGTCCAGGGCCAGGACGTGTTCTCGCGGATCATCTTCGGCTCGCGGCTGACGCTCGGCATCGCCGTTCTCTCGGTGTCCATCGGGGTCGCATTCGGCGTCCTGCTCGGGGCGATCGCGGGCTACTTCCGCGGATGGATCGACTCCGTGATCATGCGGTTCGTCGACATCATGCTGGCGATCCCCGGCCTCCTCTTCGCGATCGTCGTTGTCACATTCCTGGGACGGGGCGTCGTCCAAATCGCGATCGCCATCGCCGTGGTCAACGTGCCGATCTTCGCCAGGCTGCTCCGAGCGAGCCTTCTCGGGCTCGGCGAGGCCGACTACGTTATCGCCGCCCGCTCAGTCGGCGTGCGCGGGCCGGCCATCCTCGGCCGGCACATGCTGCCGAACGCGATCGGTCCCCTGATCGTGCAGGCCACCCTGGCGCTCGCGACCGCCGTGGTCGACGCGGCCGCCCTGGGCTTCCTCGGCCTCGGCCCACCCGATCCGAGCACTCCCGAATGGGGGACCATGCTGTCGGACACCTATCGCTACCTGAACCAGGCGATCTGGCTGGCGTTCTTCCCGGGCATCGCGATCGTGCTCAGCGTCCTGGGGTTCAACCTGCTCGGCGATGGGATGCGCGAAGCGCTCGATCCGAGGCTGCGCCGATGATCCGGAGCGAGCCGTCGGTCGAGCAGCCCCTCCTCTCGGTCCGCGACCTGCGGGTCACGTTCGGCTCGGGCGAGCGAACCGTCCACGCCGTCAACGGCATCAGCTACGACCTCGAGGAGGGCGAGACTCTCGGCGTGGTGGGGGAGTCGGGCTGCGGCAAGAGCGTCAGCTCCCTGGCGCTGATGCGCCTGCTGCCGAAGCCGGCCGCTCGCGTCACGGCCGGCGAGATCATCTTTGACGGCGAGGAGGTCCTCAGCCTCTCGGAGGAGGCCGCGCGCGAGATGCGCGGTAACCGGATGGCGATGATCTTCCAGGACCCGATGACCTCGCTCAACCCGGTGCTCACCGTCGAGCGGCAGCTGACCGAGGTGCTGGAGACGCACCGCAAGCTCAAGCGGAAGGGAGCGATCCTGCGGGCCGTCGAGCTCCTCGAGCTGGTCGGCATCCCGGCCGCGAAGCGGCGCCTCAACGACTTCCCGCATCAGTTTTCCGGCGGCATGCGGCAGCGCGTGATGATCGCCATGGCGCTGGCGTGCGATCCGCAGCTCCTCATCGCCGATGAGCCGACGACGGCCCTCGACGTCACCATCCAGGCCCAGATCCTCGACCTCATGCGCAGCACGATCAGCGAGTCCGGCGCCGCGCTCATCCTCATCACCCATGACCTCGGCGTTGTGGCGGGCATGGCGCGGCGAATCAACGTGATGTACGCGGGTCACATCGTCGAGCGCGCCGAGACCGAGGAGCTCTACGGGCGGCCCCGCCATCCGTACACGGTCGGACTCCTCCAGTCGATTCCCCGGCTCGATGCCCAGGGCCGGGGCGAGCTCGTGCCGATCCAGGGTCAGCCGCCGGACCTGTCGCGTGACATCCCGGGCTGCCCATTCGCCCCGCGCTGCTTCAACGTCCAGGAGCGCTGCCACACGGAGATGCCGCCGCTGGAGCAGGCACCGAACGCCGCCGACCGCCACGCAGTGGCCTGCTGGTACCCCGCGGAGGGCGAGAGCCTCGTGCCGTCGGGGTTCGAGGCCGAACGCGCCTCATGACCACCGCCACCGCTCCCGTGCCGCAGACCTCGGCGGCGACTGCCCCGCTGCTGCGCACCGAGGGCCTGAAGGTGCACTTCCCGATCACCCAGGGTCTCATCTTCGAGCGTCGGGTCGGCGAGGTTCGGGCGGTCGATGGCGTCTCGCTCGAAGTGCGTCGTGGCGAGACGCTCGGCCTCGTCGGCGAGTCGGGCTGCGGGAAGTCGACCTTCGCCCGCGCCGTCATCCGCCTTGTCGACGCCACCGAGGGCCGCATCACCTTCGACGGCACCGACGTCACGACGCTCCACGGCGACGGGCTGCGCCGCATTCGGCGGCGGATGCAGATGATCTTCCAGGACCCGTATGCGTCGCTGAACCCGCGCATGACGATCGGCTCGATGCTGGCTGAGCCGCTGCGCGTGCACGGGATCGCGAACGGCCGCGAGGCCGCCAAGCGGGCGCAGCGACTGGTGGAGATCGTCGGCCTGCCGCGCAACGCGATCAATCGCTACCCGCACGAGTTCTCCGGCGGCCAGCGACAGCGGGCCGGCATCGCGAGGGCGCTCGCCGTCCAGCCGGACTTCATTGCGGCGGACGAGGCCGTCTCGGCGCTGGACGTCTCGATCCAGGCCCAGATCATCAACCTCCTCGCCGACCTCCAGCAGGAGTTCGAGCTGACGTACCTGTTCATCGCCCACGACCTGTCGGTGGTGCGCCACATCAGCGACCGGATCGCGGTCATGTACCTCGGCGAGGTGGTCGAGCTCTCCCCGTCGCGCGAGCTCTACGAGAAGCCGCTCCATCCGTACACGGTGGCCCTTGTCAGCGCGGTGCCGATCCCCGACCCGAGGGTCGAGATGAAGCGCAAGCGGATGATCCTGCGCGGAGACGTCCCGTCTCCCGCCAATCCGCCGTCTGGCTGCCGTTTCCACACCCGCTGTTGGCTCCGCCGCGAGCTCGACAACCCGGAACGATGCTCGACCGAGGAGCCGGAGCTGCGCCAGCTGCAGCCCGGTCACACCGTGGCGTGTCACTTCGCCGAGGAGCTGATGGGCGAGCGCAGGTCGCCGCTCGTCAACGCCGCTGCCGCGCACTCGGATGTCCGCGACGTCAGCGAGGAGGTCCTCGTGGCGCCGGACCTCGCGCCGCCACCCGAGCCCGGGGACATCCCCAAGGACGTGACCCAGCACTGATCGGCTACGCTGCGCCCCGTGGAGTACCGCATCGCGCTGGCGCAGATCGCCCCGCGTCTCGGTGACCTCGAGGCGAACCTCGGCATCGCCGCCGACTGGGTCGTCGCGCGTCGGCCGAGGGAGCCGCCCTGACGCTTCTGCCGGAGCTCGGCCTCACCGGCTACCTGCTCCAGGATCTCGTGCCGGAGGTCGCGATGCGCGCCGACGACCCGCGCCTCCTCGCCATCGGTGCCGATGCCCCCGGCATGCTGGTCGCGGTCGGCTTCGTGGAGGAGACCGACGACCACCGCTATTGCAACAGCGCGGCCCTCGTTCGTGACGGGGTCCTCGTCGGCCTCCATCGCAAGGTCTACCTGCCGACCTACGGGCTCTTCGACGAGGGCCGCTTCACGCGAGCGGGCGACCGCGTCAGGACGCACGACGCTGGGCCGCCGATCGGCCGCATCGGCCTCAGCGTGTGCGAGGACTTCTGGCACGCCAGCCTGCCGATGCTCCAGGCCCTCGACGGCGCCTCGCTGCTCGTCAACGTGGCCGCCGGGCCATCCCGCGCGCCGGGGTCGAGCGCCGGACTGCAGGCGATCGAGGGCTGGCACAAGATGCAGGACACGTACGCCCTGCTCGGGACCGTGCCGCTCGCGTTCTGCAACCGGGTCGGGAACGAGGAGGGCCTCACCTTCTGGGGCGGGTCGCGCATCCTGGCCGCGGATGGCTCCACGGTGGCCGAGGGGCCGCTGTGGGAAGAAGCCCTCGTGGTCGGCACGCTGGACACCGACGACCTGCGCATGCAGCGCTACGGGCTTCCCCTCCTCGCCGACGAGCGCCTCGAGCTCGTCCGTCGCGAGCTTGACCGCATCATCGCCGAGCGCGCCGGGATCGACGGCAGCCCGCCCGACGCGTGAACGACTCGCTCGACGAGCGTGCTCCGCTGCCGGCCATCGAGCCGAGGCAGGCGGTCGAGGTCATCGTCGGATTCATCCGGTCGCAGATGGCGCAGGCCGGCTTCGACCGGCTGGTGGTCGGCCTCTCGGGCGGCGTCGACTCGGCCACCGTCGCCTTCCTGGCCGCCCGCGCGGTTGGCGCCGATCACCTGCTCGCCGTGCGCATGCCGTATCGCACCTCGTCGGATGCCTCCGAGACCGATGCGCTCCGCGTCGTCGAGGCGCTCGGCTGCCGCACCGAGCGGGTCGAGATCACGCCGATGGTGGAGCCGATGCTCGAGCTCATCGCTGACGGCAACGCATCGGTTCCGAACGACGAGCTCAACGTGCGGCGCGGGAACGTCATGGCACGGCAGCGGATGATCGTCCTGTACGACCGATCGGCGGCGTTCGACGCGCTCGTGATCGGCACGTCGAACAAGACCGAGGCGCTCCTCGGCTACGGGACCCTGCACGGAGACATGGCTGCCGCCCTGGCCCCGATCGGCGATCTCTACAAGACGCAGCTCCGCGCCGTCGCCCGTGAGCTCGGCGTGCCGGAGGAGGTCGTCGCCAAGCCGCCGTCGGCGGACCTCTGGCCCGGCCAGACCGATGAGGGAGAGCTGGGCCAGTCTTACGACCTGCTCGACCGTGTCCTCTTCGCGATCGTCGACCGGCGCTGGAGCGTCGACCGATGCGTCGCCGCCGGCCTCGAGCGGTCGCTCGTCGAGTGGGTCGCGGGGCGAGTCGCCCGCATGGAGTTCAAGCGCCAGCTGGCGCCGGTCGCCAAGCTCTCGCTCCGCACGCCGGGGATCGATCACCTCTATCCCAGGCGCCGCCCCGGTTCACGACGCTCGCCGTGATACGCGTCGCCGGGAGTCGTCGCCGCCACGTCGAAGATCCTTCCGCCGGGCCAGTAACCGCCCGATAACGACGCGGTAATTGAGCGTGGCTAGCGTGAGCTCCCTCAGCGGCCGTCCTCGCCCCCGGTGCGCTGCGCTGATGGAAGGAGCCATCGCATGAACAAGGTGTTGCTCGTCGGACGGCTGACGCGCGACCCGGAGCTGCGGTCATTGCCCTCGGGCAAGCACGTCGCCACCTTCACGATCGCGACGAACGAGTTCCGCGGCGGGAACAACGAGCGGACCGAGTACCACCCCTGCGTGACGTGGGACCGGCTTGCCGAGATCACTGGCCAGTTCCTCTCGAAGGGCCAGCTGGTCGACATCGAGGGCCGCCTCCAGACGCGCCAGTGGGACGACGACGCCGGCAAGAGGCACTGGAAGACCGAGGTGGTGGTCGCGACGCTCGAGATGCTCTCGGGCCGCTCCAAGAAGGAGTACGCCAAGGAGTCGCAGGCCCTGGCGGAGGACCCGGATGGCGCGCCCGCCGCGAACGGCGCGACCGCCGACAACGACCTGGAGGCCGTGGTCGCCATGTGACACCGTCGGGCGACGGGGCTTCTCCCCCGGTCCCGTCGCCCGATCAGACCGTCGCGGAGAGGAATTCGATGATGCGAGCGGTCATGAGCTCCGCCGCCTGCTGGTGGTGCGACGGCAGCGAGGAGTCCGCGAAGAGGTGGACGTCGCCTGGATAGAGAAAGAGCTCGCCCTGCGGGCTGGAGTCGGCCAGGGCCTGCGCCGCGTCTCGATCACCCTCTCCGGCGAAGATCGGGTCCGCATCCATGCCGTGCACCTGGACCGGAACGCCGTTGGGCCATCGGTCACCGAATTCCGTGATGGGGAGACAGGCGTCGATCAGCAGCGCCCCGCGAGCGCCCTCCCGGGTCTGGGCGAGCTTCTGAGCGGGCATGACGCCCAGTGAAAAGCCGGCATAGACCACCTCCGCCGGGAGGGCCTCCGCCTCGCTCACCCCGCGGTCGAGCATGTCACCGAATCCGACCTGCTTGGCGTAGGCCATGCCGTCGCCGTCGCGTATCACGTGAATGTCCTCAGCCAAGCCGGCTTGGTCCGCGTCGTGCGGACCCGTCGCATTCGCGCCATCGACGAGCGTTACTTCGGGCGAACGGCGCGGATGTTCTACGTCGGGGTCGGCGCGAATCCTCGCGACGAAGCGATGCCCCTGGACTTGAACGACCTCGATATGGCCGTGCAGGAGTCCCAGCAGGCGTATCAGGCCCAACGGCTCTGGTCGTACATCCGCCACGCACGGATTCCCCCCGAGCGAGCCGCCGAGTTCTGGGAAGGGGCGCTGGCGCTGGTCAACGAGTTCGACCGCCTTCCCCGATCCGGCGCCACCGCCTACGGGTTCGTGGTCGGCATCTACCCGATCCCGGACTACCCGGTGCTGCCCGAGCCTGAGCCGTAGCGGCACCGAGTCCCACGGACCCGTGGCCCCGGCTGCGGTTCGGGCGGAACCTCGCGCCTATACTTGCCGACCGCAGCGGCCCATCGGTGAGGCTCGCGCGTGCAGCACGGGGATCGGATGGCCGAGGAGTACCCCTACAACGGACGCCTGAGCCGATGGGAGGAGATCGCTCCCGGGCTGGCCATCGCCGGCGTGAAGGCGCTCGAGGCGCCATTCCCGTTCGAGCCTGGGCAGTACGCCACGCTCGGGCTGCTCGGCGACGAGGGGAAGCTCATCCAGCGGCCGATGAGCATCAGCTCGTCAGCCGATGACCTGTCCGAATACGAGTTCTTCCTGCGCCTCGTCGACTCCGGCGGCTTCACGCCACTGCTGTGGCGGTTGCGCGAGGGCGATCCGATCAACATCAAGGGCGCGAAGGGCAAGTTCGTCCTCCAGCCCGACGGCCGGCGATGCCTCTTCGTGGCCTCCGGGACGGGCCTGGCGCCGTTCATCAGCATGATCGAGACGTTGCGCGGCCGCGGCGAGACCCGCGACGTCGTCCTCCTCCACGGCGTGAGCTACGAGCGGGACCTTGCCTGGCGTCAGCCGCTCACCGATCTCGAAACCGGCGGCGAGTTTCCGCTCAGGTACGTCCCGACCCTGTCGCGGCCCCACGAGTCGCCCGATTGGGCCGGCGCGACGGGCCGGGTCGAGACGATCGTGGCGGGACAGCTCGATGAGCTCGACCTGACGCCCGAGACGGCCACGATCTACCTGTGCGGCAACCCGGACATGGTGAGCGCGATCGAGGAGATCGCCGCCGCTCGTGGCTTCCCGCCGGAGCAGGTGCGCAAGGAGCTGTACTGGCCGAAGGGTCGTGAGCACCGATGAGCGAGCGCGAGCCGTACTACCTCACGACCGCCATCTTCTACCCGGCGCCGAAGCCGGCGCTGCACTCGATGTTCGAGGCCATCGGGGCCGACATGATCGCGCGCTATCGGCGGCTGCTCGGCCACGACGTCCGCTTCCTGACCGGCCTCGACGAGCACTCCGCCAACGTCGAGCGCGACGCCCGCGAGCAGGGGGTCGATCCGCACGACCTGATCGACCCGTGGGCGTCGGCGTGGGAGGCAACCTTCGAGCGCTTCGGCATCAGCGCGGATCGGTTCATCCGCACCACCGATCCCGACCACGCCGAGGCGGCCGCCGAGATGGTTCGGCGCGCTCAGGCCAACGGCGACGTCTACCAGGGCGTCTACTCCGGCTGGTTCTGCAACGGCTGCAACGAGTTCAAGACCGACCAGCAGCTCGTCGACGGCCGGTGTCCTGATCACCCGACCCTCGATCCGGTCTGGCTGGAGGAGTCGAACTACTTCTTCCGCCTCTCGGCCTACCAGGAGCGCCTCGAGCGGCTCTATGCCGACAACCCGTCCTTCTGCGAGCCGGAGCACTTCCGCAACGAGGTCCTGGGGTGGCTGCGCGAGGGCCTGCGGGACTTCAGCATCAGCCGCTCCGGCGCCACCTGGGGCATCCCGTTCCCGGGCGACCCCGCGCACCGGATCTACGTCTGGTTCGACGCCCTCACCAACTACCTCACCGGCGCCGGGTTTCCGAACGACACGGACCGCCCTGGACCGATGGTGGCCGGCGGACCTCCACGTCATTGGCAAGAACATCACCCGCTTCCATTGCCTGTACTGGCCGGCCATGCTCATGAGCGCCGGTGTCCCCCTGCCGAAGCAGGTGTTCGCGCACGGCTTCATGCTCGATCGGGGCGAGAAGATGAGCAAGACGACCGGCAACAGCCGTGATCCCGACGACACGGCCGCCACCTTCGGGGTCGACGGCGTTCGCTACATGGTCCTGCGCGAGGTGCCGTTCGACCGCGACGCCGACGTCTCGACCGAGGCGTTCGTGCGCCGATACAACGCCGACCTGGCCAACGACCTCGGCAACCTCGTGAACCGCACGGTCAGCATGAGCCAGCGCTACCTCGCCGGCCGCCTGCCGGGCGTGGCGGGCGCGACCCAGCCCGCCGACCTCGAGCTGCGCGCGACGGCGGAGCGGGTCGTCGGGGCGTACCACGAGGCGATGGAGCGCCACCACCTCGATGACGCCCTGGCCTCGATGATGGAGCTGGCCCAGGCCGCAAACGGGTATGCCGAGGGGCAGGCGCCGTGGAGCCTGACGAAGGCGGGGGAGGACGAGCGCGCCGGACAGGTGCTGGCGGTCATGGCCGAGGCGTGCCGCATCATCGGCCACCTGTTGGCGCCGGTTGCTCCGAGCGGCTCGCGCCGGATCCTCGAACAGCTCGGCGCCCCGCCGCCATACGACGAGCGAGGGGCGGGCGGCCCCGGCCTGGACCTCCTCGCGGCGTGGGGGAGCGGACCGGATGCCTGGACCTCCGGCAGCCCGACCCCGATCTTCCCTCGCGTCGACCTGGAGGTCCCGACCTGATCGGACGCCGCGCGCCGGCGCGGCTGCCGGGGCTGGTCGACGCGCACGCGCACCTCCAGCACGACCGATTCGACGCCGATCGCGACGCCGTCATCGAGCGAGCGCTCGCCGCCGGGATCGAGCGCATCCTCGTCCCGGGCTGGGACGTGGCGTCGTCGGAGGCCGCGCTCGACCTCGCCGATCGACACGCAAGCGTCGACGCCGCCGTCGGCATCCATCCGCATGACGTCGCGGCCACGGACGAGGCGGACTGGAAACGGCTCGAGGGCCTCCTGGACGCGCCGTCCGTGCGTGCCGTTGGAGAGATCGGCCTCGACTACTTCCGGAACCTCTCGCCGCCGGGCCTGCAGCGCGCCGCGTTCGATCGCCAGCTTGCCCTCGCAGCCGATCGCGGGCTGCCGGTCGTCGTCCATGACCGCGACGCCCACGAGGACGTGACGGAGGCGCTCCTCGCCTGGCACGGGCGCGAAGGGATGGGCGTGCGGGGCGTCCTCCACGCATTCTCCGGATCGGCGGCCATGGCCGAGCGGCTCACCGACGCGGGCTTCCTCGTGAGCTTCGCCCTGCCGGTGGCGTTCCGATCAGCCGCCGGCCCGCGCGCGGCCGCGATAGCGCTCGTGGCCGGCCGCTTCGTGGTCGAGACCGACTCGCCCTTCCTGGGCCCCGATCGAGACGAGCGCAACGAGCCGACGACCGTCTTGCGCGTGGCCGCCGAGCTCGCGCGCCTCCGCCAGATGGATCCGGCAGCCCTCGTGGGGCCGATCCGCGCCGCGTACGACGGCCTCGTCGCCCGCTGAACGAGCAAGGGTTGGCACGCCGGTTGCTCCTGCTGGTCGCGGCATCTACGAAATGGACGCATCAAAGGGAGGGTCCCGCGAATGGGCCAGGTCAACGTCAACACTCCGGGAGGCTCGGACTCCGACAGCAGTGGAGCCGGGTTCATCCTGGGGATCATCGTCGCGATCATCGTGATTGCCGCGCTCGTCTACTTCCTCGTCCTCGCCCCGGGCGGGAACGGCGACGACGGCGACGGCGGCACTGACAACCCCGCCCCCAGCGGATGGATGCTGACCAACCGCGCCTGACGCCACTTCAGCAACGCGCAACGACGCCCCGGTCACGCGACCGGGGCGTCGTTCGTTGCACGGCCGGCGCGCATCGGTTGACACTCGCGACTGGCGAGTGCTACCTTGCGCTTGGCACTCTTACCGGTTGAGTGCCAGTCATCGGTCCCGATCCAGCAATGATCATGGCGGCCGCAGCTGGCGCTCCCGGGAGGGTCCCATATCTCAACCGCGCGATCCGCATGGGTTGCGCACGCAAGGAGGCAATACGCACACATGACCACCAGCACGGTCAGCGGCACAGCGACCCAGCTCAAGCCCCTGGGTGATCGCCTCGTCGTCAAGCCCACCCCGCGCGAGGAGATGACCAAGAGCGGCATCGTCCTGCCGGACACCGCCAAGGAGCGCCCGCAGGAGGGCACCGTCCTGTCCGTCGGCCCCGGTCGCACCCTCGACGACGGGTCGCGCGAGCCGATGGAGGTCAGCGAGGGCCAGAAGGTCCTCTTCCAGAAGTACGCCGGCACCGAGTTCAAGCTCGATGACGACGAGCTCCTGATCCTGTCCCAGAAGGACATCCTGGCAGTCATCGAATAAGGCGGTCTGCGAAGGACCGATGCGCCGCTCGCGCGGCGACACTGAGGAGAACGAAGAAACATGCCGAAGCAGCTGCTGTTCGAGGAAGAGGCCCGCCGCTCCCTGAAGCGCGGCGTCGACAAGATGGCCGACGCCGTCAAGGTCACGCTGGGCCCGAAGGGGCGCTACGCCCTGCTCGACAAGAAGTTCGGTGCGCCGACCATCACCAACGACGGCGTCACCATTGCCCGCGACATCGAGCTCGAGGACCCGTACGAGAACATGGGTGCTCAGCTGCTCGAGGAGGTCGCGACGAAGACGAACGACGTCGCCGGAGACGGCACGACCACGTCGATCGTGCTGGCCCAGGCGATCATCACCGAGGGCCTCAAGAACGTCACCGCCGGCGCCAGCCCGATGGGCCTGAAGCGCGGCATCACGAAGGGCGTCGAGGCAATCGTCGAGGAGATCAAGCGCCTCTCCAAGCCCGTCGAGACGACCGACGACATCGCCCACATCGCGGCCATCAGCGCCCGCGACAGCGAGATCGGCGACATGATCGCGCAGGTCATGGACAAGGTCGGCAAGGACGGCGTGGTCACCGTCGAGGAGAGCCAGGGGCTCAAGATGGAGACCGAGTACGTGGAGGGCATGCAGCTCGACCGCGGTTACGTCTCCGCCTACATGGTCACCAGCACCGAGGGCGGCAAGCTCGAGGCGACGCTCGACCAGCCATACGTCCTCGTCACCGACAAGAAGATCAGCGCCGTGGCGGACATCCTCCCGACGCTCGAGAAGACCGTGTCCACCGGCAAGCCGCTCCTCATCATCGCCGAGGACGTCGACGGTGAGGCGCTCGCGACCCTCGTGGTCAACAAGCTCAAGGGCACGATCAGCGTGCTCGCCGTCAAGGCTCCGGGCTTCGGCGACCGCCGCAAGGCCATGCTCGAGGACATCGCGACCCTGACCGGGGCGCGCGTCATCAGCGAGGAGGTCGGCCGCAAGCTCGACAGCGTGCAGCTCGAGGACCTCGGTGAGGCGCGACGCGTGACCGCCACCAAGGACACCACCACGATCGTGGAGGGCAAGGGCGACGCGAATGCCATCAAGGCGCGCATCGGCCAGATCAAGCTCCAGATCGAGGACACCACCAGCGACTTCGATCGCGAGAAGCTCCAGGAGCGCCTCGCGAAGCTGTCCGGCGGCGTCGCGGTGCTCAAGGTCGGCGCGGCCACCGAGGTCGAGCTGAAGGAGAAGAAGCACCGCATCGAGGACGCCCTCTCGGCGGCCCGTGCCGGTGTCGAGGAGGGCATGGTCGCCGGCGGCGGCTCGGTCCTCATCCACGCACTGCCGGCGCTCGACAAGGTCGAGGTCCTCGGCGACGAGGCCATCGGCGTCGGGATCCTGCGCCGCGCGCTCGAGGAGCCGCTGCGCCAGATCGCGATCAACGCCGGCCAGGAGGGCTCGGTCGTGGTCGAGGCGGTGCGCAAGCTCGCCCCCGGCAGCGGCTATGACGCGCAGCGTGGCGAGTACGGCGACCTGTTCGCCTGGGGCGTCATCGATCCGGCCAAGGTGACCCGCTCGGCGCTCGAGAACGCCGCCAGCGTCGCCGGCCTGCTCCTGACGACCGAGACGATCATCACGGACCTCCCCGAGAAGGACAAGGCGCCGATGGGCATGCCCCCCGGCGGCGGGATGGACTTCTAGAGGATCCGATAGCGTCTGTCGGAGTCCGTCCAGGACGGACCCACGATCACGACAGCGAGAGAGCCGGTCATCCGTCCGCGGATGCCCGGCTCTTCTGCTGCCAGGATTGGCCGGGCTCTACTCCGACCCCTCGAGATCGCGACAGAGCCTGCTGCCAACGTGCTCATCGCATTGTGACCCGAGCTCGCGCCGCGCGATGGTTCGTGGATTCGTGTCCGGGTCAAGGAAGTGCGGCCCAAACTCCGGCTCAAAGGCACACGAGTCCGACGGATTGAGGCACGCCCAGATGGGATACAGGTCGCTGGCGGCGATGAGCTCAGCGGCGTTACAGGCGCGGTACACCGGATCAATCGCATCGGCTTCGAACAATGGATTCTGCCCATCAAACACATAGGTGGCCGATATCCAGTCAAGGTAGGTGGCCTGGCATGCGTTCTGTGGAGACGCCAATGGCGACGGCAAGTCGTGGGTCCACTCGTCAGTGTTCGAGCTCGAGCAACCCACGAGGAACAAGCACATGAGCAGACATCGACCGATTGGGCCGGGACTGAGCGGTGGCACGGCGTGACGCTATGCCCCGCAGACTGCGGTTGGACCACGGCAACCGCCGCTATCCCGACGCCTTTGCTGGTCTCGTCCGCAGGCCCGGAATTGTCGAAAGGCACAATCCCCGGTTCGTCGTAGGGTTCGAGCGGCGCCAGGTGGGCGCCCGAACGGAGAAGAGCACCGATGCGCCACGTCCTCATGAACTACGTCCATCCCGACGACGCCGCGGCCTACTACGCCATGACGCCCGAGGAGCAGCAGGCTGACGTCGAACGGCACATCGCCTGGTTCCGCAGGCACCGCGAGCACATCGTTGGCGGTGAGGAGCTCGATGAGCCGTTGCGGGTCAAGACCCTTCGCCCTGGGAGGCAGGGCGACGGCGTCGTCGTCACCGACGGGCCGTACATCGAGACGAAGGAAATCCTGGGCGGATTTGTGATCCTCGAGACCGAGACTGCCGAGGAGGCGCTCGCCATTGCGTCGGAGTGGCCGTCCCTGACCTCTCAGCCGAATGCGACGGTCCAGCTTCAGCCGGTGTTCGTCCGGGACTGATCGGCTCGTCTGGCACCCCGAATGCATGGGGTGAACCATGGAAGTCACCGTCGCCATCATCGTGCTGATGGTTGGACTGCTGCTCGAAGGCACACGACGCGCGGAGGTTCGGGTCCGCAGCGACCGCGAGCGCTGAGATCCTGTCGGCGATGGCCACGCCGCGCGCCTTCGCCATCGCGTCTTCGATCGCCATCGTGCTGACCGCCTGCGCCAGCGCGGAGGCGACCCCGACCGCCTCGCCGTCGGCTTCGACGGCGCCAAGCGCTGGCGTTTCGTCGGCGGCTCCATCGCCGACGCCCGCGTGGGAGGAGGTCGTCTTCCCCGAGACCCAGGAGCTCGGTGATCGCGCTCTGGCGGCCATCGACCTCCCCGGCGCCGTGTGCGACCTGGCGGCGAGCGACACGTCGATCTGGGTCACGATCACCGACGAGCGCCTGCTGCTCGAGATCGACGCTGCGACGCACCAGGTCATTCAGGAGATCCCGCTTGGGGACGACGCGTGCACCGTGGCCTGGGCCGATGGCTCGGTGTGGCTCGGCATGTACCAGGACCTGATCCAGCACATCGATCGGCTGGACCCGGCCACCGGGGAGGTCATCGGCACGATCGAGTTCAGGCTGGCGAGCTCCATCTTCGCCATGGATGCCGGACCCGGCGGCCTGTGGGTGCTCAACCGGCAGCGGATGGAGGTGTACCGGGTCGACACCGCCACGACCGAGATCGCGGAGACGTTCGACGTCGGGTACGGGGCAAGCGACATGGAGGTCACCGACGAGGCGATCTGGATCACGTCGGATGTCGAGGGAGGGATCCAGCGCATCCACCCCGCGACCGGCGACAGCGCCGTGGCGCCCGTGGACGTGCCGATGGGCGTCGCCGTCGACGAGCGTGGGCTGTGGGCGTACATCCCCGTCCACCACCAGCTCACCCTGATCGATCCGATGACCTTCGAGCAGATCGCCGCGTACCGATTCGAGAACGAGACGGGCGAGCCGGAGACGGCCGCAGGGGCCGTCTGGATGCCGACCACCGACGGCCTGCTCCTGACCATCCACAGCGGCACCGGCCGGCCCGCAGCCGTCTTCGCCATTCCCGAGGGAATCACCGTGGCAAAGGCGGCGCTCGGCGACATCTGGCTGTACGGGAACGTTCCCGGTCTCATTCGGATCGAGCCAGGCGACATTGAGCCCGCCGCGGAGGCGTGAGCTCCAGAGCCCCACGGAGGCATCGCCACTAGAATCGAGGCGATGTCCCCCGAGCCTGACACTGCGGCCAGAGCGCCGACGCGCCTCTCCGCCAAGGAGATCCTGGAGCGGATGAATCCGCCTCAGCGGGAGGCGGTGAGCCATCTCTCCGGCCCCCTCCTGATCCTGGCCGGTGCGGGGAGTGGAAAGACGCGCGTTCTCGCCCACCGCGTCGCGTACCTGATTGCGACGAGCTACAAGCCGTGGCAGATCGTGGCCGTCACCTTCACGAACAAGGCCGCCAATGAGATGCGGCAGCGCATCGCGGGGCTCATCGGCGAGGAGGGCGCGCGCGAGGCGACAATCGGCACCTTTCACGCCATCTGCTCGAGGATCCTGCGGCGAGACGGTGAGGCGATCGGACTGACGCGGAGCTTCACCATCTACGACCGCGCCGACCAGGTCTCGCTCGTGAAGACCGTGCTCAAGCAGCTCGACCTCGACGAGAAGCGCTTCGGTCCAGCCGGGATGCTGGCCTGGATCGGCCAGCGCAAGGACGAGCTGGCCGACGTGGCGACTGCCAGCCGGCAGGCGGCGAACTACTACGACGAGACCGCCGCCAAGGTCTACGCCGCGTACCAGCGCCAGCTCGGTGAGGATGATGCCGTCGACTTCGACGACCTCCTCATGCGGGTCGTGAACCTGTTCGAGCAGCACCCCGCGGTCCTGGCCCGCTACCAGGCGCGCTGGCAGCAGATCCTCGTCGACGAGTACCAGGACACGAACCGGGCCCAGTACCTCATCTGCCGCCACCTTGCCGCGAAGCACAAGAACCTCGCCGTCGTCGGTGACGACGACCAGTCCATCTACTCGTGGCGGGGCGCGGACCTGCGCAACATCCTCGACTTCGAGGCCGACTACCCCGACGCCAAGGTCGTGAAGCTCGAGCAGAACTACCGCTCCACCCAGACCATCCTCGACGCCGCTCACGCGGTCGTCAGCCGCAACGCCGGACGCAAGGACAAGAAGCTGTGGACGGATCGGGGCGAAGGGACCCAGATCACCCTCTTCGACGCCTACAACGAGTACGAGGAGGCCGAGTTCGTCGCGCGCCAGGTCGAGAAGCTCGTCGGCGGCGCGCGTCGCGGGGGAATGGCTGCCCTCCTGACCAGCCGGGCCGATGACGAGGACGGTTCGCTGGCCTACGGCGAGATCGCCGTGGCCTACCGCATCAATGCCCAGTCGCGCGTGCTGGAAGAGTCGTTCATGCGGTTCGGCATCCCGTACCAGCTCGTCGGCGGCACGCGCTTCTATGAGCGGCGCGAGGTCAAGGACGTCCTCGCCTACCTGCGACTGGCGCGCAACCCGGCGGACCGCGTGGCGCTCGGGCGGATCATCAACGTCCCGGCGCGCGGCATCGGCGCGAAGACGGTCGAGGAGCTCAATGCCTGGGCCGAGGGGCGCGGGGCGAGCCTCTGGGAGGCGGTCGAGGCATCAGGCGAGAACGCCAACCTCGCCGCCCGATCCCGTGCGCAGCTCGGGGTCTTCACGGAGCTCATGCGCGGGCTCATGGCGATGGCAGCGACCGAGCCGCCGTCCGCGGTGGTCGACGCGGCCGTCGAGCGATCCGGCCTCCAGGCCGCGATCCAGGACGGCACCGAGGACGGCGAGGAGCGCTGGGCGAACGTCGTCGAGCTTCGCAACCACGCGGCGGAGTTCGACGAGATCGCCCCGCCCGAGGGGCTCGCCCGTTTCCTGGAAGAGGTCGCCCTGGTCAGCGACCAGGACGAGCTGGAGGACGTCCCCGACCGGGTGACGCTCATCACGCTGCACGCCGCCAAGGGCCTCGAGTTTCCGGTGGTCTTCATCGTCGGCATGGAGGAGGGGCTGCTGCCGCACCGGCGCGCCCTGGAGGACGAGCGCGAGCTGGAGGAGGAGCGCCGGCTCGCCTACGTGGGCATGACCCGCGCCAAGGATCGGCTCTACCTCGTGCATGCCCACCACCGGTCGACGTACGGCGTCGGCGCGCAGTCGGATCCGTCGCGCTTCCTCGCCGAGCTCCCGGAGAGCCTGCTGTCCGCCGAGCGCTCGGCCGCGCCCTTCCGGCGCGGTGGTGGCGACTGGCCGCGTGGCACGGATGACGATGGGGGCTGGCTCCCGTCCGGCTACCGCTCGCCGGTGCGCGGACGCATCAACGAGCCGCTGCGGCCGATCCAGCTGCCGGACCTCTCGGCCCCGGCCAACGTCGGGCGCAGCATGGACGCGGCACGCGAGCGGGTCGCGGCGGCGACCTACGAGGGCGCGACCGTTGACCTCGGCAGCGGGTCGTTCGCCGCGTCTGGTGCGGGCGATGCGCTCGGCGCGGAGGAGGATCCGGCATGGCGCGCCGGGGATCGCGTGAGGCATCGGCGCTTCGGCGACGGGATCGTGGTGAGCAGCCGCATCGTGAAGGGCGACGAGGAGGTCACCGTCGCCTTCGTGGGTGAGGGCGTCAAGCGGCTCATCGCCGCGTACGCTGGGCTCGAGCGCGCCTGATGAGCGTCGACGCCCTGATCGATGACCTCGAGCGCGAGCGTGCCGCGCTGTTCGCGGCCCTGGATGCCGTCGATCCGGGCTCGATGACGACGCCCGGCCTCGTCGGTGAGTGGAGCGCGCGTGACCTGATCGCGCATCTCGGCTTCTGGACCGGCCACGCCACGGAGGTCATCCACCTCCTCGAGGAGGGCCGGATCGAGGATGACGACCTCGGCGGGCAGACCGTCGATGAGGTCAACGCGACGATCGCTCGCGTGGCCGGAACCACGCCGCTCGAGACCGTCCGCAAGCGCGAGGCGGCCTCGGTCGAGGCGCTCGTCGCCCGCCTGCGCATCCTGGACCCCGCAATCCTCGACCAGGTGCTGCCGGACGGTGCGACGCTCGACCAGGGCATCCGCGAGGACGCATCGGAACACTACCGCGAGCACGCCAACGAGCTCCGGTCGGTGGTCGAGGAGCGCCCGCGTGGGTGACCGCGACTCGTTGCTGGCCGACCTGGACGCCGCGCGCGCGGCGTTCCACGACGCGCTCGCGGAAGTCGACGCGGCGCTCGCGACCGTCCCGGGCGTCATGGAGGACTGGAGCATCCGCGACATCGTCTTTCACGTCGCGGCGTGGTGCCGGCACGGCAGCGAAGCCATCGAGCTTGCCACCGCTGGGCGCGGCGACGAGTTCGCGTACTCCACCAGCGACACCGACGCGATGAACGAGCGCTTCCTGGCCGCGGGACGGGCGGTCTCGCCGACCGAGGCGTTGCGACGCGAAGACGCGGCGTTCGGCGCCTTGCGCGATGCGATCGCTGAGCTGGACCCCTCCCTGCTGGACCTCCGGCTCGGCAACGGTGACACCGTCGAGGAGGTCATCGTGTACGACGGCCCCGAGCACTATGCGGAGCACACCGAGCACGTCCGGGCCTGGTTCGGGGTGGACGACGACTGATGGCCGTGACCAAGGCCGCCGCGCGCGCCGAGGCGCTGCGCGCGACCCTCAACGAGGCGAACCACCGCTACCACGTCCTCGACGCGCCGACGATCAGCGACCGCGAGTACGACCTCCTCTTCAGGGAGCTCAACGAGCTCGAGGCCGCGAACCCGGAGCTGGTGACCGCCGACTCCCCGACCCAGCGCGTTGGCGCTCCCGTCGAGGGCGGATTCCCATCGGTCCGCCATGACGTGCCGATGCTGTCGCTCGGGAATGCCTTCGGCCATGACGACCTCCGCGAGTTCGACACGCGCGTGCGACGTGGCCTCGCCCGCACCGATGACGATCCGCCGGTCACGTACGTCTGCGAGCTGAAGATCGACGGCCTGGCCATCAGCCTTCGCTACGAGGGGCGCACGTTCGTGCGCGGCGCGACGCGGGGCGACGGCACGACCGGCGAGGACGTGACCGCCAACCTCCGGACCGTGCGCGCCATTCCGCTCTCGCTTCACGAAGATCCGCCGGGCGACCGGCTCGAGGTGCGCGGCGAGGTCTTCATGCCGCGCGGCGCCTTCGCCGATCTCAACGAGCAGCTCGGGAAGGAGGGAAAGCCCCTCTACGCCAACGCCCGCAACACGACGGCGGGACGGTCCGCCAGAAGGACCCGAAGGTGACCGCCAGCCGTCGCCTCAGCCTCTGGACGTACCAGCTCGTCGGCGCGCACGGGCTGAAGGACCACTCGGGCTCGCTCGACCTCCTCGGGCCGGCTCGGGTTCCCGGTCAATCCCATCACGCGCCGCGTCGAGGGCATCGACGAGGTCATCGCCTTCACCGAGGAGTGGGCCGAGAAGCGCAAGGACCTCGATTACGAGACTGATGGCATCGTCATCAAGGTCGACTCCCTTGCGGAGCAGCAGGAGCTGGGGTTCGTGTCGCGAGCCCCGCGATGGGCCACCGCCTACAAGTTTCCGGCCGAGCAGGTGACCACCAAGCTCGAGGAGATCGAGGTCTACGTCGGCCGAACCGGCGCGATGACGCCGGTTGCCCACGTCACGCCGGTCCTCGTCGGCGGCACGACCGTGCGCAATGCCACGCTCCACAACATCGACGAGATCCGGCGCAAGGACCTGCGGGTCGGCGACACGGTCGTCCTCCAGCGCGCCGGCGACGTCATCCCCGAGGTGGTCAGCGCCGTCGTCGACGCGCGTGACGGGACCGAGACGATCTGGGAGATGCCGGCCGCCTGCCCGGTGTGCGGGACCACGGCCGAGCGCGAGGAGGGCGAGGTCGTCCAGCGCTGCCCGAACCCGTACTGCCCGGCGCAGCGGATCGGTGGCCTCCTCCACTTCAGCGGGCGCGGCGGGATGGACGTCGACGGACTCGGCTTCAAGATCATGATCCAGCTCGCCGAGCGCGAGCTGGTGAAGGAGCCCGCCGACATCTTCCGGCTCGACGTCGAGACCCTGAGCGGCCTCGATCGGCTCGGCCGCAAGAGCGCCGAGAACCTCATGGCCGCCATCGACGCGGCCCGCACGCGGCCGATGAGCCGGATCATCCACGGGCTCGGCATCCGCCACGTGGGCTTCACGACCGCCACCGACCTCGCCGCCTGGCTGGCGCGTGAGCTGCCGCGCGCGGAGGGTGAGACCGATGCCGCCTGGACCCGTCGCGCGGCCGATCAGCTGCGCGACGCATCGGTCGAGGAGCTCACCGATGTGTTCGGCATCGGGACCGTCGTGGCCGAGGCCATCGTCCGCTTCTTCGGCGACGAGCACACTCGGGACGCGCTCCATCGGCTCATCGATGCCGGCGTGAGCGCCGAGGCACCGGCCGTCGGCGCGTCGACCGAGCCCGTCGAAGGACCGCTGAGCGGCAAGACCCTCGTCGTCACCGGCACGCTGTCGGGCTTCAGCCGCCCGGAGGCCGAGGACGCGATCCGGGCCGCCGGCGGCCACGCCGCCGGATCGGTCAGCAAGAGCACCGACTACCTCGTGGCCGGCGACAAAGCCGGTAGCAAGCTCGCGAAGGCCGAGTCGCTTGGCGTTCCGGTGCTTGACGAGGACGGCTTCCGCAGGCTGCTGGAGGGCACATGACCGATTCCATCCGCGCCGCCGTCGAGGGCGCAACCGCCCACGTTGCCGGGCATCCCGACGAGGCTCGCTACACCGATTCGGCCGCCACCGCGCACCTCGGGAATCAGCTCCACGTTTCGGTCGACGGGACCGGCGGCGAGCACCTCGAGACCGACATGGTTTCAGGCATTGGCGGGCTCGGCATCGCGCCCGGTCCAGGCTGGGTCTACCGCGCCGCCGTCGCCTCGTGCGTCGCGTCCCTGGCGGGCATGCGCGCGGCTCAGGTCGGGCTGGAAGGCTTTGCCTGCGACGTCACCGTCGACTCGGAATCGGACGACCGCGGCATCCTCGGCATCGATCCGGCAGTGCCCGCCGGCCCGCTGTCCATCCGAATCGCCATCAGTGTCAGGGCCGATGGCGCGGGCGATGCACAGCTCGAAGAGGTTGCGCGCTGGGCGATCGATCACTGTCCCGTGGCGGACGCCACGCGCCGCCTCGTGCCGGTCCGGGTCGAGGTCTTCACCGCGTGATGCAGGTCCTCATTCGCGACGCGACGCCGGACGACGCGGACGAGATCTCCGCCGTCGCACGCGCGAGCTGGACCGACACCTACCGGGACATCTTCGAGCCCGCGTTCATCGAGTCGTTCCTGGCCCGGAACTACGCGCCCGATTCGCTCGCGCGCGAGGCCGAACGGGCCGTGGCGCATGACGACGCCGAGTTCCTCGTCGCGGAGCGAGACGGCGAGATCGTCGGCTACCTGGGCTTCGGCACCGGTTCGCGCGGTCCGGAGCTGTTCCGGATCTACGCGCACCCCGACGCGTATGGCAGCGGGGTGGGAACCGCTCTGCTGGAGGAGCTGGATCGGCGGATCGGCGGTCGCGTCGACGCCTACGTGCTCGACGTGCATTCGCGGAACGAGCGCGGCCGTGCCTTCTACGACCGCAAGGGATTCGTCATCGTCGGGGCCGGCACGACGCCCGACTGCGATCTCACCCTGCGCCGCATCCTGAAGCCCGTTCGTCCCGCCCTTCCGCGCGAGACCGAGCGCCTCCATCTGCGGGAGCTCACCGAGGCCGACATTCCCGCACTCCATCGGATCTACGGGGATGCGGAGACGATGCGCCACGTCGGGCGGACGGGTCAGCCGACCGCGAACCTCGAGGCGACGGCGCGCGTCGCGGCCTTCGTGCGGCGCCACGCGGAGCTCCACGGCTTCTCGATGTGGGCGGTCGACGAGCGCGACGGTGACGAGCTCGTCGGGATCTGTGGACTCATCTGGGTCGAGGGACACGGTCCCGACGTCGAGGTCGCCTATGTGTTCCGCCGCGACCGCTGGGGCCGCGGCTACGCGACGGAGGCGGCGCGCGAGGCGCTCCGCATCGGCCACGAGGAGCTCGGGCTGGAGCGGATCGTCGCGCTCGCCTATCCGGAGAATGAGGCCTCGCGCCGCGTGATGGAGAAGGCCGGCATGAGCTCCGACGGCACGGTCACCTCGTACGGCCACGAGCTCACCCGGCACGTGTCGGAGCGCTAGCGCCTCCCGCCGGCCATGCGGATCGCGTCGGGGCGTCCACGCAGCCGGAGCATCGCGAGGATGCCGACGATCGGACCGATCGTGAGCAGGGCGAAGGCGGTTCGCCAGCCGCCGGCGTCGCCCGGATCGAGCAGGCTGACGAGGTAGATCGTCGCCGCCGTGAGCATGAATCCGGCCGCGGTCTGAAGCGCCAGCGCCGATCCGGCGGTCCCGGCTGGCGCGAGCTCGCTGACGGCAGTCGAGAACTGGGCCGAGTCGGCGACGACGGTGATGCCCCAGATCACGGCCACCGCCATCACCAGGGCCGGCGCCGCGCCGAAGAGAAGGCCGGTGACGATCGCGCTCGTCCCGGACAGCGCCATGGCCGCCACGGTCAGCGCGGTCCGACCGTAGCGATCGGCGAGCGCCCCGGCGGCGACGCAGCCGATCCCGCCGGCCGCGACGACGACGAACGCGCCGAGGCTTGCGAGCGCCGAGTCCACCGCTCCTGCGGCGGCCAGCGACGCGGCGAGGAAGACCGGAATCCAGCTCCACATCGCGAAGAGCTCCCACATGTGCCCGAGGTAGCCGAGGTTGGCGAGGCGGACGGACGGTTCGCGCAGGGCGGCGCGCGCGACGGCAGGGGAGAAGCGCGAGGCCGGGGTCGTGAACGGCCCCTCACGGACCGTGAGGGAAGCGAGCAGCGCGCCGAGGGCGGCGCTGGCGCTGGCCGCGAGCACGACCGTGCCGCCAATCGGCCTCGACCAGTGACCCGCCCGCGAGGAGGAGGTGGGGGAGCGCAGAGCCGACGGTGATGGCTCCGGTGAGCGTGCCGACCGCGAGCCCCCGTCGCTGGCGGAACCAGCCGGCCAGGACCTTCATGCCGACCGGGTAGACCGCTGCGATCCCAGCCCCCGTCAGGAAGCGGAACGGGAGGGCCGTGGCCAGGTCGCTCGCCAGCATCGCGAACCCCGCGTTCGCAACGGCCGCGACGAGCGCGCCAATAGCGATCAGCCGTCGCGCCGGCATGACGTCCGGCGCCCCGATGGCGGCGAGCCCGATGGCGCCGACGGCGAAGCCGACCTGGACCGCGACCGTCAGGCTTGCGACCCCGACCCGGTCGATGCCCCACTCCTCGGCGAGCGAGGGAGCGACCGCCGTGCCGCTGAACCACGTGGCCAGGGAGAGGAGGACGGCGCTGCTCAGGAGCGCCAGGACGGTCCAGCGCCCCTCGGGATCGGCGTCAGCCCGCATCCGGAACCATGGTGTAGACGAGGCACTCGCCGCGGAGGACCTCGGTGCCGTCGTCGCGCCGCGCGATGCACCGGAGGCGGGTGATCGGCTTGTCGTCGCGGGCGTCGATCACTTCGGCCTCGGCGGTCACCGTGTCACCGATGAAGACGGGCGCGGGATAGTCCCACTCCTGGTGGAGGAAGACGCTCCCCGGCCCGGGCAGCTCCATCGCCACCAGCGCGTTGAAGAGGCCCGTCGTCAGCCCACCCTGCACCACCCGTCGGCCGAGCCGCGTGCCGCCGGCAAAGGCATCGTCGAAGTGAAGCGGGTTGCGATCGCCGCTGATGGCCGCGAAGGCCTCGACATCGGCGTCGGTGAAGGTCCGCGTCCAGGTCGCCCTGGCCCCGATCGGCGGCGGCGTCCAGACCATCTATCCCGCCTCCGTCAGGAACGACTCGACCAGGTCGTCGTAGCCACGGAGCGAGCTGCGAACGGTGTGGCCGCAGGAGGGATCGGTGATGAGGTGCGCCCCGGGGATGGAGTCGGCGACCAGCTTCGTGGCGGCGAGCGGCACGATCTGGTCGAGCTCGCCGGCCAGCACGAGCGTGGGGACGCCGATCTCGCTCAGTCGATCGGTCACGAAGGAGCTCGGGTCGAGGGTGGCCCGCAGCTCGCCGAGAAATCGCTCCGGCGTCGCCGGGCGCGGCTGCAGCCTCGCGGCGGCCGCAAACGAGCCGGACTCGACCTCGTCGGCCGCCTTCATGAGGCGGGCCATGTCGGCGAAGAAGGTGCCCCAGTCGCCGGCTTCGCCGAGCGCGATCCAGCGGCCCATGCGCTCGGCCATCGGTGAGTCGGATGGCGTCTCGGAGGCAACCGCCGCGAGGACGAGGCGGTCGACGAGCTCCGGGTGATCGACCGTGAGCCACAGGCTGATGCGCCCGCCGCCGGACTCGGCCTCGATGGCGACCGGCCCGAGACCGAGAGCGCCGAGCGCGGTGGCCACACCATCGGCGATGACGCGCGGATGCATGATCCGGTCGGCGTCGGCGGGATCGTCCGGGATGGGACGGCCGAGGACCGTGACCGGCCGCCTCCGGGTCCGTTCCGTCCAGCGACGCTCGAGGACGCCCTCGGTGCCGGCAAGGGACCGCAGGCCGGTCTCGACGCCTCCGAGGACCACCAGCGGCGGCTCGCCGGACTCGCCCAGGGTGAAGGCCTCCATGCGACCGTCGCGGATCGGGATGCTCTCAGTGGCCATCGGCGGCAATGCTGCCAGATGTCGCGCTACCATCGGACGCATGGCCTCCATCACCCGCGCCGACGTGCTGCACGTCGCCGACCTCGCCAAGCTCCACCTCACCGATGAGGAGGTCGACCTGATGCAGGCACAGCTCTCGAACATCCTGGACGCGATCGAGACGCTGCGAGACGTCGACACCTCGCACGTCGGCCCGACCGCGAGCGTGATCCAGCTCGAGAACGTCATGCGCGAGGACGAGGTCCGGGACGGCATCTCGCGCGAGGCCGCGCTGGCCAACGCGCCGCTGCGGGACGATCCGTTCCTGCGCGTCCCGACCGTGCTGGAGGAGGGCCGATGACGTCCCTGCCATTGGCCGATCGGACGATCTCGGAGGTGGCCGCTGCCCTCCATGCCCGTGAGGTGAGCTCGCGCGAGCTGACGGACGCCTGCCTGGAGCGCATCGGGCGCGATGCCGAGCGCCTGAACACCTTTCTGGCCGTGGATGTGGAAGCCGCGCGGAGCGCGGCCGACGCCGCCGATGCGGCTCTGGCGCGCGGGGAGGGCGAGGATCGCCCGCTCCTCGGCATCCCGTACGCGCTGAAGGACGTCTTCGTGACCCAGGCGATCGATGCCGAGGGTCGAGTCCTGGCCGGAGGGCTGCCCACCACCGCGGGCTCGCGCATCCTCGAGGGGTATCGGTCGCCGTACACCTCCGATGCCCACGAGCGCCTGGAGCGTGCTGGAGCGATCCTCCTGGGCAAGACGAACTGCGACGAGTTCGCGATGGGCTCGTCGACGGAGAACAGCGCCTACGGGCCGGTCCGTAACCCGTGGGACGAGACCACCGTGCCGGGTGGGTCCTCGGGCGGATCGTCGGCGGCCGTCGCCGCCGGCCAGGCCTTCTTCGCCCTCGGGACCGATACCGGCGGCTCGATCCGCCAACCGGCCTCCCTGACCGGCACGGTCGGCATGAAGCCGACGTATGGCCGGGTGAGCCGCTACGGCATGGTCGCCTTCGCCTCCAGCCTCGACCAGTGCGGCCCGCTGACGCGCTCGGTGCGCGACGCCGCGACCGTCCTGGGCGCGGTGGCCGGCCACGATCCGCGCGATTCGACGAGCGTGGACACGCCCGTTCCCGACTATCTCGCGGCGCTGACCGGAGACGTCAAGGGGCTTCGCCTCGGCGTGCCGCGCGAGTTCTTCGTGGCCGGCATGGAGCCCGGCGTCGAGTCCGCCGTGCGTGCGGCCATCGACCAGCTCCGGGAGCTCGGCGCCGAGATCGTCGAGGTCAGCCTGCCGTCGACGGATCGCGGGCTGGCGACGTACTACATCATCGCTCCCGCCGAGGCGAGCGCGAACCTGGCGCGCTACGACGGCGTCCGCTACGGACTCAGCGCCGGCGAGGATCAGCTGTGGGACAACTACGCGAGGACGCGCGGGTCCGGCTTCGGCGCCGAGGTCAAGCGGCGCGTGATGCTCGGCACCTACGCGCTGTCGGCCGGCTACTACGACGCGTACTACGTCAAGGCGCAGCAGGTCCGGACCCTCATCAAGGACGAGTTCGACGCCGTGCTCGAGGCCGTCGACGCCATCCTCGCCCCGACCTCGCCGACGGTGGCCTTCAAGATCGGCGCGAAGGTCGACGATCCGCTGGCCATGTACCTCAACGACGCCTGCACCCTGCCGGTGAACATCGCGGGCCTGCCCGGCATCAGCGTCCCGTGCGGGCTGTCCGACGGGCTGCCGGTCGGCCTGCAGGTCATCGGTCGCGCGTTCGACGAGGCGACCGTCCTGCGCGTGGCCGATGCCTACGAGGGCGCGGCCGGATTCGCCGACCTGCGTCCACCCCTGACCCATGCCTGAGATCAGCCACGTTCGGATCGCCGTTCCCGAGCAGAGCACCCTCAACCGCGTTCTGCGCGAAGGCGGCGCCCAGAGCTTCCCGCAGTGGCTGTACGCCGAGCCGGGGCCGGAGCCGCGGATCCTGTGGTGGGGGATCCGCTCGGCGCAGACGCAGATGCTGGACGTGCCGGCCGCGGATGACCCGCGCCACGGGCTCTTCCCGCGACCGGTGGACGACTGGACCGAGGCGCCACGCGGACTCGTGGTCGCCACCGTGGACGCCGAGCGGGCCGCGCGTGACCTCGAGCCGGCGCTCGGCAACGCGTGGCACGACGCCGGCACCGATGAGGTGCTGGGCGCGCGCTGCTCGCGGCTGAGCCTTGGTCGCAGCGAGGTGATCCTGGCCGAGCCGGCCACCGAGGGCCACGCCGCGGCGTGCCTGACCCGCTTCGGTGAGGGCCCGATCGCGATCGCGCTCGACGGCACCGCGACCTCCGGACGGATCGTCACCGCGAATCCGGTCACCGGCGGCCCGGCCACGTATGTGCGGCTGGGGCCCGGTTCGGCGCCGACCCTCATCTTCCTGCCGGCCGGATGACCGACGAGTCCGATGCGGAGGCCGTCGAGGCCTGGCGCGCGTGGCGGTACTCGATGCTCCAGCGCGACACCGGCTGGCTCACGCTGGCCGGCCTCGATTGGCTCCGGCAGGGCGAGAATCGCGTCGGCAGCGCAGAAGGCGTGGACATCCGCCTGCCGTCGGGCCCGCCGCTGGCCGGGACCGTCACGGTGGCGGACGATGGCACCGTCGCCAGCGGCGCGTTCATGCACGACGGGGCGCCGGTCACACGGCTGCGGCTCGAGGACGACGCCGATGGCACGCCGACGCTCCTCGAGCTCGACGACCTGCGCCTCTGCCTGATCCGGCGCGGCGATCGGCTGGCGATTCGCACCTGGGACACCGCCTCCTCGCGGCGCCGGGAGTTCGCCGGCATCGACCACTGGCCGTTCGACCCGCAGTGGCGCGTCGAGTCGCGTTTCGAGCCGACGCCCGGCCGCACGCTCGCGGTGCCCGATGTGCTCGGCATCGTCGAGGAGTCGCCGTCGCCTGGCCGCCTCGTCTTCGAGGTCGGCGGCGCGGAGCATCGGCTCGACGGCCTCGAGGGCGGGGATCAAGGCGAGCTGTGGCTCGTCTTCGGCGACGCCACCAACGGCGCCCAGACCTACGGTGGCGGCCGATTCCTCTACACCGACCCCCCTGATCGTGCCGGCACCGTGGTCATCGACTTCAACCGGTCCTACAACCCGCCCTGCGTCTTCAGCCCGTACGCGACGTGCCCGTTGCCGTGGCCGGCGAATCGCCTGCCGATCCGCATCGAGGCGGGCGAGCGGATGTACGAGGCTGCCGACCACTAGGGACCGGCGTCAGCCCTCGCGCCGCAGCTCGTCGAGGTCCAGGTCGCGCTCGACGATGCGCAGGGCGTCATCGCTGATCTCCCCGCGATCGCGCAGGTGGAGGATGGCCAGGCGCTCGGCGCGCGATGATCGAGCGGCGGATCTCGTCGTGCTCGCGCTCCTCGACCTCCTCGGGCGTGAGCTCGTCGGATCCGGGCGAGCCATCCTCCTGGTGCTCGTGGACGAAGTGCTCGCCGCGATGCTCGTATCGCTCCTTCAGCTGGTCGAGCATCGGCGCGTGTCCGGCGACCTCGACCCGCAGCTCCTCGATCCGCACGAGCGCCGCCTCTGAGGCCGACCGTCCGGGCATGGATCTCCTCGTGCTCGAGCGATCCGTCGTCCACGACACCGAGGCGACGGATGAGCGGCGGCAGCGTCAGGCCCTGCCCGATCAGGGTGACGAGGATCACGCTGAACGACAGGAAGATCACCAGGCCGCGCCCCGGGAGTGGATCGCCGTCGCGGGTGACGGTCGGCAGCGCCAGCGCCGCGGCGAGGGTCACCGCGCCTCGCATGCCTCCCCAGCCGAGGATGAGCGGAACACGCGCCGGCGGCGCGGGATCGCGGCGGGCGATCGACGGGACGAGCCAGCGTGGCAGGTAGGTCGCGGGATACACCCAGGCGATCCTCAGGATCACGACGGTGGCGCACACCGCCAGGGCGATCACGAACAGCTCCCCGAGCTCGTAGCCCTCGATGTCGGCGGTGACCGTCGGGAGCTGGAGGCCGATGAGGAGGAAGGCCAGCCCGTTGACGACGAAGATCACCATCTTCCAGGCAGCCGTGCCGAGGATTCGCGTGTCGGATCCCATGATCCGCGGAGCACGCCATCCGACATAGAGGCCGGCGGCCACGACGGCGGTGACGCCTGAGACGCCGATCTGCTCGGCTGGCAGGTAGGCGGCGAACGGCGCCAGGAGGCTGAGGAGGACCTCGACTGGCGGATCCTCGATCAGGGATAGCAGCCAGGCGCTGACCCAGCCGACGACCAGGCCGACGACCGCGCCGCCGATCGCGACCACCACGAAGCTGGCGGCCGCGGATGGGATGTCGAGCGTTGCCGTGCCGGCGTGGCGACGGCGGCCGCGACCGCCAGCCGATAGATCGTGAGCGCCGTGGCGTCGTTGACGAGGCTCTCGCCCTCGAAGATGATGACGAGGCGGCGCGGCAGATTGAGCCGCCGCGCTATCGAGGTCGCGGCGATCGCGTCGGGCGGCGAGACGATCGCGCCGAGCGCGATGGCGACCGGCCAGCCGACCTCCGGCGCGAACAGCATGGTCACGGCCGCGACGGCGAGCGTGGTGGTGATGACGAGCCCGACCGCGAGGAGGCGTGATCGGCCGCACGTTCCGCCACAGCTCGCGCGGTGACAGGAAGAAGGCGGCCGAGAAGAGGATCGGTGGGAGGAAGAGGACGAGGACCGTGTCCGGCTCCAGCTCGACGTGCGCGATGCCGGGCAGCAGGCCGAGGATCAGCCCGGCGACCACCATGAGGATGGGGTAGGGGACGCCGATCCGCTCCGCCACGAGGGTCACGCCCGCGACCACGGCGATCAGGACCAGGAGCAGCTCGATACCTTCCATGCAGGCGCACTGTAATGCGCGGCCGGCCACCATCGGGGCGGCGGCCGCTAGACTTGCGCCGATGACGAGCCAGCCAGCCACCCCACGGGCCACCGCCGACTTCCTCAACGACCGCGTGCGGTCGATGCCGCCTTCGGGCATCAGGCGCTTCTTCGACATGCTGGCGGAGATGAAGGACGTCATCAGCCTCACGATCGGCGAGCCCGACTTCACCACCCCGGAGCCGATCACGCGCGCGGCCATCGAGAGCCTCGAGGCGGGGGAGACCCACTACACCGCCAACGGCGGCATGATCGAGCTTCGCGGGCTCATCGCTGCAAACCTGCGCGACCGATACGGCGTCGACTACGACCCGCGTTCGGAGCTCATCGTGACCGTCGGGGCCTCGGAGGGCGTCGACGCCTCGATGCGCGCCACCATCAACCCGGGCGACGAGGTCATCTACCACGAGCCGTGCTTCGTGGCGTACGCGCCGTGCATCGAGCTGGCCGGCGGCGTGGCCGTCCCGGTCAGCACGACCGACGCGACCGACTTCCGCGTCACTGCGGAGATGATCCGCGGCGCGATCACACCACGGACCAAGGCGATCTTCCTCGGCTATCCCAACAACCCGACAGGGGCGGTCCTCGATCGGCCCGAGCTGGAGGCCATCGCCCGGGTGGCGGAGGAGCACGACCTGCTCGTCTACAGCGACGAGATCTACGACCGGCTCGTGTACGGCGATCACGCCCACGTCGCCTTCAGCTCGCTGCCAGGCATGCGCGAGCGGACGATCCTGATGGGGGGCTTCAGCAAGAGCTACGCGATGACGGGCTGGCGCATCGGCTACGTGGCCGCACCCGCCGAGCTCATGGTGGGGATCGCCAAGGTCCACCAGTACGGGATCATGTGCGCCCCGACGGCCGCCCAGTTCGCCGGAATCGAGGCGCTGCGCAGCGGCGAGCCCCACGTCCAGGCGATGCACGCCGAGTACGACCGGCGGCGCCGGTACATCGTCGACCGATTCAACGCGCTGGGCCTCCTCTGCTTCGAGCCGAAGGGGGCCTTCTACTGCTTCCCGCGCGTGACCGATGCGACCGGGATGGACGACTCGACGTTCGCGGAGCGCCTCCTCGAGGAGGAGCGCGTCGGGGTCGTCCCCGGGTTGGCGTTCGGCCCTTCCGGCGCCGGCCACGTCCGCGTCTGCTACGCCACGGCGTACGAGCAGATCGTGGAGGCGATGGACCGCATCGAGCGCTTCGTCGAGCGCCACCGCGCGTGACGGCGTTCAGCGACCGGCTCCGGGTCGCGCCCGGGACGACCCCCGACCTGGCCGCCGTCGACACCCGCGCCACGCCCGGCTTCGATGGCGACAAGGAGGCCGCGCGAGCCCGCCTCAAGGAGCTTCGTGACGAGCTCGGAGCCTTCCAGGAGCGCCTCTGGGCCGAGTCGAAGCGGAGCCTCCTCATCGTGCTGCAGGCGCTCGACGCCGGCGGCAAGGACGGCCTGATCCGCAACGTGGTCACCGCCTTCAACCCACAGGGAACGCGCGTCGTCGGGTTTGGGGTGCCGACCGAGGAGGAGCTTCGCCACGACTACCTGTGGCGGGTGCATACCGGCACGCCCGGCAAGGGGCGCATCGGCGTCTTCAATCGGTCGCATTACGAGGACGTGCTCGTCGTGCGGGTCAACGAGCTCGTGCCGAAGGCGGTCTGGGAGCAGCGCTACGATCAGATCAACGCGTTCGAGGCGCACCTTGCTGGCAACGCCACGCGCATCGTCAAGGTCTTTCTCCACATCAGCCGAGACGAGCAGCGCGCGAGATTCCAGAAGCGCCTCGAGAACCCCGAGAAGCACTGGAAGTGGTCGTCGAGCGACCTCGAGACCCGCGAGAAGTGGCCGGCCTTCCAGGCCGCCTACACCGACGCTCTGGCGCGATGCTCGACCGATCGGGCGCCCTGGTTCATCATCCCGGCCGATCGGAAGTGGTATCGGGACCTCGCCGTGGCGGAGATCCTGGTCGAGACGGCACGCGACATGGACCCGCAGTGGCCGACGGCGGACGAAGATCTATCGGCCGTCGTCATCCCGGAATGAAACGGAGGGCGTATCCATGCGCATGAAGCACCGATGGATCGGCGGCCTCCTCATCGCGACCGCCCTGACGCTGGGCGCGTGCGCCCCACCCAACCAGGGCGGCCAGTCCTCGGATGAGCCTTCGCGGGCCGCCGAGAGCTCCGAGCCGGCTCCCGAGAGTGCGGCGCCCGCGACCGAGAGCTCGGCACCGAGCGGCAGCGCCGAACCGACGCCCGACGACTACGAGTACTAGCCGCCGACGTCAGGTGGCGTGCTGGACGCAGGCCCGCGCGAAGGCGAGCAGCGCCTCGATCGAGCGCTCGCCGGTCTCGTTGTTGGCGACGAGCTCGATCTTCGGCTCCTCCGCGACGAGCCGCCAGACCGACTGCGGCTCGTCGGTCGTGTCGTCGATCTGGGCGTCCGTCTGGAGGCGAAGGCCGCGGATGCTGCTCCATCGAATGAGCTGGCCACGCAGGATCCAGGCGCCCTCGGGATTCGCCCCGGCCGGGGTGTAGGAGTAGTCGAGCAGCCCGCTGTCGGTGGCCACGAAGATGCGCAGCCGGCCGTTCTCCTCGTTGAGAGTCACGTGCGCCGCGTACTCGGCGGCCCCGAGGTCGCCGAGCTGCCGCTGGAGGAGCGCCCGGGCGCGCCCGAGGTTGTCCCATTCGCCGATCTTCACGAGACGGCGTGTCCGGCATCGTGGACGGCCGACTTGACCGTGGCGACCGCGTGCGCCTGGACATCCTCGAGGTTGGTTCCCCGCGCGACACGGACGAGAAAGACCTCGCGATCCTCCCACGCCAGGCGCTCGACGCCGGGGATGGCGCGGAGGCGGGCCTCCAGCCCCTCGAATAGCTCCTGTCCGAGGACCGGCTCGGCGTACTCCGGGATCCAGATCTGGGCGTTCCAGTCGGGATCGCCCTCCATCGGATCCACCCCGACCTCTTCGATGAGTGCCTGGATCACGTCGGGCCCGATCTCGTCGTCGCTCATGTCCGCCTCCATGGCCGTGTTGTCGTCCCGGGCAGCATAAACGGCCTCACCCGGCGAGGCGGCACATGACCGCCGGCCAGTCCGGCGTGGCTAGAATCGGGGCATGGTCGTGAGCACCCGGTACGAGACGGTCATCGGCATCGAGGTCCACGCGCAGCTGCGGACCAATTCGAAGATGTTCTGCTCCTGCCCCACGTCCGCGCCGGAGGGCGTCGCCGACGAGCCCAACACGCGCGTCTGCCCCATCTGCCTCGGCATGCCCGGCACCCTGCCCGTCATCAACCAAACGGCCGTCGAGCTCGTCATGCTCACCGGCCTGGCCCTGAACTGCCACGTCGAGACCGATGCGGTCCGCTTCGAGCGCAAGAACTACTTCTACCCGGATCTGCCGAAGGGCTACCAGATCAGCCAGTACGCCCTGCCGCTGACGAGCAACGGGCGCCTCGTGGTTCCGGTCCCCGCCGAGGGTGGGGAGGTCACGATCGGCATCACCAGGGCCCATCTCGAAGAGGACACGGCCCGGATGCAGCATGCCGGCCGCGGATACAGCGTCGTCGACTTCAACCGCGCCGGCGTCCCGCTGATGGAGATCGTCACCGATCCCGACCTGCGCTCGCCCGCCCAGGCCCGTGCCTACGGCGAGACGCTGCGGGAGCTCCTGCGCGCCATCGGCGCGAGCAGCGCCGACATGGAGGCGGGGAGCATGCGCATCGAGGGCAACGTCAGCCTGCGCCCGGTCGGTTCCGAGACGTTCGGCACGAAGGTCGAGGTGAAGAACCTCAACAGCTTCCGCTCCCTGGAGCGCGCCCTCGAATTCGAGGTGGCGCGCCACGCCGAGGCGCTCGAGCGCGGGGAGACGCTGGTGCAGGAGACGCGCGGCTGGGACGAGGAGGCCGGCCGCACGATCGTGCAACGCTCGAAGGAGGAGGCGAACGACTATCGCTACTTCCCCGAGCCCGACCTGCCCCCGCTCCGGCCGTCGCCCGAATGGGTCGCCGAGCTCCGCGCCAGGCTGCCCGAGCTCCCCGCCCAGCGCCGGTCGCGCTACACCGATGAGCTCGGCCTCTCCGCCTACGACGCCGGAGTCCTCACTGCCGACGCGGCCCTGGCCGACTACTTCGACGCCGTCGTCGCCGCCGGGATCGGCCCCAAGGTGGCCGCCAACTGGGTCAGCGGCGAGCTGAGCCGGCTCCTCAACCTGCACGCGGCCGAGGCGCTGCGGGCCGACCGCATAGACCTCCGGCCGGAGGGGCTCGCCGAGCTCATCGGTGCGGTCGCGGCGGGGGAGGTGTCCGCGACGAACGCGAAGGCGGTGCTCGCCACGGTCTTCGCCACCGGAGAGTCGCCGCGGGCGGTGATCGCGCGCGAGGGCCTCGGGCAGGTCTCGGACGCCGGCGCCATCGGCGCCGAGATCGCGGCGGTGCTCGCCGAGTTCCCGTCGCAGGTGGAGGAGTTCCGGGGCGGGAAGCCGCAGGTCTTTGGGTTCCTGGTGGGGCAGGTCATGAAGCGCACGGCGGGTCGCGCCGACGCCCGGCTCGTCAACGAGGAGTTGCGGCGCCAGCTCGAAGCAGACCAAGGCTGACGTGGACGGCCGTCCGCCGGTGATCGACCTCCCCGGCGGACGCCGGCGGCCGGGCTGGCATCGTGCCGCCGATGCGGCGCTGCTCGCCCTCGTCCTCGGGCTCACGGCGATCACGACCGTCATCGTGTTCGAGTCCGCGATCGTGCCGGCGGTCGTCAACGACCGATTCGACGTCACCATCGTCACTGCCTCGACGCTGGTGTCGGTCGCCGTGGCCGCCCTGGCCTGGACGCGCGGTCGGGTGGCCAATGACTCGGCGGCCGTCCTGCGTGGAGCGGCGTTCGGTGCGCTGGCGCTGCTCAATGGCGTCAACTTGGTGGCGGGCCTCATCGGCGCTGACGCGGCGCTCGGCGCGTCGCTTGACGACCCGGGCCAGCTGCCGCTCGTGGCGGGGGTCGTGTCGCGCGGGCTGGCGGCGGCCATCCTCGTCCTGGCCGGCTACGTCGCGATCAGTCGCCGCACCTCACTGGTCCGACCCGTGCTCGTCCTGGTCGGCCCGATGGTCGCCATCGGGCTGCTCCTCGTGGTCGGGGTGGCGACCCCGGAACGACTGCCAACGCTGGCGTCGCCGGCCGCGCTCGAGGCGATGGCCACGAACCCCACCAGGCAGCTTCCGGCCGGCGTCGCGCCGGTCCTCGTGCTCGTCCAGAGCCTGATCGGCGTCGGGTTCCTCGTCGCGGCGGTGCTGGCGCATCGGTCCTTCCGTCGCAGCGCCCGGGCGGGGGACGCGCTGCTGGCGGCCGGCCTGTTGATCGCCGCCTTCAGCCAGGTGCACGGCGCCATCCACCCCGGCAGCTACGCGTCGGTCGTCACCAGCGCCGACCTCCTGCGCCTGGCCTTCTACGTGGTGCTCCTCGCGGGCGTGGTGGCGGAGAGCCGCGCCGACCTGGCCGACCTGCGCAGCGCGACCCTCGAGATCCGTCGCCTCGCCGAGGCGGAGTTCGCGGCCGTCGCGCTCGAGGAGCGTGCGAGCCTGGCCCGGGAGATCCACGACGGCCTGGCCCAGGACCTGTGGTACGCGAAGCTGAAGCAGAGTCGCCTCCTCCAGACAGCGGAGCTCGACGATGAGGCTCGCCGGCTGAGCGACGAGGTCGCCGGCGCGCTCGACAACGCGCTGGCCGAGGCACGCACGGCGGTCGCCGCGATGCGTGGGGGCGGGTCCTCGGGGCCGTTGCTGGACCTGCTCGCGCGCCTCGTGGACGACTACGCGGATCGGTTTGCCCTGCGTGCTGAGCTCACGAGTGACGGCATGGAGCCGGAGCTGGAGCCAAAGGTGCAGGCCGAGGTCGTGCGGATCGTGCAGGAGGCGCTCACGAACGCTCGGAAGCACGCCGACGCGACCGTCGTGCGCGTGACGGTCGAGAGCGGCGACGAGCTGCGCATCGCCGTCAGCGACAACGGACGTGGCTTCCACCCCGAGGCGGTGTCCGGCGGGTTTGGGCTCGACAGCATGCGTCAGCGCGCGTCGCTCATCGGTGCCACGCTGACGATCAGCTCGGAGCCGCAGGGTGGCAGCCGAGTCGAGCTCACGATGCCGGAACTGGGGAAGGAAGGGGATCGACGATGAGCGCTGAGCCGATGCGGGTCATGCTCGTGGACGATCATGCCCTCGTCCGATCGGCCATCCGCCAGGCGCTCGAAGGCCCCGACGTCGAGGTGGTCGGAGAGGCAGCCACCGCCGAGGAGGCCATGGAGCTCGCCCCGCAGCTCCGCCCGGACGTCCTCCTGCTCGACATCGACCTGCCCGGCCTGAGCGGCATCGAGGCGGTTCGGGAGCTGGCCCCGCGCCTGCCCGAAACGCGGATCGTCATGCTCACCGTCTCGACCGACCGCCGCGACCTCCTCGACGCGATGCGGCACGGCGCGGCCGGCTATCTGACCAAGGACCTTACCGGGGATGCGCTCCTGCGAGCGGTGCGCGGCCTCCAGCGCGGCGACCTTGCCATGTCGCGCGTGCATGCCGCCCAGGTGATGGAGCACCTCCAGCGCACGAAACGCTCGTCACCCGATGAGGACAGCGAACTGTCGCCCCTCAGCGGCCGCGAGCGCGAGGTGCTGCGCCTCCTCTCGGGCGGCATGACCGATCGGGAGATCGCCGGTGCACTGGCCATCTCGCCGCGGACGGTCGAGAGCCACGTCAGCAGCGTCCTGCGCAAGCTCGGGGTGCGGAACCGCGCTGAAGCCGCGCAACGGTATCGCCAGGGGTCCTGAGCGGTCCTGGGCCGGAGCCCTTCAGCGACCGGTGATGCGCCGCCGGATTCGCGCCAAGCGCCCCTGCGGTGCGTCGGGGTGGAGGACGCGCCGCCAGGCGAGCTCCTGGCCGACCGCCGTCTCGAGGCTGTGGCGCGTGTCGGCCGGCTCGACCGGGATGGCGATCCTGTCGCCGCCGGCCAGCCACCGCTCGCGGTCCGCAGCGGCGAGCTCGTACGCCTCCTGGGCAATGGCGAGCGAGGCGAGGTCGGCGGAACGCCCACTGTTCGCGGCGCGCATGGCCGCCGTCCAGGCGTCGCGCGCGGCGACGTAGATCTCCTCGACTTCCTCGCGCGTCTGCGGGCCGGTGAGCCGATGCGTCAGGCCATACGGGTTCGCCGGGGACGGCGCAGCAGGCGGATGGGGGTTCGTCCCGACGTCCGGTGCCGACGAGTCAAGCCGGCGCTTCATTGCCGCAGGCTCCGGGTGGCGGCGGCGATCTCGGCGCGCAGCACGCGCGGCCGATCGAGATCGAGGCTGAGGCCCTCGCCGGCGCGAAGGGTGAGAAGGAGTCGTTCCCCGGCGAGCGAGGTCTCTTCGATATCGGTCAATGCCACACTCACGACCACCTGACCCAGATGGACCAGCCGTCGCGAGGTGAGGTACAGCGTGCCCCCATATCCGTGCGCTCGGTCGCCACCGGGTGTTCCCAGCATCGCACGTCGGCGCAAGGCATGCACGCGCTCATTCGGTCCGAGATGCGAGGCGATCTCATCGTCCGCGTCAACCGAGGGGAGATCCTCAGTCGGCGAGACGGGCTCGGGCAGAATCCGCCTCGGCCTCGTCGGCGGCCGCCCGCTCGACGGCGGCCGCGGCATCTCGCAGCGCGGGACCTTCCTCCGTGAGTGAATCGACGGGCTCCGTCGGCTCACCCCGGCCCCGCTCTGCCAAATGCACAACGCGACGCTATCCATCACCGCGCCGGGCGACCATCCGGAGATGTACGGATTCGGATACGGAGCGCGCCCTCCGTATCCGGACGAAAGCGTTGCGTAGCGTCACCGCCGAGTGGCTCCGGGTACGGACCGATCGTTCCGTACCCCGATCCGTACCTCCACGGATGGTGCCTCTGGCGCTCCACCGGCACAGTCGCGAGTGCACTCATTCGTGCCTTCGGGGATTCCATGCCCGGATCCCGTCGCGAGGGGAAATCAGAGGGGAAAGGGGAAACATGTCGTCGTCGGGTGCCCACCGTCGAGCCGGCCGACCCACGTTGGTGCTGCTCCAGCTTCTGGTGTTCGTGACGTACATCTTCGGTCCGACGACGACCTTCGCCGAAGACCCGCCCGCCGAGCCCGCGCCGACCGAATCGGTTGCTCCCTCCGAGGCTCCTGCGCCATCTGAGGCGCCTGCTGCCTCCGAGGCGCCGGCCGCTCCCTCCGAAGCGCCGGCCCCTTCCGAAGCCCCCGCTCCCTCCGAGGCTCCTTCTCCATCCGCGGCGCCCGCCCCCTCCGAGGCGCCCGCTCCCGGCACCGAGCCCTACCTGATCACCTTCGTCTCCGGCACCTCCGACGCCGATCAGCTCCAGATCCTCGCCGCGGCCGGCGCGACCGATGTCAGCGCCATCCCGCAGCTCCGCATGCGGTCGATCCTCCTGCACGCTTCGACGGAGGCCGATGAGCTGGCCGCCCTGCGCGCCGCCAGCACCGTCCTGCGCGTCGATGCCGACCGCACCCGAGCGGTCGAGGCCGCTCCTTCGGACTCCTCGTATGCCGACCAGTGGTCGCTGCCGAAGATCGGCTGGGACCAGCTGTACGGCACCGTCGGGATCGCCGGGACTGCCACCGTCGCGATCCTCGACACCGGCGTCGATTCCACCCATCCGGACCTCGATGGTGTCGTCCTACCCGGCATCTCGGTCCTGGATGGGTCAAACGGCCTGACGGACCCGAACGGCCATGGCACGTGGATGGCCGGCATCGTCGCTGCCGAGACCGACAACGGCCTCGGAGTCGCAGGCACCGCCTACGCCGGCACCTCCGTGCTGCCAGTGACCGTGCTCGCCGCCGATGGCACCGGCCAGGACAGTGACATCATCGCGGGCGTCGTGTATGCCGCGGATGCGGGCGCCGACGTCATCCTCATGGCCTTCAGCAACCCCGGCTACTCGGCCGCCCTCCAGGCCGCCCTCGACTATGCCTGGGCGTCAGGCGCGGTCCTCGTCGCCGCGACCGGCAACGATGGCTCGTCCACGCCGACCTTCCCGGCCGGCGATCGCGGCGTCATCGGCGTCGCCTCGACCGATCCGTCCGACTACCTTGCCGCATCCTCGAACTTCGGCGCCGCCACCTTCCTCGCCGCGCCGGGCCACGAGATCACGACAACCGACCTGGGTGGCGGCGTCGCCACCATCTCAGGCACCTCGGCCGCCGCTGCCCTCGTCGCCGGCGCCGCTGCGCTGCTCGAGGCCAATGAGCCCTTCCTCTCCAATGGCGAGATCGTCGGCCGCCTGGCGCGCAACGCAGACCCGGCCGGCGATCCCGCCGCCACCGGCAACGGCCGCCTGAACCTCGCCCGCGCCATGGGCGACACCGCGACCGACTGCAGTCCAGCCCGCCGGCGCTGCCCCGGTCGGCGACGGCGGCCCGGTGGTTGGGCCGTACGTCGTTGCGAATGTCGACGTCGACGTCGACCTGGCGCCGACCCAGGTCGCGGGCTCGGGCCTCCGCCGGTTCTCGATGACCGTGGACAGCCATGCCGGTGGCGGCAATGGGGTTGCGTGCATCAAAGTCGTGCTCCCTGTGGGGTATGTCCTCGCGGCATCGGGCGCGGTCATTGAGTCTTATGTCAGCCCCGGCGACGACTGGACGACAACGCCGCCAGCGGTCACGCCAGGAACACGCACTATCCAATGGGCGGCCGCGACCACCGGAGATGACCTCGATACCAATGAGTGGGCACGTCTCACGTTCGATGCAACAGTTCCAGCGACATCCACGGCCGATTGGACGATTGAGGCTTGGCAGAACATCACCTGCACGGGTGGAAACGGGAACCGGCAGCAGTTCACGCCGGCTGTCGTTGTCGGCACAATTCCCGCACATACGCGTCGACTCTCACGCCGTCGTCCGTCACCGAGGGGTCGACCCCGACGCTGAAAGTGCGGATCGCCCTCGCCAGTGGAACGGCCGACATCCAGTCCGCTTCCTGGTCATCCCGACCTGTCTCACTGGGGTCACTGGCGTCGCTATGTCGCCAGCCAGCCCTGCGGATCCGCTCGACCGAAGCGCAGTTTGGTCAGCGACGCTCGTGGACAACGCCATTCGTCTGAACAGAACCGGAGCCGTCACCAACGACCTCGAAAACAACGGCGAATTCGCACAGGTCCAATTCATCGCAACTGCCGGTTGTTCGCGCCGGTCGTACTCGATGCCAACCTCCGCCGCCGATGCGTTGACTGGGCTAAACCCGCCTGGTCAGAACAACGACGCACTAGTCCTTGCGAGCACTGCCCAGCCAACGCTGACCGTGACAGCCGCGAACACGGCACCCGTCGTGAACGCTGGAGCGAATGGGTCCGCAAATGAGGGCTCAACCTTCACGCAGGCGGGGAGCTTCGTGGACCCGGACGCCCAGACCTGGACGGCTACGGTTGACTACGGGGATGGCTCGGGTGTTCAGACGCTGGCGCTGAGCGCCAAGAGCTTCACCTTGTCCCACACCTACGCGGATGGCCCGGCCACGCACACGATCACCGTAACGGTCACTGACAGTGCGAGCACGTCGGGCTCAGATCAAGTCACCGTCACCGTCAACAACGTGGCCCCGGTCGTCACCCTGACCGGTGCCGCGGCCGCCAATGAAGGCGAGACCAAGACCTACACCTACACCGTCACCGACGTCGGCGACGATCCCAACCCGACCATCACCGAGACTGCGGCGCCAGCGGCACCTACATCGACACCCTGGCCGTCAACAGCTTCGACTGCACCTTCCCCGATGGTCCGGCGTCCTCGACCGTGTTGGTCACCGCCGATGACGGCGATCCGACCAACAACATCGGCTTTGATGACATCACCGTGGCCGTCGCCAACCTGGCCCCGGTGGTGACCCTCAGCGGCGACGACTTCGCCAACGAAGGACAGACCAAGACCTACACCTACACCGTCACCGATGCGGGGGCCGACACTTCGCTGGTGGACGAGGACTGCGGCGCCGCCGCCACTTACATCGACACGGTCACCGCCTTCAGCTTCGACTGCACCTTCCCCGACGGTCCCGAGTCGACCACCGTCAACGTGACCGCTGACGACGGCGACCCGAGCAACAACATCGGCGACGACGAGATCACCGTTGCCATCGCCAACGTCAAGCCGTCGGTCAGCCTGACCGGCGCGGCCAGTGCCGATGAGGGTGACCTCAAGACCTACTCCTACGTCGTTACCGATCCGGGCGTCGACACCCACACCGTCACCACCTCCTGCGGCGCCAACGGCGTCAAGGAGGCCGAGGACCTCATGAACGGCACGCTTCCACTGCCCCTTCCCGGATGGCCCGGCCACCAGCAACGTGACCGCCACCGTGCACGACTCCGACGGCGCCGCCGACACCGACAACCAGCTGGTCACGCGTCACCGTCAACAACGTGGCGCCGGTGGTGACCCTGACCGGCGCGGCGGCCGCCAACGAGGGCGACACGCTGACCTTCACCTACACCGTCACCGATGTCGGCGACGATCCCAATCCGGCCATCACCGAGGACTGCGGCGCTCAACGGCACCTACACCGACACCCTGGCCGCCAACAGCTTCGACTGCACCTTCCCCGATGGCCCGGCCTCCTCGACCGTGAGGGTCACCGCCGACGACGGTGACCCGACCAACAACATCGGCAGCGATGACATCACCGTGGCCGTCGCCAACCTGGCGCCGGTGGTGACCCTCAGCGGTGACGACTTCGCCAACGAAGGCCAGACCAAGACCTACACCTACACCGTCACCGATGCCGGGGCCGACACCTCGCTCGTGACCGAGGAGTGCGGCGCCTTCGCCACCTACATCGATACCGCGACGGCGTTCAGCTTCGACTGCACCTTCCCCGATGGCCCCGAGTCGACCACCGTCAACGTGACCGCCGACGACGGCGACCCGAGCAACAACATCGGCGATGACGAGATCGAAGTCCTCATCGCCAACGTCGCGCCGTCGATCATCGCTCACCGGAGCGGCCACCGCCGACGAGGGCGACCTCAAGACCTACTCCTACGTCGTCGACCGATCCCGGCACCGACGTGCAACCGTGACCACCTCCTGCGGCGCCAACGGCGTCAAGGAGTCCGAGAACCTGCTCGACGGCACCTTCCAGTGCCGCTTCCCGGATGGCCCGGCCACCAGCAACGTGACCGCCACCGTCGTCGACTCCGACGGCGCGGCCGACACCGACAACCAGCTGGTCCTCGTCACCGTCAACAACGTGGCGCCGGTGGTGACCCTGACCGGCGCCGGCGGCCGCCAACGAGGGCGACACGCTGACCTTCACCTACACCGTCACCGATCGTCGGCGACGATCCCAACCCGGCCATCACCGAGGACTGCGGCCTCAACGCCACCTACACCGACACCCTGGCCGTCAACAGCTTCGACTGCACCTTCCCCGATGGCCCGGCGTCGTCGACCGTGAGGTCACGCGCCGACGACGGTGACCCGACCAACAACATCGGCATCGATGACATCACCGTGCTCGTCGCCAACCTGGCGCCGGCGGTGACCGCCGCGGCCGATCAGACCGCCGACGAGGGCACCGCCGCGTCCTTCGACCTCGGCAGCTTCACCGACCCCGGTGATGACGATCCGTGGACCGTCATCGTGGCCTGGGGCGATGGCAACACCGACACCTTCGCCGACAGCGAGACGACCGACGGCGACATCATCGACCGCAGCCACACCTACGCTGACGACGGCACCTACACCGTCACCGTCACCGTGCGTGAGACCGGCGGGCCGGGTGCGCCGCAGGGCGCCGCCAGCTTCGACATCGTGGTCGCCAACCTGGCCCCGGCGGTGACCGCCGCGGCCGACCAGACCGCCGACGAGGGCACCAGCGCGTCCTTCGACCTCGGCAGCTTCACCGACCCCGGTGATGACGATCCGTGGACCGTCATCGTGGCCTGGGGCGATGGCAACACCGACACCTTCGCCGACAGCGAGACGACCGACGGCGACATCATCGACCGCAGCCACACCTACGCTGACGACGGCACCTACACCGTCACCGTCACCGTGCGTGAGACCGGCGGGCCGGGTGCGCCGCAGGGCGCCGCCAGCTTCGACATCGTGGTCGCCAACCTGGCCCCGGCGGTGACCGCCGCGGCCGACCAGACCGCCGACGAGGGCACCGCCGCGTCCTTCGACCTCGGCAGCTTCACCGACCCCGGTGATGACGATCCGTGGACCGTCATCGTGGCCTGGGGCGATGGCAACACCGACACCTTCGCCGACAGCGAGACGACCGACGGCGACATCATCGACCGCAGCCACACCTACGCTGACGACGGCACCTACACCGTCACCGTCACCGTGCGTGAGACCGGCGGGCCGGGTGCGCCGCAGGGCGCCGCCAGCTTCGACATCGTGGTCGCCAACGTCAATCCGATCGTGACCCTTTCCGGGCCGGCCAGCTCGAACGAGGGTCAGACCCAGACCTACTCCTTCAGCTGGACAGATCCCGGCTCGGATACCTGGAGTAGGACGGCCAGCTGCGGAGCGGGGGGAGTGGTCGCGCTCGGTTCCTTCAACCAGTCAGCCAAGACCGGGAGCTTCACCTGCACGTGGGCTGACGACGTCCCGACGGCATCTCCATTCAACGATGTCACCGTTAATGTCATCGTCATGGACGACGACGGCGGGAGCGACAACGACTCCAAGACGGTTCGCATCCACAACCTGGCACCGGCGATCACGTTCGCCGACGCGATCTTCAACCAGCCGACCGGTGTGGTGACTTCAACAATCAGCTACGCGGACGCGGGCGTCCCGGACACGGAGACGGTGACCTTCCAGTACAACTGGACGGGCACGACATCCGGTAGCGACACGAATATCTATCCGGGCGCATCGACCGACAGCTTCGTTGACATCGTCGACTTCGCCCCGGGTTGCTACACCATCCAGGTGGCGATGTACGTGACCGATGACGACACTGGCTCGAGCTCGTACGCGGAAACGATTGGTCCGAACGTCGACTTCTACTCGGCGCTGTTCCTGCCCCCGATCAAGGACAACGAGCGGAACATCGCGAAGTACGGCAACGTGGTTCCGATCAAGGTCGAACTGCGGAGCATGTGCTTCCCCGGCACGACCGTGACGAGCCCGAACCTGCACATCACCGTTGTCTCCGGCGACCAGACCGGGAATGACCTCATTGGGGACGAGGTCATCGCGACGAGCGTGAGCAACGCCGATAGCGGAACGCAGATGCGCGTACAGAGCGGCGGCTACATGTACAACTTCAGCACGAAGTCGCTGACGCAGGGCAAGGAGTACACGATCCGGATCCGCGACGGGAGCACCACGGGACCGATCATCCTGCGAGCGCTCTTCCTGCCGAAGAAGTAGCCCGATAGCACCACTATCCCTGAGGGCGGGCCGTATGGTCCGCCCTCAGGCTATGGCACGGATGCTGCTTCGCGGGACGCTCATGAGCGACAGCCGGCAGAGCCCGATCCCGCAGGACCGGGTCAACGAGAACATCGATCAGGCGCAACGCGCGAAGGACGACCAGCGCGAGGCAGCCGAGCAAGAGCGCTACCTGAAGGATCAGGGCGTCGACGCCAAGCCGGGTCAGGATCAGCCCTGCGAGCCCAGCTGACGGCGGCGACTGAGCTCGACGGGTCCAGCAGCGGGGCGGCGCCTCGGAGCCGCCCGTCGGGCCGCCCGTGCCCAGTGATCCTGCGGGAATGCGCTCTAGCGCTTGCGGACCGCTCGCAGGAGGATGTCGATCTGGTCGCGATAGCGGGCCCCGGAGGCGTGGCGCCGCAGCCAGTCGAGGTAATCGGGATCGCGCTGGGCGACCTCGCCCAGGGTCCAGCCCTGGTAGCGGCCGAAGTCGAGCCGCTGGTCCGCGCCATCGGCCCCGAGTGGTCCCCGCGGCGCTCCATGCGTGGCTGACTCGGCGGGTGTGGGCGGTGCCGCCCGGCGTCGGTCCGACTCCCACAGCCGCCGCTTGATCGGGTCGCGGGCCACGCTGTAGGCCCAGTTCAGGTCGGCCATGCGGCGCTCCGAGACCTCATCGAGCGCCGTGCTGGCGTCCGGGTGGAGCTTGCGCGCCAGCACCCGGTACGCGGCCCGCACGATGTCCAGGTCCGCATCCGGCTGGACCTGGAGGATCCGATACGGATCACGCCGCTCCACGCGTCCCCTTAGGCCAGCGCCTGCTCGACGACCTGGCGCAGGACCGGCAACGGCAGCGCGCCCTCCCCCAGGACCACGTCGTGGAAGCGCTTGATGTCGAAGCGCGAGCCCTGTCGCTCGCGCGCCTCCGCCCGGAGCCGGAGCAGCTCGAGCTGGCCGAGCTTGTAGGCGAGGGCCTGTCCCGCGTAGGCGACGTATCGGTCCACCTCGTTGGCGATGTTGTTCTCGCCGAGGGCCGTGTGCTCGGTCATGAAGTCGATCGCCTGCTGTCGCGTCCACCCGAGCGCATGCATCCCGGTGTCGACGACAAGCCGCGAGGCGCGCCAGGCGTCGAAGCTCAGGACGCCGAAGCGGTCGAGATCGCCGGACAGCAGACCCATCTCCTCCGACAGCCGCTCCGTGTACAGGCCCCAGCCCTCGATGAAGGCGGTGGTCCCGCCGAAGCGCCGGAAGTCGGGCAGCTCCTCGATTTCCTGGGCGATGGCCAGCTGCAGGTGGTGACCGGGAACAGCCTCGTGGAAGGCGAGCGTCTCGGCCTCGTATCGTGGCCTCGTCTCGGGAGCGAACGTATTGATGTAGAACTGGCCCGGCCGCGAGCCGTCGCCGGCCGGCTCACGGTAATAGGCGATGGTCGAGTGCTTCTCCTCGTGGGCCGGCATGACGACGACCTCGCACGGCGCCTTCGGCAGGCGCCCGAACCAGTCGCCGATGGCCTCATTCGCCCGCGCCAGGGAGCCGCGCGCGACCGATTCCACCTCTTCTCGGGACTCGAAATGCAGGGCAGGATCCTGGCGCAGGGCCCGCAGCGTGGCCGGGAGATCGGTCGTGCCCAACAGCTGCGCCCCGAGCTCGACGAACTCGCCGTCGATGCGACGGATCTCCTCCATCCCGATGGCATGGACCTCCTCGGGTGTGAGCTCGAGCGAGGTGTGGGCGCGAGCGAGGAGCCGATACGCCTCGTCACCCCCGCTGACGTGCGCGAGGCCCGCCAGGTCGTCCGGGCGCGCCTTCGGCAGGATGTCGTCGGCAACCGTGCTGCGGTAGCGGGCGTACGCGGGCCGGATCTCCTCACCGATGATCCGAAGCAGCTCGTCGCGGACCTCCGGCACCGTCTCGGCGGGCGTGGCCAACGGCCACTCGGCGTCTGGCCGGGCGAGGACCTCGTCCATCTGCTCGACGACCTTGCGGCAGAGCATCGAGACGCCGATGCGTCCCTCGGCCAGGCCCCGCCGCAGGTCCTCGGCCGCCTGGTCCAGGTAGGCCGGCATGGCGCGCCAGCGCGCGAGCATGGCATCCACCTCGGCCGGCGTGCCGATCGGCTGGAACGAGGGGATGTTGAGGACGGCCACCTGTGGCCCGTCCATGGGATCGACGTTGAAGGCCCCGAGATCCGCGTCCAGGAAGGCACGATCGATCGAGATCGCCTCGGCCAGCGCGGCCCACGTCACCGGGTCATCACTGGCGACCTCGCTCAGGCGCTGCTGGAACGCCTCGAGCTGGGCGCGCCACGCCTCGCGCGCGGCGGGGGAGCCGTCCTCCATCCGGTCGTCGTAGCGACGATCGCCGATCGCGGTGGCCGCGGTCGGGTGTCGCTCGAGGAACGCGGCCCAGTAGTCGCCGGCAAGCTGGCGCAGCGCGGTCAGTCCGACGGTGGCGGTCATTCCGCCATGCTACCGGTCAGCGCGGCATCTGCGTGGTGTGCGGAACCGGGCCCTCGGCCGCGTCCTTGTCCGTCTCGGGCGCCTCTCCCTGCGGTCGAAGGGCGTCGCCGGCCTCGGCCAACTCGGCGTCGTCGTCGGTGATCGGGTTGGGCAGCTCCTGGTCCTCGAGCTGCTCGATGCTGTCCTTGGTGCGCTCCGGCTCGTCCATCGGTTCACCTCCTGGATGAAGTCCGATGCAAGTCGCGGACCGGTAGCCGTGCTGGCCCGCTAGTCGATCGAGCCGAGGAACTCGATCGTGCGCATCATCCGGTCGAGGACTGCCTTGTTGAGCTCGTAGTCGCCGCCCATCTCCGTGGTGGTCTGCACCACCATGGTCGGACCCTCACCAGGCGGCCCCAGCTCGATCACGTAGGCGAACTGGCGCCACTCGGGCGGCTCGACCTGCGCTCCGCGGACTTCCATCCGATGGGCAACCTGGGTTCCCCCGACGACCACGTCCTCGTTGCTGAGCACCTCCTCGGTGGTGCCGTACGAGCCATCCACGAGCGCGATCGTGATCGCGATCTCGTCGGGCGTCTCGCTCTGGTCGGCGACCTCGTAGAAGGTCGGTGAGAACCAGCTGCAGGCGGGCACATCGCCAACGGCGGTGTTCGTGAACCAGGCGTCGGGGAACGCGAGCCGATAGCCATCGTCGAGGTTCTCGCACGTGTCGCGGTCGATGAACAGCGCATCGGCCTCGGCGTTTGCCGGAATCGCGAAGCCGCCGCCCGTGCTGGCGGAGGGTGAGGCGCTTGACGCAGTCGTCGGGCTGGCGGTCGCCTCCTCACTTGGCGCTGACGTCGCAGTGGCGGTCGCCTCCGCGGACGGCGACGTGGGGTCGGCGGATGGACTCGGACTTGGCGTGGAGCAGGATGCCAATACGAGCAGCAGTCCGGCGAGCAGGGGTCGGCGGGCGGTCATTGGGCTCCCATGCCGCGCAGGCGCAGGAACTCGGCGTTCGACGGATCGCGCCCGAGGAACCCGCGCACGAGCTCATCCCCGTCCTTCGACCCGTTCGGCTCGAGGATCTCGCGCCGATAGTCGGCGCCGACGACCGGAGAGAGAACGCCCTCCGCGCTGAATCGGCTGAACATGTCGTCGCCGATGACGTTCGCCCAGAGGTAGCCGTAGTAGCCGGCGTCGTAGCCGCCGAGGAGGTGCCCGAAGCCGGCGAGCATGAACGTGCCCTCCGGGTACGGCATGCCGGTGACGGCGTAGCTCTTCCGGAGGGCTTCGTCGAGGTCCGGGGTCTCCGGCTCGGCGTGGATCGCGAGGTCGATCTGGCCGTAGAAGGCCTGGAGGGCCGTCCGTATGCCGACGTTGACGAACCGCGCTCGCGCCAGTCGCTCAGCCAGCTCGGCCGGCATCGGCTCATCGGTCGAGAAGTGGCGCGCGAAGCGTCCCAGCACCGATGCGTCCCACGCCCAGTGCTCCATGATCTGCGACGGGGCCTCGACGAAGTCCCACTCGGTGGTGGCGCCCGAGAAGCGCGCGAAATCGGCGCGGGTGAGGCTCATGTGCAGGATGTGCCCGAACTCGTGGAAGAGGGTCGCGACCTCGGTGTGCTTGAGCAGTGAGGGCCGATCCGCCGACGGAGGGGTGAAGTTCGCGACGATGGCGCTGATCGGCGCGACATAGTCGCCGCTGCTCGAGCGATGGCCGATGACGAGCGGGAACGCCGCGGCATGGCCGAACTTGCCCTCGCGCGGGAAGAGATCGGCGTAGAAGTGCGCGACGTGGGCGCCGGTCTGCCGATCGGTGATCTCGTACAGCCGGACGCTCTCGTGCCAGGCCCGAGCGTTCTCGACGACGCGGTAGTCGAGGCCAAACACGTCCCCGGTGATCGCGAACATGCCCGCCATGACCGGGTCCAGCGGGAAGTACTCGCTCACGAGCTCCTGGTCGACGCCGTACTCGTCCCGTCGCATCGCGTTGTCGAGGTAACGCCAGTCCCACGGCTGGATCGGGCCGTCGCCGTTGCCCGCCGACAGCGCGCCGAGATCGGCGCTCACGGTGTCGTCGAGCGCCGGGAGGAGCTCGCGGTAGAAGGTCCGGACGCGATCGGGATCCTTCGCCATCTTCAGCTCCATGGCGTGGTGCGCCCACGTCGGCTCGCCGAGGAGCGTGGCGATCCGACGTCGGAGGCTCAGCGCCTCGGACAGGAGCGGCCGGTTGAGCTCGGCGGCCTTGGCCCATTCCTTGAGGAACAGCCGGCGGCGCAGCTCGCGGTCATGGGCCTGCTCCATGAACGGGTTGAGCTCGGGGTAATCGAGGCTGACGCGGAACGTGCCCTCCGCCTCCCCGGGCTCGAGCCGGTCGACGTACGCGTCCGGGAGCCCGGCGAGCTGCTCGCGAGTCATGTCGATCCCATCGCGAAACTCGTTGAGGTTGCGCTGGAACGCAACCTCAACCTCGACGAGCCGGTTCCGCAGCGCCTCCAGCTCCGACCGGTCAGCGCTTCCCAGCGCGTGGCCGGCGCGGCGGAAGTCGCGGAGCCAGTGAGCCAGCAGGCGGGCGCGCTCGCCATCGAGCGCCTTCGCTTCCTCGGTGGCGGCGAAGGCCCGGACCGCCTCGTACAGGTCCGTGCGAAAGACGACGGCCACCCGCCACTTGTTGAGCCGTTCCTCAGTTTCGGTACCGACGTCTCGGACCGCGGCATCGGGATGGACCTGGCCCATGAATGCGCCGATCCCGTAGGCGCGGACGAGCTCGGCGCCGGCAAGCTCGAGCGGGAGGAGCGTCCCGTCAAACGTGTGTGGGGCGGACATCGCGCCGTCCACGAGCGCATCGGCGGTCGCAATGGCGGCATCGGTCTCCGCGGCGACGGTTTCGGCGCTCACGGACCTGTAGTCGTGGAGCATCGGGCGGCATCGTACCCGCTCGGCGGACAAGGCGAATCGGGTCGGCATCGGTCATGCATGAGCACCGACAGCACAACATGCAGGAGACGTCGGACCAATGGCGTACGAGACCACCACACCCACGGCGCAGGCGACCGTCGGGGACAAGGCGATCGGACAGGAACACGTCCATCCGTCGCAGATCCACACCCACGATCACTATCACGTCACGCACCACCACACAGGCGGTCCGCTCGGGGAGTTCGGCCACCGCGCGCACTATCACAGCCACGAGCACAACCACGCGCCGCTCGTCCATGGGCATAAGCACGACCCCTCGAACGAGGATGAAGACCACGGCAAGGAAGCGCACGTCCACGATCACAACGAGCCTGCTGGCGACGGACGCTAGCCCGTGACTAGATTCGGATATGCGCTGAGCAGCGAGGAGCATCGACCGGCCGATCTCGTGCGGAACGCCGCGCTCGCCGAGGACGCGGGGCTGGAGTTCGCGCTCATCAGCGACCATTACCATCCGTGGATTGATGCGCAGGGTCACTCGGCGTTCGTATGGACCGTCCTTGGCGGCATCGCGCGGGAGACGAAGGCGCTCGAGGTCGGAACCGGGGTGACCTGTCCGACCATGCGGATCCACCCGGCGATCATCGCGCAGGCCGCGGCGACGACGGCAGACCTATTCGACGGCCGGTTCTTTCTCGGCGTCGGCACCGGCGAGAACCTCAACGAGCACATCCTGGGCGACCACTGGCCGATCTTTGACGACCGCCGCGCGATGCTTGTAGAAGCAATCGAGATCATCCGAGAGCTCTGGGACGGCGAACTGACGAGCCACCACGGGGAGCACTATGTCGTCGAGAACGCGCGGATCTACACCCTGCCGAAGGCCTCGCCCTCGATCATGATCGCTGCCGCTGGACCCGAGGCGGCCGAAATGGCGGCTGAGCACGGAGACGGGCTCATCGTCACGTCGCCGGAGGCCGAGGTGCTCAAGGCGTTCCGCGGCGCAGGGGGAGCCGACAAGCCGATCTACGGCCAAGTCACGGTGTGCTGGGCGAAGTCGGAGCGCGAAGCGGCGAAGACGCTCCACGAGATCTGGCCGACCTCAGGGGTGCCAGGCGACCTGACACAGGAGTTGGCCCTCCCGCGCCACTTCGAGCAGGCGGCCACCACCGTGACCCCTGAGATGCTCGTGGAGCGAACGCCGGTCGGGCCAGATCCGGAGCGCTACCTGGCGGCGATCGGCGAATACGTCGATGCGGGCGTAGAGAATGTCTACCTGCACCAGGTGGGGCCGGACCAGGAGGGCTTCCTCGGCTTCTTCACGAAGGAGATCGAGCCGGAGCTGACGAGGTCAGGGAAGAGCGAGCCGGTGGCCGTCGGCTAATCGAAGGCTACTCGGTCGCCCGCCGACGGAGGCGCTCGTCGCGAATGCGAAGGGCTCGCATCCGCATCTCGGCCGCGCCGATGATTGTGGCGACAGTCGCAACGGACGACGAGTCGTCCGGGCCGCGCGTCGCATAGAGGCTCCGATACAGGCACAGCATGTCGAGGAAGTGCCGCTCGTCGGGCGTCGGTCGCGGGGTGGGTCCGGTCGGGCCGATCATCGTGACCTCCTGACGTCCGGAAGGCCGAAGTTGTGCCGCGTCTGCACGGCGCGAAAACGGTCCGTACCATGGAGCGATGCGCATCCGCCGAGCCCGAGACTGTGGCGAGCTCCTCATGTTCGACGAGGTCCGCCGCCGCCTGAGCCTCGGACGGCCACTGTTCGTGGGGGACGAGACGATCGCGTTGTCCGACATCGTCGGTACGGCCGCGCGCGCCGGCGATTTCGACGGGTGCTTTCGGCCGCGTGGCGCCGCGCTCGCCCATCGCATCGACCAGATCCGGCGGCGCCATCCCGAGGGCCTGAACGAGCCGATCGAGGTCATCCGCGTCGATCGCGCCTACTTCGTGGTGGACGGCCACAAGCGGGTGAGCATCGGTCGCGCCGATGGGCGGGAGTTCATCGATGCTCGCGTGAGCACCGTTGCCACCGAGTACGACATCTCACCGGGCGTCGCGGCCGACGCGATTGAGGTCACCGGGCGAGAGCAGCGCTTCCGCGAGGAGACCGGCCTCCTGCGTGCGGTGCCCGCTGCGCGCTTCTCGGTCAAGGAGCCAGACGACTACGGCGAGCTGCGCGAGGCCGTCGAGGCCTACGCGTTCGAGCTCAGCCAGCGGCTCGGGCGGTTGCTCAGTCGCGAGGAGGCCGCGGCGCTGTGGTACGAGTGCGTCTACCGACCGACCGTGCAGGCTGCCCACCAGGTCCGACCGCTCCTGCGCCAGTGCACCGATGCCGACCTGTTTCTCACCCTTCACCGCCAGAGCCGCCTCCTGTTCGGCACGGAGTGCCGGCCTGCACAGGAGGAGGCCGATCATCTCGTGCGGACGGTCCTCGCCCAGATGGAACCGGACCCCTCGATCATCGGCCGCCTCGTCGAGCGCGCTCACCGCCGCCGGCCCCTGCCGCTGCTCGACCAGCGCAGCCCCGCGCCATCCGGCGCGGGCGACTGACGGTGGCGGATCAGGTCCTCGCTCCGACCTTCACGGTGCGCCGTGGCGCGGACGATGACATCCGCACGTGCCAGCGCATCCTGTGGGAGTCGGCCACCGACCTCGGCACCCGCATGGGGGCACAGCTGTCCGGGACCGCGGACGAATGGTGGAGCTCCTCGGAACCGCTCCATCGGCTGCTCGCGGAGACGGCCGCAGAATGGTGGGTGGCGGAGAGCGGCGACGGCACCCTCATCGGCTACGCGCGCTCGGTCCAGCGGGGAGGGCTCCTGGAGCTGACCGAGTTCTTCGTCCTTCCCGGTCACCAGTCGGGCGGCGTCGGCCGGGCGCTCCTCGAGCGGGCCTTCCCAATGGGCCGGCACAAGGTGCGATCGATCTTGGCCACCTCGGACGTGCGCGCGCTCGCCCGCTACTACGCCGCCGGCGTGGCAGCGCGCTGCGCCTACTTCACACTGGGTCGGAGCGGCGGCGCCGAAGCCGGCACAGACGCCATTGGTGACCTCGTCGCCGAACGGCTCGACGGGGGGAGCCCAGCCGTCTTGTCGCTGCTCGCCATCGAGGGCGCCGTCGTCGGATTCGAGCGGGGCGAGGCCGAGATGCGATGGCTGCTCGCCAACCGCGAGGGATACCTCTATCGCCGGGGCGAGGCGGACGCCGGCTTCGGGTTCGTCGGGCTCAGTGGAGCCGGGCCCGTCGCGACTCTCGACCCTGAGGACCAGCCCGCGATCCTCGACCACCTGGAGGGCCGCGCCCATGCCGTCGGCCTCGATCGAATCGAGTTCGAGGTGCCGAGCGTGAACGAGGTGGCGGTCCGCCACCTCATGCAGCGGGGATACCGGCTCGACGGCTGGATCAACTTCCTCATGTCCGATCGACCCTTCGGCCAGTTCGACCGTTACATCGGCTACAGCCCGCCGATCTTCCTCTGATCAGACGGTCGCGGGCAGGCCGAAGGCCGGGAATTGGCCGGTCATCGGTCTAGCGGGCGTGATGCTTGACTTCCTGGATGAGCCAGCCGTTCCCGTCGGGGTCGCTGAACGTGAGATACGTGCCGTAGTCGGAGCGCTCGGGATGAAGGCCGGGAGTCTGGCCCTCGGCGCTGAAGTGAAACGGCTCGCTGATCTCGACGCCACGGCCGGCGAGCTCGGTTCGGGCCGCCTCGATGTCGTTGACCACGAGATGCAGCCCCTGGTAGGTGCCCGGAGCGACCTGGGTCACGCCGACGCCGATGGTGATCGAGCACGCGGATCCGGGTGGCGTGAGCTGCACGACCCGGAACTGGTCGTTTGGCTGATGGTCGACGTCGACCGTGAATCCGCATTTCTCAGCGTAGAAGGCCTTGGCGCGATCGACGTCCGAGACGGGGATCACGACGAGCTCGAGCTTGTAGTCCACGATCGTCCTCCTGGTGGATGTGCCGATGCGTCAGAGCGTGATCCCGTACTTCGCCTGCAGCTCGTCCGACCACTCGTTGAGGATCTCGAGGCCATAGGCATCCGCGGCCGCGTTGTAGCGCTTCGTCCACTCCGGCCCGTGCTCCCTCAGGATCGGGGCGATCTCCTCGAAGTACCGCTCCAGGCCGCCCGGGGTGACGACCTCGAGCACGCGCGCGGGCTCGTCCGAGAGGTTCCACATCGCGTGAGGAACCTCGCGCGGCTTGATGAGCCAGCTCCCGGTCGGGACCTCCTCGACCGTTCGCTCGCCGGCGCGGACGCCGATCGGCCCCGCGAGGACGAGGGAGAACTCGTCCTCGCGCGTGTGGGCGTGGGGCTTGATGAGCGTGCGCGGCGGGATCGTGACCTCGAGGATGGAGATCGCGCCACCGGTCTCCTCGTGGCCGATGCCCCACCGGAAGGCGACGTCGTACAGCTCGAGCGTCTTCGACTCGTCGGGGAGAACGACTCGCGGTTCCATACGGGGAGGCTCCTCACATCGGGGGTGCCATCTTGCCATCGACGCGCATCGGCCGACTCGAATCGGCGCGACCGCTTCACATCATTGCCGCAGGTCGATCTCGAGCGGCGTGGGGAAGCTTCCCGTGACGCGAATCGGGCCGACCCAGGCCTCCAGCCTCGCCGCCTCTGCCTCGATCACTCGCCTGGTCTCCGTTCCCACGTCCTCCAGCAGGTGGGGAACGACCTCGCCGCTCCGTCGCTGCGCCCAGCCACCGACGACGCGACCATCGACCCAGATCGTCGGGCCGGCGTTGCCGGCCGTGTCGAAGAGCGCGGCGCGGTGGAGTCCGAGATACCAGTCGCGAACGTGCCAGCCCATCGTCGTCGCGTCGAGCGCCGGCAGGAGCGCGACCCAGTGCGGGGGCGTCGGCGTCGCCTCGAGATCGTCGGGCAGGAGATAGCCCGTCGCGCCACTCTCGAGCGCGACTTCCACGGCGCCGATCGTATCCAGCGCGAGCCGGGTGGCGGCCACGGTCCAACCGGTCCACCACTTGATCTCATCTCGCGTCCCCGGCCCGAAGGTGCGCAGCCAGCGACGGACCAGCTCGGCCCGTGCGTCTTCGACCGGGAGCGGCGGAATGCCCTCGGGGAGCCAGCGCTGGATGGGGCTCCACCGGAACTGGCCGCCGATCCAGGTCCCGCGGGGCCGCGCGCGTCCGATGTGGCCGTCCAGCGCCAGGTGCCAGAAGACCTTCGAGGAGAGGCTGATGCTCCCCTCGTACGTCTTTCCGCGCGCCACCGTGATCCGGCGATCGAGGCGCGGATCGAGCTGGCGCAGCTCGGCCGACGTCGCCTCACCGTGTTCGTGCACGGCCGCCAGGCCGATCACCTCGAGCTCCGTCAGGAGAGCTTCGGCGTCAGGACCGATGCCGGCGCCTTCCATCATCGCCAGCGTGCGCCGGCGCTCGACCTCGGAGACGGCCCGCGAGGCCGCCGCGTGGATCATCGGCGCATCCTCGAGCGCAAGCAGGAAGAGCGTTCGGCGCATCGCGAGGAGGCGAATCACGGTGGACCGCTCGTACATCTCCCGTTCGATCGCGGCGGGGGACGACTCGATCATGCGCGCCCAGGCCTGAAGGAAGACGCTGGCCGGGTCGGACGCATGGAGGACCACCATCGACCTCGCAGCATCGGCCAGGGTGGCCGCGTGCGCCTCCGGGACAAGCCGATGTCGGACCGCGAGCCGCGCCCGGCGCTCGGCGTCGGAGACTTGGGGCAGGCTCAACTCCCGGGCCGCCAGGGGATGCGACCGATGAACGACACGAAGCAACCCGTGGCCGCTGCGTAGCGGCGGGTCCGAATGATCGACCCGTCCAGGGACGCGAGTGGGCTGAATCCAAGGAGCTCCGCGATCGGCGTCGCGAACGCCAGGGCATCGCCGACGGATGCGAGGAGCTTCGCCCACCACGCCGGGCTGCCGGGCGTCGCGCGGGTCGGGATGGCCATCGTTCCGGTGCGCCGCCCGTGGAGGTAGCCGCGAACTCCCGTCACGAGCCCCAGCCATGCGACCAGGACGATGAGCGCGAGCACGGCCATCGGCATCGCCGAAGTCTGCCAGAGTGCGGGCGTGGCACTGAAGGCCAGCTGGGCACAGGCGCTCGCCTGGCGCTTGCGCCGTCAGCTCCTGGACCCGATCGGAGCGGTCGGCGTCACCGATGTCGTGCGGCGTCTCGGCGGCGTCCAGGCACAGGTCGCCTCATCCGCCGACCTCGCCATCTGTCTCCGCCGCGCGCGGCCCGAGCCTGGCGACGTGGCCCGGGCCATCGCCGACGGTGACCTCCTGAAGACCTGGGCGATGCGTGGCGCCCTCCATCTCGTCACGCCGGAGGAAGGCGGGGCGTTCCTGTCGCTCATGGCGGCAGGCCGCTCCTGGGAGCGACCTGCCTGGGCGCGCTACTTCGGCCTGACGCCACAACGGATGGAGCATCTGCGCTCGACGGTTCGCCTCGCGCTCGATGGCGCGGTGCTGACGCGCGAGGAGCTCGTCGGGGCGATCGCTGAGCAGCCTGAGCTCACGGGACTCGCCGACGAGCTCCGTTCCGGGTGGGGGACCCTTCTCAAGCCGCTCGCCTGGCAGGGCGATCTGTGCTTCGGGCCGAGCCAGGGCACGCGGGTCACGTTCATGCGTCCCGACGATGCCAGCCCGCGCTGGGCCGGCTTGCCGGACCCCGAGGTGGCCGCGCCGATCGCGATCGAGACCTACCTGCGCGCCTACGGACCCGCGACGCCGGAGGCCTTCGGCCGCTGGATCTCGGGGGGCTACTTCGGCAAGCGCGAGCTCCGCAAGCCCTTCGACGCGATGGGCGACCGGCTGGCTGAGGTCGACCTCGACGGCTCACCGGCGCTCGTCATGGCCGACGACCTCGACGAGCTCGCCGCGACGAGACCGACCGGCGCGGTCCGGCTCCTGGGCGGCTTCGACCAGTACGTGCTCGGCCCGGGCACCGACGACGAACACGTCATTCCCGCCGCTCGCCGACGCGAGGTCAGTCGTCAGAGCGGCTGGATCTCGCCCATCGTCCTCAGCCGCGGGGTCGTGCGCGGGACCTGGAAGCTGGAGGGCGAGCGCGTCGCGATCAGCTGGTTCTCCGAGGCGGGCCGGCCGCCGCGCGATGCCCTTGGCGCCGAGGTCGTACGCCTCGGCGCGCTGCTCGAGCTCGACCTGGTCGCGGAGATTGACGTCGGCTGACGCGCACCGCAAGCGTGAACCGATGAGCCTCGAGCGCTCGGCGAGTCATAAAGGGTGCAGGGGCGGGCCGTGCTGGCCTCCGGAATGCAGGAAGGGAGCTCCATGAACTTCAACAGCATCCTGATCGGCTCTGAGGACCCTCAGCGCCTCGCGGACTACTACACCAAGCTCTTTGGCGATCCGACCTGGAATGACGGCGGCTACATCGGCTGGATGATCGGCTCGGGAGCCGTCACCGTCGGGCCGCACGACCAGGTCCACGGCAAGAACGCCCAGCCCGGGCGGCTCATCTTCAACATCGAGAGCTCCGACGTGAAGGGCGACTTCGAGCGATTCAAGGCGGCCGGCGCCACGGTCGTTCGCGAGCCCTACGGGTTCGACCAGGCGGACGACGGGCTCATCGCCACGCTCGCCGACCCCGACGACAACTACTTCCAGCTCATGAGCCCGATGCAGCCCGACCAGGCCTGACCCCTACCCGGTCGCGAGTGAGCCAAGCGCTCCGACTGAAACAGAGAGGGTCATCACCCACGGCCGGCCGGGCCTCTCGGGTTCTTCGAGACGGACCGGCCAACGGTCGGCGAGCACGTCCTCCAGCGCGTCGGGATCTGCTGGCTCGGCGCCAGATGCGAGGAGATGGTGCGCCGCTTCGCCGCGGATCCGCTTCGCGACGACGTCGCCGATCCGATTGCCTCGCGGTCCCTGGTCGACCCGGAGCGTGACGGTCCGCTCACCGAGCCCCGTGGGCATGCCAACGGCCTGGTAGGCCCGCGACCGCAGGTCGACGATGACGCCGGCGGGACCAGCGGCATCCGCGAGGACGTTGGGCAGCAGCCTCCGCCACGTCGGCTCCAGCCGGTCCATCCCGATGAGCCGCGCACAGACGTGGAGCCGATAGGGCGGGATCCGATCGCTCGCGCGCAGGGCTCCCCACAGGGCTGACACGACGATGACAGCCCGTTCCGCGCGCGCCACTGCCGGTTTGGACAGCCGCGACGCGGCGAGGCCCTGATGGAGCGGTCCAACGTAGACGTCGAGAACGGGCATCGCCGGGACATCGAGCAGCCACGCGTTCCGGGCGACCTCGCGCGCTCGAGACGGGCTCGTGTGGAGGCGTTCGAACGCGTCGGGCAGGAAGGCCGTCGCGACCAGTCCGTCGAGGATCTGCCGGCGTGTGGCGGTGAGCTCTGGAAACGAGAGCGCCTCGAGGTCGACCGGTTGACCCGACACGGCCGGCTGCCGTTTCGACTCTGACGGGGGGACGATGATCAGCACGCGTTCACTGTACGAGAGGGATCAGCCCGCTCCGAGGCGCGTGACGCAGGCGCTCAGCGCCGGTTGGGGGACGGGGATCCGGGCGGACCCGTTCGTCCACGACGTCGCCCGCGACTCGGCCGACGTGCCGGCCTCCGACCAGGCGATCACGACGCCGAGCCGCAGGAAGCGCTCGTAGAACCCCCGGGCGTTGGCGAACCCGCGCCTGGCGAAGAAGTCCTCGTCCTTCGCGTCAGCACGCGCCCGCAGCGACCGGATCCCATCGACGACGTCGAGCTCTCGGGCGTCGGCACCCTCGACCGCGACGACGAGCGCGTTCGGCACGCTGGGCGGCAGCTGACGGACCTTGGTCAGCACGGCGCCGATGAAGCTCGTCGTGCTCGGCCCGGCACGGAGCCGCGTGACCTCGACGTTCATCGTCTGCCGCGCGCGGTACGTGATCGTGAAGTCCGGACCGGCACGGCCCGACCCGTAGGCCTCGAAGGCCAGCTCGATGCGGCGGTCGTCGAGAAGGAGCTGCGCGACACGCAGCTCGGCGCGGACGTCGCGCAGGGCCTCGGCGTCGGTGGCGCTCCGCAGCTTCTTGTGGATCTTGTCGCGGTGCGCATCGGTGAAGGCCCGAAAGCGCCTCGAGCTCGCGAGCCATGTGGCGATCTCCCGGGCCATCGGCTCGTCGGGATCTCCGTCCCACAGCTCGCGCGCCAGCCGCGCGGCGGCCGTCTCAGGCGCGCAGGAGCCCATCAGTCGAGGTCGAGCCGCATGAGGAGCCGAGGGAGCCGCGCGCTCGTCGCGTCGGTCACGAGCACGCGTCGAAAGCCCGCGGCGTCGAACATCGAAGCGATCCCCACGTAGCCCGCGCCGACGTCCACACGGCGACCCTGCGGGTCGATCGGGTAGGCCTCGACGCCCGGGGCACCGGCGTGGCGCGCGGCATCGACCACCCCCGCCAGGAGCGCGGTCGCAATCCCGCGGCGCCGGTAGCCGGGTCGGATGCGGAAGCACCCGATCGACCACACCGGCCGGTCGTCGATGGCGGGGATGGTCCGGGAGTTCACGAGACGCGGGGTGAGGGTGCGCACGCTGACGCCGACCCAGCCGACGGCCTCGCCGTCGAGGTAGGCCACGTAGCCTGGTGCGGGCCGAGGACCCTCCATCTGCCGGCGCAATCGCTCGGGCCGCGTCAGGTGAGCGGCCTTCGCCTCGGCGTCCTTGCCGCGCCAGGGCTGGCAGAGGCAACCGTGCTCGCCGGCGGCCTCGAGGACGGTCAGCGCATCGGCCCAGCGCTCGATGGTCGCGGGGAGGACGGTTGGCACGGCGGGGGTGGGCACTGGGTCAGCCGCGATATTCGCTGATCTCGAAGAGGTGGCCGTCCGGGTCGCGGAAGAAGCAGCGCGTCTCCGCGCCATGGTCCGTCGGCGGCGTGAGGAAGTCGGCGCCGCGCGCCGAGAGGGTCGCATGGGCCCCGCGGCAGTCAGGCACGCGGATCGTGAACAGATGGTCGAGCCGATCGACGTCCGCGGGCGGCGCCAGGCTGACCGTCGGCTTGTCGTCCGTCGGGCCCGCGCCAGTCACCAGCAGGAGCCAGGAGCCGTTGAAGGAGAGGACGGCCGAGTCGGCGTACTCGCGGTAGAGCTCGGCGCCCAGCACGTCGGTGTACCAGCGGCGCGAGCGCTCGGCATCGCTCACCACCAGGATGTGGGTGAGCGGCATGTCGTCGGTCGGGAAGGCCACCGGTGGCGGTCCTCAGCTGCAGGCGCGTGGACCGACGATACAGCGCGGTCGACGCTAGCGGGTCGTGTCGATCACGCAGAAGCGGTTGCCCTCGGGATCGGCGAGGATCACGTAGTCGGCATCGGCCGGCCGGCGGTCCCAGTGCACCTCGGTCGCGCCGAGGCCGATCAGCCGTGCCACCTCGCCGGCCTGGTCATCGGTGTAGAGGTCGAGGTGGATCCGGGGCGGGATCTGGAGCGCCGAGCGAACCCGGTCGAGCGACACGTTCGGTCCGGAACCGTCCCGCGGCCGCATGAGGACGAACCCGTCGTCGTCACCCTGCTCCGGCCCGCGCGGGACGTAGTCGAGGGCCGCGGACCAGAACGCCGCCTGGCGCTCGAGATTGTCGACCCGGATGACGATGGAGCCGATGCTGACCACGGTCGAACGATAGCGACCTCAGACGAGGCGACGGTCGGTTGCCCAGCGGGTCAGCTCGTATCGGCTCGAGAGCTGGAGCTTGCGCAGGACCGCGGAGACGTGCGTCTCGACCGTCTTGACCGAGATCTGCAGCTCGTGGGCGACCTCCTTGTAGGTGTAGCCGCGAGCGATGTAGCGCAGGACCTCGCGCTCCCGCTTGCTGATGAGGTCGAGCTCCGGATCGACCGGCTGGGGAGCCTCCCCGGCGAAGGCATCGAGCACGAAACCAGCGAGGCGCGGCGAGAACACGCTGTCCCCTTCGTGGATGCGCTTCACCGCGGCCGTCAGCTCTTCGGCCGAGATCGACTTCGTCACGTAGCCTCGAGCGCCGGCGCGGATGATGCCGATGACGTCCTCGGCGGCGTCGGAGACCGACAGCGCCAGGAAACGGACCGTCGGGCGTTCGGCGCGGATCGCGTCGATGACCGCTCGTCCGCCGCCCCCGGGCATGTGGACGTCGAGGAGCACGACGTCGGGCGTCAGCTCGAGGATGGCCGGCACCGCCTGCTCGACCGAGCCGGCATCGCCGACGATCTCGAGATCGCCGCCGAGCTCGGACCGCACGCCCGAGCGGAACAGCTCGTGGTCGTCGACGACGAAGACGCGGATGGTCACGACGCCCTCCGCGGGAGCCGCATGACGACTTCGGTGCCGTTGCCTGGCTGGCTGGTGACCGTGGCCGTTCCGCCATGGCGCTCGAGGCGGCCGACGATCGAGTCGGCGATCCCGTGCCGGTCGGACGGCACGGCGGTCGGATCGAAGCCGCTGCCCTGGTCGCGGATGAAGGCGCTGATCCGTTCCGCCTCGACCTCGACGAAGACCGAGATCGACGGCGCGCCCGAGTGCATCGCCGCGTTCGCGACCGCCTCCGGCGCAGGCGTTCACGAGCGCCCGAAGGGATTCATCCATCTCGGCGTCTCCGACGACGACCGTGTCCACGCTCACCTGGTGCTGCCGCTCGATCCGCCCGGCCATCGCGTCGATCGCGTCGCGCAGACGCACGCCCGCGACCTCCGGGGCGCGCCCATATAGCCATGCGCGCAGCTCGCGCTCCTGGGTGCGTGCCAGGCTCGCCATCTCGCGCGGCGCCGTGGCGCGCTGGATGAGCGCCAGCGTCTGCAGCACCGAGTCGTGGAGGTGGGCGGCCATCTCGGCCCGCGCCTCGGATCGCACCCGGCTGCTGCGCTCCTCCACGAGCTGGCGTCCCATGCTCCACACCCACGGCCCTGCCAGCAGCGCCGCGCCGCCGAGCGCCACGATCATCGCGAGCAGCGTGTTGCCGGCCGCTGCGAGGGACGTGTTCGCGGCAAGGAACACGACCATGGCCGCCAGGATCAGCAACGCGCCGATCGCCACTCTCGGCATCGAGGACCGATCCGTGACGACGGATTCGATGGCCCCGAGCCGCGACAGGTTCCAACCACGGTCATCGGTGCGCCCAGCCCAGAGGAGGGCGAAACCGATCGCCGCCAGCACCACTGGCCATCCATGCTCGCCGCCGAACCAGAGGCCGGTGATCGAGACGACGACGAGGATCCCGATCGCCAGGAGCCCGACGCCCACGAGCTGGCTCCGCGTCGGCATGCGCATCCGCCGCGCCGGCTCCGGCACGCCCTCCGCCGGGTCCTCGAGCGGTGCGAGGAGCCAGGTCAGCAGGTACACGACGACCCCGAAGCCCGCGGCGAACGACAGCCCGACGAAACCCAGCCGCACGACGATCGGCGGGATGCCGAGGTGCTGCCCGATGCCGGCAGCCACCCCTCCCACGAGGCGGTCGCTTCGGCTGCGGCGAAGACGGGCGGCCGTGCGGCCCGATGCGGTGGCCCGTTCCCGGGCGTCGACGTGCGCCATGTCGCGATGTTCCCACACGATCCGGCTCGGCCACGATGGGGGACCACCCTGAGAACCTCCCCGACGCCTCAGGGTCGAATGGGTGACATCCCCAATGGCCAGCGGACGCAGGGGCTCCGATCATCGGCACATGACCACCCAACAGCCGACCGCCCAGCGCACGCTCCGCCGCCGATCCGACGATCGCGTCATCGGCGGCGTGGCCAGCGGCCTGGGGGACTACTTCAACATCGACCCCCTGCTCATCCGCATCGGCTTCGTTGGGCTGATGGTGTTCGGGGGGATGGGGATCTTCCTCTACATCGCCGCCTGGCTGCTCGTGCCGGACGAGACCACCGGCCAGTCCATCGCCGAGCGATTCCTTCGCCAATCGGGACTGGGCGCGAGCGGGCTGCTCGTGGGAGGCCTCGCGATCTTGGCGCTCGTCGTCGTCGCCGGGCTCAGCATCTCCTCAGACGGAGCCGTCGTGATCGGCGCCATCATCCTCATTGCGTTCGGCGCTCGCGCGCTCGTGCTTCGTCAGGGGCAGCCCGATGCCGCCGCTGCCGCCGCATCGGTCGCGGCGGAGCCGGGCGACGCGACGGCCACCACCACGACCGTGCCGCCCGTCCCGGTCCTCCGCCGTCCGCCCCGGCCACCGTCACCGCTGGGCTGGTACGCCACGGGCATGGCGTTGGTGGGGGTTGGCATCCTGGCCCTCGGGGCGAGCGCCGGCTACTTCGAGGTCGATCTCGGCCAGTACTTCGGCCTCGCCCTCGGCGTGATGGGCATCGCCCTCATCATCGGCACGTGGTGGGGACACGCCCGCGGGCTGATCCTCCTTGGCCTTCTCGTCGCGCCGATCGCCTACGCGGCCAGCCTCGTCCACGTCCCGCTGGAGGGTGGGTTCGGCTCGCTTCACTACGGCCCGGCAACCGCGGACGAGCCGCTCGGCGAGTATCGCCTGGTCGGCGGTCAGATCACGCTCGACCTCACCCGGCTCGAGGCCGGCCCCGATCCGATTGCCGTCGCGGCGAGCGTGGCGTTCGGAGACATGCTCGTGATCATCCCGGAGGACGCGAGCGTCGAGATCGACGCCGCCGTCGGTGGTGGGCGCCTGCGCGTCCTCGGCACCGATCAGGGCGGAAGCGACCTCGAGGACCGCCAGGTCATCGACGGTCGTGGCCCCGAGATCGTGCTCGACCTCGCAACCGGCCTGGGCGACCTCCGGGTCGAGTCCCGTTCAGTGGAGGACCGCTAGTCATGCGACGCCATTCAGCCGACCCCTTCTCCCTGGTCTTCGGCCTGCTCTTCGCGGCCGCCGGCGTCGTGCTCCTCTTCGGTGGGCTCGAGGGCGTGAACCTGACCTGGGTCGGTCCGCTCGCCGCGATCATCCTCGGCGGCCTGCTGATCGTCACGGCCGGCTCGCGCCGGTCCGAGCCCGACGCGGCGTCGGACGAGACCTCCACGCCGGCCTGACGAGTGTGACAAGGGATACCGACGGGCGTCAGCCGACGTTCAGCGCCCGCTCGAGGCCGTCGAGGATCAGGTCGAGCCCGTATTCGAACTCATCGCCGTAGTCGTACCCCGGCTGCATCGCGTGCTCGGTGATGAATGCGCCGAGGTTGGGATACGCATCGAGCGGGAACGGCTGGAGCATCGTCTGCGACACCTCGACGACGGTCGAGGCATCGAACGGCAGGTTCATCTGCGTCTGGGCGAAGCCGTAGATGTAGCTGTCCAGCAGTGAGTAGGCGTGCGCGGCCATCGCCATGTCGAAGCCCGCGGCGAGAAGGGTGCCGATGACCGCATCGTGATGGCGCAGGTTGGCGGGACCGGGATTCATGCGCGACTCCATGAGCCCGATGGCCCACCGATGCCGCATGAGCGCCTCGCGGACCGAGATCGCTCGTTCCCGCATCGCCGCCTTCCAGTCCGACCCACTGACGGGAACGTCGATCTCGCTGAAGACCAGGTCGACGATGCCATCGACCATGTCCTCCTTGTTGGCCACGTGCCGATACAGCGCCATCGGTCCGACCTCGAGGTTCTCGCCGAGCTTGCGCATGGTGAGGGTCTCGAGCCCGCCGCCATCGGCAAGCGCGATCGCGGCATCCAGGACCCTCACCCGCGTGAGCGGGGCTCGGCGCTCAGCAGGGGACTTGGGTTCAGCGACCATTGCGTCCTCCTCCCCTCAGCGTACTTCGTTGTTTGTCGGTGTTGACGGCTCGATTGCGTACAGTGTAGTGTACGCCGTACGCTTACATTGTACACAACGGAGGAAGGCTTGGCCATGAAGGCAATCGTCCAGGACACCTACGGCTCGGCATCGGTGCTCGAGTCGCGCGAGATCGATCGGCCCGAGGTCGACGCCGACCGCGTGCTCATCCAGGTCCGCGCCGCCGGCGTCAACATCGCCGACTGGGCGATCATGAGTGGTCTGCCGTACATCGCCCGACCGATCTACGGATTCGGCAAGCCGAAGCACGCCGTTCGCGGGACCGATGTCGCGGGGGTGGTCGTGGCCGTGGGCAGCAACGTGACCCGCTTCAAGCCCGGTGACGACGTCTTCGGCTCGGCTGATGGCTCGTTCGCCGACTACGCGACCGGTGTCGAGGACGAGCTGGCGCTGAAGCCGACGAACCTCACCTTCGAGCAGGCCGCAACCGTTCCGATGGCCGGGCTCGTCGCCCTGCAGGCGCTTCGCGACGTGCGGCCCGGTCAGAAAGTCCTGATCAACGGCGCGTCGGGCGGCATCGGCACCTTCGCCGTGCAGATCGCCAAGGCGCTCGGCGCCGAGGTGACCGGTGTGACGAGCACCCGGAACGTGGAGCTGGTCAGATCGATCGGCGCCGACCACGTCATCGACTACCGCACCGACGACTTCACGCAGAAGGCCGAGCGATACGACTTCATCCTCGACAATGTCTCGAATCACTCGATGTCCGCGCTCCGCAGCGCGCTGACTCCGACGGGCACGCTCGTGCCGAATGGTGGGCGGTTCGACAACCGATGGTTCGCGAGCGGTGGCCGCGTGATGCAGGCCAAGCTGACGTCGCGCTTCATCAGCCAGGACCTCAAGACCTTCCTCGTCTCCATGAAGCACGAGGGGCTCGTCATCCTCAAGCAGATGATCGAGGCCGGCCAGGTGACCCCGGTCATCGAGCGCACCTATCCGTTGAGTGAGGCCGCCAACGCCATCAAGCATGTCGGCAACGGTCACGCGCGAGGCAAGGTCGCTATCACCGTGAGCGACGACAACTCGCCACTGACGGCCCCCACCCCGGGTGCCGCCGTCGCATCGCCGTCGCCGATCGCGGTGGCGTCATGACCGCGCCGGCCGCTCCCGCCGAGCGCGCCCCGTACGCGGCCCGCCTCACCATCGACTATCCCGAGCACCTCGACCGGATGACCACCCTGCTGCGAGCGATCTGGATCCTTCCGATCGCCGTCATCTTCAGCCTCGTCTCCGCCACCGGCGACGGCGCGCGCACCGGCGGCGCGGCCGTCGGCGGCCTGTGGCTGGCCATCATCCTCATGATCGCCGTCCGGGTGATCTACCCGCGCTGGTGGTTCGACTTCGCCAGAGAGCTCACGAGGTTCGGCGGCCGGGTCGGGGCGTACTTTGCCCTGCTGACCGATCGCTTCCCGTCCACCACCGACGAGCAATCAGTCCATCTCGAGATCGACTACCCGGACGTCAAGCGAGACCTCAACCGCTGGCTGCCGCTGGTGAAGTGGATCCTCGCGATCCCGCACTACATCGTCCTCGCCTTCCTGATGGTCGGCGCCGCCATCGCGGTCGTGATCGCCTGGTTCGCGATCCTCATCACCGGCCGTTATCCGAAGCCCCTGTTCGACTTCGTCGTCGGTGTCGGCCGATGGAGCCTGCGCGTGAACGCGTACGCGTTCCTGCTCGTGACCGACCGCTACCCGCCCTTCAGCCTGCAGGAACAAGCCTAACCATGCGACTGCTTCGTGAGCTCTCGCGGCGCAAGCTGCGAACCACGCTGACCATCGTCGGCATCACCATCGGCATCTGGGCGCTCGTCGTCTTCAGCTCGATGGCCAACAAGATCAACGCGCTCGTCGGCGGCGGCAGCGAGTACTACGCCGACAAGATCCTCGTCACCGATGGGGAGTCGTTCGGCACCTCGCCGATGCGGCTCGAGTCGGCCAACGCCATTGCCGGGATCGACGGCGTCGCCGCCGTGGATGCGCAGATCCAGCTCCTGTGGGACACGGAACAATCCTTCAGCTTCGGTGTGCCCGACATCGTGATCGGCTCCATTCCGGGAGCCGACGCTGGTCACGAGGCCTTCGCCCTCGACCTGGCAACGGGGCGGATGCTCACCGCGGAGGATGATGGGAACGTCGTCGTTCTCGGCTCGAACCTCGCCCTCGAGTACGACGTTGTCGCCGGCGACTCGGTCGAGATCCGCGGGGATCCGTTCGAGGTGCTGGGAACGCTCCAGCCGACATTGACCGCACCCGACACGACCGGCCTCGTGCCGCTCGCCACCGCCCAGGTGATGTACGTCCGAGACCTTCCACCGATCGTGGCGGAGGCCGTCGGCGCTGAGGAGCTGGTCAACCAGATCGTCGTCTATCCCGATGAGGGTGCGGACATCGACGCCGTCGCGGCCAGCATCGAGGAGGCGGTCGAGAACAGCGCGACGATGACCGGCGCCGACTTCGATGAGGTCATCGGCAGCTCGACCGCGATCTTCAACGCGATCATCATCGGCGTGGCGGTCATCAGCCTGGTGGTTGGCGGCCTCTCGGTCATCAACACCATGGCGATGAGCGTCGCGGAGCGCACCCGGGAGATCGGCATCAAGCGCGCCATCGGTGGCTCGCGCGGCCGGATCATCCGCGAGCTGGTGGCCGAGGCTGGCGTCATCGGCCTGATCGGCGGCCTCCTCGGGCTCGGCCTCGGTGCGCTCGTCGTCGTCCTCGCCAATGAGGCCGGCCGGGCCAGCGGCACGGTCCTGTTCGACCTCACCCCGGCGACCGGCGCTCTTCGCGGTGGGCTTCAGCACGATCCTCGGAATGCTGGCCGGGATCATCCCGGCCTGGAGCGCCGCACGGCTCGACCCGGTGTCGGCCCTGCGTTACGAATGATGAAGGAGCGCACGATGTCCCTGCTCGAGGGAACCAACCTGCGAAAGACGTACCGCATGTCGCGGCGGACCAGCGTCGAAGCCCTTCGCGGCGTGGACGTCAAGCATCAGCTGCCGGCGAGATGGTGGCGATCATGGGACCCTCCGGCTCCGGCAAGAGCACCCTGATGCACCTCCTCGGGCTGCTCCACGCGCCCGATGACCGACGACGGCCCGGCGCCCGAGCTTCGCTTCGACGGGACCGATGCCGTCACCCTGTCGGACCGAGATCGGACACGCATCCGGGCGCGCTCGATGGGCTTCGTGTTCCAGTCGTTCAACCTGGTGCCGACGCTGACGGCCGAGGAGAACGTCGCCCTCGCCGCCGAGTACGCCGGAAAGTCCCGCAGCGCGGCCCGAATGGCGGCACGCGGGGCGCTGGCATCGGTGGGCCTGGCCGAGCGGGCCACCCATCGCCCGATGGAGCTCTCGGGCGGCGAGCAACAGCGCGTCGCCATCGCGCGAGCCCTCGTCAACGAGCCGATGATCGTGCTCGCGGACGAGCCCACCGGAAACCTTGACTCGGCGCGAGCCGGAGAGGTCCTCGGGCTGCTCCGCCAGTTCAATCGGGACCGCGACCAGACCGTGGTGCTGGTCACGCACGACGCGGAGGTCGGCGCCACGTGCGACCGGATCATCCGCATGCGTGACGGCCTCATCGTTGGCGAGCCGCACGTCGCGCCCGTGCCGCTCGACGCCGATGCCGGCGAGGTGACAGAGCCCCGGCTGACGCAGGCGACGCCGGCCGTCTCATGAGGCCGATGACCGGCAAGACCGTCCTGATCACCGGGGGGACGGGCGGGATCGGGAGGGCCGCCGCGATCGGCCTCGCGTCCATGGGTGCCCGAGTGGGTATCACCGGCCGGGATCGGGATCGGGCCGATGAAGCGGCCGCGGTCATCGCCCGGAAGTCGGGCGGCGCGACCGTCGACGTCTTCGTCGCCGACATGACGTCGCAGACCGAGGTCCGGGGGCTCGCCGACGAGGTCCTCGTGGCGTACCCGCAGCTGGATGTGCTGCTCAACAACGTTGGCGGGTTCTGGGCTCATCGTCACGTCACGGCCGATGGGCTGGAACGCACGTTCGCCCTCAACCACCTCGCGCCGTTCTTGCTGACGAGCCTCCTGCTGGATCGGCTCATCGCCAGCGCACCGGCGCGCATCGTCACGGTGGCGTCCGCGGCGCAGTCCATGGGAACGATCAACTTCGGCGACCTGATGGGGGAGCACAAGTACTCCGGCCAGCAGGCCTACAACCAGTCGAAGCTCGCCAACGTGATGTTCACCTACGAGCTCGCCAGGAGGCTCGATGGCTCGGGTGTCACGGCGACCGTTCTCCACCCGGGCCTGACCAGCACCAACTTCAGCGCGGAGGACCCGGCGATGGCCTTTCTCGTCAGGGTGCTGCGGCCGTTCATGCAAAGCCCCGAGAGAGGCGCGGACACCGCGGTCTACCTCGCCAGCTCCCCGGAGGCGGAGGGCATGACCGGCACGTACTTCGCCAACCGCAAGGCAAGGAAGTCCCGCGCGACCTCCTACGACACCGCCACCACCGCGCGGCTCTGGCAGCTCAGCGCCGAACTCGTCGGCGTCGCTGCCGGCCCCTCACACTGACACCGAAGGACGGGCACAGATTGAATCGCTTCACAAGGCTTTCCATGTGGGCATGGCTGAGCGTGATCGGCCTCGTCATGACGGCCGCGGGCATGCTGCTGCAGATCTCCGCCGGCTCAGAACTGTATCCGAGCCTGTCAGGGCCGATCGTCCTGCTCGCCGCAGCGGCCTTCGTGGCGCTCGGACCCCGAGCCTGGACCCCGTGGGTAGCGCTGCTCGTCCCGCTGGTGCTGGGGCTCGGAGCCTTTGTCGCCGCGGTCATGACGGGCGAATTCATCGACCAGCTGACCGCCTTCGGCAACGCCCCCCTCGTTCTGGGGAGCGTGATGCACGTGATCGGCCTGGCCGGCGCCGTCGCCGGCGGCGTCGGGATGGTGCTGGGTCGGCGCGACCCGATGAGCGTTGAGGGTTAGCCCTGAGGGCGCGGCCGCGGTCCTGCTGATCACGGTGCCGATCGCGTTCAACCTCGCGTTCTTCGAGCTCGGCCGGACGTTCAACTACCCGAACATCCTGCGCGAACCGGCGGATGTGATCCTCCGGCGATTCGATGCCGGAGGGACCCCGCTGCTCCTGCGCTGGCAGGGCCTGCTGCTGAGCGCCCTGGCGATGCTGCCGCTGGTGGCGCTGTTGGCGGTCGCACTGGGCGCCGGCTCGGCCCTGACGATGGCTGCCATCGTCATCGGCTCCACCGCCGCATTGGTGCAGGTACTCGGCCTGGTGCGGTGGCCGTTCGCCGTGCCGGAGCTGGCCCGCCGCTACGTCGCCGCCGATGGCCCGGAGGGGGCTCCGACGCGGCAGACGATCGAGGTCGTGTTCGCCACCATGCATCGCCTCCTGGGAGTCGGAGTCGGCGAGCACCTCGGGTATCTGCTGACGGGGTTGTGGACCATCCTGGTTGCCGTCTCGATTGTCACGACGTCGGTCGTTGCCGGATGGGTCGGCTGGCTCGGACTTCCGATCGGTGTCGCGCTTCTCGTGGGCTCCGTCGAATTCGTCGGGCCGAACGAAGAGCACGGCTGGTCCACTGCGGGCGTCGTCGTGCCGATCGCCTACGTCGCGTGGTCGGTCTGGCTCATCGTCATCGGAGTCGGCCTGCTGGTCTGAGCCGGGTCCGATGGCCTACATTCCGCGGCATGACTGTCTGGGTGCTCTTCAAGTTCCTGCACGTCGGCGCGGTGATCGCCGTCTTCTCGATCCAGATCGCGAGCGACCTCTACTTCCAGCGCGTGACGGGCTCCGGAAGCACCGAGGCCGTCGCGAAGCTCGGCGCGGCCATCCGCAAGCGGGGGTTCGTGGAGGCGGTCATCTTCGAGATCGCCGTCGTGCTCGGAGTCCTGACCGCCATCTTCGGCGAGTTCAACCTCCTCGCGCCGTGGCTGCTCATGTCCTACGCCGTGATCGCGGTCGTGATCGTCTTTGCCATCACGTACGCCGCCCGCCCGTTCAGTGCCATCCTCGAGGCGGCCGAGGCCGGCGATGCCGACGCGATGGCCCGCGCCGCGAGCGCCCCCGGCCGGCGGTTCGCGCTGGCGACGGGCACATTCCTGTACGGGCTGCTCGTTTTCCTGATGGTCGTCAAGCCCTTCGCGTAGCGGCGTCAGGCGTTCAGGCGTTCCAGGCCGTCCAGGATCACGTCGAGCGCGAACGCGAACTCGAGGTCGTCGTCGCACCCGCCCAGGGCACCATCGTGGGTGGCGGCGATGGCCATCTCGGCCACGTACGGATGCGTGGCGCCGATCTGCTCCGCGAGCAGCGCCCCAGCATTCGGATCCGGGTTCGGCGTGTCGTCGAACAGATCCTGGGTGAAGCCGAACAGCCGGCTGCCCAGGAGGTGCAGCGCATGGTGCGTCAGCTCGAGCGAGAAGCCCCCCGCGCGAAGGATCCCCATGACCGTGTCGAAGTGCCGGAGTCCCGCCGGCCCCGGCGCGCTGCGCGTCTCGATGATCGCGGGCGCCCAGCGGTGGCGGAGCATCACCGCCCGTGCGGAGAGGATGATCCGGCGCAGCGATCCCTTCCAGTCGCTGTGGCGCCTGGGCAGTGAGATCTGACCGATGACGAGGTCGACCATGCCATCGAGGAGGTCGTCCTTGTTCCGCACGTGCGTGTAGAGCGACATCGCCTCGACGCTCAGCTCCTGTCCGAGACGGCGCATGCTGACGGCATCGATCCCATGTCGATCGGCAAGGTCGACCGCGGCCTCCAGCACGCGCCGCCTGGTAAGACGGTCACGCCGTTCGGCCGAGGTCGGGTCGCCCGCCTCGATCACGTTCACGTGGCTCCTCCGAGCTGAGATAGGGGCTTGACGTCCTTACAGCGTATGGATATGGTAGCGCAACCGCGTCATTACGCTGTAAGGACGCAAGGTACACCATGAGAGAGGAGTCCTCCATTGACTGAGAGATCGGTTTCGGCGGCGACTCGGGCGCCAAAGATCCCGCCGCGATGGTTCATCCGCGGCGCGTGGATCGGGCATCGGGCCCTGCATCGGTTCAGCGGTGGCCGGCTCGGGCTGTGGGCCTCGAAGCCGGGCAAGTGGGGGACGATGCGCCTCACCACGGTGGGACGACGTTCAGGCGTGGCGCGGAGCGCCATCATCGGCTACCTCGAGGACGGCCCGAACCTGGTCACCCTGGCCATGAATGGCTGGGGAGCGGCCGATCCGGCCTGGTGGCTCAACATCCGGGCACATCCCGACGTCGCCGTCGAGCTTGCGGATGGCACGCGCGCCGTGCGCGGTCGGGCCGCCTTGGGCGACGAGCGCGACCGTCTCTGGGCGCGGTTCCGCACCCAGACCGAATGGGGCGACGTGGATGCCTTCTCGCTCCGGCGACCGGGAGGAACGTCGGTGGTGGTGTTCGAGCCTCGCGCCTAGGGCCGCAGTCCGGCCGCAGGGGTGCCGGTGCATCCTGGCCCCATGACACGCCGCAAGATCATCATCAGCTTCCTGCTGGCCGCCGCCTGGCAGTTCTTCTTCGGCGCGTTCTCGAGCCTTCAGCTCGGGGCGCCTGGCGTCGGCGATCGGGCCAGCTGGGTTCCGAACCTCCTCGTGACCGAGGCGTACACGCTGCTGCCGGTCGGCTTCCTGCTCTGCCTGTGGGGAGCACCGATCGCGCGGGTGCTCGCCGCGGTCGCCGGCGTGGCGAGCCTCGGGCTGGCGGTCGTCGCCGTCGTCACGCTCAGCAGCCCCGCGTCGTCGTTCATCTACGGCCTGCTGCTGCTGGCTCCGCCCGGTCTCGCCCTGCTGTGGTGCGCCTGGAACGGCCTCGCGCGGCAGCCGTCTGAGCCACACCCTGATCGGGACGTGGGGTAGGGCGATCCGTCGCCGCCCCGAGATGACAAGAGCCGCCCCGGCCGAAGCCGGGACGGCGCCTGTGGTCGCAATCGGCTGCGTGGCCGGGGTTAGGGGGCCGGACACGCCACGGATGCGAATGGGCCGGTTAGGCGGGAACTGGCGCACCGTGGAAGAGGGCCAGGTCGCCGATCTGGGTGGTCACCAGGCGAACGCGGTCCGCGATGTTCTCCTTGACCCAGCTGGCAGCCATGCTGGCTGACTTCTGAGCCGCCTCGCGGGTCTCCCAGATGCTGATCGAGACAACCTTGTGGTTGCCGACGTCGACCAAACCGAAGTCCACGAAGCCGGGCTCCTGGACGAACGTCGGGAGAATGCCCTTTTCGGCAATCCCGGTCAGCTCGTTGAAGTCGCCCTTGGTGATGTCATAGGTCGAGAGTCGTGTGTAACGCATGGTTACTCCTTTGCCCCCAGATGTGGCTAAGTCGACACGAAGCGGGTTCGCCGTTGGCTCGCCGTCGTTCGAGGGGCCAGGGAGAGGTATCGGTTCGCAGCCTTGCAGCCGAGGGACGCATCGTACCACGAAACGACTCGTGATATATTTGCCGCGTCTACGTATCGAGTCTGTACAGGACATTTCAGGTGCCAAGGATCGAATTCGAAGCCGAAACCCAGGAGCAGCTGCTGGCGCTCGCCTGGCGCTGGGTGATGGGCCCGGAGCGCGGGACCGACGCATCCAGTGCCAGCCAGGCCGACCAGGCCGACCTGCGCGGCCGCCAGATGGGCGAGGTGCTCAACGCCATCCGCGGGGCGGACAGCCGGCGGCTGCTGCGCGACGTCGCGGAGCTCTCCCTCCAGGACTCGGCGCTCGTCCTCAATGCCGAGCTCGCCGCCCGATATGGGAAGCAGTCGAACACGGCGTTTGCCGGGATCGTGGCGGGGCCCAACAAGGTCATGCGGCGCGTCGCCCGTCGCGACTTGGTGACGTGGGATGCCGATGCCCGTGGCTATCGGATGGATCCCGCTGACGCAGCGATCCTCCTCCAGCGCTGGTCAACCCCCGGAGGTTGAGCCTCAGCTGGCGCCGGAAGCACCGTCCAGGAAGTCCAGGGTGACAGCCGCGAACAGGGGCGACGTGGCGAGGTTGTAGTGGGTCAGGCCGGGAAGGATGGCGAGCGCGTGCCCGCCCTTCGGCCGTCCCTCACCCATCCAGCCGCCGTCGCGGAGTCCGCCGTCGAGCAGCTTGAACATCTCGACGTAGTGGCTCGGCGGCGCCATGTCGGCGTCGGCCGCGACGATGAGGGTCGGGACGGTGATGGCGCGGAGATCCTCGCCGAAATCGAAGTCCTTCGACATCGACTCGCCGATCTTGTCGAGCAGCCGTGGAAAGTCCTCGGGGCGCGGGGCGACGCGCTGGTAGAGCTCGTACATCGGTGTGTCTTTCATGAACTCCGCCGCCGCGCCGCTGACCTGGGCCTGCTGCGCCAGCATCTCGGCCGGAATCGCGTCGCGCCGAATGTGGGCCGACGCAATGACGAGCTTGCCGATCTTGTCTGGGTGCTGCACCGCCGTGAAGAACGCGACGCCCCCGCCCAGCGAGTAGCCGACGACGTCCGGCTTCTCGAGTCCCAGCTCTTCGATCAGCGCGGCGACGTCGTCTGCCATGAGCCGGATGTCGAGCGGGCGATCGATGTCGGCCGTGCGCCCGTGGCCCTGCAGGTCCGGCAGGATGACCTGGCGTCCGGTTGCCAGCAAGGGCAGCGTCGGGCCGAACATCTCGCCTGACCCGAGCCCGCCGTGGAGCAGGATCATCGGCCGCCCGCTGCCGTGGGTCTCGTAGTAGAGATTGATGCCGTTGACGTCGGCGTATGCGCCGGTGCTGGTCGCCTCGCTCGTCGAGGTCATGCTCACGACTGCTCCTCCGATAGGGGATTTCAGGGATGCGGGACGATGATCTGACTGGCTCCGGTGTGGGAACTCATCGCTCACGCCACCCAGGGTCGCCAAGTGACCTGCCAGTGTTCTGCCGCGATTGCGACACTGCGCAGGCGTGCCATGCCCCGGGCTTGACAATACTGTGCGACACACACTATTGTCGCCGGCATGATCGACGATGAGCTGCTCGGGACCCATCGGCAGGAGCTGCGGCGCGGCACGGTGGTGCTGGCATGCCTCCTGGCGCTGCGCGCCCCCGAGTACGGCTACGCGCTGCTGAAGCGGCTCGGCGCCGCGGGGATCCCGAGCGACGCGAACACGATCTACCCGCTGCTGCGCCGGCTCGAGGAGCGCGGGCTGCTCGCCAGCGAATGGAACACGGACGACACCCGCCCGCGGAAGTTCTACCGGACGAGCCCGGCCGGAGTCGAGCTTGCGGCCCAGCTGATGACCGACATGACCGATCTCACGGCATCCCTGCATGCCCTGAATGGAGGAACCGAGCGATGACCGAGCTCACCGAGCGATACCTGGCCGCCGCGCTGCGCGGCATCCCGGAATCACAGCGCACCGACGTCGAGCGTGAGCTCCGGTCGTCCGTGGCGGACGCGATCGAGGACCGCGCGAGCGCGGGCGAGGACCGCGTCGCGGCCGAGAAGGCCGTGCTCGAGGGCCTCGGCGACCCCGTTCGTTTCGCGGCCGGCATCGCCGGACGGCCGCTGCACCTCATCGGTCCGGACCTGTTCGTCGAATATCGGCAGCTCCTCATCCTCCTGCTCAGCATCGTCATGCCGATCGTGGGGGTCGTGGCGGCCGCGGTCGCGATCGGGAGCGGGGACGATTTCCTCGGCGCCGCCATCGCCGGCATCGGTGGAGCGTGGACCGTCGGGCTGCACATCTTCTTCTGGGTGACGATCACGTTCGCGGTCGTCGAGCGCGTCGACGCCGCCCGTGAGGCCCGGGATGAGATCACCGGAGCCGCGGGCCGATGGACGGTCGACCGCCTCCCGGCGCTACCCGCCGTCCGGGTGAGCCCGGGTGAGGCGGTCGGCGAGATCGTCACGACTGCCCTCTCGATCGGCGGCATCCTCTTCCTCAGCGGCGCCGAGTGGTTCAGGGACGCCTCAGGCGATGCGATCCCGGTCTTCAATCCGACCACCTGGGGCTTCTGGATGCCGGCGCTCATCGCCGTGCTCATCCTCCAGGTCGTGCTCCACATTGCCATCCTCGTCGCGGGCCGATGGACGACGCCGCTCGCGGTGGTCCACGCCGCCACGCAGGTGGCATTCACCGGACCGCTCGTCGTGCTGGCCCTGACCGGCTCGCTGATCAACCCGGCCTTCGCCGATGCGCTCGGCTGGCCGCCGCTCGCCGAGGCCAACGGCCCGGCGATGCTGGCCATCGCGGGAGGCTCGATCCTCGTGACCGCGTGGGAGATCTTCGATGGCTTCCGGCGCGCTCGTCGCGCGGAGACCTCCGAGGCTGGCACCGCCGGCATCGGCGCCCCGGGGGAGGCGGCGAGATGACCGCTCGTTCGGACGGGGCGTCCAGCTCGCCTCGCCTTCCGCCGCGCTGGGTGGTCCGCACCGCCTGGGTCGTGCACCGGGCCATCTGTCGCCTCACCCCCGGCCGGTTCGGCCTGTGGCCGGCCAAGCCGGGCAAGTGGGGGACGATGCGGCTGCACACGACCGGACGTCGCTCGGGCCAGAGGCGGACCGCGATCCTCGGGTACTTCGAGGATGGGCCGAATCTCGTCACCCTGGCGATGAATGGGTGGGCAGCGCCGGAGCCTGCCTGGTGGCTCAACCTCCAGTCACAGCCGGATGCCAGCGTCGACATGCCGGACCGGTCCCTCCTGATCCATGGCCGTGCCGCCACGGGAGAGGAACGGGAGCGGCTCTGGGCGCGATGGCAGGAGCACGGCGACGACGTCGACGGCTACGCGACGCGCCGGCCCACCGAGACCGCCGTCATCGTGCTGGAGCCGCGAGAGCCCTAGGGGCCGCCAACATCGCTGAGTGCCGACCACCAGTCGGGATCGGGCCGATAGGGCTCGCTCGGGCGCCCCATCGCTTCGGTCTCGACCCGGTAGACGAGGCCGGCCCCGGGGTCGGCGCGGCGCTCGGCGTCCGTCCAGTCCTCGGTCGCGGTCGTGACGTACAGCCAGCGCAGGTCGGGTCCGCCGAACGCGCAGCTCGTCGTCTGCGCTGCGGGGATCGGGAGGACGTCGCGCAGCTCTCCGGCGGGGGAGTAGCGGTTGACCCGGCGGCCTCCCCAGATCGCGACCCACAGGTCGCCGTCGGCGTCCACCGTGAGCCCGTCCGGCGTGCCGACGTCCTCGGCCACCGTGACCAGCACGCGCGCGCCCGAGATGGTGCCCCGATCACCGTCGAAGTCGAAGGCGCGGATGGTGCGGGGACCGCTGTCGGCGAGGTACATCGTGCGACCGTCGGGGCTCCAGCCCAGGCCGTTCGAGGTCGTGAGACCGTCGAGCATCGGCGCGACGCTGCCATCCCGCTCGAGCCGATAGAGGACCGCGTCGCCGGCGCGGTCGGCCACGGTGCCGGCCCAGAAGCGCCCCTGTGGGTCGCAGGCCGCGTCGTTCATGCGCGCACCGGGCGGCACGACATCCGCGATCGCGCGCAATGAGCCATCCAGGCGGAGGTGAGCGAACCCTCGGTTGGCCGCGAGCAGCCAGCCGTCGTCACCCTCGATCGGCACGGCGGCGCCCACGGTGCCGGGCACGTCGTGGGCCGCTACGGGAATGAGGCCGCCGTCCTCGCCGACCCGGTCGCGGAAGAAGCGACCGGCCAGGATGTCGACGCGGAGCAGCTCATCGCGGCGCGCATCCCAACGCACCCCCTCCCCAAGGAGGTTCTGCTCGGTCGTGCAGGCGATGGCGTCGCTCACGGTCTGCGGGAAGCCTAGGCCTCCTCGGGCCGCGTGCGTCCGGTCGCCTCGCCGTACGCCCACACGTCGATCTCAGGAGGCTCGACGCCGAGGCTCGTGAGCGCCGTGCAGATCTGGCTCCGATGGTCGGTGCCGTGCTGGATGGCCTGCGCCAGGCGGAAGCCAAGCGGGGAGTGGAAGGTCCACCCGTCGCCGTGCTCCACGACATCCGTCTCGCCATCCGGGCCCGTGGCGAGCAACGCACGCCAATCGGCCCCGTTGCCGGTGATGGCCGCGCGCAGCTTGTCGAGCCCGACCCGGTCGGTCTCCGCGAGGCGGGGCGCGTCGTCCTGGAAGAACGTGAGGTACCAGCAGTCGGTGATCACGAGGTGGTGGAAGGTGGCGATGATCGGGCCGTACGTGCCGGGCGCCGGCGTCGTCAGCTGATCGTCGCTGAGCTTGGCGCACTCGTCGATGAGGCGCTCCGTTGCCCAGATGTGATGCGCGAAGGCATCGTCAAGCAGGGTCGCAGCCATCACTTCGCCCCGTGCTGCGTGGCGACGTCGCCGATGATCTGCGCCAGCTCCTTCGGCCTCGACCACATCGGCCAGTGGCTGGTGGGGAGGTCGACCCAGGTTGCGTTGCGGAGGTCGGGGATGCCGGCGAGAAACGCCCAGTCGGGATGCTCTCGGGCGTAGGTCTGGTACTGCTCCGCGCTGAAGCCGGTGCAGATGAGCGTGCTCGGGATGTCGCGGCGCGCGTCGTTCGTGAGCTCGACGGACTCACGGATGAGGCTGCCGGGGACCGGCACGGCGCGCTCGCGGAACGTCTGCTTCTGCTCCTCGCTGAGGCCGCCCAGGTTCTCCTCCTCCTCGATCTCGGCCCAGACCATCGGCTTTTCGACGGCCGCGAAGTCCGGATCGAGCGCGCCCTTCCCGGGAGCCGTGTCGACGTAGACCATCGCGGCGATCCGCTCCGGGACGCGATCGCTGGCGGCGTAGCCGCTGAACCCCGTTGCGCTGTGGACCGCGAGGACGACTGGCGCCGAAGCGGCCTCAACGGCGGCCACGATCGCGTCGACGTGATCCTGGAACGAGATGCCAGAACGGTCGGTCTCGACCGAGTCGAGGCCGGGGAGGGTGAGAGCGGTGACATCGTGGCCATCGGCGCGGAGGGTCGCGGCGACCTCATCCCACGCCCAGGCCCCCAGCCAGAAGCCGGGGACCAGGATGATCGGTGCGGATTGCTCAGCCAAGGTGCGTGCTCCTCGTGGTGGTGCGATTGCTTCGTGTGGGTGCCGCGTCGACGCGGGCGGTCATCTCGCCAAGTCCGAGCCAGGAAGCGAGGCCCGCGATCTCGCCCTCCACGGCCGTCCTCATGGCCGGCGTGAACGGAATGTCTTCGTGGATGGCGTTGACTCGCAGGACCGATGCCTTGCGGTCGGCGAGGGCATCCAGCTTCCCGATCAGTCGATCCCCGTGGAGGATCGGAAGCGCGTAGTAGCCCCACCGGCGGCTCGCCGCGGGCTTGTACATCTCGAGGGTGTACTCGAAGTCGAAGAGCTCCATCGCCCGGACCCGATCGTGGATGAGCCGATCGAACGGTGACAGGAGCGCGGTCCGTCCCTCGAACTCGTCGGCGAGCGCCGCAGGGTCGATGCGCCATCCTCCCTTCACGCCCTCGACCACGGCCGGCTCGCCGGCCAGGCCCACGTCGATGCGCTCGACCGGCACGACCCGAGTCCGCTGGCGAGCGATGCCGAGCGCTCCGAGCCGGCGCTCATTGATCCGGCGTGCCGCCTCCTCGACGGTCGGCACGACGACGCCGGGCGGGTACACCCGCTCGGGAATGTCCCAGATCCGCTCACGGCCGATACGACCGGAGATGGCGACCTCGCCCCGCCTCATGAGGAACTCGAGCATCTGCGTGACGTTGCGGTCGTTCGTCCAGCCGGTCGACGGCCATGGCACCTGGGAGGTGTCGGGGATGTCGCGCGAGCTGAGGGGCCCGGACTCCCGAAGCCGGCCGATGACGTCGCGCCTGAAACGATCGTTGTCACGCATCCAGGTGCGCTGCTTCTCGTGGGGCGACCACTCCGGCCCGCAGGCGAGATACAGGCCCAGGTCGCTCATCGGCCGCACGACGGCGTTCCTCTCGAACAGGCTGCGATCCCGCTCGAGCGCCTGCTTGAGATGGTCGGGCTGATACGAGCCACCCAGGCGGCTCCATGCCACGAGATCCGCGCTGGGCGCGATCGCCGCCGTTGGGTCGAGCTGCAGGAGCGTCAGCTTCTCGACCATCGGCACGAGTTCCGTGGGCCGCGCCGCGTCGAGCAGCTGTGCCCGGACGGCGATGCGCCGAGCCTGCGCCTTCGTGAGCTGATGCACCTCGGTTGCGGCCGTCACCTCGGCGCGGCGTCCTGGAACTCGATGCGCATCACGACCCGTCGCGGCGTCGGGTGGCTGACCTGGGTGAAGGTCGCGTCGGCGAACATGCTGCGCGTGCCGACGAGGATCTCGCCCCAGGTGATTTCCTCGCCCGGCTCCGTCAGCATCGGATAGCCCTCGAGCGCCCGCGCCCCGCGGTCGCGCGCGAAGGCGACCGCGGCCCGCACAAGCGCGTGGGCGATCCCGCGCCGGCGGAATCCGGCCCGGACGAAAATGCAGGTGACCGCCCAGATGCCTTCGTCGGTCTTGTCCTCGGAGCGTCCGACCCACGGGACCCGATACACGCGAAGGAGTCCCGAGTAGGCCGGGCGTGGCTCGACCGCGCACCAGCCAACCGGCTCGCCGTCCAGATACGCCACGAGCCCGCTCGTGGTCTCGGCCTCTGGATGACCGGCGTTCGTCTGGGTCCGCAGCCGATAGGCACGCTCCTCGGCGGAGAACGAGCCGAACGACTCCCGCGGCGCGAGCTTGAATCGCTGGCACTGGCAGCGCGGCGGGTCGCCCCGGGTCCCGTACACGGTCTGGATGTCCTCCCAGCTCGCCTCGTTGGCCGGCAGGAAGGTGAGCGCGTCGCTCATGCCGAGGCGCCGCTCATGGCCGGCCTGGCGGCAGCCCCAGCCCAGCGCAGGACGCGCAGCGCGCGGAGCGTGATCCAGCGGCTCGGCTGGCCCTCGGACTCGCCGAGGTCCACGTGGAGCTTGTCGTGGTGAGCATGGTCGAGCGGCCAGCGGCCGTCCGCATCTCGCTTCGACTCGACGATGCCGATCGCCTCGGCCATCCGCTCGTCCGGTGCGACACCCGCGTCCCGAAAATAGTCGAGCGCGCGGAGGGGGTCGTAGTGCCAGCCGTTCGGGAAGGCGAGGTACAGCCAGCGCGGCTGCGCCAGCTCGCCGGTCGAGAGCCGGCGGAGGAGCTTGCGGTCCAGCAGGTACCCCTGCCCGCGGACGCGTGCCGCGGTCACGTCGCCGCTCGCGCCGGTGGAGCGCTCGAACTCGAGCAGGCCCTCGAGCACGTTGATCGTCGTCTCGAAGGATCCGCGCGTCGAGCCGCGCTCCCCCTCGCAGTTCCATCCGCCGTCGGCCATCTGCTCGGTCAGGAGCCGACCGACGATGCCCTTCACGTCCTCCCCAAAGTACGCCCCGATCGCCACGGCCTGGCCGTTGATGCACGGCTCGACCTCGCCGTCGAAGTAGCGCAGCGCGTCGTACTCCCAGCGCGCGTTCTGTCGGACGAGCGCGACCGCCCGCCTGGCCTCCGGGCTCGATGGATTGAGGCCGAAGATGCGCAGCAGCTGGAGCGTGGGCGTCGTCGACGTCCACTCAGGGTCGTAGGCGCCGCCGGCCCATACGCCGTCGGGCGGCTGGGCGGCGAGCATCTCTGCGCCCCAACCCTCGGTCGCGACCTTGGATCGCTCGGCGGCGACGACCTCCGCCGGCGCATCAGTAAGGTCGCGCATGACCTGCCAGCGAATCGCGGGATCGGAGTCGAGCAGCCACTCGATGACGTTCATGTCGATGCCGCCTCTGCATGCGTGATGTGCGCCATCTATGGTGACCCGAGTACGTGACACGGCATGGCAGGAATCCGCGGTACGGTTCGGCCATGAGCATCTCCACGATCCGACTCGCCTACGACATGTGGCCCCAGTACAACCGCCGCCTGCGCGAGGTCATCGGCGCCATGTCGGCCGAGCAGCTCGCCATTCGCCCGTCGCCAGACCTCTGGCCGATCTGGGCGACCGTCGGCCACACCGCCGGCGCGCGGGTCTACTGGCTGTGCGACGTCGTCGGGGAGCCCGGCATCGAGACCACGCCCTTCACCGCCGGTGGAGAGGAGGGCTGGGAGGATGACCTCGACCATCCGCGCAGCGCCGAGGAGCTGGTGGAGGCGCTCGACTCGACCTTCAGGATCATCGAGGGCTGCCTGGACCGATGGACCACGGACACCATCCACGAGGAGGTCCGTCGCGAGTATGCCGGCACCGTCACGGTCCACACCCGAAGCTCGATCCTGCAGCGAATGTTCAGCCACGACGCCTATCACTGCGGCGAACTGTCGCAGACGCTCGGCATCCACGGGCTGCCCCAGATCGACCTCTGGCGCCCCGACTGACGAGCCCGGTTATCGAGTGATGACGAGGCGTTGGCGACACCTCTTCGCGATGGCTTTCATCACCACGAGCGCCGTCGTGTCGGGCTGCAGCATGGCAAGCTGTGAGACTGAGCCGTTCGCGGGCCTGCCAGTCGCGGCGATCCATCCACCGCCCCTCCAGCATGCACCCACGGCAATTGCCGCATGCCTCGCCCTTGTCACGTTCAACGGCGTCGACTACGCGGTCAGTAGTCACGGGTGGCAGATTCCGGAGGGCTCGCTCAGCTCGATCGGCGAAGCGTCGGGCGCGAACCTGGCCGCCGGCTCGATCGGAGATCGTGAGGTGTTCAAGGTCGACGGCCTCGATCCGACCGACGCGATCGCGATGCGGATTGGGCCCGGCGGATCGGTCACGCTCCTCATCCGCGGCGGAGGTGAGCTCCCGGCATCGGCATGCCGATACCTTGTGGGCGCGGCGCGAGATGAATGCCTGGACGGCGCCCAGTCCGGGTAACAAGCGGTTGGCCGTAGACACCACGAGTAGACTCCCCACACGGCCGCGAGATCGCGGCGCGCGTTGCCAGTCGGAGGGGCGATGCGACCGAGGAGGACTGACGCCAGGTGCCCGCCCAGACCCGAGGCTTCCTCTTCAGTGACCTGCGCGGATACTCAGCGTTCACCGAGCGCCACGGCGACAAGGCGGCGCGAGCCCTCCTGAGCACATACCGGAAGGTGGTCCGCGAAGCCATCGGCCGGTTCGACGGAGCCGAGGTCCGAACCGAGGGCGACTCGTTCTACGTCGTCTTCGCGTCGGTCAGCGACGCGGTCGAGGCGGGCCTGGCGATCCTGACGGGACTCGAATCGGCGGCCGACGAAGGCCGCTCGATCCCGGCGGGCGTCGGCATCCACGCCGGCGAGGTCGAGGACTCTGACGAGGGGATCGTCAGCAGCGCCGTCAACATTGCTGCGCGAATCTGCGCCATCGCGGCGCCGGGCGAGCTCCTCGTCAGCGACACGGTTCGCTCCTTGACGCGCACGTATCTCGACGTCGGCTTCGTGTCCCGCGGGCGGCCTAGGCTGAAGGGCATCACCGATCGCATGCCGCTGTATCGCGTGACCCCGGAGGCACGAGAAGAGGGGCGAGCTGGGTGGTGGAGAGGGGGCATCCGAGGAATCCCGCGATCCGTCGCACTGATCCCGGCGGCGGTCATCCTCGTCGGCGTGAGCACGGCATTGGGCGCCGCGATCCTTCGCGAGAGCCTTGCGGGAACGCCGCCAGAGAGTCATGCGGCCCCGTCGGAGACGCTCGGCCCATCGAGCGCGGCGCCGTCAGCCAGCGAGCCGGGACCAGCGGATCCGGAGGTCGCGGAGCAGCGCCTCGCCTCGCTTGTCGATGAGCCATTCCAGGCGAGCTGCGAGACCGCGGACCCCGGCAGCGTTCCGGCGCTGTCGGGCCCGGGCGACAGCGGCAACAACTGGACCCCGCGTCGCACCGAGGTTCACTTCCTCGCCGGCATCACGTGCTCACCGTTCGGGCTTGACGCTCCGGACGAGCTCAGCTTCTGGCAGCTCTCGGCCGCCGGCCATGACTCGGCGGCCGTCCCAGGCACCGAGGAGTGGATTCTCAACCGCGCCGGCTCGCTCGGCATTCGTCGCGGGTCGTGCGCCGAGGACCGGCGCGCATTGGAAGAATGGGAGGCCGGTCCTCTCGGCGGTTACCTTCTCTGCTCGTCCAGCCCCACGGCAGGCGCGATCCTGTACTGGACGTACGAGGGCTCGGACGTGCTCGGCCGCGCGACGTGGAGCGAGGGCGGCCTCGACGCGCTGCTCGCGTGGTGGCAGCGGGACGCCAGGTACCGCGAGCCCTGAGCAGGGAAACGCCGATGCCTGAGCGGGAGGACGAGTCCGAGCAGCGGGTTACGCCGCTCGAGCTCTTCTTCGATCTCGTATTCGTCTTCGCCATCACCCAGGTCACCGGCTTCCTCGCCGACCATTCGACCTGGGATGGCCTGCTGCGTGGCCTCTTCCTGCTCGGCGCGCTGTGGTGGGCGTGGGCGGCGTACGCCTGGCTCACCAACACGCTGAACCCGGAGGAAGGCGCGGTCCGGATCGCCGTGTTCGGGTCGATGGCCGCGATGCTCGTCGTGTCGCTGGCGACGCCCCGTGCCTTCGGTGTCGACGGGATCGTCTTCGGGGTCGCGTACTTCGTGGTGAGGGCCCTCCACCTCGTCCTGTATGCGCTGGCCGGCCGCGGCGATCCCGAGCTCCTCGGCGCCGTCTTCCGGATCCTGCCGAGCGCACTCCTCGGCGCGGCGCTGCTCGTCGTCGCGGGGTTCCTCGACGGCGCGGCCCGCCTGGCCGTCTGGGGCGTGGCGCTGGCGATCGACTACCTCTGGCTCATCGTCGTCGGCATGCGGGGCTGGCGCGTCTCGACCGAGCACTTCGTCGAGCGACATGGACTGATCGTGATCATCGCGCATCGGAGAGTCGATCGTGGCGATCGGCGTTGGCGCCGCAGGCCTGCCCCTCGACGGGCCGATGATCATGGCCGCGATCCTCGGAATCGTCGTTGCCTCAGCGCTGTGGTGGTCGTACTTCGACTGGGCCGTCTACATCGCCCAGGCCCGATTGGCCGACGCGACCGGCGAGGAGCGAGCGGTGCTCGCGCGTGACCTCTATTCGTATCTCCACCTGCCGATGGTCGCCGGGATCGTCCTGTTCGCGCTCGGCATGAAGACCACGCTCGCGCACATCGATGAACCGCTCGACGTCATCTCGGCGGTCGGCCTGAGCGGTGGCCTGGCGCTGTACTTTGCCGCCCACGTCGCCGTCCGCCTGCGCATGGGCGGGGGATGGGGCCATGGCCGCCCGGTCGCCACGATCGTCCTGCTCGCCCTGGTCCCGGTGGCCACCCAGGTGCCGGCCCTCGTGGCGCTTGCGCTTGTCTCCGCCGTGTGCGTCGCGCTCATCGCGTACGAGGCGGTGCGCTACTCGTTTGGCCGCGCCTGGATCCGAAGCCACCGGGGGGCGTTCACGATGGAGGAGGCGGCGCAGGTCACGCCCGGGCGTGCGCAGACCCGTGAAGGGCGCGCCGACTCGACCGACTGCGCGCTGACCGGCCTGTGGTCGGTCAGCGATCCCCGCGGAGCCAGGCCAGGTCCGGTTCCCAGCCGTCGACGATGGCCGAGAGCCCGGCGGCGCGCGCCCGCGGCTCGGCCTCGTTGAAGGCCGACCGCTGGGTCGGGAGGCTTGAGTCACGTGCAATCGCCTGGACGATCGCAACCAGGCCCTCCCAGGCGATTGGCTGGCGATCCAGCTCATGACGCAGCCATTTGTTGAACGGCCGGACACGATTCTCCTGCGCGAATGCCGTCGTCAGGAGTGGGCTGATCGACTCAAGCGCATCGAGCCGCCCTTCGAGGTCGCGCCCGTTCTCGACATTCTTGAGCGACCGATACAGCGAGTTGATGTAGGCATCCAGCGACCGCTCGGCCAGCCCTCTCGCTTCGTGGGCCTCGAGCGTCGCCTTGCGGCCGACCATCGCGGCCACGCCGCCCTCGAGGCGGTCCAGGTCCACCCGTGCGTTGAGGAACGCAGGGCGGTTCCACTCCTCGCTCGATCCGGGCATGGCGTGGTCGCGGAACACGTCGATGGTCATTGGCCAGACCTCCACCGGCGACCCGTGTCGGGTTGCCCATGATTCGTCCATGTGCCGAAGCACGACGTAGGCGTCGTAGTCCGACTCCGGCGTGAGGTAGGCGCCCGCCGCGTGACCCCCGACGACGATCACGCCGGCGACGTTCTCGTCGGCGCGCGCTCGCTGCAGGAGGTTCTCGTAGTCGGCGGCGGTCGCACGGGGCGTCATCGTCCGCGCATCGTACGGCCGCCGACACGATCAGGCGTTGTCGGCGAGAACTTCGCGCAGCTTCGCCGCGAAGGCCTCTGGCTCGCCAGGAGGCTGGCCATACTCACCGCCCATGAATCCGCCATGGCCGCTTGGGAACATGACCAGCTCGGTGCCGAGCTTGTCGGCCACCACGTACGCGCAGCGACTCGGCAGGATGCCCTCCGATTCGACCCCGGCGGCAATGACAATCCGCGTCGAGGCGTTCCGAAGGGCGTCGAAGTCGGGCTCGTACGTGGTGCCGCTGAGCATGTTCTGGCCCATCAGCGGATCCGTGCGTGAGCCATCGTCCTCCGCCGGCATGCCGAACATCGCCGGGTCCGGCGCCGGCCGCCTGGCGAAGTCGTCCGGAAACTCGCCCTGGTGGCTGACGACGGCGATGAAGTGCGCCATGCCGGCGCCGAAGCCGTTGCGCTGGTACGTGTCGTAGACGGCGCGTGAGGCGGCCTGCGCGTTGGCCGCATCGGGGAGGACGGCTGCCGCCGGTGGCTCGTGCGCCACGAGCGTCCGAACGTCGTCCGGATGCTTCGCGACGAGCGCGAGCGCATTCGTCGCACCACCGCTGCTCGCGAACATGTCCACCGGCCCACCCACCTCCTGGATGATCCGATGCAGGTCGTCCGCGTGCTCGACTGGCGTCGACTCCGACGTCATGTCGGGCTTCGTGCTGCGATCGGAGCCACGCGGGTCGTACGTGATGATCGTGCGGTCTGCGAAATGCCCGCGGAGCGACCCGAAGCCGGCCGCACCCATCGGCGAGCCGATGAGGAACAACGGGATCTCGCCGCCGGTGCCCGGTCGAACGTCGTAGGTCAAGGTGGCGCCGGGCACGTCCAGGGTCCGCGTCGTCGCCTCGGTCATGGTCATCGTGGGTCTCCTGATGGGTCGGTGTGGTGGCTCGCATGACGTGACTCCAGCGCGCCGTCGTTCTCATCGGTCTTGCGGAAGGTGACGGGGAAGTCGAGCTCCCAGGCCGTGCCGTCCGGCGACGACTCCCATCGGCCGTCGATCGTTCGCCCGCCGTCGCGGAAGGTGCCGATGAACCGCTGTTGGAAGTCAGGCGCCGCGCGCCCGAGCGTCCAGGCCTCCTCCGTCAGCGTCCCGCGGTAGATCCGGAAGACGCCACGGGAGTCGGCGTAGAGCTGCACGACCTCATCGGTCGAGTCATCCCAGCCGATGACCGCCTCGGTCGAAGCCGGTGCGTTCTCCCGCCAGCCCGGGTCGCTCCATTCCGCGTCGGATCGCTCGCGCACGAAGGCGCCGTCCGCGATCCACTCAAACGTCGCGCGGCCGCGACCGGGAGCCTTGCCCTCGACGATCGGCTCGAACTCCCAGCTGCCGATGAGGCGCTCGAGGGGTGAGCTCGTCGGCCTTCACTGGCTCTGAACGAGGTCTTCCGCGAGGATCGCGTCGATCTGGCCGACGGCCTGCGTCATGCCCTCCTCCATGCCCATGGCAAGGACCTGCTCCATCGCCTCGCGGCTCGGGTGGAGGCTCTCGATCGACATGCGCGTGCGGCCCGGATCGGCCTCTTCGATCGTCACGCGCATCTCGCCGCTCGGGAAGTCGTCGTTCGGCGTGCCGTCGTCCTTGGCAAAGCCGTCGCGGACGACGAGCCGATGAGGCGCATCGGCCTCGAGGATGTCCCAGTAGCCCTTCGGCTGGTCGCCCTCCGGGCCGGTCATGTGGTACTCGACGCGGCTGCCCGGGGACAGGTCATGCTTCGTGAAGGTCGCGGGGTAGGTCGGCGGGCCCCACCAGCGCTCGAGCTGGCGCGGATCGGCCCAGAGCTGCCACACCCGCTCCGGCGAGGCATCGAACTCGGCGGTGATGGTCATGGTCAGCGCCTGCGGGTCCTTCTGGACGGCGGTGACGGTCATCTACTCGGTCTCCTTGTCATGGGTGACGAGCGCGGTCATGCGGTCGACCCGACCGCGCCACAGCTCCTCGTACTGGTCCAGCAGGCTGCGAGCAACGTGAAGACCTGCAAGATTGGTGCGGACGACCTTGCGTCGCCCGATGCGCTCCTTGGTGACCAGGCCCGCCCGCTCGAGGATCGCGACGTGCTTCTGCACGGCGGCGAAGCTCATGGCGTAGTGGCCCGCCAGCTCGGCGACGCCTTCCCCGCCGTCGATCGCCCGGCGCACGATGTCGCGGCGGGTGGTATCGGCCAGGGCACCGAACATCCGATCGAAGTCCGGCGGCATGATCTGCATAGATACAACCATACGGTTGTATGATCAGACTGTCAACCGGGCAGGTATTGTCGTCGTCCCTGAGAGGAGACCACTGTGACCGCCGACCGAACCGATGCGATCCGCGCCCTGCTGCTCGAGGCAGAGGAGGCGCACGGGAACTACGAGATGACGGCGCTCGAGGGCGTGTACGACGAGGAGTGGCCTCGGTGGTACGCCGAGTACCTGGTCGAGCACGGCCTCGGCGACCTGACGGGCGCGCCCATCAGCGTGGAGGGGGTGACGGACCAGCTGGTCGACGGCTACGCGGAGTTCGAGAACGGCGAGGCGAAGGCGGGGGAGTCCTGGGCCGATCACATCGCCCGCACGATCGCCCGTGCCCCTGACCGATGAGTGCGGGGCCGCCTCGGAGTCTTACGCACCAAACGAGTCCCTGAAGGAGCCTCGAGAGGATGGATCAGATGAGCCGCGAGAGCGCGGTGCCGCAGCGGGCCACCAGCCGCGAGTGGATCGGGCTGGCCGTCCTGACCCTCGCCGCGCTCGTGTACGCGATGGACCTGACCGTCCTCAACCTCGCCATTCCGATCATCAGCGCCGAGCTCCAACCCTCGAGCGTTCAGCTCCTGTGGATGATCGACATCTACGGCTTCCTGGTCGCGGGGATGCTCATCACGATGGGGACGCTGGGCGATCGCATCGGCCGGCGCAAGCTCCTGCTGGGAGGGGCGGCCGGCTTCGCGCTGGCGTCACTGCTGGCGGCCTTGTCGACCAGCTCGGAGATGCTCATTGCCAGCCGGGCGGTCATGGGCATCGCCGGGGCGACTGTGGCTCCGTCCACGCTGTCGCTGATCTTCACGATGTTCCTCGACCCGAAGCAGCGCTCGACCGCGATCGGCGTGTGGATCGCCGCCTACTCGGCCGGCGGCGCCATCGGGCCGGTCCTCGGCGGCATCCTGCTCGAGTTCTTCTGGTGGGGATCGGTGTTCCTGATCGGCGTGCCGGTGATGGGGCTGCTGCTCATCCTCGGGCCACGCACGCTGCCCGAGTACAAGGATCCGAACGCGCGACGCCTCGACCTTCGCAGCGCGGCGATGTCCCTGCTCGCCATCCTCGGCGTCGTGTATGGGCTGAAGGAGATCGCGCAGGATGGGCTCGCGGTGGTGCCGGTCCTCTCGATTCTCGCCGGGGTGGTGCTCGGGATCCTCTTCGTCCGCCGCCAGCTGCAGATCGAGTCGCCGATCATCGACGTGCGGCTCTTCCGCATCCGCGCCTTCAGCGCGTCGCTGGCCACGTACCTCTTCGGGATCTTCGTGGTCGTGGGCTACTTCCTGTTCATCTCGCAGTACCTGCAGCTCGTCCTCGGGCTGTCGCCGCTGATCGCGGCACTCTGGTCACTGCCGTCGGCCGTCGGGTTCATCGTCGGGTCCACCATTGCGCCGAGGATCATCCATCGGTTCCGGCCGTCGGTGGTCATGGGCACAGGCATGCTGATCGCGGCGGCCGGGACGGCGATCCTGCTAGGCCTCTCGGTCGACGGCGACGGGAGCCTTCTGCTCATCTCCGCCGCCTCGGTCGTCATCTCCGTCGGGCTCGCGCCCGTGATCACGCTCGCCACCGAGCTCATCGTCGGCAGCGCCCCGCCGGAGCAGGCGGGGGCCGCGACGGGGATGTCGGAGACGGGCGGCGAGCTGGGCGGAGCGCTCGGGATAGCGATCCTCGGCAGCATCGGCACGGCCGTGTATCGGACCGAGGTGGCCGACCTGGTCCCCGCGGGCATTCCGGCTGGCGCGGCGGATGCCGCACGCGACACGCTCGGCGGCGCGATCGCGATCGCGCAGACGCTTCCGGGGGAGCTTGCCACGGCCCTCGTCGCGGCGGCCCAGACCGCGTTCGTCGACGCGCTGCACTTCGTCGCCGCGGTCGCCGTGGTCGCTGCCGTGGTGACGGCGATCGGCGCCGCACTCGCGCTCCGGAGCGTTCCGGCCCGGTCGGAGCCGGCTGAGGGCGAGGTCGCGGGCGCGCCGGTCGGCGCGACCGACTGACGTTCCGCTCGCTGAAGGAGCGCCCAACCGCGCATCGGACTGGTTTACGCTTCGGGTCCGAAAGGGATGCCGAAGGGAGACCCCCATGGCTGCTGTCACCATCACCGCGGCTTCCGGCGGCGCCGCCCGCGACATTGACCAGGCTGACCTCGACGCCTTCGGCGCCGAGCTCGACGGCTCGCTCCATTATCCCGATCACCCCGAGTACGCCGAGTGCGTCGCGCTGTGGAACGGCATGATCTCGACTCGCCCGGCGGTGGTCGTGCGGGCCGGGTCGACCGACGACGCGGTTCGCACCGTCAACTTCGCTCGCGAGCACGGCCTCGAGCTGTCGGTCAAGGGTGGGGGACACAACATCGCCGGGCTGGCGCTGTGCGAGGGCGGCGTGACGCTCGACTTTTCGCAGGTGAAGGACGTCACCGTCGACACCGACGCGCTCCTGGCACGCGTCGCGCCCGGTTGCCTCCTCGGGGACGTCGATCGAGCAACGCAGGAGCACGGGTTGGCGACGACCCTCGGCTTCGTCTCGGCCACCGGCGCGGCCGGGTTGACGCTGGGCGGCGGCTTCGGCTATCTCACCCGGCGCTTCGGCTTCACCGTGGACGACCTCGAGGAGGTTGAGGTGGTCACCGCCGACGGCTCCACCCTGCGAGCGTCGCGAGACGAGAATGTCGACCTGTTCTGGGCGCTTCGAGGTGGCGGGGGCAACTTCGGCGTCGTGACTGAGTTCGTCTATCGGCTCCACGAGGTCGGGCCCCAGATCACCGGCGGCATCATCGCGTGGCCCGCGGAGCGCGCGGGCGAGGTCCTCGACCGGTTCCGCGAAGTGACGGCCGCGTCGCCGCGCGAGCTGACGCTCGTCGCCCTGCGGCGCAACGCGCCTCCCGCCCCCTGGCTACCGGAGACCGCTCACGGGAAGCCGATGGTCGCGATCATCGCCTGCCACTCGGGCACGCTCAAGCAGGCACAGGCCGACCTCGAGCCGATCCGTGCACTCGGGAACCCACTCGCCGACATCATCCAGGTCCGTGACTACATCGCCCTCCAGTCGCTCCTCGACGCGACGCAGCCGAAGGGAATGCACTTCTACTGGAAGTCGGAGTTCGTCCCGGACCTCAGCGACGGTCTCGTGGACGCGTATCACGCCCAGTTCGAGGGGCTCGACGCGCCGGCCAACCAGATCGTCCTCTTCCAGACCGACGGGGCGCTCAACGAGCACCCCGAGGACGATGGGGCGGTGGGCAACCGCGACGCCGGGTTCGCCTGCGTCATCCAGTCCATGTGGAGCCCCGACTCGGGTGCGGCCGACAAGAACCGCGCCTGGGTGCGGGCCGCCTGGGAGGCGATCAGACCGTTCTCGACGGGCGGCAACTACATCAACTTCCAGACAGCCGACGAGCCCGCGGAGCGGACCGCCGAATCCTATCGGGGCAACCACGATCGGCTCCGGGCGGTGAAGGCTCGCTACGACCCCGACAACCTCTTCCACGTCAACCGCAATATCCGACCGTAGCCGTCCTCAGCCCGCCTGAGCCCCTCTTGCGCCGGCACGGATGATCGGACGAGCCGTGCCGCCGCGCACGCCAATCCCACCAATCGAGGGAGAAGCCGCCGATGTCCTCTGAGCGCCCGCAGCCGCCGAGCCCCCCATCGTCGATCACATCGATCGACGACCCGCGCACGATCCAGATCCTGGCGACAGAGCACTGGAGCCTGTTATCGGCCCGGTCGCTCGCCTACAACGAGGCCTTCGTCCGCGCCGGCATGTTCCTGACGTTCCTGTCGATGTCCTTCGTCGCCTTGGCCCTGGTGGCCCAGGCCATGCCCTTCGGCCAGGGCTTCCTGGCGGTCGCGGCGCTGGTGCTGGCATTCGACTTCATCATCGGCGTGACGACGTTCCTGCGGATGAACGGGGCAAACCTCGACGACCTGCGCGCCGTTCACGGCATGGCTCGCATCCGCCACGCCTACACGCAGATCACACCGATCGTGACGCCGTACTTCACGACGCCGACGCACGACGACATCGATGCCGTGACGACCGTCTATGGACCCATCTCGAACAGCCTTGCCGGCCAGTTCGTGTACGGGCTGAGCACGTCGAGCGGGATGGTCGGCCTCATCGTGGCGATGGTCGGTGGCGTGCTGGCGTGCGTCGTGGCGATGCTCATCGGCATCTCCGTCGCCGCTTCGGCCTGCATCGGCGTCGGCGGTGGAGTCGTCGTCCTGGCCGCCCTGTTCGGCGTCACCTTCCAGGCGATCACGTATCAACAGGGTCAGATCCCCGTCCTGTTCCCGACCCCGGCCAACACCGAACCGGCCCCCGAGCTCCAGGACTGAGGATGGGAGCTGCGGCGCGAAGTACGCCGCCCTCTGAACGAAGGTCTGGGGACCGCACGACGTCCGGGTAGGCGACGCTCCGCCGTATGGGCCGGAACGTCTGCTCCCGACTCGCTATCCCGCTCGCGACGGCGCTCGTTGGGGCGGCATTGCTGGTCGCGCCCGTGACGGCGGACCACGGCGGGACGCATGTCGACCTCCAGCCCGACACCAAGGGATGCACCGGCGTGCTGCCGTCGACCGATGGCAACACCGACATGCGGCTCGCGGGCGGCACGCTGTGGCCCGGCGGGACGGCGGTGTTCGAGATCACCTACCCGCTGAACGCGTCGAGCGTCGGCAAGGAGTTCACGATCACGGCCTGCGCGTTCATCAATGACGTCGCGTCGCTGAAATACCTCGTCTCGTTCGTGCCGAGCAACCAGTCGTACGTGCTCCAGATGACATTCGCCGTCCCGGAGGACGCGCCGGTCGGCGGCGTTTACTGCAACTACGCCAAGACCACACGCAGCCCCACCGCCGCGCAGGCCAGCCAGCGCAAGGCTGGGCCAGCCTGCTTCATCATCCGCCCGCGACCGGGCACGGCTCCCGTCCCGCCCGTCGTCGGCGGCCCAAGCACACCGACCCCGACGACCCCGCCGGGTGACGGCTCATCGGTCAGCCCGCCGATCCTGCTGCCCGACACCGCGATGCGTTTCGACCGCTAGAGATCCGCTTCAGCGGTCGTACGCGGTGTAGATGTTGACGGCGACGCCGCTTGGATCGCGAACGACGAAGCCGCGGCCTCCCCACGGCCGATCCGCGGGCTCGCGCACGATCTCGTGGCCCGCCGCCTTTGCGCGCTCATGGAGACCGTCGATCTCGCGGACCTGCAGGCCGATGAAGAGGGACTCGGTGTCGACGCGCGCCCGCTCGGGAAGGTCGATGAGCTCGACACGCGCCGGACCGCCGGCCGAGAGGACGGCCCCATGGCCGGCATCGGTCCACTCCTCGACGACCGCCAGGCCGATGACGTCGCGGTAGAACGCAAGCGAGGCGTCGAACACCGACGTGGTGATCACGACGACGAATTGATCGACCGCGGGAACCCCCGGTGCCTGGCCACTGTCCATCGCATGAGCCTACCCGGTAGGATCCACGACATGGCCGCCGAGCGGATGAAAGCCGCGTACTACGACCGATACGGACCGCCGGAGGTCGTCGAGATTCGCGACGTGGAGCGACCGACCCCGTCGGGCGACCAGGTGCTCGTGCGGGTGCGTGCCGCATCGGTCAACCGAGCCGACCTGGATGGCATCACGCCGAAGCCCGGGTTCGTGCGCCTCTTCATGGGCCTCCGCGCGCCGAAGAACCACGAGCTCGGCATCGATGCGGCGGGCGTCGTCGAAGCCGTCGGGCCGGACGTGACTCGCTTCAAGCCCGGCGACGAGGTCATGACCGACCTCTTCGCGGCCGGGCGATTCGGGGCGTTCGCCGAGTATGTCCGCGGGCGAGAGAGGGCCTTCGAGCCGATCCCGATGGGCATGTCGTTCGAGGAGGCCGCAACCCTGCCGCACTCGGCGGTGCTCGCGCTCCAGGGGATGCGGCTGCGCAGCGGCCGGACGTTCAAGCCGGGCGACCGGGTGCTGATCGATGGCGCATCGGGCAATGTCGGCCCGTTCGCCGTCCAGATCGCGAAGGCAATGGGCGCCGAAGTGACCGGCGTCGCCAGCGGCGACAAGCTGGACTTCGTGCGTTCGCTCGGGCGCGGACCACACGATCGATTACGAGACGGGTCGACTACACGCAGGCGGGGGAGCGGTACGACTGGATCGTGGCGGTCGACGCACACCACCCGATTCGCGCCGTCCGGCGCGTCCTGAAGCCGAACGGCGTGTACCTCACCATGGGCGGCGACACGGGCACGATCTTCGCGGCCATGGGCGGCAGCCTGCGGTCGCGGTTCGGGAGCAAGTGGGCCGGCATGATGCTGTGGTGGAAGCCGATGCACCGGCCGGACGTCGACACCCTGAAGGAGCTGATCGCCGCCGGGAAGGTCAAGCCGGTCATTGATCGTCGCTTCCGGCTGGACCAGGTTGTCGAGGCGCTCCGCTGGGTGGAGGACGGCAAGGCCCGGGGCAAGGTCATCGTCCTCCCGCCTGACGCTTGACGCTCGACAGGCTTCCCGCACCGATTCGCCGATGGCTGTACGGCGGCGGGACGCGCGCCGATCGCCTGCGCGATCCGGACGCCGTGGTCGCGGCGCTCGATCTCCGGCCCGGCATGATCGTGGGCGATCTCGGTCCCGGCGCCGGCCACTTTACGCTCCGCCTGGCCCGGGCGGTCGAACCGGGTGGCGTGGTCTTCGCGCTCGACGCGAGCCAGGGCACGCTCGACGACCTCGCCCGCGACGCGGACAAGCGAGGGATCACGAACCTGCGGGCCGTGCGGGTGGCTCGCGACCGGCTCGCGATCCCGGAGCCTGTCGATCTGCTCTTCGTGTCGGCCACGTACCACCACCTGCCAGACGGGGCGACGTACTTCGCCGACGCCCGAGTGCACCTCCGCCCGGGCGCGAGGGTGGTGATCCTCGAGTCGCGCCGCTCCGGCCTCCTGGCCCGCTGGCACGGTCGACACGCGACATCGCCGGAGCGAGTGCTGCGTGAGATGACGCGTGCGGGGTATCGGCTCAGCACGACCCACGACGTCGTCCGCGGTTACTGGTTCGCGGAGTTCGAGGTCGCTAGTCCGGCGTGACGAGGCTGCCCGAGCCAAGCGCCGCGCCGTAGTACCGAGCGTCCGGGTCGACGACGACCGTCTTCGTGCCGTCGCCCTTCCGCGCCAGCGCGTCGCGGGCCAGCTGCTCGAACGTGATCTTCCGTGGCCCACCGAAGCTAACGATGCCATTCAGCGGCGTGCCGGCGGCCACGTGCGCGACGGCCGAGGCGACGTCGTCGGCGGGGATCGGCTGAATCAACGCGTCCGGAACGCGAACCTCGGTCCCGACGGTCATGGACTCCGTGATCGCGTCGGCGAACTCTGCGAACTGGGTGACCCGCACGATCGTGTACGGCAGGCCGGACTCGGTGACGATCCGCTCCTGCGCGACCTTGGCGCGGAAGTAGCCGCTGTCCGGCAGCCCGTCGACGCCGACGATCGACAGCGCGACATAGTGTCCGACGCTGGCGACCCTGGCGGCGTCCACCAGGTTGGTGGCCGATGTCGTGAAGAACTCCATCACCGGGCCGTCGTCGAAGGAGGGCGAGTTCGTCACGTCGACGAGCGCATCGGCGCCGGCCAGCGCGTCGGTCAATCCCGCACCGGTCAGGACGTCCACGCCCGACGAGCGCGAGGCGGCGACGACGTCGTGCCCCTCGCCTGTCAGGACCTCGACGACCTTGGTGCCGATGAGCCCGCTGGCTCCGACGACCGTGATCCTCACCGGCTCAGCCTCAGCTCACCGCTTGCTTCACGAGCTCGCCGATCCTCTTCTCTTCGGCCGGGGTCAGCTTCGTCAGCGCCCACGAGGTCGGCCACATCGCGCCGTCGTCGAGGTTCGCGTTGCCCTCGAAGCCAAAGGTCGCATATCGCGCCTTGAACTTGTCGGCGGCCTGGAAGAAGCAGATGAGCTTGCCGTCCTTGTAGTAGGCCGGCATGCCGTACCAGGTCCTCGACGTCAGGTCGGGTGCGACGCTCTTGACGATCGCGTGGAACCGCTCGGCCATCACCCGATCCGACTTCGGCATCGAGGCGATCTTCGCGAGCGCGTCGGCCTCGCCGTCCTCTGTCTTGGCCTTGCCCCGGCGCTTGGCCGTCTTCATCTCCTTGGCGTGCTCCTGCATGGCCGAGCGCTCTTCGTCGGTCCACACGTTGGAGGTCGTGTCGCGCGTCGCCGCGCCCTTGCTGGCTTTCTTGGTGTCAGGCATCGGTGGGTTCATCCTTGTATGTCTTGATGGCGATGCCCTGATGCTAGGCCACCGATCGCCGCCGTGGCTTCTCCGAAACTGCTCGATTCGCATGCCCTTGCCTCCCACACGATGATGAGACCGATGGACGACCAATGAGCCGCGCCGACACCCTCGCGTCGCGGCTGCGGGATGCGGCGGACGCCCTGATCGCGGTCATCGAGCCGATCTCAGACGGCGTCTGGCACCGGGTCCCTGATCCGGGCGCGTGGTCGATCGGCAAGGAGGCGGAGCATGTCGCCGAGGCCGCCGGCTACCACCAGTGGATTGTCCGCCTCACCATCGGCGAGAAGGTCCCGTCCCGCCGCCCTGTGCTCGAACGCAGCCGGATGACATCGGACATGTCGCCGCACGACGCTGCCGAGCTGATCCATCAGCGGGTCGAGGATGGCGAGCGCCTGCTTCTTGGCTTGACCGATGCCGAGCTCGCGCTCCCGACGAAACCCGCGCGCGCGAATGGGAAGGTCCTCGCCGATACGATCGACCTCGTCCTCATCGGCCACTTCGACGTCCACCGCAGCTCGATCGAGGCCAAGCTCAGGGACGCAAGCGGCGACTAGGATGCCGAGCATGGCGGCAATCGAGTCGATACCTGCGGACCTGTTCCTCTCCGGATACTCGCCCGACATCCAGGAGGTCGCCGAGCGCCTTCGCACGGTGGTCCGCGATGCCGTTCCGGACGCGATCGAGCGCGTCCGCACGGGTTGGCGGCTCATCGGCTATGACGTGCCGGCCGGCCGCCGTACTCGGTACTTCGCCTTCGTCGCCCCTGAGCCGGAGCACGTCCACGTCGGGTTCGAGTATGGCGCCTGGATGGCCGACCCGGACGGAATCCTGCGCGGCGCGCACCTCAAGCTGAAGAAGGTCCGCTACCTCACCTACCGACCGGGCGACCCCATCCCGACCGATGCCCTCCGCCGTTTCACCATCGAGGCGGCTGAGCTGGCGGAGATTCGCATGTCAGGAGTGTCATGAGCAAGGTTCGCGTTCACATCTCGGTCTCCCTTGACGGGTATGTCGCGGGGCCGAGCCAGACCCAGGACGAGCCGCTCGGCGCGGGCGGCGAGGCGCTGCACGACTGGCTGGTCGCCCTGAAGGCGTGGCGCGAGCCAGCCGGCATGGATGGCGGCGAGGAGAATGCGAGCAGCCCGGTGGTGCGCGGGACGCACGAGAACGTCGGCGCCGAGATCATGGGTCGGGGAAAGTTCGGCCCAGCCACCCGCGGCCCGTGGGGCGACGACCCGTGGCAGGGCTGGTGGGGTGACGAGCCGCCGTTTCACAAGCCGGTATTCGTTATCACGCATCACGCGCGGGAGCCGCTGACCCTCTCGGACACGACCTACACCTTCGTGACCGATGGGATCGAGTCGGCCCTGGCGCAGGCGAAGGCCGCGGCCGGTGAGCAGGACGTCTTCATCGGCGGGGGAGCGAACATCATCAACCAGTACATGGCGGCGGGACTCGTCGACGAGCTGGAGCTCCACGTCGTCCCGATCCTGCTCGGGGGCGGGGCGCGCCTCTTCGAAGGGGTCGGCCCGGATCTCAAGCTCGATGCGCTGCGGACGGTCGACGCCCCCGGGGTCACGCACGTCAAGTACCGCGTCGTGAGGTAGCGTCGAGGTGGCCCGTTTCGGCACTTTCGTGGGCGGTCGGCCGCGTGCTCACGCGTTATAGCGTTAGTGATATATCCGCTGACGGAGGGCAGGAGCGTTCGAGACGGACACCACCCCCATGGCCTCCACCTTGCAGCCACGAGCATCAGAAGAAGGAAAGACCCATGACCACGACCACGACGATCGCTCCGAAGGAGACCAAGAACCTCGACATCTACGGCTCCCCACCGCTCGAGTGGGAGCGCGTGATCGGGGCGCTGGACAGGACGATCCACCTGGACCTGGACGACTCGGCGAGCCACTACTGGATCGCGACGACGCGACCGGACGGGCGTCCGCATGCGGCCGGGATCGGCATCGTGTGGGACAACGGCAAGTTCTACATGGCCAGCGGCGCGGGGACGCAGAAGTCCAGGAACCTCGCCCACGACCCGCGCTGCGTGGTCACGCTGGCGGCGCCGGGCGTCGACATCGTCGCCGAGGGTGAGGCGAAGATCATTCGCGACGACGCCGAGCTTCAGCGCATCGCCACGCTGTTCAGCGGATGGGGACCCGAGGTCCGGGACGGCGCCTTCTGGCACGAGTTCAGCGCGCCGAGCGCGGGTCCGCCGCCGTGGGACGTCTACGAGATCACCCCGACGACCATCTTCGCGGTGGCGTCAGCGGAGCCGCACGGGGCCACACGCTGGCGGCTGTGAGCCGGCGCTGATCAGGCTCGATAGGACTCCATCCGCTCGACCAGCTCGCGCGGCTTGCTCAGGGCCATCGTGTGGCCCGCCGCGATCTCATCGGGCTCGATCCCGAGCCGATCGCGGACGACGCCTCGCAGCCACTCGGCCGGGAAGAACCGATCGTCTCGCCCGATGATCACGTGCGTTGGCACGTCCGGCCACGCCTCGAGCGGCCACCGCTCGCGGCCGGTCGTCTCGGACTGGCCCCGCTCGCGCGACTTCGCCTCGGCTGCGAGAGCCGGGTCGACGTCGTGATAGAAGGCATCGGCCTCGCCTTGCGGGAATCTCCAGCCGGTCTGCTTCCACATCTCCTCGTCGGTCTCGCCCGGTCGGGGGACCATCGGTGCCACGAGGACGAGGCGATCCGCCTTGGCGAGGTCAGCCACGATGGGCGCGATGTAGCCACCCCACGACTGCCCGACCACGATCAGCTCGCCGCCGTCGTGGATCGGTTTGATGGCATCGATCACGGCCTGGGCGTTATCGGTCAGGCTGGCCCTGTCATCTTCGATCGGGAGGTCAGGCGCGACGGTGCGATGCCCCCGCTCCTGGAGCTCGCGCTCGACGAGGTGCCAGTACCAGCCCACGTCGTAGGCGCCGTGGATCAGGGCGTACGTGGCCATCGGACGAAAGATGACAGGTTCCGCACCGGCGAGCGACTAGTGTGATCCGCATGAGCGAGCAGGGCTGGCGCGAGTTTCTCTCCGCCGAAAACGTCGACGACTGGGTCATCCTCCACGGCGGTCCGACGGCCGTATTCACGGTGGGAAGCCTCCAGGAGGCGGCGCGCCTGGCGGCGGCAATCGCCGATGTGCCGGGTCTCGAGCCGCGCACGTTGCTGACGGCCGCCGCCGATCGACTCACGGTGAAGCTCACCAGGGAGATGTGGGGCACCGAGGCCAAGCACGTCGAGGTGGCCCGAGCCATCTCGGCGATCGCGCGCGAACATGGCGCAAGCGCCGATCGAGGTTTGGTCCAGGAGGTCCAGCTGGCGGTTGCCGCCCTGCCCGAGGCGATCGACCTGCCCTTCTGGCGCACGGTGCTCGGCTATGCGCCGATGCACGATGACAACTGCATCGACCCGCTCGGCCAGGGCTCGACGGTCTGGATGCAGGACCTCGATCCGAAGAAGCCGCTGCGCCACGCCATGCACGTCGACGTCTCCGTCGCGCGCGACCAGGCGGAGGCGCGCATGAAGGCGGCCGTGGCCGCCGGCGGGCGGGTCGTGGACGAGTCCGGTGCCCCGGGCTCGTGGATCCTCGCCGATCGCTCAGGCAACAAAGTCTGCATCGCCGCCTGGCCCGACGGAGCTCCCACGCCCGAGTCGGACGAGACTGCCTAACGGCCCTTCATCGCGAGGTAGCGGTCGCGTTCGGGCTTGCTGAGCTTCTCGATCGCGTAGCGGAGCGTCACCCGCGGCATCGTGGCGGCATGGGAGCGAAGGAACGACGCGTGTCGCTTTGCGTCCCGCTTGCCGGCCTCGCGCAGCATCCAGCCGACCGCCTTGTTGACCAGGCCTTCCGGATCGTGGAGGAGCGTTTCGGCGATCCGATACGTGTCGTCGAGCTCGCCACGCCGGATGAAGGCGAAGGTGCCGAGGATGGCGGTTCGCCTCTCTATCGGCATGGATGAGGCAGCAAGCCGGTCCAGGACATCCCGCGGCTGATCCACGAGGTACTCGCCGACGACGTGGATGGCGCTGCGGTCGACGAGGTCCCACGTGTCAATCCGGTCGTGCCGGCGCAGGTACAGCTCGAACAGCTGACGCCGCTGCTCGGAGGTCGCCTTCCGATCGCGTGCCTGCCAGTCCATGATGCTGACCGCGCCGACGCGGACCGGATGATCGTCGCTCTCGAGCAGCCGCTCGATCTCGGCGGGCGACATGGCCTTGAACTCGAGAGCCAGCTTGAAGATCTGCCCCATGCCGATCCCGGCGTATCGGCCTTCGCCGTCTCCCTGGCCGAGCTCGCCCAGGCGCCGAACAAACGCCTCGGCCGTCAGGTCCTCATCGGCTGCCATGCCGAAAGGATACGGAGCGGACTATGCCGCCGGAGCCGCCTCCAGGCTGGCCCGCCGGAACAGCAGGCCCGACGCGATCCATCCGGCGATCCAGAACGCGTCCGCCGGCAGCGTCGGACCAAGGTTGGCGATGAGCCCGATGGCGGCGATAACTGCGTGCGCGCCCGCGGCGGCGAACATCGCGATCGACGCCTCGCGCGGCTCGAAGCGGCCGATGGCGGCGCCGACGAGCGCGACGAAGAGGACGAGGACGTACATGAGGTTCCCGTTCTCGACGTCCATCATGCCGACCGCGAGGTTGACCCAGATGAGGCCCAGCCCCGCCAGGACGGCGATACCGACCGCGGCCCGGTGGGCGACGCTGCCGCCGCGCGAGCTGGCGTACTCGAACAGAAGTCCGCTGCCGAGGATGAGCACGCCCATGGTGGCGAAGTCCATCGGAGACCAGTTCACGCCCTCGGTGCCCTGGCCGGGGTCGGGGACGCCGATGTTGAACGCCATGGCCAGCGCCGGCACGGCCAGGACGGCCGCGGTGACGAGCACCCAGCGGCCCCATCGGATCACGTTGCTCGTCTCCATGAGCTGCGTCATGTTCTCCCTCATGATCTGTGCGGAGGTCTCGGCGAACGTCCCGAGGGCGAAGGCGTGGAGGCCACGGTTCGCATCGGTCCGCTCGCGGATGAGGTCGGTGAAGGTCTGCGCCATCGGCTCGCCGAAGCGCTCCTGGAATGGCCGCGGGTAGAGGCGGAGGAGGCGGGCGTACCAGCGGCGGTATCGGCCGATCGCGCGGTCAGATGCCATCGGCGAACGCGTTCGGCGTAATCCGCTTCTCGGTGGCGACGGCGACGACCTCGCGGTATCGGTCCAGCTCGGCGCGGAGCGCCTTCCGTCCGAGCGCGGTGAGCGTGTAGTAGATCCGCCGCTCGTCATCCATGGCGGGGTCGACCCGCTTGTCGCTCTCGCGGATCAGCCCGGCCGCCATCATCCGGCCCAGCGACCCGTACAGCGTGCCCGGGCCCATCTTCACCTTGCCGTGCGACTCCCGCTCGACCTGCTTCATGATCCCGTACCCGTGCCGCTCCTCGGTTGAGAGCGCGAGCAGGATGTGAAGTACCGCCGGCGTCAAAGGACTGTCCGATTCACCCACAATGCCAACGATATATCCGTCACGGATATACGTCAAATCTGCCCATTACAGCTGTGTTCGTCCGCCCTCCTGACGGGTTATGGCTAACCTCACATTCACGATGGCTATGGACGCTTGGAACATTGCGGTCAGAACAGTGGTTTCGCGTGAGCTCCACTGGCATGGATACAACCGGGCTGCTCGCGCTATTCGGGCTAGCAGCATCAGCGCTACACGCGATCAGGCAGGCCAAGCCCATATCCGGATAACGTGCCGGGACTATTTCGTCCCGCTCCTTCGGTCTGTTACCCGAGAGTGCAGTTGGACAGGTTCCGGACCCGGACCCCTGGACACTGTCCTCGCGAAGGTGCTCGGGAATGAAGAGGGGCGCATCGAGATCCATTTCGAGGTTGTCCAAGACTGGCGGCAGCGGGCCGCGTAGTTCCGAACGCCTCTACAGAGATCGGCTCGCTACCATCGACCGGTGACCCTGAGAGCCCCTGACCCGAGCCGAAATGGCGACTTCGTGCATCTGCACGTCCATTCTGAATTCAGCCTGCTCGACGGGCTGAGCCGAATCAACGAGATGACGCAGCGGGTCGCGGAGCAGGGGATGCCGGCGCTGGCGCTGACCGACCACGGGAGCATGTACGGGGTCATCCCGTTCTACGCGGCCGCCAAGAAGGCCGGCATCAAGCCGATCATCGGGATCGAGGCGTACGTCGCCCCTCGCAGGATGACCGACAAGGAGGGCAAGGCCGACGCCGACTACCACCACATGATCCTCCTGGCCAGGGACGACGTGGGGTATCGGAACCTGCTGGCCCTGACGACCGCGGCGCACCTCGACGGCTACTACTACAAGCCGCGCATCGACAAGGAGCTGCTGGCGAGGCACGCGAAGGGGCTCATCGGCACATCGGCCTGCCTGGGCGGGGAGGTGCTGAAGCGGCTCGGCGTCGGCGACGAAGAGGGCGCTGCGAAGGCGGCCGATGAGTATCGGTCCATCCTGGGCGACGGGAACTTCTACATCGAGATCCAGGAGCACGGTATCGACGACCAGAAGCGCCTCCATCCGCAGCTGGTCGAGCTGGCGCGGCGGAACAACCTGCCGCTGGTCGCGACGAACGACACGCACTACACGCACCCGGAGCAGTACGAGGCGCACGACCTCCTCGTCTGCATCCAGACCGCGTCGAACCTCGACACGCCTGGGCGGATGCGCTTCGAGAACAACGAGTTCTATCCTGAAGCCGGCGGCCGACATGCGCCGCCTCTTCAACGGCGAGCTGCCGGAGGCGATGGACAACACGCTGCTCATCGCCGAGCAGTGCGACGTCAGCCTCGACTTCACCGGGCTCCGCCTGCCGCATTTCGAGGTGCCCGACGGCGAGACCGAGGCCTCCTGGCTGCGCAAGGAGTGCGAGCGCGGATTGCCGGAGCGGTATCCCACGCTGACCGATGAGATCCGCGACCGGCTCGACTACGAGTTGGGGATCATCGATCGGATGGGGTACTCGGCCTACTTCCTCATCGTGGCCGACTTCATCCGCTTTGCGCGGGAGCGGGGGATCATGACGACCTGCCGCGGATCGGCGCCGGGAAGCATCGTCACCTACTCGCTCGGCATCACGCCGGTCGACCCGCTCGCATACCGCCTGCCGTTCGAGCGCTTCCTCAACCCGGACCGCGTGACGATGCCGGACATCGACATCGACTTCCAGGACTCGCGCCGGGACGAGGTCATCCAGTACGTCACCGCCAAGTACGGGGACGACCGGGTGGCGCAGATCATCACCTTCGGGACGCTCGGCGCGAAGGCCGCCATCCGCGACGTGGGCCGCGCCATGGGTCTCACCTATGGAGAGGCCGATCGGGTCGCCAAGGCCGTCCCGCTCGAGCTGAACATCTCGCTCGATCGCGCCGTCGAGACCTCGCCGCAGCTCCGAGAGCTCATGGCGGGGGACGACCGGGTCGACAAGCTCATCACCATCGCCAAGCAGCTGGAGGGCGTGTCACGCCACGCCTCGACCCATGCCGCCGGAATCGTGATCAGCCGCGAGCCGCTGACCGAGATCATGCCGCTCCAGCGCGCGACCGACGGCAAGACCACCATGACCCAGTTCGAGATGCACGCTTGCGAGGCGCTCGGCCTCCTGAAGTTCGACTTCCTGGGCCTCATCAACCTCACGATCCTGGCCGATGCCGTCGATCTCGTGCGGACGCATCGGTCAGTCGAGCTGGACGTCGACAAGCTGCCGCTCGACGACGCCAAGACGTTCGAGCTGCTCGGCCACGGCGACACGATGGGCGTCTTCCAGCTGGAGGGCTCCGGGATGCGCCGATACGTCAAGGAGCTCAAGCCGACCGAGGTGCGCGACCTGGCCGCCATGGTCGCCCTCTTCCGGCCGGGACCGATGGCGAACATCCCCGCCTACATCCGGCGCAAGCACGGCGAGGAGCCGGTCACCTACCTCCACGACTCCCTCGAGCCCGCGCTGCGGGACACGTACGGGATCTTCGTGTACCAGGAGGACATCATGACCGCCGCCATCGCGATGGCGGACTACACCGGTCCCGAGGCGGACAACCTCTGCTACGCCATCCGCAAGAAGAAGGAGGACGTCCTCCGCCAGCACGAGGCGAAGTTCAAGGCCGGCGCGAAGAAGAAGGGCATCCCGCCCCACATCGTCGACAAGGTCTTCGCCGAGTTCGAGCCCTTCGCCCGTTACGGCTTCAACAAGGCCCACGCCACCTGTTACGGGCTCATCGCCTACCAGACGGCCTACCTCAAGGCGAACTACCCGATCGAGTTCATGACCGCCGTCCTCAACGGCTTCCGCGAGCGCGCCGAGAAGGTCGCCGCCGTCATCGCCGAGTGCCGGCGGCTGGGGATCGAAGTCCGCCCGCCGGACGTGCAGAAGTCGCATGCGCTCTTCACCGTCGAGACCGATGCCTCCGGTGCGCCGGAGGCCATCCGCTTCGGGATGGCGGCGATCAAGAACGTCGGTGAGGGCGCGATCGAGGCGATCGCCAGGGTCCGAGACGGGGGAGAGGAGCCCGGGCCGTTCGTCTCGCTGGACGACTTCTGCCGGCGCGTCGACCTCCACGTCCTCAACCGACGGGTGGTCGAGTCGCTCATCAAGGCCAACGCGATGGCCTCATTGGGGACGGCGGGTGCGTTGCTCGAGGCGCTGGATGCCTCTTTGGAGAATGGTTCGCGTCATCAGCGCGACGTTGCGGCCGGCCAGTCGACCCTGTTCGACCTGTTCGCCCTGCCGGCCGAGTCGGCGGTCGCCTTCCTCGACGGCGGCGAGGAGATCCCGCGGCGCGAGCGGCTGCGCTGGGAGAAGGAGCTCATCGGGCTCTACCTGTCGGAGCACCCGCTGAGCGACATCGAGACGGAGTTGCCCGAGTACGTGACCGCGTACACCGGTGAGCTGGCGGAGGAGGCCGACCAGGCCAAGGTCACCGTCGGCGGCATCATCCAGACCTCGCGCCGGGTCATCACCCGCGCGGGCTCGACCATGCTCGTGGCGACCCTCGAGGACCTCCAGGGATCGGTCGAGGTCGTCGTCTTCCCAAAGGTCTTCGAGCAGACCGCGCCCTCATGGACCGATGACTCCATCGTCCTCGTCACCGGACGCATCGATCGTCGTGACGAGTCGCCCCAGATCCTGTGCGAGGCCGTCCACCAGTGGGACGACGCGGTCCGCATGGGCCCAACTGCCTTCGGCCACGAGCGCGATCGGCTGCTCGCGCCGCGCCAGCGCCGCTGGGAGGGCGGCGGCGGTTCGGGAGAGCGCGTGCAGGGCGTGTGGAGGGCGCCCGAGCGCGAGCCGATTCCGGTCGACGCGCCGGTCGCCGCCGCGGTCGCGGTCGAGGTCGAGGCTCCGCCCATCGTCGAGGCCGTCGGCGCGCCGGAGCCCGCCGAAGAGTCGGTCGCGCCCCTCGATGCGGTGCCGCTGCAGTCGGCACCGGTTGCCACCGCCGCGGTCGTCTCGGTATCCATCGGTGATGAGGTCCCGACGGAGGCGTTGCTCGGGGCGATCGAGATGGTGAAGGGCGCGCTGGCAGGCCGGCCGGGACCGCTGCCGGTGGTCCTGTCGATCTCGGTGGCCGGTGCGACGCGCCAGGTGCGGCTACCGGACCGCGTGGCGTGGGACGAGCGTCTTGGTGAGGCCGTCGGCCGGGCGGCGGGAGTGCCCGTCCACGTTGAGCTTCAGGCGGGCGCCGAGGAGCGACTGGCCTAGTCCTGGAATTCGAGCGAGTCGAGCACCTGGATGATCGCGGTCCGCATCCCGGCGACCTCTGGGTCCTGACCGCCGATCTCGGCGTTCACCTCGATCCATCGGTCGGGGAAGCCCGGCGGGCTGAGCTGCCACCACGCGATCGTCGTGTTCTCGTCCACGCGGCGCTCGTTCGCTGCCGCAGGACTGCCGCCGATGATCGCGTCGGCATCGAGGCCGTACGGGCGGTTCGTGACGGGGTCGATGACCGGCGGTGTGCCGCTCGGTCCACTCGGTGACGATGATCGATGCCTCTCCCGCGGGAATGGCGTCACCGCTGATGTCGCACGGGTCGTCGAAGCTCGTGCACAGCTCGTCGGGCTCGACCGGGAAGGTGACGAGGTGCGCGATCACGCGGTGGCCATCGGCCTGCACGATGTCGCCCTCTCCGATGACCCAGTCAGGCGGGACGTCGAAGGTGACGGCCGCGTCGATGACCTCGACGCGGTCGTCGAACGGCGGCGTGACGAGCGAGATGCCGAGCATGATCGTGCCGACCACCAGCGCCACCATCGCCACGACGCCCGCGGCCAGCCAGCCGGAGTCCATGCGCGACGGCGGCGCCTGCGGGGCCGCCTGCGGCCGGAACGAGGGCTGGGCCGGGACGGTCGCCCAGTGGGCCGGGACGGCGACGGTGTGAGCCCGATCCCACTGCGCGCGGCGCCCGGCGTCGGAGAGGATGCGCCACGCGTCGTTGACGCGCGCCATCGCCGCGCTGGCGGGGGACCCCGAGTCGGGGTGGAACTGCTTGGCCAGCGAGCGGTAGGCGCGGGCGATCTCCTCGCGCGACGCGGTGCGCGAGACACCCAGGATGGCGTACGGGTCGATGTCGGGCACGACGCGCGCAGTCTACCCCGGCCCTTCCACTATCCTGTCGAGCGTGATCACGAAGCGCGCCCGCAAGCCGGCGAAGGTGGGCGACCCGTCCTCCACCGTGAAGCCCCGCCGCGCGTCAGCGAAGGCGTCCGCGACGGTTCCGTCCGCTGCCGATGCGCCGATCGACGAGCAGCAGCTCGACGCCGCCATCCTCCGCTTCCTCCGGCGCTTCCCGAACCAGACGGTCGACCTGTCGCCGCTGGCCGATGAGCTGAAGACCGATCCGTATCGGCTCCAGCTGGCGGTCGAGGCGCTCGGCCGGCGCGGGATGGTCGTGGTGCCGTTCATCGAGCCGGGCGCCGCCGGCGGCGCGACCCTGACCGCCGTCGGCCTGCGCTGGCTCATCGAGCGTGAGGGCGGCAAGCCCGCCGACAAGCCGGCGGCGCTGAAGCCGGCCAAGGCCCGCGTGCGCCCCGAGGACGAGGCCGCCCGCCTGCCGCGCGCCCAGGTCTACGGGCTCAGCCGGGGCGTCGAACCGCTAGGCTCGAGGAATCGGCGCAGGAAGTGCGTCGTCTCCTCGTGGCGGGGATCGTTCAGCACCTGTTCCGGCGGCCCCTGCTCGATGATGACCCCGTCCTCCATGAAGACGACGCGGTCGGCCGCCTCCTGGGCGAAGTGCATCTCATGGGTCACCACGATCATCGTCGTGCCCTCGTGGGCGAGGTCCTCCATGACGATGAGCACTTCGCCGATGAGCTCCGGGTCGAGCGCCGACGTCGGCTCGTCGAAGAGGAGCACCTTCGGCTCCATCGAGAGCGCCCGGGCGATCGCGACGCGCTGCTTCTGACCGCCGGAGAGCCGCGACGGATAGTCGTCCTTGCGGTGGAGGAGCCCGACCTTGTCGAGGTAGCGCTCTGCGCGCGCGACGGCCTGCGACTCGGGGACGCCGGCGACACGCACCGGTGCCTCGATGCAATTGCCGAGCACCGTCATGTGCGGGAAGAGGTTGAACTCCTGGAACAGCATCCCGGCGCGAAGCCGGATCTGGCGGATCTCCTCCTGGTGCTTGCGGCTGCGCGCGCGCAGCGGATCGGCCTGCAGGCGCACGCCGTCCACCTCGACCCAGCCGACCGTCGGCTCCTCGAGGAAGTTGATACAGCGCAGCAGGGTGGTCTTCCCCGAACCCGACCGGCCGATGATCATGACCGCCTCGCGCTGGCGGACCTCGAGGTCGACGCCACGTAGCACGTGGTTTGAGCCGAAGAACTTGTGCAGGTCGTTGGTCCTGACGATGAGCTCACCGATATGCCCCGGGAGATCGGAGCCGACGTCATATCCACTCGATGCGGTGGCGGTATCGCTGTCTGGTCGCCACTCAGCCGTCATCGGTCACCCTGATCGCCGCGCGCCATTCGGCGCTCGAGCCTCGACTGGACGAGCGAGAAGAGAATCGTGACGAGCCAGTAGAACGCCGCCGCGACGGCGAACGCCTGGAGCGAGCGAATGTCGCGGCTGCCGGTCACCTCCGCGCGCCAGAAGAGCTCCTGGACGCCGATCAGGCTCACCAGCGCGGAGTCCTTGATCATGGCAACGAATTCGTTCCCGACCGCGGGTGTCACGATCCGCACCGCCTGCGGCGCCACGATGCGTCGGAACAGGAGCTCCTCCGGCATGCCAAGCGCCTGCGCGGCTTCGCGCTGACCGCGTGGCACCGCTTGGATCCCGGCGCGGAAGATCTCGGTCATATACGCGCCGTAGTTGACGCCGAGGGCAATGACTCCAGTCGGGATGGCGGGCAGCACGATCCCGACCTGCGGCAGGGCGAAGAAGATGAAGAAGATCTGAACGATGAGCGGCGTGCCCCGGACCAGCGACACATACAGCGACGCGATGCCGTTGAGGATCGGGTTCAGTGACAGCCGGCCGAGCGCGCCGAACACGGCCAGCAAGGTGGCTAGGACGATCGATGCTGCGGAGACGAGGACCGTCAGCCCGGCGCCGGTGATGATGAAGATCCAGTTGCGGCGGATCCAGTCGACGTCGAGGTTGTTTGTGTAGGCGAGGAACCCGAGAAGCAGGATGATGAGCACGAACCACGTGCCGGCGAATTGGATCTTCCATGCCTGTCGGGCCCGAGCGCGATGCCGCTCGAGCCTCCCGACGATCTCGGTGGGGTCTGCCGTCGTCTCGGAGGTGGTCATCCCTTACCTGACTGAAAAGAGGGCGCCCGATCGCGCGGGCGCCCTCATGTCCGATCGCCTGGATCGCGCGACTACTGCGGCTGCGAGTAGTCGACCCCCTCGTACCATTCCTCGGAGAGCGCGCTGAGGGTCCCGTCCTCATGCATGTCGCCGATGATCGCGTCCACGGCCTCGACGAGCGAATCGTTGTCCTCGATACCTCGGTCGAACGCGACGGCGAGTGCCTCGTTGAAGACGGCCTCATCGATGATCGTCGCCTCGAGATCCGGATTATCGGCGAGGACCCCCTGCGCCGTCGGCAGAGAGGTGACCCAGCCCGCGAAGTCCTCGGTTCGGCCGCTGAGCCAGGCCTCGGCGCAGTCAGTGTCGGTATCGAACGTCGTCGCCTCGACACCTTCCGGCGTCGCCGCCGGCTCGCCGGCCTCTGGGGGCAATTCGAGCGTCCCGTTGAGCCAGTCGAAGTACGTCGTGCCCGATCCCACGCAGACGGTCTCACCGGCGAAGCCCTCGACGGAATCGATGCCGGAGTCGTTGAGCGCAACGGCGCCGACCGCCGTGAAGTAGTAGGCCTGGGTGAAGTCCAGGACCTCCTCACGGGCCGGAGTGACCGTCACGGACCCGACGCTCATGTCCCAGCGGTCGGCCCAGCTGCCGGCTGTGACCGCATCGAACCCCGGGGTCTCGAACTGGACCTCGACGCCGAGGCGCTCCGCGATCTCCTTCGCGACGTCGATATCGAACCCGTCGAGCTCGTTCGTCTCCTCGTCGAGGAAGGACTGCGGGGGATACTCCGGGTCCGTCGAGACGCGGATCGCGCCCGCCTCGCAGACCCGGGCAAGGTGCCCATCGGTCTCTCCGGCGCAGGCGGTGTCCCCACCGCCGTCCCCACCCGGGCTCGCCCCGCCATCGTCGGCCTGACAAGCGGCCAGGACGAGCATCGCGATCGGCAGGATCGCAAGGCGTCGCTTCGTGGTCATTCGATCTCCTCCATCGGGCACGCGCAAGCGTGCGGCTCAGGGTCGTCTCTCGGGTCGGGACGTTGTAGCACTTCGTGGCGGCGTGCGGCAAGGCAATCGGGCGCATCGGTACACTCCGCGCATGACCTCGACCGTGCCGCCCCTCTCGCGTGCGACCACGCTGCCGTCGCGCTTCTACCTGGATCCGGACGTCCTTGCGCAGGAGAAGGATCGGGTCTTCGGGCGCACCTGGCAGCTGGTGGCCAGGACCGATGAGCTTCAGCGCATCGGTGACTTCGTGCCGGTCACGGTGCTCGACGAGCCCGTCGTCATCACCCACGGGCTTGATGGCGAGCTGCGCGCCTTCTACAACGTGTGCCGCCATCGGGCCGGGCAGGTGGCACTGACCCGGGGCAACCGGAAGTCGCTCCAGTGCCGCTATCACGGCTGGACCTACGGGCTCGACGGCACCCTGCGCGCCTGCCCCGAGATGGAGGACACCGAGGGGTTCTCGAAGGAGGACTTCGGTTTGGTGCCGGTGCGGGTCGAGACCTGGGGCCCGTTCGTGTTCGTCAACCTCTGGGACGACGCGCCGCCCCTGGCCGAGATGATGGGCGCGATCCCCACCGAGGTGTCGGCCGCCGGCTACGACGTCGGGTCGATGCGGCTGGTTGAGCGACGCGACTACGTCATCGAGTGCAACTGGAAGGTCTACGTCGACAACTACCTCGAGGGCTACCACCTGCCGATTGCGCACCCGCAGCTCTACAAGGAGCTCGACTACGACTCCTACCGCGTCGAGGAGTTTCGCTACTACTCGAAGCAGCACGCGCCGATTCGCGAGCTGAAGCCGGGCGAGGAGATCGGGGTGGATCGGCGCTACCTGCGCCAGCCCGGCGCCGAGGACTCGGCCCTCTACTACTGGCTGTTCCCGAACACGATGTTCAACATCTACCAGGACAACATGTCCTCGAACGTCATCCTGCCCCTGGGTCCGGACCGCACGCTGACGATCTTCGAGTGGTTCTTCGCCGAGCCCGGCTCCGGCCCCGGATGGGAGTCGATGCAGCAGACGATCGCCTTCTCTGACGAAATCCAGCAGGAAGACATCGTCATCTGCGAGCAGGTCCAGCGCGGCCTCCGTTCCCGCGCCTACGACACGGGCCGCTTCTCCGCCAAGCGCGAGAACGGCGTCTACCACTTCCAGAACCTCGTCCGCGAGTTCCTCGGGGACGTGGCGGAGTAGATCGCGGCGGCAGGTCGAGCCGAAGCGTCCGAATGTTCACCCGGTGACTCGTACGCGCAGATTTGACACTCGAACCGTCCGATTTTTCATCAGGTGAACGTCATTGGCCTGATCTGACCGTTCGGACTCGTTTGCCGCGCATAACGTTCACCCCGTGAAGATCTGGCACGGACGCGAACCAGAGAAGGCCTGATGGCGCCGGTGCCGATGGCCGCCGAGTCCACGCCAGGGCGGACCTGCCGCGAACCGTGAAGCGGGCAAACAACGCCTCATGATTGGTGATCACGCGGCGGTTCGTCCGCGTGTCAGCAAACACGAACGCGGGAACGATGCCGTATGCCCCCGTCCAGCCGGTCGACTCCGCCAGGGACCGTCCGAGCCGCGCCTTCACATCGAGTCGCCCGAGCGCATCCTGGAGGTCGCCGAGCGCGCTCTTCACCTCCACGACCAGAACGAGCCGCGCCACCGGATGAAACGCGAGGAGATCGACGCGGCCCCGGTCGCCGAAGTGATTGAAGCTCACCTCCGGAGCCACGAGCCATCCGCTCGCTGAGAGCATCGTTGCCGTCTCCTGCTCGAGCGACGCGTGTGCAGCGTCGATGAGGCGGTCGAGCTGCGCGCCCTCCCATCGGATGGTCAGATCCACCGAAGCCTCGAGGGCCGATGCGATCCGCTGCAACGCGCCCAGCGGCATGGCCTCGAAGTTCCCGCGCTCGATGCGCGAAATGGTCGGACCGGAGACGCTGGCCCGCTTCGCGAGGTCGGTCTGACGCCAACCTCGACGGCGGCGCAGCACGCGGACGGCGCGTGGCAGGTTCGTCCGCAGCATGCGCCGATGATGGCCGCCGGCCGCTTACCGACCGATTACCGTTCGGACGTGACCTACGAAGAGTTGCTGGAGCTGGCGCGCCGCAACGAAGGACGGACCCTCGAGACGGTGACGGGCAAGAAGTTCACCGTGGGCATCGCGCTGGAGTGCCCGTTCTTCACGCCGGCGTCGTCGGGCTACGGCCAGAGCGACGGCCGCAAGGCGGCGGAGAAGTTCCTCGCGCGCTACAACGAGATCGGCAGCCTGCGGCCGGGCGACTACGCCGACGTGACGCGGAACGCCTCGTACTTCATCGGCCTGCTGATGGCTGACCGGAGCCGTTGACTCGACCCGCCGACCCGCTAGGCTCCGCCGCATGACCGATACGACCCCCGCCCGTGCGGACGGGAAGCTCACGGTCGCGCTGATCTCCGAGGTCTTCTGGGAGCCGGATGGCCCGATCCGCCTGAAGCAGCGGCTGGCGGAGGCCGCCGACCGCGGCGCGGATCTGGCGGTCCTGCCGGAGATCCCGCTGAACCCGTGGCGCCCGGCGACGAAGGAGGTCCACGACGACGACGCCGAGCCGATGGACGGGCCGCGCGCCCGAGCTCAGACGGAGGCGGCGGCCGAGGCGGGGATCGGCCTGGTCGGCGGCATCATCCACCGCGCCGAGGACGGTCGGCGGACGAGCCGAGCCCTGGTGATCGATTCCGGCGGATCGGTGATGCACACCTACGAGAAGCTCCACCTGCCCGAGGAGCCGGGCTTCTGGGAGACGAGCCACTACGAGCCCGGGACGGAGGCGCCGCGCCGGATCGACGCGTTCGGCGTTCCGATCGGCGTCCAGATCTGCTCGGACAACAACCGCCCGGAGGGCGTCGCACCTGCTCGGCGCCCAGGGAGCGATGGCGATCGTCAACCCGCGCGCAAGCGAGGAGAAGACCTACCAGCGCTGGAAGACCGTGTGGCGCGCGAACGCGATGACGACCTGTGCTTACATCCTGAGCGTGAATCGGCCGCACCCAGAGGCGGGCGTCCTCATCGGCGGCCCGAGCGTGGTCATCGATCCGAACGGCACGGCGATCGTCGAGACGACCGACACGATCGCGCTCGTCACCCTCGACGCGAAGGTCGTGACCGATGCGCGCCGCGCCTACCCCGGATACCTGCCCGTGCGGGCACGTCTCTACGCCGATGCCTGGGACGAGGTCGCGCGAAGCGACGGGTAGGGGAGCGGCCTAGCCCTCGGCGAGGCGGAACTGGCCTCGCGCGATGAGAGTCTCGCCGATATAGATCCGCATCTCGTACACGCCGGGGCCCCAGTCGCGCACGAAGTTCGCTGCGTCACCGGCGATATAGCCTGCGGTCGTGCCGGCAGGATCGACGCCGAGCTGGTTGCCGGCCGGAGCCACGATCTGCTCGCCATCGGTGCCGTCCTCGTTGAGGCGGACGATCTCCTCACCGATCGTCGGCGCGCCGAATGGCAACGGTCGAGCTGATCGAGTGCGCGAAGGTCATCCCCGGCGTGAACGTGTCGACCGGCTCGACGACCTGGCGCGACCCGTCGAGCTCCGTCCCGAAGGCCACGGTCGCCGGCAGCGGCACCGGGGTGGCGGTCGGCACGGCGGTGGCGCTCGTGCTTGGGGCGACCGACGGTGCCTCGAGGGTCGGCGACGGCGAGGGCGACGGCGTTGGCGTTGCCTGGCCGACGAGCGCGTCGGTCGAGTTGAGGCTCGAGACGAAGAGGCCGACGAAGACCGCACCGATGATCGTCGCGATCACCGCACCCATGGAGATGAGCGAGTCACGGTCCGTCGGGATCCGCCCGGTCGGGACCACGCGGGCCTCGCCGTGCCGGAGGGCGACGCCGCAGGACCGGCAGACCTGCGCCCACTCCGGATTGGAGCGTCCGCAGTTGAAGCAGTCGACGGGTGCGTCGGTCATCGGGCGTGCAGGTGATCCTTCGTGGCGCTTCCGGGTGGGCGGCGCAAGCCTAGCATGCGGAATGGCCGCCGGCGGTGAGAACGCCGACGGCCTCGAACCGACCCCGCAACGGGCCGGCACGGCCGAGTCTACCGTCGCCCTCCGAGGAGCGCAGTGGCCCGCATCCTGCAGCCCCTGGCACGGGAACACCAAGGAGGCACTTCACCATGCGAGCCGTCGACTGCCCATGCGGGGAGCACATCGAAGCCGACACTGATGCGCGCGTCCTCGAGACGCTCAAGCAGCACACCGATGAGGACCATCCAGGCCGATACGACGACGTGGAGATCCGTCTCCTCGTCAACACCACGGCCTACGACGCCGCCGCCTAGGCAACCCGCCTGGCGCGCCTAGTATCGGGGCGTGCGCAGGCTCGGACCGACCATCGCCGAAGTCCTCCTCGCCCTTGCCGCCTCCTCGGCGGTGGTCTGGGCGATCGAAGTGGGGCTTGGCCTCGAGCACGCTGGATCGCTCTACCTGCTCGCCGTCGCGGCCATTGCGGTGCGACGAGGGACGGTCGCAGCCCTGGTCACGGCGGTCGGCGCGTTCCTCGTCTACAACCTGCTCTTCGTTGAGCCGCTCCTGACCCTGACGGTCGCGCGGCCACAAGAGCTGATGACGCTCCTGCTCCTTCTTTTCGTCGGCCTCGTCATCGGACAGCTCGGGGGACTCCAACGCGACCGAGAGCGGCTCGCGGCCCGGCGCGAACGCGAGGCCCGGGCGCTGTTTGCCATCTCCCGCGAGCTCGCAACCGCGCACCGCCTGCCATCGGCCATCGACGTCGTCCTCGATCGCCTTCGGGCCGATGCGGGGCTGGCGCGCGCGTGGGTCGGGGTCGGGCCCACCGTGACCCAGGAACGAATCATCGGAGACACGCGACGCGGCGCGCCGATCGAGCCCTCCGCGGGCCACTCCGTGCTGCGCCGCGATCGCGCCGAGGACTCGGGGGCGTGGATTCGCATCCGGACCACGTCGACCGCGTCGAGCGGCGAGACGCCACACCGATCAGCGCCGGTACCGGGTCGAGCTGACGGCCGATGGCGAGTCGATCGGCTCGCTCTGGTGCCGAGCGTCCGCCCGGAGAAGGGGCGCCGGCGCCGGAAGAGACGCGGCTGCTTGCCGTCACCGCGGATCAGCTCGCGCAGGCCGTGCGCCGAGACCGGCTGGCGGCGACGGCCGCCGACGTCGAGATCGAACGTCGCAGCGACGCGCTCCGATCGGCACTCCTCGACTCGGTGTCGCACGACCTGCGCACCCCGTTGGCGAGCATCCGCGCCACTGCCGGTACGTTGGCCGATCCGGGCGATCCCGCTGTCGGAGGAGGAGCGTCGCACGATGGCGCGCGGTCGATCGACAACGAAGCGGATCGGCTCAGCACCCTGGTCGACTCCGTCCTCGACATGAGCCGGATCCAGTCCGGTGCGCTCATTCCGCAGATCGAGCTGACGCCGCTGAGCGAGCTGCTCGAGCCGATCCTGGACCGGTTCCGGCCGAGGGTCGCTGGCCAGGTGACCGTCGACGTTCCGGATGACCTGCCCGCGCTCCGTGTCGACCAGACCTTCCTCAGCCAGGCCATCACCAACGTCCTCGACAATGCAGCGACCCACGCGACCAGCGGAGCGGCGATCCGCATCCGGGCAGCGGCCGCCCTCGACGCCGAAGTCGAGATCACCGTCGAGGACTCCGGCCCCGGTGTGGCATCCGACGCGCTGCCGCACCTCTTCGAGCGGTTCTATCGGGGCCGGCGCCAGCGCATCGGCGTCGCGGCGCGGCGTCGGGCTCGGCCTGACCGTCGTCCGGGGCCTGGTCGAAGCCATGAGTGGGAGCGTCTCAGCGGCGCCGAGCGCGCTCGGCGGGCTCGCCGTCACGATCCGCGTGCCGTCGGGTTCCGCGACCGGTCCTCCGTCACGATGAGCGCCCAAGAGGACGGGCCGGACATTCTTCTCGTCGAGGACGACGAGGCGACGCGCCGGGCCCTCGCCACGAACCTTGTGGCGCGCGGGTACCGGGTGCGCGAGTCACCCGACGGAGAGGACGCCCTCCGTCGCTGGGAGCAGGGTCGCCCCGACCTCGTCCTCGTCGACCTTGGGTTGCCCGGGATGAGCGGGCTGGCGGTCATCCACCGCATCCGGCTCGACGGAGCCACGCCGATCATCGTGCTGTCGGCGCGCGACCAGGAGCGAGACAAGATCGCGGCACTCGACGCGGGAGCTGACGACTATCTGACCAAGCCGTTTGGCCTGGGTGAGCTCCACGCACGACTGCGAGCCGCCATGCGGCGGGCGCTCGGCCCGGCATCTGAACGGGACGGCGAGGTGCGCATCGGCTCTTTGGCGCTCGACCCGGCCCGGCGCCGCGTGGAGGTCGGTGGCCGGGAGGTGCGCCTGACGCCGCGCGAGTACGAGCTGCTCAAAGTCCTCCTGGCCAACGCGGGCCGCGTCGTAAGCCGCGCTCGCCTGCTGCGCGCCGTGTGGGGCGCCGAATACGTGTCCGAGCACCACTACCTGCACGTCCACGTCGGCGCGATCCGTCGCAAGCTCGCGGAGGCAGACGCCAGCGGGGCGCTGCGTCGCCTGATCGTCGCCGAGCCGGGCGTGGGGTATCGGATCCTCGACGCGCATGAGCTCGCCGGCGACGAGACTTGAGCGCTTCTTGAGCGCCTGACCCGTCGGCAAGCCCGATTTCCTCTTGGTGACGAGTGCGACGCTGAAGGTATGGATCGATCGCACACGCCGAGAGCCGACCGAAATCGGCGCGGCGCTCGACCCGGTTCGGGCGGCGATCAGAGTCGTCGCCGACGGGTCGACGCCGACCGCATCACCGTCCTATGCCGCGGCCCGAGCGACTGCTGCCCGCCGCGCGCCGCCTTGGCCGTGCCGCCGGCGTCAGCGTCGAGCTGGTCGAGCCCGACGGCGTCGACTCCGAGCTAGCGGTCGCGCCGATCGCCGCTGCGGGCCGCTGAGGCTGCATGGCGGAGCGACGCATCGATCCGCGGCTCGAGGTCACGCGAGACGCGGCAGGGCCAGCGGCCCGGTGACACCTTCATCCGGCGCGTTCGCCCATACGAGGAGCTCTTCGAGCGCGGCGACGCGGGCGAGCTCATCGCCACGGAGCGCACGGTGCTCCAGCGACCCGGGTGGACGCGCGTCCTGCGCGGCTCCGGACCTTCCTCATCGGCCGTCCGATCAGCAGCGAGCGCGAGGAGCACGAGCGCCTCACCAAGCTGAAGGCGCTCGCCATCTTCAGCAGCGACAACATCAGCTCATCGGCCTACGCGACCGAGGAGATGATGCGGATCCTCGTCCATCGCCGGCATCGGCGCGGTGAGCTTCACGATGCCGTTGACGATCGTGATCTGCGCTGTTCCTGGCGATCGTCGCTACGAGCTACTGGCAGACGATCCGCGCGTATCCGAACGGCGCGAGCAGCTACCTCGTCTCGAGCGACAACCTCGGGCCGACGGCCGGCCTCATCGCCGGGGCCGCCCTCCTGATCGACTACACGCTGACCGTCGCGGTGTCGGTCTCGGCGGCGGTCGCCGCCGTCACATCGGTCGTCCCCGAGCTCTTCCCGGAGCGCGTGCTGATCGCTGTCGGGATCGTCGTCCTCCTCATGCTCGGCAACCTGCGCGGCGTCCGCGAGTCGGGCACGATCTTCATGGCGCCCACGTACCTCTACATCGGCGCGATCCTCGGCCATGGTCGGCATCGGCCTTGTCCGCTTGGCCACCGGGACGCTGCCCGATTACGCCCCGCCGCCGGGATGGCTCGGTGCCGAGGCGGGTGGCGAGGCGCTCGGCATCCTCCTCATCCTGCGGGCCTTCAGCTCCGGCGCGGCGGCGCTCACTGGCGTCGAGGCCATCTCGGACGGCGTGCCCGCCTTCAAGCCGCCCGAATGGCGCAACGCGCGGATCACGCTCGTCTGGGCGGCCGCGATCTTCGGGGCCCTCTTCCTCGGCATCAGCTTCATGGCCAGCACCCTCGGGATCGTGCCCGACCCAACCGAGGAGCAGACGGTCCTGTCCCAGATCGCTCGCCTGCTGGTGGGGGATGGCGCGCTTCTTCGTCCTCGTCCAGGTCGCCACGGTGCTCGTGCTCGCCCTTGCGGCGAACACCGCCTTTGCGGACTTCCCGCGGCTCTCTCGTTCCTGGCGCGCGACAGCTTCATGCCCCGCCAGTTCGCGTTCCGTGGAGAGCGCCTGGCGTTCACGACCGGGATCGTTGCCCTCTCCGGCCTCGCCGCCCTGCTCCTGGTGGTCTTCGACGCGAGCGTGACCGCCCTCATCCCGCTCTACACGCTCGGCGTGTTCCTCGCCTTCACCCTCTCCCAGTCGAGCATGGTCGTGCGCTGGTGTGCGACGCCGCGAGGCCGGCTGGCGCCGTGGCATCGCGATCAACGGGCTGGGTGCCGTCACGACCGGAGTCATCGCGCTCATCGTGGTCGAGAGCAAGTTCCTGTCGGGCGCCTGGATGGTGGTCATCGCCATCCCGCTCCTCGTCCTGCTCATGCTCGGCATTCGCGACCACTACCGAGACGTCGATGCGGCCGTCAAGCTCGCCCGCATCCCGTCCGGAGCGCGCGTCTCGGAGAAGCCGATCGTGATCGTGCCGATCGCCCGCCTCGACGAGCCCGCGCGGCAGGCGATCGCCTTCGCCAATGCCATCTCGCCAGAGGCAACCGCCGTCCACGTGACCAACGACGCTGATGGGGCGGCGGAAGCTGCGACGTCACTGGCCGGAGTGGTCGGGCGGCGCCGAGCTGGTCGTGATCGAGTCGCCATATCGCGCGCTCATCGGCCCGCTGCTGGCCTACCTCGACGTGCTCCAGCGCCACGACCCGTCGCGGCCCGTACTCGTCGTCCTCTCCGAGTTCGTCCCGCGTCACTGGTGGGAGAACCTGCTCCACAACCAGACCGCCCTGCGGCTCAAGCTCCGCCTCTTCACGCGGCCGAACACCATCGTGGCCGACGTTCCGTACCACCTGCGGACGGCACCACCCACCACGTCCGAGTAGTGCCATGATCCGGTGCGCCGAAGCGACCTCCCCGAACATGTGGGGTTGAGGTACGTTGGTAGAGGTATGAGTGACTATGGTCCGGCAAGCGCGATCGTCTATCGGCTCGTGGATCGCGCCGAGCGGCTGACGCTCGAGGAGTCGGCGGACCTCTTCCGCGCGCGCTCGGCCCGTACCCTGATCGCCGGATCCGAGGCGGAGCGACGCGCGCTCGGGCGAGCCGAGCGGGCCGCGCGCATCACCGGTCGCGAAGTCGCGTACCACGAAGCTCGCGAGGCAGCCGCCGCCGCCTTCCGCAGGGCCCGGCAGGGCCAGGTCGGGCCGTGGCTGACCGTCAGCGGCGCCGTCGCCAATGCCGCGGGCGCGCTCGTGGTGGAGGACATGCTCGACCAGAAGCCGTTCGACCTGCTCTTCGGGCCGTGGGAGCAGGCGCTCGGGCGACTCGTGCCGGTCGGGCCCGGATCAGCGCCGATGCTCGACCAGCCGTACGAGACGCGCCGCCGCCGCTAGCCTGCAGCCGGAGCCGCCGGCCGCTCCCGCGAGACCATGATCCACGCCGCGACCACGGTGGTGATCGGCATGGCTGCGACGATGCCGATGCTCCCGACCAGGGCTCGGATGACCTCGACGGCGACGATCTCGCCGTTGAGCACGGTCAGCGGCGCCTGACCGCTCAACGCGAAGAGCAGGAGCAGTGGCAGTCCCGCGCCGAGGTAGGCGAGGACGAGCGTGTTCACCGTCGCGGCGATGTGCGATCGACCGACCTGCATCGCCCGACCCATCACGCTGCGCCGATCTGCCTCGGGCCGCAATCGGTGGAGCTGTTCGACCGTCGCCGCCTGGGTCACCGTCACGTCGTCAAGCACGCCGAGCGCGCCGAACACGGTGGCCGCCAGCAGGATCCCCTGGAGGTCGATCCGATCGCCGATGAGCGGGATGAGGAACGCGATCTCCTCGCTGCCCTGGAGCTGGGTGAACTCCGCGGCCGCCGTGAAGGCGGCGGCGAGCGCGGCGGTCGCGCCGAGGGCCACGAGCGTCCCGAGCAGTGCCGCGACGGTCACCCGCGTCGCGCCCTCGGTCAGGAGCAAGGTCGCCAGCGTGACCAGCGCGCCGCCGGCAACCGCGAGCGCAATCGGATCGACGCCTCGCAGGAGCAGCGGGACGACAAGCTTCACCACGACGGCCAGGGTCAGTGCCAGGGCGATCAGGCTGCGCAACCCCCGGAGACCTCCGACGATGACGACGGCAATCGCGAAGAGCAGCGCCAGCACGCCGAGCGTCGCAAGGCGCCACGGTTCGGCGATGACCGCGAAGTCGCCACCAGCCGGTCCTGCGAACCGCGTCACGGCGACCTCGTCGCCGACCTGGTATGGGAGGCGGTTGGACGAACCCGGCACGGCGGCCGACCCGTCCTGCACGATTGCCTCGATGCGCTCACCGGTCTCGCCGATCTCGACGAGGAAGAGCGGGAGTCCGTTCGCGTCTGAGCCGCGCGCCTCGATGATCTGAGCCTGATCCGTCCGTTGGCCGATGACCGGGATCGCGTCCGAGGGCGGCAGGTCGGGAAGCAGGAAGATGGCCACGACGAGCGCCAGCCCACCAGCGGCGGCCATCCAGCCGGTGCGCGATCGTGAAGGCACCTGCCGATCATACGGTCGGCTGCCACTCGCCGGGCCTTTCTCGGTAGGGGACAATTCGTCGGATGAGATTCGGCGGCCTCTTGCTCGTGGCGATACTCGCAGCGTGCGGTGCCTCCCCCGAGCCAACGATCCAACCCACCGCGAGCCTTCCGACTGAGCCACCCACCGCGACCCTCCCGAGCGAGCAACCCAGTGCGACCCTCCCCGGTGAGCCCGTCCAAGTCAACGTCCACTGCGGGCTCGGTTGGCCTGTGATCGAGTACGGCGGATCGCACTGGAAGTTCGACGCCCCGGGGGTGAATCCGCCGCCCGGATGGACCGGCATGGGCGACACCATCTACATCCGCACTCTGGACGACGGTACCGTCCAGGCCCTCGGGCCGGATGGGTTGGTTTACCAGCTCGTGGAGACGGACAAAACGCAGCCTGACACCGGGTGCATGTGAGATCGAGGGATCGATGCAATCGGCGAGGGGGCGATCTCCTCCTCGCTTCGAACGCCCGTCCGATTCCACTTGCGGAACCGGACGAGCCTTTTCGTGCTCAGTTTGGGTGGTGCCGGGGGTGGGACTTGAACCCACACGAGCTTGCGCTCATCGGTGTTTGAGACCGACGCGTCTGCCGATTCCGCCACCCCGGCCGGAGGGCGGCCATTATAGGGAGGGGTACGGCTACCTCTGGCCAACGGAAGCCGGCCTGACCTAGGATCGGGCGGCCAGATCCGCCAGGAGCCGCAGCACCGATCGTGCCCGCCCAGACCCGAGCGTTTCTGTTTTGCGACCTGCGAGGCTACTCGGCCTTTACGGAAGCGCATGGCGATCGGGCCGCTCGGGACCTCCTTGGCCAGTTTCGGCAGAGCGTCCGCGACGTCATCGGGACGTTCGAGGGCAGCGAGATCCGGACCGAGGGCGACTCGTTCTACGTCGTCTTCGGATCTGTCAGCAACGCGGTCGAAGCCGGCCTCGCGATCCTGGCACAGCTGAACGCCCGCTCCGCCGAGCAGCCTGACCGCCCGCTTCGCGCGGGGGTCGGGATTCACGCCGGCGAGGCCGAGGACTCGGACGAGGGCATCGTCAGCACGGCGGTGAACATCGCCGCCCGCATCTGCTCGGTCGCTGAGCCCGGCCAGCTCCTGGTGAGCGACACGGTCCGCGCCCTCACTCGCGGGTACCTCGAGGTTGGCTTCACGGCCCACGGGGAGCGGCGCCTGAAAGGCATCGCCGAGCCGATCCGTCTCTTCCGCGTCACCCCGACGCCATCCGCGACGCGCGCCTCCCCGCCGAAGGTACGTTCGCGGTTGGCGGTAGGGATCATCGGCACGTTGGCCATCGTCGTCGGGGTCGCCCTGTTCGGTTCGGCGCTCCTGAACCTTGGGACGGCTCGCGGCGGGCCGACACATGAGCCGAGCGCCAGCTCACCCACAAGCGCGTCGCCAGCGGCAACGCGAGCGTCGGCTGGTCCCGGAGGATTCCCGAATGAGGCCGAGACGGCATTGCTCACCCGCCTGCCTGACTCCCTGACCCAGGAATGCTTCCGTGCCGACCCGGACGAGGTCCCGCTGTTCCAGTCCGGAATCGACGATCCGATCCCGCTTCCCATCGATGCCGGGCTGCGATGCAACCTTCCCGGCGGAATGAATGCGTTCTACTACGCCACGGTTCCTGCCCCGCCGCCCGCCCTTCGATCGGCGGTCCCCGAGACGACGCTCTTCGGGTACGCCGGCCGACGCGGGATCCGTGAGGGATCGTGCGAGGACGACGGCCCCGCGGTCGATCGCTGGTCCTTCGGGCCCGCGGAGGGCTACGTGCTGTGCGGCAGCGATGTCTTCTGGACGTACGACGGCACGAACATCCTCGGCCGGGTCAACGGCGGGCGCGACGCCAGCGTGACGATGGACTGGTGGCGGGAGAACGCCAGGTTTCCGGTCGAGTGAGGCGGGCGGAACCCGCGCAGCATCCGCTTCCCGGCAACCGTCATCATACGGACCGATGACGGACGTCCCCCAACGAACGCAGGCGAATCGCACGCCGCCGCTTCCCGACGAGGCGGCGGTCATCGCGCGTGCCGCGAGCGGCGACCGGACCGCCTTTGCGCAGCTCATGGAGCACTACCAGAGCGCCTGCTACGGCCTCGCCTGGCGCCTCCTGAGCGACGCCGACCAGGCCGCCGATGCGACCCAGGACGCCTTCATCCACGCGTACCGAGCCATCGGCAGCTATCGCGGTGGGATCTTCCGCTCGTGGTTGCTGCGCATCACGGCCAACGCCAGCTACGACATCCTCCGCCGGCAGCAGCGCCGCCCGACCAGCCCATTGCCCGATCCCGAGGAGGGAGCGCCCGAGCTGCCGGATGCGGCAGCGGTCAACCCGCACGCCGAGGCGGCGCGCTCAGAGATGTATCGGCACCTCGAGATCGCGCTCAAGCGACTGCCGGAGGACCAGCGAACCGCGATCGTCCTGTGCGACGTCTATGGCATGGATTACAACGAGGTCGCGGCGATGACGAACTCCGCGCTGGGCACCGTGAAGTCACGCATCCATCGCGGGCGCCTGCGCCTGCGCGAGTTGCTCGCTGATCACCGGGAACTCTTCACCGGATAGGGGCGTCTGGAGCCAAGAACATGCTGATCCCGAACCATCCGGCCGACGAACGCCTCTCGGCGTTGGCTTCACGCGAGGCCGATGCCGTCGCAGACGCTTCGCTGACCGATCACGTCACGTCCTGCGCTCGCTGCACCAACACCCTCGAGGAGCTCGGTGCGCTTCGTGCTTCCCTCGCCGCGCTCCCAGACCTGCGGCCGCATCGGCCGCTCCGGCTCCTTCCCGACGTTGCCGATGCTCCCGCCGCCAGCGGCGGATGGGCGCGACGGCTCTTCGCCCCGATCCTGACCGCGGGTGCCGCGGTCGCGGTCGTCGGCCTCGTCGGGACGGCCTCTCCGCTCCTCGGCGGCATGGCCGGCTCCGCCGCCCAGGACATATTTCAGAGTGTCGGCAATGAGCTCTCCGGCGGTGGCGACGCCGAGGCGGCTGCGGCTCCCGATGAGACCCGACATGCGTTCGGCGCGGGCACCGATGCCGAGGCGTCGATAGAAGTCCCTGAGCCAGGGGAGGCCCTGGCATCGGACAGCACAGGCCGGACCTCGACCGACGATGGCGGGGAGCCTGCCGAGAGCGATGGACGTGAGGAGTTCGCGCCGCTCCAGTTCACGGATCCGCCGCTTCCGCTGTTCCCGATCCTGCTCTTCGCCGGCGTGGCCGTGATGATCCTCGCCGCCGTCCTGCGGTACGTCGTGGCGCCGCGCGCGGGCTAGAGCGCCCGCCCGACCACCACGGCGCCCAGCAGAATGATGACGATCACCGCGCCCGCCAGGAGCGCGGCCCAGCCCGAGTCGCGGAAGGTCGTTGGCACCGGCTCGGCCCGCGGTGGCCGGCGCGTCCGCGGGATCGGCACCTCTCCCGGCTGACGGACCGTCCTCGGCGCCGCCCGCGTGTCGGCGGCGGTCGCGCGCCACGAGGCCCAGGTCCGGGTCGATGATGGCGCGACCGGCCGGATCGGCGCGCGCGAGGCACCCCAGTGGCCGGTCGAAGGTGTCCCCGCATCGGGGTAGGCGAGGTCGTACTCGCCGCGCAGCGTGGGGTTCGAGAGGATGGCCCACGCCTCGTTGATGAGGCGCATGCGCTCATCGGCCTCGTCAGCGCCCTCGTGCAAATCGGGGTGGTGGCGCTTCGCCAGGCGTCGGTGGGCACGCGCGACCTGCAGGGCCGACGCGTCGCGCGAGAGGCCGAGGGTGGCGTACGGATCGAGCGTTCGCCGGGCGTGCATCGCGACCGATTCTACGGCGGTCCGCCGTTCGGCATCGGTCTAGACTGGCCTCTCCGAATGCCTGACAAGCGCCCCCTCCTCATGCTCATCGACGGGCCCAGCCTCGTGTACCGAGGCTACTTCGCGCTGCCGCCGCTGACCATGTCGGACGGGACCCTCGTGAACGCGGTGTTCGGCTTCCTCCAGATCGTCCTGCGGGGGATGCAGGACGTGAAGCCGGACTACGCCATGGTCAGCTTCGACATTGGGCGGCCGCAATTCCGGTTCGACGCGTACCCCGACTACAAGAAGGGTCGCCCGAGCATGCCGGACGACCTGCGAGCGCAGTTCCCGATCGTGCGCGAGATCGCGGGGATGATGAACATCCCGATCCGCGAGCTGGAGGGCTACGAGGCCGATGACGTCATCGGCACGCTGACCAAGAAGGCGACAGCCGCCGGCGTCGACACCATGATCGTGTCCGGCGACCTCGACGGGCTCCAGCTCGTGGACGATCACGTCCGGCTCCTCACCACCCGGATGGGTGTCGCAGCCACCGTCATCTACGACGAGGCCAGGGTCATGGAGCGCTACGGGCTACGGCCCGACCAGATGCTGGACTACAAGGCGCTCAAGGGCGACACCTCGGACAACATTCCTGGCGTGCCGGGCGTGGGGGAGAAGACGGCGAGCAGCCTCCTCCAGCAGTTCGGCACGCTCGACGGGATCTACGAGCACCTCGACGAGGTGAAGGGCAAGATGCGCGATCGGCTCGCCGAGCACCGCGAGTCGGCATTCATGTCGCGCGAGATCGGCCGCATCGTCATCGATCTGCCCGTCGAGCTCGACATCGAGGAGAGCCGGACCGGCCGATACGACCGTCGCGCCGTTGCCCAGCGCTTCCGCGAGCTCGAGTTCCGCTCGCTCATTGATCGCCTGCCCGCGTCCAGCATCGCGCCCACCGGATACGACAGCCCGGAGACCGAGACGAAGGGCGGGCTCCAGCTGAGCCTCGACCTCCTCGGTGGCAAGGCGCCTCCTGCCACGGATGGCGGGGCGGGAGAGCCACAGGTGCGGCCCGATCCGCTGGCCGACCCGGGTGGCGCGATCGAGCACGTCGACCCGCGGATCGTCCGGACGGCGGCTGAGATGGAGGAGCTCGACGCGTGGCTCGAGGCTCGCGGCGACGAGATCGGCCTCGGCTGGGCGGTCGGCAGCGGCCGGCCGCTCGAGCGCCGGCTCTTCGGCATCGCGCTCGCCGGCACCGACGCCAGCAGCTGGTACGTGCCGTGCGACCCGTCGAGCATCGCGCTCGAGCGGCTGCCCGGCTGGTTCGGGCGACCGGACCTGCGGCGCATCGGTCACGACCTCAAGCAGCTCATCACGACCCTGGCGGTCGACCGTGACCTCGAGCTCCAGGGGAGCTTCTTCGACACGCTCGTCGCGGGCTACATGTGCAACCCGGCGCTGCGATCGCAGACGCTCGAGGACGTCGCCGCGACCCGCTTCGGCGTCGAGCTGCCGCCGAAGCCGCTCAGCCCGGACACCGGCGCGGAGGAGGGTGCCATGGCGCGCCGCGCGGCGGGCGAGGCGCTCATCGCGCTCCTCATGCAGCCGGCGCTCGAGAAGGAGCTCGCCGAGGGCGGCCTCACGAACCTCTTCACCGAGGTCGAGATGCCGCTCGTTCCGGTCCTGGCGCGGATGGAGCTGGCGGGGATCGAGCTCGACCTCGGGGCCCTGGCCGAGATGCGGGACGAGTTCGCCGGGACCCTGGGCGGGCTGGAGGGGCGCATCTATGAGCTCGTCGGGCACGTGTTCAACATCGGCTCACCGAAGCAGCTCGAGCAGATCCTCTTCCACGAGCTCAGCCTGCCGGCCACGAAGCGGACGCGGACGGGGTACTCGACCGATGCCTCGGTGCTCGAGGAGCTGCGCGACAAGCACGAGGTCGTTGGCCTCATCCTCGAGCATCGCCAGGTCGCCAAGCTCAAGTCGACTTACGTCGACGCGCTGCCGAGCCTCGTGGACGCGCAGGCTCGCCTGCACACCACCTATCAGCAGGCGGTCGCCGCCACCGGGCGGCTCTCGAGCACCGATCCCAACCTCCAGAACATCCCGATTCGGACCCAGCTCGGCCGGCGCATTCGGCGCGCATTCGTGGCGCCGCCGGGCAAGCTGCTGCTCGGCGCCGATTACTCCCAGCAGGAGTTGCGCATCCTCGCGCACGTCTCGGCCGATCCTGGGCTGCGCGCCGACTTCGCCTCGCACTCCGACATCCACCTCGCCGCAGCGGCGCGGGTCCTCGGGCTGGCGCCCGACCAGGTCGGCCCGAAGGAGCGCAGCGTCGCGAAGATGATCAACTACGGGATCGCCTACGGCCTGAGCGACTACGGCCTCGCCGAGCGGCTGAAGATCCCGCGCGAGGATGCCCAGCGCTTCATCGCCGACTACTTCGCCGCGTACGAGGGGATCAGGCGCTATACCGTCGAGATGAAGATCCTGGCGCGCGACCAGGGCTTCGTCACGACCCTCCTCGGCCGACGCCGCTACCTGCCCGAGCTGACCGCCCGCAACGGCGCCCTTCGATCGGCCGGCGAGCGGATGGCGATCAACATGCCGATCCAGGGCACGGCCGCCGACGGGATGAAGATCGCCATGGTCCGCGTAGACGCGGCCCTGAGGGAGCGTCGCCTGCGATCGCGCATGCTCCTCCAGGTCCACGACGAGCTCGTCTTCGAGACCGATGAGGCTGAGCTGGCCGAGCTGGCGGCCCTCGCCGAGGAGATCATGAAGGGCGCCCTGCCGCTGGACGTCCCGCTCGAGGTCGACCTCAAGGTCGGCTCCAACTGGGAGCAGATGGACCGATACCTTCGCTCGGACGACGGCTCGTGGCGACGCGTGCCGAAGACCGCCACCGACGTCGCGCGCGAGGAGGCCGAGGAAGAGGTCGCGGCCGAGCTCGTCTCGTAGGCCATCGTCGGGCGGCGGCGAACCGTCCGAAATTTCACCGGGTGAACGGTATCGGTGCTGGCAACCGGCGAACAGTCCGAATCTTCACCGGGTGAACGGTATCGGGCCTCGACGCCGACCGGACGGGCCGCGAGCCCTCATAACGTTCACGCGGTGAAAATCTGAACCCGCGGGGCGCCGGCCGATGCTTCTGGACCCGTCCTCTTCCCCCACGGGTGCGCGCGCGGCAACCGATGCACCACACTGCACGGCATGCCTGAGCTTCCCGAGGTCGAGACCGTCGCGCGCGACCTCCAGCGGTGGGTGGCCGGGGCGACGATCAGCTCGGCCACGGTCCACTGGGAGCGAACGGTTCGCCATCCACAGCCACCCGAGCGGTTCGAGGCCGAAATCGCCGGGGCCACGATCCGGCGAGTGAGCCGGCGCGCGAAGACCGTGCTGCTCCACCTGGTCGACGGCCGAGTCATGACGGTCGCGTTGCGGATGACTGGCGCGCTCCTCGTGACGGATCCCGGTACGCCACCGGACCCCTACGTGCGCGTCACCTTCGCGCTGGCGGACGGACGCGAGCTGCGCTACCGGGACGTTCGGAAGTTTGGCCGCATCGGCCTCTGGCCCGGCGGTGGCCTTCGCAGCGTGGGCGCCGGTCGAGGCGCGCGCTCGCGAAAGGTTGCCGAGGGTGGCCGGCGCTACCGGATCGGTGAGGTCTTCAGCGGCCACGGTCCCGAGCCCCTCCAGCGCGGCTTCACCGCGCAACGGTTCGCGGAGCGGCTGGCGCGTCGGTCGGCGAAGCTCAAGACCCTGCTGCTGGATCAGAGCTTCATCGCTGGGGTCGGCAACATCTACGCCGACGAGGCGCTATGGCGCGCTCGGCTCCATCCGCTCCGCGCGGCTGACACGCTCGACGCCGCGGACGTCAGGCGGCTGCATCGGGCCGTGCGCCAGGTGCTGCGGCAGGGGATCGACAATCGCGGCGCGAGCTTCAGCGACTACGTCGGCGTCGACGGCGAGCCGGGCGACAATGCCGAGCGCCTGGCGGTCTATCGGCGCACCGAGCAGCCGTGCTACCGATGCGGCACGCGGATCGAGCGCGTCGTCGTCGGCCAGCGCAGCACCCACTTCTGCCCGCGCTGTCAGCGCGAGCCGGTAGCATCGGCCGAGGAATGAAGGTCATCGGGCTGACCGGCAACATCGGCTGCGGGAAGAGCACCGTCGCGGCCATGCTGCGGGACCAGGGGGTCGCGACGGTGGACGCCGACGCCGTCGCCCGCGAGATCCGGCACAACGACGCGGACGCCCGCGCCGAGATCGTGCAGCGGTTCGGGACCTACGAGGCCGATGCGCTGGCGACGGTCGTCTTCGCCGATGCCGACGCGCTGGGCGACCTCGAGCGCATCCTCCATCCCCGGGTCCGTGGGGCGATCCGCGCCCGGCTGGCGGAGATGGAGCAGGGCGGAGTCGAGGTCGCTGCCGTCGAGGTCATCAAGCTCCTCGAGTCGCCCCTTGCCGACGCCTGCGACACGGTCTGGGTCGTGCGGTGCGACGAGGCCGATGCCATCCGTCGACTGGGCGAGTCACGCGGCATGGACGAGGCGACCGCGCGGCGGCGGCTCTCCAACCAGTCGTCGCAGGACGAGAAGGTCGCGGCCGCCGACGTCGTGATCGACGGCTCGGCGCCGATGGAGGAGACGCGTCGCCAGGTGGAGCGCGCCCTGGCGACGCTGCGGATCGGCTAGTCCCCGGCGTCGGCCGACTGGACCGGCTCAAACTCCGGCGGACGGGGAACCGGGAACCCGAACTCCTCGACCAGGCGGTCGACGGTCGAGCCCTCCGTCTCGGCGGTCCGGTCATCCTCGGACGGACGAAGCGCCATCGTGAAGGTGGCCCCCGTGGCCTGAAGCTCGGCGATCTTCTCGGCGGTCTCCAGGTCGGCCCGGACGATGTAGACGTCGCCGGTCCGCGCCAAAACGGTGACCGACTGGAGCGTGACCTTCGTCGACGGGCCCGGGATGACGCCCTCGTCCGCCTGCGCCTCGGCGCCCTCCTCGGTCTGGCCGACCTCGGGGTTGAGCGGCATCGTCACGATGAGGTCGACGGTCTGCCCGGGGACGAGCGTCCCACCCACCGCGTTCGCCGCGGCGACGGTCAGACTCACCGCGCGCCAGTCGGGACCTTCCGGATCGAATTCGGCCCCGGGCTCGAGGATCGAGAAGGTCTGTCCCTCGGTGGTCGAGGCGAGCATGTTGCGAGTCACGAGCTGCCCACCGGCGATCGGGATTCCGACGACACGCCCGAGGACCTCCTCGAGGCTGGTGAAGGCCGTGGAGTTCGTCGGGTCGGCAACGACGCTGCGCACCGCCACGTCGCCCTCCTCGACCGCCTTGCGGGCCGGGATGTCCCGGGTGGCGACCACCACGGACCGCATCTCCACGTCGCGATCGGTCGTGAGTCCGCTGGCCGAGAGGGCGACGTAGACCGTGCCCGCCACGAGGATGGCGACGATCACGCCGGCGACGATGTAGACCTTCGACCGTCTTCGGTTCTTGTCTGAGTACTCGAGTTCCACGTCGGTGTGCGCTCCTGGGCGATCTGCGGGCTAGGTCAGGACCACGGAACCAGCCGGGCACGCTGGGCGCGCCGGAGGTTCGAGTCGTGCGGGTCGGCGTATACGCCTGAGACGGCGTGGCCGAGGATGTCGTTGGAGGTGATCGTGTCGACCTGGAAGACGCCGAAGCCGATGATGTCCACGTACTGGCCGCTGCTCTCGGTCGTCGCCACGGTGAACCGGACGGTCTGGAGGTGGGTCACCGGCTGGCCGTCGCCGTTCGTGCCGGTCGCGCGGACGGTGAAGAGGTAGCAGCCCTGCGCCAGGCCGGCCGTGTTGATCGTGAGGGTCGAGAGGGCGCCGGTGCCGGTGGTCGGCGTGACGGACGGATTGCTGAACGTGATCGAGCCCATCCCGATCGACTCGTCCGTCGCGTCGAGCGAGCAGTCGCTGAACGAGGCGTCGTCCCAGCTGAGGGCGACGTCCGTCTCGATGCTCGGTCCGCCGTCCCAGCGCGTCGTGCTGGCGCTGGTCCGCGAGACGTAGATCGGCATCGTGATCGTCCCGCCCAATGAGCCGGTCTCGCCGTCGAGGACCGAGTTCGCCAGGCTGAAGTCGCGCGTGACCTTGATGTCGCCAGCGTCGCTGTAGTCGCCATCGTTGTTGCCATCGGTCTGGATGAGGACCGGAACCGGCACGCGGCGGCGCTGGTAGTAGGGATCGCCGGAGTGACCCTCGAGCCACACGGTGTAGATGCCCGGCGTGACACCGTTCGTCTGGAAGCCGGTGGTCGTGACCGCCGTCCCGCTCTTCGCCGGCTCGAAGACGTTCGGCGTGAAGGTCGGCGTGTTGATGAAGCCCGGGTCTGGCGGCGAGACGACCGGGTCGGGGATGAGATTCGCGTTCGGGTATCCGGCCGCCGCGGCATCGGCGTCGCCGTGGAGGTGCATGGTGACGGTCGAGTGGAAGTCGTCATTGCGCGAGACCGTGAAGCTCGGACCGCTGACGGCCGATGTCGTGGTGGACTTCAGGCTGATCTGCACGGGCGGACTGATCGAGAAGTCCGGGATCTCCATGACCACGCTGTCGTAGACGGCGAGCATGATCCGGTCACCGACGGCGAACGCATCGTCGAACTGTTGGACGACGAAGGAGGTGCTGTTGCCGGAGAGGACCCCCACCTGCGTGTCGCCGTTCGGCGGCGAGCTCACCGGCACGAACGCCGGGCCCGGGTAGCCGGTGACGAGGTACGCGCCCTCGATGTCCTTGAGGGTGTTGTCGGTCACGCCCGGCGGCACGCCGTTGTAGTACACGCGGCTGTCGGTCGCCTCGAAGTTCCGGACGTCGAGGGCGATGAAGCCGCGAAAGCTCGAGTCGTTGTGGGCCTTGCTGTCGTTGCCGTAGATGCTGAAGATCGGGCCGGGCGCCGCCTCGCTGGCCGGCGTTCGGACGTCGTAGCCGCGAGGACTCAGTCCGTCGACCTCGCCGGATCCGCTCGTGGCGGCGCTGGCCATGTGGTCGATGAATCCGCTCCCCGGTCCGGACGGGTTCGTGTAGCGGCGCGCCACGATCGGGACGGCGGGGCCGCCCTGGAGGTCGCATCGGGCCCTCGCGTTCGTCTCGAGCGTCGGCACGCCGACGACCCGCGCGAGGGTGGTCTCGACCTCAGAGGTGATCGCCACGCGTACCGTGGTGCTGGCGATGACGATGCCGCTCACCAGCTCATCGGCGTCGACGATCCCGCTGCCATCCAGGTCCGCATAGGTGGCGGGGGAGTCGATCGTGGCGGTCGTCCCCGAAGGCGAGTTCTGGAGGTTCGCGAGCGCCACGCTGCGAGCGATGGTCTCGGCCGCTCCATCGGTGTCGCCGGCGATCAGAGCTCGACAGGCGGCGAGGGCACCGGCATCCGCCGCGGTCTGGATGTGTCGGCGCTCCGAGACCTGGCGCCCGACATCGATCGCCACGCCGGCGAAGCCGAGCAGCACGACGATGAGGACCGCAAACATCACGAGCACCTGGCCACGGGGTGCGCGCGCGGCGAGCATCAGTTCACGACCATCGTGGCGGTCGAGCGCTGCACGAAGCGGCCGTTCGGATCGGTCGAGAGGAGCGCCCCGATGAACGGAACGATGATGTCCGACCGGTACGTGACCGTGACCTGCACGAGGCACCCGGTCGGGTCGCTGACGGTGCAGTACGCCCCGGTCGTCGGGCAGGCCGTGGTTGGCGTCGCCATCGACGCGCAAAGGGTCATCGTCATGTCGCCGTTGATCCATCGGTCGTGGAGCCCGTCGCCGTTGAGGTCGGTCGCGTGGCCGGCGGCGCACGGGCGGGTGGCGACGAAGTGCGGCGAGCTCGTCGAGAGCATGCCAAACGAGTTCCGCGCGCCGTCGAGCGCCGTGGTACACCGATCGAGGTCGTTGACGGCGCGGGACGAGGCGATGTCGAACCGGGCGATCGTGGCGGCGCGCGCCGCCTCACGTGCGGCATTGGTGATCGTGACGTTCGCGCCGAAGAGGAGCCCGAACTGGATGATGCCGACGACGATCAGGAGCACCGGCATGAGGACGGCCGCGAACTCGACCATCGCCTGTCCTCGCCCACGATCGCGCCGAAGGCGCGCGAACGCGCCGGACGGAGCCGGCTTCGGCGCGGGGGATCGCTCGGGAGTGGGCAGGGTCAAGGCACGTGGCCGCTCGTATCGGTTCCGAAGGTGGCGGGGGGCAGCCATCGCGATGCTAGGAACGGCGGTCTGGTACCGGTATGGGCCATTGGGGGAGGAGCGCATGGGACCGATGGGCGGCCGTCGCCAAGGCGCCTCCTGCGCGGCGGCCCGGAACAACGCGTCCCTCGTAGAATCGAGTCCCCATGCCCGACCTGAAGGTCCACTCTCCGTATGAGCCGACAGGCGATCAGCCGACCGCGATCGCCGCGCTGGCCGACGGCATCGGCGCCGGCCTGCGGCACCAGGTGCTGCTCGGCGCAACCGGCACCGGGAAGACCTTCACGGCGGCCAAGCTGATCGAGGCGGTGCAGCGCCCGACGCTCGTCATGGCCCACAACAAGACCCTGGCCGCGCAGCTCTACCAGGAGTTCAAGGAGTTCTTCCCCGACAACGCGGTCGAGTACTTCGTGAGCTACTACGACTACTTCCAGCCCGAGGCCTACCTGCCCCGGACCGATACGTACATCGAGAAGGACTCTTCGCGGAACGAGGAGATCGACCGGCTGCGGCACAACGCCACGCGCGCGCTCTTCGAGCGTCGAGACGTCGTCATCGTCGCCTCGGTGTCGGCCATCTACGGGCTCGGGGCGCCCGTCGACTACGGCGCGACCGTCATCAACCTGAAGCGCGGCGGCCACTATCGCCGCGACGGGATCCTTCGCCACCTCGTCGACCTGCAGTACCAGCGCAACGACGCGGCGCTCGGCCGCGCCAAGTTCCGCGTGCGGGGCGACGTCCTCGAGGTGCAGCCGCCGCACGGCGAGTACGTCGTGCGGATCGACTTCTTCGGCGACGAGGTCGAGCGGATCGTGGAGATCGACGACCTGACCGGCGAGGTCCTCGCGGAGCGGACCGAGGTCAACCTCTACCCGGCCACCGCACTACGTCACCCCGCGCGAGAAGCTGCTCGTCGCGGTCGACAAGATCGAGTCGGAGATGGAGGAGCGGGTCAGCTGGCTCGCCGACCAGGGCCGCGACCTCGAGGCCGCGCGGCTGCGGCAGCGCACACAGTTCGACCTCGAGATGATGCGCGAGGTGGGGTACTGCTCCGGGATCGAGAACTACTCGCGGCACCTCGCCGGCCGCGAGGCGGGGAGCCGTCCGTGGACGCTGATCGACTACTTCCCGACCGACTTCCTGCTCGTCGTGGACGAGAGCCACATCACGATCCCGCAGGTCCACGGCATGTACAAGAACGATCGGACCCGCAAGGAGATCCTCGTCGACTTCGGGTTCCGGCTCCCATCGGCCCTCGACAACCGCCCGCTGACGTTCGAGGAGTTCGAGGACCACATGAGCCAGGTGGTGTACATGTCAGCCACCCCCGGGCCCGTACGAGACCGAGCGCGCCGACCGGGTGGCGGAGCAGTTCATCCGTCCGACCGGCGTCGTCGACCCGGTCATCAGCGTCCGCCCGACGGCCGGGCAGATCGACGACCTGCTGGCCGAGATCCGTGCCACGGTCGAGCGCGGCGAGCGGGTCCTCGTGACGACCCTCACGAAGAAGATGGCCGAGGACCTGGCCGACTACCTCGCCGAGCTCGGGATCAAGGTGCAGTGGCTCCACTCGGAGGTGGACACCCTTGAGCGCATCGAGATCCTGCGCGACCTTCGGCTCGGCGTGTACGACGTGCTCGTCGGCATCAACCTCCTCCGCGAGGGCCTCGACCTGCCGGAGGTGACCCTGGTCGCGATCCTCGACGCGGACAAGGAGGGCTTCCTTCGCTCCGGCGGCTCCCTCATCCAGGTCATCGGCCGCGCGGCCCGCAACATCGGCGGGCGGGTGATCATGTACGCCGATCGCGTCACCGACTCGATGAAGAAGGCGATGGACGAGACCGATCGGCGACGCGAGAAGCAGACCGCCTACAACACCGAGCACGGCATCAAGCCAGAGACGATCATCAAGGAGATCCGCGACATCCACGAGGGCCTGCGCCGGGTCGCCGAGGCGCGCGCCGAGCTCCAGGTTGCCGGCAAGGAGCCGGAGGAGATCGCCGCCATGGCCGGCCGCCTCGAGGCACAGATGAAGGAGGCGGCTCGCAACCTCGAGTTCGAGCGCGCGGCGGCCCTTCGGGACGAGATCCTCCAGCTGCGGCGCCTGCGCGAGGAGCTGGCGGCGGCGCCCGGGAGCATCCCGGCCGACGTCTACGCGGCGGCGGCCGAGGAGGACCGCACGGACGGGCGCCGCGGCAGCGAGGCCAGCCGGGTCTTCAGCACCGCGACGACCCCGAACGTCATCGCCGCAGGATCGCGCCGACGGCCGCCACGCCGGCGCCGACCATGAGGGACGCCTGATGGCCGGGACGATGCCGCATGCCATCTTCATCGAGACCGATGTCGACGGACGCGGCCTCGTCGGCGCCTATGCCGCGGAGCTCCCCGGCTGCGCCGTCTTCGCGGCCAGCGACGACGAGGCGGCGGGGGCCATCCCGATGCGGGTCAGCCGCTTCACCGCGTGGCTGCGAGAGCACGGCGAGAACGCGCCGAGCTTCGTCGGTGACAACTGGTACGAGGTCGAGCGCGCCGCCGCCGGCGACCATCGAGCGGGATTCACGCTCGACGAGCTGCCGCCCTCCGACGACGAGTTCACCACCTGGCTGCGCTGGCTCGAGCTGGCGCGCGAGGAGCTCGCCGAGGCGCTCGACCGGGCCGACCCGTCGTCGGCCGTGGACGCCCTCGATGCCATCGAGCGCCAGGACGTCGGATTCGTCCGTGACCTGGGGGGCGCCGCACCCGAGCTGGCGAGCGATCCCATGGATCGGCTGTACGCGGCGCGCGACGCGTTGACCGATGCGCTCGAGGCGGCCGGCCCGACCCACGACGGCGTGCGGCGGATGCTGCGCCTGGCCATCGCCGACGACCTGCGGGCGTCAGAGGCGCTGCGCGCGCCGGCGTGATCGACCTCGCCACCGCCGAGCCGAAACGCCTCCGCCACGTCGGTGAGTGGCCGACCCCGGTCCCTCGACGGGCGGCGGCCGGCTCCGACCTCCGCGCCCTCCAGGACCGGATGCCGCGCTGCCCGGATGGTGCCGCGCCGGTCCTCTCGGGCGACGGAACGGAGCGGGCCATGCTCATCGGCCAGGCACCGGGCTGGCGCGAGATCGAGACGGGCCTCCCGTTCGCCTGGGACGCCGGGAAGCGGCTCAGCGGCTGGCTCGGTGCGGCCGGGATCGGCGTCGACGACTTCCGCGGCCGCTGGTACGTGACCAGCATCGGCAAGTGCTATCCGGGCCGCGCCCCGGGCTCCTCGGTCGACCGGCCTCCGTCGCGCTCCGAGATCGAACGCTGGGCTCCGTTTCTCCGCGATGAGATCCGCCTGGTTCAACCGCGGCTCCTGCTGCTCGTCGGTGGGCTGGCGCATCGGTTTGCGTACGGCGGCGCCGCTCGGCTCGACGATCTCGTCGGCCGCGAGCTGGCGTGGGATGAGGCACGCGGCGCATCGGTGCTGTGCCTGCCTCACCCATCCGGCGCGTCGACGTGGCTCAACGACCCGGCCAGGGTCGAGCTGTGGCGCCGCGGCATCGAGATCCTCCGCGATCGGTGGGCCGGGCTGCTGTCGTGACGCGCGAGCTGCGCCTTGGGGTGCTGGCGGTCGTCGGCCTCGCTGCCTTCGTCGTGCTCCTGTTCGCGGTCGACGCAATCGGGGCGCCGCGACCCGAGGTCGACCCGATGACGGTCGAGGAGGCGCTCGCCGGCGGTGCACCCGCGGACCGATGGGGGAGGCGGGAGCTCCACGTGGTGGGCTGGTACGCCGAGCTCGATGCCGACTGCAGCGGCGACACCGGTGGAGCCGACCCGAACGTGGCGTGGCTTCAGCGGGACTGTCCGCTGCGCGTGCTCCTGCCGGCGCAGCCGGATCCATCGGTGACGCAGGAGGAGCTGCTGCGCGATGGAATCCGCCTCGCGGCGCCGCTGGGCCGGGCGTTTCCGTCGCGCGCCGAGGCGACCGGCCCGAACCTCCGTGGTCAGCAGCTCGTGTTCGTCGGGCACTTCGCGGACCCCGCGGCGACCGACTGCGTGCCAGATCGGGCCGCCCGCTGCCGGGACACGCTCGTGGTCACTGACTACGACGAGCTGGTGCGCTAGCTCCCGGTCGTCATATCGAGCAACCCCGCCTGTCGCGCGCGGCGCATGAACCAGCCGAAGAGGGCAAGCGCGACGGGAATCGTCACCGCGGTGGTGACGACCAGCAGGAGCATGACCTGCCCGTCCGAGAGCGTGCTGATGGCGTCGGAGGCGGGCGCTCCGTGGCCGACGAGCCCGCGGCGCGAGGCCTCCAGCCACCAGGTGGTCGGCGACGCGTACGCGATGGGATGGAGGAAGCCGGGGAGGATGCCGATCGGAAAGATCGCGCCGGAGATGAGGTAGAGGGCACCGGCGATGGCCTCCGGATAGTGCCAGGCCTCCTGGCGCAGCTGGAGGCACCAGCCGGCCATGAAGATGCCGAGCGCGATGACGGCGATCACCCCGATGGCGGTGGCGAGGGTCAGGTACGGAATGTCCGGGCGCAGCTCGACGCCAAGGAAGACGACGCCGACGAGGAGCGTCAGCACGACGGCGACGAACGACACGGCGACGCGGGCGACCGAGCGCCCGAGGAGGAATGGGAACAGCGAGGTCGGCGTCACGACGACGTACTTCAGCATCCGATAGCGCTCACGGTCCTCGAGGATCGACTGCACCAGGCCGGCCATGACGCCGAAGACGACGTTCCACAGGGCGCTGCCGACGATGAGGAACTGAAGGAATTCGGTTCCCTGCCCCTGGGTGATGACCTGGAACATGATGACGAGGATCCCCGCCGCCGCCAAAGGCTTGGCCATCGTGTACACCGCGAAGAGGAAGGGGTCCGACCAGTTCGCCTCGATCGCCCAGCCGAGCCCGATCGCGGTCCGGAACGTCCGCCACGAATCCCCGAGGGTCGCGCCGCGCACCGGTGCGACGTGGTCGACTACTGCCATTTGAGCGTCAGCCGGCCCTCGCGGCGGGCCAGGTGCTCCAGCGTCCTCAGGGCGAAGCGGGCGCTGACGAGGAAGACGAGGCCCATGGCCGCGAGGATGGCGACCTCGGTCCCGACCGGCAGCACGCCCTGAACCGAGCTGCCGGCGAAGACGAGCTGGCGCATGGCGTCGAGCCCGACCCCGAGCGGCAGGGTGGCCATGACCAGGCCCGCGACCGGCCCGATGGCACGCAGCGGGAAGTTGACGCCGCCCAGGAAGTAGATCGGCTCCTGGAGCAGCTCGGCAAGGTGGTTCGCCTCGCGGCCCCACATGAGAAACAGCGAGGCGAAGAGCATCCCGAGCCCGTAGAGGGGAATCATCGTCAGGATGAAGACCGCCGCCAGCAGCCACGGCTGCTGAATGTCGTAGCTGACGCCGAAGAGGATGGACCCGATGGCGATCACCGCCAGCGCCCGCGAGGTCGTCATGACCAGGCCGCCGATGGCCATCCCGGCGAGGACGCTCATGAGGTGCATCGGTGCCGTGAAGTAGAGCTCCAAGTTGCCCTGGTCCTTCTCCCAGAAGAACTGCGCCGCCATCATCCAGACGACGTTGAGCCAGAACGACGTCATCGCCCCACCGAGCACGACGAAGCCGATGTACTCCTCCGGCGCCTCCAGCGCGCGATAGACGAAGACGAACGCGCTGACCGCAAGGAATGGCAGGAAGATCTCGAAGAAGAGCCATGACGGCTCACGGGTGAGGCCGATGATGCGGGGATAGGCGCGTCCGAAGACGGCCCGCAGATTCGACCGGATGACGCGTCCGGTCGACCACTCCGCGGCCTCGCGAGGGTTGCTCGCGACGGTCGATCCGTACCTGTTCACGAGTCGGACCGTTCTTCGTCGTCGTCTCCGAAGCCACGCCCGACGAGTTCGACGAACACGTCCTCCAGGCTCGGCTCCGACTTCGCCAGCCCGACGAGATGCGAGCCGCGCTCGGCGACGGCGGTGACGACGCTGGTGAGGGCCGAGTCGTCGGCGAGCGCCACCTTGATTGCGACCCGATCAGCCCCGGCCTCGTCGGAGGTGCCGTCCTCGTCGGCGCGAACCGCGGAGAGGACGCCGGGGAGCGCGCCGATGGCCGCGATACCGCCGTTCTGCGGCAGCTGATCCAGCTCGATCCGGAAGATCGACTCGGCCTGGACGCGGCGTCGGAGCTCCTCGGGCGTGCCCAGTGCGAGGATTCGCCCGCGGTCGACGATCGCGATCCGGTCGCACAGCTGCTCGGCCTCGACCATGTAGTGGGTCGTGAGGAGAAGCGTTCGGCCCGGCGCCGCGGCCTTCCACGAGAGCGTGTGCTCGCGCAGCTCACGGGCGGCGGCGACGTCAAGCCCGAGGGTCGGCTCGTCGAGGAAGAGGACCCACGGGTCGTTGAGCAGGCCGCGCGCGAAGTTGAGCTTCTGGCGCTGGCCCGTCGACAGCGTCCGGACCTTCTGATCGCGCTGCTCGGTGAGCCCGGTGATCTCGATCAGCTCATCGGTGCGCTTCCAGCCGTCGCGGTAGGGCATGCCGTAGAACTGGCTGAACATCCAGAGCTGCTCCCGGAGCGTCAGGAGCCCGTAGCCCGACTGCTCGCCGCCGGACACCATGTTGATGACCCGCCTGATCTTCGCGGTCTCGGTGACGACGTCGAAGCCGGCGACCCGCGCCGTTCCGCTGGTCGGGATGAGGAGTGTCGTGAGGATCTTGATGAGGGTCGTCTTGCCCGCGCCGTTCGGGCCGAGCAGGCCGAAGTACTCGCCCGGCTGCACGTCGAGATCGACCCCGGCGAGGGCGGTGACGGGGTTCGGCTTTGCCTTGTACACCCGCGTCACGTCGCGGGCGTGGATGGCGAGCTCGTCAGACATTCGAGGCAGTTCCTGCGGGCAGGGCCAGACCGATCCGTGGTCCAGGCGGGAGCAGGATGGTAGCACCGCCGATGGCCGGCGGGAAGGTTCAGGGCGGCGGATTCTCGGCCCGGCGTCGGCTCAGTTGAGGACGTCTTCTCCGCCGCACCCGTCCGCTCCGTGGTCGCAGTCGACGGCCAGCAAGTGGGCGCCGGAGATGCCAAGCAAAGCCGAGCACGCGGCGTCCGCATCGGAAGCGCCAGGGATGACGTCCTCGAGCGCGAGTTCGACGCGTGCGGCAAGGGTCGCGCTCATCGACTCATTCGGGCTGAAGATGCGCCACTCGCCGACATCGTCCCAGATGACGATGCCGTAGCCCTTGACTGCCACCGAGAACATCGCGTTCGCCTGCCCCTAAAGTACTGGTCGGGTACTACCGGACAGGATCGCGCGGCCGCCGCACGCTGCCAACTGCGCAGGTCCGAACCGTTCCGCACCAGAGTCCCCACCTGGGCGGAGAAGTGTCGCGTGGAGGCGACACTGCTCCCGGGACACACTCGATGCGCGCAAGCGTGGAACCGCTCTCTTGACGACGCGGTCTATCATGCCGATGTGACTGTGAGAGCGCTCTCACAAGCCCGGAAGCCACGGAATCGGCCGCAGCTCGTGACGCTCGAACACGTCGCCAGCGCAGCGAGCGTCTCGCGGGCGACCGCCTCGCGTGTCCTCAACGGCAGCCAGAAGGTGAGCGAGCCAGCGAGGATCGCCGTCGAACGGGCGATGCGGGACCTCGGCTACGTGCCAAACCGAGCGGCCCGCAGCCTCGCATCGCGGCGCAGTGACTCCGTCGCGGTCGTCATCCCCGAGCCGAGCGCCCAGCTCTTCGGAGACCCGTTCTTCCCACGCGTCCTTCGGGGCATCAGCGACGCGCTGGCCGAGGAGTCGATTCAGCTCATCCTGCTCATGCCCCAGGCACGGGCGGACGAGGATCGCGTCGAGCGCTTCCTCGCCGGTGGGCACAGCGACGGCGTCCTCCTGATCTCGTTGCACGGTGCCGACCCGCTGCCGGGCGACCTCCGCCGGCAGGGCATTCCCCTGGTCGTCGGCGGCCGACCGCCGGACGAGGGCCTCACCTACGTGGACGTGGACAACCGGGGCGGGGCGGCGTCCGCGGTCAAGCATCTCGTCGACATCGGCCGCCACCGGATCGCGACGGTGGCAGGGCCGCAGGACATGGCACCAGGCGTTGACCGGTTGGCGGGCTATCACGAGGGCCTCAGGCTGGCGGGCCATCGCGACGGTGACGCGCTGGTGGAGATCGCGGACTTCACGCATGACGGCGGGCGCGCGGCGATGGATCGGCTGCTCGAGCGATGGCCGGACCTGGACGCGGTCTTCGTCGCGTCGGACCTCATGGCCATTGGCGCGATCGCGGCCCTGCGAGCGGCCGGCCGGTCGGTCCCGGATGACGTGGCCGTGGTCGGCTTCGACGACTCGCCGCTGGCGACGACCGCGCAGCCGACCCTGTCGACCGTGAGCCAGCCGATCGAGGAGATCGGTCGCGAGATGGTCCGGCTCCTCCTGCAGGAGATCCGGTTCCCGGGCCGTGCCCCGCGGCGGGTCATCCTCGGGACCGAGCTCGTCATTCGCGGGTCGAGCAGCGATCCCAACGCAACCACGGAACGAGAGGGGTAGCACAGCGGAGCGGATCCGCTCATGGAGGAAGGAGCAACGTGGATCGACGGAGACTCATCCTGCGACGCTTCGACGCGTTGAGCATCGGGCTCGGCGCGTACGAGAACGGGACCTGGGTAGACCACACCGTATTGGCCGATGCTGGCGCGGTCTTCAGCTCGCCGGCGGATCGCGCCGCACTGGACGCGCTCCACGCCTGGTTCGACTGCTGCGCCGCTCCGGCCGTCGCAGCCGAGGAGTCTGCCCAAGCCGCCTTCGTCTAGCCGCAGGGTCAGGTCGCGCCCTCGCAGTCCTCAGGCGATCCGAAGCACGCGCTGAGTACCAGTCAGTGGGTGGCATGAATCGGCGCGATGGTGGTCGCGTCGATGGTCGTCGCCGCCCTCTCACCAAACCGAACAGGCGTTCGGAACAGTCCGGATCCTGTTAGCATTAGCGACCGCATGCCCTCCGACAAGATCGTTGTTCGCGGTGCCCGCGAGCACAACCTCAAGAACATCGACGTGGAGATGCCGCGCGACCGGCTGATCGTCATCACCGGCCTGTCCGGGAGCGGCAAGTCCAGCCTTGCCTTCGACACGATCTACGCCGAGGGACAACGCCGCTACGTCGAGTCGCTGAGCGCCTATGCCCGCCAGTTCCTCGGCCAGATGGAGAAGCCCGACGTCGACCAGATCGACGGCCTCTCTCCGGCGATCAGCATCGACCAGAAGGGCGCATCGCGGAACCCGCGCTCGACGGTCGGGACTGTCACCGAGATCTACGACTACCTGCGGCTCCTCTTCGCCCGCATCGGTCGCATGCACTGCCCGATCTGCGGCCGCGAGATCCAGCGCCAGACGGTCGAGCAGATGGTCGACCAGGTCTACGGGCTGCCGGAGGGGACGCGGGTGATGCTCATGGCGCCGCTCGTCCAGGACCGCAAGGGAGAGCACGAGAAGCTCCTGGCGGGGGCGAAGCAGGCCGGGTTCGTCCGCGTCCGCGTCGATGGCCAGCTCCGCGACCTCGATGAGGAGATCAAGCTCGACAAGAAGTACAAGCACAGCATCGACGTCGTCGTCGATCGACTCGTCGTGCGCCAGGTCGACGAGGGTGGCGCCGAGCGTCCGGACGCCAGCCGCATGGCCGACTCGATCGAGACGGCGCTCGGCCTTTCCGAGGGGCGCCTCCTCCTCAACCTGCCCGATGCGCCGCCCAAGGAGGCCGACCGCGTCTTCAGCGAGAAGTACGCCTGCCCGGTCCACGGCGGCAGCTTCGAGGACCCGGCGCCGCGCAACTTCAGCTTCAACTCGCCGCATGGCGCCTGCCCGGACTGCACGGGGCTCGGCTCGCGTCTCGAGATCGATCCGGACCTCGTCCTCCCCAACGAGGAGCTCTCGGTCGACGAGGGCGCGATCCTGCCCTGGCGCCGAATGGCGGCGACCGAGAGCTGGTTCAGCAAGATCCTCGAGGCCGTCGCCGAGCACTACGGGTTCCGGACCGATGTCCCGGTGCGAAGCCTCGACGCGGACGCGCGCCGCATCCTCCTGTATGGGAACCGCGGTGAGCGGGTCGATGTGAAGTACCGCGCTCGCAACGGCAACATCCACACCTTCCGGACGACCTTCGAGGGCGTGATCCCGAACCTGACGCGCCGGCACCGCGAGACGGGCTCGGAGGCGATGCGTGCCGACTTCGAGCGCTACATGACGAACAAGCCGTGCCCGACGTGCAAGGGATTCCGCCTCAAGCCCGAGTCCCTCTCGGTGACGATCGCCGGCAAGAACATCATCGAGACCACGCGCCGCTCGGTCACCGATGCGCTGGCGTGGTACGACCGGCTCCCGAAGCGCCTGAACGCCCGAGAGAACCAGATCGCGATCCAGGTCCTCAAGGAGATCCGCGCCCGCCTCGGCTTCCTCGTCGACGTCGGCCTCGACTATCTCACCCTCGATCGCGCCTCGGGGACGCTGAGCGGGGGAGAGGCGCAGCGGATCCGACTGGCGACCCAGATCGGCTCGAGCCTGATGGGCGTCCTCTACATCCTCGACGAGCCGTCGATCGGGCTCCACCAGCGCGACAACGACCGGCTCATCGCGACGCTCAACCGGCTTCGCGACCTGGGCAACACGCTCCTCGTGGTCGAGCACGACGAGGAGACGATCCGGTCCGCGGACTGGGTCGTCGACATCGGCCCGGCGGCCGGCGAGCACGGCGGACGACTCATTCACTCCGGGCCGCTTGGAGAGCTCCTCGAGAACCGCCGATCAGTCACCGCGGCCTACCTCCGTGGCGACAAGGCGGTGCCGGTGCCCGCGGAGCGCCGCAACGGGAAGCGGGATGCGATCGTGGTGCGCGGCGCGCGCGAGAATAACCTGAAGGGGATCGACGTCGCCTTCCCACTCGGGAAGTTCGTCGCCGTCACCGGCGTCAGCGGTTCCGGCAAGTCGAGCCTGGTGACCCAGATCCTCCATCCCGCCCTGGCGCAGCGGATCTGGGGATCGCGCGAGCCGGCGGGACGCCATGATCGGATCGAGGGGATCGACCTCATCGACAAGGTCATCGAGATCGACCAGTCGCCGATCGGCCGGACGCCGCGCTCGAATCCCGCCACGTACACCGGGCTGTGGGGCCCGCTCCGCGAGCTCCTCGCCGCCGTGCCGGAGTCACGGCTGCGGGGCTACAAGCCAGGCCGCTTCAGCTTCAATGTCAAGGGCGGCCGCTGTGAGGCGTGCGAGGGCGCCGGCATCGTCCAGATCGAGATGCACTTCCTGCCCGATGTGTACGTCCAGTGCGAGGTCTGCAAGGGCAAGCGCTACAACCGCGAGACGCTCGAGATCCACTACAAGGGGAAGAACGTCGCCGAGATCCTCGAGATGACGGTCGAGGAGGCTCTCAAGTTCTTCGATGCCGTGCCGAGCATCAAGAACAAGCTCCAGACCCTCTTCGACGTCGGGATGGGGTACATCCACCTCGGCCAGCCGGCAACGACCCTGTCCGGCGGCGAGGCGCAGCGCGTCAAGCTCGCGACCGAGCTCTCCAAGCGCGCCACCGGGAAGACCTTCTACATCCTCGACGAGCCCACCACCGGCCTCCACTTCGACGACGTGGCGCGCCTCCTCAGCGTGCTGTCACGGCTGGTCGAGAGCGGGAACACCGTCGTCGTCATCGAGCACAACCTCGACGTCATCAAGACGGCGGACTGGGTGATCGACCTCGGCCCGGAAGGTGGCGACAAGGGCGGGGAGCTCGTCGCGGCCGGGACGCCGGAGGAGGTCGCCGCGTCACCGCAGTCGTACACCGGGCACTACCTCCGCCGCGTCCTCGGGATCACGGACGAGCCGGGGGCGATCGCGCCACCGTCGCGCCGACGCCGTCGCGTGGCGGTCGCGGCAGGCTGACTCACGTGGCCGGGGCGAGGCCCATCTCCGCAAGGAATGGGGAGGGCCGCGCCGGGTCGAAGCCGAGGATGAGCGCCCGCGTCGCACGGGTGAGCGCAACGTATGCGAGGCGGCGTTCCTCCTCGAGGGCGCGGGCGGGGTCATCCGCATCGGTGAGGCTGCGGCGGTTCGGGATCCGATCGGCCTCGAATCCGACGAGTACGACGGTCTCCCACTCGCGGCCCTTCGCGGCGTGGACGGTCGCGAGCTCGACCGGCGCATCCGGTCGGCGCAGCGCACCGATCCGGGCCCGCGCGGCGTCGAAGGCGGCGACGAACGCATCGGTCGTGACGAACCCGGTGGTCCAGCCGAGGAGCGCGTCGAGGGCGGCGTGGTCGTCATCGCTGAGCTGGTCCGGCGGCTTCGGCGCGGCGGTCCCAGCCCCGGGCCGCGCGCAGCCGGCGCAGGACGTGGAAGGGATGGTCCCGATCCTCCGAAGCCCGAGCCGCATCCACGATGGCGAGCACCGGAGTCGCCTCGACGAGGGGCGCCACCGCGGCGGTGTGGGGGACCGAGGCGCGAACGAGCGCCAGGAGGATGGGCGTCAGCTCGCCGCGGGTGCGGGTCAGGAAGCAGAGGCTTCGGCCCGCCCGGTCCTCGCGCGCCGCCAGGCGAGCCATCGCATCGGGCCAGGAGCTCGCCGCCGTGCTCCACGCGGAGATCGCGCTCGGATCGAGCCGGGTGCCGGACGGCGCGCGGATCGGCTTCTCGAAGCGCTCGCGGTTCACGGCGACCATGCGCGCCGATGCGGCGACGACAGCGGGTGGGCATCGGTAGTTGGTCGCCAGCATCACGCGGCGCGCACCGGGATAGTCAGCCGAGAAGCGAAGGATCCGACGGACGTCCGCCAGGCGCCAGGCATAGATCGTCTGGTCGTCGTCGCCCACCACGAAGAGGTTGTCCTCCGGCGCCGCCAGGAGCCGAACGAGACGGAGCTGGGCGGCATCCACGTCCTGGAACTCGTCGACGCACACGTGACTGAAGCGGGACTGCCAGCGCAGCCGCGCACGCGGATCGGACTCGATGAGGTCACCCGCTCGGACGACGAGATCGTCGAAGTCGAGCGCACCTCTGGCCGCCAGCAGGCTCGCATACGTCTCCAGCACGGCCCTCGCTCCCTCCGGGACCGGGCGACGCTCGATCTTCGCGGCGGAAAGCCAGGCGTCGAGCTGGGCCGCCTCGGGGAGAGCCACCTCCCTGTCGGGAGTGGCGTGCCGCCGGCGCGCGGCCCGCAGGAGGGGCAGGCGGTCGGCGACCAGGTTCGTGCCCTCGCCTGCGTCACGCAGGACCTGCCGCGCGAGCGCGTGCAGGGTGCGGATCTCGATCGAGCCGGCGCCGAGGCCGAGGCGGCGCTCGACCCGTCCGGCGAGGTCGTGCGCCGCGTCGCGGTTGAAGGTGACGACGCAGATGCGCTCCGGCGCCACGCCCCGCGACAGGAGGACCGCGAGCCGGGCGACGAGGGTCGTCGTCTTGCCGCTGCCGGCTGGCGCGATGATCTGGGCCGGCCCATCCGGGAGGGTCGCCGCCGCCCGTTGCTCCGCGTCCAGGGTCGCGAGGATGGCCTCGACGGCGTCGACGTCCGGCCGCGCGAGGCTGGTGGCAGTCATGGCACGAGGATGGAAGCGGCCGATTACCCGTCGCTTAGGCCGCGCTTACCCGGCCGTCACCGGCGACGACCTCAACGCTGCCGTATCCTGTGGCCGCCCATCGATGCCAAGGACCGCGCCGCAGCATGAGATTCGTGTGAACTACTGGGAGCCGAACGACCCTCCGTATGACCGGGAGCTGATCCGATCGGGCGGCGTGAGCGGCAGGCGTGCGCGGCGCCCCGACGCGGCGCAGGCCCCGCGGGGCCGGGCGAGGCGCGCTCGGCGGCCGGCTTCGGTTCGTCGCGGACGGTCGATCTGGGGCACGATCAAGTTGGTCTTCCTGCTCGCCATCGTGGGGATCGTGGCCGGCGCGCTCCTCCTCGGCATGCGGGCCGCGGCCTTCAACGGCACCGTGTCGACGGCGGGGTTCCCGTCGTCGGCGCTCCTCGGCCCGCTGAATGGGAGCGAGCGCGTCAACGTCCTCATGGTCGGCTACGGCGGAGGGGATCACGACGGCGCCTACCTCGCCGATTCGATCCAGGTCCTCTCGATCGACCCGAGCACCGACACGACGACCAGCATCCCGATCCCGCGCGACCTGTGGATTGAGGGGGTCGACACCTTCAGCCAGAACGGCAAGGTCAACGAGGTCTTCGCGGACGGAGAGCTCGCCGGAGGGATCGACGAAGCCGGCGCGCTCCTCGCCCGCGTCCTGACCGACGTGACCGGGCTCCGCATCGACCACTGGCTGTCCATCGACTTCCAGGGCTTCCGCGACATGGTCGATGCCGTCGGCGGGGTGACGGTGAGCAACCCGGTCGCCTTCGCGTACACCACGAACGAGGCGCAGCATCAGGCCGGCAACTGGACGACCGGGAGCTTCGCGGAAGGGGAGCTCCATCTCGACGGCACGCAGGCGCTCGCCTACACGCGGGCCCGGTACACCAGCGTGGTCGCCGAGTCGACCGACTTCGCCCGCTCGGTGCGACAGGCGCGTGTCCTGGGAGGCCTTCGTGCGCAGGTGGGGGAGGGCGGCATCGGTTCGATCCTGCCGGGAATGCGCCTCATGGACGCCATGGAGGGCCGCGTCCGCACCGACCTCTCGGCGATCGACCTCTTCCTCCTCTCGTCGCACCTCGCGAGCGACCGGAGGATCGAGCTCGAGGAGGGCCCCGTGCTCACCGCCACGACGAACACGATCGGCCAGTACATCCTCGTCCCGATCGGATGGGTCGGGCCCGGCGACTACGGCCGGCTCCAGGCCTTCCTGGCCGATCGGCTCGCCCAGCCGATCGAGTCCGCCAGCTCAACCGATGCGCCGTAGCCGGCCCATCCGGCTCGCCGACGTCCCGGCGCTGATCGTCGAGGGAGCCTTCCAGCTCGCAAGGCTGCTGGGCGGCCGATATGCCCGCACCGAGGGCGCCAACCTCCTCGTGGTCGACGACGCTGGACGGATCCTCTGCGTTCGCACGACGTACCTCGGTCCGGGCTGGATGCTGCCCGGGGGCCGGATCGAGCGGGGCGAAACGCCGCATCGGGGAGCGGAGCGGGAGACGCGCGAGGAGACTGGGCTCTCGGCCCGAGCCCTTCGTCTCGTCCTGGTCGACGGCCGTCATCGTCGCGACACGAGCTTCGTCTTCATTGGCGAGCTGCTCGGGGGCGAGCTGGCGCCGCAGGTCGGGGAGATCGCGGAGGCCGGATGGATCGATCGTGCCGAGATCGCATCCACCTCGCCGCGCCTCCACCAGCTGCTCGAGCTGATCGACGCGGCTGGTGACGGCGTGACGTACCTCCCAGCCCTGACCTGAAGCCATCACCGGTTATATCAGTAGTGATATATCGGCTGACAGTGGCGGGGCGCCGTCGCGAATGGCTCCGTCGGTGACGATACGGGCGCGAACCTAGAATCGACCCATGAGCCCTCAGCGCGCGCTGCCCGACACGCTGCGCGCGGTGCTGCGCCGGCTTCCGACCGGCCCCGGCGTGTACCTCATGAAGAACGCCACGGGGCGCGTCCTCTACGTCGGCAAGGCGGATGCCCTGCGCAGCCGCGTCCGCTCCTATTTCGGCGAGCGCCCGCCCGAGGACGTCCGCATCAGCCGGATGGTGACTGAGGTCGCCGACGTCGACTACATCGTCACCGACACGGTCAGCGAGGCCTACCTCCTCGAGTCGAACCTCATCAAGGAGCATCGGCCGCGCTTCAACATCCGGCTCCGCGACGACAAGAGCTACCCGTTCGTGAAGATCACGCTCGGTGAGGACTTCCCGCGCATCGTCCGGACGCGGCGGCTCGTCCGCGACGGGAGCCGCTACTTCGGCCCGTACGCATCGGCCTCCAGCGTGGACGAGACCCTCAAGCTGCTGCGCAAGATCTTCCCGTTCCGCACCTGCAACCTCGACATCCCGGAGGGGAAGCGGGTGCTCGAGCGGCCCTGCCTGCTGTACTTCATCAACCGATGCCAGGGCCCGTGCATCCAGGCGGTCGAGAGGGCGCCGTACCGCGAGACGATCGGCCAGATCGTCGACTTCCTCGACGGCCGCCAGGAGCCGATCGCGGCCCAGCTGAAGCATGAGATGGCGGATCACAGCGAGGCGCTGCGTTACGAGCAGGCCGCGACCTCCCGCGACAAGCTGCGCGCCGTCGAGCGGACGATGGAGGCGCAGAAGATGGCGGCCTTCAGCCGCGCCGAGTACGACGTCGTCGGCATGGCGCGCACCGAGGACAATGCCTGCTTCCAGGTCATGCAGGTCCGCAACGGCAAGCTCATCGGTCGCGAGCACTTCATCGTCGAGGGCGCCCGCGACGTTCCCGATGACGAGACGCTCGGCTCCTTCCTGCAGCAGTACTACGCCAGCACCGATGCGGTCCCGCGCGGCCTCCTGACGCCGCTCATGCCCGCCGATGCCGAGCACCTCGCCGCGACGCTGGCCGATCGGCGCGGCGTGCGCGTCACGGTGACCGTCCCCGAGCGCGGCGAGAAGGTGCGGCTGGTGGCGCTGGCAACGCAGAACGCGGTGGAGGCCCTCGAGCGTGAGCGCGCCGAGTGGATGGCCGACACGGCGAAGCGCGACGAGGCACTGACCGAGCTCGCCTCGGCACTCGAGCTGACGCGCGTGCCGGAGCGCATCGAGTGCTACGACATGAGCAATATCCAGGGCACCGCCGCGGTCGGGAGCATGGTGGTGTTCATCGACGGCAAGCCTGAGCCGAAGGAATACCGGCGCTTCCGGATCCGGTCGGGTGACACCCCGGACGACTTCCGGATGATGGCCGAGGTGCTGCGACGCCGATTCAGCCGCGTGGCCAAGCTGCGGACCCAGACCGGGGCGCTGTCACTCGCGGCCGTCGGCGCGGACGAGGCGCCCGAGGGCGACGGGGACGACGACGAGCCGCTCGACCTCGATCCGAACGCCGGGCCGATCGACGGGGGAGAGCCGCGCCGGCGCCGCGAGACGGGCTGGGCGGTGCCGGACCTCGTCATCGTCGACGGGGGAAAGGGGCAGCTGTCAGCGGCGGTGGGGGCGCTGACGGAGCTCGGCATCACCGACGTGCCGCTCACGGGACTCGCGAAGCGGTTTGAGGAGCTCCACCTCCCCGATCGGGCCGCCCCGGTCGTCCTCCCGAGACGGTCACAGGCGCTCTACCTCGTCCAGCGCATCCGCGACGAGGCGCATCGCTTCGCGATCACGTACCACCGCGACGTGCGCGGCAAGCGCGCGCTGCGCAGTGAGCTCGACGACGTGCCCGGCATCGGTCCGGGGCGCAAGAAGGCGCTCCTCAAGCGGTTCGGGTCCGTCCGGCGCATCAAGGAGGCATCGGCGGAAGAGATCGCCGCTGTGCCGAGCATCAGCCTCGATCTCGCCGAGCGACTCAAGGCGTTCCTGGCCCGCGAGGGCATGCTGGCGTAGCCACACACGCATTGGCGCGAGAGAATTTCGGCCGTGAATCCACGTGCGTTGACGAGAATCAGATCTGCCGCGGTTGTCTTTGTGGCGGCGGTGCTGGCCGTGGCGACGGTGGCGGCGTCATGCGTCCAGCCTGAACCTGTCGAGCGATCTGCGGCCAATGACTGCGTCGACGCTGCGAGCGACTATGAGGGGGCTACGTCGGTCGCCGGCGCCTTCCTCGTCACGGCGGAGCAAATCGCCACATGGCAAGAACGGAATTCAGTTGTCGATCCGCCGATTCGGCGCGAGCTTGATCCGAACGCTCCGGTGGTTGTCTGCTACCTAGATGGCGCGTTCGGGCCTGCTCGCGGACCTGCCGGGTTCAACATTCCGGACTACGACCGGCATGTGATCCTCATTGGTCCGGACGGCGTGCCGCAGGTGTACATCATGGGTCATCGCGACGGGACCCCGGTCGAGGACCCAGCGGCTCCCTGAGCCAGCCGGCTTGTGCCGCTATACTGGCGCGGCCCGCCGCTAGAGAAGCGGCGTGTTTCGTGTCCCGGGCGCCTCGCGCCGGCACGACATCCCGCATCGACGAGGACCGTACGGCCACAGCATGACCTGGCGTCGCATCGCCCCGTGGGTCATCGGGGTGATCGCCCTGGTGGCGATCTTCATCGACCTGCCGCGCACGACGCTCGGCCTCACGTGGCTGCCCGCCGAACGTGGGTGGGGCCGAGTTCCGCACCGTCCTCGGGCTCGACCTGAAGGGCGGGGTGCGAGTGACGCTCGAGGCGCTCAGCGCCGACGACACCGAGGTCACCAGCGAGCAGATCGAGACGGCACGGAACATCATTGAGCGCCGCGTCGCCGGCATCGGTGTGAGCGAGCCGCAGGTTCGGACGGAGACCGCGGGCGACGGATCGCGGCGGATCGTCGTCGAGGTTCCGGGCGTCAGCGAGGCCGATCAGGCCCAGGTCCGCGCACTCGTCGGCTCGACCGGGCAGCTCCAGTTCGTCGACCCGGGCGCGCAGACGCTGACGGACGGGCAGAACATCAACGAGCTCCTCGATTCGGGCGCGGTCCGCGAGCTGTTCAACGGCGGCGAGATCGACCCGAACAGCGTGGCGCCCGCCGCCGACGGAAACCAGATCGGCGTGCAGTTCAGCCTCAGCGAGCGCGGCTCGGACATCTGGTGCAGCTTCACGACGGCGAACGTCAACCGGCCGGGACCGATCGCGCTTGACGGCGAGGTGATCACCACGCCAACCATCAATCAGCCGATCTGCGGCGGCCAGACGATCATCACCGTCGGCGTCGCCACCCCGACGAACGAGATCGAGCGGACGAGCCTGTACAACACCCTGCGCTTCGGCGCGCTGCCGATCTCGCTCGAGGAGGCCGGCTTCGACGACCGTCGACCCGACGCTCGGCGCGGACTTCCTCGTCCAGGCCCTCGTCGCGGGTGGCATCGGCCTCCTGCTCGTCCTCATGTTCATGGTCGCCTACTACCGGCTGCCGGGCGTGCTGGCGGCGATCGCCCTGATCTTCTACACGCTCGTCGTGTATGCGGTCTTCCGCATCATCGGCGTGACGCTGACCCTGGCAGGCGTGGCGGCCTTCATCCTCAGCATCGGCATGGCGGTCGACGCCAACATCCTCATCTTCGAGCGCATGAAGGAGGAGATCCGGGCCGGCAAGACGCTCGGCCCGGCGATCGAGGCCGGCTTCAACCGCGCCTGGTCGAGCATCCTCGACTCGAACGTGAGCTCGCTCCTCGTCGCCGGCTGGCTGTACTGGCAGGGCACGACCGTCGTTCGTGGCTTCGCCCTCGTCCTCATCATCGGCGTGCTGGTCAGCATGTTCAGCGCGGTCACCGTCACCCGCACGATGCTCCGCTACGTCACCCGAACGAGCTGGGGCCGCCGCCTCGAGCTCTACCACGTGGAGCGCTAGGCCATGTACGACATCGTCGGCAAGCGCAACCTGTGGTTCGCGATCAGCGCGCTCCTGACCATCCCCGGCCTCATCTTCATCTTCCTCGGCGGGCTGAAGCCGTCGATCGACTTCACCGGCGGCACCGAGTGGGAGGTCCGCTACGCCGATGAGCCGACCGCCGCCGAGATGATCGCGACGCTCGCGAGCTCGGCTACGAGGACGTCGTCGTCACCGAGCTTCCGAACGGGTTCCTCCGGATCCGCACGGAGCCGATCGACCTCGTCCTGCCGCCGACGCCGACCCACGGGCTCGCCGAACCCAGCGGCAGCCCGGCGCGCCTCCGGATCGGCCGAGCCGTCGGCGTCGGCTGAGCCATCCGCCTCCGCTGCGGCGTCGGGCGTCCGCCGAGCCGTCGGCTTCGTCGGCCATCCGCGTCCGCCGCGCCATCACCATCGGCCGCGGCATCGGCATCTGAGGCCGTCAGCCCGAGCGCGTCAGCGACCCCGTCGGCCGAGCCGTCACCCCCGCGCCGATCGCTCGAGGGGACCGAGTTCGCCGACGCTCGAGGACGACTCTCGAGGACCAGTTCGGCGCCGGCGAGCCGCGGCAGCGTGCGGACCGTCGGGCCGATCATCGGCGCGGACCTCATCCGGAGCTCGGCGATCCTGATCATCATCGGCGAGCTGTTCATCCTCGCCTACCTGTGGATGCGGTTCGGCTTCCGATTCGGGACGGCCGCGATCATCGCGCTGCTGCACGACGTCATCCTGGTCGTCGGCACGTTCGCGATCCTCGGCTACTTCTTCAACCTCGAGTTCGACGCGCTGTTCGTGACCGCGCTGCTGACGATCATCGGCTTCAGCGTCCACGACACGATCGTCGTCTTCGACCGCATCCGCGAGAACCGGGTCCGGCACGCCGGCGAGTCGTTCGGCCACATCGTCAACCACTCGATCCTGCAGACCGCGGCGCGCTCGATCATCACCTCGCTGACCGTGGTGGTGACGCTCGGCGCCCTGCTGCTGCTCGGCCCGCCGACGATCCGGACGTTCACGCTCGCGCTGCTGCTCGGCGTGGTCAGCGGCACCTACTCCTCGATCTTCAACGCCAGCCAGATCCTGGTCGCGTGGAACGAGTGGGACGCCGGCGCAAGTCGCGCGAGGGCCGCACGCCCGGCTCGCGGCGCATCGCGCTGACCCGATAACGGAACGGTAAGCGGCCGGCGATCGGCCGCGACTACCATGGCGGAGTGATCGCTCCGCGCCTGGAATGGCTGCTCCCGGACCCCGTGACGGAGCCGCCCGTCTTCACCGGCTTCGGCCGTCCGGTCGCCACCCTGCTGGCCCGCCGCGGCTTCCGCGACGACGTCGGGCTCCAGGCGATTCCTCCAGGCCGGCGCCGGCGCCCTCCACGACCTGTCGCGCATGGCCGATGCGGATCGGGCGCTCGATCGGATCGACGCGGCGCTCGCCGCCGGGGAGCGGATCGCCATCTGGGGCGACTACGACGCGGACGGCATGACCGCCATCGTGGTGTGGGTCGACGCGCTGCGGCGGCTCGGGGCGGACCCGCTGCGCTACGTCCCGTCGCGCCTGGCGGAGGGCTACGGCCTCTCGGAGCCCGGCCTCGCGCAGCTCGCCGCCGAGCGGCGTCCGGCTCGTCATCACCTGCGACTGCGGCGTGAGCAACGCCGCGGAGGTCGAGTTCGCGCGCGCGCTCGGCGTCGACGTCGTCATCACCGACCATCACCTTCCGCCCGCGATCCTGCCGCGCGCGGTCGCGGTGGTGGACCCGCATCGGCCCGACTGCGCCTACCCGGATCGCCGACCTCACCGGCGCCGGGCTGTCCTACAAGCTGGCCGGCGGCGCTCCTCGGCCGCCACGGCGTGCCCGACCGACGGCCTGGCGGCGGTTGCCGCCATCGGCACGGTCGCCGACATCGCGCCCGATGACCGGCGAGAGCCGCGCCATCGTCCGGCTGGGCCTCGACGAGCTGGCCGCGACCCCGCACGCCGGCCTTCGCGCGCTGCTGGCTCGCGCTGCGAGTCGCCCGGACAGCCGACCGCCCGCGACCTCGCCTTCGGCGTCGTGCCGCGCATCAACGCGGCCGGCAGGATCGCCGATGCGGAGCTCGCCATGTCGCTGCTGCTCGAGGACGACCCGGTTCGCGCCGAGGCGATGGCGGACCGAGCTCGAGCTGGTGCACGAGCGGCGGCGCGAGATGACGAAGGCGGCCGATCGCTCGCGGCGCGGCCGCTCGCCGACGCGAGTCCCGGCGATGCCCCGCTCGCTCATCCGCGACGACGCCTGGGCGCCGGGCCTGCTCGGCCTCGTCGCCGGCCGCCTTGCCGATGACCTTGCTCGACCCGGTGGCCGCCGTCGCGCTCGTGGGCGATGAGGTTCGTGGCTCCGTGCGCGCGCCGGTCGACTTCCACGTGGCCGCGGCCCTCGAGGCCTGCGCGGCCCACCTGACCAAGCGCGGCGGCCACGCCGCGGCCGGTGGCTTCAGCCTGCTGCCCTCTGCCGTGGCAGGCATTCGTCGACCGCGTTCGCGGGCCTGCCGCGGCCGCTTCCGGCGGATCAGGCGTCCTGGCCGAGGTCCAGCGGCCCGGCCGCCAGCTCGTCGACCTCGTGCTGCCGGCCCGCTACCTCGACTGGGCGCTGGCGGACGAGCTCGGCCGCCTCGCGCCGTACGGCCCGGGGCACCTGGAGCCGGTGCTCGCCGTCACGGGCATGCGGCGTCGGCGAGGCCCGCCGCGTCGGCGCCGGCGAGCAGCACCTCTCGTTCCGCATGCTGCGCGGGCTCGAGACCTTCGACGCCATCGCTTCGGGATGGATGCCGGAGCGCGTCGCTCCCCGAACCGGGGACGCCGGTCGACCTCGTCGGCACGCTGGAGCGCGACGACGTTCGGCGGCATGGCGCGGCTGCGGCTGCGCGTCCTCGACTACGCCCACACCGCCGCCAGCCCCCTGCTCGGCGCCGGCGCATGCCGGCGCCGATGCTGGCCCGCGCCGGATGACCGCGACCGCGCTCCATCGGCTCCGCGCTCGACGCGGGACGCCGTGGGCGCCCGCTGTGCCTCGGCATCGACCCGCACCCCGACCAGCTGCCCGAGGAGCTGCCGCCCGACGTCGCCGGCATCGAGGCCTTCGCCCGCGGCGCTCTCGAGGCGGTCGCCGAGCAGGTCGTGGCCGTCAAGATCAACGTCGCCTTCTTCGAGGCCTTCGGCGTCGGCCGGCTGGGCGGCGCTCGAGCGGGTCCGTCGCGACGTGCCGCGCGATGTCGCTGTGCATCCTCGACGCGAAGCGCGGCGACATCGGCTCGACCGCGGAGCGCTACGCCGCCGGGCCTCATTCGGCCATCTCGACGCCGACGCCGTCACGCTCTCGCCGTACCTCGGCGAGGACGCCATCGAGCCGTTCCTGGCGACCGGCGACCGGCTCGTCTACCTGCTGGTGCGAACCAGCAACCCATCGGCGCCGCGGGTGCAGGGGCTCGAGGCCGACGGCGAGCCGGTGCACCTCCACGTGGCGCGCTGGGCGGCAGATCGCTGGCCGACGGCCGGGTCGGCCTCGTCGTTGGCGCGACCGTGCCGGAGGAGCTCGCCGCGGTCCGCGCGGCGCGTGCCCGGGCCCCGGCTTTCCTCGTGCCCGGCGTCGGCGCGCAGGGAGGCGACCTCGACGCCGCCGCCCGGGACGCGCGACGGCGAATGGGCGCCTGGTCTCGTGGCCGTCTCGCGCGGGATCGCGGGCGCCTCCCGAGGCCCGGACTGGCGCGACGCGGCGGCCGAAGCCGCCAGGTCGCTCCGCCGGCCGCCTGCGAGAGGCGGTGCTACACTCGGCGAGCCAGCCCCGCTCACACGGTCAACCACGGAGGTTCGTGAGCCAGATGCCGATCCCCGGACCGATGGAGCTCATCCTGCTGCTGGTGATCGTCCTGATCATCTTCGGCCCCGGCAAGCTGCCTGACATTGGCAACGCGGTCGGGAAGGGGATCCGCGAGTTCCGCAAGGCATCCAGCGACCTCGAGGACTCGGTGCGCGGCGAGTCGAAGCGCTCGACCGCCGAAGAGCCCCCGTCGGGCGACGGCTCGGACCGCGCCCACTGATCTGGCGCTCGGCGCGCGCCGGCGACTGCGTGACGTTGATGCCCCGCAGCCGATGACCAACGACGCCACGATGAGCCTCCTCGAGCACCTCGAGGAGCTGCGCAGCCGGATCATCGTCATCGCCGTGGCGGTCGCCGTGGCCGGCGTCCTCGGCTTCTTCCTCTCCGAGCCGATCGTCGAGCTGCTGCGGGCGCCGCTCCCGGACGGCCAGGATGAGCTCATCCAGCTGACCATCGGCGAGTCCCTGGCGGTTCGCCTGCGCATCGCGCTATACGTCGGCATCGCGCTATCGGTGCCCGTCATCCTGTACCAGATCTGGCGCTTCGTGACGCCCGGGCTCACCACGCGCGAGCGGCGCCTCATCTGGCCGATGCTGATCGTGGGGATCGTGCTCTTCGCGTTCGGGATCGCGATCGGCTACGCGATCATCCCGTACGCGCTCGACTTCCTCCTGTCACTCACCCTGCCGGGCGTCGACGCCACGAGCTGCGCCTCTCGGAGTACGTCAGCTTCGTCCTCGACGATCATGCTGGCCTTCGGGCTCGCGTTCCAGTTCCCGGTCCTGCTGCTCATCCTGGCGCGCGTCGGCATCCTCAACTACCGCTTCGTCTCGGCGCGTCGGCGCTGGGCGGTCCTGATCATCGTGCTCTTCGCGATCGTCGCCACCCCAGGCGGCGACCCGATCAGCTCGGCCGTGCTGTCGCTCGTGATGTACGGCCTCTTCGAGGCCACCCTCCAGGTGATGCGCGCCATCCGCCCGTGAGCGTCCTCCTCCTGACCGATGCCGGGATGGACGCCCACGTCCGTGCCCGGCCACCCGGAGCGCCCGGACCGACGCGAGGCGGCGGCCGATGGCGTGCGCGACGCGGCCGGGACCGACCTGATCGAGCGAGCGCCAGAGCCGGCCGCCGATGCGGACCTCGCGCGGATCCACGACGCGGCGTACGTTGAGCTCCTGCGCGAGGCGGAGCTCGGCGGCGGCGGGTGGCTGGACGGCGACACGTACCTCGTGCCGGGATCGATGCACGCCGCGCTCCTCGCTGCCGGGGCCACGATCGAGGCTGCCCGTGCCGTCGCGGGCGGCGAGGCGACGGTCGCCTTCGCCGTCGTGCGTCCGCCCGGGCCACCACGCCACGGCCGACCGGGGCAGCGGCTTCTGCCTCCTCAACAACGTTGCGCTGGCGGTCGCCGGGCTGCGCGAGACGGGCGCTGCCGCGCGGATCGCCATCGTCGACTGGGACGTGCATCACGGCGACGGCACGCAGCGCATCTTCGACGCGGACCCCGACGTCTGGTACGGATCCACGCACCAGGCGCCGTTCTATCCCGGCACCGGCGGGCCGGCGGAGCGCGGCCGCGGCGCCGCGGAGGGGACCAAGCAGAATCGGCCCCTGGAGGCGGGGGAGGGCGACCCGGCCTTCGTCGAGGCATGGCGCGACGACCTCCTCCCGGCCATCGGCGGCCTTCCGGCCCGATGCCGTGCTCGTCTCGGCCGGCTACGACGCCCACCGCGACGACCCGCTGGCCGGGCTCACCGTGACGGAGGCGGGATACGGCGAGGTGGCGCGCGCGCTGGGCGCTGACGGTTGCGCGGCTGGGCCTCCGCGGCGTGGCGCTCACGCTCGAGGGCGGCTACGACCTCGACGCGCTCAGGGCCAGCGTGGCGAGCACGGTCCGCGCGCTCGGCGCGGGCCTGGCCGATGCGGCTGAGGAGGCCTGATCCGCGGCTATACTCGGGTCCGCGTTGAGCAAGGAGGGAGCGTGGCGCGCCCGAGACCGATCGACACCGATCCCGACGAGCCGGCGAGTGGCGAGGCGGGCGAGGACTCCGCCCGTGTGGATACGGCTGACCACCTTCTCGTGATCAGCGGCCTCTCCGGCGCGGGCAAGAGCCAGGCCAGCAAGCTGTACGAGGACCTCGGCTACTCGGTCGTCGACAACCTGCCGTCGGCGCTGCTCGACGACTTCCTCGCGCTTCGCCGCGAGCAGCCCGATCGGTTCCGCCGTGCCGCGCTCGTGCTCGACATCCGCGTCGGCGACCCGGCGCCCGCGATCCAGCGGGCGGCCGCGGCGCTCGAGGCCGAGGGCGGAGCCCTCGAGCTGGTCTATCTCGAGGCCAGCGACGCGACGCTGGTGAGCCGCTTCAGCGAGACACGGCATCGGCATCCGCTCCAGGCGACTCGCAGCGGCGTGCAGGCGAGCATCGCGGAGGAACGACGGCGGCTGGCCCGCACCCGCGAGCTGGCGGATCACGTCGTCGACACCACCGGGCTGTCGATCGGCCAGCTCAAGGACCGTCTCTTCGCGCTCGTGCCGCGCGACACGGCCGAGGACGAGCTGCGCATCGACATCGTCACCTTCGGCTTCAAGTACGGCATCCCGCTCGAGGCCGACCTCGTGTTCGACGTGCGCTTCCTCACGAACCCGTACTGGAATCCGGACCTGAAGCCGCTCTCCGGCCTCGAGTCGAAGGTGCGCGACTTCGTCCTCGGCCAGCCGACGGCGAACCGATTCCTCGAGCTCGTCACCGAGCTGCTCGAGCTCACCATCCCGGCCTATCGGGCCGAGGGCAAGGAGCAGCTCCGCGTCGCGCTCGGCTGCACGGGCGGCTACCACCGATCGATCGCCCTGGCCGAGGAGCTGGCCCGGCGACTGGCGAAGCTGCCGGACGCATCGGTCACCGTCTTCCACCGGGAGCTCGAGCGATGACCACATGGCGCATCCCGCGATGGCTGTACCCGGGCATGCACCTCAAGCGCTGGCTCGCGCTCCTGCTCGTCGGCATCGTCATCATCGGCCTCGGCGCGGCGATCTTCGTCCGCGACCTGTACCGGCGCCACGCAGGCTGACACGATCCCGCTCGTCTACTGGGTCACCGGAGCCTGGCTGGAGCCCGAGGTTCGCGCCGCGCTCGTGGCGCTGCTCGGCATCCTCCTCACCGGCCTCGGGATGTGGGGGCTCATGCGATCCGTCGTGTCGCCGTTCGTCCGTCGCGGCGACAGCGTCATGGAGGTCCTCTACACCAAGCGCTACCTCGCCCGCGGACCGCGGATCGTCGCCATCGGCGGCGGCACCGGCCTCTCGACCCTCCTGCGCGGGCTGAAGGGCTACAGCGGAAATATCACCGCCGTCGTGGCGGTCGCCGATGACGGTGGCAGCAGTGGCCAGCTCCGGCAGCAGCTCGGGATCGTGCCGCCGGGGGACATCCGAAACTGCATCGCCGCGCTGGCGGACGCCGAGCCGCTCATGACGCAGCTCATGCAATACCGCTTCCCAGCCGGGTCCGGCCTCGACAACCACGCCTTCGGCAACCTCTTCATCGCCGCCATGACCGCGGTCACCGGTGACTTCGAGGAGGCAGTGCGCGAGTCGAACCGCGTCCTCGCCGTCCGCGGCCAGGTGCTCCCGGCCACGAGCGTTCCGCTCAACCTGTCGGCGCAGCTCGCCTCCGGACGCCAGCTGCACGGTCAGGTCGCCATCGCCAATGCCGATGAGCCGATCGAGCGGGTCTTCATCGAGCCCGAGGACGTGCGCGCCACCGGCGAGGCGCTCGAGCGCATCCTCGAAGCGGAGATGATCGTCATCGGCCCGGGCAGCCTCTTCAGCAGCATCCTGCCGAACCTGCTCATCACGGACGTCCGCGACGCGCTTGCCGCGGCACCGGGCCTCAAGGTGTACGTCTGCAACGTGGCGACCCAGCCGGGCGAGACCGAGAACCTCACCGCCGCCGGACACCTGCGGGCCCTGTTCGAGCACATCGGCGACGACCTCATCGACTGCGTCATCGTCAATCGCAACAGCGATGCGCGGGCCCCCGAGGGATGGCGCGCCCACCCGGTCGAAGTGGATGAGCGCCAGCTCGAAGAGCTGCCGGTGGTGATCGTGGAGGAGGACGTCATCGACCCGCACAACGCTCATCGACACGATCCGGCCAAGCTGGCCGCGGCCCTCATGCGGCTCCAGCAGGAGGACCGCATCGACCGCCCGCGGCAGCGCCGCGTGAGCCGGCCGACGGCGCACGCGTCCTGAGCGGCGCCGTGCTCGTCGCCGGCGAGGTGAAGGGGGAGCTTGCCCGCATCCGGCCGGCCCGCGACTGCGATCGGCGCGCGGAGCTCATCGGGCTGCTTCACGGCTCGGGCGGGGCCGGCGTGCGGACCCTCGACCACGCCATCGCCCGGACCGCGGTCCACCTCGCCACGTCGCTCGGGGTTGGCGTGCAACCCCCTCGACCGACCGCCCCCGATCGGGCGCGTCCCGGTGGGCGCCACCATCTCGTCGTCGAGATCGACCGCGCGGCGCTCGGTCGCTGGTCGTGGGACGACGCGCCCTCGTGCGACCGCCGCGCGTTCCTGCGCGGCGTGGTCCTCGGCCGCGGATCCGTGTCGTTCAGCGCATCGGGATCTCACGTCGAGTTCGTCCTGTCCGATCGCGCGGCGGCCGCCGAGCTGCAGCGCTCGCTCGCCTCGCTCGACGTCCGCGCGCTGCGCTCGGAGCGGCGGGGCCGGCAGGTCGTCTACCTCAAGGGCCAGGAGGAGATCGCGGCGCTGCTGCGCATCATCGGCGCCAATCGGGGCGTCATCGAGCTCGAGAGCCACCGGGTCGGGCGTGACGTCCACGCCCGGCTCAACCGGCTCGTGAACGCCGAGGGCGCGAACCTCGGTCGCACCGTCCGCGCGGCGGATCGGCAGCTCGCCGCGATTGCCCGGCTCGACGGCGAGGGGCGCCTGGCGTCGCAGACAGCGACGCTTCGTGAGACCGCCGCGATTCGGCGCCGCATGCCCGACGCCGACCTCGATACGCTTGCCTCCGTGCTGGGAGTCAGCCGCTCGGCGGTGAACCATCGGCTCCGGCGCCTGGTTGAGCTGGCCGAGGACGTGGAGGAGTGATGCGTCGACCGGTGGTCGCGGGCAACTGGAAGATGAACCCACCAACGCTCGACGAGGCGTTGGCGCTCGCCGAGGCGATCGAGCTGGTCGCCATCGAGTCGCCCGGGGTCACGACGGTCATCTGCCCCCCGACGATCTGGCTGCCGCGGGTCGCCGAGGCCGTGCCGAACCTTCACGTCGGGGCGCAGACCATGCACTTCGACGAGCGCGGCGCCTTCACCGGCGAGACGAGCCCGCTCATGCTGGACGGGCTCGCGACGTTCGTGATCCTCGGCCACTCCGAGCGGCGCCAGTACGACGGCGAGACCGATGAGGCGGTCGGCCGCAAGGTGGCCAGCGCGGTGGCGCATGGCCTGCGCCCGATCGCGGCCGTCGGCGAGCGGGCCGAGGAGCGTCGCGCGGGCACGACCGAGGCGGTTATCCACCGCCAGGTTCGCGCGGCTGTCGGCGGCCTGGACCGCATCGGCGGCACCGGCCTCGTCATCGCCTACGAGCCGGTGTGGGCCATCGGCACCGGCGACGCCGCGTCCGGCGCGGACGCCCAGGCGGTCGCGGAGCAGATCCGGAGCATCCTGCGCGAGGCCGATCCAGACGGCGCCAACGAGGTCCCGATCCAGTACGGCGGCAGCGTCACCGACGCGAACGCCGCCGAGTTCTTCGCGCAGCCGGACATCGACGGAGCGCTCGTCGGCGGCGCCTCGCTCAAGGCGGACGTCTTCGCGGCGATCCTCCAGGCCGCCGACGCGGCCGCGTGACCGTCTGCCTCGTCGTCCTCGACGGGTTCGGCCTGAACGACGACCCGGCCCGCAACGCGCTCCTCTCGGCTTCGATGTGGAACTGGAACCGGCTCCTGGCGGAGTGGCCGCACGCCCGGCTGGCCGCATCGGGTGAGGCCGTCGGGCTCCCGGCAGGCCAGATGGGGAACAGCGAGGTCGGTCACCTGAACCTCGGCGCGGGCTTTCGCGTCCTCCAGGACCTGCCCCGCATCAGCGCGGCGATCGCCGACGGCTCGTTCTTCGAGAACGGGGCGCTCCAGAGCGTGCTGCGACGAGGTTGTGGCGCGCGGGAGCCGGCTCCACCTGCTTGGGCTCGTTGGCCCCGGTGGGGTCCATGCCGTCGACGAGCACATCGTCGCCACGGTCGAGCTCGCGAACCGCCGCGGGCTCGGTGGCGACCGCGTTGCCTTCCATGCCTTCACCGATGGACGCGATACGCCCCCGCGCTCGGCCGATGCGTTCGTGCCGGCGCTCGAGGCGCGCTTCGGCGATCGCGCACGGATCGCCTCGGTCAGCGGGCGCTACTACGCGATGGACCGCGACCAGCGCTGGGAGCGAACCCAGCGGGCATACGAGGCCGTCGTCCACGGGCGGGGACTGACTGCCGCCACCGCCACCGATGCGATCGCATCGGCGTACGCCCGCGGCGAGTCCGACGAGTTCATCCAGCCAACCGTGCTGGACGGGGCCGTGCCGATCGGCCCGGGCGACGCCGTGGTCCACTTGAACTTCCGCGCCGACCGGGCCCGACAGCTGACCCATGCGCTGGCGCTCTCAGACTTCATCGGCTTCGAGCGCGAGGGCGATCCCGGGCCGGTGGATGTGACGACGCTGACGCAGTACCAGGATCCCGCCGAGCTTCCGGTGCGCGTCGCCTTTCCCCCGGTGGTGATCGACTCGCTCGCCGCGGTTCTCGCTCGGCGCGGGATGCGCCAGCTTCACGTCGCCGAGACGGAGAAGTACGCGCACGTGACGTACTTCTTCAACGGCGGCATCGAGGATCCCTTCCCGGGCGAGGAGCGCATCCTGGTGCCCTCGAACCGGGCGGTGCCGACCTACGACCTCGCACCGGAGATGAGCGCCGGACCGATCACCGATCGGCTCGTCGAGGCGCTCGACCGCGCCGGGCACGACTTCATCGTCGCGAACTACGCGAACCCCGACATGGTCGGCCACACCGGCGTGTGGCGGGCGTCGGTCGAGGCCGCCGAGTTCATCGACGCTTGCCTCGGCCGGCTCACCCGCGCGGCGCTCGGAACCCGGACGCCGCTCGTGATCACGGCGGACCACGGCAACATCGAGGAGATGCGTGACGCCGAGGGCCAGCCGCAGACGAAGCACACGACCTCGCCGGTGCCGATCGTCCTCGTCAGCGAGGCACATGACGGCGCCCGGCTGCGCGACGGCGAGCTGGCCGACGTTGCGCCGACCCTGTGCGACCTGCTGGGAATCGCGCCCGGCCCGGAGATGACCGGCACCAGCCTCATCGAGGGCGCCTGAAGGGCGCCTCATCGGCCCGGATGCTAGACTTCGCGGCCATGCAGACCCCCCTTCTCATCGCACAGATGATCCTCGCCATCGCGCTCATCGCCTCGATCCTGCTGCAGCAGCGCGGGACCGGGCTCGGCGGCGCGTTCGGTGGGGAAGTGACCGCCTATCGCAGCCGGCGCGGCATCGAGCGGACGCTCTTCCGTCTGACCATCGTCCTCGCCGTTCTCTTCGCCGCCTTCAGCCTGCTCAACCTTCTGCCGCAGACGGCCTGACGTTTGCGGGGGGCGGCCCTGCCAGGGGGCCGTGCTATCATCGATCGACGCACTCGGAGACGCTCCGGGTGCGTGCGTGCCGAGGTGGCGGAATAGGCAGACGCGCATGGTTCAGGACCATGTGACCGCAAGGTCGTGTGGGTTCAAGTCCCTCCCTCGGTACCAACCCTCGATTGCCCAGGTGGCGGAATTGGTATACGCGTACGTTTGAGGGGCGTATGGGGAAACCCATCCGGGTTCAAGTCCCGGCCTGGGCACCAATTCACCTCGTTCTACCGATGCGCCGCTCGCCTCCCGCGAGCGGCGTCCCGTTGCGCAGGCGACTCGGGTCGCTTCGGCTCGCTGCCTCGGCATGCCGTGCCGATACGTCGCCGAATGTCGTCGGGACCCCAATCCGGCCCTGCGATGTGCCGATCTATCGGCACCCCCACGTCGGGACGCGCGCGCCGGCGCACGTCTGCCGTCACCCGCATGCCGATGCATCGGCGCCACCGCACGCGGATCCGGCCTCCCGACACTTCTCGGCGATAGGTCGTCGACGCGCCATGCTCAGCAGCTCGAGAATGATCGGCTACCATGCCGCGCGGGCGGTTAGCTCAGCTGGTCAGAGCGCCTCGCTTACACCGAGGAGGTCGGGGGTTCGAGCCCCTCACCGCCCACCAGCACCGCTGCTACGATGCTCGCGTCCACCCAACCCGAGCGCGAGGAGCACCCCGAATGCCACTCTGGCTGATCATCCTGCTGATCGCGGTCGCGGTCATCGTCCTGTTCCTGATCTTTACCTACAACGGCCTCGTCCGGCTGCGGAACATGGTCGACGAGGCGTGGAACCAGATCAGCGTCCAGCTGAAGCGGCGACACGACCTGATCCCGAACCTCGTCAACGCCGTCAAGGGCTACATGGACTTCGAGCAGGAGACCCTGACGAAGGTCATCGAGGCCCGATCGGCCGCGGTCACCGCGCAGGCGGGCGGTCCGGCCAATGCGGGACAGGCGGCGCAGGCCGAGAACTTCCTTACCGGCGCACTCCGGCAGCTGTTCGCCCTCGTGGAGAACTATCCGGACCTCAAGGCCAACGAGAACGTCATGCAGCTCCAGGAGGAGCTGACGACGACCGAGAACCAGATCGGATTCAGCCGCCAGCACTACAACGGCACGGTCCGGGAGTTCAACACCTCGATCCAGACCTTCCCGAATGTGCTCATCGCCGGCATGTTCGGCTTCCGCGAGCGCGACTACTTCCAGATCGCCGAGTCGGATGCCGCCGTGCCCGAGGTGAACCTGCGCACGACCTGATCGAAGGCCGATGAGCGCCGAGGCGCGCCCGGCGCCGACCACCTTCTACCGCGAGATCGATCGCAACCGGCGCAGGAGCTGGCTCCTCGTCGCGGTCGTCGTCGTCGTGCTCGGCGTGCTTGGCGGCGCGATCGGCTATGCCACTGGCTTCGGATGGGGCGGGGTGGTCATGGCGGTCGTCCTCGCCAGCGTCATGAGCGTCGGCTCGTACTTCGCCGGCGACGCCCTCGTGATGGCGACGAGTGGTGCGCGAGAGATCGACCTCCGTCAGCCGCCGGATCAGTACCGTCAGCTGCTCAACGTCGTCGAGGAGATGCGGCTCGCGGGCGGCCTGCCCCGGCCGCGGGTGTGGGTCATCGACGACACGGCGCCGAACGCCTTCGCCACCGGGCGGGATCCGCAGCACGCCAGCGTCGCCGTCACGACCGGGCTGCTCCAGAAGCTCGACCGCGAGGAGCTGCAGGGCGTCATCGGCCATGAGATGAGCCACATCGGCAACCTGGACATCCGCTTCACGCTGCTGGTGGGCGTGCTGGTGGGGGCGATCGCCCTGCTCGCCGACTGGTTCCTGCGCTTCACGTACTGGGGCGGCGGGCGTCGGAGCAGCAGCGATTCCGATCGGGGCGGTGGGGGAGCGATGGCCCTGATCTTCATTCTGGCGCTCGTGCTGGCCGTGGTGGCCCCGCTCATCGGCCGCCTCGTGCAGGCCGCGGTCAGCCGCAGCCGCGAGTCGCTCGCCGACGTCACCGCCGTCGACCTCACCCGCAACCCGGTCGGCCTGGCGCGGGCGCTCCGCACGATCAGCGACGACACCGAAGTGCTCGAGGTCGCCAACCGCGCGACGCAGCACCTCTATATCGTCAATCCGATCAAGTCCTTCGAGGAGCGGTCGAAGTCGCTGTGGGATACCCACCCACCGATCGGCGAGCGCATCCGCGCCCTCGAGGCAGTCGCCGGCCAGATGGGGCTGCTCCAGCCCCGCGGGTAGCTCGCACTCGAGCTCCGGATCTGAAAGTTGCGACCCCTCGGACGCATCGGTATCCTTGCGACCGCCCGACGGCCCGACGATCGGCGCCGAGGTAGCTCAGTTGGTAGAGCACCGCCCTGAAGAGGCGGGTGTCGTCAGTTCGATTCTGACCCTCGGCACCAGCAACGCGGTATCATCGGGCGACAAGCGGGCGGAAGTGGCTCAGTTGGTAGAGCATCACCTTGCCAAGGTGAGGGTCGCGGGTTCGAGTCCCGTCTTCCGCTCCATTTTCATGTCCGGCCGGGACGGATTCGGAGCCGACCTGCTAGCGTGAGACGAGGCCACTGCCCCGTCGTCTAGTGGTAGGACAGCGGACTTTGGATCCGTGAACCGAGGTTCGAATCCTCGCGGGGCAGCCAGCCGGAGACCGATGGCGACGTGCCCGAGTGGTCAGGGAGCGGTCTGCAAAACCGTTTACACGGGTTCGATTCCCGTCGTCGCCTCCACACTCTGAGCGTGAATTCGGCTCGATCGCGGGCGTAGCCGGCGCGCGCATCGTGCGCGGCCTGCTGCTGGAGATCCTTGTTCTCGGCGGCGCGCTCATTGTCGCCGCGTATGTCGCCGGCTTGCTGCTAAGTGCCTCCGGCCGCTCATCCGGTCGGTCCGCCCGACCCCGTGCCGCCGGCCGATACGGATCGACCCTAAGTCCTTAGGGCATTAGCTCCCCGACACCTCAGCAGAACTTCAATGATCCAGTCGGGCACGCTATCCCCATTTTCTAACCGGGGGCTCGGTTCCCCGAACCAAGCATGAACGGTTGCGTTGCCCGAATCGTTAGGCCAACGGCAGCTGGCGCACGAGCGGTAACCTTGCCACGGGCTGCCCGCGCAAACACGAGGGTAGGAGGGGACGCCCATGGCATGCGAGCCACGACCTGTCCGGCGACCAGGGTTGATCTGGCTCCCGCTGCTCCTGTGCGCGTGCGGGACCGTCCAGGACCCGACACCCGCCGCCACCTCCGGCGAGACGACCGCCGCTCCCACCACACGCGCCAGTCGGGCCGCCGCTGAGCCGCCGAGTCCCGGCCCAAGTCCTGGAGACCGTCACGAAAACGTGGCGGGCGGCTGGTCGATCGTCGTGCCGACCGGGTGGGAGATTGTGGCGGAGACCGGTGATGGCAACGCCGCGCTCAGCCGAAATGACGCGATCGCCGAGATCCTGGTCGGCTCATCCAGCGACTTGTCGCTCGAGGAGCTCGAAGCGCAGAAGGTCGAAGAGATCAGCCGGGTCTGGACGGGGGCGAGCGGAATCGAGTCAAGCCTTGTTCATCTGCCTGCCGGTGACGCCGTCCGAGTGATCTTTGAGACGGCGGGGCCGCCCGGCACCGACACTCGCGGCATCTTCATCCTGTATGTCATCGAAGAAGCTGATACGCAGTACGTCATCTCCGTGCGGCGCACGCCGGCAATCGATGGTCTGTTGGCCGATGCAGAAGCTATCGCCGAGTCGTTGGCCGTCTTTGCACCGACTCCGACGGCTGCTCCCGCTCCGAGCGAGTGCGCGGTCAGCGAGACGCAACCGATCGGCCCCAATGGCGTCCCCGCGTGGGGGGAGGCGCCGCTGTACGTCATCGGACCGATGGCTGGGACGAATCCCGGCCCGCGTTCGGTAACCCTCGCGTTCTTCAGGGTCGGCGGTTCCGACGAGGAGTTCTTCATCAGTGCAAACGATGCGAATAGGGGACAGCCGCTCCGCCTCGGGCATATGGACGGCGGTCAGCCGCCGAGCACGCTTCAATTCACGCTCCGCCTGACGTCGGCGAACGCTCAAGATGCCTCGCCGATGGGATCGGGATGGGTCAGCTGGGAGGTGGCCATGCAGCTCGGTCCATCGGGTTGCTACACCGTGCGCGCCACCCCAGCCAACGGTGACCGCGATATCCGGATCACGGTCCGATTCGGATGAGGCCAGGAGCCGCAAGCTCCGCAACTCCTCCGGTCGGGGGCCGTGTAGACGGATGCCGGCGCACGCACCGGGGAGACTGCAAAACCGTTTACACGGGTTCGATTCCCGTCGTCTGCCTCCACAAACTGAGCACAAGCTGGGTAGGCGGGTGGCGGCCTCCCAAGCTTGACTTTGTAGGCCCCCGACCCTCAGACCCACCCACCCACGCCGGGCCTCGTCCAGCGCTTGTTCAGTTGAACGCGCGGTAGAGGAAGGCGGCCATCTGCTCTCGGGTCACGTTGGCCCTCGGGCAGAAGCGCCCGGTTGCGCAGCCACCGGTGATGCCCGACGCCGCGAGGGCGTTGATCGATCCCTCGTGGATGCTCGTGTTGTCGTCGGTGAAGAAGTCCGTCGCCGATGGTGGCAAGCCGAACGCGCGCACGAGGAAGCTGGCCATCTGCTCGCGTGTGACGTTCGCGTCCGGGCAGAATCGGCGCGTGTCGCAGCCGCCGGTGATGCCGGCTGCCGCCAGCCGATTGATGTCGCCCTCGAACGACGTGCCATCGTCATCGTCGAAGAAGTCCGTGGTCGTGTGCGGCAGCCCGAGCGCCCGATTGAGGAAGGCTGCCATCTGCTCACGCGTCACCGAGTTCATCGGGCAGAAGCGCGTTGCCGTGCAGCCACCCGTGATGCCCTCGCGGTACAGCCAGGCGATCTCGTTCTCGAATCCGTCGACGTCGCTGAAGGGATAGGGCGCAACGACTTGCAGGTATACGCCGTCGGAGCATCCGCCTCCGCTGGGAGCCGCACGTACCTCCCACCCCGCGGTGGGGCTGTCCGGGGTGAAATAGAAGAGCCCCTCGGCAAACTCGCCAGCCGAGTCGGTCATCGTGGGGAACACGTCCGCAATGGTCGGCGGGTTGTAGAACGCGATCTGGATTGCCGTGTCGGCCGGATAGCCGAA